>NZ_CP040443.1:0-1280188 GCF_005843885.1 Escherichia sp. E4742 | reverse complement strand
CGCCTTGCGCTGCATGAGTTTACGGAGAACGCCTACTTAAACTACTCCATGTACGTGATCATGGACCGTGCGTTGCCGTTTATTGGTGATGGTCTGAAACCCGTTCAACGCCGCATTGTGTATGCGATGTCAGAACTGGGCCTGAATGCTACCGCCAAATTTAAAAAGTCGGCTCGTACTGTCGGTGACGTACTGGGTAAATACCATCCGCATGGCGACAGCGCCTGTTATGAAGCGATGGTGCTGATGGCGCAGCCATTCTCTTACCGTTATCCGCTGGTGGACGGGCAGGGGAACTGGGGGGCGCCGGACGATCCGAAATCGTTCGCAGCAATGCGTTACACCGAATCCCGCCTGTCGAAATATTCCGAGCTTTTATTAAGTGAACTGGGGCAAGGAACGGCGGATTGGGTGCCAAACTTCGATGGCACGTTGCAAGAGCCGAAAATGCTCCCCGCCCGCTTGCCGAATATTTTACTTAACGGCACCACCGGCATTGCCGTCGGCATGGCGACGGATATTCCGCCGCACAACCTGCGTGAAGTCGCGCAGGCGGCAATCGCCTTAATTGAGCAGCCCAATACCACGCTCGACCAGTTACTGGATATCGTGCAGGGGCCGGACTACCCGACCGAAGCGGAAATCATTACCTCCCGAGCGGAGATCCGCAAAATCTACGAGAACGGTCGCGGTTCTGTGCGGATGCGCGCGGTGTGGAAGAAAGAAGATGGCGCGGTGGTTATCAGCGCACTACCGCATCAGGTTTCTGGCGCGCGCGTGCTGGAGCAGATTGCTGCGCAAATGCGCAACAAGAAGCTGCCGATGGTTGACGATCTGCGCGATGAATCTGACCACGAGAACCCGACCCGTCTGGTGATCGTGCCGCGTTCCAACCGCGTGGATATGGAGCAGGTGATGAATCACCTCTTCGCCACCACCGATCTGGAAAAGAGCTATCGTATTAACCTCAATATGATCGGTCTGGATGGGCGTCCGGCGGTGAAAAACCTGCGGGAAATCCTCTCTGAATGGCTGGTGTTCCGTCGTGATACCGTACGCCGCCGTCTGAACTATCGTCTGGAGAAAGTCCTCAAGCGCTTGCATATCCTGGAAGGTTTGCTGAAGGCGTTTCTCAACATCGATGATGTGATTGAGATCATTCGTAATGAAGATGAACCGAAACCGGCGCTGATGTCGCGTTTTGACCTCTCGGAAACCCAGGCCGAAGCCATCCTCGAACTGAAACTGCGTCACCTCGCCAAACTGGAAGAGATGAAGATTCGCGGTGAGCAGAACGAGCTGGAAAAAGAGCGCGATCAGTTGCAGGGCATTCTGGCTTCCGAGCGCAAAATGAATAATCTGCTGAAGAAAGAGCTACAGGCTGACGCACAAGCGTATGGCGACGATCGCCGTTCGCCGCTGCAGGAACGCGAAGAAGCGAAAGCGATGAGCGAGCACGACATGTTGCCGTCTGAGCCGGTTACCATTGTGTTGTCGCAGATGGGCTGGGTGCGTAGTGCCAAAGGTCATGATATCGACGCCCCAGGTCTGAACTACAAAGCAGGTGATAGTTTCAAAGCTGCGGTGAAAGGCAAGAGTAACCAGCCTGTGGTGTTTGTAGACTCTACCGGACGCAGCTACGCCATCGACCCCATTACGCTGCCTTCAGCGCGTGGTCAGGGCGAACCGCTCACCGGTAAACTGACGTTGCCGCCAGGCGCTACCGTTGATCACATGCTAATGGAAAGCGACGATCAGAAACTGTTGATGGCTTCCGATGCAGGTTACGGATTCGTCTGTACCTTTAACGATCTGGTGGCGCGTAACCGTGCAGGTAAGGCACTGATTACTCTGCCAGAAAACGCGCATGTTATGCCTCCAGTGGTGATTCAGGATCCTTCCGATATGTTGCTGGCGATTACTCTGGCTGGACGTATGCTGATGTTCCCGGTCAGTGAGCTCCCGCAACTGTCGAAGGGTAAAGGCAACAAGATCATTAACATCCCGTCGGCAGAAGCTGCTCGTGGCGAGGATGGGCTTGCACATCTGTATGTCCTGCCCCCACAAAGTACGCTGACGATTCATGTCGGGAAACGCAAAATCAAACTGCGCCCGGAAGAGTTGCTGAAAGTGACCGGTGAGCGTGGCCGTCGCGGCACCTTGATGCGTGGTTTACAGCGTATCGACCGTGTCGAGATTGACGCTCCGCGACGCGCTGACAGCGAAGAGTAAAATGCAGGAGAGGGCCGTCCATCTCCTGTCAAAAAGGTGAACCGGATGAAACGTTGAAGTCGTCATCCGGTGCCGCATTTAGTCTGTATAAACAATAAAAATTCCCTTGAAACCGTTGTTTATTCATGCGTTGCGATTAACAATACGTTTTTCCAGAGAGCGGCTTTTAACAATGCCCTAACCTGATTTCAGGTGACGTACAATGCCAGTCTCTCAGATCTTCAGAGGGTGTTATGCTATATATCTTTCGTCTTATTATTACCGTTATTTACAGCATCTTAGTCTGTGTATTCGGCTCCATTTACTGCCTTTTCAGCCCGCGTAATCCGAAGCATGTGGCTACCTTCGGGCATATGTTTGGTCGTCTTGCGCCGCTGTACGGCCTGAAGGTCGAATGTCGCAAACCTGCTGATGCCGAAAGCTACGGTAATGCTATCTATATTGCTAACCATCAGAACAACTATGACATGGTGACGGCATCAAACATCGTGCAGCCGCCGACAGTCACTGTAGGTAAAAAGAGTTTGCTGTGGATCCCCTTCTTTGGGCAGTTGTACTGGTTAACCGGTAACTTATTGATCGACAGAAACAACCGTACTAAGGCACACGGCACTATTGCGGAAGTGGTGAATCACTTCAAAAAACGCCGTATTTCCATCTGGATGTTCCCGGAAGGTACCCGCAGTCGTGGTCGCGGCCTGCTACCGTTCAAGACCGGGGCATTTCACGCGGCAATTGCAGCAGGTGTGCCGATTATTCCCGTGTGTGTTTCCACAACTTCGAATAAGATTAATCTTAACCGGCTACACAACGGTCTGGTGATTGTCGAAATGCTGCCGCCAATTGATGTCAGTCAATATGGTAAAGATCAGGTTCGCGAGCTGGCGGCCCATTGTCGTTCGATAATGGAACAAAAAATCGCCGAGCTCGATAAAGAAGTCGCAGAACGCGAAGCCGCCGGAAAAGTTTAAGTCGGCAATCTGTATTTTTGCGGGAACACTTTCCTGCACGGTATTACTTTAGCCAGTTTTACATGGAGCAAATATGTCACTCAGTCGGCGTCAGTTCATTCAGGCATCGGGGATTGCACTTTGTGCAGGCGCTGTTCCCCTGAAGGCCAGAGCAGCCGGGCAACAGCAACCGCTACCCGTTCCGCCGCTGCTTGAATCTCGCCGTGGGCAACCGCTGTTTATGACTGTACAACGTGCGCACTGGTCATTTACGCCTGGGACACGTGCGTCGGTCTGGGGAATCAATGGCCGTTACCTGGGGCCGACTATCCGCGTCTGGAAGGGCGACGATGTTAAGCTTATTTACAGCAACCGCCTGACAGAAAATGTCTCAATGACGGTGGCCGGGCTACAAGTGCCAGGCCCACTGATGGGCGGTCCGGCACGGATGATGTCGCCTAATGCTGACTGGGCCCCCGTACTCCCCATTCGCCAGAACGCAGCTACTCTGTGGTATCACGCCAATACCCCCAACCGCACGGCTCAGCAGGTCTATAACGGCCTTGCCGGGATGTGGCTGGTGGAAGATGAAGTCAGCAAGTCGCTGCCTATCCCCAACCATTATGGTGTCGATGATTTTCCGGTCATTATTCAGGATAAACGCCTGGATAACTTTGGCACACCAGAATATAACGAACCAGGAAGCGGCGGCTTTGTTGGTGATACGCTGCTGGTTAACGGTGTACAAAGCCCGTACGTTGAAGTCTCGCGTGGCTGGGTGCGCTTGCGACTGCTGAACGCGTCGAACTCTCGTCGCTATCAACTACAGATGAGTGACGGACGTCCATTGCATGTGATTTCAGGCGATCAGGGATTCCTGCCTGCGCCAGTATCGGTAAAACAACTTTCGCTGGCACCGGGCGAGCGTCGTGAGATTCTGGTGGATATGAGCAACGGTGATGAAGTGTCTATCACCTGTGGCGAAGCGGCGAGTATTGTTGATCGTATTCGTGGCTTCTTTGAGCCATCCAGCATTCTGGTTTCTACGCTGGTGCTAACGCTGCGCCCAACTGGGCTACTGCCACTGGTCACTGACAGCCTGCCGATGCGCCTGTTGCCGACTGAAATTATGGCCGGTTCACCGATTCGTAGTCGTGATATTAGCCTGGGTGACGATCCTGGTATCAATGGGAAGTTGTGGGACGTCAACCGTATTGATGTCACCGCGCAGCAAGGAACGTGGGAGCGCTGGACGGTACGCGCGGACGAGCCGCAAGCGTTCCATATTGAAGGCGTGATGTTCCAGATCCGCAACGTTAACGGCGCAATGCCGTTCCCGGAAGACAGAGGCTGGAAAGATACCGTTTGGGTTGACGGACAAGTGGAGCTGCTTGTCTATTTCGGTCAGCCTTCCTGGGCGCACTTCCCGTTCTACTTTAATAGCCAGACGCTGGAAATGGCCGATCGCGGCTCGATAGGGCAGCTGTTGGTCAATCCGATACCGTAATCTTCATACTCGCCCGAGGAGGGCGAGTATGGAATACCTTTCGATTTCTCTTTCGTTCCGGCTTATAATCCTCGGCCTTTGATTATTTTTTTACCATTTCTGGAAGCAAAATGAGCTCTATCTCCCTGATCCAACCGGATCGCGACCTGTTCTCCTGGCCGCAGTACTGGGCCGCCTGTTTTGGACCGGCACCGTTTTTGCCAATGTCTCGTGAAGAGATGGATCAACTTGGCTGGGATAGCTGCGACATCATTTTGGTTACTGGCGACGCGTATGTCGATCACCCAAGCTTCGGGATGGCGATTTGCGGTCGTATGCTGGAAGCGCAGGGCTTTCGCGTCGGGATCATCGCCCAGCCGGACTGGAGCAGCAAAGACGATTTTATGCGTCTGGGTAAACCGAATCTGTTTTTCGGCGTTACAGCTGGCAATATGGACTCGATGATCAACCGCTATACCGCCGATCGCCGTTTACGTCATGACGATGCCTACACGCCGGATAACGTCGCGGGTAAGCGCCCGGATCGCGCCACACTGGTTTATACCCAGCGTTGTAAAGAGGCGTGGAAAGATGTGCCGGTGATCCTTGGTGGTATTGAAGCCAGCCTGCGCCGTACCGCGCATTATGATTACTGGTCTGATACCGTGCGCCGTTCGGTGCTGGTGGATTCCAAGGCCGACATGCTGATGTTCGGTAACGGTGAGCGTCCGCTGGTGGAAGTGGCGCATCGTCTGGCGATGGGCGAGCCGATTAGTGAAATCCGCGATGTGCGTAATACCGCGATTATCGTGAAAGAAGCACTGCCTGGCTGGAGCGGTGTGGATTCCACTCGTCTCGATACCCCGGGGAAAATCGACCCAATTCCGCATCCGTATGGTGAAGATTTGCCGTGCGCTGATAACAAACCGGTGGCGCCGAAAAAACAAGAAGCCAAAGCCGTTACCGTGCAGCCGCCGCGCCCGAAACCGTGGGAAAAAACCTACGTGTTGTTGCCTTCATTCGAGAAAGTGAAGGGCGACAAAGTGCTGTACGCTCATGCTTCGCGTATTCTGCACCACGAAACCAACCCAGGCTGCGCCCGTGCGTTGATGCAAAAACATGGCGACCGCTATGTGTGGATCAACCCGCCTGCTATTCCGCTTTCTACCGAAGAGATGGACAGCGTCTTTGCGCTGCCGTATAAGCGCGTGCCGCATCCGGCTTACGGTAATGCCCGTATTCCGGCTTACGAAATGATCCGTTTCTCGGTCAACATTATGCGTGGCTGCTTTGGCGGCTGCTCTTTCTGTTCTATTACCGAGCATGAAGGGCGCATTATTCAGAGCCGTTCGGAAGATTCGATCATCAATGAGATCGAAGCGATCCGTGACACAGTTCCTGGTTTTACGGGCGTGATTTCCGATCTCGGCGGTCCAACTGCCAACATGTATATGTTGCGCTGCAAATCGCCACGCGCCGAGCAAACCTGCCGTCGTTTGTCGTGCGTTTATCCGGATATTTGTCCGCATATGGACACTAACCACGAACCGACCATCAATCTCTATCGCCGTGCTCGCGATCTGAAAGGTATCAAGAAGATCCTGATCGCTTCCGGCGTGCGTTACGACATTGCCGTGGAAGACCCGCGCTATATCAAAGAGCTGGCGACCCATCACGTCGGCGGTTATCTGAAGATTGCCCCGGAACATACCGAAGAAGGGCCGTTGTCGAAGATGATGAAGCCGGGCATGGGGAGCTATGATCGCTTTAAAGAGCTGTTCGATACCTATTCCAAACAGGCAGGTAAAGAGCAGTATCTGATCCCATATTTCATCTCTGCGCACCCTGGTACGCGTGATGAAGATATGGTGAATCTGGCGCTGTGGCTGAAAAAGCATCGCTTCCGCCTCGACCAGGTACAGAACTTCTATCCGTCACCGCTGGCTAATTCGACCACCATGTATTACACCGGGAAAAACCCGCTGGCGAAGATTGGTTATAAGAGTGAAGACGTCTTCGTACCGAAGGGCGACAAACAGCGTCGTTTGCATAAAGCGTTGTTGCGTTACCACGATCCGGCAAACTGGCCGTTAATCCGTCAGGCGCTGGAAGCAATGGGTAAAAAGCATCTGATTGGCAGCCGTCGCGATTGCTTAGTGCCTGCGCCAACCATTGAAGAGATGCGCGAAGCTCGCCGTCAGAACCGCAATACCCGTCCGGCGTTGACCAAACATACGCCGATGGCGACCCAGCGTCAGACGCCTGCTACGGCAAAAAAAGCGTCGTCTACGCAATCTCGTCCGGTGAATGCTGGCGCGAAGAAACGCCCTAAAGCAGCGGTCGGACGTTAAAAAAAATCCCCGGTAACAGAATGCTGCCGGGGATTTTTTATCATTCTGCATACATACGCAAGCAGCGCAGGCAATCAAAATAGTCCTGCGCATCAAGACGCGTATTGGCTCTGTTAGCTTCAGATTTTGCCGCATAGATTTGCGGGCGTAATGCTTTCATATCCTGCTCAAGTCGGGTGATTTTGGCATTTAATGTTTGAACATTGCTCGCCAGTTGATTGACCTTTTGCTCATTGACGCACCCGCTTAATAAGCCGGTTATCAGAATTAGTGTTCCCACGCTGAAAGTCTTTTTCATTATTTATTTCTCCCTGTCTTTTATTGTTATGGTTAATAGTTGATTGACGTTTAGTGGAGTATTACCACCGTGGCGGGTGCGCCCAAATTCCGTCAGGCCATCTCCCTTCATCATCCAGCCGTGTGTTAACTTTTTCTGCCGCTTCTTTCGCTATCTGAATTTCCTGACGTAAAGCGTCGATATCCTGTTGGAGTTGATCGATTTTTATATTTATCAGATGAATATCATTTTCTACATGACTGATTTTTTCATTATTGACGCAGCCTGTGAGTATGAACATTAGAAAAAAGAGTAACAGTTGATTATTCATTTCCAGTTTCCTTTATCTGGTGTTAATTATTCAGCTAATCTGGCGGCAGTCTTCGCTTCAATCTGTTTAAGTAAGCTTCCGCTGCCTGGGCGGATAAAATCGGCGATTTCCCATTTACCTTCACGACGCTGTAAAACGAGTTCTTGTTCTTCGCTGTTGCCATTGGTCAATGCAAAACGAACAGAAATACGGGCGGAGTCGGCAGTTTTCTCCAGCACACGAATTTCATCAACGCGTGAAAATAAAGACTCTTCGCCAAAACAGATTGGGTTGTCGTAGATAAATTGCCGCTCTAATTGCATATCTTCATCGGAGTTGCTGCCAGTCTTGAAGGTGGTTTTATAGAAGGCATTAATAGCCTGGCGATAGGTGTTGGAAACAACCCACGTCCAGGGCCAACTATAATGAGTGATATGGTCAAACAACTCGGCGACAAAGGCTTCAGGCTGCTCTTTTTGTAGTGATGCCAGTACCGCCAATATTTTTTCATTCTCACCGTTAACCGACTGCCAGACGCTGCCATGATTGCTGACAATATCATCAATCATCCAACGACCATTTTCTGCCACCATCTTCAGTGTTTGCGTGGTCTTTTCTTTATCGTCTTTATAGGGACGAAAGCGCACAAGGGCATCCACGTGATCGGCATCCGTTTGAGTAACCGCGACACTTTCTAACACCAGATCGCCGTAATCCTGACAATCGCAAACCGGATCGTAATCCAGCCAGCCAATATTACCCGGCAGTGTGAGATTGTCATTCAGGGTTAGCGCCTTTTGCATTCGCGTTGATGTTATTGCTTGCTCACTGTTTTCACCGAAATAAGGAACGCTAGCTCCACCGGTATAGTATTGATAAATCTGCCTGACTGTTTGTTCAGCGGTCAGCGAGGGGGATTGCGCCTGGAGGGTAAAACTTAAAAAGGCTGCCAAAAACAGAATCATTATTTTCATCTGTTTTTCACCTCTCCATCACGTTTATCCCTGGTGTAGATGAGTTGTTCCTTTAAGAGCTTCCAGCTCCGCATGATGATGTCCTTATATTTGGTGTTCCTGAACAGGGGAGAGTAACAACGGGCGGGAGGCGAGGGGAATAAATGATTTCTGAAAAGTCCGGTAGCGGAACATTACCGCTACCGGGAGAATTTGTGCGTTAGCCGCTGAACTGGTCGGGATCAGGGCCGAGGCGTTTACCCTGGTCGAGTTTTGCAATGTCACCAAGTTCGTCTTTGTCGAGACGGAAATCCCAGACATCGAAGTTTTCGGCAATTCGTGAAGGGGTGACCGATTTCGGGATTACGACCAGACCGTTATCCAGATGCCAGCGGATAACAATCTGCGCCGGGGTTTTGCCATACTTATCTGCTAGATCGCGAATGATTTTCTGATCGAATACGCCTTTCCCGCCCTGGGCTAATGGGCTCCAGGATTCGGTCTGGATTTTGTGTGTGGCGTTCCAGGCATGCAACTGACGTTGCTGCATCAGCGGGTGAAGTTCTATCTGGTTAATGACAGGTGCCACGCCAGTTTCATCAATCAGGCGCTGAAGATGGTGGATCTGGAAATTGCAGACGCCGATACTTTTGATTAAGCCCTCTTTTTGCAGCTCAATCATTCCTTTCCATGCTTCGACATAATGGTCGATTGCGGGAACGGGCCAGTGCATTAAGTAGAGGTCGATATAATCAAGCTGGAGTTTTTTCAGACTGTCGAGTAGGGCTTCGCGGGGGCGCTTGTGGTTGTCGTTCCACAGTTTAGTGGTGATGAACAGATCTTCTCTGTTAAGTGCGGAATTTTTCAGGGCTTTGCCGACACCTTCTTCGTTCTTGTAGGCTGCGGCGGTATCAATCGAACGATAACCAACTTCTAACGCTTTTTGAATAGCGGTGATAACTTCCTCATTACTTGCTTGCCAGACGCCCAGTCCCAGCTGGGGCATGACATTGCCGTCCTGTAGCTTAATAACGGTTGGATTAGCCATACGTTCCTCCTTATATGAACTCACCGGAGCAGGCTCCGGTGAGATGTTGTGAACTTAAGTCTGGACGAAATGCCCGAAAACGAAAGTTTGAGGCGTAAAAAGCTTAACGGGCGGCTTCGTAGATGCGGCGGCTGACTTCCAGCGTAATGTCATGATTTTCGCCCAGTTGGGTCATGCCGTGTTCTTCCAGTTTTTTCAGCAATGCCGGGATAGAACTGCCGTCCAGACCGTAGTCGGAAAGATGCGTCGGCACGCCTAATTGCTCGAAGAAGTTACGGGTAGCGGCAATCGCGGCGTCAATGCGCTCGTCGTCGGAACCTTCGGTGATGTTCCAGACACGTTCAGCGTATTGCAGCAGTTTCGCACGCTTGGTGTCGCGTTTTTCATTCCACAGTGCAGGCAGGACGATAGCCAGAGTTTGTGCGTGATCCAGACCGTGCATAGCGGTCAGTTCGTGGCCCAGCATATGCGTTGCCCAGTCCTGCGGTACGCCAGCACCGATCAAACCGTTCAGCGCTTGGGTCGCCGCCCACATGACGTTGGCGCGCACATCGTAGTTTTCTGGTTCTTTCAGGGCCTTCGGACCATCTTCGATCAGCGTCAGCAAAATGCCTTCTGCGAAGCGGTCCTGAATTTTGGCATCAACCGGTTTGGTCACATACTGTTCTACGGTGTGCACAAAGGCGTCCACTACGCCGTTAGCCACCTGGCGCGGTGGCAGGGTATAGGTATAAACCGGATCGAGTACGGCAAATACCGGCTGAACATGGGCAGAATGGAACGCCTGTTTGTCGCCAGTGGTTTTACGGGAGATAACCGCCCCCGCGTTAGATTCAGAACCGGTCGCTGGCAGTGTCAGCACACAGCCCATCGGGATAGCGCTTTTAATCTCTTTGCCGCCAGTTTGCAGGATATGCCACGGATCGACGTTTTCAGGATAATTTGCCGCTGCGGCGATAAATTTGGTGCCATCCAGCACGGACCCGCCGCCAACCGCCAACAGGAAAGTCACTTTCTGTTCGCGAACCAGTTTTACGGCGTTCATCAGCGTTTCATAAGCCGGGTTTGGTTCGATACCGCCAAACTCCAGCACGTCCATACCTTTCAGTGCATCCAGAACTTGATCGAGGACGCCGGTTTTTTTCACACTACCGCCGCCGTAGGTAATCAATACGCGGGCGCCATGAGGAATTTGCTCGCGTAAACCAGCGATAGCGCCTTTACCAAACAGAATGCGGGTTGGGGTGTGCAGATTAAAGTTGTTCATTACTTGCTCCCTTTGCTGGGTCAATATGAGGGCAGAGAACGGTCTGCCTGATGTTTTTCATTGTGGTCGCCAGCGCCGTGGCTCTCAATGCTCATTTCTGCCAATGTCTTGCCTATTTCTCCAGAATGCTGGAGAAATGGTACAAAATTGCGCACAATCAAATTGCCGCATTATTCCTAAGAAATTACGCGATATGAAACGTGAAGAGATATGCCGCCTACTGACGGATAAAATTAATAGACTGAAAGATAAAGAAAATAGTTTGTCAGATATGTTGCCTGATGTGCGCTTATTGTATGGCGAGAACCCCGGTGCGCGTACGCCAGTGATGTATGAACCTGGCATCATAATTCTCTTTTCTGGGCATAAAATCGGTTATATCAATGAACGCGTGTTTCGCTATGACGCCAATGAATACCTGCTGCTGACGGTGCCGTTGCCGTTTGAGTGCGAAACCTATGCCACGCCAGAGGTGCCACTGGCGGGGGTGCGTCTCAATGTTGATATTTTACAGTTACAAGAACTGTTGATGGATATTGGCGAAGATGAACATTTCCAGCCGTCGATGGCTGCCAGCGGTATTAATTCCGCTACATTGTCCGAAGAGATTTTATGCGCGGCGGAGCGGTTACTGGATGTGATGGAACGACCGCTGGATGCGCGCATTCTCGGTAAACAGATTATCCGCGAAATTCTTTACTATGTGCTGACGGGGCCTTGCGGCGGCGCGCTACTGGCGCTGGTAAGTCGCCAGACGCATTTCAGCCTGATTAGCCGCGTGCTGAAACGAATTGAGAATAAATACACCGAAAACCTGAGCGTTGAGCAACTGGCAGCAGAAGCCAATATGAGCGTTTCGGCGTTCCACCATAATTTTAAGTCTGTCACCAGTACTTCGCCGTTGCAGTATCTGAAGAATTACCGTCTGCATAAGGCGCGAATGATGATAATCCACGACGGCATGAAGGCCAGCGCGGCGGCGATGCGCGTCGGCTATGAAAGCGCGTCGCAATTTAGCCGTGAGTTTAAACGTTATTTCGGTGTGACGCCGGGAGAAGATGCAGCCAGAATGCGGGCGATGCAGGGGAGTTAAATGTGTTCCCGGCATGGCCACCGGGAACGGAGGAAATCGTCAGGCACTAGAGTACTTTTTTTTAATCACCACGAACAGCGTGCCTAACAAGCCAGCGGTTAGCAAGGCAATCGGCAGGATCATCAGGAACGTCATCACCTGATCTTCATGGCGTTTTACAAACGGGATCATGCTTAAGGCATAGCCAAAACTGGTTACCACGCTGACCCATAACAACCCGCTTAACCAGTTGAAAAACTGGAAGCGGCGGTTTGGCAACCCGGAAATCCCTGCCATGGTTGGCAGCAGCGTGCGGACAAAGGCGAGAAAACGTCCAGCAAGCAGCGCCAGCAGACCGTGGCGGTCAAACATACAGGTGGCGCGCTGGTGATATTTGGCCGGAAGCTGTGCCAGCCAGCCTTTCACCGTTTTGGTATTACCCAGCCAGCGCCCCTGAATATAACTCAACCAACAACCCAGGCTGGCTGCGGCAGTCAGAATCGTGATTGTTGGCAGAAAATCCATAACCCCTTGGGCAATCAATGCGCCAGCCAGAATCAACAAGCTGTCGCCAGGCAAAAATGAGGCGGGCAGCAGGCCGTTTTCTAAAAACAGCGTGGCAAACATGACAAAGTAAACAACGCTAACAATGTGAGGGTCCGCCAGCGCGGCAAAGTCATGTTGCCAGAGCGCAGCGATAATATCTTGAATAACAGCCATGGACTTTCCTGTGGAACAGCGTTTAAGCCTTAATTTGACTATTGTACTCCTGAATCGTCCGGGACGCCTTGATCCCGGACGCAACAATTTAAGACTATTCACAATTAAATGTCTGCAAAATTGTCCAAATTTGGCAATGTTACACAATTCGCGCGAAGCCGGCGTCCAGATCGGCAATCAGATCGTCGACGTTTTCCAGACCAATATGCAGGCGAATCAAGGTGCCGCTAAAATCGATCTTACCTTGCGGGCGGATGGCGGCGAGATGTTCTGGCTGGTTCGCGAGGATCAAGGATTCATACCCGCCCCATGAGAAGGCCATGCTGAATAAACTGAAGTTATCCAGATAGTTCGCCAGTTCTTCATCATTAAGTTTTTTCTTCAGGACAAAGGAAAATAGTCCGCTGCTACCTGTAAAGTCTCGTTTCCAGAATTCATGGCCTTTACTGCCTGGCAGAGCAGGGTGGTTAACTCGCTCAACCTGCGGATGTGCGGCCAGCCATTCTGCCACTTTCAAGCTGCTTTCATGATGTTGGCGCAGACGCACGCCCAGTGTACGCAGGCCACGACTGGTCATATAGGCGGTATCGGCGTCGACCATCTGCCCCATCAGATAGGCATTTTCCCGCAGTTGCTCCCAGCAACGGGCATTGCACACGGCAGTGCCAATCATCGCATCCGAATGCCCTACCAGATATTTGGTGGCGGCCTGAATAGAAACATCAATACCAAAATCAAGAGCTTTGAACAGCACTCCGGCAGCCCAGGTGTTATCGATCATAATGATGGCGTCCGGAACGACACTGCGTACGGCGGCAACAATTGCTGGAACATCATGCACTTCCATAGTGATGGAGCCCGGTGATTCCAGAAACACGATTTTAGTGTTTGGCTGCAGATGTTTAACGATATCGGCACCAATCATCGGATCAAACCATGATGTCGTTACGCCCAACTTGCTGAGGATTTTGCTACAGAAATCCTGACTCGGCTCGTAGGCGGTATTGGTCATCAACACATGATCGCCCTGTTCAACAAAAGCAAGAATGGAATTTGCAACCGCTGCCGCCCCGCAAGGAAACAGCGCGCAACCTGCGCCACCTTCCAGTTCGCACATCGCTTCTTGTAAGGAGAAATGGGTTAACGTTCCGCGCCGTCCATAGAACAACTCGCCATTGGCGCGATTGCGCGTCGCATGTTTTTTGGCTTCCACACTGTCAAAGACCAGCGAAGAGGCGCGTTGAATCACGCTATTTACCGCGCCGAGAGTGTATTTTTTGCTGCGTCCTGCATTGACCAGTTGAGTATCAAGTTGTTTGTCTGCCATGTTGGGATTCCTGTTTTTATACGTCTGGATGTCTAAACTAGCACGAATGAGGTCATGCGCATCCTGAAGAATTGGCATAAAGCAGAAAAATTTCGCAAAAGGTGTATTGGTGACTTTTTTACTGCGTAAACGCAAAGAAAAGAAAGCAAAGGTACGGCAGTATGCAAATAGTAATGAGAACGACTATCAATTCGACGTCGTTTTGATATTATTGTGCGCAGATTTTGTGACTTGCGTCCTGGAGATACACAGTGGGTAATAATTTAATGCAGACGGACCTTTCCGTCTGGGGTATGTATCAGCACGCCGATATTGTCGTTAAGTGCGTGATGATTGGGCTTATTTTGGCCTCCGTAGTCACCTGGGCAATCTTCTTCAGTAAGAGCGTAGAGTTCTTCAACCAGAAGCGTCGCCTGAAGCGCGAGCAGCAACTGCTGGCTGAAGCACGCTCTTTAAACCAGGCCAGCGATATCGCCGCTGATTTTGGTAGCAAAAGCTTAAGCCTGCATTTGCTCAATGAAGCGCAAAATGAGCTGGAACTGTCGGAAGGCAGCGACGATAACGAAGGTATTAAAGAGCGTACCAGTTTCCGCCTTGAGCGTCGGGTCGCCGCAGTAGGTCGTCAAATGGGCCGCGGGAACGGTTATCTTGCTACCATCGGCGCAATTTCGCCGTTCGTTGGTCTGTTTGGTACGGTCTGGGGCATCATGAACAGCTTTATTGGTATCGCGCAAACGCAAACTACCAATCTGGCAGTGGTTGCACCGGGTATTGCAGAAGCGTTGCTGGCAACGGCAATCGGTCTGGTGGCAGCGATTCCGGCGGTCGTTATCTATAACGTATTTGCACGCCAGATTGGCGGCTTTAAAGCGATGCTTGGCGATGTCGCAGCGCAGGTATTGTTGCTGCAAAGCCGTGACCTGGATCTGGAAGCCTGCGCCGCTGCGCATCCGGTTCGTGTTGCACAAAAATTACGCGCAGGATAATGTCCGATGGCAATGCATCTTAACGAAAACCTCGACGATAACGGCGAAATGCATGATATCAACGTGACGCCGTTTATCGACGTGATGTTGGTTCTGCTGATTATCTTTATGGTGGCGGCGCCGTTAGCGACGGTAGATGTGAAGGTGAACTTGCCTGCTTCTACCAGTACGCCGCAGCCGCGCCCGGAAAAACCGGTTTATCTGTCGGTGAAGGCGGACAACTCAATGTTTATCGGTAACGATCCGGTCACCGATGAAACGATGGTTACGGCGCTGAATGCGTTAACCGAAGGTAAGAAAGACACCACCATCTTCTTCCGTGCAGATAAAACCGTCGACTACGAGATGTTGATGAAGGTAATGGATAAGCTGCATCAGGCAGGTTACCTGAAGATTGGTCTGGTCGGCGAAGAAACTGCCAAAGCGAAGTAAAGAGAATTGCCTGATGCTCTACGCTTATCAGGCCTACAAAATCTATCGCAACATGTTGAATTTGCAGGAGCATGTAGGCTGGATAAGGCGTTCACGCCGCATCCAGCATTCGGTGCACAATGCCTGATGCGACGTTGGCGCGTCTTATCAGACCTACAAATCTATCGCAACATGTTGAATTTGCAGGAGCATGTAGGCTGGATAAGGCGTTCACGCCGCATCCGGCATTCGGTGCACAATGCCTGATGCGACGCTGGCGCGTCTTATCAGACCTACAAATCTATCGCAACGTGTTGAATTTGCACTAGCTGGTAGACCAGATAAGGCGTTCACGCCGCATCCGGCGAGCGTTAAAAGTACGATGATGCCCGGTTGCTTTTCACAACCGGGCATTTTTTAGCCTAAATGCTCGCCGCCGCACACGCCGTGTACTTCTGCGGTGACATAGCTCGACTCCTGACTTGCCAGATAAACATATACAGGGGCCAGCTCCGCCGGTTGCCCCGCACGCTTCATCGGCGTTTTCTGACCAAACTGCGGGATCTTATCCTGCGTCTGTCCGCCGGAAATTTGCAGAGCTGTCCAGATAGGGCCTGGCGCGACAATATTCACCCGAATACCTTTTTCCGCGACCTGTTTTGCCAGACCACGGCTGTAGTTCAGAATCGCCGCCTTCGTTGCCGCATAGTCCAGCAAATGCGGGCTTGGCTGGTAGGCCTGGATTGACGAAGTGGTGATGATACTGGCACCTTTCGGTAGCAGGGGAATTGCTTCCTGGGTTAGCCAGAACAGCGCGAAAACGTTAATGGCAAAGGTCTTTTGAAACTGTTCGCTGGTGAGGTCTGCAATATCAGGAATGGCAACCTGTTTCCCGGCGACCAGCGCCATAATATCCAGCCCGCCTAATGCCTTATGCGCGTCGTGAACCAGTGAACGGGCAAATTTCTCATCGCTTAAATCGCCCGGCAGCAGAATGGCTTTGCGTCCGCATTCTTCAATGATCTTTTTCACATCCTTAGCATCTTCTTCTTCCACGGGAAGATAACTGATCGCCACGTCAGCTCCTTCACGCGCGTAAGCGATGGCGGCAGCGCGACCGATTCCGGAATCGCTCCCTGTCACCAGTGCTTTACGACCTTTCAGGCGACCGCTACCGACATAGGTTTTCTCGCCGCAATCTGGCACGGGCGTCATCTTCGCCTGAATGCCGGGCGCTGGTTGTTTCTGTTTGGGATATTCACCAGTGTAATACTGCGTGGTCGGGTCTTTTAAATGAGACATCGCTTTTCTCCCTTCAGGTTCAACGTCCTATAAGGGTAGACGCTCTCAATGCGTTAATCAGGGAACCAGGAAGATCCCTAAACCTCGGATTTATGCGACAACGGTTTAACATATATGTTGATTTGCTGTTGCGCGCTGTTTACTCAATTGCGATATACTGTTGCCCGTTTTAACTACACGACAGGAATGTATGGAACGTTTTCTTGAAAATGCAATGTATGCTTCTCGCTGGCTGCTTGCCCCCGTGTACTTTGGCCTTTCGCTGGCGTTGGTTGCCCTGGCGCTGAAGTTCTTTCAGGAGATTATTCACGTCCTGCCAAATATCTTCTCAATGGCAGAATCAGATTTGATCCTCGTGTTGCTGTCGCTGGTGGATATGACGCTGGTTGGCGGTTTGCTTGTGATGGTGATGTTTTCCGGTTATGAGAATTTCGTCTCGCAGCTCGATATCTCCGAGAACAAAGAGAAGCTGAACTGGCTGGGGAAAATGGACGCAACGTCGCTAAAAAACAAAGTGGCAGCGTCGATCGTGGCAATCTCTTCCATTCACTTACTGCGCGTCTTTATGGATGCGAAAAATGTCCCGGATAACAAACTGATGTGGTACGTCATTATCCATCTGACGTTTGTGCTTTCTGCATTTGTGATGGGCTATCTTGACCGACTAACTCGTCATAATCACTGATCTTATGCGGGCGCGGTTCTCGCGCCCGGTATGAACTTGTTATTTATCGGAAGATGCTTGCCACAGGTTTAGCTCGCCATCGGCAATATGCTGGTCAATCTGCGCCAGTTCTTCGGCACTAAACGCCAGATTATTCAATGCCTGCACGTTCTCCTCCAGTTGCTCCGCACGGCTGGCACCAATCAATACCGACGTCACTCGCTCATCTTTCAGCAACCAGCTTAACGCCATTTGCGCCATAGACTGACCGCGCTGCTGTGCCATTTCATTCAATAACCGCAGGCTGTTGAGGTTAGCGTCGGTGAGCATTTTCGGTGTCAGGCCGCGTACTTTATGACCTTCGCGATGCATCCGTGAATCTTCAGGAATGCCGTTGAGATATTTTCCGGTCAGCAATCCCTGGGCCAATGGGGTGAAGGCAATGCAGCCTATGCCGTTATTTTCCAGGGTATCCAGCAGGCCGCTTTTATCTACCCAGCGGTTGAGCAGATTGTATGAAGGCTGATGAATTAACAGCGGAATTTTCCACTCGCGCAGTAACTCGACCATTTTTTGCGTCCGCTCTGGCGAGTAAGAGGAGATCCCAACATACAGCGCCTTACCACTTTGCACCGCATGAGCCAGCGCAGAGGCGGTTTCTTCCATCGGCGTATTTTCATCGACACGGTGCGAGTAAAAGATATCGACATATTCCAGCCCCATGCGCTTCAGGCTTTGGTCGAGGCTGGCGAGCAGGTATTTACGTGAACCGCCAGAGCCGTATGGGCCGGGCCACATATCGTATCCGGCTTTGGTAGAGATAATCAGCTCATCGCGATAAGCAGCAAAATCCTCTCGTAGCAGGCGACCAAAGTTCTCTTCCGCACTGCCGGGAGGCGGGCCGTAGTTGTTGGCTAAATCAAAGTGCGTAATGCCTGAATCAAAAGCTTTGCGCAGAATCGCACGCTGTGATTCCAGCGCGTTAACGTGACCGAAATTGTGCCATAAACCGAGCGATAACGCGGGCAGGCGTAAACCGCTTTTTCCGCAATAGCGGTACTGCATTTGCCCGTAACGTTCGGGATTCGCTAACCAGACCATGACATCTCCTTTCCACCATTCAATTTCGAAACAATGTTTCTAGTCTAGCGATTTACCAGGGCGTATCCCGTAGCATCGCTCACAGAGTGACGAAAAACTGGGCAAAAACACGCGCTTATGCTTTGCTTAAAAAAACAACAGCTGAGGAATAAAACGATGCCGCGTTTGACCGCCAAAGATTTTCCGCAAGAGTTGCTGGATTACTACGACTATTACGCTCATGGGAAAATATCAAAACGTGAGTTTCTCAACCTGGCAGCGAAGTACGCGGTGGGAGGGATGACGGCGTTAGCGTTGTTTGATTTGCTCAAGCCAAATTACACTTGGGCGACCCAGGTGGAGTTTACTGACCCGGAGATTGTCGCTGAGTACATCACGTATCCTTCGCCAAATGGTCACGGCGAAGTACGGGGTTACCTGGTGAAGCCCGCGAAGATGAGCGACAAAACACCCGCTGTGGTGGTGGTGCATGAGAATCGTGGGCTGAATCCGTATATCGAAGACGTGGCGCGGCGAGTGGCGAAGGCGGGATACATCGCTCTGGCGCCAGACGGTTTAAGCTCCGTGGGTGGTTACCCGGGAAATGATGATAAAGGCCGCGAACTGCAACAGCAGATTGATCCAACCAAACTGATGAATGATTTCTTTGCCGCAATTGAGTTTATGCAACGCTATCCCCAAGCCTCGGGCAAAGTTGGCATAACCGGATTTTGCTATGGCGGTGGTGTCTCGAACGCGGCTGCCGTGGCGTATCCGGAACTGGCCTGCGCGGTGCCGTTTTATGGTCGTCAGGCACCCACTGCCGATGTGGCGAAGATCGAAGCGCCTTTACTGCTCCACTACGCGGAACTGGATACCCGAATCAACGAGGGTTGGCCCGCTTACGAGGCGGCGTTGAAGGCCAATAACAAAGTCTATGAAGCGTATATTTATCCGGGGGTTAACCATGGATTCCATAATGATTCCACGCCACGTTATGACAAATCAGCCGCCGATCTTGCCTGGCAAAGGACGCTGACATGGTTCGATAAATATCTTTCCTGATGTGTTTATCCCTTAAAGGATAACGTCCTACATGTGCAGGAAAAAATAGCGTGCGTAAAAGTCGGAGTTTGCCTAAAATATCGCTATATATACTGATATATAACGTTTGAGGTAAACGATGAATAACCATTTCGGTAAAGGCTTAATGGCAGGATTAAAAGCAACGCATGCCGACAGTGCAGTTAATGTGACTAAATTTTGCGCCGATTATAAACGTGGTTTTGTATTAGGCTACTCGCACCGGATGTATGAAAAGACCGGTGATCGACAGCTCAGCGCCTGGGAAGCGGGTATTCTGACGCGCCGTTATGGGCTGGATAAAGAGATGGTAATGGATTTCTTTCGTGAGAATAATTCCTGTTCTACGTTGCGCTTTTTTATGGCTGGTTATCGCCTCGAAAATTGATCAAACATACGTATTATCTTGCTTTAATTAATTACACTAATGCTTATTCCCTTCGTTTTAGCGCCCCGCCGCAGTATCATTGTAATGATAACCATAATAAATGTGTGGTAAATGGCGCATCGATCGCATTATTGATTTTGCGGTTGAGGCAAAATATATGCCAGGTCTTCGCAACGGAATAACAATAAATGACTGGAGATAACACCCTCATCCATTCTCACGGCATTAATCGTCGTGATTTCATGAAGCTTTGTGCAGCATTAGCCGCCACCATGGGGTTAAGTAGCAAAGCCGCCGCAGAGATGGCCGAATCGGTCACTAACCCGCAGCGCCCGCCGGTTATCTGGATTGGCGCGCAGGAATGCACCGGTTGTACGGAATCTCTGCTTCGTGCGACGCATCCAACGGTAGAAAACCTCGTGCTGGAGACTATCTCTCTGGAGTATCACGAAGTGCTTTCTGCCGCCTTCGGCCATCAGGTTGAAGAGAACAAACACAACGCACTTGAGAAGTACAAAGGGCAGTATGTGTTAGTGGTGGATGGTTCCATCCCATTAAAAGATAACGGTATTTATTGTATGGTTGCCGGTGAGCCGATTGTGGACCACATCCGCAAAGCGGCAGAAGGCGCAGCAGCAATTATCGCTATCGGTTCCTGCTCCGCGTGGGGCGGTGTTGCCGCAGCTGGAGTTAACCCAACCGGCGCGGTCAGCCTGCAAGAAGTTCTGCCAGGCAAAACTGTAATCAACATTCCTGGCTGCCCGCCAAACCCGCACAACTTCCTCGCGACCGTTGCGCACATCATCACTTACGGCAAACCGCCGAAACTGGATGACAAAAACCGTCCGACCTTCGCCTATGGTCGTCTGATTCACGAACACTGTGAACGTCGTCCGCACTTTGATGCTGGTCGTTTTGCCAAAGAGTTCGGTGATGATGGCCACCGCGAAGGCTGGTGCCTGTACCACCTCGGCTGTAAAGGGCCAGAAACTTACGGCAACTGCTCAACGCTGCAATTCTGCGACGTTGGCGGCGTGTGGCCGGTGGCGATTGGTCACCCGTGCTATGGCTGTAACGAAGAAGGTATCGGCTTCCATAAAGGCATCCATCAGCTTGCCAACGTCGAAAACCAGACGCCGCGTTCACAAAAACCGGACGTCAACGCTAAAGAAGGCGGCAACGTCTCTGCGGGCGCTATCGGTTTGCTCGGCGGTGTGGTTGGGCTGGTTGCCGGTGTCAGCGTGATGGCGGTGCGTGAACTGGGGCGTCAGCAAAAGAAAGATAACGCTGACTCACGGGGAGAATAACCGTGAACAGACGTAATTTTATTAAAGCAGCCTCCTGCGGGGCATTGCTGACGGGCGCACTGCCGTCTGTCAGTCATGCGGCTGCTGAAAACCGCCCGCCAATTCCGGGATCGCTGGGGATGTTGTACGACTCGACCTTGTGCGTAGGCTGTCAGGCTTGCGTCACCAAGTGTCAGGATATCAACTTCCCTGAACGTAACCCGCAAGGGGAACAGACCTGGTCGAACAACGACAAACTGTCGCCGTACACCAATAACATTATTCAAGTGTGGACCAGCGGCACGGGCGTCAACAAAGACCAGGAAGAGAACGGCTACGCGTACATTAAGAAACAGTGTATGCACTGCGTCGATCCGAACTGTGTCTCTGTGTGCCCGGTCTCTGCACTGAAAAAAGATCCGAAAACCGGCATTGTCCATTACGACAAAGACGTGTGCACCGGCTGCCGTTACTGCATGGTTGCCTGTCCGTACAACGTGCCGAAGTACGACTACAACAACCCGTTTGGTGCGCTGCATAAGTGCGAGCTGTGCAACCAGAAAGGTGTGGAACGTCTCGATAAAGGCGGTCTGCCTGGCTGTGTAGAAGTATGCCCGGCGGGCGCGGTGATTTTTGGTACGCGTGAAGAGCTGATGGCGGAGGCGAAAAAACGTCTGGCGCTGAAGCCTGGTAGCGAATACCACTATCCGCGTCAGACGCTGAAATCTGGCGACACTTACCTGCACACGGTGCCGAAATATTATCCGCATCTGTACGGCGAGAAAGAGGGCGGCGGTACTCAGGTTCTGGTACTGACGGGTGTGCCTTATGAAAATCTCGACCTGCCGAAACTGGACGATCTTTCTACCGGTGCGCGTTCTGAAAATATTCAACACACCCTGTATAAAGGCATGATGCTACCACTGGCCGTGCTGGCGGGCTTAACCGTGCTGGTTCGTCGCAACACCAAAAACGACCATCACGACGGAGGAGACGATCATGAGTCATGATCCACAACCGCTGGGCGGCAAAATCATCAGTAAACCGGTCATGATTTTTGGACCGTTAATCGTCATCTGTATGCTCCTGATTGTGAAGCGTCTGGTGTTCGGTCTGGGCTCTGTCTCTGACCTGAACGGCGGCTTCCCGTGGGGCGTGTGGATCGCGTTTGACCTGCTGATCGGCACCGGCTTCGCCTGTGGCGGCTGGGCGCTGGCGTGGGCGGTATACGTCTTTAACCGTGGACAATACCATCCGCTGGTGCGTCCGGCGCTGTTGGCGAGTCTGTTCGGTTACTCACTGGGTGGCCTGTCGATCACTATCGACGTGGGTCGCTACTGGAACCTGCCGTACTTCTACATTCCGGGTCACTTCAACGTGAACTCGGTACTGTTCGAGACGGCGGTCTGTATGACCATCTACATCGGCGTGATGGCACTGGAGTTTGCTCCGGCATTGTTTGAACGTCTGGGCTGGAAGGTTTCTCTCAAGCGTCTGAACAAGGTGATGTTCTTCATCATTGCACTTGGCGCGCTGCTGCCGACTATGCACCAGTCTTCAATGGGGTCGCTGATGATCTCGGCGGGCTACAAAGTGCATCCGCTGTGGCAGAGCTATGAAATGTTGCCGCTGTTCTCGCTGCTGACGGCGTTCATCATGGGCTTCTCGATTGTCATCTTTGAAGGTTCGCTGGTGCAGGCGGGTCTGCGTGGCAACGGTCCAGATGAAAAGAGCCTGTTCGTCAAGCTGACCAACACCATCAGTGTGTTGCTGGCGATTTTCATCGTGCTGCGCTTTGGCGAGCTTATCTATCGCGACAAGCTGTCGTTAGCGTTTGCCGGTGACTTCTACTCCGTGATGTTCTGGATTGAAGTCCTGCTGATGCTCTTCCCGCTGGTCGTTCTACGTGTGGCGAAGCTGCGTAATGATTCCCGCATGTTGTTCCTGTCGGCACTGAGCGCGCTGTTAGGTTGTGCAACCTGGCGTCTGACCTATTCGCTGGTGGCATTCAACCCGGGCGGCGGTTACGCCTACTTCCCGACCTGGGAAGAACTGTTGATTTCTATTGGTTTTGTGGCTATTGAGATTTGCGCTTACATCGTACTCATTCGTCTACTGCCGATACTTCCTCCTTTAAAACAAAACGATCATAATCGTCATGAGGCGAGCAAAGCATGAGCCAGAGAATTACTATTGATCCGGTAACCCGAATTGAAGGGCATTTACGCATCGATTGCGAAATCGAAAATGGCGTCGTTTCGAAAGCATGGGCTTCCGGTACCATGTGGCGCGGCATGGAAGAGATCGTGAAAAACCGCGATCCGCGCGATGCATGGATGATTGTGCAACGTATCTGTGGCGTATGTACTACTACTCACGCGCTGTCTTCCGTCCGTGCGGCAGAAAGTGCGCTGAATATCGACGTTCCGGTTAACGCGCAATACATCCGTAACATCATTCTGGCTGCGCACACCACGCATGACCATATCGTTCATTTCTATCAGCTTTCGGCGCTGGACTGGGTGGACATCACTTCTGCACTGCAAGCTGATCCAACCAAAGCCTCCGAAATGCTGAAAGGCGTTTCGACCTGGCATCTGAACAGCCCGGAAGAGTTCACTAAAGTTCAGAACAAGATCAAAGATCTGGTTGCCAGCGGTCAGTTGGGTATTTTCGCCAATGGCTACTGGGGTCACCCGGCGATGAAACTGCCGCCGGAAGTGAACCTGATTGCGGTAGCGCACTACCTGCAGGCGTTGGAGTGCCAGCGTGACGCTAACCGCGTTGTGGCGCTGCTGGGCGGTAAAACGCCGCACATTCAGAACCTGGCGGTAGGTGGTGTCGCGAACCCGATCAACCTCGACGGTCTGGGTGTGCTGAACCTTGAGCGCCTGATGTACATCAAGTCCTTCATTGACAAGCTGAGCGACTTTGTTGAACAGGTTTATAAGGTTGATACCGCAGTTATTGCCGCGTTCTACCCGGAATGGCTGACGCGCGGTAAAGGTGCGGTGAACTACCTGAGCGTGCCGGAATTCCCGACCGACAGTAAAAACGGCAGCTTCCTGTTCCCGGGCGGCTACATTGAGAATGCGGATCTGTCCTCGTATCGTCCGATCACTTCTCATTCCGATGAATACCTGATCAAAGGCATTCAGGAAAGCGCGAAGCACTCCTGGTATAAAGACGAAGCGCCGCAGGCACCGTGGGAAGGTACCACCATTCCGGCTTATGATGGTTGGTCTGACGACGGGAAATATTCCTGGGTGAAATCACCGACTTTCTACGGCAAAACGGTAGAAGTGGGTCCGCTGGCTAACATGCTGGTGAAACTGGCGGCAGGTCGCGAATCTACCCAGAACAAACTGAATGAAATCGTTGCGATTTATCAGAAACTGACTGGCAACACGCTGGAAGTGGCGCAGCTGCACTCCACGCTGGGCCGTATTATTGGTCGTACCGTTCACTGCTGCGAATTGCAGGATATCCTGCAAAATCAATACAGTGCACTGATCACCAATATCGGCAAAGGCGATCACACCACCTTTGTGAAGCCGAACATTCCGGCAACGGGCGAGTTCAAAGGCGTTGGCTTCCTCGAAGCGCCGCGCGGTATGCTCTCTCACTGGATGGTGATCAAAGACGGTATCATCAGCAACTACCAGGCGGTTGTTCCATCAACCTGGAACTCTGGTCCGCGTAACTTCAATGATGACGTCGGTCCTTACGAGCAGTCGCTGGTGGGTACACCGGTTGCCGATCCGAATAAACCGCTGGAAGTGGTGCGCACCATTCACTCCTTCGACCCGTGCATGGCCTGTGCGGTACACGTAGTGGATGCTGACGGCAACGAAGTGGTTTCAGTGAAGGTTCTGTAATGCGTATTTTAGTCTTAGGGGTCGGCAATATTTTGCTGACCGATGAAGCCATCGGTGTGCGGATTGTTGAAGCGTTAGAGCAACGATACATTCTGCCGGATTATGTTGAGATCCTCGATGGCGGCACGGCGGGAATGGAGCTGCTTGGCGACATGGCAAATCGCGATCATCTGATTATTGCGGATGCCATTGTCTCGAAAAAGAACGCGCCGGGAACGATGATGATCCTGAGGGATGAAGAAGTTCCGGCGTTGTTTACTAACAAAATCTCTCCGCATCAGCTTGGCCTGGCCGACGTATTGTCGGCCCTGCGCTTCACCGGCGAGTTTCCGAAAAAGCTGACGCTGGTCGGCGTGATCCCGGAATCACTGGAGCCGCACATCGGCTTAACGCCGACGGTAGAAGCGATGATTGAACCTGCGCTTGAGCAGGTTCTGGCTGCGTTGCGCGAATCAGGCGTGGAAGCTATCCCACGGGAGGCTGCTCATGACTGAAGAGATAGCAGGTTTCCAGACCTCCCCGAAGGCGCAAGTACAGGCAGCGTTTGAAGAAATTGCCCGGCGTTCGATGCACGATCTCTCTTTTCTGCATCCTTCAATGCCGGTGTATGTTTCCGACTTTACGCTGTTCGAAGGTCAGTGGACGGGGTGTGTGATCACCCCGTGGATGCTGAGTGCAGTTATCTTCCCCGGCCCGGATCAACTCTGGCCGCTGCGCAAAGTGAGTGAAAAAATCGGTCTGCAACTGCCGTATGGCACTATGACCTTTACCGTTGGCGAACTGGACGGTGTGTCGCAATACCTCTCCTGTTCGCTGATGTCGCCGCTTTTGCACAGCATGTCGATTGAAGAGGGCCAACGCCTGACGGATGACTGCGCGCGAATGATCCTTTCGCTGCCAGTCACTAATCCGGATGTACCACATGCAGGGCGTCGCGCCCTGCTGTTTGGTCGCAGGAGTGGCGAAAATGCATGAGTTGTCGCTTTGCCAGAGCGCCGTTGAAATTATCCAACGGCAGGCGGAGCAGCACGATGTTAAGCGCGTCACCGCCGTGTGGCTGGAAATTGGCGCGCTCTCCTGCGTTGAGGAGAGCGCCGTCCGTTTTAGTTTTGAAATTGTCTGCCAGGGAACGGTGGCGCAAGGGTGCGATTTACATATCGTCTATAAACCCGCCCAGGCCTGGTGTTGGGATTGCAGCCAGGTGGTGGAGATTCATCAGCACGATGCGCAGTGTCCGCTCTGTCATGGCGAGCGGTTGCGCGTCGATACCGGCGATTCGCTGATCGTCAAAAGTATTGAAGTTGAATAACCGGAGTTAACAATGTGTATTGGCGTTCCTGGCCAGGTGCTGGCTGTCGGTGAAGATATTCACCAGCTTGCGCAGGTTGAAGTATGTGGTATCAAGCGCGACGTGAATATTGCCCTGATTTGTGAAGGTAACCCTGCCGATCTGCTGGGTCAGTGGGTGCTGGTGCACGTCGGATTTGCCATGAGCATCATCGACGAAGACGAAGCCAAAGCCACATTAGACGCGCTGCGCCAAATGGATTACGACATTACCAGCGCGTGATGATTAAAGTCGGATGCGGTGTCATGGCATTCCCAGGCATGATAAGACGCGGCAGCGTCGCATCAGGCATTGTGCCTGATTGCCGGATGCGGCGTGAACGCCTTATCCGGCCTACATCGGTCTGGATGGCTTGCTGCGACGAACGCTAACCATTACCCCTGACGCTTATCTTCCGTATTTGTCTCGAAATCACTGGCGTCATGGCGCTCATGCAACTGCTCGTTCAGCGGCCCGTTGGTGCGGTTAACAATACGCCCACGTTTCACTGCCGGACGTTCGCCCACTTCTTTCGCCCAGCGTTGCACATGCTTATAACTGCCCGCATCAAGAAACTCTGCGGCATCATACACACCACCTAACACCACGTTGCCAAACCACGGCCAAATCGCCATATCCGCAATGGTGTACTCGTCTCCCGCAACAAACTTATACTGCGCCAGTTGCTTATCCAGCACGTCGAGCAGGCGCTTGGCTTCCATGGTAAAGCGGTTGATGGCGTACTCAATTTTCACCGGCGCGTAATGGTAAAAGTGGCCAAAACCACCGCCGAGGAACGGCGCAGCCCCCTGTAACCAGAACAGCCAGTTCAGCGTTTCGGTACGCTTCGCCAGATCCTGCGGCAGGAAGTAGCCAAATTTCTCGGCCAGATAAAGCAGAATCGATCCTGACTCAAACACGCGGATCGGCGGGTTATGCGTATGATCGCGCAGAGCGGGAATTTTCGAGTTCGGGTTCACTTCGACAAAACCGCTGGAGAATTGATCGCCATCGCCAATGCGAATCAGCCACGCGTCGTACTCTGCGCCGGTGACGCCCAGCGCCAGCAGCTCCTCAAGCATAATCGTTACTTTCTGACCGTTCGGCGTTCCCAGCGAATAGAGTTGCAATGGGTGCTTGCCAACAGGCAGCGTTTTTTCATGCGTCGGACCAGAAACCGGGCGATTGATATTGGCGAACGCGCCGCCAGCGGATTTATCCCACGTCCAGATTTTCGCGGGCTGATAAGTATTGTCTGCCATAGTGAGTTGCCTTCTGAGTGGTAGTGTTGAAGCAGTGTAGCAGGTCACTTGCTGTACAGAATGTGAATTTTTTAACCCTTTGCGCCAGCCGCTGCGTTGAGGTGTATGATAAGTCTAACCTCTGTCCGGTTAATGTCGCTGAGCAGGTAATCAGAGCACAACAATTACGCCAACTGCTTAGGTTGTATTGTTAAAGGTAAAGTGATGAGCAAAGGAACGACCAGCCAGGATGCCCCGTTCGGGACGTTATTGGGCTACGCCCCCGGTGGTGTAGCAATCTACTCTTCAGATTACAGTTCTCTCGATCCGCAGGAATACGAAGATGACGCCGTATTCCGTAGCTATATCGACGACGAATATATGGGCCACAAATGGCAATGCGTTGAGTTTGCTCGCCGTTTTCTCTTTCTGAA
Source organism: Escherichia sp. E4742 (assembly GCF_005843885.1). Lineage (NCBI taxonomy): Bacteria > Pseudomonadati > Pseudomonadota > Gammaproteobacteria > Enterobacterales > Enterobacteriaceae > Escherichia > Escherichia sp. E4742. Next base: position 1,252,115 of record NZ_CP040443.1, on the reverse strand, counting down.
CTACGGTGTGGTCTTCACTGACGTGGGCATGGCGTGGGAGATTTTCTCGCTGCGCTTCTTGCGTGAAGTGGTTAATGACAACATTCTGCCATTGCAGGCATTTCCTAACGGTTCGCCGCGTGCGCCGGTCGCGGGCGCGCTTCTCATCTGGGATAAAGGCGGTGAATTTAAAGACACCGGCCATGTTGCCATCATTACGCAATTACATGGCAACAAAGTCCGTATTGCCGAACAGAACGTGATTCATTCCCCGTTGCCGCAAGGGCAACAGTGGACGCGCGAGCTGGAGATGGTGGTCGAAAACGGCTGCTATACCCTCAAAGACACCTTTGATGACACCACTATTCTGGGCTGGATGATTCAGACGGAAGATACCGAATACAGCTTGCCACAGCCGGAAATTGCAGGCGATTTGTTGAAGCTCAGCGGAGCTCGACTGGAAAACAAAGGCCAGTTTGACGGTAAATGGCTGGATGAAAAAGATCCGCTGCAAAACGCCTACGTGCAGGCGAACGGTCAGGTGATCAATCAGGATCCGTATCATTACTACACCATTACGGAGAGCGCCGAACAGGAACTGGTTAAAGCCACCAACGAGCTGCACCTGATGTATCTTCACGCTACCGATAAAGTGCTGAAAGATGACAACCTGCTGGCGCTGTTCGACATTCCGAAAATCCTCTGGCCGCGTTTGCGCCTCTCCTGGCAGCGTCGTCGCCACCATATGATCACCGGTCGTATGGATTTCTGTATGGATGAACGTGGCCTGAAGGTCTATGAATACAACGCCGATTCAGCCTCTTGTCATACTGAAGCGGGCTTGATCCTCGAACGCTGGGCGGAGCAGGGCTATAAAGGCAATGGCTTCAATCCGGCGGAAGGGCTGATTAACGAACTGGCTGGCGCGTGGAAACACAGTCGCGCGCGTCCGTTTGTCCATATCATGCAGGACAAAGATATTGAAGAGAACTATCACGCTCAATTTATGGAGCAGGCGCTGCGACAGGCGGGCTTTGAAACGCGTATCTTGCGCGGGCTAGATGAACTGGGCTGGGATGCTGCCGGGCAATTGATTGATGGGGAAGGGCGACTGGTTAACTGCGTCTGGAAGACCTGGGCGTGGGAAACCGCGTTTGATCAGATTCGCGAAGTCAGTGATCGTGAATTTGCCGCAGTGCCGATTCGTACCGGTCATCCGCAAAATGAAGTACGACTGATCGACGTTCTGCTGCGCCCGGAAGTGCTGGTCTTTGAACCGCTGTGGACGGTGATCCCTGGCAACAAAGCGATTCTACCAATTCTCTGGTCGCTGTTCCCGCATCATCGTTATCTGCTGGATACCGATTTCACGGTTAATGATGAACTGGTGAAAACCGGTTACGCCGTGAAACCGATTGCTGGTCGCTGTGGTAGCAATATCGACCTGGTTAGCCATCATGAAGAGGTGCTCGACCAAACCAGCGGTAAATTTGCCGAGCAGAAAAATATCTACCAGCAACTGTGGTGCCTGCCAAAAGTGGACGGTAAATACATTCAGGTATGTACCTTCACCGTGGGCGGCAACTACGGCGGGACGTGTTTGCGCGGCGATGAATCTCTGGTCATCAAAAAAGAGAGTGATATTGAACCGTTAATTGTGCTGAAAGAGTAATAGACTTTTTCGCAAACCCGTGCTGATTATCAAAAATAATCAGCACGGAAAATCGTTCATGGAATGCTCAAAATATTGAATATTGAAATACATTAAGTTAATAAATTCACAATATGAATGTATTAATGATTGAAATGATTCGCCATTAATTATTTCTTAAAATTTTAAATAGCAACTTATTATCTGATACTAAAGAAATAACACTCTTTTTATCGTCAAAAATGATATTTCACTTTGCCCACGCCGTTAAAGTCACTGATAATGCGTCCGTTCGTAAATTCAAAATGGCGTAATCTAATATATGCTAAATTTATTTGTTGGCCTTGATATATACACAGGGCTTTTGTTATTACTTGCTCTGGCATTTGTGTTGTTCTACGAAGCAATCAATGGTTTTCATGACACGGCGAATGCGGTGGCAACCGTTATTTATACTCGTGCCATGCAGCCACAGCTTGCCGTGGTAATGGCGGCATTTTTTAACTTTTTTGGCGTGTTATTGGGCGGACTTAGTGTCGCTTATGCCATCGTCCATATGTTGCCAACCGATTTGCTGCTGAATATGGGGTCAACCCACGGTCTGGCGATGGTCTTTTCCATGCTGCTAGCGGCGATTATCTGGAACCTGGGAACGTGGTTCTTTGGTTTACCGGCCTCAAGTTCGCACACATTGATCGGCGCGATTATCGGCATCGGTCTAACTAATGCGATGTTAACCGGTTCATCGGTGATGGACGCGTTAAATCTGCGTGAAGTGACCAAGATTTTCTCCTCGCTGATTGTCTCCCCAATTGTGGGGCTGGTGATTGCGGGAGGACTGATTTTCCTGCTGCGCCGTTTCTGGAGTGGGACGAAAAAGCGTGACCGTATTCACCGCATTCCTGAAGATCGCAAAAAGAAAAAAGGCAAACGTAAGCCGCCATTCTGGACGCGTATTGCCCTCATTGTTTCCGCTGCGGGCGTGGCATTTTCGCACGGCGCGAATGACGGGCAGAAAGGGATCGGTCTGGTGATGCTGGTACTGGTGGGGATTGCCCCTGCTGGTTTCGTCGTCAATATGAATGCGTCCGGCTATGAAATTACCCGTACCCGCGATGCCGTCATCAACTTCGAACACTATCTGCAACAGCACCCTGAACTGCCGCAGAAGTTGATTGCGATGGAACCTCCATTGCCTGCGGCATCGACTGATGGCACGCAAGCGACGGAGTTTCACTGTCATCCGGCAAATACCTTTGATGCGATTGCGCGCGTCAAAACGATGCTGCCGGGTAATATGGAAAGCTACGAGCCGTTAAACGTAAGTCAACGCAGTCAGCTACGCCGTATTATGCTTTGTATCTCTGATACCTCTGCGAAGCTGGCGAAACTGCCAGGCGTTAGCAAAGAAGACCAGAGCCTGCTGAAAAAACTGCGCAGCGATATGTTAAGCACCATTGAGTACGCTCCGGTGTGGATAATCATGGCGGTGGCTTTAGCACTCGGTATTGGCACCATGATTGGCTGGCGCCGTGTAGCGATGACCATCGGTGAGAAAATTGGTAAGCGTGGCATGACGTATGCGCAAGGGATGGCGGCGCAGATGACGGCGGCAGTATCAATCGGTCTTGCCAGCTATATTGGGATGCCTGTTTCCACAACTCACGTACTCTCTTCTGCGGTGGCGGGGACGATGGTGGTAGATGGCGGTGGGTTACAGCGTAAAACGGTAACCAGTATCCTGATGGCGTGGGTGTTTACCTTACCGGCGGCAATTTTTCTGTCTGGTAGTCTGTACTGGATTGCATTGCAGCTTATCTAACCTTCCTGAAAATGCCCGATTCTGGCGATCGGGCATTTTCATCTCTGATTAGTGATATCCCCGCGCGGTCATAAAATCCGTTATCGCTTTTTCTGCGTCAATCAGTACCTGTTCCAGCGGCTGATTGGCATCAACATCAACCAGTTGTGCTCCGCCAAAAGTTAACTGCGGGGTGACCGCAATTTTCCTCGCCAGCGATTCCCGTTTATGGTCGGGTTTACGCGCGCAGGCAACGTCCAGATCAACATTGAGTTTGATAACCAAATCAGGTTTATAGCTCGCCATCCAGTGAAATGCTTTACGTTCCTGACTTGCCAGCCATGACACAAACCGGCCGCCTTCAACGTTAGGCGGGAACACCGTACCATCATAAGCGCCAGGAATCTGGTCCTGCGGATAACGGTCGGTTAAAACAATTAACCCGCGACGACGACAGGCAAGCATATGACGAAAGCGCAGTAAGCGGCGGGCGACAAACGCTGTAATTACCAGCGCCGGAACTGGCCCAGGCAATTTTTTCGCTGTTTTCACTTTATTGCGTTCAATAGATTTATTAAGCGACTTTCCCATTAAGGGCATTTTTACCACTGCACGACCGACATTTCCGGCTTGTTTTCCAAGATGAACTCTTTCGGCGGCACCATATTTTTCGACAACGGTAATGAGATGTTCACATACCGTTGACTTGCCTGAACCATCGCTACCAATAACGGCAATTAATGGAGGAATTATTGACTGCATGAATATATCCTTAAATTTAAATACCCATCCAAAATATTTATTTGATTAATATGTTTTAATGAAAGCGTAATTCAGGTCAATGCCACAATTAACCATTGTCACAATAAGGTTGAACGGATATTCTGAGCACGGACCACGTAATATTCAATACATTATTTGCTGCCGGGTTTTTCGTGAATCAACGTAATATGTCAATAATTAATTCCACGCCAGTACGTGTTATTGCCATTGTGGGGTGTGATGGTTCAGGTAAATCGACCCTCACGGTAAGCCTGGTGAATGAACTGGCAGCACAAATGCCCACAGAGCAAATTTATCTCGGGCAATCATCCGGGCGAATTGGCGAGTGGATTGCACAGCTCCCAATTATTGGCGCACCTTTTGGGCGTTATTTGAGGGGGAAAGCGGCCAACGTACATGAAAAGCCCTCAACACCGCCCGGCAATATTACCGCGCTGGTTATCTATTTGCTTTCCTGCTGGCGGGCATACAAGTTTCGCAAAATGTTGAGAAAAAGCCAGCATGGCTTTTTGTTGATTACCGACCGTTACCCGCAGGTTGAAGTCCCTGGCTTTCGTTTTGATGGCCCGCAACTGGCTAAAACTAAAGGCGGTAATGGCTGGGTAAAAATGTTAAGGCAACGCGAGTTGAAGCTGTACCAATGGATGGCGTCTTATTTGCCCGTATTGTTGATTCGTCTTGGCATTGATGAACAAACCGCGTTTTCGCGTAAACCTGACCATCAACTGGCGGCGTTACAGGAAAAAATCGCCGTTACGCCGCAGCTGACGTTCAACGGCGCCAGGATCCTTGAACTGGATGGTCGGCAACCAGCCGATGAAATCCTGCAAGCGTCACTACGTGCAATTCACGCCGCACTTTCCTGATCACCAAAATGGATAGGGGATGATTTAAAGAATGGATGCACTACAAACGCAAGCTGTTAACAGCACTACCGCGCCGCAGCCCAGCTACATTCCGGGGCTAATTGCGGTGGTCGGGTGCGATGGCACCGGTAAATCTACGCTGACCACCGATCTGGTGAAATCATTGCAACAGCACTGGCAAACCGAGCGGCGCTATCTGGGGCTGCTCTCGGGCGAAGACGGCGACAAAATCAAACGATTACCGTTGGTTGGTGTCTGGCTGGAGCGGCGACTGGCGGCAAAATCCTCGAAAACCCAAAGCATGAAAACTCGCTCTCCGGCGCTCTGGGCGGCGGTGATTATGTACTGCTTCTCGCTGCGAAGAATGGCGAATCTGCGTAAGGTCCAGCGACTGGCGCAAAGCGGCGTTCTGGTGGTCAGCGATCGCTTTCCGCAGGCGGAAATTTCCGGTTTTTATTATGACGGGCCGGGGATTGGCGTCGAGCGCGCGACCGGGAAAATCAACCAACTTCTGGCGCAGCGCGAGCGACAGTTATACAAACAAATGGCGCAGTACCGTCCTGAATTAATCATTCGTTTGGGGATTGATATTGATACTGCCATCTCCCGCAAGCCTGACCATGACTATGCCGAATTGCAGGACAAAATCGGAGTCATGTCGAAGATTGGCTATAACGGCACAAAAATTTTAGAGATTGATTCCAGAGCGCCCTACAGCGAAGTGCTGGAACAGGCACTGAAAGCGGTTTCTCTGGTTGCCATCGTTTCTGACCGCCGAAGTTTGACTTAAGGCAGGCAGGATATTTTTCATTTTTCAACGATAAGGTCAGGCTGAATTGGCAGGTTTTAACATCAAACATTGGTTTGCAGATGGAGCCTTTCGCACCATTATTCGTAACAGCGCCTGGTTAGGTTCCAGTAATGTCGTGAGCGCCTTACTGGGCTTACTGGCGCTTTCGTGCGCCGGTAAAGGAATGACTCCAGCGATGTTTGGCGTACTTGTCGTCATACAGTCTTATGCCAAGTCGATTAGTGATTTTATTAAGTTTCAGACATGGCAGTTGGTGGTGCAGTACGGAACGCCAGCAATAACCAACAATAATCCCCAGCAATTCCGCAATGTCGTCTCATTTTCCTTCTCGCTGGATATCGTCAGTGGTGCGGTGGCGATTGTCGGCGGCATTACCTTACTGCCATTCCTTTCCCATTCATTAGGTCTGGATGACCAAAGCTTTTGGCTGGCGGCGCTCTATTGCACACTTATTCCTTCAATGGCTTCCTCCACGCCGACTGGCATTTTGCGTGCGGTTGATCGCTTCGACTTAATTGCTGTACAGCAGGCGACGAAACCTTTTCTGCGTGCGGCGGGCAGCGTAATAGCCTGGTATTTTAACTTTGGCTTTGCCGGATTTGTTATCGCCTGGTACGCATCGAATCTGGTTGGCGGCACGATGTACTGGTGGTTTGCCGCGCGCGAATTACGCCGCAGAAATATCCATAACGCGTTCAAATTGAATCTGTTTGAGTCTGCCCGACACATCAAAGGCGCATGGAGTTTTGTCTGGTCAACCAACATTGCCCATTCCATTTGGTCGGCGCGTAATTCATGTAGCACGGTACTGGTGGGGATCGTATTAGGGCCAGCTGCCGCCGGGTTATTTAAAATCGCCATGACATTCTTCGATGCCGCCGGGACGCCCGCCAGTTTGTTGGGTAAGAGTTTTTACCCTGAAGTCATGCGCTTAGATCCACGAACTACCAGACCGTGGCTCCTGGGCGTGAAGTCTGGATTGCTGGCAGGTGGGATTGGCATTCTGGTGGCGCTGGCCGTGTTAATCGTTGGCAAGCCACTTATTTCACTGGTGTTTGGTGTTAAGTATCTCGAAGCGTATGACCTGATCCAGGTGATGCTCGGAGCCATTGTTATTTCGATGCTGGGCTTCCCACAGGAGTCATTATTGCTAATGGCAGGGAAACAGCGTGCTTTTCTCGTGGCGCAAACCATCGCCTCTATCGGCTATATCGTGTTGCTGTTCATGTTCTGCCATCTGTTTGGCGTGCTGGGGGCAGCATTTGCTTACTTCGGTGGGCAATGTCTTGATGTGGTGCTCTCGTTAATTCCGACATTAAAGGCGTTCTTTCAACGCCGTTTATTGGCCTATAACGCAGTGGGAGAAAAATCCCAATGATGAAAAAATATTTTCCACTTGAGGTCAGTGAGCGTTTATTTATCGCGGTCGAAGAAGATGATGTTGTTGACGCTCAAGTTAGCTTACCACCAACGATCGCACTGCGTTGTTCATCGGAAATTATTCATGATAATTATGCATTATGCCTGAGATTCTGGTTGGACGGAGTCAATCGCAAGGCGTTACTCCACCTGACCCTGAAGCAGGCTAAAGGTAACTCTCTTACCGACGAAGAACGCAAACAGTATAAATACATGCGAGCGCGCTACAAGCATCTGCGTTTTGCGCAACGGCTGTATTTAAAGAAGCATCAGGCTGGTTTTTTATTTGGCAAAACGACCGTTTTTCTGGGGCGTTTTCAGGATGGTTTTCGTAACGGTAAGAAAAATATTGTGTCGTATTACGGCAACCTGTTACGTATTTATTTAAGTTCTCCTGTCTGGTGGCTGGTGAACTATTCATTACGCCATAGCCAGCTAGAAAGCGTTAATGGTTTTATCGCCTATCGCCAGAAGCAAATGCACATCCTGAAAGAAATTATTGCCAGGCCGCAGCTAACCGGCAGGGAATTTCACGATGTGCGAAAAATCATCAGTCAGCAGGTTTCGTATTACGACACGCTAAGATCGATTGATCCCGAAAATACAGAGGCGTTGCAGATTTCCCGCTTCCTGGCGGCCATTAATGGCCTGATGGGGGATAAGCACGACGACATGGTGGCGGATGATTTGGAAAATCGCCAATCGTATGATGCGCCAGTGGCACTCGACAGCGATATTCGTCAGCGCTTAGAACTGCTGATTTCGCGTTTTCCGCTATAACCGGAGTAATGATGCCCTCTCGTCTGATTACTGCGCTGATATTTTCACTCTTCTCGTTCTGCGCTACTGCGCACAATTTCGTCATCGGAAAAACGGTCACACCTGTTTATATTCAGGACGGTGGCGAATTACTGCTCAAAAATGACGAAATTTACTATCAAAAGTGGAACAGCACGCAACTGAAAGGAAAAGTCCGCATTATTCAGTATATCGCCGGGCGAAAGTCAGCGAAGAAGAAGAACTCTCTGTTAATCAAAGCAGTAGAAACAGCAAACTTTCCTCAGGATCGTTTTCAGCCCACCACCATTGTGAACACCGATGATGCCATCTTTGGCACCGGCTATTTTGTGACAGGTAAAATTGAAAAAAATAAACGTCGTTATCCGTGGGCGCAATTCGTAATCGACGGCAGCGGTCTGGGGCGCGTTGCCTGGCAACTGCCGGAACAGAGTTCAACCATTCTGGTGCTGAATAAATACGGGCAAATTCAGTGGGCGAAGGACGGCTGTCTGACGCCAGAAGAAGTTGATCAGGTCATTGCGTTGGCGCAGAAGCTGATCAATGAATAAAAAACTCAAAGGATTGAGGGTGTTAGTGAGATGAAGCTGGTTGAATACTACATCATGCGTGGTACACGCCGTCTGGTGCTGATTATCGTTGGTTTTTTGATCTTTATCTTCGCCAGTTACTCTGCACAGCGTTATCTGACCGAAGCAGCCAATGGGACTTTAGCGCTTGATGTAGTACTTAATGTTGTTTTCTACAAAGTGCTGATAGCGCTTGAAATGTTACTTCCAGTGGGCCTGTATGTGTCGGTTGGTGTGACACTTGGGCAGATGTATACCGACTCGGAAATTACCGCTATCTCTGCGGCGGGCGCCAGTCCCACACGTTTGTATAAAGCCGTTCTGTATCTGGCAATTCCATTAAGCATTTTTGTCACGCTGTTGTCGATGTATGGTCGGCCCTGGGCTTATGCGCAGATTTATCAACTGGAACAACAGTCGCAGTCGGAGCTGGATGTTCGCCAGTTGCGGGCAAAGAAATTTAATACTAACGATAACGGACGAATGATCCTTTCGCAGACGGTTGATCAAGACAATAATCGCCTGACTGACGCGCTGATTTACACCTCTACCGCCAATCGAACCCGCATTTTCCGCGCCCGTTCGCTTGATGTTGTTGACCCCTCTCCTGAGAAGCCAACCGTTATGTTGCATACCGGCACGGCTTATATACTCGATCATCAGGGCAGTGACGACAACGAACAGATCTACCGTAATCTGCAATTACATCTTAATCCACTGGATCAAAGCGCCAACGTCAAACGTAAAGCAAAATCGGTCGCGGAACTGGCGCGCTCTGTATTTCCTGCCGATCATGCCGAACTGCAATGGCGACAAAGCCGTGGCCTGACAGCGTTGTTAATGGCTCTGCTGGCCATCTCTTTAAGTCGGGTAAAACCGCGGCAAGGGCGATTTTCAACGTTACTGCCACTGACGTTGCTGTTTGTTGCCATTTTTTATGGCGGCGACGTCTGCCGTACGCTGGTGGCTAACGGCGCGATTCCCCTCATTCCTGGTTTGTGGTTAGTGCCCGGACTCATGCTAATGGGGCTGTTGATGCTGGTCGCACGCGACTTCTCTTTGCTGCAGAAATTTTCCCGATGAATGTTTTCAGTCGCTATTTAATCCGTCACCTCTTTCTCGGTTTTGCCGCCGCCGCAGGGCTATTGCTGCCGCTTTTTACCACCTTCAACCTGATTAACGAACTGGATGATGTCAGTCCGGGCGGTTATCGCTGGACTCAGGCGGTGCTGGTGGTGCTAATGACCTTACCGCGCACACTGGTCGAACTTTCGCCGTTTATCGCGTTATTGGGTGGGATTGTTGGTCTTGGGCAGTTATCGAAAAACAGTGAGCTTACCGCCATTCGCAGTACGGGATTTTCTATCTTCCGTATTGCACTGGTGGCGCTGGTTGCAGGGATACTGTGGACTGTTTCGTTAGGCGCGATTGATGAGTGGGTGGCGTCGCCATTGCAGCAACAGGCGCTGCAAATCAAATCGACCGCCACCGCGTTGGGTGAGGACGATGACATTACCGGCAATATGCTGTGGGCCAGGCGCGGTAATGAATTTGTAACGGTGAAATCGCTAAACGAACAGGGCCAGCCGGTGGGCGTGGAGATATTTCATTACCGCGACGATCTCTCGCTCGAATCCTACATTTATGCACGCAGTGCCACCATTGAAGACGACAAAACGTGGATCCTGCATGGTGTGAATCATAAAAAATGGCTGAATGGCAAAGAAACGCTGGAAACATCAGATAACCTTGCCTGGCAATCGGCCTTCACCAGTATGAATCTTGAAGAGTTATCGATGCCGGGGAATACTTTTTCTGTCCGTCAGCTTAATCATTACATCCATTATTTGCAGGAAACCGGGCAACCCAGCAGCGAATACCGCCTTGCACTGTGGGAAAAACTGGGGCAACCGATCTTAACCCTGGCGATGATTTTGCTGGCTGTACCGTTTACCTTTAGCGCCCCGCGCTCGCCAGGGATGGGTAGCCGTCTCGCTGTAGGCGTCATCGTTGGCTTACTCACCTGGATCAGCTATCAAATCATGGTCAATTTGGGATTGCTATTTGCGTTGAGCGCACCCGTTACCGCGCTCGGTTTACCGGTAGCGTTTGTGCTGGTGGCGTTGAGCCTGGTGTATTGGTATGACAGTCAACATTAAACCCACCGTGGCGCAACACCACGGCGGGCTCACGTTACTGCTTCAGAGTAGCGAACGCCTGAATGATGGCATCAATTTGCTCGCGACTGTGGGCAGCATTAACGCTACAGCGCAGCAGCGTCATGCCCGCCGGGGCGGCAGGTGGCAGGATAAGATTCACATACACGCCCAGCGAAATAAGCTCACGCCAGATGCGTAAACCTTCCTCTTTCGAACCGATTATTACCGGCACTACCGGACTAATATGTGAGCTTAACTCGTAACCCAGTTTTTGCAGCCCGTCATACAGATGGTTGGCATTATCCATCAGTTTTTGCCGCAGCTCTGGTTGAGTGGCAATGGTTCTTAATGACGAGCGCACGGTCGCAATGCAGGACGGAGAAGGGGAGGCGGTAAAAATATACGGACGGCTGCCGTAGCGCAGCACTTCCATCGCTTCCGAACCCACGGCAAAACCACCAATAGAAGCCAGGCTTTTACTGAAGGTGCCAACGATAATATCCACATCATCTTCAACGCCAACGGCTTCAACCAGTCCGCGCCCCGTTGCGCCTAACACGCCGAACGAGTGAGCTTCATCGACAATTAAATATCCGCCGAGACGACGTTTGATATCAACAATTTCCGCCAGCGGCGCAACGTCACCGAGCATACTGTAGATGCCTTCAACGATGATAATCGCCTCTTTTGCCCGTTCACCGAGGCGAATCATGCGACGTTCCAGATCGTTGGCGTCGTTATGGCGAAAACGAATAATTTCCGCGCCGCCGAGAGAACAGGCGTCATAAATACTGGCGTGGCTGTCGGCATCCAACAACACCACGGCGTTATGGTCGGCGAGTGCGCTGATGACGCCCAAATTAGCGGTATAACCGGTTGAAAAAACGATAGCGGTAGGACGATTGAAAAACTCGGCAATCTCTTTCTCTAACGCCAGATGCGGCGCATAACTGCCATTCGCCATACGTGAACCGGTGGTGCCGGTGCCTTGCGTCGCTAACGCTGTCTGACCATCGGCGATGGCATCATGATTGAAGGTTAAACCGAGATAATTATTGGTCCCGGCCAGAATCACTTTTTTATTGCCGATACGCCCTTCGGTGGCGGAATACACTTCATCAATACAGGTGCCAAACGGCGTTAACCCGTTATCGCTAAATTGCAGTCGCTCACCCGCAAGACGCGCATATTTATCGTATAGCCCCATTATTTATTCTCCAGCCATGGAAGTAGTGTTTCCATTAATTGCACAGGGGTTTTGACATCCAGCAGAATATTAATAGGAATGGAAATATCAAATCTGTCTTCAAGCATCATTAAGAGATCCATCACTTTAATCGACTCCAGGCCGAGATCGTTGACGAGATCGCTGTCAGGCTTAATTTCCACACCGTTTTCGACCAAATCCTGTAAACAGGAAAGGATGTAATCCATTACTATTTCACGATTTACCATAGAAACGTTAACACACCTTTAAACAAGACAATCAAAATAGCCCGTTGCGTAATGCGTGTTCCAGGCTAATCCCGGGAAACCAATTAATATCTTCAGAAATACGGTTATTACTTGCCGACCAGTCAACATGGGTTAATTCACCCAATTTCGAGCGGGTCAGCATGGGCTCTTTGCCTGCCAGGCGACTCAACGCGGTGCTGACATCTGCAAGGCAGGTGAGCAACGGCAGAGGAATGCCGACCATCCGTACAGCTCCTTGACGGGCGGCGGCGGCCAGTTGTTGCACGCGCTGCCAGTCATAGCCACCGGCGACACCATCACATAATTCATACGTTTGCGTCTGTACGAAATCGGCGCTTAACCACTGACCCACGGCTTGCGCGAAATCGGTGACGTGCAGGAAAGAGAGCTGTGTATCTGGTGCGCCCAGCCGTGGCAGCAGGCCACGCAGCATCCAGTCAAATAGTGGTTTTAACTCTTTATCGCCGGGACCATAGACTGCTGTTGGGCGAAAAATGCCCAGCGTAATTTCGTCCGCCATTGCTGCTAGTCGTTGTTCGGCGACGTGTTTGGATTTCGCGTACCAGGAGAGTTCAGGATGGCGCGCTGCCAGCGAAGAGATAAACAGAAAACGTTGGCAAAAGCCGCTCTCTTTTGCCGCCTGCATCAGGCGCAGGCTGCCGTCAACGTTACAGCGAGTAAAGACATCCTCTTTGTGTCCGCGTACTTGCCCGGCGCAATGGACCACAGCACCGGCACCAGCAACCAACTCGCTAAGTGAATGCGTATCTTCCAGCGAACCGCGCACCCAGGTAACGTTATCGTTATGGTGAGCACGGGAAGTCCGCGTCAATGCGCGGACGTGAAAGCCGCGGGCGAGTAGATTATCGATAATATATTTACCGATAAACCCGGTAGCGCCCGTCACCGCGACCGTTTGATTCATTGCGCAAAACCTGCGAGGGATTCCTGCACATGAAGATTGGCGGCATAGGCTTTCTGATAACGTTTTTTCGCTTCTGCGCGGGCAGGTTTACCGGAAGATGTGCGCGGAATACTGTGTGGTGGTAACAAGTCGATAGCCGCCGAAACGCCAAATTCGCTTTGTATCCGCGCCGCCAGAGAGTGGATTAGCTGGGCGCGACGATTTTCGTCGCTGATCCGGCACTGGATCTGCAAAATGATTTTTTCCTGGGCAGTAACAAAAGCAATGGCATCGCCAGAATGAATTTCTGGTTCCTGTTCCGCAATGTATTCAATATCTTGCGGCCAGATATTGCGGCCACGAATAATAATCAGATCTTTAATACGCCCAGTGACATAAAGGTAACCGTCCAGCAGATAACCGAGGTCGCCAGTATCTAACCAGCCCGTCGCCGCGATATCGTCCTGCGAAGTCTGGTCGCCAAAATAGCCGCTCATCAGGCTAGGACCAGAAATACAAATATGGCCCACTACGCGTTCGGCTACTGGCAGACCCGCTTCATTACGAATTTCAATGCCATGTTCCGGCAACGTTTTACCGCAGTTGACGAAAGTCGATACGGCGCGTGTCTCAGCACCCGGTGCGACGGCTTTACCCTGATATTCAAGGATGTCGCGATCCACTTCGTTAACCACAACCCCGGAGGCTTCATCGGAGAAGCTGACGGCCAGCGCGTTCTCTGCCAGTCCGTAGCAGGGCATAAAGGTTTTATCGTCAAAGTTAACCTGGCGGAAACATTCAGCGAACTGATGGAGCTGTTCTGCGGAGATGGGCTCAGCGCCAATACCAGCGACGCGCCAGCAGGAAAGATCCCAGTTCAGCGAGATCTTTTTCATTCACGCGGCGCTGGCACAATTCATAGCCAAACGGCGGCGCAACGGAAACGGTGCCATGATTTTTACTGATCAATTTAAGCCATTGCAGCGGGCGCATGGCGAAATCCTGGGTACGTAAATAATCCACCGAAAGCTGCGTGGCGACAGGTGTCAGGAGAAAACCGACCAGCCCCATATCATGGTAGAAAGGCAGCCAGGAGACGCAGCGGTCGCCAGGTCGTAATTTAATACCATCGTGGCTTATGGCGCGTAGATTAGCCATCACTTCGCGGTGAGTGATGATAACGCCACGGGGAAAACGGGTGCTGCCGGAGGTGTACTGGAGGTAGGCGATATCGTCCGGAACTGGACGCTGAAGCACAACATCGGCTTCCGGCAGGGTGTTAAACCAGGCGTGGCTTAAAACATGTAATTTGGGGTTGTCATGCGTCGCGGCATTGACCAGCGGCAACCATTCATCGCCAGTGATTATCGCGGCTGGTTGGCAGCTAGCCAGTAAACCTTGCAGTTTGGTGCTCCAGGAATCACGCTGACCGACGCCCATTGGAATCGCCAATGGTACGGCAACTAATCCAGCATACTGGCAGGCAAAAAATGCCTCGACAAACCCGCTACTCGTTTCGGCAATCAGCGCCACGCGATCGCCTTTTTTCAGGTTCAGCGATAGCAGCCGCTTCGCACCAGCTTCGGCACGCGTTTTTAACGTCTGATATTCCAGTTGATCTTCAAGTTGGCAACGTCTGTCATAAAAATTCATTCCGGCGCTACTCAGAGCGGCGTAGTCCAAAGCATCAACCAGCGTTGGAAAATCGGCATAGCGCATAGGTAGGGAATGCGTAAAGATTTTATTAGACATATACACCACGAAAAAATTGGATATCAAAAATAAAATGACAATAATGCGGTGGATTATATAGGCATAAAAGATAAATGAGATAGTATTTTCATCGGTGCGATATGGTACATTGATTTAAATAATGCTTTAAATATTAACTCTGTTTATTGTGAATAATATTTAATTTGTGAATATATTAAGATAATGCCCTGGCGGGTCGCATTAAGTCCACAATAGTCATGTTGATCGGCTAACGGTAGCTCTGGGTTATCATAATTATTCATAAATATTATTTTATTTTTTCTTGTATTCACCGAATGGATTTTTAAGGTGCAGTCCGTTGCTGTTTATTTTCAGCATTAATTATTTGTTATCCACTAAGATATGGAATGCGATCTGCTGATGATTAAAATTGAAAAAGTAATAAATAAAAACGACTTAAAAGCATTTATCGCTTTTCCGTCGTCACTTTATCCCGATGATCCGAACTGGATCCCTCCTCTATTCATTGAACGCAGCGAGCATCTGTCAGCGAAGAATCCAGGGACGGACCATATCATCTGGCAGGCATGGGTGGCGAAAAAAGAAGGGCAGGTAGTAGGGCGCATTACCGCGCAAATCGATACCTTGCACCGCGAGCGTTACGGCGAAGATACCGGTCATTTCGGCATGATTGACGCCATTGATGATCCGCAGGTTTTTGCCGCTTTATTTGGCGCAGCAGAAGCGTGGCTGAAGTCACAAGGCGCGCGTAACATCAGCGGACCTTTCAGTCTGAATATCAATCAGGAAAGCGGATTACTGATTGAAGGTTTCGATACACCGCCATGTGCGATGATGCCGCACGGTAAACCGTGGTATGCCGCGCATATTGAACAACTGGGTTATCACAAAGGTATTGATTTACTGGCGTGGTGGATGCAGCGAACCGATCTCACTTTCTCTCCGGCGCTAAAAAAACTGATGGATCAGGTGCGCAAAAAGGTGACCATTCGCTGCATCAATCGTCAGCGGTTTGCCGAAGAGATGCAGATCCTGCGTGAGATTTTCAACTCCGGCTGGCAGCACAACTGGGGATTTGTGCCGTTTACCGAACATGAATTCGCGACCATGGGAGATCAACTTAAGTATCTGGTGCCGGACGATATGATCTACATCGCCGAGATTGATTCTGCACCCTGCGCGTTTATTGTCGGCTTACCGAATATCAACGAGGCGATTGCCGATCTGAACGGATCGCTCTTTCCCTCCGGCTGGGCAAAATTGCTGTGGCGCTTGAAAGTCAGCGGTGTGCGGACCGCGCGAGTGCCGCTGATGGGGGTACGTGACGAGTATCAGTTCAGCCGCATCGGCCCGGTGATTGCTCTGTTATTGATTGAAGCCTTACATGATCCGTTTGCCCGCCGGAAGATCGATGCGCTGGAAATGTCATGGATCCTCGAAACCAATACAGGCATGAATAACATGCTGGAACGCATTGGGGCGGAGCCGTACAAGCGTTACCGCTTGTATGAAAAGCAGATTTAACTCCAGATCCCATTAAGCGCACAGACAGTCCCCTCGCCTCGGGGATAGGGGGAAAACGCTGCTCACATCCCTCCTTTGTTCATCTCCTGCGGCACCGCCGAACGAATCAAATGGTGGCCTTCCAGCTCAATATCGTGGAGATTCTTTTTCACGGTTCGCACATGATCGCGGGCGGCGCGCTGGGCGACATGTGGGAGTCGCTGCAACACCGCGTTATAGATCCGCGCATGCTGGCGATCGATCTGCTTTTTTTGCTGTGGTCGATGGTAGAGATTATTCACGCTGGCAAACACCGAATTAAACATCAGATCGGTCAATGATTGCAGCGTAAACACCAGCACCTGATTGTGGGAAGCCTGACAAATGGCGAGATGGAAAGCGTGATCCAGCTGTGCATGTTCGATCAGCGAAAGCTCTTTGTTGTGCTCACTGGCAGCGAGCATTTTTTCATAGCAGCGGGTTATCAAAACAAAATCTGCCTGGGTTCCCAGCGTAGCCGCCAACCTTGCCGATTCGCCCTCCAGCAATTCGCGAACATCAAGCAGATCGTACAGCGTTCGCGGCTGCGTGCTGAACAGATGAATTAGCGGGCTGGTGTCCTGCACCCGATTAAGCCGTGCGACACGAGAATCGCGACCCTGCGCTGTTTCAATAATCCCGCGCCCGCGCAGCACGGTCAGCCCTTCACGCAGTGCGGAGCGTGAGAAACCGAGCTTTTCACACAGTCGACGCTCCGAAGGAAGCGGCTGCCCGACCTTCAGCACGCCGTCGATAATTAACCGTTCGATACTCTCAGCAACTACTTCGCAAATAGGGCGACGTTCATCTTTCATTCCCGGACCTCGTGCACAGGTAGGACCAATTTTTCTGTTCTTAATTCGCAAAACACGCACATCACGTAAGTGATTATGTTACATCAATTTAACATTAAGTTAACCAATGCGAAGTCACAGAGATGGAAAAAAAATGGTCTGACCGGTAGCTAAAGAGATAGACGAAAACGAAAAGCCCGCTTAATAACTGTTCACAGAAGCAGCGCGCAAAAATCAGCTGCCACACAACACAACAAAGCGAAGCCTACTCATGAGCATCTTGTACGAAGAGCGTCTTGATGGCGCTTTACCCGATGTCGACCGCACATCGGTACTGATGGCACTGCGTGAGCATGTCCCTGGACTGGAGATCCTGCATACCGATGAGGAGATCACTCCTTACGAGTGTGACGGGTTGAGCGCGTATCGCACGCGTCCATTACTGGTTGTTCTGCCTAAGCAGATGGAACAGGTGACAGCGATTCTGGCTGTCTGCCACCGTCTGCGTGTACCGGTAGTGACCCGTGGCGCAGGCACCGGGCTTTCTGGCGGCGCGCTGCCGCTAGAAAAGGGCGTTTTGTTGGTGATGGCGCGCTTTAAAGAGATCCTCGACATTAACCCCGTCGGGCGCCGTGCGCGCGTGCAGCCGGGCGTGCGTAACCTGGCGATCTCCCAGGCCGTAGCGGCGCATAATCTCTATTACGCGCCGGACCCTTCCTCACAAATTGCCTGTTCTATTGGCGGCAATGTGGCGGAAAACGCCGGAGGCGTCCACTGCCTGAAATATGGTCTGACCGTACATAACCTGCTGAAAATTGAAGTGCAAACGCTGGACGGCGAGGCGCTGACGCTGGGATCGGATGCGCTGGATTCGCCTGGTTTTGACCTGCTGGCGCTGTTTACTGGATCAGAAGGTATGCTCGGCGTGACCACCGAAGTAACGGTGAAGCTGTTGCCGAAGCCGCCCGTGGCGCGCGTGTTGTTAGCCAGCTTTGACTCGGTAGAAAAAGCCGGACTTGCGGTTGGTGACATCATCGCCAATGGCATTATCCCTGGCGGGCTGGAGATGATGGATAACCTGTCGATCCGCGCGGCGGAAGATTTTATTCATGCTGGTTATCCCGTCGACGCCGAAGCGATTTTGTTATGCGAGCTGGACGGTGTGGAGTCTGATGTACAGGAAGACTGCGAGCGAGTTAACGACATCTTACTGAAAGCGGGCGCGACTGACGTCCGCCTGGCGCAGGATGAAGCGGAGCGCGTACGTTTCTGGGCTGGCCGCAAGAACGCCTTTCCGGCGGTGGGGCGCATCTCCCCGGATTACTACTGCATGGACGGCACCATCCCACGCCGCGCGCTGCCTGGCGTACTGGAAGGCATTGCCCGTTTATCGCAGCAATATGATTTACGCGTCGCCAACGTCTTTCATGCCGGAGACGGCAACATGCACCCGTTAATCCTTTTCGATGCCAACGAACCCGGTGAATTTGCCCGCGCGGAAGAGCTGGGCGGGAAGATCCTCGAACTCTGCGTTGAAGTTGGCGGCAGCATCAGTGGGGAACATGGCATCGGGCGCGAAAAAATCAATCAAATGTGCGCCCAGTTCAACAGCGATGAAATCACGACCTTCCATGCAGTCAAGGCGGCGTTTGATCCCGATGGTTTGCTGAACCCAGGAAAAAACATCCCCACGCTACACCGCTGTGCTGAATTTGGTGCCATGCACGTACATCACGGTCATTTACCTTTCCCTGAACTGGAGCGTTTCTGATGCTACGCGAGTGTGATTACAGCCAGGCGCTGCTGGAACAGGTGAATCAGGCGATTAGTAATAAAACGCCGCTGGTGATTCAGGGAAGCAATAGCAAAGCCTTTTTAGGTCACCCTGTCACCGGGCAAACGCTGGATGTGCGTTGTCATCGCGGCATTGTTAATTACGACCCGACCGAGCTGGTGATCACCGCGCGTGCTGGAACGCCGCTGGTGGCGATTGAAGCGGCGCTGGAAAGTGCGGGGCAAATGCTCCCCTGCGAGCCGCCGCATTATGGTGAAGAAGCCACCTGGGGCGGAATGGTTGCCTGCGGACTGGCGGGGCCGCGTCGCCCGTGGAGCGGTTCAGTACGCGATTTTGTCCTCGGCACGCGCATCATTACCGGCACAGGAAAACATCTGCGTTTTGGCGGCGAAGTGATGAAAAACGTTGCCGGATACGATCTCTCGCGATTAATGGCCGGAAGCTACGGTTGTCTTGGCGTGCTAACTGAAATCTCAATGAAAGTGTTACCGCGACCGCGCGCCACCTTGAGTATGCGGCGGGAAATCAGCCTGCAAGAAGCCATGAGTGAAATCGCCCAGTGGCAACTTCAGCCGCTACCCATTAGTGGCTTATGTTACTTCGACAACGCGTTGTGGATCCGTCTTGAAGGCGGTGAAGGATCGGTGAAAGCGGCGCGTGAACTGCTGGGGGGCGAAGAGGTTGCGGGTCAGTTCTGGCAGCAATTGCGTGAACAACAATTGCCGTTCTTCTCATTACCGGGCACTTTATGGCGCATTTCCTTACCCACCGATGCGCCGATGATGGATTTACCCGGCGAACAACTGATCGACTGGGGCGGGGCGTTACGCTGGCTGAAATCGACAGCCGATGACAATCAAATCCATCGCATCGCCCGCAACGCTGGCGGTCATGCGACCCGCTTTAGTGCCGGAGATGGCGGCTTTGCCCTGCTACCCGCTCCTTTATTCCGCTATCACCAGCAGCTTAAACAGCAGCTCGATCCTTGCGGCGTGTTTAACCCCGGTCGCATGTACGCGGAACTTTAAGGAGCAGACTATGCAAACCCGGTTAACCGAAGAGATGCGCCAGAACGCGCGCGCGCTGGAAGCCGACAGCATCCTGCGCGCCTGTGTTCACTGCGGATTTTGTACCGCAACCTGCCCAACCTATCAGCTTCTTGGGGATGAACTGGATGGGCCGCGCGGGCGCATCTATCTGATTAAACAAGTGCTGGAAGGCAACGAAGTCACCCTTAAAACACAGGAACATCTCGATCGCTGTCTCACTTGCCGCAATTGTGAAACCACCTGTCCTTCTGGTGTGCGCTATCACACTCTGCTGGATATCGGGCGTGATATTGTCGAGCAGAAGGTGAAACGTCCACTGCCGGATCGAATGCTACGCGAAGGGCTGCGCCAGGTGGTGCCGCGTCCGGCGGTCTTCCGCGCATTGACGCAGGTAGGTCTGGTGCTGCGACCGTTTTTGCCAGAGCAGCTCAGAGCAAAACTGCCCGCCGAAACCGTGAAGGCCAAACCGCGTCCACCGCTGCGACATAAGCGCCGGGTTTTAATGCTGGAAGGTTGCGCCCAGCCTACGCTTTCGCCCAACACCAACGCGGCAACCGCGCGGGTGCTGGATCGTCTGGGGATCAGCGTCATGCCAGCTAACGAAGCAGGCTGTTGTGGCGCGGTGGACTATCATCTTAATGCGCAAGAGAAAGGGCTAGCGCGGGCGCGAAATAACATTGATGCATGGTGGCCCGCGATTGAAGCAGGTACCGAGGCAATTTTGCAGACTGCCAGCGGCTGCGGCGCGTTCGTCAAAGAGTATGGGCAGATGTTGAAAAACGATGCGCTGTATGCCGATAAAGCGCGTCAGGTCAGTGAGCTGGCGGTCGATTTAGTCGAACTTCTGCGCGAGGAACCGCTGGAAAAACTGGCAATTCGCGGCGATAAAAAACTGGCCTTCCACTGCCCGTGTACCCTGCAACATGCGCAAAAGTTAAATGGCGAAGTGGAAAAAGTGTTACTGCGCCTGGGATTTACCTTAACCGACGTTCCCGACAGCCATCTGTGCTGCGGGTCGGCGGGAACATATGCGTTAACGCATCCCGATCTGGCGCGCCAGCTGCGGGATAACAAAATGAATGCGCTGGAAAGCGGCAAACCGGAAATGATCGTCACCGCCAACATTGGTTGTCAGACGCATCTGGCGAGCGCCGGTCGAACCTCTGTGCGTCACTGGATTGAAATTGTAGAACAAGCCCTTGAAAAGGAATAACAAAATGAAAACTAAAGTCATTCTTAGCCAGCAAATGGCGAGTGCAATTATTGCCGCAGGTCAGGAAGAGGCGCAGAAAAATAACTGGTCTGTTTCCATTGCTGTTGCCGATGACGGCGGTCATCTGCTGGCACTAAGCCGCATGGATGATTGCGCGCCGATTGCGGCTTACATCTCCCAGGAGAAAGCGCGTACCGCCGCGCTGGGGCGTCGTGAAACTAAGGGCTATGAAGAGATGGTGAACAACGGACGTACCGCGTTCGTGACTGCGCCGTTACTGACGTCGCTGGAAGGCGGCGTACCGGTTGTTGTTGATGGGCAAATTATTGGTGCCGTGGGCGTTTCTGGTTTAACCGGAGCACAGGATGCGCAGGTCGCGAAAGCGGCAGCAGCGGTGTTGGCGAAATAAGCGAAAACGAGGAGATAAACAATGAGTCAAACCATAACCCAGGGCCGTTTACGCATTGACGCCAATTTTAAACGTTTTGTGGATGAAGAAGTTTTACCGGGAACAGGGCTGGACGCTGCGGCGTTCTGGCGCAATTTTGATGAGATCGTTCACGATCTGGCGCCAGAAAATCGTCAGTTGCTGGCAGAACGCGATCGCATTCAGGCGGCGCTCGACGAGTGGCATCGCAGCAATCCGGGGCCGATAAAAGACAAAGCGGCTTATAAATCTTTCCTGCGGGAACTGGGTTATCTCGTGCCGCAGCCTGACCACGTTACGGTGGAAACCACGGGCATCGACAGTGAAATCACCGGTCAGGCGGGGCCACAGTTGGTGGTTCCGGCAATGAACGCCCGCTACGCGCTGAACGCGGCGAATGCCCGCTGGGGTTCACTGTACGACGCGCTGTACGGCAGCGACATCATCCCGCAGGAAGGGGCGATGGTCAGCGGCTACGATCCGCAGCGCGGTGAGCAGGTTATCGCCTGGGTTCGGCGTTTCCTCGATGAATCACTACCGCTGGAAAACGGCAGCTATCAGGATGTGGTGGCGTTTAGCGTGGTCGATAAACAATTACGCATCCAGTTGAAAAATGATAAAGAAACCACGTTACGTACTCCGGCACAGTTTGTCGGTTACCGTGGTAATGCCGCTGCGCCAACCAGCATTTTGCTGAAAAATAACGGCCTGCATATTGAGCTGCAAATCGATGCCAACGGGCGGATTGGTAAAGACGATCCGGCGCACATCAACGACGTTATCGTTGAAGCCGCCATCAGTACCATTCTCGACTGTGAAGATTCGGTCGCTGCGGTTGATGCGGAAGATAAAATCCTGCTGTACCGCAACTTGCTGGGCCTGATGCAGGGCACTCTGCAAGAGAAAATGGAGAAAAACGGTCGGCAAATCGTGCGTAAACTGAATGACGATCGTCAGTACACTTCTGCCGACGGCTCTGAAATTTCTCTGCACGGGCGCTCGTTGCTGTTTATCCGCAACGTGGGTCATTTGATGACCATTCCTGTGATTTGGGACAGCGAAGGCAATGAAATCCCGGAAGGCATTCTTGATGGCGTCATGACTGGCGCGATTGCCCTCTATGATTTAAAAGTGCAGAAAAACTCGCGCACTGGCAGCGTCTATATTGTGAAACCGAAAATGCACGGTCCGCAGGAAGTGGCGTTCGCCAACAAACTGTTTACCCGCGTTGAGGCAATGCTCGGTATGGCACCGAATACCCTGAAAATGGGCATTATGGATGAAGAACGCCGGACCTCGCTGAACTTGCGTAGCTGTATCGCTCAGGCGCGCAACCGCGTGGCGTTCATCAATACCGGTTTCCTCGACCGTACAGGCGATGAAATGCATTCGGTGATGGAAGCGGGCCCGATGCTGCGTAAAAACCAGATGAAATCGACGCCGTGGATCAAAGCCTACGAGCGCAATAACGTGCTTTCCGGTCTGTTCTGTGGGCTGCGTGGCAAAGCGCAAATCGGCAAAGGGATGTGGGCAATGCCGGATCTGATGGCAGACATGTACAGCCAGAAGGGCGACCAGCTGCGTGCCGGGGCAAACACGGCCTGGGTTCCGTCGCCAACCGCCGCTACACTCCATGCGCTGCACTACCACCAAACCAACGTACAGAGCGTGCAAGCCAACATTGCCCAGACCGAGTTCAATGCTGAATTTGAACCGCTGCTGGACGATCTGCTGACCATTCCGGTTGCTGAAAATGCTAACTGGTCGGCGCAAGACATCCAACAAGAGCTGGATAACAACGTGCAGGGAATTCTGGGCTACGTGGTGCGCTGGGTAGAGCAGGGGATTGGTTGTTCAAAAGTGCCGGATATTCACAACGTGGCGCTGATGGAAGACCGCGCAACGCTGCGCATCTCCAGCCAGCATATCGCCAACTGGTTACGTCACGGCATCCTGACCAAAGAGCAGGTGCAGGCGTCGCTGGAGAACATGGCGAAAGTGGTGGATCAGCAAAACGCCGGCGATCCGGCGTATCGTCCGATGGTGGGGAATTTCGCTAACTCGTGTGCCTTTAAAGCCGCCAGCGATTTGATCTTCCTCGGTGTGAAACAGCCAAACGGTTATACCGAGCCGTTATTACACGCCTGGCGTTTACGCGAAAAAGAAAGTCATTAATAGCGTCAAAAAAAGCCCCGGCAAGTTTTATTGTCGGGGCTATTATAGTAACTGCGGTAGTACATTTATCCCGGAAATAACCGGAGCGATTATCAGGGTTTAACAAAATTAAATACCCGTAGCGCATTACTAGCGGGCCTAAAACAACAATATGGACATCTTAACGATACTCTGCGCCTGCGTGTGCGGAACAGAAACCCTTACCCGATATACTTGTTATGCCAGAGGTAGCAATTGCGTTAGCAGCGTACTGTTGCTGTAAAGTATAACGCCTATATTTTACAGTTCAGTCCTCTTTTGCTTATTACAACCTTAATCATATCAAGCATATAAAGATAATAAGAGACTGAACAATATGGTTACCTGGACCCAAATGTATATGCCGATGGGAGGACTGGGGCTATCCGCTCTGGTTGCCCTGATCCCAATAATATTCTTCTTCGTTGCACTAGCGGTATTACGTCTGAAAGGACATGTCGCCGGAGCAATAACCCTTATATTATCTATCCTGATTGCGATATTCGCCTTTAAAATGCCGATTGATATGGCATTTGCTGCTGCAGGCTATGGCTTTATTTATGGCTTATGGCCGATTGCGTGGATTATTGTCGCGGCGGTATTCCTGTATAAATTAACCGTTGCCAGCGGGCAGTTTGATATTATCCGCAGCTCGGTTATCTCCATCACCGACGATCAGCGTTTGCAGGTGCTGCTGATTGGTTTCTCCTTTGGCGCGTTGCTGGAAGGGGCGGCTGGCTTTGGTGCTCCAGTGGCGATTACTGGCGCACTGCTGGTGGGGCTGGGCTTCAAACCGTTATACGCGGCGGGATTGTGTCTGATAGCCAACACCGCGCCGGTGGCGTTTGGTGCGTTGGGCGTGCCGATTCTGGTTGCCGGGCAGGTGACTGGCATTGACCCGTTCGACATTGGCGCAATGGCGGGACGGCAGTTGCCGTTCCTGTCGGTACTGGTGCCGTTCTGGCTGGTGGCAATGATGGACGGCTGGAAAGGGGTGAAAGAGACGTGGCCAGCGGCGCTGGTTGCGGGTGGTAGCTTTGCCGTCACTCAGTTCTTTACCTCAAACTACATTGGTCCGGAACTGCCGGATATTACTTCGGCGCTGGTAAGTATCGTCTCACTGTCTTTATTCCTTAAAGTCTGGCGGCCAAAAAATACTGAAACGGCAATCAGCATGGGGCAATCCGCAGGTGCGATGGTGGTGAATAAACCGTCTTCTGGCGGCCCGGTACCCTCAGAATATAGTCTTGGGCAAATCATACGCGCCTGGTCACCATTTTTAATCTTAACGGTGCTGGTCACCATCTGGACCATGAAACCGTTTAAAGCGTTATTTGCTCCGGGCGGCGCGTTTTATTCGCTGGTGATTAATTTCCAGATCCCTCATTTGCATCAGCAGGTACTGAAAGCGGCGCCCATTGTCGCCCAGCCGACGCCAATGGATGCGGTGTTTAAATTCGACCCCCTTTCTGCTGGCGGCACCGCTATTTTTATTGCGGCGATTATCTCTATCTTCATCCTCGGCGTGGGGATCAAGAAAGGTATTGGCGTCTTTGCAGAAACGCTAATTAGCCTGAAGTGGCCGATACTGTCGATTGGCATGGTGCTGGCATTTGCCTTCGTGACTAACTATTCCGGTATGTCTACCACGCTGGCGCTGGTACTGGCAGGTACTGGTGTGATGTTCCCGTTCTTCTCACCATTCCTCGGCTGGCTGGGGGTATTCCTTACTGGCTCGGACACCTCCTCGAACGCTCTGTTTGGTTCACTGCAATCGACCACGGCACAGCAAATCAACGTCTCTGATACCCTGCTGGTGGCAGCAAATACCAGCGGCGGCGTAACAGGCAAGATGATCTCCCCACAATCTATCGCCGTGGCCTGCGCCGCGACGGGCATGGTGGGCCGAGAATCTGAACTGTTCCGCTACACCGTGAAGCACAGTCTGATTTTTGCCAGCGTTATCGGCATTATCACCCTGCTGCAGGCGTATGTGTTTACCGGTATGTTGATTTCGTAAGTCAATAATGCCGGATGATCGTCAATATCATCCGGCTTCTTTCTATTCTCGTTTCATTATTCTGGCTAAATAATTGCAAAATCATTTCGTGGTTTATTATCCATGCATGAATAATATTTTATGTTCAGATAACTCGCTAAATAATTAAGGGGGTGAGAACATCTATTTTTTTGTCACGCAAAACAAGTCTGTATTAATTGTGTTCGCTTGATGAGCAAACACCGTGCTATCTGTTGCTTTTGCAATCGCAATCGTTAAAACTATCAACAACTTGGGATAGTTACATTGTGAATAATTGTTACTTTTTTGTTTGTTGAATCTTTTTATAAATACCCCGTCTGACATCGAATAGGGGATATTCTTATAAATTTCACCTGTTTCGTTATCAATAATGCAGTTTTTTTAAGAATGGAGGAAGTTACTAGAGAAGCTAAAACATAAAACTATTTCCCCAGTTACGAATTTTTTAACTACTTTTTGTCACTTGCGTTATTAATGAATAAGAAATTTAAATATAAAAAATCGCTTTTAGCGGCTATTTTAAGCGCAACCCTGTTAGCCGGTTGTGATGGCGGTGGTTCAGGATCGTCCTCCGATACTCCGCCTGTAGATTCTGGAACTGGGTCTTTGCCGGAAGTGAAACCCGATCCAACGCCAACCCCGGAGCCGACGCCGGAGCCTGAACCTACTCCGGACCCGACACCTGATCCAGAGCCAACACCAGAACCGGAGCCAGAACCTGTTCCTACGAAAACAGGTTACCTGACCCTGGGCGGAAGCCAGCGGGTAACTGGTGCTACCTGTAATGGTGAATCCAGCGACGGCTTTACCTTTACGCCAGGCGACAAAGTCACCTGTGTGGCAGGGAACAACACGACAATTGCTACCTTCGACACTCAGTCAGAAGCAGCGCCTGGCCTGCGTGCGGTTGAAAAAGTGTCATTTAGCCTTGAGGATGCACAAGAACTGGCGGGCTCCGACGACAAGAAAAGCAATGCGCTCTCGCTGGTAACCTCCATGAACAGTTGTCCGGCGGATACAGAACAGGTTTGCCTGACGTTCTCCTCGGTGATCGAGAGTAAACGCTTTGACTCGCTGTATAAGCAAATCGATCTGGCACCGGAAGAGTTCAAAAAGCTGGTCAATGAAGAGGTGGAAAACAATGCTGCGACCGATAAGGCGCCATCCACTCATACTTCACCGGTCGTGCCAGTCACCACGCCGGGAACAAAACCGGATCTGAACGCTTCCTTCGTGTCGGCTAACGCGGAACAGTTTTATCAGTATCAACCTACGGAAATCATTCTCTCCGAAGGTCGTCTGGTAGATAGCCAGGGGAATGGCGTGGTTGGCGTCAACTACTACACCAATTCTGGCCGTGGTGTAACCGGAGAAAACGGCGAGTTTTCCTTTAGCTGGGGGGAAACCATCTCCTTTGGCATCGACACCTTTGAACTTGGCTCAGTGCGCGGTAACAAGTCGACTATTGCACTGACGGAACTGGGCGATGAAGTTCGCGGCGCGAATATCGATCAACTTATTCATCGTTACTCCCAGGCCGGAAAAAATGATGAGCGTGAAGTGCCGGACGTAGTGCGCAAGGTCTTTGCTGAATATCCCAACGTGATCAACGAGATTATCAATCTCTCGTTATCCAATGGTGAGGCGTTGAGCGAAGGCGATCAAACCTTTGAGCGGAAAAACGAATTTCTTGAGCAGCTTAAATCCGGGCAGGCTAAAGAGATTGATACAGCAATTTGTAAATCCCTCGGGGGCTGCAACTCTCAACGTTGGTTCTCGCTGACGGCACGCAATGTTAATGACGGCCAGATTCAGGGCGTTATCAACAAGCTGTGGGGCGTGGATACGAACTACCAGTCTGTCAGCAAGTTCCATGTATTCCATGACTCCACCAACTTCTATGGCAGTACCGGTAATGCCCGCGGTCAGGCGGTGGTGAATATCTCCAACGCGGCCTTCCCGATTCTGATGGCGCGTAATGATAAAAACTACTGGCTGGCCTTCGGCGAAAAACGCGCCTGGGATAAAAATGAGTTGGCGTACATTACGGAAGCGCCTTCCATTGTTAAGCCGGAAAACGTTACGCGCGATACCGCGACCTTCAACCTGCCGTTTATTTCGCTGGGGCAAGTCGGCGATGGCAAGCTGATGGTTATCGGTAACCCGCACTACAACAGCATTTTGCGTTGCCCGAACGGTTACAGCTGGGCCGGTGGTGTTAATGATAAAGGTGAGTGCACACTCAGCGGTGATTCAGATGACATGAAGCACTTCATGCAGAACGTACTGCGCTACCTGTCAAACGACATCTGGCAGCCGAATACCAAGAGCACAATGACCGTAGGGACGAACCTGGAAAACGTTTATTTCAAACGTCATGGTCAGGTCACTGGGAGCAGTGCTCCATTTGGCTTCCATCCGGATTTCGCAGGTATTTCTGTTAAACATTTGACCAGCTATGGCGATCTGAATCCGGAAGAAGTTCCGTTGCTGATCCTCAACGGCTTTGAATATGTGACTCAGTGGTCTGGTGATCCCTATGCAGTGCCTCTACGTGCAGATACCAGCAAACCGAAGCTGACTCAGCAGGATGTGACCGATTTGATCGCCTATATGAACAAAGGCGGTTCGGTGCTGATCATGGAAAACGTGATGAGCAATCTTAAGGAAGAGAGCGCGTCTGGCTTTGTGCGCCTGTTGGATGCCGCAGGCCTGTCGATGGCACTGAACAAATCGGTGGTGAATACCGATCCGCAGGGTTATCCAGACCGTGTGCGCCAGTTGAATGAAAAAGGGATGTGGGTCTATGAACGTTATCCGCTGGTAGAAGGTGAACTGCCGTACACCATTGATGAAAAAACGAAAGAAGTTATCTGGAAATATCAGATTGATAACAAACCAGATAAGAAACCGAAACTGGAAGTTGCCAGCTGGCAAGAAGAGGTTGATGGTGAACAAGTAACTCAATACGCGTTTATTGATGTTGCTAAACATCCAACTGATGAGTCTCTGAAAGCCGCAAAAGATAAGATCTTTGCAGCGTTCCCGGGGCTGGAAGAGTGTAAGGATCCTGACTACCACTACGAGGTCAACTGTCTGGAATACCGTCCTGGCACTGACGTTCCTGTAACCGGGGGCATGTATGTTCCGCGCTATACGCAACTGAATCTCAGCGCCGACACTGCGAAAGCGATGGTGCAGGCTGCGGATTTAGGCACCAACATTCAGCGCCTGTATCAGCACGAGCTTTACTTCCGTACCAATGGTAGCAAAGGTGAGCGTCTGAGCAGCGTCGATCTGGAACGTCTGTACCAGAACATGTCGGTCTGGCTGTGGAACGATATTGAATACCGCTATGAAGACAACAAGGAAGACGAGCTGGGCTTTAAAACGTTCACCGAGTTCCTGAACTGCTACGCCAACAATGCCTATGCTGGCGGCACGCAGTGTTCTGATGAGCTGAAAAAATCGCTGGTCGATAGCAAGATGATCTACGGTGAAAGTAGCGGCAAAGCGGGCATGATGAACCCGAGCTATCCGCTCAACTATATGGAAAAACCGCTGACGCGTCTGATGCTGGGGCGTTCCTGGTGGGATCTGAACATCAAAGTTGATGTCGAGAAGTATCCGGGGGCGGTATCGGAAGAGGGGCAGGAGGTTACTGAAACCATCAGCCTGTACTCGGATCCGACCAAATGGTTTGCGGGTAACATGCAGTCTACTGGTCTGTGGGCTCCGGCTCAGAAAGAGGTCACCATTAAGTCCAATGCGAACGTTCCTGTGACTGTCACCGTGGCACTGGCCGACGACCTGACCGGACGTGAGAAGCATGAAGTTGCTCTGAACCGTCCGCCAAGAGTGACTAAAACCTATGATCTGAAAGCCAATGGTGAAGTGAAGTTTACGGTTCCTTACGGCGGTCTGATTTACATCAAGGGCGACAGCAAAGAGGTGCAATCAGCTGACTTCACCTTTACCGGTGTAGTAAAAGCGCCGTTCTATAAAGATGGTAAGTGGCAACACGATCTGAACTCCCCTGCCCCGCTGGGCGAACTGGAGTCTGCGTCGTTCGTCTATACCACACCGAAGAACAACCTGAATGCCAGCAATTACACTGGCGGACTGGAGCAATTCGCTAAAGATCTGGATACCTTTGCCAGCTCGATGAATGACTTCTACGGTCGCAATGATGAAGACGGTAAGCACCGGATGTTTACCTTTAAAAACTTGCCGGGTCACAAACACCGTTTCGCCAACGATGTGCAGATCTCCATTGGTGATGCGCACTCTGGTTATCCGGTAATGAACAGCAGCTTCTCGACGAACAGCACCACGCTGCCGACGACGCCGCTGAACGACTGGCTGATCTGGCACGAAGTAGGGCACAATGCTGCAGAAACGCCGCTGACTGTACCGGGCGCAACTGAAGTAGCGAACAACGTGCTGGCGCTGTACATGCAGGATCGCTATCTCGGCAAGATGAACCGTGTCGCTGACGATATTACCGTTGCGCCGGAATATCTGAACGAGAGCAATGGTCAGGCATGGGCGCGCGGCGGTGCGGGTGACCGTCTGCTGATGTACGCACAGCTGAAGGAGTGGGCAGAGAAAAACTTTGATATCAAGAACTGGTATCCAGAAGGCACTCTGCCTAAGTTCTACAGCGATCGTGAAGGGATGAAAGGCTGGAACCTGTTCCAGTTGATGCATCGTAAAGCACGCGGCGATGATGTTGGCAATGACAAATTTGGCAACAGAAATTACTGTGCCGAATCCAACGGTAACGCTGCCGACAAGCTGATGCTGTGTGCATCCTGGGTCGCTCAGACGGACCTTTCCGCATTCTTTAAGAAATGGAATCCGGGCGCGAATGCTTACCAGCTGCCGGGGGTGAGCGAGATGAACTTCGAGGGCGGTGTGAGCCAGTCGGCTTACGAGACGCTGGCGGCGCTTGGTCTGCCGAAACCGCAGCAAGGACCGGAAACCATTAATACGGTTACCGAGCATAAGATGTCTGCCGAGTAAGCCTGTATGCCGGATAAGGCGTTCACGCCGCATCCGGCATGATATAAGGCGCATCGGGTTAACACATTTGCCCGATGCGCCAACTTATCGGAGCTACGGGGAAAGCCGCGATTACTTGCGTTGGCAGACTCCTGTAGGCCGGATAAAGCGTTTTACGCCGCATCCGGCAAATTACAACAAATAATCTTTAACTATGCATTTTGATGTTTTTCAGCAATACCCCGCGGCGATGCCCATACTGGCTACCGTCGGAGGATTGATTATCGGCAGTTTTTTGAATGTGGTGATTTGGCGTTACCCCATCATGCTGCGCCAACAAATGGCGGAGTTTCACGGTGAAACGCCGAGTGCGCAGTCAAAAATAAGCCTTGCGTTGCCGCGTTCGCACTGCCCACATTGTCAGCAGACCATCCGCGTTCGTGACAACATTCCGCTGCTCTCCTGGCTGATGCTCAAAGGGCGCTGCCGTGACTGTCAGGCGAAAATCAGCAAGCGTTATCCGCTGGTGGAGTTATTGACGGCACTCGCTTTTTTGCTGGCGAGTCTGGTCTGGTCGGAAAGTGGATGGGGGCTGGCGGTGATGATATTATCCGCCTGGCTGATTGCCGCGAGTGTCATCGACCTCGATAACCAATGGCTCCCCGATGTCTTTACTCAGGGCGTATTGTGGACGGGGCTGATTGCGGCATGGGCGCAGCAGAGTCCGCTCACGCTACAAGACGCAGTTACTGGCGTACTGGTAGGGTTTATCTCTTTTTACTCGCTGCGCTGGATAGCCGGAATAGTTCTGCGTAAAGAAGCATTAGGCATGGGCGATGTATTACTCTTCGCCGCTTTAGGTGGCTGGGTGGGGGCGTTGTCGCTGCCCAATGTTGCTTTAATCGCCTCATGCTGCGGCCTGATATATGCCGTTATTACAAAGAAAGGATCAACCACGCTGCCTTTTGGACCGTGTTTAAGTCTGGGCGGTATAGCAACACTTTATCTACAGGCATTGCTTTAATGATAACAACGTCATTATCGAAGTGACATTTTTACTCTTATTAATAACCTTAGAGATTATTAACCATGTCGATAAAAAAGATGCCAGGGAGGGTATTAATATCGCTATTGTTGAGCGTTACAGGATTATTAAGTGGCTGCGCCAGCCATAATGAAAACGCCAGTTTACTGGCGAAAAAACAGGCGCAAAATATCAGTCAAAACCTGCCAATTAAATCTGCGGGATATACCTTAGTGCTGGCGCAAAGTAGCGGCACGACGGTAAAAATGACCATTATCAGCGAAGCGGGTACACAAACCACGCAGACGCCTGACGCCTTTTTAACCAGCTATCAACGACAAATGTGCGCTGACCCGACGGTGAAATTAATGATCACTGAGGGAATTAATTACAGCATAACGATTAATGATACACGTACAGGTAACCAGTATCAGCGGAAACTGGATCGTACCACCTGTGGAATAGTCAAAGCATAACGTCGGGTATATAAATTGGCGCGGGTTGTTTTTCGTGACGCACGAATTTATCTCATTCAGTGGCTGACTAAAATTCGTCACACTCTTAGCCAGAGACAATCTCTTAATACAGACAAAGAGCATCTGCGAAAAATTGTACGCGCGATGTTCTGGCTGATGCTGCTTATTATTTCTGCAAAAATGGCGTATTCACTCTGGCGCTATATCTCCTTTTCTGCGGAATACACATCGGCTTCTTCATCGGCGAATAAACCGACACGTGCGGATGCAAAAACGCTCGATAAAAAAGACGTGCAATTAATCAGCCAGCAAAACTGGTTTGGCAAATATCAGCCCGTTGCCGCGCCGGTAAAACAACCCGAACCTGTGCCTGTGGCAGAAACGCGTCTTAACGTGGTGCTGCGCGGGATCGCCTTTGGTGCCAGACCCGGCGCGGTTATTGAAGAAGGCGGCAAACAGCAGGTCTATTTGCAGGGTGAACGGCTTGGCTCTCACAACGCAGTGATTGAGGAAATCAATCGCGACCATGTGATGCTGCGCTATCAGGGAAAAATGGAGCGCCTCAGTCTGGCAGAAGAGGAGCGTTCCACCGTAGCCGTGACCAACAAAAAAGCCGTCAGTGACGAAGCAAAGCAAGCTGTTGCTGAGCCTGCTGCCAGTGCGCCAGTTGAGATCCCGGCAGCCGTGCGTCAGGCGCTGGCGAAAGATCCGCAGAAAATTTTTAACTATATCCAGCTTACGCCCGTGCGTAAGGAGGGGATTGTCGGTTATGCAGTGAAACCGGGGGCAGATCGTTCTCTGTTCGATGCCAGCGGTTTCAAGGAAGGCGATATCGCCATTGCGTTAAATCAGCAGGATTTTACTGATCCACGAGCAATGATTGCTCTGATGCGGCAGTTACCTTCAATGGATTCCATTCAACTTACGGTTTTACGCAAGGGTGCGCGCTACGACATTTCCATCGCGCTGCGCTAACCGCATTTAATCCAGGAGAATCATTCATCGTGTTTTGGCGTGATATTACGTTGTCGGTCTGGCGTAAGAAGACAACTGGCCTCAAAACAAAAAAGCGTTTACTGCCGCTGGTGCTGGCAGCGGCATTATGTAGTTCACCGGTCTGGGCGGAAGAAGCCACTTTCACCGCCAATTTTAAAGATACCGACCTGAAGTCGTTCATAGAAACCGTCGGTGCTAACCTTAATAAAACCATCATTATGGGGCCGGGCGTACAGGGGAAAGTGAGTATTCGCACGATGACCCCGCTCAATGAACGCCAGTATTACCAGCTATTCCTTAACCTGCTGGAAGCGCAGGGGTATGCCGTCGTGCCGATGGAAAACGACGTGCTGAAGGTGGTGAAATCCAGCGCCGCAAAAGTTGAGCCGCTGCCGCTGGTTGGTGAAGGCAGCGACAATTATGCGGGCGATGAAATGGTCACCAAAGTGGTGCCGGTACGCAATGTGTCGGTACGCGAACTGGCGCCAATTCTGCGCCAGATGATCGACAGCGCGGGCTCAGGCAACGTTGTTAATTACGATCCCTCTAACGTAATTATGCTTACCGGACGTGCCTCGGTCGTGGAACGGCTGACAGAAGTGATCCAGCGCGTGGATCACGCAGGAAACCGCACCGAAGAGGTGATCCCGCTGGATAATGCCTCGGCTTCGGAAATCGCCCGCGTGCTGGAAAGCCTGACCAAAAACAGCGGCGAGAACCAGCCAGCAACGCTGAAATCACAAATTGTCGCTGATGAACGCACTAACAGCGTAATTGTCAGCGGTGACCCCGCCACGCGAGACAAAATGCGCCGCCTGATCCGTCGGCTGGACTCAGAAATGGAGCGCAGCGGCAACAGCCAGGTGTTCTATCTCAAATACAGCAAAGCCGAAGATCTGGTCGATGTTCTGAAACAGGTCAGCGGCACGCTCACGGCGGCTAAAGAAGAGGCGGAAGGCACGGTCGGTAGCGGGCGTGAGGTTGTCTCCATCGCCGCCAGCAAACACAGTAATGCCCTGATTGTTACCGCGCCGCAGGACATCATGCAGTCGCTGCAAAGCGTGATTGAACAACTGGATATCCGCCGTGCTCAGGTGCATGTCGAGGCGTTGATCGTGGAAGTTGCCGAAGGCAGCAATATCAACTTCGGCGTACAGTGGGCATCGAAAGATGCCGGATTAATGCAGTTTGCCAATGGTACGCAAATTCCTATCGGCACGCTGGGGGCAGCCATTTCTCAGGCGAAACCGCAGAAAGGCTCCACGGTGATCAGCGAAAACGGCGCTACCACCATTAACCCGGACACCAACGGCGATCTCTCCACGCTCGCCCAGCTACTTTCCGGCTTTAGCGGTACGGCGGTTGGCGTGGTGAAAGGCGACTGGATGGCGCTGGTACAGGCGGTTAAAAACGACTCCAGCTCGAACGTTCTCTCCACGCCGAGCATCACCACGCTGGACAACCAGGAAGCCTTCTTCATGGTGGGCCAGGACGTTCCGGTATTAACCGGATCTACCGTTGGCTCTAATAACAGCAATCCTTTCAACACGGTAGAGAGGAAAAAAGTCGGCATCATGCTGAAAGTCACGCCGCAGATTAACGAAGGTAACGCGGTACAGATGGTGATTGAGCAGGAAGTCTCCAAAGTGGAAGGACAGACCAGCCTCGACGTGGTGTTTGGCGAGCGCAAACTGAAAACCACCGTGCTGGCTAACGATGGTGAGCTGATCGTGCTTGGCGGTCTGATGGACGACCAGGCGGGAGAGAGCGTGGCGAAAGTGCCGCTGCTGGGCGATATCCCGTTGATTGGTAACCTGTTTAAATCCACGGCAGATAAAAAAGAAAAACGTAACCTGATGGTGTTTATCCGCCCGACCATTCTGCGTGACGGTATGGCGGCAGACGGCGTGTCGCAGCGCAAATATAACTATATGCGCGCCGAACAGATCTATCGCGATGAGCAAGGCTTAAGCCTGATGCCGCATACCGCGCAGCCGGTACTGCCAGCGCAAAACCAGGCCTTACCGCCGGAAGTACGCGCGTTCCTCAATGCCGGGAGAACGCGTTAATGGTGCCTGTAGCACAGGAAACCACCGCTAACACCGTGCGTCTGCCCTACAGTTTCAGCCGTCGGTTTAGCCTGGTGGCATGGTGCGAAGCGTCGCTGGAGATCCTCCACGTCCACCCGTTGTCGCTCTCTGTCTTGCAGGAGTTGCAGCGGGGGCTGAACGCGCCCTTTACGCTGCGGCAAATCGACGAGGCCGAATTTGAACAGCGACTGAATGCGGTCTGGCAGCGGGACTCTTCCGAGGCTCGCCAGTTGATGGAAGATCTCGGTTCTGCCGAGGACTTTTTTACCCTCGCAGAAGAACTGCCGGAAACGGAAGATTTGCTGGAAAGTGACGACGATGCGCCAATCATCAAACTGATCAACGCCATGCTGGCAGAGGCGATTAAAGAAGGCGCTTCGGATATCCACATCGAGACGTTTGAAAAGAGTCTGGTGATCCGTTTTCGCGTTGACGGCACATTGCATGAAATGCTGCGCCCGGGGCGCAAACTGGCTTCGCTGCTGGTATCGCGTATCAAGGTAATGGCGCGGTTGGATATCGCCGAAAAGCGCGTGCCGCAGGATGGCCGTATTGCGCTGCTGCTGGGCGGTCGGGCGATTGACGTGCGTGTCTCCACCATGCCATCCGCCTGGGGCGAGCGCGTGGTGCTGCGACTGCTGGACAAAAACCAGGCCCGTCTGACGCTGGAACGTCTGGGGTTAAGTCACGAACTGACCGCGCAGTTGCGCCAGTTATTGCACAAACCGCACGGCATTTTTCTGGTGACGGGGCCGACGGGTTCTGGCAAAAGCACCACGCTGTACGCCGGATTGCAGGAGCTGAACAACCACTCGCGCAACATTCTCACGGTTGAAGACCCTATCGAATACATGATTGAAGGGATCGGTCAGACGCAGGTCAACACCCGCGTCGGGATGACCTTCGCCCGTGGCCTGCGTGCGATTTTGCGTCAGGACCCGGATGTGGTGATGGTCGGTGAAATCCGCGATACCGAAACCGCAGAAATCGCCGTCCAGGCGTCATTGACCGGACACCTGGTACTTTCCACCCTGCATACCAACACGGCGGTGGGGGCGATCACGCGTTTGCAGGATATGGGCGTAGAGCCTTTCCTGCTCTCTTCCAGCCTGACGGGCGTGATGGCGCAGCGACTGGTTCGCACGCTGTGTACCGACTGCCGCCAGTCCGCGCCTGCCACTGACGAAGAAAAACGCCTGCTGGGGATTACCGATGCGCGTACCGTCACGCTGTACCATCCGCAGGGCTGCCCCGCCTGTAATCACAAAGGTTTTCGCGGACGTACTGCCATCCATGAGCTGATCGTGGTGGACGCCACGCTGCGTGATTTGATCCACCGTCAGGCCGGGGAACTGGAGCTGGAACGTTATGTCCGGCAACACTCTACGGGTATCCGCAGCAACGGCATTGAGAAAGTGCTCGCCGGAGAAACCTCTCTCGATGAAGTTCTGCGGGTAACCATGGAGGCGTAATGGCACTGTTTTACTATCAGGCGCTGGAGCGTAATGGTCGCAAAACCAAAGGCATGATTGAGGCGGATTCCGCGCGTCATGCCCGCCAGTTGTTGCGCGGTAAAGACCTCATTCCCGTGCACATTGAAGCCCGGATGAATGCATCGGCAGGGGGAATGTTGCAGCGTCGGCGGCACGCACATCGTCGCGTGGCGGCGGCAGATCTGGCGCTGTTCACTCGTCAACTGGCAACGCTGGTACAGGCAGCAATGCCGCTGGAAACCTGCTTACAGGCGGTCAGTGAGCAAAGCGAAAAACTGCATGTAAAAAGCCTCGGAATGGCGCTGCGCAGCCGGATTCAGGAAGGTTATACCCTGTCGGACAGCCTGCGCGAACATCCCCGCGTCTTTGATTCCCTGTTTTGTTCGATGGTGGCTGCCGGAGAAAAATCCGGGCATCTCGACGTGGTGCTCAATCGCCTTGCGGATTACACCGAACAGCGCCAGCGCCTGAAATCACGACTGTTGCAGGCCATGCTCTATCCGCTGGTATTGCTGGTGGTGGCAACGGGCGTGGTCACTATTTTGCTGACGGCGGTAGTGCCGAAAATCATCGAACAGTTTGATCATCTCGGACACGCGCTGCCCGCTTCCACCCGCGCGCTTATTGCCATGAGCGACGCGTTACAGGCCAGTGGTGTTTACTGGCTGGCGGGATTGCTGGGACTTCTGGTGCTGGGGCAACGGCTACTCAAAAATCCTGCTATGCGCCTGCGCTGGGATAAAACTTTGCTGCGCCTGCCCGTGACGGGGCGTGTTGCGCGCGGACTGAATACGGCGCGTTTTTCCCGCACTTTAAGCATCCTCACTGCCAGCAGTGTTCCGCTGCTGGAAGGTATTCAGACCGCTGCCGCCGTGTCGGCAAATCGCTATGTCGAGCAACAACTGCTGCTGGCGGCAGATCGCGTCCGCGAAGGGAGCAGTCTGCGCGCCGCGCTGGCGGAGTTGCGCCTGTTCCCGCCGATGATGTTGTACATGATCGCCTCCGGCGAACAGAGCGGCGAGCTGGAAACCATGCTTGAACAGGCCGCAGTCAACCAGGAACGGGAGTTTGATACCCAGGTTGGGCTGGCATTAGGGCTGTTTGAGCCTGCGCTGGTGGTGATGATGGCGGGCGTGGTGCTGTTTATCGTCATCGCCATCCTCGAACCAATGCTGCAACTGAACAATATGGTTGGAATGTAATTTACGGAGTTATCACATGAATTCGTTATCCCGCACACAAAAACCACGGGCAGGTTTTACCCTGCTGGAAGTGATGGTAGTGATTGTTATTCTTGGCGTTCTGGCAAGTCTGGTGGTGCCTAACCTGTTGGGCAACAAAGAGAAAGCGGATCGGCAAAAAGCCATCAGCGATATCGTGGCGCTGGAGAACGCGCTGGATATGTACCGACTGGATAACGGGCGTTATCCGACTACCGAGCAGGGGCTGGAGGCGCTGATCCAGCAACCTGCCAATATGGCGGATTCCCGCAACTACCGTCCTGGTGGATACATTAAACGACTGCCAAAAGATCCGTGGGGCAATGATTATCAGTATCTCAGCCCCGGTGAAAAAGGGATGTTTGATGTTTACACCTTAGGGGCGGATGGTCAGGAAAACGGGGAAGGCGCAGGCGCTGATATCGGTAACTGGAATTTGCAGGAGTTTCAGTAATCAGTGCCCAGACGCGGATTCACTCTTCTGGAAATCATGCTGGTGATTTTCCTTATCGGCCTTGCCAGTGCTGGCGTGGTGCAGACTTTTGCGAGCCGTTCTGAACTGCCCGCGAAAAAAGCGGCACAGGATTTTCTGACTCGCTTTACGCAGTTTAAGGACAGGGCAGTGATCGAAGGACAAACACTCGGTGTGCTAATTGACCCGCCTGGCTACCAGTTTATGCAGCGTCGTCAGGGGCAGTGGTTGCCCGTTTCTGCGACCCGGTTATCGGCACAGGTTACGGTGCCGAAACAGGTGCAGATGCTGTTACAACCCGGAAGTGATATCTGGCAGAAGGAGTATGCGCTGGAGCTGCAACGTCGCCGCCTGACGCTGCACGATATTGAACTGGAGCTGCAAAAAGAGGCGAAAAAGAAGACGCCGCAGATCCGTTTTTCGCCTTTTGAACCTGCTACGCCGTTTACGCTGCGCTTCTACTCGGCGGCGCAAAACGCATGTTGGGCGGTAAAGCTGGCGCACGATGGCGCGTTATCCCTCAATCAATGTGATGAGAGGATGCCATGAAGCGCGGATTTACCTTGCTGGAAGTGATGCTCGCACTGGCGATTTTTGCGCTGGCTGCCACGGCGGTATTACAGATCGCCAGCGGCGCGCTGAGTAATCAGCAAGTTCTTGAGGAGAAAACGGTAGCGGGCTGGGTAGCTGAAAACCAGACCGCTCTACTCTACCTGATGACCCGCGAACAACGGGCGGTCAGGCACCAGGGCGAGAGCGATATGGCCGGAAACCGCTGGTACTGGCGAACCACACCGCTGAATACCGGTAACGCGCTGCTCCAGGCGGTGGATATTGAAGTCAGCCGTCACGAAGACTTTTCGTCGGTGATTCAGTCACGACGCGCCTGGTTTAGCGCCGTGGGAGGCCAACAGTGAGAAGGACTCGCGCTGGTTTCACGTTACTGGAAATGCTGGTGGCAATCGCCATTTTTGCCTCACTGGCGCTGATGGCGCAGCAGGTGACAAACGGCGTTACGCGTGTGAATAGCGCCGTCGCCGAACACGATCAAAAACTAAACCTCATGCAGCAAACGATGAGTTTTCTGACCCACGATCTGACACAAATGATGCCGCGCCCGGTAAGAGGCGATCAGGGGCAGCGGGAACCGGCGTTACTGGCGGGCGCTGGCGTGCTGGCGTCTGAGAGTGAAGGGATGCGCTTTGTACGTGGCGGCGTGGTTAATCCGTTGATGCGCCTGCCGCGCAGTAATCTGCTCACCGTCGGTTACCGCATTCATGACGGTTATCTCGAACGGTTAGCCTGGCCGCTGACCGATGCAGCAGGCAGCGTGAAGCCAACAACGCAAAAATTAATCCCGGCGGATTCGCTCCGTTTGCAGTTCTACGACGGCACGCGCTGGCAGGAGAGCTGGTCGTCAGTGCAGGCGATCCCCGTGGCAGTGCGCATGACTCTGCATTCGCCGCAATGGGGCGAGATTGAACGTATCTGGTTGTTACGCGGGCCGCAATTATCATGATCACCTCACCACCAAAACGCGGAATGGCACTGGTCGTGGTGCTGGTATTGCTGGCGGTCATAATGCTGGTAACCATCACACTTTCCGGGCGGATGCAGCAACAACTTGGGCGAACGCGCAGCCAGCAGGAGTACCAGCAGGCGCTGTGGTACAGCGCCAGTGCTGAAAGCCTGGCGCTGAGCGCGCTCAGTCTGAGCCTGAAAAATGAACAACGTGTGCATCTGGCACAGCCGTGGGCATCCGGCCCTCGTTTCTTCCCTCTGCCGCAGGGGCAAATTGCCGTTACCCTGCGCGACGCACAGGCCTGCTTCAACCTGAATGCCCTTGCTCAACCGACAACGGCGTCGCGTCCGCTCGCGGTACAACAACTGATAGCCCTGATCTCGCGCCTCGACGTACCTGCTTATCGGGCCGAACTTATAGCCGAAAGCCTGTGGGAGTTTATTGACGAGGACCGCAGCGTGCAGACGCGTCTGGGGCGTGAAGACAGCGAGTATCTCGCCCGCTCGGTACCGTTCTACGCCGCCAATCAACCGTTGGCTGATATCAGCGAGATGCGCGTGGTGCAGGGAATGGACGCCGGACTCTATCAAAAACTGAAACCGCTGGTTTGTGCGCTGCCGATGACCCGCCAGCAAATCAACATCAACACCTTAGACGTCACACAAAGTGTGATTCTTGAGGCGCTGTTTGACCCGTGGTTAAGCCCTGTTCAGGCGCGGGCGTTATTGCAACAACGTCCGGCGAAGGGCTGGGAAGATGTCGATCAGTTTCTTGCGCAGCCGCTACTTGCTGACGTAGATGAGCGTACTAAAAAACAGCTAAAAACCGTCCTGAGCGTGGACAGCAATTACTTCTGGCTGCGTTCGGATATCACCGTGAATGAGATTGAACTGACGATGAACTCGTTAATTGTCCGCATGGGGCCACAACACTTTTCGGTTCTCTGGCATCAGACAGGAGAAAGTGAGTGAGTTCCATGCTTGAGATTTTTATCCCGCTTTGCGCCTCCGATCCCATCCGTTGGCAGCACCGTACCACCGACGTGGAGCACGGCATCTGGTCTGACGTTGACAACGAACAGCTCCAGCAATGGCTGCAAACTGATGCGATTCGACTCTACATTCCCGGCGAATGGATCAGCGTCTGGCAGGTTGAACTGCCTGATGTCCCTCGCAAGCAGATACCCACTATTCTGCCCGCCTTACTGGAAGAAGAGCTGAACCAGGATATCGACGAACTGCATTTTGCGCCGTTGAAAATCGACCAGCAACTGGCAACCGTGGCAGTGATTCACCAGCAGCATATGCGCAACATTGCGCAGTGGTTGCAGGCAAACGGCATCACCCGCGCTACCGTTGCGCCGGATTGGATGTCCATTCCTTGTGGCTATATGGCTGGCGATGCGCAACGGGTTATCTGCCGCATCGATGAATGCCGGGGATGGAGCGCCGGGCGGGCGCTGGCTCCGGTGATGTTCCGCGCCCAGCTCAATGAGCAGGATTTACCGCTTTCGCTAACCGTGGTCGGGATCGCGCAGGAAGAGCTATCTGCATGGGCTGGCGCAGACGCTGAACGCCTGACAGTGACGGCTCTGCCCGCCATTACCACTTATGGCGAACCGGAAGGAAACCTGCTAACTGGACCGTGGCAGCCTCGGGTCAGCTACCGAAAACAGTGGGCGCGCTGGCGGGTGATGATTCTGCCGGTATTGATTATCCTGGCGGCGTTAGTCGTGGAAAGGGGCGTGACATTATGGAGCGTCAGCGAACAGGTGGCGCAAAGTCGTGCTCAGGCAGAGAAACAGTTCTTAACGTTGTTCCCGGAGCAGAAGCGGATTGTGAATTTGCGCTCTCAGGTGACGATGGCGCTGAAAAAATATCGCCCGCAGGCCGACGATACCCGGCTGCTCGCAGAATTGTCAGCGATCGCCAGCACCCTGAAAACGGCGTCACTTTCCGACATCGAGATGCGTGGTTTCACCTTTGATCAAAAACGCCAGACGTTTCACCTCCAGCTGCGGGCCGCGAACTTTGCCAGTTTCGACAAACTGCGTAGCGCACTGGCGGCAGATTATGTTGTGCAACAGGACGCGTTACAGAAAGAGGGTGATGCGGTTTCCGGCGGCGTAACGTTGCGGAGGAAATAACATGTTACGCGATAAATTTATTCACTATTTTCAGCAATGGCGTGAGCGTCAGTTAAGCCGTGGCGAATACTGGCTGGCACAGCACCTGGCGGGGCGTTCGCCGCGTGAAAAGGGCATGTTACTGGCAGCGGCGGTGTTTCTATTTAGCGCAGGATATTACGTCCTCATCTGGCAGCCTTTGAGCGAACGGATTGAGCAACAGGAGACGATGTTGCAACAGCTGGTGGCGATGAACGCGCGACTGAAGAGCGCCGCGCCGGATATTATCGCAGCGCGGAAATCTGCTACAACAACGCCTGCGCAGGTATCGAGGGTCATCAGTGACAGTGCTTCTGCGCACTCAGTGGTCATCAAGCGGATAGCCGAGCGCGGGGAGAATATCCAGGTCTGGATAGAACCAGTGGTGTTTAATGATCTGCTGAACTGGTTAAACGCGCTGGATGAAAAGTATGCGCTGCGGGTGACACAAATTGATGTCAGCGCAGGTGAGAAGCCGGGGATGGTGAATGTGCAGCGACTGGAGTTGATAAGAGGATAAGTGTTCCAGTAAATTCCTTACCTGTGAAATTCAGTCCGAAAGGTGAGTGTATAATCTTCTTATCCACTCACCGAGTTAAATATTTTTGCAATAAGAAATATCCCA
The DNA here is from genome assembly GCF_005843885.1 of Escherichia sp. E4742. Classification (NCBI taxonomy): domain Bacteria; kingdom Pseudomonadati; phylum Pseudomonadota; class Gammaproteobacteria; order Enterobacterales; family Enterobacteriaceae; genus Escherichia; species Escherichia sp. E4742. Next base: position 1,209,025 of record NZ_CP040443.1, on the reverse strand, counting down.
CTCCCGCCATCACTGAATGTTCTGCAAAACGACAGATACGAGTTCTCTCCTGAAACAGCCCTGCGTCCTATAAATATGCTTACGTGTGGCAATACATCATGATTATTAATAGATGCAATGAATCATTAGGTGGCAATTGATAGGTCAAAACATATAGGATAATTCTTGTGTGATATGTATTTTGTGTAGCCTGGAAATTAGTAAAATTCCTGGAGATAATCAGAAAGGGAATTTCAAGTAAGTATAATAATTTCCATGGAAACTATTCGTCGATTTTTAGAAAAGTCTGCTCAGGTATATCTACTGAGGGATGATGCTGGTTATAACACTGGTTAAAATAAATACGCAAAATAATCAAGGTATATATTTTAATCGACGAAAATAATTACTTCCGGGATTATTGATGTGACTTAAATAACACCATTTAAATGTGATATAAATCACAAATATGGCTGTGAAGAGGGTGCTGTAGATATAAATAAGAAGTACATGAGTGAATTTTAAATAGGGAAATAGTTTCTCGCTAAACAATTTATTGGTAATCAATTGCGTGCGTTCTGGTTTGATACAGGTTGTAGGTATTGTTACGCATAAAATACATAGAGGTGTTATAATCAAGCAGTTAACAGTAATGGTAAAAATAATTTCTCGCGAAACTAACATCCATTTTGAATAAGTGTGTTACGGAGTAATCCAGAACGCATGGTGCTTTACGTCTTTTTCAAGCCATATTGGTTAAGCAAAAAGAGGTAAAAATAATTTCCTGAGAAATTAACTCTACATTCTAAAACGGCCAGTTTTCTGAAATTACCAGAAGACCGAATACATTCATGCCTGAAGAATGGATTAGAAGAAAAGAGACGGAAATAGAACAGATTATTTCTGCGGAAATAATTTCTGCAGAAATTGTTTGCGGCTATTAAAAAGGCCGAACCGTCTGAACGAAATTTATCCAGTTACAAATAAGTATTACCTCCAGTGTATTGGTAGCTGTTAAGCCAAGGGCGGTAGCATACCTGAAGATATTAGGATCACATCATCAAATGGCAAGAAGTGGATTTGAAGTTCAGAAAGCCGCTGTTCATGCTCTCTTTTTACGAGAGTTAAAAACACGCTTTGGTAAATATCGCCTTGGATATTTATGGGCGATACTAGAACCTGCCTCTCATATGTTGATTTTATTTTTCATATTTGGTTTCATCATGCATAGAACCATGCCTGGCATATCATTCCCGGTCTTTCTGCTAAATGGTATTATTCCATTCTTTATATTCTCGAATATATCAAGCAGATCTATAAACGCAATTGAGGCAAACCAAGGGCTATTTAACTATAGACCCGTAAAACCTATTGATACTATTATTGCACGAGCTATTTTAGAATTATTAATTTATTTATTAGTATATATTATTTTGCTTATTATATTATTTACATTTAAAGAACAATTTTCATTCGAACGATTGTTATTATTAATAGTTACATGGTTCCTACTTTTTTTAGTATCTATAGGAATAGGGACCATATTTATGATCATTGGCAATACTTTTCCTGAAACTGAAAAATTGCTCCCTATTTTATTAAAACCATTATATTTTGTGTCCTGTATAATGTTTCCATTGCATTCAATACCTAGAGAATATTGGTCATATTTATTGTGGAACCCATTAGTGCATATCGTGGAGCTTTCAAGAATAGCCATGTTAAACAACTACAAATCTGATGGTGCAAGTCTATCTTATTTATCACTATGTGCACTAATAATACTGTTTTTTTCATTAGCATCATACAAAGTTAAAGAAAAAGAGATGTTAACATCATGATTCATATTGATAATTTAACAAAAAGTTATAGAACATCGAAAGGGATACACTTTGTTTTTAAAAATATAAATTTAAAAATCCCAAGTAACAAAAATGTTGCTTTAATAGGACGTAACGGTGCTGGCAAATCAACTTTATTAAGGATAATTGGTGGAATTGACAGGCCGGATAATGGAAATATTATTTGTAATAAAAAAATATCATGGCCAGTAGGCCTTTCCGGAGGATTCCAAGGCAGTCTTACTGGTCGGGAAAATGTTAAATTTGTCGCTAGATTATATTCTAAAAAAAATGAATTACAATCAAAAATAAAGTTTGTTGAAGATTTTTCTGAGCTTGGGCATTATTTTGATATGCCTATCAAAACTTATTCATCTGGGATGAAATCACGCCTTGGTTTTGGCTTAAGTATGGCATTTGATTTTGATTATTATTTAGTTGATGAAGTCACAGCTGTTGGCGATGCTCGATTTAAAGAAAAATGCTCGAGGATTTTTAAAGAACGTTATGAAAAATCTAATATTATAATGGTATCTCATAGTCTAAACGCATTAAAAGAATTTTGTGATATAGCTATATATCTTAAAGCATATGATGAGATTAAGTATTATGACTCTGTAATAGATGCTCTTGATGAATATTCTTTTGATATAAAAAATGTAAAATAACTTTATTTATTATTCCTGCCAAATTATCAAAGTACATTGTTATGTCTATAATAGTTAATCATGTAATGTCATCTAATATTACAAGTGGAATCTTTACGGATCTTCTTTCTTATTATAAAAAATATTGTGACAAAGAGATATCGATAGTTGAAAGTTGCAGACCAATTGATAACGCAGACCTCTATCACTATCACCGCCCTCATTTGGAAAGCGAGCTAAAAGCAAACTCTGTTGTAACTATTCACCATGACTTAAATGATACAGATCCTTGGTTAAATTATGAAAAATTTCATCCTAGATATATGGAGGCAAAGAAAATATTATGTCTTAATTCAATGCAACAAGCATTCATACATAATAAGGGGTTAACAAATACTGAAGTTATCCCACATGGTTATAATTCAGATGTATTTTGTAATACACTAATGTCAAAGAAAAAAACTGATAAGATTAATATCGGTTTTATTTCAAAAAGATATGGTCGCAAAGTTAAGGGGAAGCTTATCTTTATGAGATTTTCAAAAGACTGGATTCACAAAAATACAAATTTATTTTTGTCGGCGTTGATAGAACAATAACAGCATATAAAGCTGCACAATATGGTTTTGAAGTAAAGTGCTATGAAAGACTACCATATTTTTGTTATGGAGATTTATATAAACAACTCAATTTCCTTTTAGTAACTAGCTTGTATGAAGGTGGCCCTGCAAATATCCCTGAGGCAATTGCATCAGGCACACCAATAATATCGACACCTGTTGGAATGGTGAATGACTATGTTAAAAATGGTGTGAATGGTATTATTTTAACTGGTGATATTGAAAAAGATATTGATAATATTAACCATTTTTCTCAAGACATTAATTACCAAGAATTAGAAAAAAATGCGTTCGCAAGTTCAAAAAATATAATGACATGGCAAGATGTAATGGAAAAAACCTCATTAATCTATAAAAATATGGTAAGGTGATTATAATGAAAAATATAAGCATTTTATTTTCCGATAGCGTACATTTTCATGTAAGGAATTTTAAAAGTTTATTTGATTTTATTGAAAGGCATAAGATATATCATACTTTTGTACGCGAAAGGAATAAATGGGTAAGCGCTTACGGGAATTATGAGTGTTTTTTTGATGAATTGCAACCAAAATATAATGAATTGCTGGAACAAGATAGAGAGGAATTATATTACTTTACAGTAAATGGAATTAATCTTTTTAAAGTATGCAGAGATGAAGCATTATCATATTATTTGCCAATTGACAGCTTTAGACTTTTATTAAGCGGTGTGCCTGATGATAGTGATTTATTTTTGTTCATGATGCAAACGGACTCTAGGGCATTACTGCTAAACTTAGCTGCTGCCTGGTCTTGGATTGATTTTTGGAAAGATAAACTGAGTAATATAAAAAAACATACATATGCTTGTATTTTTTCTGGAGCTCAAATATATAACAGAGTTTTATTAGAGATTCTTAAAACTCACCCAACAACACCTCTTGTCTTGGAACATTTTTTCACAGGGAATGAATACTATATTGAAGAGAAGTATGACCCTATTCCTAATAATACAAATTTAAAGATAAGTAATGTCTATAACTCAGTTAATATAGAAGAAAACGGTTTTGAGTTAGAAAGGACAAGGATTAAAGCGATTAATAAGGTTCTCTTGGCTAAAAACAAGAATGTTACCCAACCTTCAGAAACATTCTTAATTGAAAAAAAAGGTAGCAAGACAGTTACTATTATAGGTCAAGTTGTAAATGATTTCTCTGTCATTTGTACTGCAAAGAAATATCTTTCAACTATAGATTTTTATATTGAATTGATTGATAGACTGTTATGCGATGATGATGTTTTTGTTATATTTAAATCCCATCCTTGGGAAAGACACAAAAACAATATACGGTCTGCTTTGACCTTTGAAAAGATCCATGAGTATATTAAAGAACTTCCTGATGATAAATCATCAAGAGTATTTATTATAGAGGATTTCAATTTAGAGAGCCTAATAAAACAATCTGATCATATAGTAACTTTGTGTTCTCAATCAGCAATCGAGGCTGCATTTTTAGGTGTTAAGCCAATACAACTTGGTAATGCATTTTATGGGAAAAAAGGATTTACATATGATTTTGATAGTATTGATGAGTTTTTTACTGCCTTAAAAGAAAATAAACTAAATAAATATCTTACTATTGAAGAGTACAGTAATCTTGAACTTTTTTTGATAAAGTTTCTTGAAAAAAGCCTTGTTTCCATTCATAAATCAGGGATTCTAAGTTTAGAGAAAAAGTTGAAACTTCCATCTTATATATCTTTAGTTAAACCAATTGTTGGAGAAAAAAATAAAATAAATCACAATAAAGTTTCTAATAAATCTTCTGAAGGGAATGTTAAAACTGTTATTGAGAAAAAAGAAAATGATGAAATAAAAAAAAGTATTTTTGAAAAAAACAGAATTATCGATACTTACCCCATCATGTGAAAATGAAAGGAAATATATAAAGAAAATAAAAAAATTCAAGCAAAATCCTAAAAGATTTTTTATTGACTCCCGGTATAAATCACTTAATTTTTTAGCAAAAATTTTATTTTAATAGGCAAGTGATAATATGTTGGTTCATAATGCATTTAAACCAATTGATATAAGAAACTCAAAGGATATATTTTTAAATAAAATTAATAGATATATCGCTCAAGATAAAATGCAAATAAAATCGATGTCTAATCCTTTTTTTCAGGTAGACAACGAAAATATGGATATATCTGAGCTTTCCGCTATTTTTACAACACAATATCAAACTCATGAGGTGATCATTATTGAGGTTGAATCATGTAAAATTGGCCCTCGCCCAGAAGGAATGCCAAGGTATTGGCCTATTTTATATAAAGATAAATATCTTTGGAATTTTATAAATGTGTCTGGGAAGCAAGCTTTAAAAGAACAAGGAATACTTAATTATAATGAGAGGCAGTTATTTGTTGATGATTTTCATGACTCAATAAAAATTCATGGTAAGTCTATCTGGCTTTATATGTTCTCAATTTAGATCATTTATATCGAGAGTCGTTGCCTGCACTTTATTTGATAAAACAGGTATATGGTTCATTAGATGGTTTTAATATTGTTACGCCACATATATCAGAAGAACTTGTTATTTTGCTTGAAGGTTTAGGTGTTAAAAGAAATAAAATAATACAAGTTGGAAACACTTGGATTGAATTTGATAATGTGATAATCACATCATTTCCAAGTTTCGGTCATTTACATACTCCAAGCGATTATTATATCAAAAGCTGTAATAATCTTTCAGAGTCATTCTCGAAATTATCAAATATTACTCAGAAACATAAAATTTTTATTTCTCGGCGGAATGCAACACAGCGAAAAATCCATAACGAAATAGATTTATATAAGTACTTTGAAGAACAGGGATATTACATCTGTGATCCGGGTGATTATACTCCAAGTGAACAAATTGCTCTGTTTTCTCACGCGGAAATAATTGTTGGATCGCATGGGATGGGCATTGCAAATGCTGTTTTTTCAAAAAATTTAAAAATTCTTATTGAGATAATGCCTACAGATTGGAATAGAGTTAGTTATTATCGTACTACTCAGCTAATGAATTGTAAATATGGATGCTATTGGATAGAAAAAAATGAGGATAAAGAGCTGACAATAGATGTTGATAGGTTTGTAATGTTCGTAGAACACTGTACGGCGTCATTAAATGACGATGTCTAAAATCGTAACTAATTACCCCATGGCCTGATAATTATTTCTTGTGTTTTTATTTTACGGCTTATCATATAGTGTTATTAACTATTTTTTGAATAGTTGATATATTAAATAAATAACATAAGTTATATTTCCATAATTATTGTATTTTAATATGATGTTGATTTCATTAACCATACATATGATACAAAAAATATGTGATATCACACTCTGCTAAATATAAATGGTAACTATCTTATTACTGTAATGACTTGTTATTGAATGGAACTCTATTTACTAAATATGTGCCTTTTTCATAACTCAGTCGTCTATAATAAACTGCATTAATCTGCGTCTTCATTAATAAATACTCACGAAACTTCTTAAACAGTTTCATATCCGGTTTAAAGTTAGCCTGCCAGAACTGGTGCAAATGCCCTTGATACGTCAATCCTTTGATGTCGTACAGGGCATTGCCCATCACTTTGAGCGGTTTGTTATGAATCAGCGCAGAGATCCCTGCCGTACTGTTTATTGTTACCACCGCTTTTGCATGGCGTAATAATTCCGGCATCGGGAGATCGTGCACATAAATGACGCGCTCACCTAAGCCATATTCCGTACTCAACCGCTTAATTAATGGTCGATAGAGTCTGTGACCACGATCCATCGGATGATGTTTGATCACCAAATAACTTTCTTTCGGCGCTTTACGTGAAAATGAGTACATGACTTCATTAATATAGTCACGCACATCGTTATAATTGCTGTGGTTACGAATCTGGCTATCGTTGTACACCTGCAAAACGGCAAGATAATAACGCTGATCCAGCTCATTCATTAACCTCGGCAATACCTTACGCTGTGTTACTTTGTAAAGTTGCTTGCGCCAGTACGCACGAACCCAGCAACGTGCTTCATACCAGGGGGAAAACGATTTGTGGTGGCGGTAGCGAGGGAACTCATGACGGTAATGCCAGCCCATCAGGTAATACCACATCGCATGGCCAATGCGTTTCATCGTTGAAGGTTTTAAGTTCTCAATGTGCGGCGCAGCCATATCTGGTAACTTACGATAAAAATCCGGATCGCGCGGTAGCGATGAATATGCGTTCACTCCGCCTTCTTCAACAGTAATAAACTGCGGGCGTAAATATCCTTCTTCAAATGCCAGAAAGCGGATCTCTTTCGTATTCGCCCACCGTTTTGCTTCTTTGTGTAATGGGCGGCAGTCGCCAAAGCAGAGGATGGTATCAAAGTCATATTGTCGGTGGAGATCTCGCAACCAACCGGGAAACTCTTTCGGCGTTTGGTAATAAGCCAGATATTGTCGATTACGGCAGTAAAAAAGATCCCCGCCGTTGAATACAACATTCACAGCGTTACGGCCTAATGACTCTAACCACTCGGCGATGTCATTGAAAAAAGGTCCCATCGGTCCCTGCAATAGCAGGTACTTTTTACCGGATAACAAAATGCTTAGTGCATTATCTTGCATAAATAATCTGTGCAATAGTCAATAATGAAATTGGTTAATCCAGTCTGACTCTGCAGAACATGATTAACTTACGGTAAATATTAATAACTCTGTCAATATTATTTTTTCTAATTACCATCGGCTTGCGCGGCGTCTGGATTAAATATTCCGCAGCTTCTTCAACCGTAATAGGTTGTAGCCGTGTTGGGTGGATATAGGTTGGATAAACAATCAACGCCTGATAGATCAAGTCTGCTAGCGTTAATCTGCGCTCGCGGCGCGGGCAGTGATGTTCATCAACGGTTAAACCCCAACCGGCATAGAAGGGCAGGCCGTAACAATGAACTTGCTTGCCATGTAATATCGCTTCAAACCCGGACAATGATGTCATGGTATGCACTTCATCTGCGCGCTGAATGCATTGAATAATATCTGCGTCCAGTGCCTGATAATCGGCAAGTTCAGCGATCAATTTAGCCGGAATATTACCCTTGCGATTCCCCACTAATACATCCGGGTGCGGTTTATAAATGATGTAGGCGTGCGGGTTACGTTCACGTACGGTGCGTAATAACTCAAGGTTGCTCTTAATCGAGACAGTGCCAGTTTTAATAGAGGCATCGTCCTCTACCTGACCCGGTACCAGGATAACTTTTTTACCTTTGGCTTCGGCTGGTAGAGAGAAATCGGCTCCCAGGTTGTACTTGCTCAGTTTGCTTTCAACCAGTCGCTGGCGTAATTTTTCAGCTCGCATCTGCTGTGTCAGCGTTAACTGGCTATAATTCAGCAGCACTTCCAGGTCGCTGGGGCGCGTGGCGTCATAGTAAATCCCGCGTTTATCCAGCACCAGCGATAGCGGCGGCAGCAGGTCAGAGCCAAGTCCGGATGAACGCAGAAAACCATCTTCCATTCGCCATAACGGCAGTGAGTTTCGCTGTGCTTCGGCTCGCCATTGCTGTTCTCCCTTTACACCCCATACCACGCAAGCGGTGGCCGCAGTACAGCGACGTGTAAAACTCAGTCGGTTTGTCGCCGTTCGTAAGAAAGGTTTCAGGATCGCCGATTTCCACAGCGTTAAGCCTGGCGCCCATAAATAGCCATTACGCTGTTGCTGATGGTTGCGCTGTAATTGCAGCCATTGCAGCACGGTAAACAGATCGCTTACTGCTCCCGTTTGCGGATCGATATAGCGACAGTAACGCAGGTATGCAGCGGCAAAAAGTTCTTCCAGCGTGGCAGAACCGCGTCGGGCAGATAACACAGCGGACTGCGGATGGCGGTCGTCGGTTAAGCCCCAGCCTGCATACCAGGGCTGACCGAAACATGTCACCGGTTTTCCTGCCAGCAAGGCTTCAAAGCCGTACTGGGAGGTCACGACGTAAACCCTGGAAATGTGTCGCAACAGCGACTGCGGGCTGACATTCTCGGCAATCAAACGTACTCGTTGTGTGGCGCGCAGATCAGCGAAATAACCTGTTTTCTTTCCTTCCAGGACATCCGGATGCACCTTCACCCAAATTTCGGCTTGAGGATTTTCCGTAATCGCGGCTTCCAGCATGGCGGCAAACTCATTCTGACCCGCATTACCATACTTCACTGACATATCATTAAATGTCTGATCGACAACCAGAACGATGTCTGCACGTTCCGGCTCATCAGCCACAAACGCAGGCGCCAGGTTATATTTCGACAAATCCCCGGTCACGATGGTGTGCATCGCTTCTCTGGCCTGGCTTATCAGCGCTGCATTTCCGGCTTTATCCTGTACCAGTTTCTCCAGCGCCGAAGGCTTGCTGGCATCGTAGTAAATGCCGGAGTCGTCCACCACCAAAGAAAGCGGCGGTGCTCCATTGACGCCAAGATCCAGCGAGCGCACAAATCCATCTTCCAGACGGATGATGGGTTTTCCCGCTGCTTTGGCGATTGCCATCGGTTTCGCCGCGCTGGGGCGATGCCCCCACACGGCGATAGCATCGACGTTTTGCGGAACAGGACGCAGCAGAGAAAGTTTCTGGCACGGCTGCGCCAGAAATTTCTCCAGATGCGGAATACGCCAGATGCCAGGCGAGTAAATGCCAATCATGCGTTTTCAGCCAGTTCCTGTGCCATCAGGGCGCGCACCTTTTCAAGGCATGCCGGGGTGTCAACGCCCGGCCCGGTTGCGGCAACCTCAAATGTGCGAATGTTGATCCCCGCGTTCATCAACCGTAGCTGCTCCAGTGACTCCGCCTGCTCCGGCATGGACTCTGGCAATTGACTGTAGTTTTGCAGCACATCGCGACGATAAGCGTAAATACCAACGTGTTTCAGGTAGCGCGCTTTTTCAGCATTGCGCGGATAGGGAATCGGCGAACGGCTGAAATAAAGTGCATCCTGGCGGGTATTTACCACCACTTTTACCGTGCTTGGCTCTGTCGCTTCTTCGGCAGAAATCGCGTGGCATAGCGTTGCCACCGGCAACGCGGGATCATCACGCATTCCTTGTAGCAACGTTTCTACATCCCGCGGGCGAATCATTGGTTCATCGCCCTGCAGGTTAATGTAGATGTCTGCTTCCACCGTATGCATCACCTCGACCAGCCGATCGGTGCCGGATTCATGATCGTTGCGCGTCATGATGGCTTTCCCGCCAAAAGCCTGCACGGCCTGTTCAACGCGCGGGTCGTCAGTTGCCACCCAAACTTCTGCGACGCCCGCCACCTGTAACGCACGCTCGTAAACATGCTGGATCATCGGTTTGCCAACAATATCGAGTAACGGCTTACCCGGCAGGCGCGAGGAGCCATAACGAGCCGGAATGACAATAACTGCTTTGCTCATTTCAACTCCTTACAACGACAGAATCACTTTTGCACCCACCGCCAGCTGATAGAGGATGGTGGAAATACCACGGGTAACTTCAATGTTTTTTGATTCATATTTCGGCAGAACCATAATCTCATCACCCGGCTTGAGTGAATCCACATCTTCCGCGTTGACCGCTGCACCGTTCTGACGAATGACGATAATTCTGGCGTTACCCGATTTCTGCGTCAGGCCACCACATTTCTCGATGTAATCCTCGGTGGTCATTCCCTTCTGCCAGCTCACCGCGTTCGGGAACAGCACCTCGCCATGAACCATAACCAGCGATGTTTTCTCCGGAATATTGATGACGTCGCCATCTTCCAGCAGAACAGAATCAATATTGGACTCGTTGAGGATCACTTCACCTTTCGGAACCACGGTGCGCGCTTTCGCCACAAAGCGGCTGATCAGTTGCGCTTCCTGCATTCGCAGGCTGGCTTCTTCTTTGGTGGAGGACTGGGCAGAAAGTGACGCTTCCTCCAGCTTTTGCAGCGAGAGATTCAGCATCTCTTTCTGCCGCTGGGCCACTGATGGGCGATAAAGCTGAACCGCGTTCATCTGCGACATGCTGTTCGGACGGACTTTTTCCAGAACCGCACGCATGGTGGAGCCATAAGGCAGCACCATGGCATGTTCACCGGAGTGCGCGCCTTCAACCCGCACCTGAATGGTGCCGGCATAGCGGTCAGTGCTCACTATTAAGGTATCGCCGTTCTGCAACATGCGGCCTGGCGCAGAACTGATCGGATAGTATTCGCTACGTTTTTGCAGCCCCTGTTTGCGCATAATCGTAATGTGCGTCGCACCAGGCTTAGGGCGCGCCCAGCTCAACGCTTCTGTTACAGGAATGCTGCTTTCGCGGAACTCAAAGTCGTAGCTGTTAAAGACATCGCCCTGGACGCTGAACGTATGCTGACGAGGCCCAACGATGATGGTGTCACCATCGGCGAACTGCGAAAGCCCCAGTTTGCCGTTTAGCAGGAAGTCGTACAGGTTGACGTTGGAGCGCACGCGGTTACCGCGCTTGACCACAATATCAACGTAACTTCCGCGCTCTGGATCAACGCCGCCAGCCTTGATCAGATAATTGAGTAACGAATCGGACGTCACGCCGCCGTACAGACCAGGATTACGCACAAATCCGGTCACGTACACTTTTACTGGCTGCGCCTGTAATAAGGAGGCGTAGACGTTGACGTTGGACTGGTACACTTCCTTCACTTTGGATGTAACCAGAGTGTTCAACTGACTATTGCTAACCCCGGCAACTTTCACTGGACCAACGTTTGGCAGAAAAATATTGCCTTTGGGATCAACCTGTAACGCACCATCAAAGGTGAACGCACCCCATAAACGAACCTGAATGCTATCGCCCGGATTCAGAATATAGTCAGGGTTGAATCCTACCGTCGCACCGCTATCCGCGCTGGTGCCGTTGAAAAGTTGAGCACCAAACATACGGCTCATTACCATCGGCGGTGCGGGCGGCGGGGTATTGTCGAAGCCGCTCATGTTTTGCGTATCCGACTTCTGTCCGCTCAGAATACCGGGCAGTGGTGCGGCTCCTGTCAGGTTTGGGTCAGCGTTAATATCAATGGCCGCGCTGGCCTGCGCCGCGTGACAGGCGGCAATCAGTAAAATTGATTTAAATAATTTCATCACAAACTCATTCAGCGACAGCGTTAATCTCGGTGATCTTCAATAACAGCCAGCAACAGTTTCAGGGTGCCGAACAGCAGGCAGCACACCAGTAACCAACAGGCGATCAAATAAGGGATGTTTGGAAAAGATGATTCCTGCGGCAACTGTGGCGAACTGATCACAGACAGTACCTTGAGCTTACGAGCCGCTTCTACACGGGTCTTTTCAATGGAGGTCAGCGTCAGTTTGTAGAGCTCGGTGTTGAACTCTACTTTTGATTTTATTTCCTCAAAATCCACCGCCATACGGTTTAGCTTGTCACCCTGTGGCGCTGTGATTTTGCTTTTTTCTTCATCGATTTGTGCCTGCAATGACTGAATCGCATTACGCGCACTTACAACTTGCGGGGCGTCCTCGCGCAGATACGTCAGCAAGTTCCGCAGGTCCGCTTCCATCTGGATCTTCTGGCCCATCAGCGTATTGACTAACGTGCTCGCTGCCTGTGCCTGTGCCTGTGGATCCAGAACGTTGTTGTTGTCCTGATAAGAGAGCAGTTCCGCTTTGCTGGCGTCCAGACGCTGGCGTGCCTTTTCCATCTCGCTTTCTGCAAAGGCAAGCTGGTCACGCGCAATGCGATGTGACATCTCATTGATAAAGCGCTCTGACTCTTTCAGCACGGTCTGGTTAAACTTAAGCGCAAACTCCGGGCTAAAGCCCTGCGTCTGAATATTCAGCAATCCGGTTTTATCGTCATACGAAACGTTGATACGGTCCTTGTAGTACTTCAGGAAGCCTTCTGCGGTTTCATCCTTGCTAAGATGATTAAGAAAATCGAGCCCGCTGTGGCTAAACGCTTCGCGAAAATTCAGTTGCTTATCTAACGCTGCCAGCATATCTGGAGAGTTGATGTACTCTTTCAGATACAACGCATCTTCTGCGGAACTCGGATTAGAGGCACCCAGAAGCAGACCAAAATTCAGGCTGCCGCTGTTTAAATCATCTGAGCGTTTAATGGCGACTTTCGACTCGCTCATATAGCGAGGCTGGCTGAAGATAGCCAGATAGATCAGCAGCACTGCCATCGGTGCCAGAATGATGATTTTCGCCAGGTGTTTTTGGATATCTGCCAGGGAGATGGCAGACAAACGAGCACGCATCCAGGATACGGCAGACTTCACTTTTATCAACATGTAACGATTATCAAAGTTTCAGTGGGGCGCAAACTCAATGAGAGACTAACCTCTCGCACCCCGTTGCTTAATTAGTCGAAAATGCGCACAAGGCCAGTGACTTTATTTGCCTTGTTGGTCACCAATAACGTTGAGACGCGGTGCTTTTGCATTTTTTCTTCCGCTTCAATGATCATGGTGTCTTCTGGCAACGTCAGCGGTTCACGCGTCATCATCTGAGCCGCCGTGGCGGATGTCAGAGAATCTTCTTTTTCCATAAAGCGACGCAGGTCACCGTCGGTGATAATGCCCGCCAGCTCGCCTTCTGCGTCTTCTACCATCACCATTCCCTGGCAACCGCTGGTGATACGTTGAATCACCGTTTTAAATGGCGCATCCAGATGAACCGAAGGGACATCATGTTGCATGACATCCGCAACGCGGGTCAGCAGGCGACGACCTAATGAACCGCCCGGGTGATAGCGCGCAAAATCATTCGGCATAAATTTGCGTTGGTGGATCATGGCAATCGCCAATGCATCGCCGATCGCCATGGTCAGCGTGGTGGACGTTGTTGGTGCAAGATTATTCGGGCAGGTTTCATTCGCCATGTGAAGTTCCAGCACGGCATCAGCATTTTTCGCCAGGGTAGAATTCCCATTATTGGTAATGGCGATAATTCGGTTGCCGAAATTCTTCAGTGACGGGACGAGCTTGAGGATTTCATCTGTTTCGCCGCTGGCAGAAATAAGGATCAGAAGATCATAAGGCGTAATCATCCCCAGATCGCCATGGAAAGCTTCTGCGGGATGAATAAAGAAACTCGGCGTACCAGTAGAGGCCAGAGTGGCAGACATTTTTCGACCAACATGCCCTGATTTACCCATTCCCGAAAGAATAACGTGTCCTTTACAATTAATTATCAATTCAAGAGCACGCTGGTACTGAGTGGAATCCAGCTGTTTGGACAAATTTTGTAATGCAGCACCTTGTTCTGCCAGAGTCTGGCAAACCGAGGTAATTAAATATGGATCGATAGTACTGCTCTGGTCATCAGGTAAATGTCTTTCAGACATATCAACTCCTTTGCTCGGAAATAATGCCATAGTCACAACAAACCCGAACCCACAATAAATTATTGATATTAAATCAATTGGTTATAACAAAGTGTTTTAATGAATATAAAACCATGGTCAGCCCATGTGCTTATGTAGGGCTTATCACCTTCTTATTAAGTCGCAATGTCTCGTGGAAGTGCGAAGATGCTGCAATATTACAGGCGAGAAGGGGGAACCAAATTTTGCCCACCTATTTAACACACCCCTACATTATGAACAAGGAATTTAGGATTTTTATCAATCATCAAAATGTTTCGCGATTAACTATTAAGTTGAAAAACAATTTAGCGATTGATTGTTTGCTTATAAAAAAAGAACGTATGTCACTGTTATCAATAAATAAAACACGTCAGTAATGGCGATGATATTTTGTGATTAACTATTTAAGTTGAATATAATAAACAGATTGACAATCCCCTTGTAAAGCAGAAGAGAATGACAAATTTTTTGCGGTGAATATTGACCAGTATGATAGTTTTACGCTTGATTATTTATGGCGATAAATATGTTTTTAAATCAAACAGGGGCGCATTTATCACCGTATATATTTTCCGTGGAAACTATTATTAAATTAAAAAATAATGATGGGGATTATCATTCGCTAACCAATAACTGTGCACACTGATAAGGAAGTGCCTCGCATGAAGGCACTTCCAACAACCAACGAGCCCACTCTGGATTCAGAGTGGTTTGTTAATCGCGTCATAAAGATGGTTCAACGTTGTTAAGCGCTTTCTGTATATTTCTCTCAGGCAGGGTTTGTCACTGCCACAACGCCGTCGTTCTGTCAGCCACTGTGCCTGTGATTCTTTTAGTTCCCCGGCGGCACCCATTGCGTAAAGCCCATGGAGAAATTTGTATTTAACGCTCATCTCCACATCCATGTCATTGAGGGTACGCGATGCACAAATCGCTTTTTCATCCGCACTGCGGGCCTGTCGACAGTCAAAACTGGCTGCCGTGACAGAGAAAACAGGCAACGTAATGATAAGAAATGCCGTAAGTATATTTTTCACTGGTTGGCTCCTTCAGAAAGAATAACTGGCCCTGGAGCCATGGTCAGGGCTCTGTTTCTCGTCAGCCTGAATCCTGTTGCTTCCCCGGTTTTTACTGACAGTTGACATTCGAAGTGAAACGGCGTCCAGCTAATTCCCCTACGGTACTGACCATTGCCTGTCAGTAGTGCAGGTGAGAGCAGTCGCTGCATATTATGTTTTCCCTGATCGAAAATAACCTTATCTACGTCGGGGTACTGCTTCTGCAGCTCTTTTAGTGCGAGCGGTCGACAAATAAATTCGGCTACGCGCTGAGCTTCAGTCCAGTTGTTATTGACAAAATTACGGTCATTCTTCCCTTTTACCTCACGATTGATAACGCTATTCAGATGTTTTACCTGGACAGAGTTCAATGTGACGTTCGTTGCAAATGCAAATCCGGTATACATACAGGATATCGCAGTAATAACAACCAAATACTTACTAATCCGAAATACTCCATTACGCATAAGTACCTACTTTTACTGTGCAATTACAATGTCTATGTGAATATAAGTGGTGAAAATAAATAATTTGCTGCGCTGCATCAATGTTTATGCTTAATCAGAGTATTCCTGAAGAGGCTTATGGATGCAAAAATGCAAAATTCCGATTACCTGAAATAAAAATATTAATAAGTAAACCTTCTTTCTACGGTATTTAACCTAATAGAAACTGGTTTGACTTTAAGCTGGGGCGTGCAAAGAGGAAATGCCAGTGCACGGTGAATATTCACGGTTTACTTTAGTGATAGGTTTTATATACAAACGAATTACTTCGATATTACATCGCAAAAACACTCAGGGCTGCCGCCTGAGGATTATGAAGAATGTTGTTATATAATAGGTCAGCATTTCGCACTTTGTACAATCTGGTTTAGGGTATAAAAATAATGTAGTTACGTAATGAAAATATAATTCAGAACATGTATAAAGTCGTTTTTAATTGCTTGATATGTATAAAATTATTCTTGTTTTTTGGCAGTTTTCTTATTGTTTTTTATATTCAATTTATTGATCTATATTGTTTTTTTGAAATTGATATTGCCCTAGTATCCGGTTAAGGAAATATTGTTGTTAATTTGACTTTAACTGAATTACGTGAGGGAACTATGAGTGACAGCTTCCAGCGGGAGATCCCGAAGGCCCGTATTAATCTAAAATTAGAACTGCATACAGGTGGCGCAAGCAAAAAAATGGAATTACCCCTTAAGTTACTTATTGCGGGTGATTTTAGTAATGGTCAGGAATCCGCGCCATTATCAGAACGAAAAAAAGTTAATCTTAACAAAAATAACTTTGATGCAGTCCTTTTTGATTATTCCCCAAAAGTAAATCTTACCGTTAAAAATACGCTTGCTGATGACGATAGCGAAGACAGCATCAAACTGACATTCCGCAGTATAAAGGATTTTTCCCCGGAACAAGTCTCCCGGCAAATACCGCAGCTGAAGGCCATGCTTTCCATGCGTAATTTACTTCGTGATTTAAAAGCAAATCTTCTGGATAACCAGGCTTTCCGCAAAGAACTGGAAAATATTCTGCTGGACCCGGCATTAAGCGCAGAACTCAGAGCCGAACTCTCAGCCCTGGCCCCAAAACAGCCATAACGATCATGACGATTTAACGGATTAATAAGGAATATGTTGATGTCTGTAAATAATGAGAATGCCACTGCTGGCGAGAGTGTGGTCCTTGAACGTCCTGTGGCAAGTGGAGTTTATGCGTCCCTGTTTGAAAAAATTAATCTGAGCCCAGTCTCAGAGTTGAGTGCTCTGGATATCTGGCAGGATGCACAGGCGATGTCGGATGCGACTGCGGATGAACGTTTAACTGCCGGGATGCAAGTGTTCCTGGAATGTCTGACTAAATCCGGATCTAAAGTTGAAAAGCTCGACAAAAATTTGATTGACCACCATATCGCTGAACTGGATTACCAGATAAGTCGTCAACTTGATGCAGTTATGCATCACGAGGCCTTTCAGGCGGTAGAAAGCCTGTGGCGGGGCGTGAAATCGTTGGTTGATAAAACTGATTTCCGCCAGAACGTGAAAGTTGAACTGCTGGATATCTCTAAGGAAGACCTGCGCCAGGATTTTGAAGATAGTCCGGAAATTATCCAGAGTGGTTTGTACAAACACACATACATCGATGAGTATGACACTCCGGGCGGCGAGCCGATTGCCGCGCTGATTTCCTCTTACGAGTTTGATGCTTCTGCGCAGGACGTGGCGCTGATGCGTAATTTGTCAAAAGTGTCTGCTGCGGCACATATGCCCTTTATCGGTTCTGCGGGGCCGAAATTTTTCCTGAAAGAGTCAATGGAAGAGGTCGCGGCCATCAAAGATATTGGTAACTACTTTGACCGCGCCGAGTACATTAAATGGAAAAGTTTCAGGGATACGGACGACTCTCGATACATGGGGCTGGTCATGCCTCGCGTGCTGGGCCGTTTGCCGTATGGCCCGGACACAGTACCGGTACGTAGTTTTAACTATGTTGAAGAAGTGAAAGGCCCGGATCACGATAAATACCTGTGGACCAATGCCTCCTTCGCTTTTGCGGCCAACATGGTGAAAAGCTTCATCAACAACGGCTGGTGCGTGCAAATCCGTGGTCCACAGGCCGGTGGTGCAGTACAGGACTTGCCCATTCATCTGTATGATCTCGGTACGGGTAATCAGGTAAAAATTCCGTCAGAGGTGATGATCCCGGAAACCCGCGAATTTGAGTTCGCAAATCTTGGATTTATTCCCCTGTCGTACTACAAAAACCGCGATTATGCCTGTTTCTTCTCGGCGAACTCCACGCAAAAACCTGCGCTCTACGACACTGCTGATGCCACTGCAAATAGCCGCATCAATGCGCGTTTGCCGTACATCTTCCTGCTGTCGCGAATCGCTCATTATCTGAAGCTGATTCAACGGGAAAACATTGGTACAACCAAGGATCGTCGTCTGCTGGAACTGGAGCTTAATACCTGGGTTCGTGGTCTTGTGACAGAAATGACCGATCCGGGCGATGACTTGCAGGCTTCTCACCCGCTGCGTGACGCGAAAGTGCTGGTGGAAGATATCGGGGATAACCCAGGCTTCTTCCGCGTGAAACTCTTTGCTATCCCCCACTTCCAGGTGGAAGGGATGGACATCAACCTATCACTAGTTTCCCAGATGCCAAAAGCCAAATCGTAAGGCGAGGGGAAATCAAGGATGAAAATTTTTCGCCCACTTTGGGAGGACGGGGCTGCGCTGGCCCCGCAACAGTTCCAGCAGCAGCCCCGCTGGAATGCGCAGGGGCAGTGGAATCGTGATCCGTCTTTTATCCCGCCAATGCTCTCGGTTGCGGCGAGCCCTTCGCTGGTGGCTGAACTGAGCGATCTGTTGGTCCGCCTGCAAGCACGACGTCGGCGTCTGATGGCGATGCGTCGTGATGCATGAAACCGGTGACGTACCGGAAAGCTGTTTTGCGGTACAGGGCTATGGCGAAAGCCGTCCGGTCGCAACCAATGACACCCCGGAGGGCCGTGCGCTCAACCGCCGTGTCGAAATCCGTCTGGTACCGCAGGCTAATGCCTGTCAGATACCTGGACACACCCTGGCGTCATCGCAGGATGATGGCGCATCACAACATAATGGAGAGTAATTCCATGGCAATACCTGTTTATCTTTGGCTGAAGGACGATGGCGGCGCGGACATCAAAGGGTCTGTGGACGTTCAGGATCGTGAAGGCAGCATCGAAGTCGTGGCTCAGGAACACAACCTGTACATCCCGACTGATAACAACACAGGCAAACTGACCGGCACCCGTATCCATACCCCGTTCCTGTTCACCAAGGAAATCGACTCCTCCAGCCCGTATTTGTACAAGGCAGTGACCACCGGTCAGACCCTCAAGTCTGCCGAATTCAAGTGGTACAAAATCAACGACGCAGGCCAGGAAGTGGAGTACTTCAACACCAAACTTGAGAACGTGAAAGTGGTGAAGGTGAATCCTGAAATGTATGACATCAAGGATCCTTCTAAAGAGAAGCACAACCACCTTGAGCGCATTGAACTGCGTTACGAAAAAATCACCTGGACCTACAAAGACGGCAACATCATTCATTCCGATTCCTGGAACGAACGCGCCACCGCCTAAGCCACGAGCGGGCAGAGTTTCTCTGTCCGTTTTTTTTTTGCTGAACGTCTGAAGCCAACGGGCTTTCAGCAAAGACTCCACAATCTGCCAGCACGACCGTATGCGCTTTGGTCTTCCTCACGGAAAACAGCGAGGGGCGGTAGCGTGTTCAGAAACCGACAAAGAGAGATATTCATGGAAAATCCAGCCATTTTGCTGCGACGTCTGAACCCTTATTGCGCCCGTGCGATGGAAGCCGCAGCTTCACTCTGTCAGATCCGCGCGCATGCGGAAATTTTGCCAGAGCACTGGCTGCTGAAACTTCTTGAGCAGGGCGAGGGGGATCTCACGGTGCTGGCACGCCGCTACGAGTGGGACATGGACACTCTCTGGCAAGATTTGCTTGCCTGGCTCGACAAACAACCTCGCTCAGTGCGCCATCGCCCGCAGCTTTCAGAAAATATCCAGGTATTGATGCAACAAGCCTGGCTGATTGCCTCACTGGCGGGAGAAGAACAGATTCGAAGTCACCACCTGCTGATGGCGCTGGTGGCTAACCAGAAGCTGGTGCGCTGCGATGGTCTGTGGCCATTGCTGACTCTGGGCCAGAGCCAGTTGGAGTGCCTGCGCCCGCTACTGGATGCCCAGTCAGACGAGCGTGCGCAGGTACAGCAGGAAGCCGAACTCACGGGGAGCCATGGTGGGGACGTGGAGTTTATCGGGCGTCCAGTAGGGAGTGAGATGAAAGAAGGGGAACTGAGTCCGGCGCTGCAGAATGCGCTGGATAAATTCACCCATGACGTCACCGCCCAGGCGCGTGAAGGCAAAATTGATCCGGTATTTGGCCGCGATAGTGAAATCCGCCAGATGGTGGACATTCTTTCTCGTCGCCGAAAAAATAACCCAATCCTGGTCGGTGAGCCCGGTGTCGGGAAAACCGCACTGGTAGAAGGTCTGGCGCTCAGAATCTCTGAAGGTAATGTCCCTGAATCCCTCAAACCGGTGGTGCTACGCACTCTTGACCTCGGGCTGCTACAGGCGGGGGCGGGAGTGAAGGGGGAATTTGAGCAGCGCCTGAAAAACGTGATTAATGCTGTACAGCAGTCTCCTGTCCCCATTTTGCTGTTTATCGATGAGGCCCATACCATCATCGGCGCAGGTAACCAGGCTGGTGGTGCTGATGCTGCCAATCTACTGAAACCTGCCCTGGCGCGCGGTGAGTTACGTACCATCGCCGCGACGACCTGGTCTGAGTATAAACAATACTTTGAGCGCGATGCCGCACTCGAACGCCGCTTCCAGATGGTGAAAGTTGACGAACCGGACGACGACACGGCTTGTCTGATGTTGCGTGGCCTGAAATCCCGTTATGCCGAACATCATAATGTGCACATCACTGATGATGCGGTGTGCGCTGCCGTTACGTTATCCCGACGTTATCTGACAGGCCGTCAACTCCCGGACAAAGCCGTTGACCTGCTCGACACTGCAAGCGCTCGTGTGCGTATGAGTCTCGACACCGTACCCGAACAGTTGACCCGTATCCGTTCCCGGATTACCTCTCTTGAAATGGAGAGACAAGCGCTACAGGAAGACATTACCGTCGGTAATCAAAACCACGGTGAACGCTTGACGGCAATCGAACAGGAAGAGAAAAACGTCATCGTTGAACTCCACGAACTTGAAACCCAGTACGGCCAGGAACTGAGACTTACTGAACAACTACGGAAATGCCGGCAGGACATTTCCCGTCAGAGCGAAACGCATGCCCTGCAACAGGAGCTGAACGGTTTACAGCAGGGCAATCCGTTGTTGTCGGTGGATGTGGATGTGCGCACTGTTGCAACAGTGATTGCCGACTGGACCGGCGTGCCGCTTTCTTCGCTGATGAAAGACGAACAGACCGAACTGCTTACCCTGGAAAATGAAATCGGCAAACGTGTAGTCGGTCAGAATATTGCGCTTGAAGCCATCGCCCGGCGCCTGCGCGCCGCTAAAACCGGCCTCACCTCTGAGAACGGTCCACAGGGTGTATTCCTGCTGGTTGGCCCAAGTGGTGTAGGAAAAACTGAAACCGCGCTGGCACTGGCGGATGCGCTGTACGGTGGCGAAAAATCACTGATTACCATTAACCTGTCGGAATACCAGGAGCCACACACAGTTTCCCAGTTGAAAGGTTCTCCACCTGGTTACGTCGGCTACGGCCAGGGCGGCATTCTTACTGAAGCCGTACGTAAGCGTCCGTACAGTGTGGTGCTGCTCGATGAAGTCGAAAAAGCGCACCGTGACGTGATGAATCTGTTCTATCAGGTATTCGATCGTGGTTTTATGCGCGACGGCGAAGGGCGAGAAATCGACTTCCGCAATACCGTTATTTTGATGACCTCCAACCTCGGTAGCGACCACCTGATGCAGTTGCTGGACGAACAACCGGAAGCCACCGAGGCAGACCTGCACGAACTGCTGCGCCCGATACTGCGCGACCACTTCCAGCCCGCGCTGCTCGCCCGTTTCCAGACTGTGATTTACCGTCCGCTGGCAGAAGCAGCCATGCACACGATTGTGGAGATGAAACTCTCCCATGTCAGCCAGCGCTTACAGCGCCACTACGGCCTGACCACGCTGATTGACGAAAGCCTGTACGACGCGCTGACCGCTGCCTGCCTGTTACCGGACACCGGGGCGCGCAATGTCGACAGCTTACTCAACCAACAAATTCTGCCGGTGCTGAGTCAGCAATTGCTGGTTCATATGGCCGCGAAACAAAAGCCAGCGTCGTTGACGCTGGGGTGGAATGATGAAGAAGGGGTTGTGCTGGAGTTTAAATATAACTGAAGGAGCTAAGTGAGCAACGATGGCGAGTACGAGATGGATAATTTTGAAATAACATTGTTGTTAATAAAATCCTTCATTTGTGTCGTTGGGACTGGAGTCGTAATTACTCTTTTTCGTACCCCCTGAGTTCCCCTTAATTAATCCCGCCATTTGCCCGTCGGTAATAGCGTCATGGATAACAGGTTATCCTATGGAGCCAATATTATGAGTCTGACAGATACGCTGAAGAACGCGCTGTCTGCATTAACTGAAGGCGGGCTGAACCGCTACCGTCTGCCAGATACCATCTTCAGCACGGCGAAAGTGGCAGTGACAGACCCGGTCGCCAGCACAAACAGTGATGCAGCGGAGGTCAATTGATGAGCACGTTAAATGCCCTGGTTAGCGCCTGTCAGACAGAGCCGATGACACTCCTTGACGCTACCCGTGAGCGAGTGGCGCAGTGGAACAATTGGCTGCAGCCGTTACCCGGAGAGTCATCAGTGGGAGATGACCCAGGTTATGACGATGGCTTCCAGCAAATGCGCGAGGAGGTCAACAAACTTTCCGGGGCGGATACTGAGCTTATCTGCGAGTTGGCGGAGAAAGTGCTCACCACCACTGCTAAAGACATTCGTGTGGCGACGTATTACTGCTGGGCCAGGTTGCATCGTGAAGGCGAGCAGGGGCTGGCAGAGGGGCTCGAACTGCTGGCGGGTCTGATAGACCGCTTCGGTGTGCAACTGCATCCACAGCGCAACCGCAGCCGTAAGGCAGCACTGGAGTGGCTGGCAGGTTCACGCATGACGGATTCTCTTTCACTGTATCCGGAAGTGGTCAGGGAAGATGCGCTGCGTACCATCGGCGCACTGCTGCAGATAGCGCAGCTCACTGAAAATGAGCCGGATGAAACCCGCCCAGGACTTAACGCGCTGTATGGTGCGCTGGAAAACCGCCTGCAGAAAGCGGGCGGAGTGGATGCCGTTGTACCGCAGAACGCCAGTACTACTGAGACACTTTCCACGGCGAGCCACAGCGATGCCCCTGCTATCGGGAGAATCACTTCCGGTCAGGATTTGCTGGCGCAGGCGCGCACTCTTAGCGAATACCTGCGCGAACAGCCCGACGGTTGGTTGTCGGCGCACCATCTGATGAAAAGTCTGCGCCACGATACCCTGCAGGCTATTCCGGCTCCAGATGCACAGGGGCGAACTCGCATCGAACCCCCAAGAGCAGACCAGCGTGCGCTGCTCAAACGCCTGTACCTGCAACAAAACTGGGCTGAGATTCTGGAAACGGCAGACAGTACCTTTTCCCGCGGTGCCAACCACCTGTGGCTGGATCTGCAGTGGTATATCCATCAGGCGCTGACGAAGTCCGGTAAAGAGATAGTGGCTGACATTATTGCCGCTGATCTGAAGGGGCTACTGACCCGATTATCCGGGCTGGAGACGCTGGCATTCAGTGACGGTACGCCGTTTGCTGATGAAGTGACACTGAACTGGATCCAGCAGAGCGTACTGGATACCACCGCTGGGTGGGGCCAAGAAACGCCTTCCGCCCGTATGGCCGAAGTGAACGACGACATTCTGGCACTGGAGCCGGAGGCCGTGGCGCTGGCGGACAGCGAAAGCCCGGATGCGGCACTGAGCTGGTTACAGCATCGACCAGGCATCGCCACTGCGCGTCAGCAGTGGCTGCTGCGCCTGCTAATGGGGCGTATTGCAGAACAGTACGGAAAAAATGAGCTCGCGGTGCATCTGTTTGCAGAACTGGGTGAGCGAGCCAGAGAAGTGGCCCTTAGCGAGTGGGAACCTGAGCTGCTGTTTGAGGTACAGGCCCGTCATCTGAAACTCCTCAGACTGAAAGCCAGTCGCAGTGAGGCTGACAAGATTCGCCTCGGGCCTGCTATGGAAAAATTGCTAGGCGGGCTGATTCAGCTCGATCCGGCGCGGGCCGCGGTGTTATGTGGTTAGAGAAAGTTATTAGCTGGATAAAAGGAAGATGAATAAGTGTGGCTCATAATTTATAGCAAGGTACTTTCTCACATTTTTTCATCTGGTCAGTCATTAAGAAAAATAACTACTGAATTTGAGATTTTAAAAGAGGAGATAAAACCTATGTCTCTGACTATTCGCGAAGTGGTGAGATAACTTCCACTTTTGGGGAAGAAAACATTGTTTCCTATATTTTGAGTAACTATTTTATGGAAGATTTAACCCTGTGTTATTACGACGCAGAAATGCGCTACCTGCGTGAAGCCGCGAAAGAGTTTGTACAAAGTCATCCGGACCGGGCAGCGATGTTAGACCTGGATAAGGCCGGTACTCCGGATCAGGTGAATAACACCTGGCGGATCGTGTTGAGTCGTGACGACCTTGCCCCGGATTCAGCCAGAATCATTGAAGCTGGGAGTGAACGGTTGACTCTGAAGGCGTTGAAAGATGAATGACACTCCGCGTCCGTCGCTATATGAAACCCTGTTTGGGAATTTTACCGGAGGTCTGGATCTGAATCAGGTTAGCGAGCAGAACCAGATAATCCTCTCAGTACTGGACAATATGCAGCGCATTCTTAACAGTCGTGCCGGCACGCTGGCGCATCTGCCGGACTATGGTCTACCGGATATGACCAAAATTCTCCAGGGAATGCCGGGGACGGCGCATGAAATGATGGGGACGTTATCAACCGTACTGCTCAAATATGAGCCGCGCCTGAAAAAAATAACCGTTGTTCTGCTGGAACAGGTCGTTCCTGGCGAGCTGTGCTATGCCATTGACGCTGAACTCAAAGATGTTGGTCTGGTGCGTTATGGCACTGAATTTATGCCTGAAGGGCGAGTCCTGTTGAGACACCTGAAACAGCAGTATCTCGACACGGCAGCTCGTATTTAAGGCCTGGTTTTAGCGTTTCTCCCTAACCCCGTCAGTATCTGCTACGCCCTGAATATGCAGAACCCGAAGCTGCATAAACAATCATCTTCTATAACCGCAAGTACGTCAGATGGATAACTGGTCATGAATGACATTACCCCACGTAGAATCAAAACCGGCGGTGACCCGCGAAGGCTACCGGATTATGCCGCTTTGTGTGATGAACTAAATAAGCTAACGCATCCGGCACGTCCTGATGTGAACTGGCGTTATGCCGAAAAACTTTGTCTCTCACTGTTTGAGCAAAATGGTGTTGAGCTGCAGACCGCGGCCTGGTATACGCTGGCCCGTACGCAGCTGGCCGGGTTGTTTGGTCTGAATGAAGGGTTGGCAATACTGGAGGCTCTGATAAGCCATCAGTGGGGCGTGCTTTGGCCACAGCCTGTCCATGTTCGGATTGAGATCCTCAGTAATCTGAGCCTGCGTTTGCAACAACGGATGCGCTCACTCCCGCTGAAATACAGCGACCTTAGCCAACTGTATCGGGCAGAGCAGCTGCTTACCCGTTTGGGGACGGTTTTACAGCGCCTGGAGCTCAGACATCTGAGTCAGCTGGATACATTGCGTACCCTGATGCATAACAACGCTGTCAGGCTGGAGAACAGCGATGACACAATCTGTACAGGGGCGACAATTCAGTCGGGTATCGTTTCGCATGATCCGGTCATGAATGACGTGGGTATAACAACAGGTTCCCATACTGGTCGTTCGTTTGAAGATATCCGGGCGCCAGACAGTGCAGTGCAATGGGTGTACGTTACACAGCCAAACGTGGAGGTACTGCCGGCAATACCTGAGCCAGTAAAAAAATGGAAATCTTTTGTCGGTGGGATGTGTACCATGCTGGTGATAGGTGCAGCAACGCTATGGACGTGGCAGTTTTTGCATCGGACGGACCCGTTACAAACCCAGTTTACTGCCTCTCTGGCACCGTTACCCGCAGTACTCACGCCTGAACAATTGAATTTATTGCGTCAGCAATCTCCGTTGCCACAAACTTTAATTACGCAAACACAACAGCAGCTTACGCTTCTGGACAAGCTACCGCCGGACTGGCTCATAACCCGGGAAAGGCAGCTTGTCGAACAGGCCCAGGTGATATGGCCGGAGCGCGCAAAGCCCCTGATACAGCAGTGGCAGCAACAATTTAATGTCGCTGCGTTGCCGACAGAAAATTTGAATGGCTGGCATCAGGGAATGGTTACGCTACAGAAACTGAGTGAACGACTGAACGGACTGGATGAGCATAAGGGGAAATACATGACGGTCAGTGAGCTGAAGTCAGTGGTGTTTTCAACGATACAGTCTTTTAATCAATCCATACCGGCTGAAGAGCAACTGCGGATACTGGAACAGTCGTCGGCAGGACAACCACTTCCACCTGCCGCAGGGGCTGAGGCAGAGATGCATCTGAAACAGCTCATCGCCAGATATGCCGACATTAGACAGAATGCTTTGAAATTAAAAGGCGTTAACGATTACGAATGACCTGTAGCAACGATCTGAAATTTACCGTAGCCAGAAAAAGAAAAAGCCCCGCTTTGCAGCGAGGCCTTATGAATTTGGTGCCGGACTCGGAATCGAAGATTGCTTCTATCATGTTGATATAAATCTGATTTGTTTGGTTTGGTGAAAAATGTACCCTCTTTTGTACCCTCAGTCCCTTTTGCTGCGAAAAAGGAATCAAACCCGGGAATTGGGAGATGAGGTGAAAAGGGGGACGCATATCCTGGTCCATTTCAGTATGTGTTATCTCTGGTTTTTGCCGTTTCTGCTGTTGTATACCCACTCAGCAATAAACTGTTCCGCGGGTAGTGGAGGTGCATAGCGGTATCCCTGCAGATAGCTGCTTCCTTTCTCTGTCATGAACAACTCCTGTGATTCGGTTTCAATGCCTTCGGCAATGATATCAATACCTAACCGACGAGCCAGCTCAATAACATTTTCTACTATATGCCCGGAGATTTCATCCACGCCGACCATTTGTACAAACCCTTTGTCGAGTTTGATGTAATCGACAGGAAACGACTGCAGGTAGCTGTGGGTTGCATAGCCAGTACCAAAATCATCCAGAGCAAACAATACTCCCTGTTGATGTAATTTCGCAAATAACGCTTTTGATTCTGCTGTGACGGATAGCTGGTTTCGTTCTGTCAGTTCCAGAACCAGTTTCACTTTCCCTTTCGGGAAGGTGGATAGAAACTTTATACAGCTATCTTCCAGCCCCGGGGACAGAAAATGCGCTGGTGAAATATTGATCCCAATATGAAATTGATCTGGTAAAAAATGTGCAACAGGATTAAGGCTATGTTCGACCTGAGACATCAACTGTTGCGTTATCGGGGCAATTAATCCGGTGGACTCTGCCAGCGGGATAAACTGATCTGGTGGGATAATCCCGCTAACGGGGTGATGCCAGCGAATCAGTACTTCGCAGCCGGTCAGCTGGTGATTTTTAGCTGAAATGATGGGTTGAAAATAAGGTCTGAACTCTCCGTGAGCAAGTGCATTTTTCAGCATATCGAGCGGGGTGGATGGACGACGGCGGGACAGCAGAAAGGCTGTGAGTATTCCACCGAAGATGGCAACAGGGAACATATACCAGGCCTGTCTCCAGGCGTAGATAAGTTGCATTTTCACCGGGATGGTATAAATCAGGGAGAACGGATATTTTTTTGAATGACTTTCTTTTTGTATGCCGCTGTCGTCCGGGAGCAGAGTGACATTTTTTCCGCTGGCTGACAGGACCGTGTTTCCCAAACGGAATTGTATTGCAGGAACCGCATGAACCACAGAGATGATGTCCTGAATAAAATAATAATCCGTGGCGGTAATGACCGTACCGTTTTTGTAAGGTGTTTTTAACAGGATCCAGGGCAGAGTACCTGTATCTTCAGGAAAACGAATCAGCATATCGTGCCGCCACCGTTCCTTTTCAGCAACTGGACCGACAGGCAAACCGGGGTGGGTGCTGCAAAATACAGCCTCTTGTCTTGCCAGGCTTAGTGCACGAAGTTGGGGGCGCTTCAGCAGCAGATTGCTTAATTCACGCTGAGTATCTGCGTTACAGTTATTCAGAAGCAAATGTTCTGCTTCCGGGCTGATGCTGTTGTTCTGATTGAGAATGTTTTCTATATAGCCAAGTGCGAAATTAACTCTGGTCTGGCTGTCATTCACCAGCTCTGCTTTTTTCCAGAAAAATGTCAGCAGAACAATGAACAGAAATACCAGGCCACCTGCCACCATAGCTGGAGTATGTTTTTTTACAAATAATCTGGAAAACATGGTTTTTTGCTCTGAATGACGCCAGATTTATCAGAATGTTTTTGTGTATGTACTGAGTCTGTGCTTTGGGTTAAACGGACGATAAGGTTTCCGGATAGTATTTCGCAATAATATCATTCAGCCTGTCAACCAGTTCTGGTTTCCTGAACGTGATGTGCGCGGAGCCTTTCTTAAAGTATCTGATGCTGAACATCTCATCTTCATAGCACTCTTTACCCTGAACAGACCGGATGTGATCATCCAGATGAATGGTGATGTTTTCCCGGTTGTCGGGGATCGGTTTACCGCTGAACAGGTGCAACATTCTTTCCAGATCGGCGAGTCGGTCAGCCTGTTGCCCGGTGATAAGATGAAATCCCCACCGGTCCCACCTTACCAGGTTGTTAATGATAATTTTATTGCCAAATTTACAGGGGCAATTAGTTTTGTAATTCCAGCTCAGTCCCCTGAAGACGTTGATCACCCCTCGCTCAAACACTTCATCTTTGTTCTGGTGCAGTTGTTTAAATGTGCTCAGAATGTTCGCTTCGCTGATTTCCGGAAAATTATCGTATTCCAGTGACCGGTACCATGTCTCACGGGCCTGCGCATCCATTAATGACAGCATCCCGGAACGTTGCATCAGGTTACGCCAGATTTCGCGATCGAGATTGCGGGTGATGGCTTTCATTGCCGTTTCAGGTTTTTCCATCAGCCAGCAACCGCAGCGAAAATCCTGTTTCATCGCCCAGTCCAGTGCGGTTTTACCGCCAATACTTTCTGTCATTGCTGAGATTTCTGCCAGTTGCCGGGTAAGTGTGTCGATTTGCAGCAGCGTACTCTTTCGTACAGCCAGAATGTGGCGGATACTGGTTGAGCAGATAACGTCCGTATGCCCGTTGACCACTTCCGGACGGGGGGCTGTGATTTCAGACATAATCGATATTCCTTTTTGCAGATAAATGAAAACGCCAGCCCTGTTCAGGCTGGCGTCAGTGGAATGAAGTCTGGTGAGTAAGACTCACCGGTTCTGTTGCAGAAGCTGCAGTTGGCGCAGGGTACGGATATCCTCCCTGGCCTGTTCAATACAGGGCAACAGTGCTGCCGAATCCGTTTTATCCTCATCGTTGTCAAAGATAATTTCCGATTCGCAGTCAATATTGTCCTGCAGCCACGCAATGAGGATATCCAGCGCTGTTTCAGTGGTTAATGGCATCACGCTCTGTATCACTGTATTGTCTTCCGGCAACTGATGAGGGCTGGCAGAAGTTGCCGGTGTTTCGGTAGCGTCACGTTCATCCACCACGCGGAGTGAATAACCGTTTTCAGCGACTTTGTTAATCAGTTCAGCGAGCTTAATACCATCGACGTCAACGACAATGCGCCCCATGTTCAGCGCCTGCACGTTAACGCTGTCTGCCTCCAGCGTCAGGGCCAGTTTCATTGTTTCGCCTCCGGATGCTTCCCCTGGGTAATGTCATTTACCGTTCTGTAATTGTCGCGGGTCATCAGGCCTGTCGCCCGGCGGGCCCGGAGGATATCGATGCTGTTTATTAACTGAGAGCGGGTACAGGCGCTGAATCCCGGCTGGTCGGTACGCACCAGCGCGTATTTTTCAACGAGAAAGTTCACCGCATCACACAGTGAAATGCCAGCTTCAATATGCTGCTCAATCACACGTTCATCGGCGAACGGTGTGTCATTTAGCGTGAGGCCGTAGTGCTGGTCCAGCAGTCGGGTGAGCAGTGTCTGCCAGATGGTGACGGGAGACGGGCAGCGCGATGCCTCCCGTACGTGTGTGTCGGGTAATGTGTTCATACTGAAGATTTTCCTGATATGCAGAGATGAAAAATGGGAAAGTGGCGTGGTGAAAACACCAGGCCGTAGCAGAAGGCTATTCTGGAGAGTTAATTTCTCATTTCGGGCGTCGGATAAACAGCCAGATAAACGTAACCACAGGAGCCGAGGGTGTCGGCTTCACAGGTCAGCCCCTTCGCATACAGTGTCACGGTATGCTGATGGTGGGGATTCAGTTCACCGCTGGTGAGCATGAGCTCCAGTTGTTTCATCAGCAGCGGAAAGGCCTGGTCCAGGTGGTACGAATCCGCATCGCTGAACCGCCCTCTGATACCGGCGCGGTCTGCAAGGTAATGCAACCGGTTACCCTCCTGCACCAGACGTGCCCCGAAACAGGGCGTCACGGAGCAGGGGAGTCCCCACCAGAGGCGGTCGTTATGGTCGTCGGGATAATTTGTCTCATGGAGTTTGTCTGACACGATAAAGTCCTCAGGTCAGCCGGCGCGCAGACCGGCTTCGGTGAAGGTGTATTCGTTGATGAGAAGGGCCTCATCAACAGCGGCATCAGAGGTCAGCCTGTCGTACTCGTTTTCCAGCTGACGGTACAACCAGAAGGCCAGGTCGCGCAGGGCTTCGCTGACAGCGGCTTCCGCATCGGCTGTCATAGCCTGACCAGTCGGACTGTTCCGGGTAACAGTGATATCCATGCTGTACGGATGGCAGTAACGTCCCCGGTGGTGGATTTCAGCCTGCAGTTGCCAGAAGTTACGTTTCTGCACCGCCTGCAGGGCATCCGCGATACGATGGAGTTCATGGTCCTGTGTGGCATACTCCCGGAGCCTCCTGGCTGTTGCTGACTGCCAGTGCCAGCGTCCTTCAAAACAGGCTCCGTCCCCCTGGCTGCAGAATCCGCTGAACCAGATGCACGGTTCTTCCATAAACCTGCCGTTGCTGAGCCGGAAAACGCGCTGGCGGAGGTCAATTCCGAAAATGCCACAGACCGCCCTGAAGTCCTCGTACACGTTTTCATACCAGTTGCTGTCAGAATGGTGCACACGGTACCAGTCGCGGGCTTTTTCCCGTGCAGAAGGGCAGGAAAGTTCATCCAGCGTATACACTGGGGTGGTGATAATGCTGCTCATCAGAATCCCCTTTCTGACTCAGTTCAGAGTGACGCTCATCAACCGGACATACGGGCCAAAACTGTCCTTACGGCGTTCAGCAAACACGGCCAGCACACCGGGAATATCCTGCACTTCACGACCGGTATACGTTTCAGCACTGCCGTGCCAGCGGTACTTACCGGTACAGAACGGAAAAAGACGGGATGCAGGATGCTGTTGGTGAATACGCATGGCTTCACCACGGGTGATAATTTTCATGATGGGATACCTCTGAAGACAGAAGATAAAAGTGAAAACAAGTGTGATGTGGTTGTGATGGTGACGGGTTAAAGCAGACCGTGTTCAGCAAAGGAGAAAACTTGGCTGCCACCGATTATCAGATGGTCCGGCACCCGGATATCCACCAGGGCCAGTGCCTGTACCAGACGTTCCGTAATAAGGCGGTCAGCCTTACTGGGTGTGACTTCACCTGACGGGTGATTGTGTGCCAGCACCACGGCAGCGGCATTGTGGTACAGGGCACGTTTAATTACCTCCCGGGGATGAACTTCCGTGCGGTTGATGGTGCCGGTGAAGAGGGTTTCACCGGCAATCAACTGATTCTGGTTGTTCAGATACAGCACCCGGAACTCTTCCCGCTCCAGTCCCGCCATGTTCAGAATCAGCCACTCCCGTGCCGCATGCGTGGAGGTGAAGGCCACGCCGGGTTCATGAAGATGGCGGTCCAGGGTTTTCAGGGCCCGCTGAATGAGGCTGCGCTCGCCGGGCGTCATCTCTCCGGGCAGAAAGGAAAGCTGCTGCATTGTGCCTCTCTCCATTCAGTCGATGATGCGCATAATGGCGCTGCATTCCGGATGCTGCAGGGCGTAATCCCGCAGCCGGTAATAATGGACCGTCATGGCATAACACTCCGTACGACAGGCATGATGACTGTACGTCATCAGACAGGCAGCAATGCCGGCGGCTTCCGGGCTCATTTCAGCGCGGTTACCGTTCATGGCATTGAACAGTACCCATGTTTCGTCATCATCGTCATCCGGTTCGGGTGCCATAAATGCCCCGCCGTTGTTCAGGGTGTACAGATTCCAGATACCACCGCAGTAGTCTTCGCACAGACGGTCCATCCAGCCGAAGACACGGGGCTCCAGGGTCACCCACTGTGGAATGAGGCCAAAATGCTGCGGCCAGAAGCTGATACGTTGTTTATCAGGGACAGGGGTGGCAACCAGCTGAGGCGGGTTATTCCCTGATGCAGCGGTCACGGAAACAGAAGGTGTGGTGGAATTATGCGAAGAGGTTGTCATGAGATTATTCCTTATAAAAAGCAAATGAATGGAAGAATGCCTGGGGACTGGTACAGACGTGAGTCAGGGCTGCACTTTCAGGGAAACAGCATCAGCGCATGCTCTCCAGCAGCGTTTCTGCCATCACCCACAATGCGCGATTGAGCTTAATGTCCGTGTCGATGCTGTGAATGGCACGGGTGTGGATACGTTTTCCTCTGGCACTGCGACCGGAAATCCCGCCTTTCAGCATATTCTCCTGGATGGTCTGATAAGCACTCCACAGGTCCTTACCGTAATCCTCCCGGCGTCGTGGTGTCAGGATGTCGGCGGTGGTGACGGGCTGATGTTCATCACCATAACGGTAAGTCAGTGCCGCCTGTGCCTGCGCCTGACGTGCCGGTGGCGGCAGAACCAGAGACTGCATGGCATCACGCTTTTCCTCAATCCGGTCAAACACGCCCACCACCTCGTAAGCCCCTTCAATGACTCTGTCCACCACATTTCCCCGGTGTGGAACACGCACTTCCCCCAGAGACTGACCACAGACGCAGCCGTTCTGGCAGACGAACCTGAAGTAACCCGGCAGCATCTGGTAGCTGGAGGTACCGTCATGAGAGTTGAGCAGAATGATTTCAGGGACATGTTGTCCGTTTATCTCCCCGTCACGGCGCAGACGCTGCATGTGTCTGGTGTATCCCCAGCGGCCTAGGTCGCGCACGCGGGTCTGGCAGGCGAAGAATGGCTGAAAACCTTCCCGCTGCAGGCTTTCCAGTACGGTGATGGTGGGAATGTACGCATAGCGTTCACTGCGGGAGGTATGCCGGTCTTCCCCAAAAATACTGGGTACATAGTGCATCAGTTCTTCATGTGTCAGCGGACGGTCACGGCGTATCTGGTTTACATGACCAAAACGACTGGCTAATTGCATACTTTGCTCCTTATGAATGAGTTAGCGGTATAAATGAAAAGGCCGCGTCTCCCGGAGAAGACGCGGCCTGATGGATGAAATGAAGACGTTTATTGCCTGAGAATTCCCTCACTGGCGAGATACGGATTTAGCTGTTTTCCGGCATCAGGTTCAAAATTCCAGCACCGCCAGCGTAGCTGCCCTTCAGCATTGCGGATAACCAGCCGGAAATGCGTTCCTTGATCATCCTCAATAAGCACATTGCGGTAAGCTGTTGTGACAGCCATCGCCTGTTCGCGTGAGAAAGGGCCTTCGGGCAATAAAACAGGGTGACAGTCCGACATACCGGCTATTTTCCGATAAATTCAACGCTGGCACCGGTGGCATTACCGTCAGCACCAACCGTGACGGTCACTTTGTCGTACGCACGGTCTTCAGGATTGAACACTTCAAACTCAACCTTATTGCCTTTTACTTCGTAAGAGCCAAAATCAGCGGTTTCTGTTGTTTCCTCGTCATATTCCCAGGCGTATGCCTGCCGGGCAGCCTGCAGGACGGAATCTTTATTAATGGCGGGTGTCTGTTTCGGGGAAAAACCGGCAAGTGATGTGACAAATTTCGGACAGACCTTCAGCATATCACCGCGGGTGAATTCCATTCGTACACCAAATGCCTGTAAAACGGACACATCACGCTCTGCTATGGAGTGAACGGCTTTTTTGACCATTTCCGGCGCCTGTCCGACTTCCACCTCAACAGCCCTGAATCCTGTCTGCTGATTACACATTTGTGATGTGGGGATCAGGTTACCGTTAATACTGATACGGTTGCCCAGGAGCGTCTGTACGCCATTCGGGCATCCCTGCATCAGGCCGGTAATACCAATCGTGCCATTTTTCAGCATTACCAGCGCCTGACCATCTTCCGTCATGGTCTGACACCAGCCGTTTTTGACAGCCCAGTTGCCGGCGGAGGCGGAGAATGATGCCACAGTGAACAGCAGGGGAAAAAGAATTCTGGTATTCATGACTGACCTCTGAAATTAAAGAGCGTGTTATTGATAATGACAGACGGTATACGGCAGTGGTTACCGTAATCCGTTGTCGTGCAAAGGTATACGGTTGCCACGGGGGACTCCGGGGCGCTCAGAACAGGTGATCCCACAGCGTGACCAGCAGGTGGATAATGCGGTCCCGGGTTTTGCGCAGAAGCTGTAACATCCAGGCCGGAAAACTGAAACGGGCAACGGCGTCGTCAAAACTTTTCCCGATGGTTTCACCAAAAGTCTGTTGTGCGTGTTTCTGGGCCTGTTCAGAGCGGTTTTCCCCCCGGATATGTGAATACACCGTGCTGGTTGCCTGTGGTGGCAGTGCGTGGATCATCAGCGACACAAACGCCGGAAGGTTCCAGCCGACAGGTGCGGCAACGGAGAGTACCGGAAATGATGAAGGGAACAGGGTTGCCACCCGGGCTGTTACTGTTGCCAGTGAGAGTTCCTGCTGACGGGACGGGCATTTTTCTGTGTCGTTCCATTCTTCAGCAGGAAACACGCGATCGGCATGGCTGAGAACAAACAGAAAACGCGAGGGATCTGCACCTTCATTCAGTAAAAACTGATGCATGGCAATATCAGCAGCATACGCACGCTCATCAGCCCGCAGGATCCAGATAATCAGATCCAGTTCCGGTAGCAGCTGACGATAAAGTGTCCGGTATTCCTGATCATGCTGCGGTGTTTCACCGATGCCGGGCAGATCGACCAGCGTCATTCTGCGCTCACCGAACTGAAGGGTAAGGTGATGAGCCTGACGGGTGCAGCCGTTCAGGGGATGCGTGGCACAGATACGGGACTGAAAAATGGCATTACACAGACTGCTTTTGCCGGTGCCGGATTTACCCATAATGCCAATCACTGGCTCGTAATGAATAACACCGTGGAGATGTTCAAGGATTTTCTGGCGAATTTCTTCAGGAAGAAACGTCAGATATGATTTCACTTGTGCAGAGAGGGAATAATGGCTGAATGACATACCGGTGTCCTGTTGATTTCACTGAACCGGATCACACTAATCCGGTTTATCATTCAGGTAATATGGGCGTATAATTATTTCCATTTTTAATGGAATATATTCAGAGGTAATAAATGACAGGATTATCTGAGCAGGCAAAAGAACTTCATATGATGATGGGGCGGAGAAAACCGCCGAAGATACAGGCTGTTCTTAACACCCGATACTGGAAAAATACAGAAAAAACGATAAAAAGAACTGTAGGTATGGATATTCATACACTTAGTTTGTGGTGTGGAGAACAATGTGAAAAGATGTTTATTTCAAAAGTGGCAGAAGTCTATATGCTTCACCATACGGCAGCAATATTGAGGCGTAAAGGAGTTTATGTGGATGTTTTTAAGATTCCCTCAAAAATAATGAACCCGCCTGAAGCGAGAGCCAATTGTACTGGTTGCCCTTCTTCTCAGAATGTCTCTCCTTTTTTTGCTGATTCTGAGCCCAACACCATAAAATTTTCTGAAAGTATAAGAATAAATCATTCATATACTCTAGTTCCAACCTATATAAGGAAAAAAGTCTCATCTCTGATGGGGGATTCAGAACTTCGTTATGTGTATTCATTTCCCGGTAGTTTATATTCTTATCTTCTTGAGAAACATCCATTGTCAGAAGTTAAAAAACTGATGGAGGATTTGCCTTCAACGGAAGATGAAAACTTCAGGAGGAGTGAAACAGGCAGCGAGTATCTGAAGGGGATTCTCGGTGTAAAAACAAGAGTATCTGAACTTTTTATAAGGCAGTTTTCTTTGCCGTTTAGATTTCTCCACACTAAAGAATATGTAAGAGACGTTATATTTAAGCCTGTAGAAAATGATATGTCGTTAAGTGAAGAACTGGCCCATGTGTTATTTTTTACATTATTGCATTCAGGTATAAAGTATCCGTTCACTTTTAGCCGTTTTTTCTCCGAAATGGAAAGTAAGTCCGATAATAATAAGAAAAGGGAAATTATACGTGAATATGTGAACGACGTAACGAAAGAATATGCGTTATGTATACCAGACATGGTTAATCTGAGGGGGGGGGAATAGTCAGTATCATCCCGTGCATATGATGTATGGCCGGGATGAAATGGTGAACGTGGTGGTTATTGTATCGCCCGGTATGCCCTGGTAATGAGCTCCTTTATGATTTCTGACTTACTTTTGTTTTCTTTCTGCGCGATAAAAAGAAGTTGCTGATACTGAAAATCCTTAAGACGAATATTTACCTGTTTATCCGCTCCTGAACTGACTGACATCTGTTGGTTATTCCGGGAGTGAATTCGCGCACGCGCCCGGCTCTTTCTTTTATAAAACGCTGCATTCATCTTTCTGAGTAACATGTTCTTTATGTCAATATCGTCGGCAGGGTTGTTTTCAATAAGACAGGTATCAAAAAAAGCATTAATGAGAAGCTTTCGTTCAGCATTATTCTGAGGCTGAATGTGTTGCAGGCCGCTCAGGGAAAATAATCGTTTTTTCTTAATGTAATTCCATGACCATTCTGTGTCATCAGTTCCCTCCTTAAAGTGTCGTGGAACGTGGATATTATCAAAGGTGAATGCCCATTCATTTTCCATACGATAACAGAACTGAGCTATCTGATTTATATTAAAACGGGAGCGCATGAAGGATATCCAGTCACGTAATACCTTTTTCCTTTTTTCATGGGTGTCAGGGTATGAGGGAAAATGGTATTCACGATAGGGTATTGATTCGGGCGCAGAACCGCGCTGAAAAATCCCCATCTTCTTATAACTGGCTTTACTGATATAAAGCCATACCCAGAACACGACTCTTTTATTATTCAACCACCCGGCGCCACCCCGTTTTGCTGTGGTTGTTGTACCAGGGAAAATGACAAGAAATATTTCTGGTTTTATTAAATTGGAAATGCCATCTGCGCTCATGTTTGTACCTCCATTAAATTATTAAATACTGACATTTTCATGATATGTCAGTCAATTAGTTTTGTGACATGCCCATGTCGTCTCAGAAGAACAATGACGAGTCTGTATTATTGGAGACTAAATACATGCTCTAAGGTTGTAACATATAAGGCCATGGAAATGGTCTTGATGGTGTATTATTGTTACATATACTTAACATGGTGGATTATGTTCTGCCCTGCCTGTATGTCCGGAGGACGTTGCTGTTCTGTGTGTGTCAGCGAGTGGTAAGATTAGCAGGAAGGTGGTATTGAGCAGGATAAAAGTATGCGATGTCTGAGCAAAGAAAAGCGTGTACGATGGGCGTCATTATCAGGATATCGGGTAACCACGGAAGGTTATTCAAAAAGGAAATGATGGATTACAGATGTGCAATATCGGCGCGGTTTTTTGGCGCGATTTTGTTTATTTTTATATGTCAGTACCATCTGTGACGTTGTCACATGGTGATAATTTTCAGGTGTATGTCCTTTATAACTGACAATATTTCAATGACGTATGAGAATAAACGGTAATATGCAGGCGCCAGTTCGTTACTGGAAGATATGTTTACGATGGTCATCTCTTATCGTTATTGACGGAAATCTGCCTGATGTTCATCTCTTTTATCCGACGGTCAGATTTACAGGGAGGAGATTCGCCTGAAAGATATCAGGTAATGCAGCTACCATGATAAGAACAGGTATCACTTCCTTTCGGGAAAAATAAATGTCCCGGTCTTCTGCATGAGAATGTTTGTCAGACAGAAATGCCGTCTGAATCAGTTTTTTATCGCTGCCTGTTCGTTCGGTAAAGAACAGGATTATCCCTTGTCCGACTCACCTGAATGAATATGTCAGAATGATGTTATACCGCCGTTGTGTTGTAGAAATTTTTCAGGTGAAAAACATCCCGACAGGGAAAATAATTCCAGAGTAAATATGCTCTGTTTTTAGAACAGAAAACTCCATGCTGGCTGTAAAAGTGAGAAATCAACACCCAGTATGTATGGAAGTCTGAAGATGTTGAGAATGTCGGTATGATACTATATACACATGTTTTTATTAAGTGTTATATACATATCTTTTTAAATAGATAATTCTACACATATTTTACTAAGTATTTTTACTAAGCATTTCAGTAAGTGTTATACACGTATTTTCTACTAAGTGTTTTACCAGACATACACGTGTTTTCATAAACAGCCCTATAAGTGTTTTCATTAAGCATTGCTGTACACATTGCTTTGTCTGAAACACATCCAGTTTAGTAAATCTTTACGTTAGCTAAAATCAGTTTAAAGCTGCTGTAAAACCTTTCTGTTTAAGCAATCAATCTGCTATTCGATTTTACTGATGTTGCGTTTAACCTTTTCTGAGTTTTTGTGTTTTTAGTCGTTAACCTGAGAAAAGTGTCTTTACGTAAAAACGCAAATCCGACTGAGATAACCTGGCGTGATTTACGGTGTGCTTACGACGATTTTGTTAAATGGTTTTATGGATTATTTTGTAACGATGAGATTGATAAGGTGATTAACTGGTCCTGGTGTTTTTTCTCAGTGCAAGGTGATTATCTTCATCATAAGGCTCTTTTTAGAAAAAGCGTGATGATTGGTTTTGGTGTTTTGATTCAGATGAGATTTATGTTATCGATGGTTAATCGTTTTTATGGTGTATTGAAAAGTAACGTTTTCAGGATAAGAAAATCGATTCTGATGTTGGTGGTTTTTGTTCTCGGGGCAGGGTTGTCTGTAAACAGGTTTTAAACGCGCTATTCGGCTCTGTGATTGCGTTTTGATGTTTTGTTTGCACGTTCTGTGGATCCGTTTCCCTTTTGACTTTTCTCGTCGTCCATGTCGTTTTTTAAATCCATTCATGCTGTTGTTGCGTGTTTTGCAGAGGTGTTTTTACCCTGTGTGTCAGCTGGATTCTCTTTTCGTTACGGGATGGTTTGTTCCGTTTCAATCACTCTTAATCAGAGAGTTGTAGCGTTGCTCAATGGCGGGATGCCGTAAAGTTTTACCGCGGTGATTAATGATGTGAAGTCAATCCAAATCAACGGAGATCTCTCATCATGAATCAACCAATACACAATGCTTACTGGTTATCCCGTTTTGAAAGTATTCTCAACAGTGCCCTGGCGCAACACCGTGCCGTCTCGTTAATCCGGGTGGATTTACGTTTCCCTGAGTATATGCCTGCCACCATCATGGATACCGATTTAGATTCAGCGGTGATTTCTCGTTTTTTCGAATCCCTGAAAGCAAAAATTCAGGCTTACCAGCGGAAAAAACGACGTGCCAACAAGCGTGTGCGTGCAACCACTCTGCGTTATTTCTGGTGTCGGGAGTTTGGCAAGGAAAAAGGCAGGAAACATTATCACGTGATATTACTGCTCAACAAAGATACCTGGTGCTCGCCAGGGGATTTCACCGTTCCTTCTTCGCTGGCGACGCTGATCAAGCTGGCATGGTGTAGCGCTCTGCATCTTGAGCCCTGGCAGGGTAATGGACTGGTTCATTTTTCCAGGCGGACGCCTTTCCGTAAACCGACATCATCTGATGCTCGCCCTTCTTCCGATGATACGCCTGTGCCTGGTGGA
Source organism: Escherichia sp. E4742 (assembly GCF_005843885.1). Taxonomy (NCBI): domain Bacteria; kingdom Pseudomonadati; phylum Pseudomonadota; class Gammaproteobacteria; order Enterobacterales; family Enterobacteriaceae; genus Escherichia; species Escherichia sp. E4742. The sequence goes on along the minus strand of NZ_CP040443.1, from coordinate 1,168,702 downwards.
TGTTCTGATACCCGGAAGGATTCTGACAAAAAGTCTGGTGGATCCGCTGTGCTCTGGGTCAAGCGTGGTGATGTGGAAGCGATGCAGAAAGCCATGGAGAGAGCCCTTTATCTCGTGAAGTATGAGACGAAGCAGCATGACGGTTCTGGTCAACGTAATTATGGTTGCAGTCGTGGAGCGGGGCGTCTACTGGATGGCAGGTGAACCCTGTAAAACAACATCTGGTGCCTGAGCTTATGCCACGGTAAGGGCGTCAGCCAACGCCCTTACCTCGTATTCTGATCACTCATTCTGAAGTCATGCAACGGTATTTTTATCTGCTTCCGCTCCTGGAAACACTCCGTCGGTAAAAACTTACCGCCTTGATTAATGATGTGAACCGAAGTCAACGGAGATCATTCACCTTAAACCCACCTCAGGAATTTTACACCTGTCTGGTCTCCTGACTGTCCTGGCATACGACATCTGCCATCCCCGGTTCCACGGTTATCACATCAACAATCTCAGTACACGACGCCTTCAGTTTCACCATACGCTCGTCTTTCGCTGGCGGGGATGCGTCGTGCGTTTCCATATGGAGCATATCTTATGAATGGTATCCCTCATTTCGACTATAGCCTGGCGCCCTTCTGGCCGTCTTATCAGAACAAAATCATCGGTGTTCTCAACCGTGCGCTGCGTGAACAGTCTTGCTCCCGGGTACGGCGGATCCTGCTTCGTCTGCCGTGGGAACATGACAACGCCTTCAGTGACAGAAAAATCTGGTTCGGTATGGATTTTATCGAAACCGTCAGTGCGCTGATGAATGCAACACCCGGACGTGACCTCTGCTGGCTCCTGACCCGTCATCCTGAAAAACCGGAATACCACGTGGTGCTGTGCGTCAGACAGGAGTATTTCGATGGCCCTGAACTGGATCGGTTGATTCTGGATGCCTGGAGCAACGTACTAGGCTTCGCGTCACCGGGTGAAGCGGCACCGTACCAGAAGCAGATAACACGGGATGTGGTGCTGGACAGTCGTTCATCGGACTGCGAATACATCCTCAAAGAGTTGATATGGGCGTTCAGTGATTTCGCCCGCGATCGTCGTGGTGTGCGCGAACCGGAAGCCCGTTACTTGGTCGGTAATCCCTGGTATCCCGTAGCAGGCCAGTTCTGAAAGCACAGTTCAGCAGATTAATCCGCATTTGCACAACCTTCATAAATCTCATAAAGGACATTCTGACCATGTTGACCACAACAAGCCACGACAGCGTATTGCTGCGTGCCGACGATCCCCTGATCGACATGAACTACATCACCAGTTTCACCGGCATGACCGATAAATGGTTTTATAAGTTGATCAGTGAGGGTCATTTCCCTAAACCCATCAAACTGGGGCGCAGCAGCCGCTGGTACAAAAGCGAAGTGGAGCAGTGGATGCAGCAGCGAATTGAGGAATCACGAGGAGCAGCAGCATGAAACGTGTTGTAATACCAGTACGCTGGCAATGTGCGAAATGCCGGCGCTGGTATTGTGGAAATCAGCCCTGTCCCTGGTGCTGGCGACACTCCCGCTCATCTTTCTGCTGACACCCTCTGGTCAGCCAGCGGACTATCGTCATTTCCTGACCGATTCGTCATTCCATTTTTATTGTCTGTAACTAGCATTGCACCGGTGTTGGCCTGTTTGCCTGCGTGTCTGCACCGGTTCAGTAAAATTAGAAAAGGAGTATTTGTCAGCGCCAGTGATATAAGCCGTAACGGCTAACAATCTTGGCGTTGACACATTCTGCGCAAATAACAGAAGCGTTACTTTTAGTGACGGGGTTATCCAATACTTTTCTCGACAGTGTCTATGCAAGCGATGTAAGTGGTAACTGCTTAGGGCTTTGTTGAATAAATCAGATTTCGGGTGAGCCTTTCTGTAGCCGGTTGGGTTTTCAGGCAATTCGCACGCTTTCTGACATGCCAGCCTTCGTCATTTTGTGCAGGGCGCGCGTCATAGCCAGTACCTCTGCAACCTGACCATCGTAGGTACGCAATGTCAGTGAACCACCGAACAGCTGTTTTATCCTGTACATGGCCGTTTCCGCTATTGAGCGCTGGTTGTAATCAGCTGTTCATTTCCACCGGGCATTGCTCCCGCTCAGTCACTGGTTCGCAACAGCACGATTGCGGTCTGCGTATTCAGCGGGCCAGTAACCTGCTCCCTTTCGCGGAGGGATAAGGGCACTGATTTTCTTACGACGTAATTCATCATGATATAACCGGGGGGGTAAGCGCCGTCCGCAGCGGCTGACCTGATTTTTCGGTGAGTTTGCCTGCTTAACCCGGGGAATGCCTCTGAGTACGTCACGTTGTTCAGCGAATATGATTTTATGTGTGTTGCTGTCAACTGCCAGATGGAGTTTCCGCCAGGTACGACGCCGTTCTTTGCCGTGTTTTTGACTTTCCACTCACCTTCACCGAAAACTTTCAGCTAGGTGGAATCAATCATCGGATACGCGATCTCATGCCGGGTTGGTGTTTTAAAACTGACGTTAACCAACTTTGCCCGCTTGCTGACACTTGTGTAATCCAGACAGCACAGTGGGGCATTCATCAGATCAAAAGTGGAATCAATAACCCCCAGCGCTGTCTGCAAGGCCTGCTGAAATAAACGTTTAAATATCAGAATAGTGGTGATGGCAAGGCCAGAATAGCGCGTAGGTTGTCCCGAGAGTTGGGCGTTGCTGATTCATACCAGGCCTGAGTGGTTTTCTCGTCTAACCAGAAAATGATGAGATCATAGTTGACGAGCGCTTTGTTGTGGGTGTTCCAGTTGGGGATTCTGAACTTACAGGACGACCTATGTTGCAGGATGATGTGTGTTTTGCCCCTTCAACTCAGCAAAAGTTCGATTTACTCAACAAACTCCCGTTGCTGTATAAAAAACGGTTGTTACGTGGGATGTTTTTAGTTTTCTTTGTGCTCCTCAATAATTTCAGAATAGCATCAATTGATCGGTCGGAGCGATCAATAACAACGGTTGCGATTGTTTTTATCTATCATTCATCAACAATTGATCGGCAGTGTCGATCAATGGCATTTTTCTGCTACAATACCACCATATAAAACAATGAGTTTTATATGTCATGATTAGTGTATTTTTTCGTCTGTATATTCAGAGAGTAAATGTATATTAATGGGACGCTTCGATGAAACACCACAATAGACAAATAATGAAGTTTTCAGCTTTATACTCAGTAATGATTCTATCCGGAATGTCTTTTCCGTTTTGTTCCATTGCGGCAGGAGGAATGAATACAACACAGTATACATTTAATAGCGAGTATAATCTTACTGATGGTGATACCATCAAATTCACAGCTCAACCAAATGTGAGCACAGCAAAACTATCTATAAGTGGCAGTGGAATCCTGAATATTGATGGGAAAAACAGCCTGTTAACCTTTGACAATAGTGGTGTCAAAGGACAGGGAGATATGCTTATTGCTGGTAAACTAAATATTACCAATGGGGGCGGTTTTAATGCATTTGGTACTGACCCGAGAATGCTGGTAGGCGTAGGTTCTGAGGGCAGCGTTATAGTTTCAGGAACAGGAAGCTATTTGACTGTACCATATACAGTTGTAGGTAACACGGCTAAAGGTAATATGTCCATCAGTGATGGTGCTGCCGTTACCCTGAATACGTTGAAAGTGGGATATCAGGCAGAGGGAGTTGTTCTGGTATCAGGGAAAGGGTCTACTCTGACAGTAAGTTCTGATTCAGATCCGATTCGTCTTGGTTTTTACGGTGCCAATGGTAGATTAACTGTTAATGATAATGCTACCGTTACAACACCATACTTTGTTTTAGGTAATGATGCGACTAATCATTCAGGAGAACTCATCATTGGTTCTGGCGTGTCAGAACCTGCCTCCGAAGCAGGTATCATTAATGCAAATGAAATAAAATTCCGTAATAAGGGGGTATTAACACTCAATCACACTAATAATGATTTCAATCTGGTATCTGATTTATCCAGTAATGGAAAACTAAATACTTCAGGAGATTTTGGAACTATTCAAGCTATCTCGGGAACAACCAGACTATCTGGGAATAACATAAATTATAATGGCTCCATCAAAATAGATGATAATGCCGTTATTGTTGTCTCAGAACAGAAAAACCTAGGTACCTCAGTAATTACTGATAATGGACTTTTAACCATTGATACCGCAACAGACTGGCAACTTACAAATGATGTCGGTGGAATCGGTAATGTCCGTAAAACCGGCTCTGGTTCACTGACCGTTGGCAATAATGCTGCCTGGAGCGGGCAGACTGATATTGATGCAGGCACACTGATTCTGGGTAAGGCGGATGACCCCGTCATGCTCGCCAGCAGCCAGGTCAATATTGAAAAGGATGGTATTCTTACTGGCTTTGGTGGTGTCACCGGGAATATGACCAACAGCGGCACTCTTGACCTGAGAGCTGATGCTCCGGGCAATGTGCTGACTGTTGGCGGCAACTACACCGGTAATAACGGCACGCTGCTCATGAACACAGTTCTGGGAGATGACACCTCCGCAACGGATAAACTGGTGATTAAAGGTGATGCATCCGGTCAGACCCGTGTGGCAGTTACTAATGCTGGCGGTACAGGAGCACAGACACTCAATGGTATTGAACTGATTCATGTCGACGGTAACGCCGACAGTGCTGAATTCGTTCAGGCTGGTCGTATAGCTGCCGGTGCTTATGACTACACGCTGGGGCGTGGTCAGGGAAGCAACAGTGGTAACTGGTATCTGACCAGCGGTAAAAATACGTCGGAACCAACACCGACGCCTGACCCGGACTCCAAACCTGAACCTGCGCCGGGTGGTTATGATAATGACCTGCGTCCGGAAGCTGGCTCCTACACGGCAAATATGGCTGCAGCGAACACCATGTTCTTGACCCGTCTTCATGAACGTCTGGGGCCGATGCAGTACACCGATGTCATGACCGGTGAGACGAAAAATACCAGCATGTGGATGCGCCACGAAGGGGGACATAACCGCTGGCGTGATGGTACAGGCCAGCTGAAAACACAGGGTAACCGTTATGTTGTTCAACTGGGAGGGGACATTGCACAATGGGGCTGGGGAGAAACTGACCGCTGGCACCTTGGTGTTATGGCCGGTTACGGTAACGAGCATAACAATACGGACTCTGTGCGCACCGGATACCGCTCAAAAGGCAGTGTGAACGGATACAGCACAGGTCTGTATGCCACCTGGTTTGCCAATGATGAAACACATAATGGGGCTTATCTGGATACGTGGGCACAGTACGGCTGGTTTGACAACCGTGTGAAAGGCGATGGATTGCTGGGCGAGTCTTGGAAATCAAAAGGTCTGACGGCTTCACTGGAGGCCGGTTATACCTGGAAAGCGGGTGAGTTCAGCGGCAGCCATGGCAGCCTGAATGAATGGTATGTTCAGCCTCAGGCACAGGTTGTCTGGATGGGTGTAAAAGCAGATGAACACCGTGAAAGCAACGGTACCCGTGTTGAGAACACCGGTGATGGTAACGTCCGTACCCGTCTGGGTGTGAAAACCTGGATTAAGGGACACAACAGAATGGACGACGGTAAATCCCGTGAGTTCCGTCCGTTCGTAGAGGTGAACTGGCTGCACAACACTCGTGAATTTGGTACCCGCATGAACGGCGTGACGGTACATCAGGACGGTGCCCGCAATATCGGGGAAGTGAAAGCTGGTGTTGAAGGGCAGATAAATGACCGTCTGAATCTGTGGGGTAATGTGGGTGTTCAGGCTGGTGACAAGGGGTACAGCGACACCTCAGCCATGCTGGGTGTGAAGTACACTTTCTGAGTACGGTAAATATCTGACAGGCAGTCGCGGCCACGGACGGCAGCGCCTGCCTGATACACGGCCCATGGTTTACAGTTTACTGATAATGTTTTGACTAAAAATGAATAACAGTAATATTCCTTGTTATGTAAGAAGTAATATAGAAGGGCATAATATCACTGCTCATATATGGGTATATCCGTCACTGACAGAGGTTGAATGTGAGGTGCTTGAATTATTAGTGAAAGGCTATTCGGTTACCCGGATATCAGAGAGCAGGTTTCGCAGCGTTAAAACAGTTTCATTACAGAAACATCAGATTTATAAGAAGCTGGGGATCAGTAATGACATCACATTCTGGCTAGATCTTTCATTATCTTCCCGTGTAAAAATGAAATTTACCTATAAAGATGGAACAGTTAAAGAGTCACCACTATCATGTCTGAATAATGTATCAAATATCGCGCATAACATTTCATGTAAAAATACTTAACAGGAGTAAGGGTGCTCCCGTGATAAAGTCAGATAAATATTTCTTACTGGTATAGACCTGGACATTATCCCACGGTCCCTGTACGGCCGTGCTTTTTTTCACAAGAGAAGCGATCATGCAAAATAAATGATGTTTACGTCAATTTTTAAATGTAAGATATTTATTTTCTAATAATAAGAACAGACAGAGAAACTCATGAGCCGGAGGGCGATAAGAGTGAAATATGAATTTATATCCGCAGACAGGTTTTCAGAAATTAAAACCATGCTGCCGCGTAGTTTCAGGTTTGCAGTGAACGTGACACCGGGACTGCTCACTGAACGCGAATTTACTCGAATGTGCCTGGTGTTGACAGAAGAAAACGATATACATCTGATTCTGGAATTGGCAGAGCAGTAGCCATTTTATATGAACAGGCTGATTGAACAGATATTTTTCAGACTGAGTAATGGAGGCGTGAAATTTGCCGATTAGTTATATAAAAACAGATAAAAGTTTCACACAAAACATCCTGAGTGAAAAAACATCCAAGTATATTGTAGAAAGTATTATCGGGCTGACAGAAAAAATGGATATTGATTCGGTTGCAGAAGGTGTGGAAACACAGGTGCAGTTGAACTGTTTGTGCTCTCTGGGAGTGGATTATCTGCAGGGGGGGGGATTTCGGCAGGCCGGAAAATGTGGATACATTTTGTTGTGAATATGAACAACTCCGGAGGTGTAATCAGTAAGTTACTCTTAAAAAATAAAAATAAACATATTTAAGTAATTTTATTTCTGATAAGCGAAGTGCTGGTATCGCATTTTTCAGAATCCGGCAGTTTTTCTTCTTACTTCAACTTCTATTTGTTTTTATTCTTTTATTCATATTTGCATTGAGAGACAGACGTATTTGTTTACTTTGTCAGCAGACAGGGGCGAAATCTTCTGGTGAATATAAAAGACATCAGTTTCGCTCATTCAGAATGGTGTTTTTTGTGAAATTCATATCAGGGGAATTGAAGTCATGTGGTGGTGGAAGATGACTTTAGTGAGGTTTACAGAAAGATAAAAGAAATTCCACCACAAGTGAATAATACAGGTGAAGGTGTCGCAGAGGGGAGTGGACGTGCGTCAGAATGCTATGATTGATGTTTTGCTTATTATTATATTTTCGTAAGCGGCTCGTCAGAACCGTATTGATATTTACTGAGAAGTCAGATCAACTTTTCAGGGCAACAGTTTGCGTACCCGGTTTGCTGACTAGTCCTGGATATGCTCAATGACGTAACGCAGCCATTTTTCTGGCTCCACATTGTTCAGACGGCATGTGCCGATCAGCGAGTACAACACCGCCGCATGTTCGCCACCGCTGTCGGAACCCGCGAACGGCCAGTTTTCCGGCCTACGGCCACACCCCGTAAGGCGTTCTCTGCGATGTTGTTGTCGATTCCCACCCAGCCATTACTGCAGTACACGTTCAGGCCATCCCACTGTTTCAGCAGGTATGCGAACGTTTTTGCCGTGTCCGAGTGACGCGACAGTATTTTCATCTGTTGCTGTATCCAGTCATACACTGACTGCATCAGTGGCGCTGCTCTGGCTTTTCTTGCTGCCAGACGCTGTTCTGCTGAACATCCCCTGACTTCTGCCTCAATGGCATACAGTTCACCGATACGCTGCAGGGATTCCGTGGTGATATCGGTGGGCGCTCTTGCATGCACATCGTGGATTTTCCTCCGGGCATGGGCCATACACACGGCTTCCGTTATTCTGCCGGATTCGTATAACATCCGGTAACCACCGTAAGCATCGGCCTGAAGCACACCGCTATAACCGGCCAGATGATTCTGTGGATGGATATCTTTCCGGTCCGGACTGTACGCGAACCGGACCACTGGCGGCATCTGTGAACCGACGTTACGGTCATCACGAACGTAGACCCACAGCCGGGCGGTTCGGGTTTTACCACTGCCTGGTTCCTGGGCCGGGACGGGGATATCATCGGCATTGACTTTACCGGGCGCACATACTGGCGCAGGACGTCATACAGCGGCTCCAGTAGTTCAGCAATGGCACCTGTCCAGCGCCCCAGTGTGGTGCGGCTCAGTTCCACACCCTGACGACGGTATATCTCTGACTGGCGGTATAACGGCATATGGTCTGCATACTTCCCAGTGACAACATGGGCCAGAAGCCCCGCTCCGGCATAGTCTGCTGTCCGGTGAGAACGACATTGCCCATCCCACGGGCTTTCTTGCGAACAGGTCAAATACGACTGCGAGGTATCCTCATCGTTTATCTGTCCAGATATACTTCACGTTTCCACACCACACTTGATTTGGTTCTGTCACGGCGAACTGCCGTTCAAGATAGTTAGGGATAGCAATATGTTCATGACCGCCATGCCTGTACTGGTGAGTCGGCTGCTGGCAACTGACCAGCCCCAACTCTTTCATAAGTCTGTCAGCAAGCCAGCGCCCCATCTGATAGCCTCTCTGGGTTGCCATTGTGGCGATGCCTCTTGCTCCTGCAGAACCGTGGCTGATACCATGTAGCTCAAATACCTGACTGCGTATCGATTTATTCCGGAGTTATCGGGGGGCTTTTGGCGTTTTTCCCTGACGCTAATCACGCAGTTGTTTGACCCATCTTGTCATCGTGGAAAGGCCGACATCCATAGCTTTGGCGGCATCTGCCACTGTGTAGTTCTGGTCAACAACCAGTTGAGCGGATTCGAGTTTGAATTCAGGACTAAAATTTCTTCTTTTCATTTGTGCACCTGTATTGTTCTGAGGTGAGCATATCACCTCTGTTCAGGTGGCCAAATTCAGTAAATCACTACACATCTCCATTTTGATACAACTGAGGCGCTTATCTTGAGCTTACAGGCTATCTGACGATGTGATCAACAGTATGTCATATCAGTCCTTTCTCTTTGAACTCACTTAGTATCGGTTGCCCTGCCATTACAATCCTCTTAAAAAAACTATGCTGATACAGCGGAGATGGGGTGATCTCCTTCTATGAAAATATGTATAGGGGACGATATATCAGGTAAGTCTTGAGCGAAATGTCATTATTAAATCTGTAAAGCATTAAGGAATTTAATATTACATGCCACTAATAACCATCGCAATTATTTTTTTCCATATAACTCATTGCGAAAGTATGTTGTTGTTTTGTTTTTTTTGTTGTTTCTTTTATGTTTTTTATTGAGAGCGATTTGTGTTTTTTGTGGTTTTATGTGGGTAATTTTGATTTCTTGTTAACGAATAACGATCGGTGTAAACGATCGATTTGTGGATATTGATTATCTGTGCCTATTGAAAGTTCTTTATTGATCGTTTTTGTCGATCAAATGTTTTTTTTTTGGTATTCTGCTTCCAAATTGATAACTGCATGCTTTTGGTAATAGTTAGTTAACTATCGATTCTCTTTTGATATAAGGCGTTCATTTACTTCTTTTGGGAGGAGGCAATCTGAAGTTAAATATTTTTATCAAACTGATTTAAGTCAGGCATCAATAAGTTGTACCCATAAAGATAGTGACCGTTATTAGTTGCGTGGTTTTTGCCAGATGTTAGCTGAATGACAGAAGATATGATTTTTATAACAACGACAAAAAATACTTATCTGATCAAAGCATTAGAAAACGTGTCCTTTGCTACTTTTTCCGATGTTTGCGTTATCTCTGTTGATGACTTTTCTTTTCTGGAGAGTGAGGCTGGTACACACTTATTGCGTAACAGGCGAGTTGTACTTTTACCTGTGTTTCCGGATGATGATCTTACGACAAGTCTGTTGTCTTTGCGTTTTGTAAATCAGTGGCTGGATAAACGGCTCCGGAACTATAAATATAATATTCCCTGTGTGATTTGGGGAAATGGAGGTGGACTGATTCATAGCGGGGTGCCTTGCATTCCCTGGAAATTGACGTATGAGAAGTTATGCACAAGCCTGGCAAACTATATAACTAACTGGAATTCGGGAGTTAATTATCGCGTTGTCAGGAAAGTTTCGTTTATTGATTTGCAACTCTCTCCCAGAGAACAAACCGTATTCCTGTATACCAGAGAAGGGAAAGACCTGGAATGGATTTCTCATACTTTAGGTATATCCAGTAAGACCGTCTGGACGCATCGTCGCAGAGTCATGGATAAACTTGGTGTCAGGCGGCTACATCAGTTGATGAATATCCCCCTGTCTCTTATTTCAGTAAAAACGCAGTTGTGACCGATATAGTGATTTTGAAGGAAGATATATATGAATAAAATATATAAAGTGATATGGAATCACAGCACACAGAAGTGGGACGTGGTTTCAGAACTTACGGGCAGTAAGAAAAAATGTAAGTCTGCACGTCTGAATCTGACATTATCCGCTATTATTCTTGGTGGTGCGATGACGCTTAACAGCAGCAGCGCACTTGCTGATGCTTCACTGGATCCTGCATGGCGACCAGCACAGAACAATAATTTTGTCGGGAATGTGACAGTTAATGGAATAACAGAAAATATTACTGGCCCGACCTCAGTTTCTGCCAACGGTTCAGGAACCGTTTATATGTCAGTAGCACAGGCAAAGGCAGAAGGCTACATTACGTCCGGAGATGACCTGACGGGATTATCTTATATTGATATCGGAGGAAGAACTAAAGCTCTGCAATACTGGGATGCTGCAACTGGCGCATTCAGAACGGTTCAGGTATACGACAATAGTGCATTTTCTCAGCGTGCAGCAGGGGCTTCTGCTGATGAGCGTATTTCAGGCTTTTCACCAACTGCTGATTTTTTTTATAAAACCCGCTTTGTGACTGCAAGTAAGGGGGGAACGGCCAATATTGATGTTGGCGCTGGTTTCATAGGGTCTTATTTTAAGAATAGTCAGCTTGCTGTTGCTGATGGGGCAGGGTCTACGGTCAACTGGAACTCTGCAAATGAATTTTATTTTCAGGCAGCTGCAACAGCGGCAAATGGTCTTACGTATACCACTACAATTGATTCAATGAAATATGCCGGTACTTTTACCGACTGGCAGGGACAACAATATCAGGTTAATTCACTCGCTGAATTACAACAATATAATGATTATCTGACTCAGGCGATAGTTGACGGTAAGCTGACACCATCTCAATATGAGACAGAATTTAATAAAGCTATTATTACCACAACGCATCAGTACGATGTTGATCGTACCGCAGGGGGGAAGATTAATCCGGATATATATCAGGCCAGTACCGGATTACTCGCAGTCCTGGCTGCAACGGATAGTGGTACAGCGCGGTTAAGTTCGACAGGTAAACTGACTGGCGTATTGCCTGCATATGGTTATGGGGCTGGCATTGTTGCTCGCACAGGTGGTACTGGTATCAATGATGGTATTATTGATGCAATTGGTACAGCCATGCGTGCTTATGATAACAGTTCCATTGTGAATAATGGCACTATCTATGCCTGGGATAACAATAATAAGTATTCGCTGCATGGTGAAGGTATGATGGCCATTAATGCTGGCTCTCGTGCAGTAAATAATGGTGTTATTAATGTTCGTCCATTTAAAGTCGCAGGCGTCAATCCATACAGTATAAACACGGCTATGCTCGTTGCTAGCGGTGGTGAAGGGGTTAACAACGGTACAATTAATATTACCGCAGATCCCTCAACTATTGACAGCAAGGGAAAGACCCGGGGGATAAGTGTTGGTACCGGAGGGATTTTTACTAACGCAGCGGGTGGTAAAATTACAGTTGGCGTTGCGGAAAATGGAACAGCAGCTCATTCGGCTGTTGGTTCTGTTGCGATTGAAGTTGCAAAAGGGGCTACCCGCGCTGTCAATGAGGGAACGATCCTTCTGGGACAAGGTGCTCAGGGTAACTATGGTATTGCAGCTACGGACGCCGGCGTGGTTGATGTTACAAATAGCGGTACTATCACTATTGAGGGACATGACAGTGATGCGCCGGCACTGAATGTTGGCATGCTGGCAAATAATAGCTCCGGGATGAAAAACTCCGGGGTTATTAATGTTAACGGTCTGAACAGTACCGGACTGCAGGCAATCAATGCAGGACAACTAAATTCTGACGGTACGATAAATGTTGGCGGCGTGGATATCAGCAGTGGTTTCCGTAACTATGGTGCCTGGGTGGAAGGTGCCGGAAGCAATGTTGATGTATCCGGAAAAATCAGTCTTGCCGGTACGGGGGCTGTGGGGGTTTTTGCTAAAGATGGCGGCAGTCTGACCCTGTCAGGCAATGGTGCAGTGCTATTTGGCAGCAGCGATCAGGTAGGGTTTTATGTCTATGGAAAGGGCTCTGCCATTCATAATACCGGAAGCGGTGTTATGGATGTGTCCACTGAAAACTCAACATTATTCCGTATTGCCAGCGGTGCGACATTCCAGGGAACTGCGGGAGCTTCTTCTGCACTTACGGCGTCTGGTAAGAACTCTTATGCACTTATTGCCACGGGGAAATCTGATGGCGGTGTGGCCTCGACAGTAACGTCAGGAGGAATGACCATCAACCTGACGGGGGAGGGGGCTACAGCGACTTTAATTGAAGGGGGAGCGCAGGGCACAATTGAAAGTAATGCCACTATCAATATGGATAATGCCAGTGCGATAGCCGGTATTGCGGATGGCAATGGCTATGATATTTCCGGCAACCTCATTAATCCGAAGGACAAGACCACACTATTAACGGCGGGGGCTCAGTTAAGTTCCACCCAGGATAAAGTGACCGGGTATATCGCCCGTAATGGTGCCACACTTGATAATACCGGTAATATCATCTTTACCGGGAAGAATACAGTGGGCGTCCGGGTTGAGGAGGGCGCTGTTGGGACCAACAGCGGAAATATTACCGTACAGGATGGCGGTGTGGGATTAATTGCCAGTGCGGTGCAGGAAACCACGACAATTAATAACACGGGCAATCTTGTTCTTAAGAGCGGAGATAATGCTAACCGTACGACGGGGATTAAAGCTTCTGGTGCTAAAACAACCGTCAATATGACTGCGGGGACGATATCCCTGGAGGGACAGGGAGCGATTGGTGTTCAGGCCAGCGAGCAGGGAACGGTGAATCTTGTTGGATCTGCAATACCGCAATTTGCAGCTGACGGTTCCGGTATTACCGATCAGATTGCTTTTCGTATTATCGGAGATGGTGCAACCATTAAAACGAATATTGCACCAGGAACCCTGCTGGATGCCAGTGGGGAACGTTCTGTACTTTTCCGTATTGAAGATGGGGCAAAACAGGCCGGCTCTCTGCTGATGAAAACCTCCGGTACAGGCAGTCGTGGTATCTGGGCCACAGGGAAAGGGAGCAATGTCCTGGCTGAGGCTGGCAGTGATTTCCAGATCCTGGGGGCTCAGGCTCAGGGATTATATGTAACTGGCGGGGCGACAGCGACGCTGAAACAGGGGGTATCAGTTAACCTTGTAGGGGATGGCGCTGTTGTCGCGGAAGTTGACGGAAATGAATACGCTCTGGATGGCAGTATTACGCAAACGAATACTGGCTCGGTTATTACCAATGAGGCAGATATCTCTTCGCCGCTGAATAATGCCAAGGGCTTTATTACGCGTAATCAGGGACTGTTGATTAACAGCGGCAACATTGATTTCACTGCCGGTACCGATAATATCGGCGTCTGGGTTGATAACGGCCGCTTTGAAAATACAGGAAGCCGTATTGCGGTCAATGGCGTTGCATTATTTGTTGAAGGCGCACAGTCTCAGATTACCAGCACAGGAGGGGATATCGTCGCTGTGGATGGTGAGGCTGCCATTAAACTGGGGGCGGGCGCGTCACTGAACCTGGCAGGGAGTGGCCTGGGTACGATCGAAGGTCAGAAAAATGCGCATGGCATCCTGCTGGATACAGGGGCTGTGGGGCTGGTTATTGATGGTGCGAAAATCAATGTTAATGCTGCAGGTGCGGTTGGTCACGGGATTGAGAACCGCGCAGAAATTGAAGGCATTCAGTTAACCAATACGACTGAAATTAATGTGGCTGATGGCATTGGTGTACGTACTTCCGCCTCCCTGGCCAAGACCAACAGCGGCACTATTAATGTAGACGGCAGTGGAATTGCACTGGCGTTCCAGAAAGCTGACGGAAGTGAAACCGATAATAACCTGGATATGTCTGACTCCGCTGGATTGGTCATTAACCTGAAGGGTACGGACGGCACGGGTATTTTCGTCAACACTAAAGATGGTGCTGTCGTGAAAAGCGGTGCAAGTGTCAATGTTACACAGGCCGATGGCGGCTCAGCTCTGGTGGTTAACAATGCAGCCAGTGAAGTGGTTCAGAGCGGTAATCTCATCTCTGCTTCTCTGAGTCATGCCGTAGTGGATGCTTCAAAAGCACAGTCCTTTACCAATAAAGGTCAGATTAAAGCTGCGTCCGCCACCGGGACTGCAATGGCGTTTGATGACGCCGTGAATACCACCGTACTGAATGACAGCGGTGCTGAAATTCAGGGGGGGGTGGCTCTGAACGGCGGTGATAACACATTCACCAATAAAGGCAGTATTACCGGAATCGTCAGTGCAAAAGAGGGTAACAATACATTTTTATTTGATGACGGCAGCATACTGACAGGAGAAGTGACTGCAGGAAATGGCAATAACAATGTAATGCTCAATGGTAAGGCTCATGTTGATAAGGTTACTGCTGGTACCGGGAAGAACACCTTCACCATTAAAGGCGAAGGGGCAACCTGGAACCTGCTGGATGGCGGGCAGGGAGATTCTGATTCCCTGATTTTTGATAACGCCATTCATACGCTGGATTCTGCTGTAAAACTACAGAATTTTGAACATGTCGGGCTGAAGAACAGTTCACTTGTCACTCTGAAGGAAGCTCTTGTGCTGACCGATGGGGGGACCGGTCCGGGTTCCGTCGATATTGAATCGGGCAGCGAACTGGCCATTATTCCCGCAGTTGCAGGCAACTTTACCTTTGATCCACTGTTAACAGGCAAAGGAACACTGTCTGCCCGTCTTGATGCCGACACATCTGCTTTTGAATTCAGCCATAACGTCGGGGATCAATTTGCCGGAACTCTGAAGCTGGGTACCAGTAGCTTTGCTCTGGAAGGGCTGAATACGAGCGGGTTAACCCATGCAATGCTGATGTCTGAAACCGGGAATATCACAACGGTTGGCTCCGGTGTTCAGCAGATTGGCGGTCTTGGGTTCAATGGCGGAACGCTGATTTTTGGTTCCGTTATGCCGGGCGATACCATTGCCAGCAACAGTATTGAAACCTCTGCTGCAGGTACGCTGGATATCCGGGGGAAAGGCACAATTCAGGTCACCATGCCAGATGAAGTGATTAATGATATTCCGGCTGTTGATACCCGTAAGAATTTGCTGGAGCAGGATGATGCGCAGACCCTGGTCACACTGGTGAATGCAGCGGGTACCGTCACCGGTACTGGCGGGCAACTGCAACTGGTGGATGAAAACGGGCAGGCTATTTCTCACAGTCAGACGTTTGATGTCACTCAGGGCGGTGAAGTTGTAGCTCAGGGAAATTATGACTATAAGCTGCTGGGAAGCTCCGACGGTATTAAAGGTGACGGACTGTACATAGGCTATGGGCTGAAGTCGCTGGATTTACAGGGAACCGGTGATAAAGCGCTGGTGCTGACACCGAGAGCGAATGCCCAGGGACTGCAGACAGATCTTGGCGCACAGTTAACGGGGGCAGGGGATCTGGCCATCGAAGCTGCGGGGCAGGTTGTCACACTGTCTAACGGCGGTAATAACTATACCGGGGATACGCTGGTGCGCAGCGGCACATTACAGATGGCAAATGACAATGTTCTTGGCGCAACAGGTAATCTGAACGTCGCCAGCAATGCCGTCTTCAGAACAAACGGATACAGCCAGACTGTCGGTGCACTGCAGACAGAAACGGGATCGCACATTCAGCTTGATAGCGGTAGTGTGCTAACGGTCAGCGGCACGCAGCGTCAGCCGGGCGATGATAATGGTGGTGTCATTGAAAACAACGTGCTGTCCGGTGAGGGAACGCTGGCTGTCACGGGCAGCGACCTGACGGTACATGGCACCAATATCGGGTTTACCGGTAATGCCAGCCTTACCCAGGGGGCGCTGGTTGAAATGAACGGCGCACAGGGGCTGGGAAGCCAGGGCTCCATCAGCTTTGAAAGCCTTAGTGATCGCCTGGCGATTGATATCGCCGACGGTAGCGGAGTCAGCAGTAACCTGAGTAAATCGCTTTCCGGAGAAGGTTCAGTGGACATACTGAACACGACTGATCTGACGCTTTCCGGGGATAACAGTAATTTCAGCGGTGAATTCCGTGTGCAGAAAGATGCTGCTCTGCGGGCTTCAGATGAAAAACACCTGGGCACCGGGCTGATTGACAGCGAGGGTGTCACCTGGCTTACTGCCAGCGACAGCTGGTTGCTGAAAAATGACATTACGGGTTCCGGTGCGCTGGTGAAACAGGGGGCGGGTAATCTGATCATTAATCATGAGCTGGCTTATACCGGTGATACCACTGTTGAGAACGGCGTCCTGATTGTCGGTGATGATTCTGTCACCCGCGCCGCTGATGCGACGCTGTCAGGCTCCGGAAATATTCATGTTCTCAATGGCGGCACACTCAGTGGGCAGGGTACCGTTGCAGGTCATGTTAATAACCAGGGAACGCTGGCATCACTGAATGCACTTTCAGGCTATGAGAACGCAGAAGTAAGCAATTTTACGGTTGGCTCACTGACCAATACCGGCGTCATTCGTCTGGCCGGTGGTAAGACAGGAAATACCCTGACCGTAAATGGCGATTACACCGGTGGCGGTACGTTAATTATCAATACCGTGCTGGGGGATGATACCTCTGCCACTGACAAACTGATTGTCACGGGTAACACTTCCGGCGATACCGGCGTGGTGGTGAATAACGTCCGGGGCCAGGGTGCTCAGACCGCTGACGGCATTGAGATTGTGCATGTCGGTGGTCAGTCTGACGGTAACTTCAGACTGGAGAATCGTGCTGTGGCCGGGGCATGGGAATATTTCCTGCATAAAGGTAATGCGGGTGGTACCGACGGTAACTGGTATCTACGCTCTGAATTGCCGCCGGAGCCGGGGACAAAACCGGAGACAAAACCGGAGACAAAACCGGAGACAAAACCAACACCGGATAAACCTGTGCAGAAGGTCTATCGCCCGGAGGCTGGCTCATATATTTCGAACATTGCGGCGGCTAACACGCTGTTCAACACCAGAATGCACGATCGTGAGGGGGAAACTTACTATACCGACGTGTTTACTGGTGAGAAAAAAGCAACCAGTATGTGGATGCGTCATGTTGGCGGTCATAATCGCTGGAAGGACAGTAGTTCACAACTGAATACGCAAAGCAACCGCTATGTTGTGCAACTGGGTGGCAGCATTGCACAGTGGACTGACGGTCAGGAGCGTCTGCAGCTGGGTATTATGGCCGGTTACGGGAATGAGAAGAGCTCCACGACATCCTCGGTTTCGGGATATAAATCTAAAGGCTCGATCAGTGGTTACAGTACCGGTTTATACGGAACGTGGCAGCAGAATGACGGCAATGACACCGGGGCTTATGTTGACACCTGGATCCAGTACGGCTGGTTTAATAATACCGTTAATGGTGAAAAACTGGCGGCGGAGTCCTGGAAATCCCGTGGATTTACCGGTTCAGTGGAAGCAGGTTATACCTTCAAAGCCGGCGAATTTACCGGCAGCCAGGGAAGCCACTATGACTGGTATATTCAGCCACAGTCCCAGCTTACGTGGATGAATGTAAGAGCCGGCGAACATAAGGAGAAAAACGGCACGAAAGTTCAGCTTAACGGAGACGGCAATATCCAGAGTCGTCTGGGCGTCAGAACTTACCTGAAAGGTAAGAGTGCGTCTGATGACAATAAGGCGCATCAGTTCGAGCCTTTTGTGGAGGTTAACTGGATCCATAATACACAGGACTGGAGTGTCAAAATGGATAATACGGTACTCAGTCAGGACGGAGCCACAAATATTGCTGAAGTCAAAACGGGTGTTCAGGGTAAATTGTCAGATAACCTGAATGTCTGGGGCAATGTTGGCGTTCAGGTCGGCGATAAAGGGTACAGTGATGCCCAGGCAATGCTGGGTATTAAGTATACATTTTAATCACACAGTGGCAGGAGGATCCCTCCTGCCACATCCGGGTAGTCATAATGAGTTCTGTAATGAAATTTTCTGTTGTTAATGCAGTAGTGCTGCTGTTGCTGATTGTACTTACTGGTGTTTTTTATATGAAAAAGTCAAAAGAAATTGCAGTTGTTAATATCGATGCTATTTATAATCAGTCTACCGCCGGAGACATGGCCAGAAAGCATCTGAATGAGGTTAAGAGTATTCTTGAAAAAGGCTATGAGGATGCGCAAAAAGCATTCGCAGATAACGCGAATAAAGAGGCGCTGCTTCTTGATGCCAGACAAAAACTGGAACGACAATATGTTATTGAGGAAAATAGCGCAAAAATGGTGTTATCCCGTGCGATAGATAATGCCATAGGCACATGGAGAAAAGACAATCCTAAAAATATTGCCGTATTGTCTTCAGGTGTTGTGCTTGCGCATAACGAGTCAGCTGATATCACCAAAGAAGTCATGACTCTGGTTGAAAAAGAAAATCTGGTTTTTAATAAATTACCCAAAGTGGAAGTGCGCAATAAGGATGAAGAGAAACCAGAACAAAGTAAGTAATCACTAGATTCTGACGATTTCCAGAAGGGAGATTCAGCAGGCCAGCATCTGTAATCATTCAGATTTGCTGGCTTGCTGTTGAAACTTTATGCCGTTAAATAATTAACAGTCCTCTGTCGGGAGGGTGAAGTGCCCGCAAGAGACAAGTGTGATGGCATGTTATGGTTGTACTGTATATGATTATGGCATACAGCAAGAATCATTCTGCTCCGGAGAGGAATGAAGTCCTCTCTGGTTTTGTTTTCCCTGGTTTATAAGTTATGTATTATGGTTATTGTTGTCAGGAAAAATACTGGTGATTGTTGTTTATAAATACTCTGAAATATCAGAATATTTTTCTCCGACTTTTCTGATGCACATCCATTTTCTGATTGTGTCAAGTTTATCCCGGTTTTTTATGAAATCCTCTTTGCTTAGTCTCTCTGACTTTTGTCTTTCAACAGAAGTGAATGTGCTTCGGATGTTTTTTAATAACTGCTTTGGTAGTGGAGTTACATTAATAATTTTTAGCGCACGATATCTTGTTCTTTTGGGCGTGTTTTTTATTAGTGTTATACGTTCGCTAGTAATATGTTTAGAACCTTCGTTGTGAATGTAATGGATTATGTCGGTAGCGCGTTGCTGAGTGAGTAAAAATTCACGGGATACTTCTTCCGTTGTTAGTAACGTATTAGTTCTCATCGCCCATGTTGCTACTATTATATAAAGAGGTTGTTCGACAAGATCAGATACACCAGCAGGTATTCTGTGCCTGTAGTTGTTATGTATTGATGTAAAAATTTCGCCAGCCATAATAATTTGCGTTCTTCAGATAAGTATCGTTCGGTTTGCTATGTTTTTTTGAGATTTTTCTGGAAAATGTGTGTTTTTATTCTCCTGTATTATGGTTTTTTGTGATCCGGATTTTGTTTTTATATAAAGTCCTGATGTTTCAGGTGGGGTAATTAAAAATGTCCGGAAATTGTGGTATTTAAACATATAAATCCGGGCAGTGAGTGTATGATTATTCTGAATGTAAAAGATATTTTATGCATCATATCTGATTCTGGCACGAGAGGCGGAGTTTTTCTTGACAGTTGCAGGTTATCACTTTTTATACTTTATATCCGTGCCTGAAAACATGTGCTAAGGAAACGGGAATGGCAAGGTCCGATTACGATATTATCAATCTGTCTCTGGAACATGAACTGAATGAGTGGCTGGCAGAGAGAGGTTATGCCGGCCTGGCGGATAACCGGAACCACCTGGCAGAGGTGGTTACCCGGAAATTGCAGGACAGCTTTTATATAAACGTTTCCTGGGATGCGCTGAACACGGCATACAGTGAACACCCGGAGTGGTTTTCTGGGCTTCATCAGGCAGTGTGATTGCCGGCAGGGATTTCGTTTTATTCTGTTTCTTCCCGGGGTTCGGGTTTGAATTTTCCCAGAAAGTTGTACATTGGCCGCATACAGGGATGCGGATAGCCGTCCCGCATAAACACCACCCGGGTTTCCTCAACACTGGTCACGGTGACAAGCGCACCATGATCGTCTCTGTATCGCTGATTGACTTTCGGTAATGGAACATCTTCTGACATAAATTTTAGTACGGTAACAGTTAACTAAATTTTCATGTGGTATTACTGAATCAGGAGTCTCTGCCTCCTGATGTGTTTTGTTAATCTTCTGTTTTTACTAAAAATCCCCTCACTCCTTCTTTCATTGCATTTTGTTGTGCTCTTCCTTCATATCCTTCTCTTTTCCTGAAATCACTTAAATGATGCTGAATCGTTACTCATCGTGATTTTCCATGACCAGAATCAAAAATTGAACTTTTCTGACATAACTGGCTGTATTAAAAGCATTCATCGGAATAATTTCCTGCGGTTTTTCATTAATCATGGTTATAAGTTTTGCAATATGCTGGTTTTGCGATATAAAGCAGAACAAAGATCTGAATATTTGTGTTATATCGATCGATATGTCTGTCATATTGAGATTTTACAGATCTTCGTACTATAATGATCAAAATTAAATCAGTGCACAAGGGGAGGCATCTGCGGTGATGGAACCCCTGAGATGCAGGCTTCACAGGAGAGAGTCATGAGCAGTTCATTTCAGAATGAAATCCCGAAAGCAAGGGTAAATCTGAAATTAGACCTACATACAGGTGGCGGGCAGAAGAAAGTGGAGCTTCCGCTCAAACTGCTGGTTGCCGGTGATTTCAGTAACGGACAGGAAGAGCGTCCAGTGTCAGAGCGTGTAAAAACGGATATTAATAAAAACAATTTTAATGATGTTCTGGCTGATATCTCCCCGTCTGTGCGTCTGAATGTGGAGAACACGCTTGCCGGTGATGGCTCTGAAGAGAGCATCAGCCTGACTTTCCACAATATGAACGACTTCACGCCAGAGCAAGTTGCCCGACAGATTCCCCGTCTTAAAGCCATGCTGGCCATGCGCAGCCTTCTGCGGGACCTGAAAGCCAATCTGCTGGATAACGTGACTTTCCGTAAAGAGCTGGAAAAAATTCTGCGTGACCCGGCACTGAGCCAGGAGTTACGTAACGAACTGAGTGCACTGGTGCCGGAAAAGGCGTGATTTAACGGATTACGAGAGAAAATGCTGATGTCTGTACAGAAAGAAAAGAACGTTGCAGAGAGCGTGGTATCTGAAGCGCATGCCGGTGACAGCGTATATGCTTCCCTGTTTGAAAAAATTAACCTGAGTCCGGTATCTGCCCTGAGTGCACTGGATATCTGGCAGGATCCACAGGCCATGTCAGAAGCGTCTGCAGATGAACGCCTGACGGCAGGGATGCAGGTGTTTATGGAGTGTCTGGCAAAAGCTGGCACGCAGGTGGAAAAACTCGATAAAGCGCTGATTGACCATCATATTGCAGAGCTTGATTATCAGATCAGCCGTCAGCTGGATGCCGTGCTTCATCATCCGGAATTTCAGAAAGTGGAGTCCCTGTGGCGGGGCGTGAAGTCTCTGGTGGATAAAACGGACTTCCGCCGTAATGTGAAAATTGAGCTGCTGGATCTGTCCAAAGACGATCTGCGTCAGGATTTTGAGGATGCGCCGGAAATTATTCAGAGCGGCCTTTATCTGCAGACCTATGTGGCTGAGTATGACACGCCGGGTGGTGAGCCCATTGCAGCCCTGGTTTCGGCCTGGGAGTTTGATGCATCTGCACAGGATGTGGCGTTGCTGAAAAATATTTCCCGGGTGGCGGCATCTGCACATATGCCGTTTATTGGTTCAGTTGGCCCGGCTTTCTTCCAGAAAGAAACCATGGAAGAGGTGGCTGCCATCAAGGATATTGGCAACCACTTTGAGCGTGCCGAGTATATCAAGTGGAACGCGTTCCGTGAGACGGACGATGCCCGCTATATTGGCCTGGTGATGCCACGAGTTCTGGGACGCCTGCCGTATGGCCCGGATACCGTACCTGTCCGCAGCTTTAACTATGTTGAAGAGGTGAAAGGACCGGATCACCATAAATATCTCTGGACGAACGCGTCTTTTGCTTTTGCCGCCAACATGGTGCGCAGTTTTGTCACCAACGGCTGGTGTGTTCAGATCCGTGGGCCTCAGGCCGGTGGTGCGGTGCAGGATTTGCCGATCCATCTGTATGATCTGGGAACCGGTAATCAGGTCAAAATTCCGTCAGAGGTGATGATCCCGGAAACGCGGGAGTTTGAATTCGCTAATCTGGGCTTTATTCCGCTTTCTTACTACAAGAACCGGGATTATGCCTGCTTCTTCTCCGCCAATTCCGCCCAGAAACCGGCACTGTACGATACACCGGATGCGACAGCGAACAGCCGTATTAATGCCCGTCTTCCCTATATCTTCCTGCTGTCCCGCATTGCGCATTACCTGAAGATCATACAGCGGGAAAATATTGGTACCACCAAAGATCGCCGTCTGCTTGAGCTGGAGCTGAATAACTGGATCCGGGGACTGGTGACGGAGATGACCGATCCGGGTGATGAACTGCAGGCCTCGCATCCGCTGCGTGACGGAAAAGTGGCGGTGGAAGATATCGAAGACAACCCGGGATTCTTCCGCGTGAAACTCTATGCTGTACCACATTTCCAGGTGGAAGGTATGGACGTCAGTCTGTCACTGGTTTCGCAGATGCCGAAGGCAAAAGCGTAAGGCAGGCGTCGGGAAATGAAGATTTACCGTCCGCTGTGGAGCGAAGGTGTTTTGCTCTCTCCTCAACAGTTTCAGCAGCAGACTGAATGGGAGTCTTTTCGCAGTGCCGGTATTTCTGCGCTGGCATCCCCGTTTCCCTGGGGAGTGGAAAAGGTTGAGCTTAATGACAGTCTTCTGTCATCCGGGCTGATCCAGATTACGCAGTTACGCCTCTGGCTGGAAGACGGAACACTTATTGATGCTCAAAGGAGCGATTTGCCTCCGGCACCGCGAGAGTTAGATGCCGGTCAGCTGGCTGACCACGATGCGGTAACTGTCGTTATTGCTCTTCCCCACATGCAGCCTGGCGTGATTAACGTTGAGCAGGAAGGTGTCAGTGCAGACAGACCCGTTCGCTATCGGGAAGAGTGGGTAACGTTGCAGGATGCTTTTGGCTCTGAAGAAGAGCCCATGGCCGTTGCCCGGTTTAATTTTACCATTCGGTTTGCCCATGAAAACAATGACTCATGGAAAGTCTGCCCGGTAGCAAGATTGATCAGAGATGGTCAGAATGCGTGGCGACAGGATCCGTCTTTTATTCCTCCGGTGGCGTCATTTGGGGCAAGTCCGGTCCTGCGCGAACGTCTGGTGTTGCTCAATCGTCAGTTACGCTCCCGACGCCAGCGTCTGATGGCGATGCGTCGTGAGAGTAACGAAAGACTCGCCGATTTTGCTGTTGCTGATGTTTCCCTTTTCTGGTTGCTGAATGCGCTGAATTCCCACGCCAGTGTACTGACGGAATACGAACGTTTTCCTTCCCGCCCACCTGAACAGGTGTGGGCGGAGCTCGCTCGTCTGGCAGGCAGTATGCTGACTTTTTCCCTGGAGCATGATCCTGACGCCATACCGGGTTATGACCACAAGGATCCTGCCAGTGCGTTTTTTCCATTGTTCGACCTGATAACGGGTCTGCTGGAGGCCAGTCTGCCATCCCGGGTCATTGCTCTGGAAATGTCCCGGCCGGATGGACAGACCTGGAAGGCCAGCCTTCACGATATCCGCCTGCGCGAAGAGGCTGATCTCTGGCTGTCTGTGCGCTCGGATATTCCGGCCTGGCAGGTTGCTGAGAAATTTCCGGCACTCTGTCTGGCGGGGTCACCAGATAATGTCAGTGAGATCTATGGTGCGGCACTCCGGGGGATCCCTTTGATCCCGGTGAGCAGGGTTCCGGCTGTGTTGCCTGTACGCATGGAAAACCAGTACTTTGCACTTGATATGGAAAGTCCCGCTGCACATGAAATGCTGGAGCAGGGAGTGTGTATGTTCTATGTGCCTGAGTTACTTGGTGCCCTGGAACTTGAACTGTTTGCGGTATTGCGCTCATGAGACAGGATATTGATATCGACCAGCTGATGATGGAGACATGGCTTACTGTCACCATGCTGAAAAAAGGTGCACTCACGCCCGATGGCACAGCGCTTTACAACAAATGCGTTAAACAGGTCGAAAGTGTGCGGGAAGCACTGGAGCGTGCCGGTTATGACGATGCCAGTGTGGAGCATATTACCTATGCACAATGCGCCCTTCTGGACGAAACGGTGATGAGCCGTAAGCCTGAAAAGAGCAAGGAAGGAGAGGAGCCGGCCGTTGATGAAGGCCAGGTGGCCTGGCGTAAAGTGCCGCTTCAGGCCCGCTTTTTTGGCTCACTTCGGGCTGGTGAGGCTCTGTGGGATCGCATTGCAGAGGTTCTGCGTCAGCCTTCACCGGACCCGGCCGTTTTAACCTGCTATCACCGGGTGACAGCGCTGGGTTTTCAGGGGGTGTACTGCCTGAAAGCAGTCAGCCAGTCGCAGCGTGATGAGGTCATAAAAGCCCTTTCTGAACGCGTTTCACCGCCTGATGCCGGTCTGTCCCTGGTTGTTCACCGGATGGAGAAACATCGCTGGCGTCTGATGCGCTCAGTCTGGTTCTGGATAGTGCTCGCCGTCATTCTTACCGGCGTTATCTGGTGGGGGGGGCACCTCTGGCTCCAGTCTCTTTTGTCATCACAAATACCGGAGTTGCATGGCTGATGCGTGGCTCTGTCATCATTCCGGTAGCCCTGCACGTCCTGGTGGCTGTTGCCACATTGCTGTGGTTGTTGTGGTATTTCATTCCGGCAGGCAATGTTTTTAACGGTCTGACTACTCTGCTGATCCTTCTTCTGGCAGGCTGGACTGTTTTTAAAAACTGCCGGAGTGAAAAGCAAAAGCTCACATCTGACGTTACCCTGACAGATGCTGAACCGGCATTATCCGGCACCCGGGCCCCTGTTGTACTGGTGTGTGGTGACATGCCGGAAGCGTTGTTTCAGGACGGTCCTCTGCGTAAAACAGCCCGGGGATGCTGGCTGCGGGTCGGTGATGTCAGCCGCTTAACTGACGTTGTCCGCAGCATACAGACGCAGTTCCCGCGCCAGGTCGGTCAGCTCTCTGTGATGTACCGCTGCCTGCCAGACTGGCATCATGATGAAGCGGTTCTTCGTTTCACACTGAAAACTCTCCGCCAGCAGTGTAATCAGATTAAATCCCTGACGGGGTTCGCACTGCCGGTGGTGTTGAGTGCCGAATTTTCCGGGCCTGAAACACCGTGGATAATCGTCCGGGGTGATAAACCAGTTGTATGCCCGGTTAATCATGCACCTCAGGCGTTCACTGACTGGCTGCAGGTGGAAGCCAATATTCTGGCGCTGCCGGCCGTCAGCGAGGCATTTTCCTTTATTCGTAATACGCTGGCTGATGAGCTGGAAAAAGCTGACCGGCTGACGCCACCTGTACGAGCATTTTCCGTTGCAATGCGCCTTGGTGCAGTTCTTCCGGGGACCCCGTCAGTCTGGTCCGACAGGCTCTGTTCCCGTACCTGTTTGCAGTTTTCCCGAAAACCGGGGCAGACAGTGTCGGCAGGGATGTTCCCGGATGCGGTTCTGTCGCTGCTGGCACCTTTTGCGTCGACGGTACAGGGAGGCCAGCGTACCCGTCGTCTGATTTTGCTGATATGGCTGTGTGTTCTGACCGCGCTGGGGATTTCTGCGCTTAACAATCGTGATCTGATCCGTCAGGTAAGCACCGATTTACAGCGCTGGAATGCTGTCCCGATGGATCACTACCGTCCTAAGGCGGAATCGCTGGCTGCACTGAAACAGGACGCGCTTCTGCTTGAGCAGTGGCAGCGTCAGGGAGTGCCTTTACGTTACAGCCTCGGTTATTACCCGGGGCAACGCCTGTGGCTGGCCCTGCAGCAGGCTATCGATACCTGGGTTCCGCCTTTACCAGCGCCGGAGCCGGAAGCACCTCCGCAAATCATCCGTCTCGACAGTCTGGCGCTGTTTGATGCCGGTAAATGGACGCTGAAGCCGGGCGCCACAAAATGGCTGGTGAATGCCCTGGTGGATATTAAGGCAAAAGCAGGCTGGCTGATTGTGGTCAGTGGCCACACGGACAATACCGGTGACCCGCAGCGCAACCAGGTCCTGTCCCTGAAGCGTGCAGAGGCCGTTCGCGACTGGATGCGGGATACCGGCGATATTCCCCAAAGCTGTTTTGCCGTGCAGGGATACGGTGAAAGCCGCCCTGTGGCCCCGAATGACACGGCGGAAGGCCGTGCGCGTAACCGCCGTGTTGAAATCAGTCTGGTACCGCAGGCCGATGCCTGTCGTCTGCCGGACGCTTCCCCTGCGCCGGAAGAGGGCGCATCAGAAAACATAACGGAGTAATTTTTATGGCAATTCCAGTTTATCTGTGGCTGAAAGATGATGGCGGCGCAGATATCAAAGGGTCCGTGGATGTTCAGGACCGTGAGGGCAGCATTGAGGTGGTGGCTCAGGAGCACTGCCTCTACATCCCGACGGATAACAACACCGGTAAGCTGACCGGTACCCGTATTCACACACCGTTCCTGTTTACCAAGGAAATTGATTCTTCCAGCCCGTACCTTTACAAGGCCGTGACCACCGGGCAGACCCTGAAGTCTGCTGAATTTAAGTGGTACAAAATCAATGACGCCGGTCAGGAGGTGGAGTACTTCAATACGAAGCTTGAGAACGTGAAGGTGGTGAAGGTTAATCCGGTCATGCACGACATCAAGAATCCCGTTTATGAGAAGCATAACCACCTTGAACAGGTGGAACTGCGCTACGAGAAAATCACCTGGACTTACAAGGACGGCAACATCATTCATTCCGACGCATGGAGTGAGCGTACCACCGCGTAATTCTGCCGGACGGACAGGGCATCCTGTCCGTCATTTTTATTTTTTCTTCAGCATCTGTTGGCGGGTGCTGAAGAAAGAATTCTCAATCCTGAACACAGACCTGATGCGCCTGGGTTACGGCGAAGGGCGGTAGCGTGCCTGACGGTCTCCTGACAGTGAGTGAATAACATGGAAAATTCGGCAGCCCTGTTACGTCGTCTTAATCATTACTGTGCCCGTGCACTGGAAGGCGCAGCCTCCCTTTGCCAGACCCGGGCCCATGCGGAAATCACCCCGGAGCACTGGTTACTGAAACTGCTGGAGCAGGGGGAAGGAGACCTTACCGTGCTGGGCAGGCGTTATGACTGGGATATGGACGCGATATGGCAGTCGCTGCTCGGCTGGCTGGATAACCAGCCCCGTAGCGTACGCAGTCGCCCGCAGCTTGCGCAGTCCCTGAATGCCCTGCTGAAACAGGCCTGGATGATGGCCTCATTACAGGGAGAACAACATATCCGCAGCGTGCATCTGCTGGGTGCCCTGACGGAAAATCCGCACCTGGTTCGCTGTGACGGGCTGTGGCCTCTGCTGACACTGAGTCAGAGCCAGTTGCAGCGTCTGTCCCCGCTGCTGGATGCGCAGTCTGATGAGTGTCCGGAGACGTTACAGGATGCAGAGCCTGTGCTGCCTCAGGGAGACAATGTGACCTTTATCGGGCGCCCTGTCGGTGCGGATACGGCAGGTATACCGTCAGGTGACCTGCCGCCGGTGTTACAGGGTGCGCTGGATAAATTCACCCGGGACATCACGGCCAGTGCGAGAGAGGGTAAAATTGACCCGGTATCGGGACGCGATACGGAAATCCGTCAGATGGTGGATATTCTCTCCCGTCGCCGCAAGAACAACCCTATTCTGGTGGGAGACCCCGGTGTGGGGAAAACGGCTCTGGTGGAAGGGCTCGCCCTGCGTATTGCGGAAGGTAACGTACCGGAATCACTCAGACCCGTCACCCTGCGCACCCTTGACCTCGGCCTGCTGCAGGCCGGTGCCGGCGTGAAGGGTGAATTTGAACAGCGTCTGAAAAACGTGATTGATGCCGTGCAGCAGTCACCGGCCCCTGTTCTGCTGTTTATAGATGAAGCCCATACCCTTATCGGGGCCGGCAATCAGGCCGGCGGCGCGGATGCGGCCAACCTGCTGAAGCCTGCGCTGGCGCGGGGCGAACTGCGCACCATTGCTGCCACCACCTGGTCTGAGTACAAACAATACTTTGAACGTGACGCAGCACTGGAGCGGCGTTTTCAGATGGTCAGAGTGGACGAGCCGGATGATGAGACGGCCTGTCTGATGCTGCGTTCCCTGAAATCCCGTTATGCGGAACATCATAACGTGCACATCACCGATGAGGCGGTACGTGCTGCCGTCACGCTGTCGCGCCGTTATCTGACAGAACGTCAGTTACCGGACAAGGCCGTTGACCTGCTCGATACCGCTGCTGCCCGTGTGCGTATGAGCCTCGACACGGTGCCGGAACAGCTGACCCGTATCCGTTCACAGCTCGCTTCCCTTGGTATGGAAAAACAGGCACTGCTGGAAGATATTGCGGTTGGTCATCAGAATCACGGCGAACGTCTGTCTGCCATTGAGCAGGAAGAGAATGTGCTGGTGACAGCACGTGATGACCTGGAGCAGCAGTACGCCCGGGAGCGCGAACTCACCGGTGAGTTACTTGAAAGCCGCAGCGATATTTCCCGTCAGAGTGAGACACAGCATCTGCAGCAGGCACTGCACGACATTCAGCAGAATCAGCCCCTGCTCAGTGTGGATGTTGATGTACGCACCGTTGCTGGTGTGGTCGCGGACTGGACCGGAGTGCCGTTATCTTCCCTGATGAAGGACGAACAGACGGAACTGCTGCATCTGGAAAAGGATATCGGCAGACGGGTGGTCGGACAGGACGTGGCACTGGAATCCATTGCACAGCGTCTGCGTGCGGCGAAAACGGGTCTGACATCCGGTAACGGCCCCCAGGGGGTGTTCCTGCTGGTTGGCCCTAGTGGTGTGGGAAAAACTGAAACGGCACTGGCGCTGGCAGACGTGATGTACGGCGGCGAAAAATCACTGATTACCATCAATCTGTCGGAATATCAGGAGCCCCATACGGTTTCCCAGCTTAAGGGGTCACCGCCCGGGTACGTGGGATACGGTCAGGGGGGTATTCTGACGGAAGCTGTACGTAAGCGTCCGTACAGTGTGGTGCTGCTGGATGAAGTGGAAAAGGCCCACCGGGATGTGCTGAATCTGTTTTATCAGGTATTTGACCGGGGTTTTATGCGCGACGGAGAGGGGCGTGAAATTGACTTCCGTAATACGGTCATTCTGATGACCTCCAACCTGGGCAGTGACCTTCTGATGCAGCAACTGAGCGGGAAGCCGGAGACAACGGAGTCTGAGCTGCATGAGCTTATCCGTCCACTGCTGCGCGACCATTTCCAGCCTGCACTGCTCGCCCGTTTCCAGACAGTGATTTACCGTCCGCTGACACAGTCTGCCATGCGCACCATTGTGGAGATGAAGCTTGCACAGGTCTGTGAACGCCTGCACTGCCATTATGGACTGAGTACATCGGTTGATGAACGTCTGTACGATGCCCTGACATCAGCCTGCCTGCTGCCGGATACGGGTGCCCGGAATGTGGAGAGTCTGCTGAACCAGCAACTGCTGCCGGTACTGAGCCGGCAGTTGCTGAGCCATATGGCCGCGAAGCAGAAACCATTTTCCCTGACCATGAACTGGGGTGACGAAGAACAGATTGTACTGGCATTTAGCTGTGAATGAGCGATGAGGATTTAATCATTCCAAATCGGTGTATAAAAAGGAAATGAAAATGTTTAAAAGAATGATGTTATTAGCAGTGATTACTGCATCTACTGGTACGGCTAATGCCGGATTATTTGATTCAAATGATTTCAAATGCGGTAGAGAAGATGCAGTAAAAGCACTTTCCGATTATATAAAAAACGACGCTGCGGGGCTGTTGCAAAGTGATTTTATTACGAAGGGTGATTTTAATTATGATAAACCTGTTTCAGTTTATCAGCAGATGCTGAACGGCATGGCTGTGAACGTGACTAATGTATCAACATCCGGTAAAGGGAATTACGGTCTGAATTGTAGCGCCACTATTTCAGTTAAGATCCCGCAAAATACACTCGATATTGTAAAAAAATTTCCTGATTATTTGTCAGATATTACTCGTGGTGGTGGTCGGATAAATAATGATAATGTCACTTGGGATGTTGTTAAATACAGCGCCAGGCTTGCTGATAATAACAAGAACATTATTTTTAGTGAATTTAGTCGCTCCTATATCTCCAGAGCCATATACGAGATGAGCGTCCTGTCAGTCAATAAAGAACAGATTGTTCACACGTACTTACAAAGAGAGTTAATGAAAGCACAGTCTGCTTATGCAGGGGCAGACCGTGAGCTGAATGCAATATGGAAAGCATTGCCTGATTCTGTTCGTAATTCAATGAAAAAAGAACAGCTGGCATGGGTTAACAGCAAAACGTCGAAATGTGGAAAGCTCTCTGATGCAACATCAGAAACAACAAACATACAACATAGAGTTGACATTTATCAGTGCCAAACCCGGATGACGGATGAAAGAATCTCCTGGTTGACGGGGGAAAGTGATTAACTGTCCGGCTTGTTGTTCTGGTAAATATTGATGTCTGAGGAAGTGTGGGGGATATAAGGGTGAAGAGTGATTCAGTGACTGTTCTGGCGAAGAAAAATTTTGATGAATTTTTGGGACTGTCCCGTTACAGACTGGATATTCACGATTGCCCGCACTTCCTGGATGTTTTTAATTTCAGGGCAGAAGAGAAACTCAGTCAGCCCTGGCGTTATGACGTGGTCGTTACCTGCTCTTCTGCGGATATTGCCTGTGATTCGTTACTGCTTAAGCCAGCATCATTTACTTTCCAGACCCCGGTGTCTGACGGAACACCGGCCCTGCCGATCAGGAGGGTATTCGGCGTGGTTGAGTCGTTTCGCCGTATCTCTGCCTCGAATGATGAGACCCGTTACGCACTGACGATCGTTCCCCGTATCGCCCTTCTGAACTATACGAAAGGGAGCGAAATCTACCTCAATCAGTCAGTCAC
Organism: Escherichia sp. E4742; assembly: GCF_005843885.1. Lineage (NCBI taxonomy): Bacteria > Pseudomonadati > Pseudomonadota > Gammaproteobacteria > Enterobacterales > Enterobacteriaceae > Escherichia > Escherichia sp. E4742. The sequence continues at coordinate 1,137,102 of NZ_CP040443.1, read as the reverse complement.
TGAAGTGGTTGAGCAGGTATTGCGTAAACATGGTCTGGAAGGGCAGGATTTTGAATTCCGGCTCTCCCGGGAGTATCCACCCCGGGAGCTCATCACCCAGTGGCGGGAGACTGACCTTGAGTTTATCCGGCGCCTGCTGGCGGAGGTGGGGATTTACTGGCGTTATGAAATGGACAGCCGTCTTGAGCAGGACATAGTGATTTTCCAGGACAGCCAGCAGCAGTATGAATTTGGCATCACGCTGCCATTGCGCAATCAGGCCGGGATGAGTGACAGCGGACAGGAGAGCATCTGGGATATTCAGACCACCTGTAACGTGGTGAGCGGAAGTGTGGTCACCCGGGACTACAACTACCGTGAAGCGCTGAAACCTCAGGACAGTGCCGAAAGTATTTTCAGTAAGGAAGGGATCACCACCGGAGAAACGTACCATTATGCTGAACCCTTCCTGACGGCAGGTGACGCTGAAAGCCCGGAGACCGGGGCATACTTTGCCCGTCTGCGCCACGAACGCATTCTGAATGCGCAGTATCGTGTCAGCGGGCATTCCTCCAGCCCTTATCTGACGCCGGGTCAGGTACTTGAAACGGACGGCACGTTACCCGATGTCGTCAGGGAAGGCATCGTTATCACCACGGTGCGTTCCCGCGGTTCACGCAAAAGTTGCTTTACGCTGACGTTTGAGGGGATCCCCTACAGCGAAACCGTCTGCTGGCGTCCGGCACTGCTCAGTCGCCCGGTGATATCCGGTTCGCTTCCGGCGCGGATTGAGAGTCACGAGAAGAACGATATCTACGCCCATCTGGACGATCAGGGGCGTTACCGGGTGAAGCTGGACTTCGACCGCAACAGTACAGAACGGGGTTACGCTTATCTGTGGCTGCGGCTGGCTAAACCTTATGCCGGTGATACGTACGGTTTCCACTCACCGCTTATCGACGGAACTGAAGTGGCCATTGTATTTGATGGCGGAGATCCGGATCGTCCCTACATTGCTTATGCCCTGCATGATTCAGAGCATCCGGACCCTGTCACCAGTGACAACCATACGCGAAACGTGTGGCGCACTCCTGCGAACAATAAGTTGCGGATGGAGGATAAGCGCCAGGAAGAGCATATCAAGCTCGCAACGGAATATGGCAAAACACAGCTGAACATGGGACACCTGGTCAACAGCCGGCGTGAAAAGCGAGGTGCCGGTTTTGAACTGCGAACGGATGAGCATGGGGCTGTACGTGCGGCAAAAGGGTTATTCCTGACGGCAGATGCCCAGGCCAGAGCCCAGGGACCGGTACTGGAAATGGCGGCAGCGATAAGTCAGATTAACCAGGCTAACAGCCAGATGCAGGCCCTGAACAGTGCAGCCGAAGCCGCCGGTGCCCTGCTCTGTGATATCAATACCCAGATTAGTTTTGTGACCGACAAAATCAGGGAGCTCCAGTCTGCGGTCCTGCTGGGTAGCGCGCCGCAGGGGGTGGCCCTGACCTCAGGTGAACACCTTCAGCTCTGCAGTACCCGTAACACCATGATCAATGCAGGCCAGCATCTTGATATCGGTGCGATGAAAAATCTGTCGGTAACGGTGGAAAAAGCCCTTGGTCTGTTTGTGCATAAAGACGGGGCGAAGCTGGTAGCCAACCAGGGAGATATTGAGATTCAGGCTCAGCACAACACGATGGCGCTGTTCTCTGAGAAACAGCTGACGGTGACCAGTAGTGAAGATGAAATTATTATCAGCACCCCGGAAACCCTGACGCTGAACGGTGGCGGGTCTTACCTGAGACTGAGTAAGAACGGTATTGAGCACGGCTCATCGGGTGAGTTTATTGTGAAGGCGTCTGACTATCTGGTGCCTGGTTCTGGCGCAAATCTCCCCAACGAAGCACCTGGTTTCAGCCTGACGGATATCACTCAGGAAAATAAAATCAGCAGTAAGTCTTTTAACGACTAAGGGCTGATGATGGATCCATTAATTTCTCATATGCGTAATGTGTTTTTGTTTGCATCTTTGCTTTGTTTATCAAATTTTACACTGGCATCCGTGCAAGCAAGCGCAGAAAGCATGGTGTACGAGTTTTATAAGTCATATTTGAAAGAAAAATCATCAGACAATAGCCGACTTCTCAGCCAATATGTTTCTGATGAATTGATGAAAAGCATTAACGACTCAATGATGTGTAATTATGATTCTGATGATTCAGTGTCGGCAGAAGAACTCGAAGGGAAATGTTCACAGAAGCACGAATGCAAACAGTTTAAAGAGCGTTATATTTGCAACTGGCATGGTGTTTGGGTTGATACTGATGTTGATTACTTTACAAAATCACAGGATATTTATCCTTCGTGGAGAGCAAATATAAGTACCTTTGATGTTTTCCAGAAAGAGAATGACTCTTCAGTAAACGTTATTTTAGGGGCGGGCTCTGAGCCTAAAGTTAAATTTAAAGTTATGCTAAAAATAATTGATGAGAAATGGAAAATCACCAGCGTATCGGAACAGTAAGAGCCTGCTCATTTTCTAAAGTTCTCACATCGACTGCTCATACAAATACCAACATATCTACGGAGAGATTTTTATGTTGAAGATGATTCTTTTTGTTTGCTGCTTGTTCTGCGTGTCTGATGTGGCCCTGGCTTCAGCGAATAATAGTTCAATGCCTGGGGAAGTTGTTGCCAGATTTTATCATGATTACCTTGTCGCGTCTGAAATGCCTGACATGGAATCAGCTGACAAACTAACACAAAAAGCTATTTTTGAATATACAACTGAACATCTCAGAAGCCTGCGGGATAATGATGAATCAGGTGCCGATTATTTTTTAGATGCTCAGGATATATGTGAAGAATGGAAAGACAGCATTAATGTGGAAACTGTTTCAGAGAACGACCTGGTCGCACAGGTTAAGTTAACATTAGGATATGGTAAGGGCGTGTCCCTGTATGCCATTAGCCTGGCTAGAGAAAAAGGTAAGTGGTTAATGGATTCTGTTAAGCCTATATTCCATAGTAGTATTTATTGCCCTCGACAAGCAGAGGGAGAAGAATAAATGCTGGACAAGAAAATCGCAGTTAGCGTTTTGAACTCACAGGCTCTGACCAGAGCTAAAATTAATGCTGATAATTTTAAAAAGGGCATTGATAAAAAACTTAAATATGGTGAGTCGAAATGTGCCCGTTATGTTAAAAAAGCATTGATTGCTGGTGGGGCATCGGTAAAGAACTCAGGAATTGAATCAGCAAAAGACTACGGTCCATGGCTGCTAGAAAATGGCTTTAAAGTTGTGGATAACGCGACAACAGTGCGTAGTGGCGGTGTATTCACAATTTCTGGTCAGCAAGTGGGGGATGTTGTCGTAATCCAGGCGGCACCACATCATGTGCATGGACATATGGCGATGTTTAATGGTACACACTGGGTATCTGATTTTATCCAGGAAAAGGGGTTCTATCCTGCCCAGATATATCGTGATCAAAATATACCCTATGCACTTTATCGTTATGGTGATAATACCACATCAGAGCAGAACGCCTCGGCTACCCAAAAAGGAAAAATTAAAATTGTCTGGCCTATTCCCTCCAACAACCGGGGGAGTGAGTTTAAAAATCAGGAAGAGATACTCGCTCATTTAGCGGGAGAATCTACCGGACTGTACATGATAGGCCGCAACGGCATGTGGCATGGTGGGATCCATATCACCGAAGCCACGACGCCATGGTGTGCGCTTAGTGGTAAGTCTCCACTTGAAGCGATAGATTTTCCGGTTCCTTTTAAAGGCGAGCAGGCTATACGTTGTATGGCTGATGGGGAAGTTGTTGCTTATCGTGTCTGCAAGGATTATCTGACGCTAGGCTGGGAATCAGGTCCGCTAAGTTTTTCGGGCTCATTTGTTCTGGTGAAACACTATATCCAGCCGGGTGAGAAAGAAACCAGCGGACTGCATTTCTATACTCTGTATATGCATCTTGCGCCGTATTCAGCTTATGAATCTGAAGCAGAAAATCAGTGGGTCGTTCAGGACACTCTAAAAGCATATTCTGAAATGGACTGGCTGACGGCGAAACTGACTTCAGATGAAACTTCTCCACAAATTGCAGGGTACATGCCTGAAGGGGCCAGAGTGGAGTGGGACCCGGCAGACAGCAATCTTAACGCTACAGGAAGTAACAAGAGAAAATACGGTCTTGTGACGCTAAAGGGTTTACCAGAAAAAACCAGCAGTACTCTCACTCCCGGTCAGCGCTACTGGGTTGTTGTGGATAACAACAATGTTAAGCCAGCGTCGGGGGCCGGGCCCGGCTGGTGGCGACACTTGCTGCCTCCCGCAAAGGAAGTCATGGTATTCGATAAAACAGTAAGCCTCCGTTCCCCATTCGCCATTAAGGCTGGTGACCCGATTGGGCACATGGGCTACTATCAGGCACCAAAGGATGGGGGGTATGAGGCACGATATCAGGTACACATCGAATGCACGAGTATGGATGATAATCTGGAGAAATTCCTGACCAATCCTGAGCAGGTGGGAAAAAATAATCCACTCTGGCTGAAGTACGCCCCGGGACTTGCGTTGTACAAGAAAGATGTTTCTACAGGAACATTCACGAAGGATACGGGGGTGACGGTCAGGACGGGAATTCTGCCACTGAAACAGGTGCAAACAGAAGTCGATAAGTCGACCAAACAGGAATACTGGCAATTGCGGCCAGAAAACGCGTACGTGCCAAAAGGTCAGGTGGAATCTCAACTTTTGTCACAGTATGATCTGGCAAAGCTGGGGTTCAGAACTGAAATCGCAGAGCCTACCAGCTTTGATTACCTGGATGGAAAAAAACAGCCCACTGGATTCTTCCGCAGTCTTATCAACTCACTCTATGAGGCTGCGATCGATGATTCGCGAACCAGCCATGCGCTGGTGAAGCATAATTATCAGCGCCTGCTGGATAAAATTGATAGTGGAAGCGATCGTTACTCTCCAATGGAATACTGGAGAGCACTTCATAATCCCGATTATCGTGATGTTCTTCAGAAAACAATCGTTAAACATCCCAGCGACTGGTACTTCAAAAAAGACGATGCAATCTGGCAACCATTTCTGAATGCACTAAAGAAAGATGCACCTGAATGGAAGAAATACAGTGAGGATTTTCTTGATAAGATGGCCTGGATGCAGGATGTGACCACGGAGAAACTGGGGCCTTCGTTGTGGCATATGCATCCGATTGCCTTTCTTGGAGCATTAATAAAGAAAAATACTGGGTGGGCGCATAGCAAGTTTGCAAACCTTTTGGGAAGTGTCGAGTCAAAAAATGATTATTCGGCATATAATGTTACTAAGACAGGTAAATCTGTCCCGCACTATAATACTAATCTCACAAAAATGACAATATCTGAGGTAATTGATGCCCAAAGAGAACGAAATATGTTCGCCACAGGTCGATTCCAGATAATCCCAGAGACGCTTAAAAGAGCAGTAAAAGCACTTAATCTTGATACTTCGAAACTATACGATGCTGCGATGCAGGATCAGATATTTGAGCAGTTTTTGATTAGATTGAAACGGCCAGCATTTATCAATTATCTTGAGGGTAACGGAAGTGCTGAAGATGCGATTTATGCGTGGGCGAAAGAATTTGCATCAGCTGGTGTCCGTAAAGGAAAGAGTATAAGCCCTAAAAAAGAACCAGTATTGGATGCAAACGGTTTGCCGGTTTATGAAAATGGTAAAAAGAAATACAGGTTAGTACCTAGGGTGGCAGAAGTTGAGGGGGAGTCGTACTATTCTGGTGATGGATTGAATAAAGCTCACCTATTACCAGATACGATGATTAAAGCTCTTGAGGATTCTAAAAATGGGATGTAATAAAAAATCAAACAAATTTTTGCTTTTTGTGTCATGCATGCTCTTGTCGTTTGTAACGTACTCACAAGACAGTTCTAATCCTCAGTTTTCTGACTACCTAGTTCCTGTAAGCAACGGACCATTTGAAAAGAATATTCACTTTAATAAAGAGCAGGAAAATTACTCGCAACACTGGAAGAATGCAGTCCAAGAGGAATTAAAAAAGCCTGTTAATTTTGCAGGGCACTTTAGAATCTATACAGCCTTTGGCGGTCATGGTAAAGAATGCCTTCGTGATAATTGGGTATGTGGTTGGGTTATTGATAAACTATCAGGGGAAGTTGTAGCAACACTTCCATCAGATAATAATGGAAGTTATAACTATGCTGATGTGTCTGATAATGGTACCCCTGTTGGTCTTCCATTTGAGATTGATACTTATAAAAATAGTTCAATGATTGCAATAACCGGTCAATCTATCTCAGTAAGCAAGAGTGATAATCCTGTATGTAAAACGACTTTATTTAATTTTAATAATAATGAATATGTGAAATTAATTGAATCATTGGACGGGTGTAATAATCAATAAATCTCTCATGAATATTCATCATAATGAGAAAACGACAGTAGTAAAATTCGGATGCGACATGTATCAGTGAACGTTCAGGGTTGAGTTAATAGATTCGACTCTAAATCCGTGATAAATGTTAGTTTAAGCTAACCAAATGGACTTAAGAAAAACATAGCTTGTTTGCATTTCTCACATGTAATAATTTTGCTGTTGTAGGTGAAATGCCAAGGGTAATTATTTCCTCAGAAAAGAATGTTTGTGGTATAAAAATTAATGACGAGTTTGTAAATATGTAGGTGGTTACAAATGTGAATTTTATTGCGCACTATCTGTAGTATCGCATTCATATTTGTATGAAATTGGCAAAAAATAATAGTATTTATTGATAACCCAATGGTAAATACATGCGATGGGGAACACTATCTATCAATAATCAGTGGCCCGGAAACATTCATAATAAAAATCCAGACAATCACTATCGATGGCACGAATAAAAAGATCCCAGCAGAAACATGGGAATTAAAGAATGATGAATTAGTGAAGAGATAAGAAAGAGGAATTTAATAATGCTTCAGATTATTTGTAAAGGTGATAAAACTACTCACGGTGGTTCCGTCCTGACTGCTTCTAAAACGATGAAGTTCGGTGGGATCGGTATTGCACGTAAAGGCGACAAAGTGTCATGTCCGATCCCGGGTCATGGTCCTACCACCATTATTGAAGGTAATCCTGATTATCTTGATCATGGCATCCCGGTGGCATTTCACGGTCATAAATGCGCCTGTGGTTGCACATTGATCAGCTCATTTGCCGCAGCAAAGGTTGCCTGATTATGCCGGTCTGGCTGGATGCCATCCCTGAAAAGGCCCCAAAGATAGTGCGCCCCGATACTCGCCGCTGGCTGTTGTTCCTGGCATTTATCATGCTGGGGGGGATAGCGCTCACATTATGGTGCTGGACGTCAGAACGAACAGGATTTGTCTTCTGGTTCACCGCTCTGGGGCTTCCATTTTGCACGTGGGGGCTTATTTTCGGTTTACGCCGGTTTGCTTATAAAGCCGGGCAGGTGGGAGCTGAGTCCCGAAATGTCGAGCGGGAAGCGCTTATTGACAGTGAAATTCTGCGTGGTCAGCGCTGCGCCTGGATCCTCGGTACTTATATTCAGAGCCCGGCCGGAAACAAAGCCGATGACCTGCTTGAGGCAATGGAAGTCGCGGCGCCTGCTATCGATTTCTCGCACCCAAGAGGATGTGACAAACCGGTCAGATACGCGGCATTACCAGAATATCAGACAGATTTAACGAAGGCTCTGAAAGGGGCGGTGAATAAACTGACCACGCGTGTAGAAGGGATAGTTCAGCCGCTTCCGCCCGCGCTACCATGCTGGCTGGTGCTGGATTGTGATAACGATCTGTATCCCCTGATTGAAGAGCAGCTTAAAGCCGACCTCTCACTCAAGACGGGCAGGATTTTTCGCCTGATGACCGGAAAAGGACTGGGGGCGTTTGATGCCTGGCTGGACAAGCGATGGGACACCCCAGGCATTCTGGTTGTCATCACGCTGTCGTTACCTGCCTCTCCCCGGGAAGAAGATGCTGATGCTGTCTCAATGGTGGTATTAAGCAACCGCAACACCCATGCCTGGCCGGATGCACTTCGCCTTCATCGCCCCGAAAGGGGAACAGAAACAACGCTCACAAAGACACTTACCCGGGCGCTGCTCTGGGCGAAGACCCGGCCCAATGAGCTCAAGGGAAGCTGGATCTCCGGTCCCACATTGACGTCGGGCAGTGGCTGGAATAATGCCTGCGAAGAGAACGGAGTGACATTTAGCCTTTCAGAAGACAATTTCAGTATCGATCCCGTGTTGGGCTATACCGGCCATGCTGCTCCATGGCTTGCCATCACGCTTGCTGATGCTGCCTTTGAACAACGAGGGGCGCAGGTTATCGCTGCCCAGCCCACCACTGACAAAGACGACGTCTGGGTCGCCGTCATCACCAAAGAAGAAGTTCGCAAGGAATCACCCGGGAATGGCTAAGGTAAAAGTAAAAACACTCATCGGCTCTGTTGTAACTGTCGCCTTTTTTCTGACGGTCATCGTGGCATTTCTTTTTTATGCTTTTCCGGAAAACGTCGCTTCGGCCACCGGCTTCGGTCCGTATGGCAGTCAGCGCATACTCACATTCTGCGCCATACTGGTTGCCACGTTGTTTTTGCTCGGCTGGCTGACGGAGAAGGCTTTCGACTTTGCCGGTAAATCCGGGCTGTATTTCCAGTGGGGGCAGAAAAAGGCTGAGAGTATCACTCCGGTGGTGAACCCCAGTCCCGGTGAAGACGACGATGAACCGGTTTTCAGTGAAGATGCCGTTTCAGAACATTTGCGCTTTCGCTATGGGCGTCGCTGGCAGCGTAAGGTACGACTTCTGCTGGTGATGGGGGATCCGGATGTGGTCCGGAAAGCGGCCCCGGGTCTTTGCCATGACCTCTGGCAGGAAGGTGACGGCTACGTGTTGATTTATGGCGGAGACGCGCAGTCACTCCCGGACGAGATCTTCCTTTCAAAACTGAAACGTCTGCGATCCGGGCAACCGGTTGATGGCATCATTCAGGTGATGAGTATTTCAGCCCTCCCGACGGATGGCGAACGTGATGCCCTCCTGCGTTACCGCCAGAAAGCCGACCATCAGCTTGGCTGGCAGGCGCCAGTCTGGCTGTGGCTGACTGACAACGCTACCGGTGCCCGGCAGGACGCGAAAGCGGCCGCAACAGGGGTCATCTTCGGACCGGAAGGAACTGTGAAAGGTGCGGACGAAGCGTTTTCCACACTGGCGTTACACCTGCAAAAAGCAGGAATGGCACAGATACTGAATGATCCTGCTGATTTCGGTCTCCTTCAGTTGTCACTCAGACTGCGGCAGGAGCTGAGAGCCAGCCTGGTTGTTTTGCTCAGTGGACTGATGCAGGGGACTGCGGCCTGGCGTCTACGCGGTGTCATGTTCAGCCCTGAACTGACCGTTGCCGGAGCGGTACCAAACACATGCCCCGACACACCTGACTGGAAAGCTATTATTGATGACTGTGATGCTGTTAGCGGCAGGAAGCTGGGCTTCAACTGGCTGAAGATGCTGCGATTGATTCTGCTTTCCCTGATTGTCCTGTGGGGGGCCGGAACATTGCTGTCCCTGATCGTTAACCGTACTCAGATTTATCAGGCGCAGGAAACGGCGAGACAGGCAGCGGATACAACAAAACCACTGGCTGAACGCCTGCGCAGCCAGCTTGTGCTCCAGCAGGCCATTGCCCGTCTGCAACATCGTGAGGCAACCGGTGCGCCATGGTACACACGATTTGGTCTTAATCAGGACAGCGACACGCTGGCCGCGCTCTGGCCGCTGTATGCGAAAAATAACGCACAGCTGATGAGGGATGCCACCGCAGACAGTCTCAGGCAGCAGCTGAATGCCTTTGTGCAACTCCCTCCTGCCAGTGATGCCCGTACGCAGGGCACACAGCATACTTACGACATACTCAAAAGTTATCTGATGCTGGCGCGTCCGGACAAAGCGGACGCCGGCTGGCTGGCGAAAAACGCGCTGAAAGCCTTACCGAAACGCCTGAATGTGCCGGATGGCATATGGCAGAACCTCGCACCGAAACTGCTGGGTTTTTATGCGCAAAACCTTCCGGCGCATCCGGAATGGAAAATTAAGCCTGACGATGAATTAATCAGTACGGTCCGTCAGATTCTGCTTAAGCAAATAGGCCAGCGGAACGCTGAGTCCGGGTTATATCAGGAGATGCTTAAGCGCGTGGCCAGCAACTGGCCTGATTTAACGCTTGCGGATATGACCAGTGACACCGATGCCTCAACAGTATTCAGCACTGACGAAGTCGTTCCTGGAATGTTTACGCGTCAGGCCTGGGAAGAGCAGGTACAGGATGCGATTGACGAGGTCGTGAAAACCCGCCGCGATGAAATTGACTGGGTACTGACGGACAAGACGCATCAGACAGGGAGCGATATCTCTCCGGAGGCGCTGAAGACCCGCCTGACTGAACGCTATTTTATCGATTTTGGCAATGCCTGGCTGAACATGCTCAACAGCATACAGTGGCAGGAAGCCACGTCACTTTCCGAAGCCATTGCCCAGTTGAGTCTGATCGGTGACGTCCGTCAGTCCCCGTTAGTTGCACTGATGAACACGCTGAACTACCAGGGGAAAACGGGGCAAAAGGGTGAGGCACTGGCTGATTCAATCGTGGATTCAGCGAAAAAGTTGCTCGATAAGAATAAAAATGGCAGGCAGTTTATTAAACAGGAACAGGGCTCTGAAGGCCCGCTCGATGGGGTATTTGGACCGCTGTCGGGGCTGATGGAGGGGAAAGAGGGGGCGGGTAGCAACGGTAATCTGAGCTTCCGGTCCTGGCTCGCCCGTGTAACCCAGATGCGGCTGAAGCTTCAGCAGGTTACCAGCGCCCCGGATCCGCAGGCGATGTCGCAGATGCTGGCCCGGGCCGTGTTTCAGGGCAAAGCCATCGACCTGACGGACACCCGCGATTACGGCAGCCTGGTCGCAGCAAGTCTGGGACAGGAATGGAGTGGATTTGGTCAGTCGTTGTTTGTACAACCGCTGGATCTGGCCTGGCGTCAGGTGCTTGTCCCGGCTGCGGGCAGCCTCAATACCCGCTGGCAGACAACCATAGTCGATCAGTGGAATAAGGCTTTTGCGGGGCGGTATCCGTTTAAAGCCACCGGCAGCGATGCCTCCCTGCCGTTACTGGCACAGTTCCTGCGTAGCGACTCGGGTCGGATCACGACGTTCCTGAAAACTCATCTTGGCGGGCTCCTCCACCAGGAGGGGAGTCGCTGGGTTGTTGATCCTTCCGCAAGCCAGGGGATGGTTGTCAGTCCGGATTTCCTCCGGGCGATTAATCAGCTGGCAGAGCTGTCAGATATCGTGTTCTCTCAGGGCGATGCGGGGGTTCACTTCGAACTGATGGCGCGTCCTTCACGGGATGTTGCCAGAGTGCAGCTTACCCTCGATGAACAGAATCTGGATTACTTCAATCAGATGGAAAGCTGGCAGAGCTTCACCTGGCCGGGGAATACTTACTATCCAGGTGTGTCGCTCACCTGGCGGAGTGTAAGCAGTGGTATGCAACTCTACGCCAGTCACCAGGGGAACTGGGGGTTTATTCGCCTGCTGGACAAAGCCCTGATCACGCCACTTGATGCCAGCCGTACACAACTGGTGTGGATCACTGCTGATGGTAATCCTCTGAAATTCGTCATGCGCAGTGAGCTGGGCGACGGTCCGCTTGCCTTACTGAAGCTACAGGGGTTTATGCTGCCCACCGCCATTTTTAACGTCGCCGCCGGCACGGAAGGTGTTGAGTAAAGATGAACAGGGGCATTCATCCGGCGCCGGTCCGGGGACTGATGGGCACATTTTTCACCCTTTCAGAGAAAGGTTCCTTCACGCCCGTCGGCGTTTTCGCCCCCATGTCAGAAAAAACGACCGGTAAGCTACCGGAAGGGCAAACTCACTCAGCTGGAGAAAATATGCTGCTGAAATGGACTCCACCACAAATCGTCAACAGTAAGGACGACGCTTCTCCGGAAGCGGTCGTGAGGTTTATGAAAGAGACTGACAAACAGGAACAAGAATGAGTTCACCGGAAGCCCTGTTAACGGCCTGCGCCGCCAGCCAGGAAGAAAGGCTGAGTCTCATTTCCCGCGCAAATGAGGCCCTGTCGCTCTGGGATAACTGGCTGCATCCATTCACCTCCGGATCTGAAACCGGGGACGATCCTGCATACGATGATAATTTTCAGCTGATGCGTGAAGAGATCAATAAGATTTCAGGTACCGATTCAGCGTTGTTGTGCGAACTGGCTCAGAAGTGCCTTTGCGAATGCGCCAGAGATATTCGAGTCGTGACCTGGTACGTGCTGGCCCGTCTCACCCGCGACGGTGAAAAAGGGTTGTCCGAAGGCTTATTACTTCTTGTTGCGATGCTGACCCGCTATGGACAGGCATGTCATCCCCGGCGTCCTGCCGCCCGGAAAGCTGCGCTGGAGTGGCTGAACAGTGCAAAAGTGACTGATGCACTGCTGTTATGGCCCGGGGTGGACAGCAATGAGGCCGGTCTGACGGCGGGTGCCATAAGCCTGCTGGGATCCGCCGTGGCAGACTGGCCGGAGGCTGAGAAACCGTCTTTTGCGGGGCTTTGTTCCGCGCTTGAGAACCGCCTGGCACGTTCAGGGGGTATGGAGGCACTGGTCCCCCAGAACAGCAGTCCCCGGGAGACCGGGCGTGAATCAGCTCCCCCGGACTCACCACAACTGGCAGCAGTGACATCGGGCCGCGACTTACTCGACCAGGCCAAGTTACTTTCCCGCTGGCTGAGCGGGCAGCCGCAGGGCTGGCTGGCTTCTCACCGGCTGATGAAGACGGTGCGGTGGGATACGGTCGATCAGCTCCCTTCGCTGGACAGTAGCGGGCGTACCCGTCTGGTACCCCCGAAAACCGGGTATCGCGCTCAGCTTAAGCGACTCTGGCTTCAGAAAAACTGGGTTGAGCTGATTGAACTGGCCAGTCAGATGTATTGCGAAGGGGTGAATCATTTCTGGCTCGATCTTCAGTGGTATCTCTGGCAGGGACTCAGTCATGCTGGTCAGCCCTGGGATTCCTGGTCTGACGCTGTCCTGTCAGATCTGCGGCTGTTGCTTAAACGTCTCCCGGGCCTTGAAGGGCTGGCATGGAATGACGGTACTCCCTTTGCTGACGAGGTCACCCTCGCCTGGATCGCTGAAAAAGTGAATGAAGAAGATGTGATGTACGGCGATGAAGCTGCCATTCCTGCCGTTGTTAATGGCCAGACTGACGATGTGCTGATCCTTGAGTCTGAAGCCATGGAAAAGGGAGACACGGAAGGGCCTGAAGCGGCGCTTGCCTGGCTCCAGTCCCGGCCGGGGATGGATACACCACGTCATCGCTGGCTGATACGCCTGCTCATGGCCCGGGTGGCAGAGCAGTATGGCCGGAACGATATGGCGCTTCATCTGCTTGGTGAACTCATTACCCGTGCGCCACAGCTGACGCTGGAAGACTGGGAGCCTGCTTTGTTGTTTGAAGTCCGGGCCCGACGCCTGAGGCTGCTACGGATGAAAGCCGGTCGCAGTGAATCTGATAAAGCCCATCTGATGCCTGAGATGGATACGCTGCTGGCGGGGCTGATCGCCATTGACCCGGCCCGTGCCATGGTGCTTTGCCAATAATCCTGAATGGAAACAAACAAGGAATATCATGCGTTATCGCTTTATTGCTCTGGCTTTATGTCTTCTTTCTGGCTGCAAAATTGCAGTATCTGCGGGATTTGATTGTTCTCTTGCAGATTTATCACCGACAGAAAAAACGATATGTAGCAATGAGTATTTATCAGGACTTGACAGTGCGCTTAACAATTTTTTTAAAAAGACCTATGACAGTTCTTTAAGCCGTGGACGTCTGGTGGAACGTCAAAAAGAATGGCTAAAAGAAAGAAACAGTTGCCTGGAGGATGTTTCCTGTATTACCAATAGCTATTTACTACGCAATCGAAGTTTAGCAGCAAGCAACAATCTCCGGAATGTCAATGATATTTTCAACCGTGAAGGTGACAAACTGGATGAAATGCTGGATGGTCCAATAAAGACAAGATCCGGATTTACAATAACCGATTCGCCATGGCTTGTAAAAAAAATATTTTCATCTGATAGTTTTGATGGAGGAATTAATTTTGAAAAAATGTATGTGTCGTCAGTACTGACATATCAGGAAATTAAAGGTGATTTGTACATTTATATTTCTGTCAGTGGACAGTATCAGGGTAAAAACGCCACACTTCTTGTGGAGCTTGTGGATGGTATAAGCCCCCGCATCATTCAACAGTATGATGGTAATGTGGATATAATATCCCGTACCCGGGATGCTCAGGGAAACGCTTTAGCGTACTTTTCTGTCAGGAATGATTCACATAAAGAATATCATTATTTGTTTATAACTCCGGATGGAGGTAAAGGTATTTCAGATATTTCCTCCGGGCAGGCAGAAGCACTGAGCCAGGAAACAACACCATGGACGGGTTATTGTGGGGCTTCAGAGTGTAATGCTTCATTACTATCACCTGATCGTAAATGGAGACTTGCTTCAAGTGACGGTGTACGTTCAAAGACCGGATGGAAGGCATTTAGGTATTGTAAAATCCAGCCAACCATGCCGGAAGGACCAGGGATTGAATGTTTTTTGCGGATAAGGCTGATAATTCAATCACTGATGATATTTTTGGATATTCCCGGAAATATGTATGGGGAGATGACAGCAATACATTTTATTTTGATATATAGCGGTGCATTAGGTGTGTATCGTCTGGAAAACTGACATTAACCAAAAAACAACAAAACGAATCATCCCCGTAGAAGGTATTCTGGATCCATTCTATATAAACTATGACGGAGAAGATCTGATTCTCTCTGTTTATACATATTCTTATCAGGGCGATTCTGAATCAGAAATATACATAGCCAAAGAACCTAATTAAATAAATCAGTATTTAAAATTGTATGGATGATTTAACCCTGCGCTATTACGAAGCAGAGATGCGCTATCTGCGGGAAGCCGGTAAAGAGTTTGCCCGTGCCCATCCTGATCGGGCAGCAATGCTGAATCTGGATAAGCCTGGCGCCTGCGATCCCAGTGTGGAACGTCTGTTTGAAGGCTTTGCCTTCCTGATGGGACGTTTGCGTGAAAAGCTGGATGATGACCTGCCGGAGCTCACCGAAGGGCTGGTGAGTCTGCTGTGGCCGCACTATATGCGGACTATCCCGTCGCTGGCCATCGTTGAGTTCTCGCCTGACTGGCGTAGTCTGCGTCAGGCCGAAATACTGGCCGAAGGCTTCTCCGTTCTGTCCCGTCCTGTCGGGCCGCATAAAACCGCCTGTCAGTACCGGACGACCCGCGATGTGTTGCTACAACCGCTGCACCTTGCTGATGCCCGCCTCCATACTGAATCCGATGGCCGCTCTGCTATCCGTCTGCGCTTCGAATGCCCTGAAAAAGTGGACTGGAATAAAGCCGGGATCGACAAAGTCGCCATTTTTCTTAACGCAGAGGCGCCGGTAAGCGCTGCGCTGCATCTGGCAATGACCCGGCGTGTACATGCCATGTATGCGCGTCATGCCGGGACATATACCGGACGTCATCAGTTTGACGGCTGGTGCAGACCCATGGGCTTTGACGACAATGACTGCCTGTGGAAGAAAGCTGATACAGCCTTCAGTGGTTACCAGTTGCTGCTGGAGTATTTCAGCTTCCGTCCGAAGTTTATGTTTGTTGAACTGCGCGGCCTCGACACCATTGGGCTCACTGCGGCCAGTACCTGGTTTGAAATCGACATTGTGCTCAGTGAAGCCTGGTCATCCGGTTTGCCTTTTGAGACAGAAAACTTCCGCCTGCACTGTGCGCCGGTTATCAATCTCTTTACCCTGGAAGCCGACCCGCTGATCCTTAACCCGCTGGATAACGAGTACCTGCTCAGGCCGCTGCGTCTTCAGGATGGTCACACCGAAATTTACAGCGTCGATAACATTCACGGCTCGGTGAAGAACGGCAGACACCCTTATGTCCCGTTCACCAGCTTCCGGCACCGGGGCGGTATGATGCGCCACGATGCTCCTGAACGTTATTACCACACCCGCGTGAAACGGGGACCCTCCGGCCTGTATGACACATGGTTAGTTCTCGGGGGACGCTCATTCGAACTGGAGCAGCTGTCTGATAAACCGGAGTCCCTCTCGATGCGAATCACCGCGACCAACGGGCAGCTTCCGCGCAGGGCGCTGGAAAGTACGCTCCTGGACAGGGTGGTCAAAACCGGCAAAGTCCCCGTCAGAGTCATGAACCTGACCGCACCGACGATGCCACTGTATCCCCCGGCAAATGACCGGTTTCACTGGCGGGTGATGAGTCACCTCGGATCAAACTTTCTCAGCATGATGGATAATCCGGAGGTGCTGCGGGGGACGCTGGCGCTCTATGACTGGACCGATGATGAAATGAACCGCCGCCGGCTTGAAGCCATCGTTGCCGTGAAGCACACCCTGATCCGCCGTTTTGAAAAGGGCTTTATGCTCCGTGGCGTGGACATTGAGGTCACGCTGAATATGGATAATTTTGCCGGCGAGGGCGATGTGAATCTTTTCGGGGAGATGTTGCACCGTTTCTTTGCGCTCTACGCTGATGTCCACCTTTTCAACCAGCTCACACTGGTACTGCAACCCACAGGGAAACGACTGAGATGGAAAGAGAATCACAGCCGGCACGTACCGGGCTGACGCAGGCCCTGGCCCTTAACAACGATATCTGGCGGGCCAGTTTTTATCGTTTCTGCCAGCTGCTGGAGCAGGAAAATCCGGACGGGCCAAAACTGGGCACGACCAGCCATCCGGGCGATGACCCGGTGCGATTCAGGCCCTGGCCCGGGATGGGATTCCCGGTCAGCACCCTGAAAGCGGTGGAGATCGACGAAGACCGTCCGACATTACCCCCAACGATCCGCACGACATTTCTCGGAATGTATGGGGTGGACTCACCTCTGCCGACGTCCTGGCTGGATGATATTACGCAGCGCCGTGAAGGATATGAGGCGCTCACCTCATTTCTGGATATTTTCAGCCACCGCATAACCACGCAGTACTACCGGATCTGGCGAAAATATGCATATCCGGCCACTTTTGAGGAGGGGGGACGCGATGCCACATCGCAGTGTCTGCTGGGGCTGGTCGGGCTCGGTATACCCGGCACCGCTGAACAGGTGGCAACGCCGGTTTCCCGTTTCCTGGCCTTACTGGGTGCCATGCGATTACCCACCCGCAATGCTGAAGGCATCCGGGCTCTGGTGAGTCTGCTGGCACCGAATACCCGTGCACTTATCACCAAACCTGATCCGGTTAAGGTCCATATCGATAACCGCAGTGGGCTGGGTGCCGGAAACCGCATCCGTCTTTCGCAGCGGGCCACGCTGGGTAAAACGGCAGGGGAAGCATGCAGCCGGCTCCTGATGACACTGGAAACAGCAGATCCGAACGAAGCGGAAGGCTGGTTGCCCGGAGGTGTCCTCCATACCGATTTGCTGGTTCTGCTGCGCGTTTATCTCGGCTACCGCAGTGACGTCCGGCTGCGACTCACTGTTCCCGTGCGGTTGTTGCCTGAGCCCCGCCTGGGCAAAGGCAGGCCTGTTCTGCTGGGCCGTACCGGTTTGCTGGGGCTGAAAGCGGGCAAGCTCAGCAATGGCCGGGAGAGTCTGACGGTCAGTCTGGGCTGCTACGAAGGGCTGAAATGTGCTGCGCTACCGCCTGCTGAAGACGGACATTATCGCTTCGAATAATCACCTGTTCTCTCTCTCAATAAAGGAACGCCTGAATGGTAACAGTAATCCGCTGGTGGGTGCCGATGTTTATTGCCTGTGGCCTGCTCGCAGGCTGCGGTCTGACGCAGACCGTCACGGACGGCACGATCAGCATCACGAAATCCATCTTCTACAAAAAAATCAAAACGCTGCATCTGGATTTTACCCCGCGCACGGCCATTAACGCTGACGGCGCACAGACGCCACTGGCAACCATGGTGCGGGTTTACCAGCTCAGGGATCGTAAAGCCGTTGATGTCGCCGATTACCAGACACTGCTGCGTAATGCCGATACGGTACTTAAGGACGACGTGCTGGCCTCAAAAGAGCTGCTGGTGATGCCCGGCGGCAGTGTGACGCTCAATATGCCCATGGATGAAGATGCGCAGTTTGTGGCTGTGGTGGGACTGTTTAACCGGCCAGAACAGAAGGACAATCGCTGGCGCCTGGTACTGACCCGTGATGACCTCAATCCGGATAAGCCCCGCACCATTGAACTGGGTGATGGCTGGCTCAGCCTTGTGCCGGTAAAGGAGTGACGTGATGGATAACCGGTCAGCATTTTTTGACGGGCAGACCCGTTACTTTCTGGAAATTAATGGCAGTGCAGTAAAGCCTGATGTTTTACGCTTTCGTGGCAGGGAAGCACTGAGTGAGCCGTTCCGATGGGATATCGGGTTCACCTCCCGGAATGCGAACATTCCTCCGGAAGAGGTACTGATGAAATATGCGTCGTTGCGGATGCGTAACGGCAAAAATGTCCATGGCATTGTGACCCGTCTGGAATGGCTGTCCACATCGAAAGACCAGTCCCACTACCGGCTTACACTCAGCTCCCGTCTGGCACTGCTGGAGCACACCCGGCAGTGTGCCGTATTTCAGAACCAGTCCGTCCCTGAGGTGGTGGAGCAGGTGCTGCGCAAACACGGGCTGGAGGGCGCTGATTTTGAATTCAGACTGGAACGCGCTTACCCGTCGCGTGAAATTATCACCCAGTGGCAGGAAACAGATTTGCAGTTCATTCAGCGTATTCTGTCTGAGGTGGGGATTTACTGGCGCACGGAGATGGATGATGTGCGCGGACTGGATACGTACATTTTTGCCGACAGCCAGCTTCACTACCAGTTTGATGTGCGGTTGCCTTACAACGAGCCCTCGGGGTTGTTCGACGGCGCAGCAGAATCGGTCTGGGATGTGCGGACCTGGCACAACGTCGCCACCGGCACTGTCACCACGCGTGATTACAACTACCGGACAGCCACCACGCCGATGAATGCGACGGTCAGCGTGCGTAATGATGCGGTCACCACCGGGGAGCATTACCGTTACGCAGCACCTTATCGTGAAGCGGGAGACGATGCCAGCCCGGAGTCGGAAACCGAATCTGGTGCGTTTTACGCCCGGCTTCACCACGAGCGGGAACTCAACAGGTCGACCCGCATTCACCTGTTCAGCAACGCCGCACACCTCTCCCCCGGGCAGGTGCTGGAACCGCAGGGGGATGTCATTACGGACCTGAAGGAAGGGATAGTCCTCACACTGGTGACTTACCGGGGAGCCCGGGATTCCCGGCTGCATGTGTCAGCATGGGGAATGCCTTACAGCGAACGTTACTGTTTCCGACCGGCAGAAATCCCGCGTCCGGTTATCCCGGGCACGCTTCCGGCACGGATTGAGAGTCGCGAGAAGAATGATATCTACGCCCATCTGGACGGGCAGGGGCGCTACCGGGTGAAGATGGACTTTGACCGGGAGGGGACGGAACCCGGATTCGGCTACCTGTGGCTGCGGATGGCAAAACCCTGTGCCGGTGAAACGCTGGGCTGGCATACGCCGCTCAGTGATGGCACCGAAGTAGCGATTGCATACAGCAATGGCGATATTGACCTGCCCTACATCGCGTATGCACTGCACGACGCTGAGCATCCTGACCCCGTGAACCGGGACAATCACACCCGGAACATCCTCAGAACCCCCGCTAACTCAAAACTGCGGATGGAGGACAGGCGCGGTGAGGAGCATATCAAACTCGCCACGGAGTACGGTAAGACACAGCTTAACAGTGGGCATCTGGTGGACAGCCAGGGGCAACTGCGGGGTAAAGGCACAGAGCTGCGTACCGATGAGTGGGGAACCCTGAGAGCAGGGAAGGGGCTTTTTGTTGCTGCGGATGCGCAGGCGAAAGCACAGGGCGAGGCACTGGATATGGATGCCGCGCTGAAGGAAATCGACAGGCTTAATCTGCAACTGCAGCAACTGGAAAATGCCGCAGAACGGGCACAGGCGCTGAAGGCTGATATTGACAGTCAGATACAGATGTTTGAGCAGCGGCTGAAACCGCTCAATGAAGCTGTGCTTTTCTCGGCACCGGAAGGAATGGCGCTGACCAGCGGTGAAGATATGCAGATGAGTGCAGCACGAAATGTGGCTGTCAACGCCGGAGGTGATATCAGTACCGGAACAATGGGCAACCTGACCGCGCTGGCCGGAGAGAGGCTGGGGCTGTTTGCCCGGACCGGTCAACTGAGCGTCAAATCCGGGGAGGGGCCGGTAGAGGTACAGGCGCAAAACGGCAGCATGCGGTTGTTTGCTGAGAAGAAGCTGACACTGAGCTCAGTGAGTGACATCTCCTTTGCCGGGAAAAAACGCATCACGCTGATTGGTGGGGGGAGCTATCTGCGACTTGAGGCCGGGAAGGTTGAATACGGCACGACGGCAACCTGTATGCGTCGGGTGAAGCGGACGATGACGGCGGCTGCGCAGAGTATGCCGATGGCATTCCCCCGTATGAGTACTTCGCATATCTACTCGGCTATCTATCGGTTGCAGGACAAACACGGCAATATTCTGGTCAATACCCCCTATCGCCTCACCACTCCATCAGGTCAGACAGTAACGGGGTATAGCGATAACGAAGGCCGCTCCGTGCCGATTTACACCCGCCAACAGGAGGATGTGGAACTGCATTTTTTTGTTAAAAAACCACAACCCGAAGAAACGATGTGGTTTGTGGGGGAAACCGATACGCAGCAACTGGAAACCGAACTCAGGGAGAGCCTGTCATAATGGAAATGCCCGATTTACCCGAGACACCGACATCTGATATTCCCACCGGGGCGAACAACCAGCCGTGGGACTGCACTACGACGGGTGTCGAAATGGTCGAAAAGCAGTCGCGTTTGCCAACCACGGAAAACCGTCAGTACCTGCATATAAAGGTGGAATACGCCATGCGTTTTCCGCAACTGTCGGTACAAATCCGCCGGAAAGGTAAAACTTACCAGATGAGCCTTAAGCAGACCATTATGAGTGGTCTTATTCGCGTGGATGAAATCGCCCGCAATTACTGCTGGTATTATAAGGCGGAGGTGGCGTTTGATATGCGCACTACGCCGCCACGCCCTTTTCTGAGCAGTACGCTGCTGGAAAAAGACGGTGCTGGCCGTCGCCACACGACCAATCCTTTCCCTGTGCCCGGCAGGGGCATTTACCGCCGCCCGGACGTGATTATTGTTAAAAATAAGGAGGACCGCTGGCCCGGACTGGCGGGGCCGGATACTGAAGGTAATATGCACAGCGATAACCTGGCCCGTCTGGTGGAGGTGAAGTTTCCGGGGGATGTTCTTTCTCGGGAGCAGTACAACGAATATATGCAGATTGTGGGCAGGAACCGAACCCGCATGACCATTCTGGAGATTCACGACTGTCGCCCGGAAGAGCACCAGTGGGTTGACCAGGTGGTCAACGTGACGATGAAAGCCTGGCAGACCAGCGGCGCGAAATACTGGCCGCTGGCTCTTTACCCGCCAGTCTTTATGCCCCGTCCGCCATCAACCCCCGTTGCTGCCAGAATAGAGCCCTGGACTTACGCTGGTAAAGTAGTATCTGACCTCAGTGAGGGGGCGGTGCGTGGTGTGGCTGAAGGCTGGAATGCCCTGTCAAAAGAGATGCAACTGGTCCTGAATTCAGCAGCCAGCTGGCTTAACGACAGCGGTGAGTGGGTTTACCGGCAGGGAAGTGAGGTCTGGGTCTGGGCCAGCCAAACCGGTAAGTCGGTGAAATCCTGGACCAACGCCCAGATTAAGGTCGCATGGACAGAAATACAGCACGCCACCGATATGACGCTTGATATGCTGAAACAGGTGGACTGGGTACAGGTTTTAACCAACGTCGCGAAAACGGTCGGCGTTATTCTGGTTGCTGTGGGTGTCGGCGGACTGGTCGTAACGCTGGGTATCCCGGAAGCCATTATTGGCGCGTTTTTACTGATTGTTCGTCTGGCAATAAGCGCCTGGGGAACACTGGCGACGATTCTCGGTACGGGTACGGCGGTACTGGCAGTTGGTTAAACAGGAGCAGGTATGGAATTGCATGATTTTGAGCTGAACTACATTGAGAAATGGCTGCCGGAAGCCTCCGTGAAATACAAAGACGGCAGTCCGGCAGTCAATCTCGGTCTGATTATCACCGTCTTTTTTAAGGACGGACATACGCCAGAAGTCCGCCGCAGGATGGTGGAGTGCGTGGATCGCTTCTATGGGGAGTTTAAACCCTGGCTGAAAAAAACGATCACCAAAAACTGGGTTGGCATCACTGATAATAACTACGCCAAAAAGCGGCAGGAGATCCTCGATTCAACGCCTGAAGAGATTTTTTCCTGGTATCTGAGTAGCGCAGAGAAGGATTTTTTAGCCCCCGATTACGACATTCTTATCATGGGAAAAAGGGTGTTTCATAATGACAATGACCGTTCAGTTATTAAACTAACATTTCCATTGTCCTTGCTAAAAGAAGCTGATGGTAAAAAGCGATATGAAGCCTGGCTGATGTGGTTGTGTGACAACTTCACCGTGGAAAGTGGTTATGCAGGACTGTCGTTTGCACTTCCTTATGCATTCGAACGGATGTTTCCCTATGAATTCGCCCTGGCGCAGCGTTTTTCCGGGTGTGATGGTGGATTCTCTTGGGACGCTTGAAGGCGGTGAAGCCGTTGAGGGGCTGAAAGGTGCCTGCTGGTACACCATTCTCGGTACGCCGTGGCTGGAAAAACTGGGGGGGGCAGAGAGAGTAAAACATCGTTTAGCTAAAACGCCTGAAATTAGCCTGCTACCCTATAACAATGGTGTTGTACTTAAAGCCGGTGAACTCCCCCCGCCACTGGGAGAGATGAAAACAGAAGGTTTATCGCCGCTGCTGGTGAAGGTGAACCAGGTCATTCGTTCCATTCGCTATGATGGACGCAATGGTCTGCATTTTTACTCAGAATATGAAGGACTTCAGTTTGAAGAAGCGTCTTCAATGGCATGGTTTGCCCGTTTTGACGAAGCCAGCGCCCTGCTCGATAAAGAAGAAATGGGGAAATCTTGCGCCCCCGAACGCATTAAATGCTGGACCGATGAAATAGCGCCCCATGCCGGACAATGGGCCGCGATGGTTAATGGCACCACCGAGTACATCCAGACCCGCGAAGGGCAGAAAATGCCCCCGTTTGAGGATAAGCACGGTAAGCAGCACAGGGCTTGCTGGAAACTGCTGAAACGAGATGACAATGGTAGCGTTTATACACTACCTGAGTAAGGTCGTGTGCTGAATGACCGTGCAGGCCGGAGAGAGGCCGGGGCTTTTTGCCCGCACCGGTCAACTTAGCCTGAAATCCGGGGAAGGGCCGGTAGAGGTACAGGCGCAAAACGGCAGCATGCGGTTGTTTGCTGAGAAGAAGCTGACACTGAGCTCAGCGAGTGACATCTCCTTTGCCGGGAAAAAACGCATCACGCTGATTGGCGGGGGGAGTTACCTGCGGCTGGAGGCGGGGAAATAGAGTACGGTACGATGGCGACGTATCTGCGGCGGACGAAACGGACGATGGTGGCAGCCCCGGCAACAATGCCGCTACCCATACCGCTTCTCCTGGACCTGTATCCACCACTTAATGGCCAAATTTGTATTGAATGTCTCCTCAATGCCATCAAAGTCAACGATGCTATCGTTCAGGGAGCGTAGTCAATGGATGTCACAAAAATGATGCAGGTGCTACAGGATTTGTTTTTATGCTGCTAAATGTACAGCGACTTCGTGATATGGGGTATCGATATCCTGTGGTCGTTAGCCTGTTGTTGATTATCTTTTCTCAGGTCTCAGATTTTCTTGATAATCTGGTGAAAATGAATTTTATATCTTTGTTTATCGATATGGGATTGTTGGTGTTTTTTATAATAATGCTTTCTACGGGATCAAAAAACAGACAGCATATTAATTATTTGAGAAAGCAGCGTCAAAAAGGAAAAGTTAAAATGTCGAATCGATTTTTTACTCCGGTAATCTTCTTTCCAGTGTGTTGATTGAACTATTTCCACGATTAAATGATTATGAGAAGAAGTTGTGATGTCTCATCATAGCCCCTCCCTTTACGAAACCTTATACGGAAATTTTACCGGTGGCCTCGACCTCCATCAGGTCAGTGAAGAAAATCAGGTCATCGTGTCGGTGCTCGATAACATGCAGCGTATTCTGAATACCCGGGCCGGGAGCCTTAAACATCTTCCGGACTATGGGCTGCCGGATATGACAACCGTTCTGCAGGGAATGCCGGGTACGGCGCATCAACTGATGCGCGTGCTTTCAGACGTTCTGCTGAAGTATGAGCCACGTATTAAGCGCGTTGACGTGACGATGCAGGAACAGACTCAGCCTGGTGAGTTGCATTATGTCATTGATGCAGAACTTAAAGATGCCGGGCTGGTTCGTTACGGAACAACATTTATGCCGGAGGGCAGGGTGTTGCTGCGCTATCTTAAGCAACAGCAGTTTGTGGACAATTCATCTTATTATCATGTCTGATTTTTTTATCCGGGCAGCCCCTGTGTGGGTGGTCCGGATGAAAAATATATTTTTTGTGATTTTGATTATGAACCCGTTATTTAACGATATTCAGATGCGTCTTTTTTATCTGAACCACTCGCCGTACTCCTGGCACTGGAATGTCAGATTCAGACCTCAGGAAGCCGTATATATTGGCAGCGATACCTGTCATATCACCATTACCTGTAATCAGTCCGGTTTTCATTTAACCCGGGACGGACAACGGCTGTTCACTGAACGTTATATCAGAAACCTTAATGAGCTGTTACCGGTTCTGAAACGGCGGTGGGATGTGACACCGGCAATTATCCGCGCAGTGGAATACCTTTCCCGGGTACCGGTATCACACTGATGTTCTTTCCGTAACTGTTAATCATGATTTAATACAGCAACACTGAATCTGCCGATGACTTCTGAAGTGAAACTGAAAACCGGTGGTGACCCCCGGTCATTACCGGATTATGCTGCCCTGCGCGATGAAATCAGCAAACTGACCCACCCGGCACGCCCGGATATGGACTGGCGTTACGTGGAAACGCTTTGCCTGCGTCTGTATGAACACAATGGTGTGGAATTACAGACAGCATCCTGGTACACCATCGCCCGGATGCATACAACAGGATTAAGTGGCCTGAATGAAGGACTGGCTCTGATTGTGGCGCTGACCCGGCATCACTGGTCAGTGATGTGGCCGCTGAATACCCACGCCCGGCTGGAAATTATTACCGGTCTGTTCAACCGTCTGCAAAAAACGCTCCGGGCCATGCCACCGGACGACCGTGATAACCTGCCCCTGCTGTATCAGACCGAAACATTCCTGAAGGCACTGAGTGACACACTGGCCCGGCACGAACTTAAACAGAGCAGTAAAGTGGCTTTACCGGAAGCCATGGTGAAGGGATATATCACCCGTCTGGAAAATCAGCCGGTGCAGGGCGAAGCGTCGTCTCCGGTAACCCTTCCTGCTCAGGCACTCCGGTCTGATGCTCGGGACGTACAGGAACATCAGCCCCTGCCGAACTCCCGTCTGGTGTATGTTGTTTCTGAAACAAAAACAGAGCCCACATCCTCCCTTCAAAACACCCCGCCCACGTTTCTGAAACCGTTTGTAACAGGTGTCTGTGCGGCATTGCTGGCTGTCAGCGTGGCCATTCCGGGATGGCAGCTTCTGACACAGCCATCACCGGCGGAGCAGCAACTCAGGGCGCTGCTGACACCACCACCGGATGTGCTTTCAGCAGACCAGATGACACAGCTCAGCGGAACATCCTCACTGTTAAATCATGCGTCAGAGTGGATAACCCTTTCCGGTCAGCAGATAACGCGACTGACAGAATTACCCCCGGCATACAACCTGCAGCGCAGTGCGCAGTTGCTGCAGCAACTGATGGTACTTTTCCCCGATAATCCCCGGGTACAGGAAATGGTGGATAACTGGCAGAAGAGTGTAAGGAGTCGTGCGCTCCCGGAAGAGGCGATGACGGGCTGGAACGAAGGCATGATCCGTTTACAGCAACTGGCTGAGCGCCTGAACTGTCTGGATGAACAGCGGGGAAAATACATGACGGTCAGTGAACTGAAAACGGCGGTGTTTGGCATCATGCAGGCTTTTAACCGACATATCCCGGCAGAAGAGCAGTTACGGCGCTATGGTGAGGCTCGTCAACAAAACGACAGCGAACAGCAGCAAAAACAGGCTGAAATGGCACTGAATCAGTTGATTAATCGTTATCAGATGGAGCTCGCAGGCAAACCGGAGAGACAACCATAATGGTTGATAAAATATGATAATGAAAAATAAACCCAAAAGAATGTGTACACCATGAACAATCAAAGAGATTCGTTTCCTTGAAACTCATTGCGGTGTGAAGAGTGCCCACGAAATAGTGGCATACCAGAACAGAAATATGACAGCAGTTCGGAGTAAGTATTGTTTATTCCACCCACGGTATCCATTCTTAAATTAGGCTGGCAGGCGTTAAAGAGGAGCGTGATAAATGGACTCTTTTTCCTGGTGGAATGGTTGTAAAAAGCAGTGAAAACAGTAAATACAGAGTATCGTGATGAATTAGTGCCCAGGGCTACCAGTATTTAATAACCAGCGTATCGGCATCGCGTTCCTGTAATTCTGGTATTGACTGTTATGACTGAATTCAATGTATATATGGCAGGCGGAAATATGTTAACAGTCCCGGAGTTGTGGAAAATCCTCCGGAGCTAATATCGGGAGTGCCTTAACAATTTTCCGTAAGTTAAATGATAATTTCTGAGTGAGAATATGGTCACGATTTATGTTGACGGTGAAAATAAGACTCATAAAATTACCGACTGGACGCTGTGGGCTGGAAATGACGACGGAGAGGTTATGCTGACCTGTCATTTTCGCAGCGGGAAAAAATATACTCGTCCGCTTTCTGTATGTCAGATAACGCCAACTGTAAATTTGCGAAATGTTTTCCTCGAAAAGAAAGGGGACGCTGTAACATCCCGGGCTGAACGGGTTATTATATATGGTGATAAATATGCTGCTGTTTATTACCGCGAGGGTGAGTGACCCTACATCATGAAAACGACCGGCCTTGACTTTCAACAGTGTTCAGCATTTACAGAGCATGCCGTGTTTAATTACTTGTGTAGGGTGGCTAATGAACGTATTTTTTATGCTCGTGGTAATAACCGAAATATCGATGAGAATATCCTTAGGCAGATAAAGAAAATAGTTCCTCATCCGGATACCGCCTTGCATGCATACTGTTCAGGACAGAGTAAAAAACGTGATTCGCTATGGGGTTTGATTTTTCCGTTTGGTCTTAATGAAAGTCAGTTGCTGGCTGTCGAACGGGCATTCTCCTCACAGATTTCAGTTATTGAAGGACCACCTGGAACAGGTAAAACACAGACTATACTCAATATTGTTGCTAATATATTAATTCAGAATAAAACAGTGGCAATTTTGTCCAATAATAACTCAGCTGTCAGTAATGTTTATGAAAAGATGGACAAACAGCAACTGGGGTATGTGGTGGCACGACTGGGGAGTACGGAGAACAGGCAACAGTTTTTTTCAACGTCGATTTCGCGTTCTGAGGAAGTCTTACCTGACTCACCGTCTGCAAATGCGATTGATGATGTACTTCAACAAGTGAAAAAACACCTGAATGCCATTAACCAGGTCGCTTCGTTAAAAGCAGAAATTAATGAGCTGAATATTGAGTATAAATACCTGCAGCAATGGCAGAGTCAGAATCTTCGACCGGAGGAGCTTTTTTCTCACAAATACCGATTTTCCTCACAAAAAACAACCGACCTGATGGCTTATATTCATTACCTTTCTGACAGGCGGATTGGATTCAGAAACAGAATTGATTTTTTGTTAAACTTCAGGATACTGAAAGTCAAACCATTGATGATTCCGGAGAGAAGGCTGGCACTGTTTACTTTTCTTCAGCTTTCTTATTATGAAAAAACTATCCGGGAAAAACAAATTTCTCTGAATGAATATGAGGAAGTATTAAAAAAATCTGATTTCAAAATTTTACTGGGGAGCCTGACATCATGGTCTGTGCTTTATTTAAAGCAACATCTGCGAAGAAATATTTCAACAAGAAATTCATTCTCGGCAGAGACATACAGGGATGAATTTGACCGTTTTATAAAGCGTTTTCCGGTTATTGGTAGCAGCACGCATTCGATTATTAACTCTATCGGTAAGGGTGCCCTTCTTGATTATGTGATTATTGATGAAGCCTCACAGCAGGATATTATTCCGGGAATACTTGGGCTGGGATGTGCCCGTAATGTAATCGTTGTAGGGGATCGTAAGCAACTTCCACATGTTCCCGTATTACTCCCGAACAGCCCATCTCCACCGGCAGAATACTATAATTGTGAGAAATATAGTCTACTTGATTCGGTTTGTATGTTGTTCAGGAACATGGTGCCAGTAACTCTTCTTAAAGAGCATTATCGCTGTCATCCTAAAATCATTCAATTTTGTAATAAGCAGTTTTATGATAATGCTCTGATACCTCTAACGGTTGATTCAGGTGAAGCCTCATTATCTCTGGTCATCACGGCAAAAGGAAACCATACCCGTAATTTTTCAAATCTCAGGGAGCTTGAATCTCTGGAAGGTCATTACTGGGATGAAGAAAGTAGCAGGGGATACATCGCTCCATATAATGCACAGGTTAATCTGGCTGAAACAGTGCTGCCCGCTGATTTTGTGAAATCGACGGTGCATAAATTTCAGGGGCGGGAGTGCGATGAAATAGTGTTTTCCACTGTGCTGGATAAGAAACGCAGCAGCCAGCAAAGTCGGAACATCGCGTTTGTTGATAATCCTGAACTGGTGAATGTCGCTGTTTCAAGGGCCCGAAATAAATTTACGCTGGTGACTGGTAATGATGTATTTGAACGCCACGCTGGACATATTGCGGCACTGATTCGTTACATCAAATACTACGCTGATGACGGAGAAATTTTCGAGAGCCCGGTGATATCAGCTTTTGATTTGCTGTACAGTGAGTATGACAAATCACTGGAACGACTGAATAGTAGATTGAATTCAAATGATTCACGCTTTAAGTCAGAACAGATTGTTGCCTGCCTGTTGCGGGATATCATGTCGCAGGATAGTTATCGGAGTATGATGTTTCATTCACAAATAGCGCTGAATCAGTTGGTGTTGCTGGAGCGGGGAGATTTTACACACCGTGAGCTGTTATTCATGCGCAACCGGGCCAGTTGTGACTTTGTTGTTTACTATAAGGTCGGGAAGACACCATTAGGGGTTATTGAAGTGGACGGAGGTTATCATCTGACCAGTGTCCAGGCTGAACGTGATGAACTTAAAAACAGTATACTGAAGAAATGTGGCCTGCCATTATTAAGATTACGTACTATAGACAGTGATATAGAAGGGAAGTTGGGAGCGTTTCTGTCAGGTCTGTCAGGCTAATGTCTGAATAAAAAACATTGCAGCGGGAGTCCTCAAGCCTGATTAGGTCATACGCTACACACAATTGTACGAAATCCATGGGCACAGATTTCTTTGTTTTGGTTACATCAACGCATTCCCGATACATATAAAAATAAGTGCTATTGTTCAAAGTTAACAGGAAATGGTTCTGTTGAATAATTCTTTCGTGAATAAACTTTATCAGGGGTAGTTCTATTACAGTGAATACTTCCTGCAAAATGATATTTGAATCGTTTACCATCTGGCATCATATCCCCTTATTTACAAGTTGAAAGGATGGTATAAGTTGAAAGTTTATATTTTTTTTCAGAAGCATTACCAGTAAAAAAGAAGTGAGTAATAAACAAAAATAGATTGATATTTGATGAATTTTATTGTTATTTTTTACCCAAAGGCGGTAATGGTATTAATGAAGTTTATCTGAATGCATAAACAGAATTATTCGACATAAAGTCAGGAAAATGAGTGATACATTTTTAACTGAAAAAATTCTTACTGGAGAAAATGTTCTGCGTGCAGCAACCGCCCGCATTGAGTGGATCTTTGAAACTTTTCAGTCTGTATGCCTGTCTTTTTCAGGTGGAAAGGATTCCACCGTGCTTTTTCATCTGGTGGCAAATGTGGCTCGCAGGAAAAAATGTCATTTCTCTGTATTGTTTATTGACTGGGAAGCCCAGTACCAGTGCACCATTGAACATATTCAGAAGATGCGGGAAATGTACCATGATGTGACGGAAACCTTTTACTGGGTGGCACTCCCCCTGACTACGGTAAACGGTGTCTCTCAGTTTCAGCCGGAGTGGATATGCTGGGAGCCAGGTGTGGAGTGGGTTCGCCAGGCACCTGAAGAGGCTATTACGGATATGGCGTATTTTCCCTTTTACCGGTATGCCATGACTTTTGAAGAATTTGTTCCGGCATTTTCTTCCTGGTTTGCCGGTAACCGGTGTGGAGTGGCAGTGCTGACTGGTGTCCGTGCGGATGAATCGCTCAATCGCTTTATGGGACTGGTGTCCCAGCGCAAACTGAGATATGCCGATGATAAGCCCTGGACAACGGCATCGCCTGAAGGGTTTTACTACACCATGTATCCGCTGTATGACTGGAAAACTCGTGATATCTGGATATATCACACCAGAACCCGGGCTATCTACAATCCCCTGTATGACCTGATGCACCGTGCCGGTGTGCCGTTACGCAACATGCGTGTCTGTGAGCCTTTTGGTCCTGAACAGCGTAAGGGGCTGTGGCTTTATCATGTTCTGGAGCCGGAAACCTGGGCCAGGATGTGTGAGCGGGTGTCAGGGGCTGCCAGCGGGGCACTTTATGCCAATGAAAGCGGGGCTTATTTTGCCCTGCGTAAGCGCATATCAAAACCGGCCCATCATACCTGGCGCAGTTACGCGATGTTCCTGCTGGATGTGATGCCGGAAAAAACGGCAGAACATTACCGCAACAAGATAGCTGTCTATCTCCGCTGGTATCAGACGCGGGGCTTTCCGGATGACATCCCGGATGAACAGGAAAATGACCTGGGGAGCCGGGATATTCCGTCCTGGCGACGTATCTGTAAGACTCTCATAAAGAATGATTTCTGGTGCCGTACCCTCTCCTTCAGTCCGAACAAACCCCGGCACTATGAACGTTATCTGCAGCGTATGAAAGAAAGGAGGAAGGAATGGGGGATTCTGTGACACCGGAGATACTGAGCAACATGATTCGTCAGTACTTCAGCCAGGAACGACCAGAAGAAGAGGCCATACAGGCCCTGAATCATCTGCGCAGGGTGCTTCATGAGGTCAGTCCATTTGCACAGGAGCCTGTGGACTGTGTGCTGTGGGTGAAAGCAGATGAGGTGGTGGCCAACGATTATAACCCCAATGTCATGGCGCCGGGTGAGAAGAAACTGCTGAAACATTCACTGGAGCAGGATGGGTTCACGCAGCCTGTGGTTGTCTCGGAAGAGAAGGAGCATTATCTGGTCGTGGATGGTTTTCATCGTCAATTACTGGGCAGGGAAGCAGGTACGGGAAAACGCCTGAAGGGCTGGTTGCCAGTGACCTGTATTAATCCGGAAAGAAAGGGACAGGCCTCACGTATTGCTGCAACCATTAGACATAACCGGGCCAGGGGGAAGCACCAGATAACTTCAATGTCTGATATTGTCAGGGACCTGTCGCGGCTGGGCTGGACGGATGAACGTATTGGTACGGAGCTGGGTATGGACCAGGATGAAGTTCTCAGGTTGAAACAGATTAGCGGGCTGACGGAGCTGTTTCAGGAAGAGGATTTCAGTCCGGCATGGACGGTTCGCTGAGACCGTCATATATGTATATTATTTCAGTGAGTTAATGTTTTGAGCAGGAAAAAGAGTACCCCGGAAGTTGTGGAAGACACGGTTGCGCAGAAACTGGAGGCTGCTGGTTGCTGGCGCAGAGCTTCTGCCCGCTGGCTTTTCGTTATGGGCAATGTTGAATGTACAGAAGCACAACGGGAGTGGTTGTTGTTGCGACGGGAATATTGTCTGGAGCAGATATTACCGCCAGCATTACCGGAGAAACTGGATATCAGTGAGGTGTCGAAAGCCGCTGATGCCACGCTGAGACGAATGGGTATTGCCAGTCCATCCGGGGAGGTATTCAGAAAAGGTATACCTACCTGTTGATATTCAGGTAACCGGTATTAATGATGAAGAAAGGGATAGCAAACAGTATATCAATGACATGGCAACTTTTATGCGATGAAGAAAACGCCTTCTGAATCAGGCAGAGTTCTAACTTATTCTGCAGGGAATCAGTATAACAGGCTGTGCTGGCTTTATGCTTACGTATGCCCCCTGGTCCCCGCGAAAACAACAGCAGTTGTTCCATCAGCAATAAATTGTTTGTTTGGATTCTGAACTACCTGTCAAAATAAGGGGGAATATAACCGGTGCCGTGATATTTCCGAATATTTACCGACAGAGTATATGACATACAGCCAGACTGCCAAATTATTGTTGTTTTATGGCGGATTATACAAAAAAGGGTGTGCGTTGGAGAATATTGAAGTTTTTGATTTGTCCTGAAATGAAAAGACATTAAAGATGTGTGAAACTATTTTTTCGACTTTTGTAAAGCAATGCAGCGGAAATATATTCAGGTTTGGCATGATGAGACTTTTGTTAATATGACTTTTTGGGATTTTTGGGGAAAAACCCGACGTGGCGAGAAAGAGGGTGGTGACGACTATCACCTCCTTTGCTGGCATTCGCTGGATGTAGCCGCAATGGGCTATTTAATGGTTAAAAGCAACTGCTTCGGGCTGGCTGACTATTTTCGTCAATTAGGTTTCGCTAACACGGAGCAGCCAGCACAATTTTTCGCCTGGTTGTTGTGCTGGCACGATACGGGAAAATTTGCCCGCTCATTTCAGCAACTTTACCTGCACCCACAACTCAGGAGGCCGGAAGGTGCCAGAAAAAATTACGAAAAAATCTCTCATTCAACGCTGGGCTACTGGTTGTGGCATCATTATTTAAGAGGATGCGAAGAGTTGCTTCCTTCATCTTCACTCTCTCCGCGCAAGCTCAAACGGGTAATAGATATGTGGATGCCCGTAACTACCGGGCATCATGGTCGGCCTCCTGACAGTATTGATGAACTGGATAATTTTCTGCCTGAAGATAAAGCTGCTGCACGAGATTTTCTCATTGCAATCAAACCACTGTTTCCGCTCATCGAGATCCCCGCATTCTGGGATGAGGACGAGGGAGTTGAACTTATAAAACAACTTTCCTGGTATATCTCTGCAACCGTCGTACTTGCAGACTGGACGGGATCGTCAACGCGATTTTTTCCACGCGTCGCACAGACAATGGATATTGAAGATTACTGGCAAAAGGCTTTAGTTCAGGCTCAAAACGCCTTAACCGTCTTCCCGCCAAAAGCACAAACCGTGCCTTTCACCGGAATTAATACGCTGTTTCCTTTTATTGAGCACCCGACACCGTTACAGCAAAAGGTACTGGATCTGGATATCAGCCAGCCAGGGCCACAATTATTTATTCTGGAAGATGTGACTGGCGCAGGTAAAACAGAAGCGGCGCTTATCCTGGCGCACAGGTTGATGGCTGCGGGGAAAGCACAGGGTTTGTTTTTTGGCCTGCCAACAATGGCAACGGCCAATGCCATGTACGATCGGTTGGTCAAAACCTGGCTTGCTTTCTATTCTCCAGAATCTCGCCCCAGCCTGGTGCTGGCACACAGTGCCCGCACATTAATGGACCGCTTTAATGAATCACTCTGGTCCGGTGATTTAGTCGGGTCAGAAGAACCGGATGAACAAACGTTCAGTCAGGGATGTGCGGCCTGGTTTGCCGACAGTAACAAGAAGGCGTTGCTGGCTGAAATTGGCGTCGGCACTTTGGATCAGGCGATGATGGCGGTGATGCCGTTCAAACATAATAATCTGCGGCTTCTGGGGCTGAGTAATAAAATCCTGCTGGCTGATGAGATCCACGCCTGTGACGCTTACATGTCGTGCATTCTTGAAGGGTTGATCGAACGGCAGGCGCGCGGCGGAAACAGCGTCATTTTGCTTTCTGCTACGTTATCCCAACAGCAGCGCGACAAACTCGTCGCCGCCTTTGCGCGTGGCGCAGAGGGTCAGCAAGAAGCTCCGTTCCTGGAAAAAGAAGATTACCCCTGGCTGACGCATGTCACGAAATCGGATGTGAATTCACACCGGGTAGCTACGCGCAAAGAAGTTGAGCGTAGCGTGAGCGTGGGTTGGCTCCATAGTGAACAAGAGTGTATTGCGCGTATCGAATCGGCGGTAAGTCAGGGGAAATGCATCGCCTGGATTCGGAATTCTGTCGATGACGCTATTAAGATTCATCGTCAGCTGCTTGCCCGCGGCGTCATTCCTGCTTCCAGCCTTTCACTTTTTCATAGCCGCTTTGCTTTTAGCGATCGCCAGCGAATTGAAACGGAAACGCTGGCACGCTTTGGTAAAGAAGACGGTTCACAGCGTGCCGGAAAAGTCCTTATTAGCACTCAGGTATTGGAGCAGAGCGTTGATTGCGATATGGATGAAATGATTTCCGACCTGGCCCCTATCGATTTGCTGATCCAACGCGCGGGGCGATTACAGCGGCATATCCGCGATATTAATGGTCAGTTAAAGCGTGACGGAAAAGACGAGCGTTCCCCTCCTGAATTGCTGATTCTGGCCCCCGTCTGGGACGACGCTCCTGGTGACGAATGGTTCGGCAGTGCCATGCGTAACAGTGCATATGTCTACCCGGATCATGGGCGAATCTGGCTGACCCAGCGTGTGCTGCGTGAGCAAGGCGCTATTCAGATGCCACACTCAGCCCGCCTTCTTATTGAATCAGTCTACGGTGAGGACGTGGTAATGCCGGAAGGATTTGCCCGCAGCGAGCAGGAGCAAGTGGGCAAATATTACTGCGATCGCGCAATGGCTAAAAAGTTTGTGCTGAACTTCAGGCCCGGCTATGCCGCCAATATCAACGATTACCTCCCTGAAAAACAGTCGACACGTCTGGCTGAGGAGTCTGTTTCCCTGTGGCTGGCTACCTGTATTAACGGCGTGGTGAAGCCTTATGCCACCGGTGCTCACGCATGGGAGATGAGTGTTGTCAGAGTGCGTCGAAGCTGGTGGAAAAAACATCGGGATGAATTTTCTTTACTGGAAGGGGAAGCGTTCAGGCAGTGGTGCATTGAACAGCGGCAAGATCCGGAGATGGCAAACGTGATTTTAGTTTCCGATGACGAAAGTTGCGGGTATTCGGCTACGGAGGGATTGATTGGAAAGGTTGATTGAGATGCCTGCGACAGGACTCTCTGAATAGTTGATACACAGAAAAAGATGGAAGGATGGACAACCGGCCAGGGATGGTCTTTTTTACGAGAGGATGCGTATGAACTCGTTTTCACTTCTGACAACCCCGTGGTTGCCCGTTCGTCTTAAAGACGGAACGACAGGCAAACTGGCGCCAGTCGATCTGGCGGATGAAAATGTTGTCGATATCGCTGCGCCGCGGGCAGATCTCCAGGGGGCGGCATGGCAGTTTTTGCTGGGGCTACTACAAACCAGCTTTGCGCCAAAAGATCACCGTCGTTGGGATGATATCTGGGAAGACGGACTGGAAGTTGAAAAGCTACGGGAAGCATTGCTGTCCTTAGAGCACGCTTTCCAGTTTGGGCCAGATTCCCCTTCATTTATGCAGGATTTCGAGGCGCTCACCGGAGATAAAATTCCGGTCGCTTCGCTACTGCCTGAGATTCCCGGCGCTCAAACAACGAAGTTTAATAAAGACCACTTTATTAAACGTGGCGTGACTGAACATATATGCCCTCATTGTTCCGCGTTATCTCTGTTCTCCCTACAGTTAAATGCGCCGTCAGGTGGCAAAGGCTACCGCACCGGTTTGCGCGGCGGTGGGCCGATGACCACTCTGATTGAATTACAGGAATATCAGGGCAATCAACAAACGCCCTTGTGGCGCAAACTGTGGCTCAATGTGATGCCGCAGGATGAATCCGACTTACCGTTACCCAAAAAATTTGATGATCTGGTTTTCCCCTGGCTTGGCCCGACGCGAACCAGCGAACTGGCCGGTGCGGTGGTAACCTATGATCAGGTCAATAAACTCCAGGCGTACTGGGGAATGCCGCGCCGTATTCGTATTGATTTTAATACCACTCAAGTCGGTAACTGCGATATTTGCGGTGAGCAGAGCGACGCGCTCCTGAGCCTGATGACGACAAAAAATTACGGTGCGAATTATGCCATGTGGCAGCATCCCTTAACGCCTTACCGTGTACCCCTTAAAGAGGGAGGCGAGTTTTACTCCGTAAAACCACAACCGGGCGGTTTAATCTGGCGCGACTGGTTAGGCCTTATCGAAACGGGTAAATCAGAAAACAATACGGAACTTCCCGCTTTGGTGGTGAAACTCTTCAATGCCAGCAGTCTGAAACAGGCAAAAGTGGGCCTGTGGGGATTTGGCTATGATTTCGACAACATGAAAGCGCGCTGCTGGTACGAACACCATTTCCCGCTGCTGCTCAATAAAAAAGAAGGCCAGATACCGAAACTGCGGCTGGCTGCGCAAACGGCTTCACGAATTCTGAGTCTGTTACGGAGTGCATTGAAAGAAGCATGGTTCTCCGATCCAAAAGGCGCACGGGGGGATTTTAGTTTTGTGGATATCGACTTCTGGAACAAAACTCAGCATCGCTTCCTGAGGTTAGTGCGCAGAATTGAAGAAGGTCAGGATGCGGATGAATTACTCGGCAAATGGCAAAAGGAAATTTGGTTATTCGCGCGTCAGGATTTTGACGAGCGTGTATTCACCAGTCCATATGAGCCCGTTGATTTGAAACGCGTCATGACCGCGCGCAAGAAATATTTTACAACATCGGCGGAGAAGCAAAATGCTAAAGCCGCCAGGGAGAAAAAGCAGGAGGCTGCTGAATGAGCATTGTAAAAGAGGAGCACAAAGCCACGCTGCGTAAATGGCACGAAGAGTTGCAGGCTAAACGCGGCAATCGTGCCAGTCTGCGGCGTAGCACAACGGTTAATGATGTTTGCTTGTCAGAAGGGTTTCGTTCTCTGCTGATGCAGACCCACACTTTGTGGAAAATTGAAGCACAAGAGTGGCGTTTTACCGCACTGGCGCTGGTCGCCGCAGTTAGCGCCAATGTAAAAGCTATTGATGAACGGCAGCCTTTTGCCGCGCAGCTGG
Source organism: Escherichia sp. E4742 (assembly GCF_005843885.1). Lineage (NCBI taxonomy): Bacteria > Pseudomonadati > Pseudomonadota > Gammaproteobacteria > Enterobacterales > Enterobacteriaceae > Escherichia > Escherichia sp. E4742. Next base: position 1,099,652 of record NZ_CP040443.1, on the reverse strand, counting down.
CGGCAGTAATGTCTGAGGGACGTTTTACTCGTCTGTCGGCAGTAAAAACGCCGGATGATTTACTACGTCAGTTACGTCGCGCGGTCAAATTATTAAATGGTTCCGTCAATCTTATCTCTTTGGCAGAAGATATTTTCCGCTGGTGCCAGGAGAGCGACGACCTGCTCAATCATCACCGCCGACAGCAGCGGCCAACCGAATTTATCCGTATCCGCTGGGCGCTGGAATATTACCAGGCTGGCGACGCCGATAACGAACAAAATCAATAAAGGACTATCTCATGACGACATTTATTCAGCTTCATTTGTTAACCGCTTACCCTGCTGCCAACCTTAACCGTGATGATACCGGTGCGCCGAAAACTGTGGTGCTGGGTGGAGCAACACGACTGCGTGTTTCCTCGCAAAGTCTGAAGCGTGCGTGGCGCACTTCTGCACTTTTTGAACAGGCACTGGCGGGCCATATTGGTATTCGCAGTGGGCGTATTGCGCGTGAGGCGGCAACTATCCTGATTGAGAAAGGAATCGAAGAGAAAAAAGCCATCGAATGGGCGGCAAAAATTGCGGATTATCTTGGAAAAGCTAAAAACGACAAAAAACCAAAAGATCCGCTCAGTAACGCCGAAACTGAACAGTTAGTCCATATCAGCCCGGCAGAATTTGACGCCGTAAAAGCGCTGGCCCATCAACTGGCAGAAGAAAAGCGCGCGCCAAAAGAGGAAGATCTCTCTTTGTTACGTAAAGATCGCATGGCGGTAGATATCGCCATGTTTGGTCGTATGCTGGCGAATAAACCTGAGTTTAATGTTGAAGCCGCCTGCCAGGTCGCGCACGCGTTTGGTGTCAGTGAAACGATTGTCGAAGATGATTTTTTCACCGCCGTTGATGATTTACGCCAGGCTTCTGAAGATGCCGGTGCCGGGCATCTGGGAGAAACCGGATTCGGTTCTGCGCTCTTCTACACCTATATCTGCATTGATAAAGATCTGCTGGTAGAAAACCTCGGCGGTGACGAAGCGTTAGCTAATCAGACCATACGCGCCTTTACGGAAGCCGCGCTCAAAGTCTCTCCAACCGGAAAACAAAACAGCTTTGCCAGCCGGGCTTATGCCTCCTGGGCGCTGGCAGAAAAAGGCACCGATCAACCGCGTTCTCTGGCGGCAGCTTTCTATGAACCCATTAATGGCACCCGTCAGTTAGAGGTGGCGGTGCAGCGTATTACAACTCTTCGCGAAAACATGAATACGGTCTACGAACAGAAGACCGATTACGCAAGTTTTGACGTGATGAACAAACAGGGAAGCATGAAGGACGTGCTGGACTTTATCTGCGCGTAAGGGGCGGCTTATGAGCCAATATCTGATTTTTCAGCTTCATGGGCCGATGGCATCCTGGGGCGTCGATGCCCCCGGCGAAGTGCGTCATACCCATGAACTGCCTTCGCGCTCAGCATTGCTGGGGCTGCTGGCTGCCGGGGTAGGGATCCGGCGTGATGATACCGAACGCTTAAACGCGTTTAATCGCCACTATTCACTGGTGGTTTGCGCCAGCCGTAACCCGCGCTGGGCACGGGATTATCACACGATCCAGATGCCAAAAGAGGTGCGTAAAGCGCGTTATTTCAGCCGTCGCGAAGAGTTGAGCGATCCTGCTCTTCTGAGCGCGATTATCTCCCGGCGCGACTACTACACCGATGCCTGGTGGATGGTGGCTGTAGCAAAAACTACCGATGCGCCATACAGCCTCGAGCAGTTGCAGGAAGGTTTACGCCATCCGGTTTTTCCGCTTTATCTGGGGCGAAAAAGTCATCCGCTGGCATTACCTCTTGCGCCGTTACTGTTCGAAGGCAACGCGTCTCATGTCTTACGTAACGCATACAAACAGTATCAGGATCATTTCCACAAACTGAAAGTCTCACTCCCGAAACTTCAGGATGAATGCTGGTGGGAAGGGGAGCACGATGGCCTGGTCGTGAGCAAAATATTACGCCGCCGGGATGTTCCTTTAAATCGTCAGCAATGGCTGTTTGGGGAGCGCACCATCAATCAGGGGCCGTGGCTCAGCAAGGAGGAACCATGTACCTCTCAAGAATAACCTTACATACCGGCCAGCTTTCGCCTGCGCAGTTGCTGCATCTGGTGGATCGCGGTGAATATGTGATGCATCAGTGGCTGTGGGATCTTTTCCCTGGCGGAAAAGAAAGGCAATTTCTTTATCGTCGGGAAGAACTCCAGGGCGCGTTTCGCTTTTTTGTCCTGTCGCAGGAATGTCCGGCGGAAAGTGAAATTTTCACCATCGAATGCCGACCATTTGCGCCGGAGCTGCGTACCGGACAATCCCTTTGCTTCAACCTGCGGGCGAATCCAACCATCTGTAAAGCGGGCAAGCGCCACGATCTGCTGATGGAGGCGAAACGGCAGGTGAGGGGGCAGGCGGAAGGAATTGATGTCTGGTTGCATCAACAACAGGCTGCGCTGGACTGGCTGGCAGCGCAGGGGGAAAGAAGCGGTTTTACACTGCTGGATACTTCGGTTGATGCCTACCGACAACAGCAACTCCGGCGGGAAAACGCCCGGCAACTGATCCAGTTCAGTTGCGTGGATTATACGGGGATGCTTACGGTCACCGATCCCGGATTATTTCTGCAACGTCTGAGCCAGGGGTATGGCAAAAGCCGGGCGTTCGGCTGTGGTCTGATGCTTATCAAACCCGGAGCAGAGGCATGACGTTTGTACCGCTGAGCCCGATCCCATTAAAAGATCGCACCTCCATGATCTTCCTCCAGTACGGTCAGATCGACGTACTGGACGGCGCTTTCGTACTGATCGATAAAACCGGGATCCGCACGCACATTCCGGTGGGATCAGTCGCCTGCATTATGCTCGAACCCGGAACGAGAGTTTCCCACGCGGCGGTACATCTTGCCGCCACGGTGGGAACACTGCTGGTCTGGGTAGGTGAAGCGGGTGTTCGCGTTTACTCATCCGGACAACCCGGTGGGGCGCGGGCAGATAAATTACTCTACCAGGCAAAGCTGGCTTTAACGGAAGAGCTACGGTTGAAGGTGGTGCGCAAAATGTATGAATTACGTTTTCGTGAGCCCCCGCCAGCTCGCCGTTCAGTGGAGCAGCTACGGGGAATTGAGGGCTCCCGTGTTCGCCAGACCTATGCATTACTGGCGAAACAATATGGTGTGAAATGGAATGGTCGCAAATACGATCCTAAAGACTGGGAAAAAGGTGATGTTGTGAATCGCTGCATCAGTGCTGCCACATCATGTCTGTACGGTATTTCTGAAGCTGCAGTATTAGCTGCGGGATATGCGCCCGCTATTGGTTTTATCCATAGTGGCAAACCGCTTTCATTTGTTTATGACATAGCCGATATCATTAAATTTGATTCGGTTGTGCCAAAGGCATTTGAAATAGCAGCGAGGCAACCCGCAGAACCAGATAAAGAAGTGAGGCTGGCCTGTCGTGATATTTTCCGTAGCAGTAAGTTAACGGGCAAATTAATTCCGTTAATCGAGGAAGTGCTTGCCGCAGGTGAAATTGAACCACCACAACCCGCGCCGGATATGTTACCGCCTGCCATCCCTGAACCTGAAACGCTGGGCGATAGCGGTCACCGGGGACGCGGCGGATGAGTATGGTCGTCGTTGTTACAGAAAATGTCCCTCCGCGCTTACGTGGACGGCTCGCGATCTGGCTCCTGGAAGTGCGTGCCGGTGTTTATGTCGGAGATACGTCCAAACGTATTCGGGAGATGATCTGGCAGCAAATCTCTCAACTGGCAGGTTGCGGAAATGTGGTGATGGCCTGGGCGACCAATACCGAGTCGGGTTTTGAATTTCAGACCTGGGGTGAAAACAGACGTATTCCGGTGGATTTGGATGGGTTACGGTTGGTTTCTTTTCTTCCTGTTGATAATCAATAAGTTATCCGTTATTAAAAAATAAGTAAATGTTTGAATTTAGTTGGTAGATTGTTGATGTCAAATAAAGTTGTTTAAAAACAAACATATATGCTTAGTATGTTCCCCGCGCCAGCGGGGATAAACCGTTCACCGGTAAACCGGTGGAGTGCCGGATGGCATGTTCCCCGCGCCAGCGGGGATAAACCGTTATTCAGGACACCTGAGCCATTTCCCTTCAGATGTTCCCCGCGCCAGCGGGGATAAACCGAGATTACGCCAAAAAACTAAAGGCAATCAGAAATGTTCCCCGCGCCAGCGGGGATAAACCGGCAGACCACTGAACAGCTGATGTTCATGGCTGATGTTCCCCGCGCCAGCGGGGATAAACCGAAATCGCCCGTGAGTGGGGAGAACAGCCTGGAATGTTCCCCGCGCCAGCGGGGATAAACCGGCATTCTGTCCAGCATTGGTCAGAGCGGACTGATGTTCCCCGCGCCAGCGGGGATAAACCGAAAGAGCATCTTTCCACCCGGTACCATTGCTGATGTTCCCCGCGCCAGCGGGGATAAACCGTTTTCCCTGACGTGAAAATACCTTCAGGACGCATGTTCCCCGCGCCAGCGGGGATAAACCGCTTATCTCTTTTGTAGTATAGAGTCAGTTGATATGTTCCCCGCGCCAGCGGGGATAAACCGGCAGAAATGGTAAGCGTTGGCTGCAAATTGCCATGTTCCCCGCGCCAGCGGGGATAAACCGTTACAGCAAACTATCACAGCGCGACGTTGATCATGTTCCCCGCGCCAGCGGGGATAAACCGGCAGGATCAATGCGTTCTGTGTTGTCTGATATATGTTCCCCGCGCCAGCGGGGATAAACCGCAATTTACGTAACCCAGCCGACTTTTCCGGACATGTTCCCCGCGCCAGCGGGGATAAACCGCAGCTATGGCTTCCATTAGTCTGATTCAACTGATGTTCCCCGCGCCAGCGGGGATAAACCGTTCCGCTCCGGTTCCGGTCAGTTTGTGAATGAATGTTCCCCGCGCCAGCGGGGATAAACCGCAATATACCAGCCGCCCGGAGAACGCCACGAAGTGTTCCCCGCGTCAGCGGGGATAAACCGGCTCACTCTGATGCAGTTTATGTAATTCACGAGTGTTCCCCGCGTGCGTATTTTCATGGAAGGAGATCAGTGAAGGTAATTTAAAAATGCCAGTTACTCACCGATCTCCTTCACGATAATACGCAGTCAGTTTGCACATAATCCCCCCATCTTTTGCAATAGACGTGTTTTCTCTGGTGGGGTGATTACCCAGTCTTTTTTACTGTGTCTGACCTTTTGTACTGTAGTGCAGTTGTAATGCAAACCTCCCGGGCTTTTGGGAGACAGCATTTCAGTCCTGGTTCCATCATTACCATTTTGTTGATTCGAAACGAAAACCTTCATCAAAATCGATCGATTTTACCGATCGATATGATCGCATCGATCGGTTGTAACCATTTTACCATATCTTTTGCATGGTTTTAAAATAGGCAACCCTATTTGTCGGGTAGGGTAAGAACCAACGGAGATGATTGAAATGAAAAAGGTTATTGCGGTTTCAGCGCTTGCAATGGCAGGCATGTTTTCGGCCCAGGCTCTGGCTGATGAGGATAAAACAGGCTTTTATGTGACCGGTAAAGCCGGTGCTTCTGTTATGTCACTTTCAGACCAACGTTTCGTTGATGGTGAAGGGGCATGGGCAGATAAATATAAAGGCGGTGACAAAAGTGATACGGTTTTTGGCACAGGCCTTGCGGTGGGATACGATTTTTATCAGCACTACAATGTGCCGGTACGTATTGAAGTGGAGTTTTATGGCCGTGGTAATGCTGAATCAAAATATCGTCTGAGTTATTGGGAAAGTGCCGGTGGCGCCGAGTTTGATGACGCACAGAACAAGCTCAGTGTAAACACGCTGATGCTGAATGCGTATTATGATTTCAGAAACAACAGTGCATTCACGCCATGGATATCTGCTGGCTTGGGTTATGCACGGGTTCATCATAAAACTTCGTACATATATACCGATAACAGCCCGGCAGGAAGTGAAGCTTATTCAGCTTCAGCGTCAAAATACGAAAACAACCTGGCATGGAGCCTTGGTGTCGGTGTTAAATACGATGTGACGCAGGATTTCAGCCTTGACCTCAGCTACCGGTATCTGGATGCAGGGGATTCCACTCTGACTTATAAAGATGAGGATGGTGCTAAATATAAATCCTCTGTTGATGTCAAAAGTAACGAGTTTATGTTAGGCGCAACGTATAACTTCTGACAGCCATTTCTGCCTGCGCTTTGGGGCACAGTAAAGTGCAGGTATGACAAATTGTCAACAACAGATATCCCGATGATATTCTCCCTCTGGCAACTAATAATTTTAGATGAATGAAATATAAATAGAGTAAAAATATTACTCGCGTTGATTTTTTACAGAGGTGCAGGTGATACGCAGTATGGTTGTCAGCCTGTTAAATGAATAAAGACTGTTGTTGAGGCATGTTGCTTTTTGCTATATCAGCCCTTCCGTAATAAACCTTATTGCGAAAGAGGTACTCCGGATATCTGGTTTAAAGTTTGATTATAATCAAATAAAAACCTGTTACCGGAGGGCGTAGTTTTGTAGAACTGACAAATGATGTCAGGAATATTTATATAATTCACTTACACAAGAGTAATACTACAGGTGCAGTGATTTATGGCTGACTCAACGAAAAATCGCTCAGCGGAGCGTTTGATTGATATTCTTGTTGAATTACAGAATTATGGCGTGGTCAGTCGCCATAATTTGATGAAAAAATACAACATCACTGAGCGAACAGCATATCGTGATCTGAATATGCTTTCTCCCTTTATTGAATCCTGTGGCGATGGAAAATACCGGCTTATTTCAGCAAGAGCAGATAACCAGAGCAAAGAATCACTGCACAAATCTCTGGCCAGGTTACTGGATACTGATGCGATTTTTCCTGAACGGAATGAAAGTTTCTGGCAGAAATTAGAAAACAGGGCAACCGAAGAGCATATTCGTGTTCAGTTTCATAACCCTGAGCACACCATCAGGGATGATTTAAGAAAATATCTTGATGTTCTTGAAAAAGCGATCTGCAACAGTAATGTTTGTCAGATTGCATATGCCGGTAAGACCAGAATCGTTCATCCTTATAAATTAACTAATCAGAGAAGTATATGGTATTTGCTGGCTACTGAAGAGAACAAGTTAAAGTCGTTTTCATTAGCTAAAATAAAATGGCTGGATATAAAAAAAGAAAAGTTTGCAAAGAGTGAGGAAATACAGTCACTAGTAAGTGAGTCATGTGACCCGTGGGTGAGCGACAAAACATTTAATGTAGTGTTGTTCATTCACAGTAATATCGCCCATTATTTTTTGCGACGGGACTTACTTCCTTACCAGCAATTGCTACACAGACATGACAATGGCATTACGCTGTCATGCAAGGCTGCACATAAAAATCAAATTATCCCGTTGATTTTATACTGGCTACCGAATGTTGAAATTATTGAACCAGTATGGCTGAAAGAAGCCGTGTTAACAATGTTAGGAAAATACCTCACTGCTGAGAATGTTTCCTGAAATACTTCAGTTGATTGATGATAAAGCAACCTGTACAGGAGGAAAAGAATGGCGTTACCTTTCATTATTTTGGGTGTGGCTGCCGGCGCTGCGGCATTCGGCGGAAAAAAAGCTTACGATGGATATCAAAAAAAGTCAGAAGCAGAGGATATCCTCGAAAAAGCAAAAGAGCGTTACGAGGAGCATAAAGAAAAATTTGAGCAGGCTGAAGCTCAGACATCATCAAAATTAACAACGCTCGGAAATAAAGAGCTTGAGATTGGTAAAGATTTCAGTGAGTTCGACAGGATTGCTGCTGAGCTCCTGGCGCGTCTGGAAAAAGAGGGCAATAAAGACCTGAAACTGAGTGTCCCGCAACATAACATCAATAAGATTCAGAACCTGGCCATTTCAGCGACAGAATATCTCAGTACGGTCGTTGCTGCCGGAGTTTCCGGGGCTGCTGCGGGTTTTGCTGTGTATAGCGGAGTGATGGCATTTGCTGCGGCTTCCACAGGTACACCCATTGCAGCGCTTTCTGGTGCCGCGGCTTATAACGCGACGATGGCGGCAATTGGTGGGGGCTCACTGGCTGCAGGGGGCATGGGAATGGCTGGTGGCGCAATGGTATTAGGCACTGCAGTGGCTGCACCGTTGATTGCCATTGCGGGCTGGGCTTACGACAGACATGCGACGAAAGCTCTTGAAAATGCCCATCAGTGTGCCTGCAAAGTTGAACGGGCAGTTAAGCAAATGAATCTGGCCCGGGAACATTTTGCAAAAGTTAATCAGTACGTTGATGAAATTCTCACTGCACTGAACAGAATGCATGCTGTATTTATTAAACACTATTTTGATCCGCTTAAATCCATGCATTCTGTTATTACAGAACAACAGGATATTAGTGTATCAGATGAAATCATTATGCTTATTGACCATGGATATTCACTGGCCGCTATTATGACGGATATTATTACAACGCCACTGTTTAAACCGCGGAAACAGGAAAATGGTGAGGCGGTGATAAAAGATAACGTTATTGAAATGGAAAAGGATGATAATGGAATGAATGTTATTAATAAGGAAGAGCTGGATGATGTACTGGCCTGTTCGGTTGTGAAATTTGATGATTTTTCATCCCGGAGTTAATGATTTACCGGGCGTTAAAGCCCGGCTTTACAAGAAGTGAAATAACATGAATGTGGAAAAATTTGACTGGACAGAAGAGTTACATCAGACCATGGTGAAGAGCCTGGTTACATCATTCGGGCTGGATTTTCTGTTGTTAAATGATCGTAAGGGTGGTGATGTTGACACTATCCATAATGTGCGTAATGGCATTTATGCCACGGAGGCTGAGCGACAGCGGTATGAAGGTCGTGGCGACTATGATTCTCATCATTACCACAGCCATGAGAACTACATCGCGACGAACCGGAAAGGAAAGCGTGCACATCAGGCAGGGACTCTTACTGATGCATATACAGGCGAAGTGTTTGCTTCAGACGATAAAAAAAATCTGGATCATATTATTTCCGCTAAAGAAATTCATGATGATCCGGGGAGAATTCTTGCTGAACGGGATGGTGCAGAACTGGCAAATGACGCTTCAAATCTGGCATTCACACATGAGTCGCTCAATAAATCAAAGAAAGCAGACTCAATGGATGCGTTTATTTGCACATTGCAGAAAAATAGAGAAGATACGTTAAGGCAGATAGCAGAGCTTGAATCTCAGGCAACACTGACAGAAAAAGAAAAGAAACGTCTGATAAGTCTGAGAAAAAAAGCTGATGCAGATACTGAGCGTATGGAAAGGGCTGATAAATATGCCCGGGAAAAATACGAGGCCACGATTAATCAGAGCTATTACCTGAGTAGTAAGTTTGCTACTGCTGTCGCCAGTGCTTCACTTAATTCCGGTTTTCGTATGGGGACGCGACAGATGCTGGGGCTTATTCTTGCCGAGATCTGGTTCGAAGTGAGGGAACGAATCCCGCATATTATCAGACAGCAACGGAACTCATTCTGCGCCGGCAAATGCCTGTCCGAAATAACGTCATCATTACGTGCCTGCCAGGAACGAGTACAGGAAAAATTCAGTTCTTTTTTAATTGCCTTTAAAGATGGTGTCATCGGAGGGATACTGTCAGGTATTACCACAACGTTGTTAAATATATTCCTGACGACGGAAAGAATGATTGTCCGGCTTATCAGGGAGATGTGGAACAATCTCGTTCAGGCCTTTAAAGTCCTGGTATTTAACCCGGAGGGATTATCGCCGGGGCAGTTAGCCAAAGCGGTCACTAAACTGATAGCAGCAGGTGTGGCTGTTGCCGGAGGGGTGATGATAAATGAGGCGATGGCGCAGATCCTTATTTTTCCATTTGGTTCAGAGCTTGCTGCCTTTTGTGGTGCGCTGACGACAGGTATTCTCGGGCTGGTGATGAATTATTATCTCGAATATAGCGAGGTTATGCAGCGGGTATGGGCATTTCTGGACAAATTTAAGGACAAATTCCGGCGGTCACTGGAATACTTTCAGGCAGTCAATGCTGAACTTGATCGCTATCTTGTGGAACTTACTGCGCTGGAATTTTCTGTTGATGCTGCCGCGTTAAATCATTTTTCACTTCATCTGGATAGCGTAAACAGTGAGATAGAGCGCGGACTTCTGCTGAGAGAAGAAGTCAGCCGACGAGGGATTGCGTTGCCGTTTGAGTCAGGAAATGTGGCTTCTGTTCGTGACTGGTTAAATAAGCGATGAAATTACACCCTCCATTTCCCTGTAACCAGTGTGGGGCCTGTTGTCGTCATGTCAACAGGGCGGGTGAAACGCAATGTCTGGATCGTGGTGACGGTATTTGCCGCCACTATCAGACTGATTCTCATTTGTGTGCAATTTATGATAAACGCCCACAGATTTGCCGGGTTGAAGACCAGTATTTACTGAATTATCAGTCTCAGTACAGCTGGCAGGAGTTTATTGCATTAAACCAGGCCGCCTGCCTTATTCTGAATAAACTGTAATGCCATTAATGGCGGCGTCAGGACAGAAACTGAGAGAACATAAAACAGTAAAATGTCATTCCGTTCAGCAGCCAGCGTTGCTTTCTCCGGCTGCTGTTATTGTAAGGCATTTTCGTTAAGAACGCAGAAGGAGAGGATCGTGAGATTGTTGTTAAAAGGGCTCGTCGGAATGACGCTGGCCTGGCTTGTTATTGGTTTCGGGATGGAGTTATTTTTTCTCGCCGATCGGGTTCATCCGGCATTAAGAGTAATCGTTGGCCTGGGGATGTTATTCCTGATGATAGTGATTGCGGGTGGTATATGCGGTTCTCTTCTGTCACGAAAGAAAACATCATGACGTTCCTGTTTACGCCGTTACATTTGTGGCGGCGGATGATGCCTGTTTTATGATTATTCAGAAAAATGTATTTACCTGTCACGGCATGTTCAGCGAGCGGCGCCGGACAGAAATATCGCTTTTACTCAATTATTATGAAAATTAATCTTCCATTCATACACTGGCCACGGATTAGCAATGATAAGCGCCTCGTGTTATCAGTGGTTGTCTTTACCCTTTCTAATCTCCTTGTATCCTCAGGAGCGCATCTGATTTACCGGATATTATTCTTTATCCTGGCACTTCTTATTATTAAGGCAATGAAATCGATTACGTTGCGTTTGATTCTTGCCTTCCCGTTCACATTACTGACTGCTGCAGATATCAGTATCAGCCTGTATTCATGGTGTACATTTGGCACAACATTTAATGATGGTTTTGCAATCAGTATCCTTCAGACAGATCCTGATGAAGTAATAAGAATGTTCAGGATGTATGTTGTTTATGTTATCGCATTTATTATCCTCTTTTTATTGTTCTTCTGTTCAGCAATAAATAAAACGTCCTCATTGCCATCGGAAAAGGTCACGGTAATTACATTTTTATTGTTAATTACAGTAACGTTATATTCTTCCTTCCAGTTTGCGTTGAAGAAACAGTATCAAATAAATGAAGTTGATCCTTACATAGTCGCTTCCCGATTTGCCACATATACCCCTTTCTTTAATCTGAACTATTTTGCACTGGCCGCAAAGGAGCATCAGAGATTAATGACGATTGCTGATACCATACCTCACTACGATCTGATGATTACGGATAACAACACTGACGTATTTGTTCTGGTGATTGGTGAATCTGCAAGGACTGATAACATGTCCATTTACGGGTATTCGCGCCCAACCACACCAGAGCTTCAGAAACAGAAATCACGACTGAAACTGTTCACTCAGGCAATCAGCGGGGCACCTTATACCGCTCTTGCGGTACCGCTGGCATTATCTGCTGATACCGTGCTGCATCATGATGTTCGCCGTTACCCCGATAATATTATCAACATGGCGAATCAGGCGGGGTTCGATACCTGGTGGCTCAGTGCGCAGTCCGCTTTCCGACAGAACGGAACGGCTGTGGCCAGTATCGCCATGCGGGCCAGAAACAGAATTTATGTCAGAGGCTATGATGAGTTACTGCTCCCACACCTGGCTGAAGCACTGAACAGTAATCCGGGGAGCAGGAAACTGATTGTTCTGCATTTGACGGGCAGCCATGAGCCAGTCTGCAGTAACTGGCCCAGAGATAAAGCCGTGTTTAAACCGCTGGATACAGAAGAAGTCTGCTACGATAATTCCATTTATTATACCGACAATTTGTTGGGACAGATTTTCGCCATGCTGGAAACGCGTCGGGCATCAGTCATGTATTTTTCAGATCACGGTCTGGAGTATGACCCGACAAAAGAACATGCCTATTTTCATGGTGGAATAAAACCCAGTCAGCAGGCTTATCATGTTCCGATGTTTATCTGGTACAGCCCGACACTGGGAGAGCATGTCGATCGCCAGACGGTGAACAGCGTTTTTTCCACTGCGTATAATGATTATCTGATTAATGCATGGATGGGCGTAACCAGACCGGCTCAACCGAAAACGCCGGAGGAGGTGATTACCCGCTGGCAGGGGAAATCCGTGGTTTTTGATGCCAGTCATAACGTGTTTGACTACAAAGTATTACGAAAGAACTTTAATGAAACCCTGGAGTAATTCATTAAAGTAATTTATTTCGCTATCTTTTTTCCGGTTACTCACAAAGAAAAATATTCATAAAATAATTCCCGGGCTGGCAGCCCGGGATGATTACTATTTTAATGGATTGTTAATCTTTGCATATTCAAACGGGCTGATACATTGTTCTCTGTTCGCATCCAGAAAATCTGCCCACCACTGTAGCATCAGTCGCCGTTCTTCCAGATGTTCTGCTTTATGGATATACGCAGCACGTACACCATTACGCTCCTGATGGCTCATCTGACGTTCCACAGCATCGCGGGACCACAAACCTGATTCAATCAATGCACTGCACGCCATCGCCCGGAATCCATGGCCACAGACTTCCCGGGTTGTGTCATACCCCATCACCCTGAGGGCTTTATTTACAGTATTTTCACTGATTGGTTTACGCGGGTCATGTGCACCCGTAAATATCAGACCATTTTCACCTGCCCATGTCTGAAGTTCTGTCAGTATGGCTACAGCCTGTTGGCTGAGTGGCACAAGATGTGGTGTTCGCATCTTGGAGCCCCGGTGTGAGTATTTTACGCCTGGCAGAGGTTCGCGTTCGGCTGGAATAGTCCACATGGCATTGTCAATATCAATTTCAGACCAGCGGGCATATCTGAGTTCACTGGAACGAATAAAAACCAGTAAATTCAGCATAACTGCCAGTCGGGTGACAGGCTGGCCTTTATAACCGTCAATACGCGACAGAAGTTCAGGCAGGCGTGAAAGATCCAGAGCAGGGCGATGCTGGCGTTTTACCGTGGTCAATGCACCAGCCATATCCAGAGCCGGGTTATATCTGATGATGCCAGACTGTACGGCATAACGCATTACAGCAGATATTCTTTGCTGCAGACGACTGGCGATTTCATAAATTTGTTTAGCTTCTGCAGCACGAACAGGGATAAGCAGGTCCGGGGTACTGAGTGTTGTGATATCCCGGTTGCCGATAAAGGGGAAAACGTGTGTCTCGAGGCTTTTGAGTACTTTATCGCTGTGTGATTGTGCCCATTGTTTATTACTGGCATGCCAGCGTCGTGCAATATGTTCAAAAGAGAGTTGTAAATCAGGGACTACTTTTTTAGCTCTTTTCTGTTCGCAAGGGTCAATCCCCTCCGAAATCAGTTTTCGGGCCTCATCCCGTTTTGTACGAGCTTCGGAGAGAGAAACTTCTGGATACACCCCAAGTGCCAGAGTCTTCTCCTTACCCAGAATACGATAACGGAGACGCCAGTAACGGGAACCATTAGGATGTACCAGCAGGAACATGCCAGCCCCGTCAGTGAGTTTATAAGCCTTGTCAGTGGGCTTTGCAGCCCGGATTTTTGCGTCAGTCAGTGCCATAGTTCAGCCTTCTGAATGCGTTAAAGAGGGTACAAATTCTGTCGAACTGGGGTATACCCGCAATTATACCCACACAATGAGGTTGATGTGGGGCGAATCTGGTTGAGTTCGGTAGAAATGATTTGGAGGCAGAACGCTTAAATCGTGGCGTCCTGAAACGAAAAACGGACCTCCGTGGAGGTCCGTTGATATGAATTTGGTGCCCGGACTCGGAATCGAACCAAGGACACGGGGATTTTCAATCCCATGGCAATGAGCTTCTGATAATTAAGAGTTCGTCAAGTAGTCAAAAGAGTTTTTTTTCATGTGCATCCAGTCTCAACTTATAAATGAGAAGGATGTGCGTAATGAACATTCTGCCCGTTGTGTCCACCAAAGGTGGCGAAGGAAAATCAACCCAGTCTGCTAACCTTGCCGGTTTTCTGGCGGATGCTGGTCTCCGTACTCTGCTGATAGACGGAGACCATGCCCAGCCCACGGCAAGCAATATCTTTCCGCTGACGTATGAAGCGCCGGCCGGTCTTTTTGAATTACTGATGCGCACGGCTGACCTCAGTCATCCCGACAACATCATTTCCCGCACGGCTATCGACGGCCTTGACCTGATAGTCTCCAATGACCCCCATGAACAACTGAAAACGGCCATGCTTCATGCACCGGATGGTCGCCTCCGTCTGCGTAATGTGCTCCAGCATCCGCTTTTCCAGAGCTATGACGTCATTGTGGTGGATTCACAGGGCGCGCGTTCCGTCATGCTGGAAATGATTGTGCTGTCTGCCACGGAGTCTGTGGTGGGGATGGTGAATCCGGTTCTGCCGGATGTGCGTGAGTTCATTCGTGGCACAGTCAATGTCATGGAAAACCTGTTGCCCTACCGTGAACTGGGTATCCCCCTGCCGAAAGTCCGCACCCTGGTTAACTGCATGGATTATACGGCGCTGGCCAGACAAACACTGGCGGAGCTGACTGACATTATTAACTCCGGTCGCTACAGCAAAGTGCTTCCGGAAGGCGCGGTCACCCTGCTTTCAACACAGATTTATGACCTGAATATTTACAAACAGGGACACGCAGCCGGTCAGCCGGTGCACCGTCTTGAAAAAGCGTCTGCCCGTCGCAGTGATTCTGCGCTGGTCACCATGCACAGCCTGGCCTGTGAGCTGTTGCCGGAGTGGAGTGAGTTTTTTGATGAACTGCTGGAAAACGGAGGCATGCGTCAATGGTAAAGCTGTCGTTTAAATCCCTGACAGGACGCAGCCGGACAGTGTGTGTCGGGTGTGGTTATTCCGGTGTGCGGTTTGGTGATGCTGCAGGTCAGGACACCCGGCAGTGGGTGAAGGTGAATCATGAGAGCGGGCTGGGGCTGTGCTCCAGTTGTGACAACTTTCTTTTGCAGGAGCGCCAGCGTCGTCAGCGGCATGACCAGCTTTTTTCATGTTGTATTTCCGGCAAAAAGCGAAAAGCGGAGGAGGCGGCATGACAATTTTTGTAACGCGCACCTCTGTTCGCAGCGAAGTCATCAATGCCGGACGGCAGTTGTTGATGATTTGTATTCATCTTTTTTCCTTTTTAAGTCAATTGGTTATGAATATAAAGATGCTGTCCGTACCTTCTGACCGGGGTCGGCAAACTTACCGGTCTGAAAATGTACAGACAGTTACCGGGATTTTATTCCCGACAGCTGTACGTCCGGCACCCTTTTTCCTTTTTTTACACAGCCAGGTTTCCGGTTATCTGCGGGGAAGTGACGCACCTGGCGGGCTGAGAGATATGGAGGTGAAAGTATGTCTTCCTCAGTGAAATATTCTCCGGTTCCGGCGGTGTTAACCCGCCCTGAATCGCTGGCTGAACTGAACCTGCTGATGACCCGGATTGCCAGTGGGTGTCGTGTGGGGCTTCCGGCGTCAGGTCGTCCGGTCATTGCGGTGCATGGTGGTTATATTTCATACAGTTCTCCACGCACCGGACATGTTTTTCAGGACGGTTCCCGCCCGGAGACAGTGATGACCGTCAGTAACCGGGAACGGATGTGTGAATGGTTCAGTCAGGTCTGGCTTCCGTTGCATCTGGCTGCCCTTGAAGGTGATGAGAACGTTTTTTTCAGTGCGGAGGTCAACATGGTGCGCCGGGAGCTGCAGCGCGTTCCGGGGGATTCAGTGAACTGCATGTGCTGGGCAAGCCTTGCCGCACTGGCATTTGATGCTGAAGAGCGGGTGGAACTGCAGAAAGGCAATAATGAGAACATCGCAACATATGATGAGAGCATCGCGACATATGCATTCCGTGCTGCCTGTACTGTGAGTCGCTGTCTGAGCCGGAATGCTTCCGGAGGTATTCCGCGCTCATACCCTGAATGGAAAGCGATTTTGTTTCCCCGTGATGGTGCTGATATTTTCCCCGACGGGTGGCTGGAAAATATGACCCGTCGGGCTGAACGTGTTTTTACGAGTGCGAAACGTCAGTGTGGAATGCTCTCAGCCAGTCAGGCAGCGCTTTTTTCTCAACGTGTTGAAACAGAGTGAAAGGATGAGCCGATTCAATACAGTTCGGGGGAAAGGGGTTACAGAGCCCGTCTTTTTCCGTCATGACCTTTCCGTTACTCAGCAGCCAGAACTGCAGGGTGTATTTCACTTCAGATTCAATGCCGGACGGCAGTTGTTGATGATTTGTGTTCATAAGGCTTTTCTCCTCGTAAACATGTTGATTATGAGCGCAAAGATGCTGTCCGTACCTTCTGACCGGGGTTGCCAGACTTGCCGGTCTGAAAACGTACAGACAGTTACCGGGATTTTATTCCCGACAACTGTACGTCCGGCACCCTTTTTCCTTTTTTTACACAGCCAGGTTTCCGGCAGTCAGAGGGGGAGGGTACGCCATGGCTGAAGTGTCTGTTCTCTGTGCATACGAAGCAGAGCAGGCCGTTCTGGGCGGCCTGATGCTGGAGAATGAGCGCTGGGATGAAGTGGTGCTGATACTGAACCCTGACGATTTTTATGTGGCTCCGCACCGGGCCATCTTCCGTGCCATGTCTGAACTGGCGGTGAATGGTCAGCCTCTGGACCTGATTACACTGTCAGAGCATCTGGAACATCAGGGCAGGCTGGACGTCCTGGGTGGTTTTGCTTATCTGGCCGAGCTCAGCAAGAACACACCTTCTGCGGCCAACATCATGGCCTATGCAGGCATTGTGGTGGAGAAAAGCGTTCTGCGTCAATTACAGGCCACCGGAAACACCCTGATTGCTGATGTGGCGGCTCCGAATGCCACATCACGGGACGTGCTGGATACAGCAGAGCGGCGTCTGTTTGCTCTTGTGCAGAACAGGACGCTCCGGGAGCGCACGGAAGCCTCTCTTTCATCCGCGCTCGATACTGTTCTGCAGCAACTGGAAAGTGTGCTCGGTTCCGACGGTGTGACCGGTACCCCCACGGGATTTGACTGTCTGGATGAAATGACCTGTGGCCTGCAGCCCGGTGACCTGGTCCTGCTGGCTGCCCGTCCGTCAATGGGGAAAACCTCTCTGGCACTGTCCATGTGTCTCAGTGCCGCCCTGCGGCGGACAGAAGAGAGCGTTCTGGTATTCAGCATCGAGATGCCAAAGGAGCAACTGATTCTGCGCATGCTTTCCATGCTGGGGCGTGTGGAACTGAATCATCTGCGCAGTGGCAACATGGATGATGAGGACTGGGCGAGGGTGTCATCTGCGGTCGGCATGGCGCTGGGTGACGGAGACATGGATGCGCTGGGTGAACGCCTGATAATTGATGACTGCAGCCAGCAGACACCGTCATCGCTGCGTGCCAGTGCCCGCCGTTATACCCGCCTGTACGGTAAACCCGCTCTGATTATGGTGGATTATCTGCAGCTGATTCGTGCGCCGGAGCTGGAGAACCGCACTCAGGAAATTGCGGAAATTTCCCGTTCCCTGAAAGCGCTGGGGAAGGAGCTGGGCTGCCCGGTGCTGGCCCTCTCCCAGCTTAACCGGCAGGTGGAACAGCGTGCAGATAAACGCCCCAATAACGGTGACCTGCGTGATTCCGGGGCACTGGAGCAGGATGCTGACCTGATTATGTTTATTTACCGCGACGAGGTCTATAACCCCGATTCACTGGCAAAGGGAGAGGCTGAAATCATTGTCAGCAAGCAGCGTCAGGGACCCACAGGCACGGTAAGGGTCAGGTTCGACGGTCGTTACACACTGTTTACGCCCTCTGAAAATGACGGGCAGGGAGGATATGCGTGATGGCACACAAGCCACTGAATCTCGGGGCTGCCATTATGCAGCCCGGTCGTCAGGCCAGTGCCGCCGGTAATGTGGTGGCGCTGGGGGAAACTCCCATGATTCTGACGCTGGACCAGTTACGCCCGAATCCGGATAACCCGCGCACCACGCGCAATCCACGTTATGACGACATCAAAAACTCCATTCACGCCCGCGGGCTGGATACGGTGCCCAAGGTCACCCGTATGCCGGACAGTGAGCCGGATGTGTATATCTTCAGTGACGGGGGAAACACCCGTTACCAGATACTGACGGAGCTCTGGAAAGAAACGGGAGACCTGCGTTTTTACCGTATTCATGTGCTGTTCAAACCCTGGCCGGGACGGCTTCAGTGTGTGATTGGTCATCTGGCGGAAAATGAAGTTCGCGGTGAACTGACTTTTATTGAGAAGGCACAGGGCATCCACAAGGCGCGCCTGATTTACGAGGAGTCTCTGCAGCGTCAGGTAACGATCCGGGAACTGGCGACCTTGCTGACTGATGAGGGGTTACCTGTCAGCCATACCTCCATCAGCCGGATGGAGCATGCCCTGAAATATCTGTACCCCTGGATCCCCGATCTGATGGAGTCGGGGCTGGGAAGCCCGCAGGTCAGAAATCTGCTTGCGTTACGTCAGGATGCCGAGCGTGTCTGGGGGCAGTTTGCGCTGGCGTCCGGCACGGATGCGGAATTTGACCGTGTGTTCGGGGAAAGCTGCCGGAAGTTTAATTCGCCGGAGCTGTGGTCACTGGAGATGTTCCGCGATGAGCTGATTGGAGATTTATTGCAGGCGCTGCCACATCCCTCCCTGGACTATGACCGGTGGCTGCTGGAGCTGGATCCGAAAGAGCGGAACCGCCGTCACCATTTTGGTGAGCCGGAACCGGTGGTGGTACCGCCGTCAGTCCGTGACAGTGGCACAGGGCAGCCCGGTGCCCCGGTATCCCGTACCCGGTCTGAGGCACCGGAGTGTCTGCCGGATACGGACGCAGAGCCGGTGCCGGAAAGCACTGCCCCCGGTACTGAGCCCGGACAGCATGGTATCGCCCGACCGGAGAACGCTGTTTCTGACACAGACCACACTGAAAAATGCGGTTTTCCTTCTCCGGAGGAGACTGCAGACAGAGCGCTTTCTTCTGCCGGGAAAGTCCGGCGTTCAGAGATACAGCCGGATATGTACGGTGGTGAGCCGGTCTTCAGCGGTGACGCTGTGGACGCGGGGATTGCCGGGGCCGCTGTGCCATCCGTTATGACCGGCGATACAGCGCCGTCCGGAACACCTGATGCACTTCCCGCATCGGTGACGCATTTTGCTGAAGGACGGGATGATATCGAGCATCTGCAGAATGAGGCCTTCCGGCTGGCATGGGAACTGGCTGAGTCTGCCGGCTGTGCTGAAGAAATTGCCATGGACAGGGAAAGTGACCTGTCGGCTGGTTTTGGGATGGCAGAGGAGAAATGTTCGCCGGTGACGGCATTTCTGGTGGGGCTGACCGGTGATGCACCGCTGACAGTGTCTCCCGTCAGCCTGACAGACCTGCTGACAGGTGGCAGTGCGCCGGAAGCATGGCCACTGCTGGATGATGAACATGCCGTGAAGCTGCTGCGTCTTCTGAGTGTGCTGCGCCGTCTGCGAGCCCTGCAGCGCAGTGTGTTACCCGAAGATGATGAGGAGGAGGAAAGTAATGAGTGATATGCCGCATCAGGAGCGCCTGGTCAGACGGGTCAGGAAACTGCTGGAGCTGAGCCGCAATAACAGTAATGCCCATGAGGCCGGGCTGGCGCTTGCAAGGGCACAACAGCTGATGGCGAAACACGGTATCACGGAGCAGGATGCGGGACTTTCTTCGGTACAGACTTTTTCATCACAGGGGGCACCTTCTGAGGCTGAAAAAGTTCCGGCGTGGATGTTCCGTCTGGTCATGGTGGTGTCACAGACATTTGGCTGCAGGGCGTATTACGACTGGCGGGAGATGCCCGGGGGGCGGTATCGCCGGTGTGTGACGTTTTACGGTTTCAGTGAACGTCCTCAGGTGGCGGCTTATGCGTTTGATGTTCTGTGCCGTCAGCTGAGGGACGCAACGGATGCGTATCTCCGTACACAGAGCCGGCGGCTGAAACTGAGCACCCGCCGTGCCCGGGCCGCCCAGTTCCGTGATGGCTGGGTTCTGGGCGTTCGTCAGGTGGTGATGCCATTCAGTGTGACAGAAGAGGAAAACCGGCTGATGCGTCTCTGGCTGGAGCAACAGGAGATGGAGACGGTGGACTCCCGGGAGGTGAAAGCCTGTCGCGGCGGTGACCTGGCCCGCTGGCAGGGGTATGAGGCCGGGAAAAATGCCTCACTGCATCATGGTGTGGGGGGAACTGCCCGCCGGATGGTGCCGGGGCTGATGATACGGGAGGCGTCATGAATAACAGCTTATCTCAGGCAACCAACGGTCTGCTGATGCAACTGGTGATGGACCTCAAGAGCGGCTACCTGCGTCGTTGTGAATCTCTGGGACTGGCCCGGGAGGAAATGCAGATGCTGCAGGGACTGACCATTGAGGAAATCCATTACCTGTCGAACTCGGAAGTGTCGGTTATCCGGCTGGACATTAATCATGAAAATCTGCTGCGTATGCTGCAGCAGGCCCGGACGGAGCAGAAACGTCTGCAGCGCATTGACCGTGCACTGGCGCTGGGTGGCTCCATTGAGCTGATGGCGTTTTACTTTGGACTTTCCAGTGTGGATGTTGCGGCGCGCCGGCGCATTGCCGGTATTGATGTTCGTCCGGGACGTGGTGTCACGCTGAGCGATGAGGAAAGTGCAGAGCTGTGGCGGTTATGGCAGAAGGCCGGCATCACGGATGTGGAGAGTGCGGACGGACTGGATGTCATGATGCTGGCTGCGGAGCAGATGAATATCCCGCTGACGGCTATCTGGCATGCGGTAAGGGGATGGTGCGCTGACCGGCAGACGGAGCCGGTAAGGAATGCGTCATGAAAATGACAGAACTGGCACCGGGCATTCTGGCCAGCCCGTGCGTTCCGCCGGCCTGCTGTCGTAAGGCGGTTCAGATGGTCAGTCTGTTCCGGCAGGGTGTGCGTAATTACCGGCAACTGAATGACCGGGGGACCCGTTATTACAAGATAAACGTCGGACGCGCCTGGCGTCTGCTGAGCCGTAACCGGGGAGAGACCTGGGAACTGCTCAGTCATGAGCGTTACAACAGCGCCAGACGTAAATGAAACGTGCAGGCCGGACCGGAGTATCGGGGCCGGCCCTGTTGACGACAAGGTATTGCGCAGGAAATTGCCCCCTATGAATGAGCTTAGCTGGAAGGCGTTAAGTAAGGCGGTAAAACGATATCAGGATGTACTGTCGTGGAGTCGTTCAGACAGGCACAGTCCGGGCGCTGAGCGGGAATTAGCTGCTGCAGCCGGAAACATCAGGAAGGCCATTGGTGATCAGGAAATTGACGTGATTGTGGAACTGGTGACGGAACTGGAAGATGCAGAATGGAGAATTACAGTATACGGCTTCCTCTTATTATGGACGTGGGCATTAATCGCCCTGTACATCCTGTATTTCCGGTGAACGGGTAAAACGTGAAATTGTGTGGGAACTGGATGATGGTTCTCGCAGGGTGTTAAGGGGGAGGCAATCAATGAACAGTATTCATTATCAGGCACTGCGTGAGGCAGCGCAAAACTATCAGTCGATGCTGGCGTGGTATGAGGCTATCCCGGATAGCCCAGACGCAGAGGTTGATTGTGATGAAGCTTTGGCTGCGTTTAAGCGTCAAATCCGTCACAGGGAAGTGGATATTATCGCCGATCTGCTGGATGAACTGGAAGCCGCAAAAAAGCGTATTGCAGAACTGGAGGAAGAGAAAGAAACATTGCGTCCGGTTGGTGTTATGAGCAGGAGAGCATTTTGGCGGCTTGAGAATAGAGAGTCACAATTTATTGCACTCTGGCCCGGAACGGGAATATGCCTGCTGCGTAAACGTCCTGATGACGGCGTTATTGTTTACGCCAGAACCGACGCCGGCATTGGCGTGAAGCATCAAAATGACACAGGGATTAAGGATTAATCGAAAATGTTTAGCCAGCCCCCTGCATCCAGCAGGGGGCTGTAATAAGCATTTTTGTACCGGATAAAAAGCGGCGATATTGCCGCTACTGAATGAGGTGATTATGGCGTTACCAGCGGAAAGCCTGATTGCGTATACCCTGGAAAAAATGAAGCACCGTATGGCTACCGGAGCCCGGAAGGAGGAGGGGCGAATACGCAGCGGACTGTTGTTCACCGGCAATGTGCACGATGCCATTCCGCGTCGTCTGTTGCTGGATACGCGTCTTTCACCGCTGGACAAGATGGCATGGATGATGATCCGGTTGTATGCACAGAATAATGAGGGGGTCATTTTTCCCACTTATGACGAACTGCAACTGCAGCTGGCATCCCCGGGAAAGGGAAAAGCTTCCAGAGAAACCGTCAGTCGGGTATTGCTGATGTTGCGGATCACGGGCTGGCTGAGCCTGTGTAAACGGGTACGTGATGATAAAGGCCGGGTTCGGGGAAACATTTACGCCCAGCATGACGAGCCCCTGACGTTCTGCGATGCAGAGGCGATGGATCCGCGTTATCTGGATATAGTGGCAGAAGCCTGTATGAGCCGGAACCGGACCATCAGTCAGACGGCACGGGATATTCTGGGTGAAATAAAAAATGATCCGGGAATGCGTCACTATCACAGCCATATCAGTCAGCTGGAAGCCCGGATAGGAAGTGCCCAGACACCGGGGCAGATGGCTGCCCGTCAGCGGGTGACGGAGGAAAGAATGCGGCCGGGTTCGGAAACCGAACCAGTGGTGAGAACACTGAGTTCGGCACCGGAAAAGCTGAGTTCGGAAACCGAACCGGGTAAAAAAATGGGGCAAGAAAGACAGAGTTCGGATTCCGAACCATCAGGAAAATCAGCAGGTTATCACAGAGTCCGGAAACCGAACCATTACGTACGTAATATCACACACAGTGTGATTAAAAACACGTACGTACTGCCGGCGTCGCTGACGGGACAAATTCGGGAGGAGGATGCCATCATGCTGACCAGTCAGTTGCAGGCGTTGCCGGAAGCGCTGGCACAGGGGGTGCTGGAAAGCCTGTCAGGGATGCTGGGCAGTCAGTCACTGCAGAACCCGTTGGGCTGGCTGCTTGCGGTGCTGAAGCGTGCCCGGGAGGGAAATTTTTATCCGCCGAAACAGAAACAGCGCGTCGCTGTATCGGCTTCCATGCAGGCGGAAGCAGGAGGGCGCTCCACTTCGCAACCCGTAGTCACCCGGAAACGTACAGAACCCATTTCAGCAGAACGTCTGAGTGGCATTGTGGCAGGGTTACGGGCCTCCCTGCGTAACCGTGCTGCGATAAGAGTCCGGTGAAGAGGAAGGTGTCACTGGCACCAAAGTATAAAAAATAGCCGGTGGTGGCAGTGCCACCAAAGTACAAAAAATAGCCGGTGGTGGCAGTGCCACCAAAGTACAAAAAATAGCCGATGGTGGCAGTGCCACCAAAGTACAAAAATTAGCCGATGGTGGCAGTGCCACCAAAGTACAAAAATTAGCCGATGGTGGCAGTGCCACCAAAGTACAAAAATTAGCCGATGGTGGCAGTGCCACCAAAGTACAAAAAATAGTCAATGCTGGCAGTGCCACCAAAGTACAAAAAATAGCCGGTGGTGGCAGTGCCACCAAAGTATAAAAAATAGTCAATGCTGGCAGTGCCAACAGAGAGCGAAAATTATGCTGCGTCAGCAGCATGGAAGGCGGCGGTACTGAATATCCTGGAACATCTGACGGTAAACCGCCGAAGCCCGGCGTCAGCCGGAAACACTCTGACAGAATGCAGTGCTCCCCCTGCCCTGCCAGACCCTGTTTATTTCAGGGAAAAACCAGGATTGCATAAAGAGAGCAGAGGACAGGGGGAAAATCGAATACTTGTCGCCGCTTTTTTCATCAGTATACTTTCCGCGCTAAAATTTTGACTAAGGAAGGATTTTTTATGACCAAAATTAAAATTCTGGCACTCAGTATGCTGGCAGCCATATCTGTAAATAGCGCTTATGCTGAAAGCACTCTGACTCTGGGGGCTGGTGTGGGGGCGATTAAGCATCCTTACAAAGGCTACGACTCCAGGGCTTATCTTGTCCCCGCAGTGTCTTATGACGGCGACAACTTCTGGTTCCGTGGTCTGGGCGGTGGGTATTATCTGTGGAACGATGCGGCAGATACTCTGTCGGTGATGGCCTACTGGTTGCCGATGTATTTTCATCCGGATGACAGTAATCACTATCAGTTACGTCAGCTGGATAAACGTAAAAGCACGATGATGGCAGGGATATCATGGTCCCACCATACGGCGTATGGTTTTCTGCGAACGAGTCTGGCAGCGGATGTCCTGGACAACAGTAATGGTGTTGTCGGTGACGTGGCGTGGTTATATCGTTATGTGAATGGCGGATTTACGCTGACGCCCGGTATTGGTGTGGAGTGGAGCAGCCAGAAACAGAATGATTATTACTATGGTGTATCGCGTCGTGAATCTGCGCGCAGTGGCCTGGAGCGGTATAAAGCGGATAATGGCTGGGCACCCTACCTGGAAGTCAGTGCCAGTTACAATTTTATTGGTAACTGGAGTGTGTATGGATCCGCACGTTACAGCCGCTTATCTGATGAGGTCAAAAACTCCCCCATGGTGGACAGGTCATGGGACGGGCTGTTTTCCTCCGGGATCACTTATCGTTTCTGACAGCGCTGTAAGCTGACCACCACCGGTGCCGTGGGTACCGGTGTATTAAGTGTTTTCTCTCTCCCCATTTTTCTGAGCACTGAATCTGGTTTTCTGTTGTTCCTTCTGCGTTTCGTCCTGACGATCACACTTTACCCCTGATCGTTATAAGGAACTGATATGAGTGAAGATAAACAGGACCAGAAGGATATCCGGGCTGGCGCACTGCAGTCCTCGTTGTCTATTCTGTTACACACCCATTATGCCATCCGTCTTTGGGAAGGGCGTTTACCCGGACAAAAGGCCGGGAATGTGCCCCGGATTATGAGTATGCCGCAGGCGATAAAACGTGCCGGGGGGATTTACCGGGATTCACTGGCGGATAATCCCTATGCCGATGAAGCGATGTGGAAGGTGGAAAATGCAATTAATGCTGCCAGTGAAAAAGTACATGCTCTGGTTGGCTGGCTGGAGCAGGTTCTGTGTGCCGTGCCGGCGAATATTACCATGACTGATGTTGTATCCCGTTCTCCATTAAATATCGGGGTTTACAGTAGTTCTCCGCTGGGGTATCGCTGTGTCTGGCTGCTTGTGGGATATGATCAAATGGCTCTGAAAGCGTTTCAGGCATCCCACTTTGGCCTGATTTCCCGGCAGAAACGGGACGAGTTACTCTCACATGGCGGGTATCTTATCCGGAAAATTTACGGCATTTTAAGGGGTTATTATGCCATCCCTGTCACACGACAGGATCTTGAAGAAAAAACACCAGCGGGAGAACAGGCGATGGCACGCCTGGGGCTCCCTGATGCTGAGATTATGAATGGGCAGTTGCGATCATCATTTTCTCCTCCGCTGAAGAAAAAGAAGAATAAATAGTGGGGGATAAATGCAACTTTACTTGTGTGAAAAACCGTCACAGGCGCGGGATATTGCCCGGGTGCTGGGGCTTAGTGGGCGGGGAGAGGGCTGTATTGAAGGTGATACTGTCACGGTCACCTGGGCTGTGGGGCATCTGCTGGAGCTGGCCGCCCCGGAAGCGTACGGGGAGCAGTTCGGGGTTCCCTGGCGTATGGAGTCACTTCCCGTTCTGCCTGAAAACTGGCAGATGACGGTTAAACCGCAGACGAAATCCCAGTTTACGGTGATCAGCCGCCTGCTGAAGCGTGCGTCTGAAGTGGTGATTGCCACGGATGCGGACAGGGAAGGGGAAGTCATCGCCCGGGAGCTGCTGACGTACTGCCGGTACCGTGGGCCAGTCCGCCGGCTGTGGCTGTCCGCCCTGGATGAGGCCAGCGTCCGGGAGGCGCTGGCAAACATTCTGCCTGGTGAGCAGACGGCCCGTCTGTATGATGCCGGCCTGGCCCGTGGTCAGGCTGACTGGTTGATCGGGATGAACCTGACGCGCCTGTATACCCTTAAAGCCCGGGCGTCGGGGATCCCGGATGTGTTATCCGTCGGAAGGGTACAGACGCCGACACTTGCCATGGTGGTCAGACGGGATCAGGAGATTGCCGGTTTTGTGCCACGGCCCTGGTGGCAGGTGTTTGTCGGACTGGAGAAAGACGGGATCCGGTTCCGGGCCGTCTGGGTGGCGGCAGAGCAGTACTGCGATGAAGAGAAACGGTGCGTGAACGTTCAGGCGGCCCGGGCCGTTCTTCAGTTGTGTCAGCAGACACCGTCAGCGGTGGTGCATGAGGTGACCCGGAAGCGTGAAAAAACACCGGCTCCGCTCTGTTTTTCGCTGGGGACACTGCAGGAAGCCTGCTCCCGGAAATTTGGTATGGGGGCGCAGACTGTGCTGAATATCGCGCAGTCTCTGTATGAGACACACAAGGCCACGACGTATCCCCGGACGGACTGTGGCTATCTGCCTGAATCCATGCAACAGGAAAGCCGGGAGGTACTGGCGGCGATGGCGCGTTCAGATCCGGCCCTGACGCCGGTTCTGGCACAGCTCGATCCCGGTTTTGTTTCACGTATCTGGAATGACAAAAAAATTACGGCACACCATGCCATCATCCCGACCCGGCAGGTCTTTGATATCAGGGCACTGAGTGAAGATGAGCTGAAGGTGTATCTGCTCATTCGCCAGCATTATCTGGCCCAGTTTCTGCCCCTGCAGGAGTCTGATATTACCGATGCAACACTGACACTCGGTGGGCAACGGTTCAGGGCCCGCGGGAAAGTGAATGTGGTGACGGGCTGGCGAGGCCTGTTTTCCGGGGAGGCTGCAGAAGCTGCTGAAGGCGAAGATGAACAGACGACGGAAATGGCGTTGCCGGCGTTTGAACGGGGAGAGCTCTGCCGGATTAGCGGTTCAGAACTCAAGGATCGGATGACGTCACCTCCGGCACCTTTTACGGAAGGAACCCTGATTGCCGCCATGAAGAATGCTGCCAGTCAGGTCAGCGACCCGAAGCTGAAAAAAGTGCTGAGGGAGAATGCCGGTCTGGGGACGGAGGCCACGCGGGCCGGCGTGCTGGAGGTGTTATTTGCCCGGCAGTATCTGGAGAAGAGCGGGAAGCATATCCGGTCAACGCAACGGGGCAGGGAGCTGACGGCCGCCCTGCCGGAAGCCCTGACCAGCCCGGGCATGACGGCGCTGTGGGAGCAGGCTCTGGATGATATTGCACAGGGCAGAATGTCACTGGATACCTTTATGGGCAAACAGCAGCAGTGGGTGCGTCATCTGGTCTCATCCGGGCGGGAACAGCCCTTCAGTATGACGGTTCCGGTGACGCCGCCGTGCCCGCTTTGTCAGGGGCCGACCCGGCAGCGAAAGGGAAAGCACGGGCTGTTCCTGAGCTGTCAGCGGTATCCTGAGTGTAAGGGGGTGGTGAACACGCAGAAAAAGGCCGGGCGGCGAAAAAAATCGGGAAAAACTAAAACGGAGTAATCTTAATTTCTCCCTGTTCAGGATCGGGTAGTGTGGTTAAGCTTTGATGTATACCCCCGTTATCAGCGGGAGGCTGGCTCAACGAAAACACAACGGCGTTCAGTCAGCTACTGATACAACAACCGGCCAATCGCACATCCTGTCGGGTTGTAAGGCGCATGCCCTCCGTGAAAAACGCGCCGGGATTTATCCCCGGAGACAAGTGAGATAACCACCGGGCTGGTACCCCCCTGTAACGGCGCTGTATTTGCAGCGCCGTTTTTTATTCCGGGTTGACTTTCCATGGATGTGTTTTAAAAATAACCGGGCTTATTTGCTGCATCTGCAGCCAGCCAATGTTTCAGCAGTCTGAGAGAAACGCCTTCGGGTGACTGCCAGCCAACGTTTCACCGGCCTGAGAGAAACACCTTCGGGTGGCCGGAATATCCTCGTAGCCTGAAAGAGGATGCCTGTGGGCGGTACATCCGTTTAACCTCTGGAAACGGATATCACTGTTCAGTGATTGAGGTCTTTTTACTTCTCAGACAGCCGGAATTCAGCTGATCCGGCATCCCCGACGGGAACATTCACTCCCGTCAGGGATGGTGATGTTCTCCGTCATCACATTTTTTAACTCCATGGAGAAATCATCATGTCTGTAAATACTGCCAAAACTGAATACTTTAATCTGACCCTGAAAGGTCTGGGGTATCTCAGTAATGTACGTCAGGTGAATCACCAGAACGGCTCGTTTCTCAGCTGTGTGGTGAATGCGCTGAGCGGACCCACGGACAGCCCGTCCTACGTCCGTTTTGATGTCACGGTTGCCGGTAAAGAGGCGACCGCCCTGATTGCCCGCTGCCAGAAGGCGGTGGATGAAGATCGCAAGGTGCTGCTTGGCTTCACGCTGAGCAACCTGTCCACTGACATCTTCACCCTGAACAAGGGAGAGCATGCCGGTGAACAACGCGTCAGCCTGAAGGCCCGCCTGATCAAGGTGGACTGGATCAAGATAGGCCAGGAGATGGTTTATAAGGCTGAAAAATCAGACTCCCAGCCGCCGCAAAACGGCACCATGCAACAGCAATACGCAGAAAACTCTTTCTGATCGTACTTTTCTCAACCGTCCTGATGAAAACAGACTGCCTCATCAGGGCGGTCTGTTTTCTTATTGTCTTTATCTTTAAGGAAACTTCCCATGCAACAGCCAAATGGCATTCTGGCCGCACAGGCCAGCTATACGTTACCCATTCAGGTTCTCAGCAGCGTACGTGGTTATTATATTGGTACTCAGTGTGATGAGGGACCGGTGTCCCGCGAATCCGTGGAGTATTACAGGAACCATGAGCAGGCGGCACAGGCGCTGGAAAACGGCACCTGGACGCAGCGGACGTGTGCGTGAGGATGAGGAGGGCATATGGCGTCACGCGGTATTAATAAGGTGATACTGATTGGACATCTTGGACAGGACCCGGAACTCCGTTACTTCCCCAATGGCGGCGGAGCTGTGGCGAACCTGACCCTGGCCACCAGTGAATCCTGGCGTGATAAACAGAGCGGTGAAATGAAGGAGCAGACCGAGTGGCACCGCGTGGTGATTTTCGGAAAACTGGCGGAGATTGCCGGTGAATACCTGCGCAAGGGTTCACAGGTATACATCGAGGGCCAGTTAAGGACCCGGAAATGGTTCGATCAGCAGAATGGTGTTGATCGCTATTCGACGGAGGTGGTGGTGAGTGTCAACGGCACCCTGCAGATGCTGGGCTCTCCGCGCCAGCAGGGCAGCGGTGTCGCACCCGCACACAGCGGTCAGGGAACTGCCGGTGCACCGGCGGGTAACTCACCGTCACCGGCTTCCGGGAACGGCGGGGGAATGCCGATGGATTTTGACGACGACATTCCCTTCAGTGGACCGGGATATGGCGCTGAACGGCGGATTATCCATGCCATGTAATGTTAACCCCGGGGGCATCACTGCCCCCATTTTTACCAAGGAGGTATCGTGAGTGAAAAAAATCATACCACCCCCACGCCACACGATGCGGCGTTCAGGGCGATGATGGAAACCCCTTCGGTTGCAAGGGATTTTCTTGAAGCTGCGTTGCCGCCGGCACAGTTACAGCGGTGCGATATGAACACCCTGAAGCTGGAGCCGGCCACGTTTGTGGATCCGGATTTGCGCCAGTATGCCAGTGACGTTCTGTGGAGCATGAAAACCACCGACGGGCGTGATGGTTACATCTACGCGCTGACGGAACATCAGAGCTCTGCGGATCGTTTTATGGCCCTGCGCATGATGCATTATGTGCTGGCGATAATGTATCGTCACCTGAAAACGCATAAGCAGGCCCCCATTGTGATCCCGGTGCTTTTTTATCACGGTGAACCCAGTCCGTATCCGTACAGCCTGAACTGGCTGGACTGTCTGGACGATCCGGCGCTTGGTCGGGAGCTTTACGGCGAAGGAAAGCCGCCCCGCGTTATTGATGTGGGTCTTCTTGATGATGAGGGTATCCGCTGCTATCAGCAGATGGCCGCCCTGATGCTTCTGATGAAGGTCCGTCAGCGGAAGGGCGATCTGATGGCGCAGCTTGACTTTCTGTCACAGTTGCTTCAGATACAGGGAACACACGATCAGGTGGTGGTTCTGTTAAACTATATGGTGAAGGCGTGCGATTCGGCTTCACCGGAATTTATACGGGCGATGGCAGAACATCTGCCCCGGTATGAGGATGATATTATGACTATCGCTGAACGACTTGAACTGGCGGGCATCGAAAAAGGTATCGAGAAAGGCCGTCAGGAAGAGAGAGAAAAGGCGCTTGAGAAGACGCTTGAGGCTGCCCGTCGGATGCAGAAGATGGGGATGTCGCCTGAGAGTATTCAGGAGATCCTGCAGCTTTCTGATGACGAGCTGCAGAAAGCGCTCGGTTAATCCGTTTCCGTGTTATCACGGGGCGGAGTGTGGCTGATATGAGAGGCCACTTTCCGCATAATCAACATCACGCCAGCTTTTACGCTGGCGTTTTTTTTGTTTACTGATAATGAGTTGTTCGTTGAGCCAGCCGGCGCTTCTTTGCACAGTGACCGCTGTTTTATCACTGCAGAGGAGTTATCCGGATGAAGATGCAACCCGGGATCTTATTTTCCCTGGTTACCCTGGCCCTGCTGGCCGGGTGTAACAGTCCACAAAAACTTCAGCAACGTGCGCCGGCCATGCCGGTACCTTCCGTCAGCGTTTCCCGCAATGTGCAGCCGGTGTCACAGGATATTTATGCGCAGCCGGCACCGGAGGTGGTGCGTTACGACCGTTACCTGCTGGTCAGCACGGCACCACAGGCAGCGCAGCGTGACCCGCTTTCCCAGGTGATTGATATCCGTATTCCGGCGTCGTTAAAGCCCACCGTGGCCGATGCCATGCGTTATGCCCTGAAACAGTCCGGTTACACGCTGTGTGCCACCGGGCCGGCTAATGGTGTGCTGTACCGCCAGCCCCTGCCCGCCGTGCAGTATCAGCAGGGACCGGTGCGACTGCGTACAGCCCTGCAGGTGATGGCGGGACCGGCCTGGCAACTGGAGGTGGATGACGTTCAGCGTGTGGTCTGCCACAGCCTGCGGGCGGGGTATCAGTTACCGGCAGGCCAGCTGGCACCGGTGCCGGCTTCTCCGGCAATCACGGCCCCGGTGGCGCAACCGGCTAGGGGAGGCTTCCTGAAAAAATGAGCGAACAACAGGAGATGATGACACCCGTCCCTGCAGATAAACCCACAACGCGCCGGCGTTCACTTCTGCGGGGCGTGGCAGTCGGTTCCCTGACTTTGCTGGTTATGGTGACGGGCGTGGCTCTGTATCTGACGGGACGCGGCATGCTGGCGATGGATACCCGTCTGGCAACCCTGGAACAACAGCAGGGGGAGCGTCTGACACCGGCGTCGCTGGCCCCGTTGCAGTCACGCCTGAGTGAACTGGAGACGAAGCTGCAGGCGGAGAGTGCGCGTCTGGCGCAGCTGGCCCGGCAGCCCGTTCTGACCGAGGTTCAGCAGACGCTGCTTAAGGAAGTGCCGGCGTCCCTTGAGCAGATTCAGGCAGCACAGAAAGCCCTTTCCCTGCGGCTGGACACACTGGCGGCACTGGCAGAGAAGCCACAGCCCCGGGCTGTTCAGTCCGAATCCCCCTCTGCTTCCGGCACCGGGAAAAAGGACGTGTCCGGAACGAAAGACCCCTCTCCGGTGGTACAGAAAATCGCCCGCCCTCTGACTGCACGTTCAGGTACGTCGCACACTTTCCGTCAGGCACCGTTTGTGCTGACCGGCACCGAGCGCCGGGGGGCGCAGTCATATGCGGCGGTGGCACCCCGGGGATATACCCGTCTGTCGCAGGTGGCACTGCTCGGGGAAGGTGAGAGTGTGGCCGGCTGGACACTGATTCATGCCGGTCACGAACAGGCGACGTTCCGGGTGAACGGACGTCAGGTACAGGTCAGGGTGGAGTGAATGAAGATGAGACTGAAATCCCTGTTACTGGTGATACTGATACCTGTACTGGTACAGGCCGCAGACCAGAACACGACCGTGACGGACGTGTCCCGTACGGATACGTCACAACATACGCAGAGCACCACGCAGTCGCTGCAACAGCAGGCTGGCCGGTGGGGGCTGAGTGAGGAGGACTGGGGGCGTTATCAGGCACTGATGGCGGGCCCCCGCGGGATACACTCACCGGGTCTTGACCCGCTGACAGCACTGGGTATTGAGGCCCGGACACCGGCTGAGCGCCGGGCGTATGCCGAAAAGTGGGTGAAGGAAGAGTATGCCCGTACAGAGAAGGAGCTGGCTTTTCAGCGGGAGGTTGATGCGGCATGGCAGCGTCTTTATCCCGGAAAGCTGCCGGTCAGCATGGGCAATACCGGTGTTCTGGCCGGGGACACCGGAGGCAGACTGGCGCTGTTTGTGAAGGCGAAGGACTGTGCGTCCTGTGATATCCGCCTGAGTAAGGTGCTGGCATCCGGTAAGCCGGTGGATATTTACCTGGTGGACAGTCAGGGGAAAGACGGGCTGCTTCGTCAGTGGGCACGTGAGCACAATATCCCACCAGAGAAGGTTCGCAGCCGGCATATCACCCTGAACCATGATGCGGGGCGCTGGCTGCGTTTTGGTGAGGGACAGATGCCGGTGGTACTGCAGCAGGGGGCGGACGGATGGCGCGTGGCTGCATTCTGACCGTTCTGCTGATGCTGGCAGGCAGCGGTATGTGTCAGTCTGTTGCACAGACCATTCCTGACGGGTATGTGCAGGTGGCCCGTGCACACGGTATTCCGGCAGAAGTGCTGTATGCCGTCTCCCTGACAGAGACCGCCATGGCGCCCGGTGATATGGCCGGCATCATGCGGTATTCCCGCCACGACGGGCGTCTGCCGGATGTCTCCCGCCCCTGGCCCTGGACAATCAACGTGGCCGGAAAGGGGTATCGTTATGCCAGTCGCCTGGAGGCCTGGCAGGCACTGCAGGCGTTTCTGAAACGTTATCCGGCCAGACGCATTGATGTCGGAATAGCGCAGGTCAATCTGGGGTGGAATGGTCATCGTTTCCCGTCAACATGGGCGGCCTTTGACCCGTACACCAGTCTTGAGACGGCGGCGGTCATTCTGCAGGAGTGCCGTCAGCGCCATCCCGACAGCTGGCTGAAGACAGCCGGTTGTTATCACCATCCTGCCGGTGGAAAGCCGGCCGCCCGTTACACCACCGTGGTCAGACGTCATCTGGACCGGCTGAATGCAAAAGGTATGACGCCACAGCAGACCGCCATGCTGGCACCGGCGGCGGATTATATCTGGACAGAGCCCCGGAGGCGTGAATGAACAGACTGAGACTGATTACTTTTTATTTTCCTGTATGGCTTCTGTTTTCAGCGAGCGTCAGTGCTGAACTGACGGTGATTGCTGACCTGGGGGGCAGGGATGCGGCTCCTTTTTTTGAGGGTATCAACCGGCAGGCACCGGCTTCTGCACCGGTTGTTTCACCACCGCCTCTTCTGCAGGGGGAAGCGGCGATGCTGCCGGTCAGCACACCTGAAATGTCACCCGGCGAGGTGACACCACGCCCGCTTCAGCTACCGGGCATCGGTGCACTTTTCCTTGTGGGGGATGATGTGTATTCCCGCGCGTGGCTGCAGAAAAATGCGGCTGTGCTCCGGGCGCGCCATGCCGCCGGAATGGTGGTGAATGTGGCTGATGAAAACGGCCTGCGCACGCTGCGTGAACTGGCCCCCGGCGTGGCGATGGCACCGGCATCCGGTTCTGCGCTGTCCCGCCGGTTACAGCTGAAGTCTTACCCGGTGCTGATAACGGACAACGGGCTGTCACAGGAGGTGGAGCCATGATGCAGGCACCTGTGATAACTGCAGCCCTGCTGGTCAGCCCGGTGCTGATGGTCTGTCTGACGTTCTGCCTGCTGACCGTGTTGCTGATGCTTATCCTGCGGGGAGGGTGGCGAAAACAGAAATGCGCCCGGACCCGTCGCCATCAGCGTTACCGTGCCACTGCCGCCCGGGTACTGGCCAGACTGAAGACGCTGCCGGGGGATGCGCATCGTCTGAAGTATCTGCGCAAAATCAACCCGTATGTCTTCGAAGAACTGCTGTTACTGGCCCTGACGCAGCAGGGGATGACGGTTATTCACAATCCCTGCTACAGCGGTGATGGCGGCCTGGACGGACAGGTGGTGATTAACGGTGAGCGCTGGCTGATACAGGCAAAGCGCTACGGACGGACCATCCGCCCGGCACATATTGATGCCTTCGGGGAACTGCTGCGCCGGGAGGGTTGCCGGGGATTTTTTATTCATACCGGTCGTACGGGGCCGGTCAGCCGGGCCAGGCTGACACTGTGGCCGGATATCGAACTTGTCAGCGGTCAGCGTCTGCTGAAACTGCTGAACGGAACATTACTGACAGATGAACTCACCAGGGGGGAGCGGGGATGATGACGGTAAAACGGATGTTTATGCTTTTATTCAGAACAGTGATTGTCTGGCCATCCGTGCTGACGGGATGCCTGATGATGCTGTATTTCGTTGAGGTCGCCAGCGGTGGTGTGACAGGGCTGGCGCAGCGTTATGAGGCGGAGTCAGCACGCTGGCGTGATGCGCCGGAAGGGACGGTGATGATGCTCCGGTGCCCGTCGCGTCCCTTTGTGACGCCGGTGACAACCGGGGAGTGGCGTGCACAGTCCGCCACTGATGCAGAATGCCTCCGGTCACCGCGCTCTTTCAGGCAGGCTGCAGAGGCAGATTTTCAGTCACTGCACGTGCTGGCGCTGACACTGTTGCTGGCATCTGTGGTTCTGGAAGGCATTTCGGCCGGTATGTTGCGCCGGAAAACCGCATCCGTGCCGGTATCACCACACTGTGGATGTGGCCGGGGCCGTGGTGCGGTTGCACACTGGCCTGACCATGATAATGATGCAATTCCGCAGAAGGGAGGTCAGGTATGACGGCTTCACTGCTGGCCCGTGTGCAGGCAAATATTCCTGTCTGGGCAAATGAACAACTGGCTGCATGGGATGCCGCAGAGTTTGCGGCAATGTCGGATTTTATTACGGAACACTACTGGACGGGACAGGGCAGTATCAATGTGTACCGCATTGTGGGGACTGACCATCCTCAGTATGCCGGAATGACCTGGCTGGGGCTGCTGGAGCGCGGTAAACGCATGGACATCAATATCCCGTTACTCGAAAAGAATCCGGGATATTACACGCAGGCAGAGCAACAGCATGCGGGGATGAGTTTTGTCAGCACGGATGGCATTCACTGGTATGTCAGTGCTGACGGTAATCACCGCAGCTGTCTGGCCCGCTTTCTGTTTCACCTGCAGGGGGAGGGGCGTACACAGCTTCACAATGTGGCCCAGAGTGTTTATCACACAGACCGGGCGTTCCGGTCTGCCTGTCGGGAGATTCACAACCTGACAGAACCGTTGTCCCGGCATGGGGTGTATCTTCGTCTGCAGACCCGGCGGCAGTGTGTTTCCCGCGAAGACCTGGCCTGCTGGAAAGTGGACCGTTTCAGCACAGAAGCCCTGCTGACAGTGGATGATGTGCATGCAGGCGGACATGACGGGCCACCGGTGTATAAGGCATTACTGCTGAATGCGGCGGACGCATGGCAGGAGGTAATGGCTCTGCGATACCGTCTGGAAAGATTTTCAGCGCGTGCGGATACAGGGCGCTCATGGTGGCGGCGTCTTTTACAGAGAGGTACCCGGTCATGAGTAACCGTTATGTGATTGAGGCCCTGCTGCGACCGGCGGTGGAGCTGAACACTGCTGTGGTGGCGGCAACGGCGGCCGGTGTCTGTGTGACAGCGCCCTGGGCGGTGGCGCTCGCGCCGTCGGTCAGTTATGCCACTGCTGCCGGTTTTGGTGTTCTGGCAGCGGTCCGTTTTCGCCAGGGAATGAAGGTCATCCGCTACCGTCGCAATCTGCGGCGTCTGCCCCGTTATGTGATGAGTACCCGGCAGATACCGGTGAGTCGTCAGCGCCTTTTTCTGGGGCGGGGATTTCGCTGGACACAGAAACACACCCAGCGCCTTCAGGATACGCTGCGCCCGGAGGTGGCCAGGTACCTTCAGCCGGACTGGCTGTACCGGATGGCCCGTCAGCTTGAGCTGAAAACGGAGCATACCGTCCCCCGCCTGGGCGCACTTTTGCGTCAGGACTCTCCGCTGAATCCGGTACGCCCCCTGCCGCCGGTGGGCGGGAATCCGGCACTGCATGGTATTGAACCGGATGAACAGGATGTGACGCTGGCGCTGGGAGAGCGGGTGGGACATACCATTGTTTATGGTACCACCCGTGTCGGTAAAACCCGGCTGGCAGAGCTGCTGGTCACACAGGATATCCGCCGGGGAGAGGTCACCATTGTCTTTGACCCCAAAGGGGATGCTGACCTGTTGCTGCGTGTCTGGGCAGAAGCACACCGGGCCGGCAGGGGCGATGAGCTTTATATCTTTCATCTGGGCTGGCCGGAAATCTCTGCGCGTTATAACGCAGTGGGGCGTTTTGGCCGGGTATCGGAAGTGGCCACCCGTGTGGCGGGACAGTTGTCCGGTGAAGGCAACAGTGCTGCTTTCCGGGAGTTTGCCTGGCGTTTTGTCAATATCATTGCCCGCGCCCTGGTGGCGCTGGGAGAACGCCCGGATTACACGCTGATTATGCGCTATGTGAATAATATTGCTGACCTCTATATTCGCTATGCCGGAAAGGTGGTCAGTGAACAGATGCCGGAACTGGAAAGCGCCATTCTGAATAACATGAATGTGCTGGGTGAGAATGATGTGCCCCGGACCATGCAGAACCAGCCGGATGCTGTGCGTATCTGGGCCATTGAGGTGGCGCTCAGCAGTGAAGCCGGGAAGAAACTTTATGACCCGATACTGGATGGTCTGCGAAGTGCGGTACGTTATGACCGGACCTATTTCGATAAAATCGTGGCATCCCTGCTGCCGTTGCTGGAAAAACTGACCACCGGAAAGACGGCAGAGCTGCTGGCACCGGACTACCTGGATATGAGCGATACCCGTCCCGTGTTTGACTGGGAGCAGGTGATACGTAAAAAGGCGGTGGTGTATATCGGTCTTGATGCACTCAGTGACAGTGAGGTGGCCAGTGCCGTGGGAAACTCCATGTTTGCAGACCTGGTGAGCGTGGCCGGACATATCTACAAACACGGTATGAATGCCGGATTGCCCGGTGCCGGGGAGAGTAAAAATGTGGTCAACCTGCACTGTGATGAATTCAACGAACTGATGGGCGATGAATTTATTCCGCTCATCAACAAGGGCGGTGGTGCCGGTATGCAGGTGACGGCGTATACCCAGACGTCTTCGGATATTGAAGCCCGCATCGGTAATGCGGCTAAAACTGCCCAGGTACAGGGTAACTTCAATAACATGATTATGCTGCGCGTCAGGGAGAACAGGACGGCAGAGCTGCTGACCAGTCAGCTGCCTCAGGTGGAGATTTACACCAAAACACTGGTGTCTGGACATCAGGATACCGCCGATGTGACGTCCGGACAGGATTTCACCTCCAGCACCCAGGACCGCGTTGGTACAGTAAAGGTTCCCTTACTGGAGCCGGCGGATATCGTCACCCTGCCAAAGGGGCAGGCATTTGCCCTGCTGGAAGGCGGACAGTTGTGGAAAATCCGGATGCCGCTGCCGGCGCCGGATAAGGACGATGCGCTGATGCCGGAGAGCATTGCAAAAGTGGCTGAAGCCATGCGGCGTAATTACCACACCGGAGAGGGGTGGTGGCATGAAGCCCCGGCCGTGAATGTACCGGAAGGAGACGGACATGGCTGATTCCCGTCGTGATGTGAACCGTCCTGACGTTGCACAACCCCCACGCCGGCACGGGCTGCTGTATAACCTGCTGTGGGGATGGCCGTGGGCACTGGCCGGGATGGTACTCTCCTCCCTGTTGCTGAGCCTGCTGATTGAGTACGTGGGTATTACGTTTTTCTGGCCCGGACAGGGGGCCGGGCACAGTGAAGCGGTCATGAACACCGAGCTGGGCTGGTTATCCTCGGAATTCACCCGCAGTCTGCTGCTGTCCACGCCGTCAGTGACGGTGATGAAGTGGGTGTCCACGGCGTACCAGTGGTTGTTTGCGGACAGCGGATTTATGGCCTGGATGAAGCAGGGCGCTTCGGCTGATAACAGTGTGATACAGGAAGTGGATACCCTGGGCCGCTGGCTGGCGCATTACCTGCATGATTACCTGATGGCCACGGTATATGTGACGGTGGTGACGCTGGTCCGGGTGACGATTCTGGTGCTGTCAGCCCCTCTGTTTGTGATGGTGTCACTGGTGGCTGTGGTGGAAGGTCTGGGAAGACGTGACCTGCGCAGGTATGGTGCTGCGTATGAATCCAGTTTTGTTTATCACCATGCCAGAAAGTCCATTAAACCGGCGATATACATTCCCTGTATTCTTTATCTGTCCTGGCCCACGGCAGTATACCCGAACCTGCTGATATGGCCGGCGGCCATGCTTCTGGGTGTGGCCATCACCGTGACCATGGCGTCTTTCAAGAAATATTTATAACCCCAGGCGCTGGACAGCCCGACGCAAAACGTGTTTTGTGCCGGGCTGTCAGCAGACAAGCCACGCTATTACTGTCAGTGCGCGTCAGTGCTTCCCGCTGTTGTCATCAGAACCGGTATCCAATACCCAGTATCCAGGTATTATTATTCTCGCCCAGCAGACGGGAATACTCCCATGAGGCATCGATAACAACGCTTTGCCACGGATTTATCTGTAAACCGAGAGCGCCCATTGCCCCTCTGTCTTTATGATTGATGGTATTTCCTGTTATCCACTGTTCTTCCTGTTCTGCAGAGGCTATTCCTGCAAGAGCATAAATACTGAGGGACGGAGAAATACGGTAAAAGGGGCCCACTGAAAAGGCATCATAGCCGCCGGCACTGTTAACTATTATTCCGGGCATTAAACTGGCTATGCCCGTATATGAAAAGCCCGCTCCCCATTTCTCATTAAATTCATAACGATATTTGAGGTTTATTCCTGCTCCGGTATATGCACCGTCAGTTACGCCGATGCCTGCGGATATGGAATGTTTTTGCTCACTGGCATTGGCTGTGGTGATAAAAGTCATCAGTGTGCATACCAGTAGTATTTTTATATAGCGCATACACAACTCTCCCGGGAGATAAAAAATGAAGTATTCATGGCGTGGAATGCCAGATATTGTGGTATCAGAACGTGTATTTCAGACCTGCGGTGGCGATGAAGTTATAGTTTTCTATGCCCATCCCTCCCGGGTTTTTATCGAATATTCCGTCTCCATAATTATATTGTGTGGCATCGCCTTTTTTGTTTGTGATACGATTCCAGGTCCCTTCCACATAAACTCTGGCATTCGGAGTGATATAATATCCGGCATTTGCTGTAACAGAATAATAGTTCTGATTTTTTATACTCCCTCTGAATGTTGTGGTTCTCAAATAATGCTCATCGTTATCGGATGAACGTACCCAGCTGCTGTATTTAAACGCGCCGCCAAATTCAACATTGCCGTAACGATAACTTCCTGTCAGCCCGATATAAGGCATTCTGAAGCGTTGTGTATAACCAATGCTTTTTCTGTCCAGTGGGTCAGTGCCACTGATTTGTTCACCGGTCTCAAAATTTGTGTCAACCCAGGGGCCGCCCGTCGCGTTAAAACTGTAACGGCTTTCCTGATAGCCTGCCATTATGCCAAGGCGATAATCCGGTTCGTTTAAAAACCAGCCTTTGATATTCAGGTCCCATTCATTGGCATATTTTAATCGGGTGTTGGGGTGCCAGCTGCGGGCTGTCCAGTCGTTTGTATCTACACCCTCCCAGTCGGTATCGGTCATGAAACCACCACGCTGACCAATAGTGGACCACCCGGCGGCGCTGAATGTCGTCCATGGCGTAACATCCCAGTTAAGGGCTCCTTTTAAAATGGCGGCGTTATTGTATTTCCAGTCCAGCTGGCTAAGTTTGCTGCCATCCCGGGAAGAGTAAACCCGTTCTTTTGTTTTACCGCTCAGAGTGCCCAGGCTGATGTCTGTGCTGACTTTTTCAGGAGTAAAGAGAGCAGGGGCGGTACTGGCCTGCACGGCAAAAGCGGTGGGGGCGCAGAGTACAAGAATAAGCTGTTTTAATTGCATAAATGAAGCTCCATTTTGGTTATTCCGCCTTTTTATTATTTTTTATGATATCTGGCGTCAATACTGAATGTCCGTGTTGTTTGGGTTTTGTTTAATTATCTGTGTAGGGGGAGTAGGCGGATTTGATGGTGGTTGATGATTCTGGCGATAAATAAAATCGCCAGAATATTAGTATATAGTAATTAATTATTATCAGAGTCTTGATTGCGATGTTTTATACTTTTGTGTGTACCACGCCGGTTTTTAATGAATTTTGTACATTATTACAGAGAAGGATTTTCTCTCAGTTGTTTTCGTGCATCTGGTGGAATGGCATGGAGTGGTATCTCTTCCCAGGAGATAACGTCGTCGTTACGCACATAAATCTGAAGATGGGCGCCGGGTCTTAATACATGGCTGGTTGTAAACTCCAGTGATTTTTCTGTGCCGGTGGCGGAATAAGCTTCGATCAGATAAGTGAATTTCCAGGGGGGCGGCCATTATCGATGGGATGATCTGTTGATATTTTTACGTAATATGGCTCACTCCCGATACGTTTCGCCATTCTGATAAGGCTGCCCGCATTAAATATAATGGCGATAATAGTAACGATGATTATTATTTGTAAAGACCGTTTCGCTATTTTCTGCATGTTATTTTTCTCCATAAAATAGTTATGGTGAAAGGCAAGTTTATATGTGGTTGAATATCAGGTAAACCCTGCGGTTGCTTACGTGCTGTTTTGTGAACAGCACCAATATTATGCGCTTTATCTGAAAGATGGTATTACAGCTGATTCCTCTCCGCTGAATCTGCAACATTTCCGGCATGTTATTCCAGTGGATCAGGTTGAAACTATTTCTTTGTTCGATACAAGTATATATCCTTCTTTTGATGAGTGTACTTGCAGGAAGCCCTCATAGCGATAGTATCGTGAAGCATATTTACTTAGAGCCGCGACACCCTGGTGTAAAACTTGTTTTTGTAGCAGGGTGTCGGCCTGTTATCATCAGTGCGCATCAGTGGAAAACTGCCAGTGTCAGTTCACCGATGAGAGAAACGGGCGGAAGATTGTCACTGTCAGCACGGGGATGATAATAACATTCAGTACAATAATGATCCCGTTGATGGTCTGTATGACGTAACATGCCCACAGAGGGTAATGGGGTTCTTCCAGACGGAGGTAATTGAGAAATACAAACCAGAAGGCGCAAAAAAATAACCAGCCCAGAAGTAGGGGCTGAAACAGATGTTCAGGCGTATTCTCTCCTTTTGAATGGGCATGCAGATAAACAGCCCCGGAACAATATCAAAGCGATCAGGTTAAGTTGCATATGCTGTTTTCTTCAGAGAACGTACTGGTCAGAAAGCAGGGCTGCGTATCAGTTCCCGCAGGAAAACGGGCAGTGTGATGATAAAAAAAACGGCGATGCATTGCATGATGGTCCATACCCAGGGCGGAAAACGGAGTTCTGCAACTTTGATGAAGCAGTAAAACAGGAGCCAGAAGGCAAGTGCGCCAGCATATATCTTCAGTGTAAGCTCAGTCATTATTCCGCCTTTATTGATGTTACAAATGAGAACAGCGTAATTTCTGAGCGTTGTTCCCGACAGCGTTAATTCATTCACGTCACGATGAAATTATTCGCCAGTGCAAATTCCGTTTTTTGCCAGCCCGGATGTCGGTGCAAATGTGTGAGTTTGCCAGCCAACACCATCAGAATCCTTGCTCAGCGCCGGAAAATCTTCCGGTGTTCAGCCATGCTGCTTTTCCCGTGAAAATTTTCAGTTCTGCAAACAGAGTTTATTGCTGATCTGTTTCCCAGCCTTACGCATCCTGTACGTACCGTTTAACTCTGAAGGAGGTGCGTATGCGTTCTTTTCCGGCATCAGCCTGTCGTGTCGGCCGTCGGGCCGGTGCCGCGGGGATGCTGTTTCTTTTCACCCTTGCCATACCCGTTCAGGCGGCTGAACAGGATGAACTGGCCACCGCCATGCGCCAGCTTGATCAGGTGCAGGCGGCGCTGGAACGGGCCCGGGTGGCTGCAGTTCAGTCCGGTTCGTCTGAGCCATCCCGTTACTTCTTTGATTATCCCCGGGCACGTGCCGATCTGGAGACCATCCGTGATGGCATTGACCGCTATCTCACGCCCTCCCGGGCCCAGCCCCGCACAACGTCAGCCGTGAACGGTCATTACCGGCGGGAGCGTCCCTGATGGGCATGTCTGCCGCGCAGTCCTCCGCCTTTAAAGCGGCTTCCGGGGAAATGGATATCAGCGTGCTGCATCTGCTGTCACTCGGGCTGCTCCTGGCTGTGCTGTTTCTCTGGGCGGCCTGGGCGCTGCTGGATGTCTGGGCGGGCTGGAGTAATGAGAAAGTCCGCAGCGCAATGCTGGGGCGCTTTTTTATCCGGCTGGCTCTCCTGCTGGTTCTCAGTATCTGGATGTTTGCCAGCTGAGGTGATTTGTTATCTGAATCATGATTACGAGGATTTTGTGTTTATGAAGTGGTGTTTTCGTTTTCTGAAACGTCTTGTTTCTCTGC
Source organism: Escherichia sp. E4742 (assembly GCF_005843885.1). Taxonomy (NCBI): domain Bacteria; kingdom Pseudomonadati; phylum Pseudomonadota; class Gammaproteobacteria; order Enterobacterales; family Enterobacteriaceae; genus Escherichia; species Escherichia sp. E4742. The sequence continues at coordinate 1,056,506 of NZ_CP040443.1, read as the reverse complement.
CGCACACAATGCTGTTACGCCTGTGGCAGGCCGTGTTCTCACTGTGTTTGCTGCTCTGGATGAGTATGCAACCGGCGCTGGCTGATCTGCCTCAGATGGAGCCGCCGTCATCGGGAGGTGGCAGCGGGCTGTTCGGGCAGATTAAAGGCTATTCCCAGGACGGTGTGGTGCTGGGTGGTCTGATTATCTCCGCCATTGGGTTTATTGTCGTGGCGAATGCCGCGATTTCCACGTTTGCGGAAGTGCAGGATGGCAAAAAAGGCTGGACGCAGTTTGGTGCCATTGTGGTGGTGGGGGTGATCCTGCTGGTTGCGGTGATCTGGCTGCTGACCAAATCGGCGTCCATCATTCTGTAAGGAACGCCGCCCATGCAGACCATTCATTTTTTACCCGATCGCCTTAACGTGGAGCCGGCTGTGTTCCGGGGCTTCACCACGCCGGAGCTGGGGCTGGCTGCACTGAGCGGTGCCGGTCTCGGCCTGCTCTGGCCGTTACCGCTGCTTCCGCTGACCGGCTGGGTGATTATCCCGACAGGAATGATGGTCACGCCGCTGTTACTGGTCTGGTTCGGCGGAAGCTGGATCACCCGGATGAAGCGTGGCAAGCCGGATAACTGGCTCTGGCAGCGGCTGGAGGAGAAAAAGTGTCGTGCCGGTATGGGGCGTTCATCGCTGATTATAGTGGCGCAGGGCTGGTCCCTGCGCCGTACCCGGCCGGTAAGGAGAGTATCATGAGTCGTTTTCGTCACGCCCTTCAGGACAGGGACCAGCATATCCGCAGCCTGCGCATTATCAGTGCCGTGCTGGCAGGATTTCTGTTACTGGCCTGTATTGGCTGGATGACTGCCCCCAGTCGCCTGACCATTCATAATCCGCCGGATTTGCGTTCCGGCAGTACCCGTCCGTGGTGGGAAGTGCCCCCGTCGACGGTCTACTCCTTCGCCTTTTATATCTTCCAGCAGTTAAATGCCTGGCCGAAGAACGGTGAGGTGGATTACCCGGCGAAAATTCATGCCCTGTCGGCCTATCTGACGCCGTCGTGTCGTGAACTGATGGAGGGAGATGCCCGCCGCCGTAAGGATGCAGGGGAACTGCTCGACCGCGTGCGTGTGGTGTATGAAATCCCTGAGCACGGGTACGGTGGTCGCTACAACAAAAATCCGGTGACCGTACAGGGCCGGGATAACTGGCTGGTACGTCTGGACCTGGTGGCGGATGAGTATTTTCATGCCGAGCCGGTCAAACGTGCGCTGGTGCGTTATCCCCTGAAAGTGGTGCGTTGGGAGGGGGACCCGGAACATAACCCCTTCGGGCTGGCACTTGACTGCTACAGCGGTACACCACAACGGCTGGAAGCCGCGCCGGTGGCTTCAGGCCCGGGAGGTGCGCAGTGATGGTAGCTACCGTTCGTCATTTCCTCCGGAATAGCCTGACGGCGCTTCCGTTACTGATATCTCCGTTTGTGCTGCATGCTGACGAACTGATGAAGTGGGAGCGTATTCCGTTATCCGTACCCCTGAAGGTGGGGCAGGAGCGGGTGATTTTTGCGGACAAAAATGTGCGGGTGGGATTCCCGCCGGCACTGAACGGTAAGCTGCGGGTACAGAGTACCGGTGGTGCCGTGTACCTGAAGGCGGACAGTGCCTTTCCGCAGACACGACTGCAGTTGCAGGATGTGGAGACCGGGGAAATGATTCTGCTCGATGTCACCGCCGGTGAACAGGGACCTTCTGAGCCGGTACGTATTGTGTATGACGGTGAGGTCAGCATGGTCAGTCAGGCGACTGACCTGATGAAACCGGCGCCCTCATCCGGCAAAACCTCCGCCGGTCAGTCGCGGGCACCGGGACAGGATGATGGTACGCAGGCCCGTCGTCAGCCGGTTCGTTACAGCGCGCCCCTGCCAGTGCTGCTGACCCGTTACGCCGCCCAGTCCCTGTATGCCCCGCTCAGGACTCTGGAGGCGGTGCCGGGTGTTCACCCGGTCAGTCATCACCTGCCAGGGCGCATCACCACCCTGTATCCGTCAGAGCCCCTGACCGTCACGCCACTGGCAGCATGGGGCGCCGGCGGGCGTTCGGTGGTGGCGCTGAAGCTCACCAGTACGGTCAGCCGTAAGGTGGTGCTGGACCCCAGGGCTCTGCAGGGAAACTTTGTGACCGCCACCTTCCAGCATCGCTGGCTGGGACCTGCAGGCTCACCGGAGGACACCACAACACTGTATCTGGTGACAGAGGGCAGACCGGACAGGGCGTTTATCGCAGAGCCAGTCCGCCGTAAAGTCACCACAGCCCGTAAGACAGGGGGCAGCGCCCGTGGGGAGGTGAATCGTGCAGATTAAATCCAACACGCTGGTCAAATTTGTGGTGCCCGCTGTGGTTGTGGGTGGGGTATTCATCGGGCTTAAAAGCTGTGGTGATTCAGCGCCGTCATCAGACCCGTCAGCACAGCAGACACAGGTCCTGGGGACTCTGTCTCAGGAGGAACTGAAGGCGCTGGGTGTTGAGGGTGACACGCCGGAAGATACCCTGCGCACGCTTATCGGGCGTCTCAATCAGGTACGTGAACGTCAGCAGACGCTGGACGAACAGAACAGCAGACTGCTGAAGGAGAATGAACAACTGCGCAAACGCGGAACGGATGTGTCCGGTCAGCTGAACGATGCCGTGGCAGGACTGCAGAAAAGTTATGAGGAGAAGCAGCGCCAGCTGCAGAACGAGCAGAACACCCTGATGGCAAAGGTGCAGTCCCTGACGGAACAACTGTCACAACAGGGGCACTCCGGTAAGGCGGATGCGAACAACAGTACCGACAGCGATATTCCCCTCGGGCTGGGGCTTGACGGGCTGAGCGGTTCCCCGGGCAGCGCGGTGTCACAGGGGGCCGATGGCCTGATGTGGGTGACGCCGGCTGACCAGTCACAGCCTGACCCACGGGATGTGGCAGGGGGCAAAAGTGGTCCCCGTTTCCCCACCTCCTTTCTGGATGATAATCCGCTGACCCGTCAGAAGGCGGCGTATGAACAGCAGGTGAAGGGATACAGTAACGAGAAACAACAGGCCACCACACAGGCCGTCTACACCCTGCCGGAGAATGCCACCCTGGTCGGGAGCCGGGCAATGACGGCCCTGCTGGGGCGTGTGCCGGTCAACGGCACGGTGACAGACCCTTATCCGTTCAAGGTGCTTATCGGTAAGGACAACCTGACCGCCAACGGCATTGAACTGCCGGATGTGGAAGGGGCCGTGGTGTCCGGTACCGCCAGTGGTGACTGGACGCTCTCCTGTGTGCGGGGCCAGGTGAACAGTATCACCTTTGTGTTTGCTGACGGGCGGGTTCGCACGCTGCCGGCACCGGATGTGAATGGCACCACCAACAGCAATCAGCAGACGAAGAACGGGAATAACACCGGCGGCATTGGCTGGATTTCGGATGAGGACGGCATTCCGTGTATCAGTGGCACCCGTAAGTCCAATGCTGCTACATACCTGCCCACCATTTTCGGTCTGTCTGCCGCGGGGGCGGCCGGTGAGGCCCTGAGCCAGGGGCAGTACACCACGCAGAATAACGTCAACGGCCTTTCTTCTGCGCTGACCGGCAGTGCCGGGGAGGCGGCACTGGGTAAGGCGATTTCCGGCGGAATGAATGAGACAGCAGAGTGGGTGAAGCAGCGTTACGGGCAGACGTTTGATGCCATTTATGTGCCACCGGGAAAAAGGCTGGCCGTTCACATCACCCGCCAGCTGGCGATTGATTACGAAGACCAGGGCCGTAAGGTGCGTTATGACTTCACCCTGCCGGGAGAGGCGGACGCACAGGGTGGTCTGGACTGAGGGAGCAAACCGTGAAGCATTTTTTTTCTGTAATGACCCTGATTACCGTCACGCTGACACTGTACGGCTGTGCGACATCAAAAGAGGAACTGCTGCCCGCCGGTGACCAGACGATGCTGGAAATCTGGCAGGGGCAGTCTGGCGGCGGAAGCGCCCGTTCTGCTGCGGCAGCCCGTGACACACTGCGGCGTCCGCTGACAGAAACGGAACAGCAGGACGCAGCGCAGACGGACCGCAGTTACAGCCGGACACAGGAGAGTGAAATCAGCCAGCAGTTTCCACGCCTGCCCAACCCGGACATGGTGATGTATGTCTTTCCGCACCTTGCAGAGGGGAACTCACCGGTACCGGGCTACAGCACGGTGTTTTCATTTTACAGCCAGACGCAGTATGCGATGCCCGGTGAACGCACGGCAGCGTTCTGACGGGGCAGATGAGCTGAGTGATGGTGCCGGCGTGATGCCGGCAGTTTATCAACGTATGTTAAGGGCGTAAGTAAGATGGTTTTCCCGCTGTTTAAAAAGAACGTGAAACCGGCAATATCTGCAGAGACGACCGTGTCAGCAGAATGCGCGCAGCATTCAGGAGGCGATGACGCCGGTACTCCCCGTAACCTGACCCGCCCCGGGCGAATGACCCGCCGGGAGGAGGCGAAGATTTACCATGCGGGCCCGTCCATTATTGATTTTCTGCCCTGGGTGGAATACCTGGATGAAGAGCAGTGCCTGCTGCTGGATGACGGGGTGTCTGTCGGGGCGGTGTATGAGGTGACACCGGCAGCCACGGAAGGGCGCACGGCAGAGCGTCTTGAGCAAATCCGTGACACGGTGGAGGATGCCCTGCAGGACAGCTTTGATGAATACGACACCCACCCCTGGGTGGTGCAGTTCTTCTGTCAGGATGAAAATGATGTGGATGCGTATCTTGACCATCTGAAGGGGTATGTTAAGCCCCATGCGCAGCGCACGGCTTTTACAGAGGCCTGGCTGGGTGAGATGGAACGGCATCTGCGGGGAATTGCCCGCCCGGAAGGGCTTTTCACGGACACGCTGGTGACCGGTCAGCCCTGGCGTGGTCAGCAGCGACGGACCCGGATGGTGGTGTACCGCCGTATCGGGAAAAACAGCCATGACCCGATGCCGCCGGTGGCGATGCTGAACCAGGTGTGTGAACGCGTGGTGGGGGCGCTGGGCGGGGCGGGGGTGCGCTGTACCCGTATGAACGGTCTGCAGGTGCATGGCTGGCTGCTCAGACTGTTCAATCCCCGACCAGAGTGGGTGGACAGGGACACACTGTACCGTCTGGCCACTCGCGCGGCACCGCAGGAGACCCCGGAGGGTATGATGCCGGTGATGACCGACTTTGCGGAAAGTCTCTGGTTCACGCCGCCGGTGTCGGATCCGGAAAACGGTGTGTGGTGGCTGGACGGACTTCCGCATGCCGCCGTGGTGGTGGAGAAACTGCGTACGCCTCCGGCGCCGGGGACGCTGACCGGTGAGAAGGCCCGGGGCGAAAAGACGGTGAATGCCCTGATGGATACGTTCCCTGAAGGTACCCTGTTGTGCATGACCATTGTGGTACAGCCGCAGGACACACTCGAGGAGCGTTTTACCCGTCTGTCAAAAAATGCGGTCGGGGAAAACACAGAGTCCATTCGTGCCCGTCAGGATGTGGCCACCGTGAAGGAATATCTGGGGAACCGCCACAAACTTTACCGGGCGGGGATCAGTTTTCTGTTACGGGCAGAGGATATGGACAGCCTGAAGCGTAAGCGGGTGGCTCTGACCACGGCACTGCTGGGCGCCGGCCTGCAGCCGGTACGTCCGGAGTTTGATGTGGGGCCACTGAACAGCTGGCTGCGTGCGCTGCCCATGTGTTTTGACCCGGATACGGACAGGAAGCAGTGGTACACGCGTCTGATGTGGGTGCAGCATCTGGCGGGGCTCCTGCCGGTGACCGGGCGGGAAACAGGCACCGGTCATCCCGGATTCAGTTTCTTTAACCGGGGGGGGGATGTGCTGACATTTGATCCGCTGAATAAACTGGATCGCACCCAGAATGCGCACCTGCTGCTGTTCGGTCCGACCGGCGCCGGGAAATCCGCCACGCTGTGCTCCTCGCTGTCGCAGATCATGGCCGTACATCGCCCCCGTCTTTTTATTGCTGAGGCTGGTAACTCGTTCGGGCTGCTTGCTGATTATTTTGAGAGCCTCGGGCTGAGCGTCAACAAAATCAGCGTGAAACCGGGCACCGGTGTCAGCCTGCCGCCGTTTGCGGACGCGCATCACCTGGTGGCACAGGGACAGACCCTGCAGGATGTGGATGAACAGACACTGCCGGATATTGATGATGACACGCAGGACGAGAATGAGGAGCAGCGCGATATCCTGGGAGAAATGGAGATTTCTGCCCGCATGATGATCACCGGGGGGGATCCGAAGGAAGAGGCGGCACTCAAACGGGCGGACAGGGCGATGATCCGCGAAGCCCTGCTGATGGCCACGCACACCACATACCGGGAGGGACGCCAGATGCTGCCGGCGGATTTGCAGTCGGCACTGTGGGAAATCTCCCGGGACAGTCAGCGAAATGAACTCCGGCGGACGAAAGCGGCAGAGATGGCGGAAGCGCTGGGGATGTTCACCCAGCCGGGCAGTTTTGAGGCAGAGCTGTTTAACCGTGAGGGGGCGCTGTGGCCGGAGGCGGATGTGACGCTGATTGATCTGGGGCATCTGGCCCGTGAGGGGTATGAAGCCCAGATGGCGCTGACCATGGTGTCGATGACCAACATGATTAACAACATCGCGGAGCGTGACCAGTATCTGGGGCGGGATATTCTGTTTGCGGTGGATGAGGCACACATTGTGACGGTGAATCCGTTGCTGTCCCCGTACATGACTAAGGTGGTGAAAATGTGGCGCAAGCTGGGTGCCTGGCTGTGGCTGGCCACGCAGAACCTGAAGGACTATCCGGATGTCGCCGAGAAGATGCTGAATATGGCCGAGTGGTGGGTGTGTCTGACCATGCCGCCGGAGGAGGTGAATAACATTGCCCGCTTTAAGGCCCTGACAGAGGAGCAGAAAGCGGTGCTGCTGTCAGCCGGCAAACTGTCGGGGTGTTACACGGAAGGGGTGGTGCTGGCGAAGAAAGTGGAGGCGCTGTTCCGTGTGGTGCCCCCGAGTATTTACCTCGCGCTGGGGATGACGGAGAAGGAGGAGAAGGCGGAGCGCCGGGCGTTAATGAAAGTGCATCAGTGCAGTGAGCTGGAAGCCGCATTTCATGTGGCCCGGAAGCTGGACAGGCTGCGTGGGCTGACTGACGGGGAGTAAGACGATGCTGTGTCTGAAATATCCGGAGCCGGAAGAGGTTTCACAGGGGCATCCTGCCGGAAGTGTGTTTGTGCTGCCACCACAGGGGCAGCCCGGTGCCAGTAGTGCCACCCGGGATAATCTTGAGCGTCTGCGCGGGCATCTGCAGAAGCAGCTGGGGCCGGTGACGCGTATCTGTTGCCAGCCTCAGCGTGTGGGGGTGAACAGCAGCGTGGCGGTGGCACTGGAAGGGCGGTCGGGTCAGCAGGTGAATCTCCTGCTGACGGTGAGTGGCCATGAGGGCTGGCCGTCGGAGGAGGAGTATGCACATCCCCGCTGGTATATCCCGGTGACCGATGCTGCTGATTTGTGTTATCTGCTGCTGTGGCTGGCTGAGTTAAAGTGAGGGGATATGTGCACTGATTTTAATGCTGCTCCGGTGCCCGCACTGACCGGGGTGACAGTGATATATGGCGTATTTCAGATTAAATAAAGAGGGATGAAGTATGAACTCTGGTTATGATTTACCGGGAGGGCTGGGGCCGGTAAGGGAACGGATAATTGATGACCCATGGTTTTTTCTGTCTGTCGCACTGATTCTGTTGGTCGTGGTATATGTCGTGTCGTTGGGGCTTAAAGAAGTTATTTTCAGTATCAGAAAGGGGAAAGGAAAGAGAAAAACACTCAGGGAGGCATCGCGTTCGCGGGGCACGACTGATGAAAAAGTCTGAAAAATAAATCAGAGTATTACAGATGATGGATGACTTTCGTTATTATGAACGGGCAGACACTTATTGTTATGCAATCTACTCTTATTACCAGCATTATTTCCATCGTTTTCCGCACTCCGGTGCGGTTTTTTTATTTCCGAAACTGACCGACGGGAAAAATCCGAAAAATTTTTCAGGAGTTGAAATCAGCAGAAGGCTACGGGCAGAATTTTCAGGGTAAAGTTGTTTCATTGTTTTTTTATTGCTCTGGACGGTTCGCCCGCAGGAGACGCGGGCTTTTTTTAGTCTGTCTTCGCATGAGCCATTGCTGCCCCGCTGACTTTTTTTCGCGCTTACGTCACTGGTGATGGCTCAGTCGAAGATATACTGGTTACAGAGATGAAGTATGGCTGTGCGTTACAGAATTACGGCAACGATAATGAAGCCCGGTAATCTGCCGGTGCTCTGGACCCGTTATTCAGACCACCGGATGACCCGGACAGAGTGTGAGAAAATGTTTTCCATTCCGAAAGAGCCCGGTCGCTCTTTTGGCGATAAAGTTCGGGTGGAAGACTTTCGTTGTGTGGCGGTTGAGAACGAAAAAGTCTGAAAATATCACGTTGCAATAAAAATGAATGTTATATGGTGATAACATTCTGTCTCTGTCAGGTGAATGTTTCATCATGATATTAAACACGAATGATGGCTTACTTACATTGAGATATCAGATTTCCGGGCATGATTGCCCGGTTTTTTTATTTTATATACCCGCAGCTCTGCCTGTATTCCGGAACAGGCAGAGCGGATATAACGACCGGAATACGTCAGGGATTTGTCATCATCAACTGACGCACCACTTCAGCAAATTCCTTTCCGTAGCCTTCTGTGGAGCCGTCTTTAATACCGTTGTTTTTAATCTGGTACTTACCGTTGACATAAAAAGCCGGCGTTCCGGTAAGACCAAATTCCTCAGCAGCCTGTTCCTGGCGGGCAGTCATCGTTTTTACCATAAAGCTGTTTCTGGCGGCATCAAATTCACCGGCATCCACGCCGGCCTGAATGAATACCGCCCTGATATCGTCTTCGCTTTTTACCGAGCGCTCTTTCAGAACGGCTTCAAACAGGGGGCCTTCCACTTTGTCTTCCACACCCAGTGCCCTGGCAATGGACCAGGCTTCAGTAAGCTGTTTTCCCATCGCCCCCATAAAACTGGCATGGTATTTTTCAACTTTCCCCCCTTCAGGCAGTATGTTTTCAATATTTTTACTGACCTGGTAAGGGCTGTAGAAGCTGCTGCAGGCGGGGCAGTAGAATGAGAAAAATTCCACGACCGGCGGCGCTTCTTTTACCGGGTTATCGAGCTTTGTGTACTGTCTGCCTTCAGTGACGGTGACAGCAGCCTGTCCGGGCAGGCTGGCAACGAAGAATAAGGATAAAGCCAGAAGGGCGCGGGTTGTTAATTTTGCAGATATCAAAGTCATGTTTACAGGTTATACAATCAGATATTGAACAATGGCTGCAGCCCTGACCGACCTTAGTTGCCGGGCGGGAAGCAGGGGCTGCTGCCACCCACATAACGTTAATGTATTCAGGATGTACGGTGTGTATCCTGGCCGTATACGACTTACTTGTGACAGCTTCAGACGTCGTGAGTTCAGTTCTGTCTGTGATATCAGGGACTGACGCAGGGGATTATTTGTCTGATACTGAAAATCCACTGACAATGCGGGCAATAAAAACCAGTGAGTAAATATAGCCAGTGAGAATAACCAGAATGGTGGCATTACGGGCCGGCCAGCTGACGGCCACAATATCGCCATAACCCACAGTCAGAATACTGATGAAAGAATAATAGAAGAGCTCATTCATCATCTGCAGCTCATCATGCGACAGTCCCCGGAACGCGCCAGGCATGTGGTTTTCTATTGCTGAGAACATGAAAAATCCCATATAGCCAATCAGTAAAAAGCCGCTCAGTGCGGCACAGACAGACTCTGTGTTTATCCGGGCAGAGAAAATCACCTGTCGGAATACAATCACGGACAGGGTGAGGAAAAAGACCAGATAACTCCAGTAGTACAGTTGTGTCATGGCGCTGGTAGTGTGCAACCAGTGTGTGGTGACAAAAATTATCAGCAGCACAATAAATGAAACGACCTGATAGCGACGTTGCAGCAGATTAACGCCTGCCACAATCTGCAGCACTGCATTCAGATTGTAACCTGCAGCGTCCGGCTGAAACAGGTTGAGAAAGAAAGTGCTCAGCAATGCAGTGAGAAGAAAAGCGAATTTGTGTTGTTTCATTATCTTTAACATAAAGGAAGTATCTCTGTCTGTTCAGATACCCCAGAGCATAATAAAAATGGATTTGGTCAGGAAAGCCTGAGAAATTTTCAGTTTCCGGTTTTGAATTTATTGGTGACCTCAATTCTGGTTCTGCGCACGCTGTCAGGTATGTATTGTCTGACGGAGTCATTCCATGTACCGGAAGCTGTTGTATTCCTTTCTTACCCTGCCGGTGATATCAGTTGCCGGCACTACCGTTTATACCGATTCGGCACATCTGCCGGTTAATCCACCCCCTGATGTACAGGTTGTGTTGCTCGACGGGCCACAGCAACTGCAGGATGCTTTTTTTGGTCCGTTGCCGGCTGACCCCGAAGCCGCTGAGGCAGCTGTTCGTGAACACATGCAGTCTCCTGAATGGCAGCCTGCACAGGCTGACCTTGCAGAACGTTATCGCCATGTGACCCACGCCTGGTCGCTGGGGCTTAAAAAATATCCGGCGGTGGTGTTCGATGACCGGGAAGTGGTGTACGGCACCACCGATGTGGCACAGGCTGAACGACTCCGGAGTCAGGGAGGTCAGCCATGACGGGGCTGCGAACACGACGTTATGCCGGTGCTCTGCTGCTGTGTATGGCGACCGTTTCTGTGGCTGACGCTTCCCTGAATACGGCACAGATAGTGGCCGGTGCCATTTCTCAGAGCTGCATCAGCTGGCGGGTCAGCGGTATCTGTTACTGGCTGCACTGCTCCTGGTCGGGGTGTCGGGTCAGAACGTCCGTGAAGGTCTCACATTTTATTCCTGAAGCAGTGGTGTCCACCTATACCGCACCGGGCGGTAATCCCTGGCGGGAAATGGCTCTGGTCAGTCAGACATCCGGCGGTGTGGAGAACGCCATCAGCAGCGGGATTGCCGGGCTGTCTGCTGGCGGGGGAAACCCGGCTGATATGAAATCGCCGGGGCAGCGTAAATCTGCCATCCGTTTCAAATACGCGGATGCGCTGGGGCATCCGGCAACGTTGCTTATCGGGGGCAGCATTCCCGGGTATTCGTGTGAGTCTGCTGCCACGCCACTGAGGCCTTATTTTCTCAGCACGCTGGACAGCCTTGCCTGGCGTACCGGCATGCCTGAATCCCTGTATCCCGAAGCCATGATACCCGGCAGACGGGAGCTGGGGAATCAGCGCAATGCGGACATGTGGGGAAATATCTACCCCCGTTCCGGTTTTGTCAGCCAGACCGATGATGACAAAGCGGCAGCCCTGGTGGCCCAGCGGGTGGCGGATATCATCACCCGCACCGGAGAACCTCACGTTTATCAGTCGCTGAAAGGCCGAAAAAAGGATGGCTACTGGCCACCGGATGCGGTGGAAGAAAACACCGGCACCCGTAATCACAAATGGCAGCGACTGACTCCTTCCGTTTCTTCATCCTGCGCCGTATTCCCGGATGGCAGTCATGCCGCGCCGGAGGACGGTAATGCCGCGTTTGCTCTGTGGCGTCCCTACAGTTGCTGCAAAAAGCGGGGCCAGAAATTCCTGGGCAGTACGAATTTTTAGAGGAAAGCAAATCATGAAGCATAAACCACAACTGACAAACATCGTGGCACTGGCGGTCATGCTGGCCTGCAGCACAATGGCCGGTGCGGCGGAGAATGAACGCAGTACGTTCGGCCTCTCCCTGCCACAGGTGAATGACAGTGCCATCGGGTACGGGAAATCCATTGATGGTGCCATTTCGGACAAACTGTTTTACACCCTGGGAGGCGGGTCAGTGATATCTCAGCCGGCGACCCGGAGCAACATGAAGAAGCTCGGGGTGGATATTGGCTGGAGCAGCAACCTGATGTGCGGCAACTTTGACCTGAAAACCACGGTGGGTAATCAGCTGAACGGGGTGACGGACGGTTTTAAAAACCTGATGGGGGATGTGATACAGGGGGCAACGGGCGCGGTGGCCAGCCTGCCGGCGATGGTTATCCAGCGGGCTAATCCGGGGTTGTATGACGCCCTGACTAACGGGGTGTTACAGGCAAATGTGGCGTTCGACAAGGCACAGCTGAACTGTCAGAACATGGCGAAGCGCATGATGGAGTTCTCGGACAGCAGCAAGTGGACACAGGCTGCGGTTATGGAGGAGTACAAGTCACTGGTTAACAGTGGTGAAGCGGATGCTGTCAGCGCCGACAATAAAGCACAGAAAATGACCGGAAAAAAAGGGAGTACCTGGATTGGCGGACAGAGTCGTGGTGGTGCCGGACAGCCAGCTATTCGTCCCACACATGATCTGGCAGCAGCGGGGTTTAACATGATGAATAACCTGCCGGTCACCAGTACATCCACGATCAGTGCAGCCAGTTGTACCGGAAGTGTCTGCAGTAAGTTCAGCAATGCTGAAGAGGCGGCAAAGGCGGTGGTGAAAGTACTGGGCGATCGTTCCATGCGGACCTGTGTGAATGCAACGGAGTGTACCAGCGGGGATGAAGATCAGCAGCCGGGGACCTCTGTTGCCGGAACGGGGTTTGCCCCGATGCTGGAAGAGGCCGTAAAAGTGAATACGGAGCAACTGGTGAAGCTAGTTAATGGCACGGAAAAACCGACAGCAGCAAATCTGGCCAGACTCCGGTCCGGCAGTCTGACGGTAACGGCCGGAGTGATTAAGGCGCTGCAACGGGATCCGGATAATGCCGCACTGACCGGGCGTCTGGCTGGCGAACTGGCCATGGCGGATACGGTGGAGACAGCACTGCTGATGCGCAGGATGATTATGACGGGGATGTCGGAACCAAATGCAACAGAACAGCCTCGTGCTGTTGCTGACGGGGAGCGCCGTATTGAGGCGCTGGACCGGGAGATTGCCGCGCTGAAAAACGAGATGGAACTGAAGCGTGAACTGGCCCGCAACAGCGTGCTGACCATTATTGAACGTGAGAATCAGCGAGTTGGCGTTAACCCGCAGACGGAAAGTGCAGACAGCTCTGATACCCGAATTAATCAACTGGAGCAGGGAGCAGATGAAGATGAATAAACGTAACGCCCGTCAGCGTCTGAAAGCGGTGCTGCTCACAGGCGGTATCCTGCTGGCATTTATGGTGGTGGCGCTGTTCATTGCGGATATGGCCATTCGTCATCCGGAAGGAACTGCCGCATTCAGTACGTGGATGCGGGCTCACCGTTCTGGCTGGCTGCTCTGGCGTCTGTGCATTTATATCCTGCTGGGCTGGGGGATCTGGCGTATCGCGCATGCGCCGGGATTCCGGGCGGAATACCGCCAGCCACTGATACGTATCTGTTGCGCCAGTGTGGCGTTTATTCTGGTCTGTGAATACGCGCTGCTGAAGGCGCAGGGAGGCTGATGATGACAACAAACAGCTATCTTGAATATTTTCTGACCCTGCTGGGCTGGCTGATTAATAATGGCCTGTGGGATGTGCTGCTGGGAACCGGGCTGTTTGCACTGCCACTGGTATTTAAGGTTATTGGGATCTGGTTGCGGGTCAGGGAAGAAGGGGAGGATGAGGGGAATAAGGGGCTGCTCTCGCTGCCCCGTATTGAACATGCGCTGTACATGGGATTCTTTGTGATTATCAGTTGCTGTGTGCCGCTGGTCAATGTCAGTCTGGGGACTATTGAGTATGACGGCAACCGTGCGAAGCAGTGTGGGACATGGACGCCGAAGGCGCCGGATAAGACCGGGTATGCCGGTGTGATTTCCAGCATGGACGGTAAAACGGCGCAGATCCCGCTGTGGTGGCTGATGGTGCACAAACTTTCAAAAGGGGTGACTCAGGCTGCCGTGGCATCCATTCCCTGTTCGCCGGATATGCGACAGATGCGTTTTGAGGTTCAGCATACCCGAATCAACAATAAGGCGCTGATTGAAGAACTGCAGGATTTCACCAATGACTGCTACTCACTGGCGCTGTACAGCTGGAAGCACCAGGATCAGGGAATGACAACGGATAAAAATACGCTGCGGGATATTGAGTGGATTGGCAGCAGGACATTCCAGTCGCGTTATTACAATGAGCTGCAGTCAAAGATGCCGAGAAGTGCGTTTCCGTGGAATACATCCCGTGACAGTGGACGCCCGAATACTGGTCGTGGTGGTTACCCGACCTGTAATGAGTGGTGGAGTGAGGCGGATGTCGGGCTGAAAAGCCGGGTGATGAAACAGGCCGATCCCGGTATGTGGCTGCGTCTGTCAGCGACGATGAAAATGATCGGGAATACAGGCAAGGAGTATGAAGAAGCGGTGATACGCCGTCTGGTCAGTCCAGTGAATATGACAGTGTCACATGGTGGCAGAGCCTATGCTGGTTATGGCGGGAATGCGGATTTGTCGCTGGATAATGCGGTGACCCGCGTGTTCTCAACAGGGGGCGTGGCGCTGGGGAGTCTGGCGGCGTTTCCGGCCCTGGATGCGATGCGACAGGCATTACCCATGGTACAGGGGATCCTGTTGATGGCTATTTACGTGATGTTACCGCTGATTCTGGCGTTTGCGGCGTACGAGATAAAGACGGTGATTACACTGACGTTTGTGATTTTTGCGACTAATTTCCTGACGTTCTGGTGGGAGCTGGCACGATGGCTGGATTCATGGATGTTTACAGCGCTGTACAGTTCGGGAACGCACAGCCGTTTCAATATGGCAGGATTTCAGAATACCTCAGATGACCTGATTATGAATCTGGTGATGGGCAGTATGTTCCTGATTTTACCGGCGGTCTGGATGGGGGCATTATCCTGGACCGGGGTGTATATTGGAGGAGCGATGACTCAAAGTATGGGAGATGGTTCTAGACAAGTTCAGGCATCAGGAGGCAGTGCTGTTAATATGTTGCAGGATGCTGGGTTGCGGGGGATGTCTGGGGGCACGTCAGCAGGCTCAACAGGCCAAACAGTAGGCTCGGTAGGTCAAAAATTGAATAAGCAAAAATAATTCCAGCGCGGTAAATATTAAATCAGGGGATTGAAGGATACTCTGAAATCCCCGATTTTATGTTTTTAATTAATTTCCATCGCGCTCCCATTGTTCTCTCCATATAGGACGCTCCCATTCTTCTCTCCATATAGGACGCTTCCATTGTTCTCCTTCGTACTCAAAATTCAAGTCATGCCTCTTTTCAAGACTATCACATTGTGTATTAAATCCGGCACCAACACATCGAAGAATGTATGCAACAGCCCATGTAAACGCCAGACACCCGAGAACTGCCGTGATACTGAAGAGTGCACAAACCACAATTCCGGTTAATCCAATAGCCAGCGGAAGCCGTCCAGTCCAGGCTGGCAGATGCCTTTTTCTGGCCGCATGAACCCAGAAGTTGTCCCACTGACGAAGCGTTCTTACGAGTCGTTTCCACTGAATGGCAAACCGTTGTCCTCTGAGATAAGCGGCTTTGTTAGTCGTTTTCATAAGAAAAACTCCTAATTTTCAGTCCTATGTGATGAATTTAATGTTCAAACTATAAGCCATTTTTGTATAAATATAGGTGAAAAACCATACAGAATCTACCGATAAATGTCTCAAAAGGAGGTGTAAATGTTGAGTAAAAAATTGTTATTGGTTTGTGTTTCATGCCTGGCGTTAACTGCCTGTTCTGTTGATGAAATTGCTTCGGTTAACAAGCAAATTAGTGATGGTGCTTTTGCTTTAACGGGGGCATTGCGTGGAAACTCATCGTCTGCGGATTCAAATGGAATGCCGGTTTTAAGTCAGGTGCAAAAACCGGCGACAAAATCCAGAACGCAGGAATATTCAGTACCCGTTGATGTTGATACAGCTGCTGCTCGCCTTAAACGTTATTACGAGTTTATATCTTTCGATGAAATTGAAGCTATCCGCAAAAAAAACACCAGTGGGGAATGGGCGGCATCAGCAATACTTGAACAGAACCCTGTATGGGAGGTTATGCCCGGTAGTTATTATAAAATGGGTCAAAACTGGGACGATTATGATCATCTGACTATTGAAGTGGAAAAGAATGGGGCGGGAAGTAAATTATATATTACGTTTAAATCGCCATCGGATAAAAGACTGAATAGTGAAAGTCTCAGGAAACTGATGTTGAATATTAAAGATGTTGCTGAAGGGAAAATTCGTTAATTGATGATGAGATCGTGTTTATGTTAAAGAAAATTGTCCTCGGATTGTTAATTGTTGCGCTGGTCGCTTTTTCTTTTGATTTTGGTCGGCGGTGGGAGCTGTCTAAAACAGCAGAATATTGTTCTTCAATTGGCAAAAAAATATCTGATGCTGGTCCCGCATATTGCATCGAAAAGTAATCTGTAAATGGAGATGGTTTGATTTTATGGACTATATTGTTATTTTTGTAGTAGGTTTTTTTATCGGTCTTGTATATGGTAGCGGTAAAAAATATGTAAAAGATAAACATGTGAGTTATTACCGTGAAAATCGTAATAACGATTTCCAGAAAGCAAATAGTAATGTTGAAAAATATGAAAGAGATAATAAGGTATACAGAAATCCCCGCTGGGAGGGAAAAGATGAAATATTCTGGGGGATGATGAATTCGCAAATTTTCCTTGAAAGAAAACGTGGGCCATATTTATGCACTGATCCTGAAAATAAGTATTTGTTGAAATTAACTGAGTGGTTTGGTGACATTTGTTACATAAATTGTCAGGTGTCTTTAGGGCAATTGGTTGATTTTAAGGCTAAAAATAATAAGCAATTTACTGAGGAGGAAAGAAGGCGGTTTTTTAGTATCTATGCTTCGATGGCAATGGATTATGTACTTGTGTACAAAAAAACAAAAAGAATTGTTTGTGTCATAGAGCTTAATGATGGTTCACATAATAAAGAGGAACGAATCGAACGAGACAGAAAAGTTGCTGAGTTATTGAAACGTTGCGATATTTCATTTCTCCCAGTATCTATTGATAAGATGGATATTAAACCTGACATATGGAAAGACAGAAAAATAGAGAGTAAATGATTATTTTGTATCTACGGAATATTAATGCTCAGGCTGGTTAACCCCGGCCTTTTTATTTTATGGACAGACGTTTCTATGAGACTATTGACATATAAAAGCCCATCTTGTTAATCTTTTCCCGCTTTAATGTCGCTGTATGCGACCATCCAAATCCCCAGTAGTCTGAGAGGGGAGCCTTCGGGCGGCTACCAGCCAATGCTTTAACGATCTGAGAGAAGCGCCTTCGGGTGATCGTAATGTTCTCGTAGCTTGGAAGAGAACGCCTTACGTGGCGGTACATCCGTTTAACCTCTGGGAACGGATATCACGGAACCGTGATTGAGGTCGTGCTGGCCTGAGGCCAGTTGTTCTATGCAGGCATCCTGCAGATGCCATGATTCTTTACTTACAGGCTTATCACGCCTGCATATCAATACGTTAAGTCTTTCAGAGACATGTCTGAACGAACTGACGTCTTTAATCTGTTCGGGCATTCGCCCCGGGCTTCTTACGACTGTACGCACTGCATAAGGCCATCTGAAATCTGGCCGCTTGCGTGCGTATGTGGAGTTTAAAGCTGCGCGGCGTCACTTTTGTCGGCGTGTAACGATGACAAAGTGACGCATGCGCGTCTGCTTTACGAACCCGCACAAACCGTCGCGTCACGGGATGTTTTTTAACATTTGAAGAAGTGACCAGACGTGAGAGTGTTTTTTCAACCTTCTCTGCAAACGTACAGACGATACCGTGAACAACGTTCATCGGCCGTTCTTCTTGCAGAATTTTATTGTTTTTTAAGGAGTTTTATGTAGTGAGATGCCGAACCGGCGATACCACTTATTAGGGGTGGTATCGGGGGCGACCTGGAAACAGGTACAGCGAATGCTGCAGTCGGTGTGCAACACCGGTTTGTTACCCCTCAATACCTAAACAGTCTGCGCTACCCTGGCGCTCAGGCACTCATTACCCGAAGGATCGCAACGCTTAACCGTGTCGCCAGGGAGAATGCAGATGAATTTTGCTGTTGTGTTCACGGCACAACAGCAAAATTCATCTGCTGTACGTACAGCTGTTTAAGACAAAGAGGAGGTATCTGTGTCCAGACGTGAAAAATTACTGAAACAGGATTTGGTTGCTCATATCCGGAAAGACCGGGGGAGTTTCAAGAAGCTGAGTGACTATTCCCGGATCATGCACCGGTTTGCGGAAAGACTGGCTAAACTGAATATACAGATCAGTTCTGCTGCACAGGTAAAAGTGCGGCATATTGAATTATATATGAACAGCAGGAGTGACGTTTCAAAGCGGACCAGAGAGAATGAAATGTCTGCAATACGGGTTATGTTACGTCAGGCCGGTAAACATAAAATGGCAGATCCTGAACATCCCCGTCTCAGTAATAAGGCGTTAGGTATTTCTGGAGGAAGCCGTAAAGGTACAAAGAAATTAATTACGGATGAGCGTTTTCGGGAAATTCTTCAGCGCGTGGAAGCAAAAGATAAAGGTGTGGCAGCTGTTGCTAAACTGTCACGTTATCTCGGTCTGAGAAATGAAGAAGCTGTCCAGTCGGCCAAATCGTTACGGACGTGGAAAAAAGCATTACAGCGGGGAGATGAAAAAATAAGAGTGATTTTTGGTACGAAAGGAGGACGGGAAAGAATGACAACGGTTGTTGACCGGGATAAAGTTCTTGATGCTGTTAATTATGCACTCAAATATGCCAGTGAACATAATGAACGTCTGATAGACAGAGATAATCTTAAGTCGGCAATGGATTATTATCTTAATACGTTACGACGTTATGGAGAACTGAAAGGCGGAGATGAGACCGCACACAGTTTTCGGTACAGTTACGCCGCAAGTGCCATGAAATATCATATTATGAATGGTTACAGTTATAAGGAGGCACTTGCACTGACATCAATTGATCTTGGTCATGGCGATGGCAGAGGGCGATATATTGAACAGGTTTATTGTCAGTTATTAGGCTATGAGTAATAACTTATATCGATTTTGTGCGGGTAAATATCATGGATTGTACTATTTCAATGAAAATAATCTCTGTAAAGGAGATTACAAAAGATTCGCCTTTGTGGTCACACTACCTGGTGCGATATATTGATTCCGGATATCTGGCTGAGTTTGAATGTGAAGGAACAGCAGATAAATGGAGCATCTATGATGAATGGGACATCTGTGAGTCGATTGCGGATTATTTTGACGTGGTGGGAGATTTTGACTGTGATGTCAGACGGGCGGGAAGAAAAATACTGATGAAAGGTACCTGTGTTTTTCCTTTGGGAGAACCGGTTAAGGGAACGCATAATATTCCTCTTTGGGTCGATGTTGAATAACTTGACATTCATCTTTTGTGACTTAAAAATGTACAGGCTAACTTTGTCACCTTCGGGTGACCATCCAATGTTTCGGTAGTCTGAGAGAAACGCCTTCGGGTGACTACAGTTATCTTCGGATAACCATCCAAATCCCCGATAGTCTGAGAGGGGAGCCTTCGGGCGACTACCAGCCAATGCTTTGACGATCTGAGAAAAGCGCCTTCGGGTGATCGTAATGTCTCCGTAGCCTGAAAGGGGACGCCTTGGAGGGTGGTACATCCGTTTAACCTCTGGAAACGGATATCACGGAACAGTGATTGAGGTCTTTTATACTTAACCCGTGCGGGAGATACATTCCCGTATGGTGATTGTATCTCCGGTTTTACTGTGGAGGTACATGATGCCGTTATCTTCTTTTGTTCAGGAGCTGCTGGCTCCCTGGTATTCTTTTCGATCTGTCTGTCGGCGCATTCTTGTGGCTTTTCCGCAACTGCGGGCAACTGTATTGCGTACCCGCTGGTATCTGTCGTTGACAGGGCAACGAGAATATTGCCCGGATGTCTGGTTTGATGGCAGTGTGTACCATTGTGCTGTGCTGGTGCGGGAATGTCATGATGCCCGTAAATCAGTACCAAAGGTGCAGTACTATATCCCCGGATATTTTTCTTCGTATCGTTCAGCATACCGGACAGCCAGGAGAACGGCGATTGCACTGGCGACGATAAAAGTGTCGTGCAGGGCTGTCTGATTCATTATTACCGAACCGGAGCATCAGCGTTGTTGTGATGCCTCCATCCCCTGACGGGTGTTTTTGTCCGTCGGGGCGAAGACTCCCGTTTCTTTTTACAGGAGTCTTTATGTCAACGTTTATTTTGTGCCCTGAACCGGGCATCTCTTCTTTTTTCCGGCGAATGACGGCTCAGTTGCGGGTGTTTTTTTCCCGCAATAACCTGTCATATTGCAGTCGCTGGTACACCAATCCGGCCGGCAATCTGAGCGTCCGGGTCTGTATGTTCCGTCGTGGCGGTGTCTGGACACCCTGTCTGTACTACCGGCAGGGAATGCACCGCAACGAGTACACTGGCTGGTATCAGCCGTTACCGCGTGAGGTCATTTGTCTGAACCGGTTTACCGGGCGGATATCCCGTCGCAGGACCTGGCATGCTGCCTGCCGTATGGCGGAACAACTGACCACCCTGCGTTACCGGTTTGGTCTGCAGGCTGATGGATGAAAGCGTCGTACAGCCCTGCTGATTTATCATTTATTACCCTGTCGGGAACACGCTTCCCGCAGGGGAGATGTGTTCCCGTGATTTTTTGTCTCTGAGGTGAACACATGAATAGTCTGTTAATACTCCTTTACGTTGTTGTATGGCGTGTCTGCACCATTCTTCGGGTAATCGCACCCGTGTCGGCTGTCCGTGCGTGGTGTGAGTATCAACTGGAAGGTATGACGATACTTCGTGATGCGTACAGCTCGCTGGCAAAGGCGGCTGGAATGCAGAATGAAGCATTTGAATATCTTAAAGGTATTGCACGTCATCTGGGCTACGAAAGCGGTGGTGACCAACTGAAATCAGGACTTTTCCGGCCGTTTCTGTGGCATATACGTGCGAAAGGCCACAGGCTGGGGGCTGTCATGGAGATGGAGGTATGGAAGACATGGAAGAACGGCTGTAACGATGTCTGTAATCCATGGGAGCGTGGATGGAACGATGGCTGGACTGAATGTCTGAATCAACGTGTAGCCGGCATCCTGAAGCAGGCCTGTGTCGACTTTTCCGGTGCAGACTGAACGGTCTTTCTTTTACTTACTGCACCGTGTGTCTGCGCCGGTGTTTTCCCTGACGGGAGTTTTGTTCCGTCAGGGACAGGACTTCCTGAACAGACGGAGGTCATTATGTATTCACCCTTACTTGTTCATTATTCAGCGTTGCAGACGCAGTCTGCTCTGCTGGCGCATATCAGCCAACTGGAAGGTGAGCTGATGCGGTTACGTGCCTGGCAACGGCTGGGTATTACCCCGGAGCCGGATGATGAGACGGAGCCTTCACTGGTATACGTGCAACTGTGGGATACCGGTGAGGCGCCGGGCTGGCTGCTGTATGACCTGGAGCAGGAGAACATTCCTGCTCCGGGAGTTCAGGCCCGTCAGGCGCTTGACAGTCTGATGGCGCTGGGGCGTGAAATTAATCATGAAATCTGGACTGACAGTATCAGTACCGGAAAGCTGACGGCCGGGGCGGATGCCTGTTTTGCCCGGCACGACATGATGTAGTTCATAACCTGACCCTGACGGGGTGTGCTCTCCGTCAGGAAAGCATTCCCCGTTGTTTATTTTTAATCTGACCATGAGGAATGTTCCATGTCTGAATTATCTTCACGTCCGACCCGTGAGCCGGCGGTATATACCCTTGAGCAGGTTGCCACAATACCGGAAAAGCAGTGGCATGCTTTTGTTCTGGCCGTAACAGAAACCTTCTGGCAGTTGCCGGAGGCGTTACGGCCGCAGAATGCGTATTTCGGCTCCCTGACCCGGGCATCTGAGTTGTTTCCGGTAACGGATACACTGGCGTTTTACAGCCGGTCTGCAGACGGGCTGTGGTCGGTGAATGTCACCATTGAACGGGAGCATCGACAGAACATTCTGGTGCTTAAGGAGCTGAATTTCGGACGCCAGCCGGGGGATTTCTTTGCCCGTACGGTGTTTGTGCTGCTGCACAATCTGTGTCCGGATTGTTTCCGCATTCATTCCACTGCCGGTGGTGCCAGCTGGTCACTGCCGCTGAAATGGATAAAACGATTCCTGGGACATGAGAATTTTTCTGCTCCGGAGTCTGTATTAACCACCCCGGTAAGGGGAGATGCATTTGACCGTTTGCTGCTGCAGTTTTTGTCCGGTCAGGGGCGACAGTTATCCCCGGATGACTGGTCAGCACTGGAAGAGGCTGAATATCAGCTTTACTGGCTGCGTGCACTTACCGGTGGGCACTGACAGAACGCCGTTGTTTCTTTTCATTTACCCGGAATAACGTCATCACGTATTCCGTCATTCATATAACCCGGCAGGGACATATCCCTGTGGGGAGAGTTCCTGCGTTATTCAGGAGAATTGTTATGGGACTCGATATTTACTTTATGGCTCGTGATAACCATCAGAATGGTGCCGTTGTGGAAACACAGGAGCATCAGGAAGTGGGGGCTTTCCGTAAGGTGATGCCGCTTCTGACATGGTTCCTTAATCATACTGATGCTTCAGATGAGCAGCATACTTTCCCGGTAACACGCCGGTCACTGGCTGCATTATTGCGTGACCTCAGTATGCTGACGCCGGGGAACTGCCACAGGCTGTTTCCTTATGTCAGAAACTCGCGTTTACGGGGTGAAGACTATGCTGATGACTACTGGTATGACGTGAATGACGTAAAAGCGTGGGTCAGCGATACGCTGAAGACGTTTGATTTTGAGCGTCGTTCACTGGTGATGCTGGCGTTGTGGTAAGTCCGGCCAGTCTGATTTTCGTTATTAATTTAACCGTACGGTGCATGCTCACCGTACGGGGAGCGTGCATCTTTTTTATGGAGCGTGCTCTTATGAAAACGAAAAAACATACTTCACGTGCCGCGAACAAAGCGCCGGAACGTGACCTGTATCAACTGGTGACCGACAGGATTGTGACGGCCATTGAAAATGGAGTTCCACCCTGGAAACGCCCCTGGCATTCTGCGCGTAACGGCGCGGGAGTGCTGGAGATGATGCCGGTAAACGCCCTGACCAGGAAGCCTTATACGGGAGTGAATGTCCTGCTGTTGTGGCTGACTGCGGATGAAGCCGGATACGCCAGCAATCACTGGCTGACGTACCGTCAGGCGCAACAACTGGGTGGTCATGTCCGTAAGGGGGAAGTGGCCACGCTGGCGGTGATTTACAAAGACTGGAAAAGACAGGCTGTGGATGAGCACGGTAACCGGCTGACGGACCGTAAGGGGGAACCGCTCATGGAAACGGTACCGGTACTGAAAGCGAATCCTCTGTTTAATGTGGGACAGTGCGACGGTTTACCTGAGCATCTGATGGTGAAGGCGGAAGGCAGAGCAGATGTACTGCTGGCTGATACCATCAGTGAGCGGGTGCTGCCGGTACTGAATGGCAGTGGCGTCAGTGTTTCGTCGCTTCCACAGGACAGGGCATTCTACCGGCCTGACACTGACCGTATCGTGATGCCTCTGTCGTCACAGTTTGATTCAGTGGCCGATTACTGGGCCACGCTGCTGCATGAAATGGTACACAGTACTGGTCATGAAAAGCGTCTGCGGCGAACCGGGATAAGCTCTTTTGTCGGTCGTAAGAGCCCAGAATATGCGTTCGAGGAGCTGATTGCCGAGATGGGCTGTGCTTTTCTGTGCGCACATCTGGGAATTGCCGGTGACGTACAGCATGAAAGTTATATTGACGGATGGCTTAAGGTCCTGAAGTCTGACAAAAAAGCGCTGTTTCGCGCCTGTCGGCAGGCACGCGAAGCATCAGAGTATTTACTGATGCAGCGGGCTTCGCAGGCGCGGGTCGCATAATCTGAACTGCTGGCGGAGGGGGTAACCCGACCGCCATTCATCCCGTGAGGGCATTGTTCCTCACGGGACAGTGCCCTCTTTTTACATCTGACAGATAAAAGAGGAGCGTAAACCATGTCTGAATGGTGCCAGAATCGTTTTGAAATTACCGGTAAGTCAGTCTGCCTGGATGTGCTGACGCAGTGGATTGAAGGATGTGAGACACCGCGTTACCGCCATGCCATACAGCAGAGTATACAGCTGTTTCTGGCCGGTTGTGCAGGACTGGTGAAACCCACCCGGACGACGCAGTATCCGCCATATCCGGCGCTGGTTCGTCACGGTACGGGGTTGTCATCTCCTGCTAACCAGGCATTTGAACAGTGGCTGGGGCTGCTGGTAAAAGATGCCGTACTGGATGAAGAGACGATAAAGAGCATTGACCGCCTTTATCACCAGTCATGTATTGGCGCTGTCCGCTGGGGGAATCTGCCGGATAATGCCCGGGAGATAATCACCGCGTTAATGCACTGCCAGTATTCTGACTGGTTTGGCCTGGTCGGACTGAGTGAACACATTGATGCCGAGGCCTGCTGGAGCCGGCTGTCGGATTACCCGGAGCAGGCGCAGCCCTGTGACATGCTGATGGTCATACCCTCCCGTCTGGCCACAGAGCTGAACGGTTCCGGTGGACTGCTGCAGGGCATTTCCACCACGACCAGCCTTTACAGTCGGATATACGGTGTGGAGTGGCCATCAGGTCACAATGTCCGCTGGGTGCGTGATGAGATGAGCAGTCTGGTGCTGCTGACTGACACGCCCTGGTATCCGCCTTCAGGTGAGCTGGTTGGTGAAATCTCGAAGGTGTTCGACTGTGAGATACGGCACTGGTACAGCGAGCCTGTCAGGGGCATACAGGGTTACAACTGTTATGACGGTGGTGAACATACGGACAGTGACCCGCAGGCCGAATGGCCGGGCAGGGAAACACTTCCTCAGCCCCGGCTGTATCTGGTGGAGGAGCGCACTGAAGAACAGACAGAAGCCGCGCCTTTACCGGTTCCGCTGGCTTCAGGCCAGTAATTAACCTCAGGGTGTTACATTCGTGGCACCCGCTTTTTCCTGTCATCTTTCATTTCAGCACGAAGGGGAACACCTGTTCCTCCCCGGGGCCATGTGTTCCCTGTTTTTTTACGGAGAAACACATGGCCACCTTTATCGACCATCAGAAAGCATTTATTTCGCTGTTTAATCAGACCGCCCGTTATCACAGACGCCATAAGCTGTTTGAGGACTTTGCCAGCTGCAGTGTGATTGCCCTGGAGAACCGTCTTCAGTTCAGTGAGGCACGGGAGCAGAAGTACCTGCGAATCGTCAGTGGTTATGAAAAGCAGGATGTTATCAATATTGCGCATTTGCTTGCTCATGTCATTGAGGGGCTGGAGCAGGGATTCTGTGACTTTCTGGGCAGCGTGTTCATGCAGCTGGAACTGGGGGATAAATACCGGGGCCAGTTTTTCACGCCCTGGAGCGTGGCCAGCATGATGGCACAGATGCAACTGGGGAATGTGAAAGCGTTGTTTGAGAACAAACCCTTTATCACGCTCAGTGAACCTGCCTGTGGTGCCGGCAGTATGGTTCTGGCTGTGGCTGACACCCTGAACCGTTCGGGGTATCCGGCATACCGCAGGATGTGGGTGTCGGCAACGGATATTGACCCGCTGGCAGCTGGCATGGCGTATATACAACTGTCGCTGTGTGGTGTGGCCGGAGAAGTGGTGATTGGCAACTCACTGTGTAATGAGCGACGCCGGGTGCTGCTGACGCCCGGACATTACCTGGGTAACTGGTCATATCGTCTGCGTCAATTTCAGGAACGGATTGTCGTCTGATACTGAATATTTTTCTGTCTGTGCCAGCCCTTGGGCTGGCTTTTTATATCCAGCGCATCAGCCATATTGTTACAGGAATGGGTGTAATACTATGTGATTAACTCCTTGTGTATATATTATCTTTTTGTGTAATCAGCGTTGCTGATAAATCTGTTTTTCTTGCCCGTGTTATAAAAAAATTAATATGCGCACACTATAATAACCATAGTTAATATTTTTGTTCTTTGCGTATTCCTCTTTTTTGTGAATTGTTTTTTGACTTATTTCATATTTTATGCTTTTAGTGAAATAAGCAATAAAATCTGAGATACCTGTTAACCACGATCTTTTATGTTGCAAAACAGCTGTAATACTGGAGTCATTGACTAATTTTTATTGTGTTATTGTTTGTGTGTGCTGGATATTGTGCTTGTAGTGGTGTAAAAGATCGTAAATTCAAATATTTCCAAAATAATCGTCTGTGGTAGTATTTTTTGCGAAAAGAACGGGACCTTTTTATTCAGGTACAGAGGAGGAGCGTTTTATTTGGTGATAAAACTGCAGGAATATGATGAGTCACGTCTTTTATGCAGAAGGCGGAAAGGGGAATTAATGCCCGGTCAGGTGCATGAAATTCACTTCTGGTTACTTGTGGAAATATCGCCTGTATATAGTGATAAAGTGATTCAGGCACTCAGGGATTTTCTGGTTCTGGGTTTTACCCGCAAAGAATCATGTGAAAGACACAATGTTTCTCCAGGGTATTTATCAACAACTCTTGGGCGAATTCAGCGCATCAGTAAATCTGTGTCTCAGATGATGCCTTATTATATGTAATGAATCAGCCCCCGTTGTTGATAATTAATATTAATCCACTTGGTGAAAGTGGATTAATACCAGTATATCAGCATGCTGGAGTTTTTTATAAATACAATGTAATGGAGTTTTATAATGCGTATGATTAAAACAGTTATGGCTGCTGCAGTCGCGGCGACTCTGGTTTCTTTTGGTGCTCATGCTGCAGCTCCGGCACAGGGCGCTGCAAATACTGCAAATCAGGGACAGGGTGTTGTTAACTTCAAAGGTACTGTAATTAATGCACCGTGTGGCATTGCTCCGGAATCTGCTGATCAGTCCATTGATTTTGGCCAGATTTCTAAATCTCATCTGAATGCCGATGGCATTTCTGTGAAGAAAAATCTGAGCATCAAACTGGTTAACTGCGAACCAGATAAATCAGTTGCAGTAACCTTTAGTGGCGCGACTATTGCTGGCGCTCAAACGGAACTTGGCACTGCCGGTGATACCGGTACTGCTGTCGTGATTTCTGGTCAGGATGGCAAGCTGGTTTCTTTTGGTACGGCAGGTGCAGCCCAGAAACTGAAAACAGGTGATAATATTCTGAATTATTCTTCCTGGGTTAAAAAAGCTACCGGCGGCACTGTGAAAGAAGGTGACTTCACCGCTGTAGCTAACTTCAATCTGACTTATCAGTAATTCATCCTCTCCGGTTTTTAACCGTCAGATAAGCAGGGGCGTCAGCCCCTGCGATTACCGGTAAAGAATAAGGAATACTGCATGTTCTGGCGCATGATCCTTTCGGTAACATTTTTCTTGTGTGCAGCGGCTCAGGCTGCGCCATCGCCCTCCTTTCCGCCGCCGGGGATGACTTTGCCGGAGTACTGGGGAGAGGAGCATGTCTGGTGGCATGGCCGGGCAAGTTTTAAGGGGCAGGTGATTGCTCCGGCCTGCACGCTGGCCATGGAAGACACCTGGCAGGCGATTGACATGGGGGAGACCCCGGTTCGTGATTTACAGGACAGTTTCGCTGGTCCTGAAAAGAAATTCCGTCTGCGGTTGCGTAACTGTGAGCTGGCGGGAACAGGCAAACGGGTTTATACGGCGAGCCGTGTCCGGGTGACCTTTGATGGTCTGCAGGGCGAAACCCCGGATAAATTCTCGGTTGTCGGTCAGGCGGAAGGTATCAATCTGCAGATACTGGATAACCAGGGTTATCCGGCCCGTGTCGGTAAAGTGATGCCGCCGTTATTACTGAACGGAAATGAAGAGGGTCTGGATTATACCCTGCGGGTTGTCCGTAATGGTCAGCCGTTAAAGGCGGGAGATTATTATGCCGCATTACGATTTAAAGTGGATTACGAATAAATAACAGAGTGAACAGAGATAACAACCGGTAACAGACGGCAGCTTCCCGGTATTTAATTAACTATTCCGGCAGAGGAACTGAAATTAAATCCTGTATGCAGGAGGGGGATGCTTTGTCTTTATTTCCGGGAGCAGTCTGTATTAAAGGTGGTGGCTGATAATGAAAAATAATACCTCTTTTGCTGTTAACGGCATTACATATGCGCTGTTGCTTTCTCTGGCCGGCGTACCGGCTTATGCCGTCGACTTTAATACAGATGTTCTGGATGCAGCAGACAGACAGAATATTGATTTGTCCCGGTTCTCCCAGGCGGGTTATATCATGCCCGGGCAGTACCAGATGGAAATTATGGTGAATGACCAGGGGATTTCACCGTCGGCGTTTCCGGTGACATTTCTGGAGCCGCCGGCTTCCGGCGCAGACGGAAAGAAGCCGTTACCGCAGGCCTGCCTGACGCCGGAGGTGGTCAGGCTGATGGGGCTGACGCCTGCATCACAGGAAAAAGTGACGTACTGGAATAACGGGCAGTGTGCAGACTTCAGCCAGTTACCGGGGGTGGAGATACGCCCGAATCCGGCAGAAGGGATGCTGTACATTAATATGCCGCAGGCCTGGCTGGAATATTCCGATGCCTCCTGGCTGCCGCCGTCCCGCTGGGATAACGGTATTCCGGGGCTGTTGTTTGACTACAACATCAACGGGACGGTGAACAAGCCGCACAAGGGAAAGCAGTCACAGTCACTGAGCTATAACGGGACTGCGGGTGCCAACTTCGGTGCCTGGCGTCTGCGTGCGGACTATCAGGGCAACCTGAATCACACCACCGGCAGTGCGCAGGGGACGGACAGTCAGTTCACCTGGAGCCGTTTCTACATGTACCGCGCCATCCCGCGCTGGCGCGCCAACCTCACTCTGGGTGAGAACTACATCAATTCTGAGATTTTCAGCTCCTGGCGCTATACCGGTGCCAGCCTGGAAAGTGATGACCGCATGCTGCCGCCAAAACTGCGCGGTTATGCACCGCAGGTCTCAGGGATTGCGGACACGAATGCGCGCGTCGTGATTTCGCAGCAGGGACGCATCCTCTATGACTCCACCGTGCCGGCAGGTCCGTTCACCATTCAGGACCTGGACAGCTCCGTGCGTGGTCGACTGGATGTTGAGGTTATCGAGCAGGACGGGCGGAAAAAAACGTTCCAGGTGGACACGGCATATGTGCCGTATCTGACCCGTCCGGGCCAGATACGTTACAAGCTGGTTTCCGGTCGTTCGCGTAACTACGAGCACACCACGGAAGGCCCGGTCTTTGCTGCCGGTGAGGCATCCTGGGGTATCAGTAACAAGTGGTCACTTTACGGTGGCGGTATCGTTGCCGGGGATTACAACGCCCTGGCAGTGGGTCTGGGCCGTGACCTGAATGAGTTCGGTACGGTATCTGCTGACGTGACCCAGTCCGTGGCCCGCATTCCGGGAGAAGAGACGAAACAGGGGAAATCCTGGCGTCTGAGCTACTCCAAACGTTTTGATGACGTGAATGCGGATATCACCTTTGCGGGTTACCGCTTCTCTGAACGCAATTACATGACGATGGACCAGTACCTCAATGCCCGTTACCGGAATGACTTCACGGGACGTGAGAAGGAGCTGTACACCGTCACGCTCAACAAGAACTTCGAGGACTGGAAGACCTCGGTCAACCTGCAGTACAGCCATCAGACCTACTGGGACCGCCGGACATCTGACTATTACACGCTGTCGGTGAACCGTTACTTCGATGCCTTCGGGTTTAAAAACATTTCCCTGGGGCTGTCCGCATCCCGTTCGAAATACCAGAACCGGGATAACGATTCGGCATTTGTGCGTCTGTCCGTGCCGTGGGGAACCGGTACGGCCAGCTACAGCGGCAGCATGAGCAATGACCGTTACACCAACACCGTGGGGTACAGCGACACGCTGAACAAAGGGCTGAGCAGTTACAGCCTGAACGCCGGGGTGAGCAGTGGCGGTGGTCAGCCATCGCAGAGTCAGATGAGCGCGTACTACAACCACAGCAGTCCGCTGGCCAACCTGTCAGCGAACTTCTCTGCCGTGGAGAACGGTTACACGTCATTCGGTATGAGCGCATCCGGTGGTGCAACGATAACCGCGAAAGGCGCGGCCCTGCATGCAGGGGGCATGAACGGAGGAACCCGGCTGTTGGTGGACACCGATGGTGTCGGAGGCGTGCCTGTCGACGGCGGCCGGGTCTCCACCAACCGGTGGGGAATTGGTGTGGTGACGGATGTGAGCAGCTATTACCGCAACACCACGTCAGTGGACCTGAACAAACTGCCGGATGATATGGAAGCCACCCGCTCGGTAGTGGAATCGGTCCTGACGGAAGGGGCCATTGGTTACAGGGCGTTTGAGGTCCTGAAAGGAAGTCGTCTGTTTGCCGTACTGCGTCTGGCAGATAACAGTCATCCACCGTTTGGTGCCAGTGTGACAAACGCAAAAGGCCGTGAACTGGGGATGGTGGCAGACAGCGGTCTGGCCTGGCTGAGCGGGGTGAATCCGGGTGAAACCCTGAATGTCGGCTGGGACGGCCGGACACAGTGTGTGGTGGATATCCCGAAAAATCTGGACCCGGCACAGCAACTGCTGCTGCCCTGCCGTAAGGCGAACTGACGAAACGAGGGGCTGGACTGCCGGTCATCTTCACCGGCCGGCAGTCAGTAACCCCGTACAGGCATAAATCGATAAGTGGACGGTGTTGCACCACAGACGACACCGGAACCAGAACTGAGAGAAGAAAAGATGCTGAAAATGAAACCGGCGCTGAAAAAAACGCTGATGGCGGTAGCGTGCCTGAGCGCAGTACCGGCAGCCCAGGCTGCCATCTCCCTGGATCGTACGCGTGCGATTTTTAATGGCGGTGAGAAATCGATGACGCTGAATGTGGCCAATGATAACAAACAGCTTCCGTATCTGGCGCAGGCATGGATAGAGAATGAGAAGCAGGAAAAAATCACCACCGGACCGATTGTGGTCACTCCGCCGGTGCAGCGTCTTGAGCCGGGAGCCAGAAGTATGGTCCGTCTGGCCAGCACCCCGGATATCAGCAAACTGCCACAGGACCGGGAATCCCTGTTCTACTTCAATCTTCGTGAAATCCCGCCGAAAAGTGATAAGGCGAATGTGCTGCAGATAGCCCTGCAGACCAAAATCAAGCTGTTTTACCGCCCGAAAGCCATTGAGGCAAAACCCAATGCTGTCTGGCAGGACCAGTTGGTGCTGAACAAAACCAGCGGAGGTTACCGGATTGAAAACCCGACGCCGTATTACGTGACGGTGATTGGCCTTGGCGGCAGTGAAAAACAGGCGAAGGAAGGCGAGTTTGAGGCTGTGATGCTGGCACCGAAGTCCACACAGACGGTGAAATCCGGAACATACAGCACGCCATACCTGAGCTATATCAATGACTACGGCGGACGTCCGGTGCTGCAGTTCAGCTGCAGCGGAGACCGCTGTACAGCGGTGAAGAAATAAGCGTGCAGTAACAGGAGCCGGAGATGAACAGGACAACAACAGGGCTCTGTCTGGCTGCGCTGCTGGTGAGCTGCAGCATGAACAGTGTGCTGCGGGCAGATGAGCTTGTCATACGGGATAACTTTTTTGTGGCAGATGAGACCCGTCACCAGTGGGTGAATGAGCGCAATGGCCGTATCGGGATGCTGACAGTCAGTGGTGCGCTGTTGTCATCCCCGTGCACGCTGGAGACAAATGAGGTGGAGCTGCCGTTACAAAAAAGTACGGAAGGCATCATGACGCGTTATGCGCTGAAGCTGAATCTGCTGGGATGTGGTGACGGTGGTGCGGTGACCTCTGCCGCTTCAGTGGCAGGACGTGACAGCATGATGGTGATGCAGAGTGCCCTGCTGACGGGGGTGGAGGATGGCGTGCTGCAGCCGGAACAACGAATGGTCAGCGCGGGACGCGCTGTTGTGTACGGTGGTGCGAATCAGTTCACTTACTGGCTGAGTGAGGCACAGCAACAGGCGCTGGCGGGACAGCAGGCGTCAGACCGTGCGCGGGGGAAACCGTACATGAACCCGCGGGACAACCCGGCCCTGTTGCGTCTGCGGCTGGATTATGAATGAGAACGGAGGAAAGCAGAATGAAAGGCATTATTTCCGGAACGGGGATTACCCGACTGGCGGGCTGTCTGCCTCTGTTGCTGACGCTGTCTGTCGGTGCGGTGACTGTCACGTTTGACGGGGAGTTACTTGACCGTCCCTGTCAGATTGACCCCGCCAGTCTGAATCAGACCGTCCAGTTTCTTGAGCGACCGGTAAAGGATTTTCAGTACGCGCCGGGACGGGGACCGGCTGAGAATTTCAGTATCCGGCTGGTTCAGTGTAACACCGCTACGATATGGAAAACGGTGAAGCTCAGATTCAGCGGGGATAAGGAAAGTGCCATGAGGGAGCAGTCTGAATACTTTCTGAAGGTTACGGGTGTTAATGCAGGAAAGCTGGCCATTGGTATCCTGGATACGGACGGGACAACCCTGATGAAGCTGGGTGAGGCTTATCATAACCATGGGCAGGGTACCCCCGTTGACCGGGATACGCTGCAGTTTAATTTTAAAGCTTACGTGCAGGCCACACCTGAGGCGCTGGCGCAGAAAAGCGTGACACCGGGCAGTTATGCATCCACAGCAAATTTTGAGTTGTTCTATGAATGACAGACTGAAAATATTCCGCCGGATACTGCAAACGACGGGAGGTGTTGCACTGTTATTGTGGGGTGGCTGTGCCGGAGCCGGAGACAATTCAGGAGGTGTTCCGGGCATACTGAAGTTTGCACAGCAGTATCAGCAGCAGGAAGCCTCTGCCATAAAAGAGGGAGGTTCAGGTGGAAAAACGGACAGTGTCGCCAGGTCTGTCGGAAAAGGTGAAGCAGGGGCGGGCAGCACTACCGAACTGCGACGCCGGCTGACGCTGAGGGAACAGGAGGTTCGACAGCTTAAAAAGGAAAACCGGGGACTGCGTGAACGACTGAAAGTGCTGCCTGACACTGCACAGGATAATGCAGAAAAAGACAAGGTGGTGGCTTCCCTGAAAGCGGAACTTGATGAAAGCAGGAAACAGCTTGAGACCATCACCAGAAAGGGAGAGCAGGCTCAGGAAACGCTGAATGCGCAGGTTATTGAGCTGAAACAGCAACTGTCCCGTATGGAAACGGAAAGTAAGGCTGCTGCTGAACAGGCCGGAAAAGAAAAGACTGAGCTGCAGGCCACGCTGAATACCCTGAAAGCTGAAATGGCGGATATGCCGGTAGTGACAGCAGAAATGCTGAAACCTGACGATATGCAGCAGACTTATGCCGCCGGTGTGATGCTGGGACGCGATATGCTGAATCTCCAGGTTGCACAACAACAACTTGGTCTGAAAACAGATAACCGAATTCTGATGGCAGGAATACGCGATGCGCTGAACAGGAAAGTTCTGCTGAATGAATCTGTTCTGGATGTCGCTCTGCAGCGGGCGGAAGAGCTGGCACAGGAAGCCCGTCTGGCTGTGATTCGCGAACAGAAGAAGGTGGGGGCAGCCTGGCTTGAGAAGTTCAGAAAACAGAAAGGCGTGAAACAGGCGGAAGGGGGATTCTGGTACCGGAGTGAGTATGCCGGCGATGGTGAGTTTATCCGTGGTGATGACACCCTGGTGGATGTTGTGGTGACAGAAAAACTGACGAATGGCACGGTTGTTGAAGATATGGATGCAAGAGGTCGGGTGATATCTCAGGTC
Organism: Escherichia sp. E4742; assembly: GCF_005843885.1. Lineage (NCBI taxonomy): Bacteria > Pseudomonadati > Pseudomonadota > Gammaproteobacteria > Enterobacterales > Enterobacteriaceae > Escherichia > Escherichia sp. E4742. The sequence continues at coordinate 1,022,713 of NZ_CP040443.1, read as the reverse complement.
CTGGGTGAATATCCGCCGGTGTTCCGCGAAGCACTGATGTTGATGAAGAATCACGGAACAATGGAGCTTGTTGTCCCTCCGGAGCTGGCTTACGGTGATGAGGGATATCCACCAAAAGTTCCCCCGGGAGCAACCATGGTTTACACGCTCAGGGTTGAAGAAGTGAAGCCTGTTGCAGAACCCGCGTCCGGTGAAAGCGCCGGGAAAAAAGCGTTATCTCTGGCCGGAAAGAATGACAAAGCAGGCCGGACAGAAGGAGTGAAAAAATGAAAAACAGAATGAGGCTGATATTATCAGCACTGACGGGCGGAGTTATGTTGTTATCGGCACCGGCCATGGCAGTGGATGTCCCCATAAAAATAACCGGAACCGTTTATATCCCCCCCTGTAAAATAAAAAATGATACTGACTTTAAAGTCTCTTTCGGAAAGATTGCGCTTCAGAAAGTGGATGGACGGAATTATGCACAACCCACAACCGTGGAAGTCAGTTGTGAGTATTTCCAGGGAAAACCATATATCCGTCTGTCCGGGGGAACCGGTCAGCTTTCCGGTGCACCCGATAATGTGCTGAAAACCACGGGTGCTAATCCTTCGGCACTGGGAATTGCATTATATCAGGGTGGGGGGGTGGATCCTCAGAATCCGCTCAGGCTGGGTGCCGGAGCACAGGGACAATATGGATATGAAATCACAAAAGGCCTTTCAGCCGTCAATGTTCAGAACAGTCAGTTTACGTTCACGGCAGTGCCTTATAAACATGGCAATACAGATTTGAATGCCGGAACCTTCAGTGCTTCGGTCACAATGAGTATCAGTTACCTGTAACAGAAAAATTCTGTAATAAGGTGGAGAAATATGAAATATATGCGGTATAGCGCGCTAAACCCTGAATCAGTTCATGCTGCGAAATATTTATGTCCCGGAAAGGTTATGCCGGAACATTTTGAACAGTTGATGCTGCTGTTTAAAATAAGAGGGAGGAAAATTAATGCTGCACTGGAGGATTTTCTTGTTAACGGAAAAAACCGGAAAGAGATATTCTGTATCTATGGTATCAGTCCAGGGTATTTTTCTCATAAACTTAATCAGTTAAGGCATTGTAGTCGAATGATTATGGATTTACTCCCTTTCTACGTGTGTGACGATGCGGATAATATTCAAAATGAAAGAATACATTAAACCAGTGTTCCTGGTTCTGCTTACTGGTATATTGCTTGGTGGATGCGAAAGCAGACCAGGCAAACCTTTACACCAGACGACAGGAATAAAACCAGTGAGTAGTTCAGGAGATCGTCTGGATGATGTTGAAAAAATGGAACGCTGTCGGCGGGAACTGGAGGCGCTGAAGAAAATAGATTCGGCGGTATATAACAAACGTAAAGCGGAATTTGACAGACTGGTCTCAGGCGCATCGCTTTATAACGGAGTAAGAAGTGATGTCGGAAATTATACTCAGAGTGCAGTTGATGCATTGTACCGATTCAGATCAAATAAATTGTGTGCCGATATAGCCAGTGACGTATTAAAGGAGTTGGCTAAATAAAAGCAGTATGCCATGGAGTGTTCTATGAGTTATTTTAAAATAAAGTATTTTTTATTTTTATTTCTGATTTCTAATGGAGTGTTTTCTGCAGGTAGCAATTATCAGAATTTTTTATGGGCTCCAGCCTCTCCATCTTCTGTATCAAATGCAACCTCAGTGACTATAGATGATAGAGCTGTATCACAAGTATCTATCACATTTCCACAGATTAACACTTGGAAAGTGTTAGCCACATCCTGTAATGGATATTGGGGTGCACTGCAAAAAGGAAACTATAGATATTGGCTGCAATATAAGACTGGATGGCAGAAGACCTCTGAAGGGTTAGTATATCGATTTAATGATGTCAGTAATTGGGATGTAGCGTTATCAACACCAGTGCCAGGTGTTAATACTATGGTGAGTACAAATATTTACAAGGAACAAGGAATGTCTGGTTGTTGGCAGTTAGGAGAGATTGTGGGATTTAATCCAGACGTACCTATTCCGGTATTTCGTGTGAATATCGAACTTCAGCGGAGTACTGCTTTTCCTGGTAAATATACTATTCGTGTACCATATTGGTGGGCATATGAAGAAAATAAAGGAAGTGGATACGATGATGCTATAGCATGGCGTAGTTTTGGTATAATTATGCAGAATGAATCGCCATCTTACATTGGTATACCTGTTGTTATTACGTCAAAATGCAATTTCAACACATCGCCAATAAATTTATCCCATGGTTCACTGGCTGGGCGGGATGCTGATGGCAACCAGACAACACCTTACAATCTCAATGTTACCTGCAACTCAGGAACATCGTTATCGCTAAAACTTATTGGTTCGAAAAAAGTATCAGGTAGAACGGATAACTATACACAGTGTGGGAGTGGTGGAATGTGTGAGCTGACATTTGATAATGGTAAACATGATGAAACAATGACTATCGATAACAGCAAGACGCTATCTATTAAATCCACTTATCACCTGAATGATATTACTAAACCGGTGGCTGAATATTTTGAAGGAAGTGGCGTGTTACAGGTGCTGGTAAATTAAATAATATTGTTCGTATTGTTTTTGTTTTACATTGCGTTTGGTCTGAGTTAATTGGGGGAGAGCGAGTGTATACTCATGGCTTCCGGAGTTGACATAAATATGTGTTCGTAACCTGATTGTTATGAAAAAATCATCCGTTTAATGAGAGAGTTTATTGTTATGTACAAGATTGAAGTTTACTTTATTGAACGAATTTATACTCAGTAGCGTAAAAATGGGATGTCATTATTTATTGTTGAAGGTCTGCAATGTCATGTGGAAACAGAAAAATACCGGTGCAGATATCTGCGGGCGCATTCTGCTCTGGATGGTGCATCAGCGATTCCGGTACGGTGAAATATTTCTGCGTATTCAGAATATCGCCTCTGCCATGAATATGACCGCCCGTGAAGTCCGGGAGTACCTTGATATTTTGCTTTTGTCCGGGGCGGTGGGGTGTACGCCTTTCTCACTGGGTGCGTCTGAACTGTGGTTTATTACAGAGTCCGTCAGTGACTTTATCTGCTCAGGCAGAGCTGACGAATGCGATTTATAAGTCTGACACCTGCAGTAAATTTCCCTGCCATGACATATTTTTAACCAGGCGCTCATGGTGTGGATGACCTGACCGACCGGGGAGGACGGTCAGGCCAAGGAAACCAGAAGAAAAATGATAAAACTGATACACCGGATGACGGCTGAAAAAATTCTGGAATATGTGGATGCGAAAGTGGAGAGTGGTCGTCGTATTGATATCGAATCACTTGCTGCTTATTCCGGTTACAGCCGCCGGCATCTGCAGCGTCTGTTTCTTGCGGAGACAGGAGTGAGACTGGGGAAGTATATCCGGTGCCGGCGTCTGAACCGTGCTGCCCTGCTGCTTCGCTTTTCCCGGCGGCAGTATCAGGATATAGCGCTGAGTGTGGGATTTGATTCGCAGCAGTCGTTTAACCGGGAATTTAAAAGGGTGACCGGGATGACACCAAAGGCATACCGTGAAAAACCAGAATGGGTATTGCTTCCACTGTCAGGCTCGAAACGCAAAAAATATACCATACCGCCGCCGACGGTGGTATGGCTGTCTGGTGGTGCGGTGGTAGGTGAAGAGGTGGTGTTTTACGGGACAGTAGATAACCTGCTGGATAATTCGGGTATTGATGCATATCTGGAGCGGATATTTGGTACAGAGGCGAAGTGTCAGGAGGAGTTGTGGATGGTGGTACATACTTCGTCGGTGGAGCACGAACAGTACCACTACCGGAGTGTCTGTGGCATCGGTCATCCGGAAGCCCGTAAAGGCAGGGTGTTCACGTACTGTGCAGGAAAATACCTGAAAGTGGAATTTGAGACCACACGGGAAACTCACCCGGAGAGAACCCATCATCTGTATCTGAACATATTACCGGAAAGAGTGGATGTAATACGGGCCGGTCAGGAGATAATGGTACTGCGGCATGAAAAGGATAAGGTGATGTGCACTCTGTATATCCCTGTGCCGGGTGAAAGGAAAGGCTGAGTCATCGGGCAGGCAGATATGAGTGTGGACAGACTGCCGTCCGGCTTATTTCTGAACAGGATAACTGCATTCCTGATAACAAAACAGTGGTTGATTCAGATGCTGCATTTTTTATATTCTTGTTTCATAGCACTATCTGAAATGGCATAAAAATAATATGAAAAAACAAGATTTATTTACACTGGAAAATCCTGATATTATCAGACAAAGGTATGAGTTATTGTATTTACCACATATTGCTCCTCTCACCCAATGGATAAAAAACTATAAAGCAAAGGGTATAGATATGCCATGGATTGATCCTGCCGATGGCGGTGTTAATGCCAGGATATTAATATTACTGCAGTCTCCTGCAAGAAGTAATCTGGTTCCTCGTTTTGTATCACAGGATAATCCAGGTCCCTCACAGCAGAATCTCAACAGTTTTCTGAAACAGGCAAAAATAAAAAGAGAAAACATTATCATCTGGAACACTATTCCATGGCTTACTTTACATAATGAGAATGTTTCTCCAACAAAAGAGAACATAAATAAAGGTATAGCTATTATAAAGACACTGATGCCGTTGCTGAAAAATATTTCAATAGTGATACTGGCAGGAGCAGTTGCGTTACAGACCAGAAAATTCTTTGTGCAGGCGTATCCTGATGTTGTTCTTTTAAGTATGCCACATCCCAGTCCATTATCTCTTTGTCGATCCCCTTCTGTTTCTGAAAAAATCAAAAACACTCTTCACCAGGCACACTTGTTAACGCTCTTACAGAAATGATATTAATCTGTATACCGGGAGAACCGAGTATATGATTTTTGCCTAAATAAATATAGCATCTGGTTCAGAAATGGTTATGGAAAATTCGTTGAAAATACAGAACCCTCTTACAGATGATTTATCCATCCGGGTATATTCAGCGATCGTAATGACAGTCGCTTACCGGATGCCTGATATGAGAATTATGTTATGACAGGTGTTTAGATGTTAAATCAGACATTACCTGTTCCAGCGATATTTCTGATAAGTCAGAAATCTGGTAGAAAACATCTACATCTAAAAGTATATTCATTGTTTTTATTATGTGAATAATACTGCTTTTGATCTGTCTGTGTCGTATCTGTAATGTTGTGATTGATGAAAATGGTGTTAACATGATAAATATAATTTGCGATACCTTTTACCGCATTATCTCCGGTTGTAAACCCTTCGTTTATATAAAGCGAATCAAGGTCATGTATTCTGCAAGTAATTATTGTGATATAAGTATTGTTTTTATTGATACCTGGCAAGAGGTATGGTGTGTTTGTTGAGAAGATAGTGTGTCGAAAAAAACCAGTCAGAGAATCTCTCTGCGAATATTCAATAACATTCTGGAGCACAGTCCGGACATGAGTGTATATAATTACCAGAATTACCGATTTACAAAGATTTTCAATTCCTCTGCCTATATACCAGATAATAGTATCTGATTCTTCTGTCGCGACAAGAAGAAAGTTGCAGGTAATATTTGATATTATAAAAAACCTTATGATTTCATGGTGTTTTTCGCTCTCCTGATTTCCAGAAAGGTGTATAAAAAACAAGGAAAACCATAATCCTGATAAGAAAAGTAGTGAGCGTGAAGACAACAGAATATCATGGTGTTCAGCAAGTTTATCACTATGAATGACTGAAGTGCATATTGTCAGAACAAAAAATACCGTTGTCACAACCAGTAAAAAAAATAATGAAGCCTTATGCTTCTTACTGGCTTTTGAAACATAATTAAAGCCAGCAATATAAATTGACACAATAAATGCAAAGTGTCTTGCGAAATAGATAAAAGACATATTGCAGGCATATTTCATAGTTGCCGTATTATTCTCAAATGTTTGTATTGATAAGATTACATTAATTACGCCAACAAATAAAAACAATGCATCACCACCGAATGCAATGGAAAGAGTGAATATAACAGGTTTCCCTGGCTCTAATTTGTGTGCGATGTAAAAAATAAAGGCGAGGATGACATCAAGAATAATCTCAAAAATTGAAAACAACAACCATCTGGTCGTTGGCATGGAAAAGTAATGCCCTGTGTAATCGTATTCAAGAACAAATTCGCAAATTAAAGTCATGCCTGAAATAATAAAAATTGCTGGCATCATTTTATAATGAATCGATCTGCCTGTAGTCATCTTATGATTGCTGTGGAAGTGTTTGTTTCTTATCCATAGATTAAATCTTTGTTATCATAGCAGATTATAAAAGAGATGTCGTTATCGTTTTTAGCGATATATATAACCTGCATGGCAGGTTTGATGTATTCCTGCCAGTGCTGCACAGATGGAGCTATAAAAATGATATGAATATATAATCTGCTTAAATAATTAGCAAAAAAAACTCAGACCTCCTTAAACTCTGAGATTTTTCAGAACATCATACATCTCTTCAAAAAAGAGTGAATATACCCCTGGATATAAATAACTTAATCCATCATCAATATTGACTTTATATTACTTCACGCTGCCAGGTTTAAGATGAATCCGGGCGGCTGATTCATCTTCTGCCCAGTAAATCCGTCCGGCAACCATCGCCTCCGGATTGAGCTGTACGTTGCGCAGTACACGCTCTTTGAAGCGCAGATAGCCTCCCCTGTCAATGAGATGTCCCATATGGAGATACACGGGTTTGCCGTCCAGCATTTCTTTCTCAAACTCAAACAGATTAGTGATGACCTGTCTGATGACATCTTCAGTAACCCAGTTAAGGAATAACTTACCCATGCGGGGCGTTTTTTTACCGGTTCGTCCTCCCAGACGAACCTGCCAGAACTCCTGTGGCTGACGCTGCCAGGCGAGGGTGGGGCATGCCAGAACACATTCTCCGCATCCGATACAGAGCGATTCTTCTTTTGTGGCCTTGCCGTTCTTTAATGACAGACATCCCACGGCGTGGTGAGCACAGGCTTTCACACAGGCGCCACATCCGATGCAACGTTCTGCCGTAAAACGCATTCTGGCCACCCCAATAATGCCAAAGTCTGACATGGACGCTTTGGCACAGTCGTTCGGACACCCGGCAATGACGGTTTTCAGGTGATAGGCACTGGGATAAATGAGCTTTTCCAGCCGACGGGATAAACCTGTGGTGTCGGTATTGGCTTTCTGGCAAATCCGGTTACCCTGGCAGGCGACAATGTTACGCCCGCCAATCGCCAGATATCCGGCTTTCGGATCATCAACCTGAACATCACACAGCTCCATTTCAATTTCTCGAATGAAAGGCTCCAGTGCGGCATTCACCCTGTCGATGTCTTCGTAACGGATCCCCGGCATGGCGAGTTTCTGGCGGGTGGTCAGATGGATCTGACCATTACCCCAGGTTTCAGCAATCTCGCGTGCCACTGTCAGCAGGTGAGCAGGCAGAATGCCACCAGGAATACGTACGCTGATCATGGCTTCGCCACGGACTTTCGAAAGGCGATATTCGTTGTTTGCCCGGGCCTTAATGATATCAATATCCACACTCATCATTTTTTCCTCAGTCTGCAAACTGACGGGCTACGGCATAGTTGAAAACCGGGCCATCGACGCAGACATAGACATCCCCCATGCGGCAGTGACCACATTTCCCCACTGCACAGGCCATCCGGCGTTCATAATCCACCCAGATTTGCTCCGGCTGCAGCCCTTTTTCCAGTAACATTTGTACAGTGAATTTAATCATCACGGGAGGACCAACAACAATCGCCTGCATGGTGCTGATATCTTCAAATGCCAGTGTTGCCAGATGCTCAGTGACCCGTCCGGTGCGGTAACGTTCATCCGCTTCGCCTTCATCCAGGGTCAGAATGAGATTGTGGTGCCGGTGCCAGTTCGCCATCTCTTGTTTATACAGCACACAGTCCCGGTTTCTGTAACCGAAAATCATGTCCAGTTGGTTGATTTCCTGCGGGTTTTCGACGAAATAGCGCATTAACCCTTTGACTGGCGCAACGCCGGTACCGCCGGCAATGACCACCAGAGATTTGTGGCGGAAGGCATCGACAGGATAGCCGTTACCATAACAGCCACGAAGCCATACCCTGTCGCCTTCACGGAGGGTAAAAAGCGCGCTGGTCACTTTGCCGACATTGCGGATAAGCAGGTCTACCCAGCCATCTCCGCAGTCAGAAACAGAAATGGGCGCCTCCCCGACGCATGGCAGGGAAACTTCGACAAACTGTCCCCAGCGGGCCGGAAAATCGACTTCCACACGGAAATTCCACTCCTGTGGTGTATGACGGATGATGGAAATAATGCGGTATGGAGCAGGCAAAAGACTGTGCTTTTCTTTATCGTGACAGGAACACTTAGACACAGGTTATGCCTCCCCGGAGAGTGCCTGCCGGATAGCGGCAGTCATTTTATTGATAATACGCGAGAATTTAATGTACTGAGGGCAACGGTCATCGCAGCGTCCGCAGCCCACGCACATATGCTCAGCACCATTGCGGGCTTTGTAATCATTGACTTTATGAAGTGCACGGTAACGTAAACGTTCTCCCGCAGACTGGCGAAAACTGTGCCCGCCGGCCATATCGCTGAAGCCAGGTACCATACAGCTGGCCCACTGGCGGCGGCGTTCACCGCGCTGAGGATTTTCGTCATAGGCCACATCAAAAACGCTGTAGCAGGTACAGGTCGGACAACCGGTTGTGCACCGCCCGCATCCAATACAGCGGCTGTTGTATTCATCCCAGAGCGGATGATTAATAAGGGTATCGCGGACTGTCTGAGGGGAATAACCGAGACTTTCAGGGAGGGTAACCTGTTCCTGGTTTTCGGTAACGAAGACAGGCTCATATTCCGTGCTCTGCCCCATTCCCTGTAAGGCTTCTTCAAAAAAAGCATCCCTGATAAAAACACTGGCACCGTCGTTACTGAAACGCATTGCTGCACTGTAATTATCGGTTTTGTTGCTCCCCATGGAGACACAGAAGCAGTTTTCAAAACTTTGCGGACACTCAATCAGAACAAAGCGAATATGGTCGCGCAGTCGCTGATAACTGTAATCAGAATTATTCCCGTTTGATAAATACATATAATCCAGCCGCGACATGGCATTGATGTCACAGGCACGGGCAAATATCAGTACTGGTGTGGTATCCGTCTCTGCAATCTGGATTGTGTCTTTATTAAAATAAAAGAGCGTTTCTGTTATCGGTGAAATAACCGTATTGGGTGACATGTGGGATTTCGCCTGCCAGACCAGGTCATCCCATCCCCGGATTTGCTGATAAATAATGTTATCCGTATCAGCAAAACGCCCGCCGCGAAATTCGGCAGAAGGTGCCAGGACGCGCCATTGTGTGCTCAGCCGCCGTATTAACAGACTGAACTCTTCAGGCGTGATTTTAACCGCCATCACACACTCCATTACCTGTCAGTGAAGGTTATATTTGAGAAAATAACGATGCTGTTTTTACGTTAACGCTGAAGCGTTAACAGTAACAACGGAAAAAACAGATTTTTGTTATCGCTATAATGAATAAGTGGTGCTTTAAGTACTCATATGGGATAACGCTGCAGGACGATGTCCACCGGAACAACAAATACTGTTTCGTTCACGCATGCAGTACGGTGACGGGAACACATGACAGCATGAAATATGCTGAAAATAAGGTGGCAACAGTGAGCGATTAACGAAGATAATGGCAGTGCAGAAGCAGACAGGAGTATCTGACCGGGCGATTTGTGCTTTCCCTGTTCATCAGCGATTGATAAAGTTGCGCCAGCTGATTTTTATACGGAATTCTTTTCAGGATGTGTACGCGAATTGACTATCTGGTGAATAAATACTGTTTTACGGAAGTGAATGAATCGCCCCGTCTTCGCCTGCAGTGGCAGGATGTCCTGGAGGAGTGTCGGCAGACAGAGGCCGGGCCAGAAGAGCGACTGCGTATTGCACTGCTGAATGTGGATTATGTCACCAGTTTTGAACTGCCTTTTCGCTTACTGCTTACCCGGACACCACAACTGATTGACGGACTGCGTAAAGAATGGGACATCAGTCAGAAAAATGTGGTGTTTAACGATAAACGGTTTGGTTGCGTGTACAGCCTGAAGGCCAGTCTTTCCGGTGTGCCGGATACATACCGGTATCGACTGTCTCACCGTATTCGCCGGGGAGTTGCGAATGAAAATACATCATCACCCTATCAGCAGGTTGCCCGGGAAGTGAAAGCTCCCCGCGAACGGCTTAAGTATGCACTGGAGGTGGGCTTACTGGTGACGGCGCTGGACGGTCTGTTCTGGTTTGGCAGTCAGCGTATTGCGGCTGATGTCCTGAGGCTGAGAAAGGCCGGAATGCCGGTGGTGACTACGACCGTGGAGGTGCACGATAACCTGACGGGAACAACCCGCAAAGTACCGGCATATCATCTCTGATACGACCGGAAATATTGCTCTGGCTGCGGTAGGGCGACATTCTTTATACTCTATTCCCGTGCCTGAAAAAATGTACAAAGGAAACGGGAATGGCAAGGTCCGATTACGATATTATCAATCTGTCTCTGGAACATGAACTGAATGAGTGGCTGGCAGAGAGAGGTTATGCCGGACTGGCGGATAACCGGAACCGCTTGGCAGAGGTGGTTACCCGGAAATTGCAGGACAGCTTTTATGTGAACGTTTCCTGGGATGCGCTGAACACGGCATACAGTGAACACCCGGAGTGGTTTTCAGGGCTTGTCTCCGGGGATGAGAATTAAAAGGCTGATTATGCTGCTATCGGGCAGTGCAGTTGCCTGCAGAGGTTCCGGTCTGTTCTGTTTCTTCCCGGGGCTCAGGTTTGAATTTTCCCAGAAAGTTGTACATTGGCCGCATGCAGGGGGGCGGATAACCCTCCCGCATCAAAACCACCCGGGCTTCCTCAACACTGGTCACGGTGACAAGCGCACCATGATCATCTCTGTATCGCTGATTGATTTTCGGTAATGGAACATCTTCTGACATAGATTTCAGAACGGTAACGGTTAACTAAAATTTCATGTGGTATCGCTGAATCAGAAGACGGCGCTTCCTGATGTGTGCTGTTAATTTGCTGTTTTTACGAAGCATTTTCCCCTTCTTTCTGTGTATTTTATTGCGCTCCTCCTTTCATGTCCTTCCCATATCCTGAAACTCACTTAAATACTGCTGAATCGTTGCATATCGAAATTTTCAATGACTGAAGTCAAAAAATGACATTTCTTGTGCTAACCAACTGTATTAAAAGCATTCAATGGGATAATTTCCTGCATTTTTCCATTAACTATGGTTATAAGTTTTGAGTTGTTCTGATTTTTCGATATAAAACAGAATAAAGATCTGTTCATTTGCGTTATTACGATCGATAAATCTGTCATATTGCTGTCATTCAGATCATTATTCTATAATGATCAAAATTAAGTCAATTCTGAACTGATTTGTTACTCAGCATTCTGGTACCGGTTGATGCGGGTAAATACCGGAAGGGCGGTAGCGTGCCATCGCAAAACATGGTGAGAGGTATCGTCAGGAGGCTGGTGATTGTTGGTATGGCATGAATAAAAGGTTTTTCGTTTGACTGGAAAATTATGTTGCAGGAACGAGAGGGCTGAGGAACAAAGCTTATCCCGGCGCTGTCCGTCCTTGCTGTCACTGACACTGATGTCTGTTTTATTATCGCCTTTATCTCTTCAGGCAGCGGATGTCCGGCGTAGCGGAGATGAAGCATTTATCATTCAGCAGCAACGTCAGGAAGCCCTTGAGCAACAACTGACGCCTTCGGCCCCTGATGTTCGCCTTTCTGCACCTGGCTCTTTTGCCCGTAAGATTAATTTTCCTGTTGAAACGCCCTGTTTTCAGATTAAACAGACAGAACTGGAGGGGGCTGATGCGTTACCACACTGGTTGCCTTTACAAAAAATCGCCAACGGGGCGGTCGGGCATTGCATGGGGGCGAAAGGAATTAATCTGCTGATGAGTACATTGCAGAACCGTCTGGTCGATCATGGTTATGTCACCACCCGGGTTCTGGCACCTTCGCAGGATTTAAAAAGCGGTATCCTCCGGCTGGTTATTATTCCCGGTGTTGTGCGGCATGTGCGTCTGACACCGGACAGTGATGACTATATTCAGTTGTATTCCTCATTCCCGGCACACGAAGGCTCTCTGCTGGATTTACGGGACATTGAGCAGGGGCTGGAGAATATGCAACGACTGCCGGGTGTGCAGGCTGATATGGAAATTGTACCCGGTGAGCAGCCAGGGGAAAGTGACATTCTTATTACCCGCAAACAGGACAAATACTGGCGACTGGGGTTTTCGCTTGATGATTCAGGTACCCGCAACACAGGGCGTTATCTCGGTGGTATAACATTTTCTCTGGATAATCCTTTTTCCCTGAGTGATCTGCTGTATGTTTCTGCCACCCATAATTTTCCACATTACGGGGGTAAGGGCAGTAAAAACTACACGGCCCATTACTCTGTGCCTTTCGGCTACTGGCAGTTTTCCGTCACCGCCAGTGATTACGATTACCATCAGACGGTAGCTGGTGCGGTTGAGGATTACCAGTACAGTGGCGAGAGTCAGAATCTGGGCATGCAGCTGAGCCGGGTACTGCACCGTAACGGGACGCAGAAAACGGTGCTGACTTACGATGTTCAGGCCCGCAGGTCGCGTAACTACATTAATGATACGGAAATCCAGGTACAGCGCCGGCAGACGGCGGCCTGGCGACTTGGGCTGCAGCACCGTCATTATATTTCTCAGGCCACACTGGATGCTGGTGTCAGCTGGCAACGGGGAACCCGCTGGTTTGGTGCACAGCCGGCACCGGAGGAAATCTTCGGTGAGGCAACGGCGCTCAGTAAGATCCTGCAGATGAATGCGTCCTTTAATCTGCCCTTTACACTGGCAGAGCAGCCCTTCAGTTATTCCTTCCGGTATCAGCGTCAGCTGAGCAATACCCCGCTGACTCCACAGGAACAGTTTGCCATCGGTAACCGCTGGACGGTTCGTGGTTTTGACGGGGAGCGAACGCTGAATGCCAGTAACGGCTGGTATATCCGCAACGACCTGGCCTGGCGTACGCCACTGCCGGAGCAGGAGTTATATCTGGGAATGGATTACGGCGAGGTGGGGGGAGCCGGCAGTGAATACCTGGTGGGACGTCATCTGGCCGGTGGTGTTGTGGGGCTGAGGGGGCAACTGTTCAGTACGGATTATGACGTTTTCATCGGTCGTCCGTTTTCAAAACCGGCGGGTTTTATGACGAGTGATGTGACAGCCGGTTTTAATCTGTTCCGGGATTTCTGAGAAAATTTCATGCGTAACGGGAAATATGACGTTCTGAGTCCCCTGTATTCCGGTGAGCCGGTCAATGAGGCGGAAGTCCTGGGGGCGGCCGTGTGGCTGTGGATGTACTCCCCCCTGCATCGTGATGCGCCATTGCATACCCTGCCGGACCTGCTGCTGCCGGTGATTAAGCACCGACAGTATGTGATAACAACAGAGCAGGGGCGACCTGTTTTCTTCATGAGCTGGGCCTGGCTCAGCCAGGAGGCAGAGGCGCGTTATCTTACGCAGCCGGCAATTCTTATGCCTCAGTCGGACTGGAACAGTGGCGACCGGATGTGGGTCTGTGACTGGGTTGCCCCTTTTGGACATACCCCGGATATGAGTCGTCTTGTCCGGCAGGATATTTTTCCCCGTCAGTGCTGGCGTTCGTTATATCACCGGGGACATGAAACCGGGTTACGGGTGATGAATTTCCGGGGTGCACAGGTCAGTCGTGAAGAGGTGCGCCAGTGGCGTGTGCAGCACCCGCTTGCTGTGGATGTGCCGGAGAGATAAGTCAGGTTTATCAGAATGAACAGAAATTGTTACCGCATTATTTTTAACAAAGCCCGGGGAATGCTGATGGTGGTGGCAGATATTGCCCGTTCCGGTCGCGCCGGTACATCACTGTCCTCCCGCACAGGATATCCACACAGGCAACGTATCTGCCGTGTCACGCCGCTTGCATTCTCTTTGTGGCTGGCTTCGGGGATGGTGCATTCTGTCAGTGCTGCAGGCATTGTCGCAGACCATGGCGCACCGGGGCATCAGCAACCCACGATTACGCAGACGGCCAGCGGCATTCCGCAGGTGAATATTCAGACGCCTTCTGCCGGCGGGGTTTCACATAATACATACGGCCAGTTCGACGTCGGTAACCAGGGCGTCATTCTGAATAATGCCCATAACAATGTGCAGACTCAACTGGGTGGCATGGTGGCCGGGAACCCGTGGCTGGCGAAGGGAGAGGCCAGAATCATTCTTAATGAAGTGAACAGTCGCAATCCCAGCCAGTTGAACGGTTTTGTTGAGGTTGCCGGGAAAAAGGCGCTGGTGGTGATTGCGAACCCGGCCGGCATCAGTTGCGACGGGTGCGGTTTTATTAATGCGAACCGGGCCACGCTGACCACGGGGCAGCCGCAGATGAAAAACGGCAGTCTGACCGGATTCAGTGTTGAACGTGGTGAGATTCAGGTTACGGGCAAAGGTATGGATGCTTCGCGCACGGATTATACCGATATCATTGCCCGGTCTGTGAAGATTAATGCGGGTATCTGGGCGCAGGATCTGAAAGTGACCACAGGACGTAACAATGTGGATATCGCGCACGGGCAGATTGAGAAAAAGACCGGTGATGTCTCTTCACAGCCTCAGATGGCACTGGATGTGGCCAGTCTTGGCGGAATGTATGCCGGAAAAATTCGCCTTGTCGGTACGGAAACGGGGGTGGGTGTTCGTAACGCCGGTCATATTGGTGCGCAGGCAGGGGCGGTTACCCTGACGGCTGACGGACGTATTGAAAACAGTGGCAGTATCAGTGCGAAAACGGATGTGCATCTGGCGACAACCCGGGAGCTGCATAACAGTGGTTCTGTTTATGCGGGGCAGGATACGCAGATACAGAGTGATGGTGTCTTCACCCATACAGGCTCTGTGGCATCACGTCGCAACACCCGGATTCAGACAGCGCGTCTGACCGGCGGTGAGCGGAGTCTGCTGGCCGCCGGGGTGAAAGATGACGGACGTCTGGCGGCAGCGGGCAACCTGACTGTCAGTACCACCGGCGAACTGGCGGCACACGGACAGGTTCTGTCCGGTGGGGACATGCAACTGAAGGGGCAGGGGCTGGATTTAAGCAACAGCCGGATACAGGGACAACATACTGAGCTGGATGCAACCAGTGGAAATCTGTCCACACAGAATGCGCAACTGAGTGCCGGTACGCTTTCCGCCCGGACTGCCGGGCAGTTCAGCAATAATGACGGCACGATAAATGCCGACACACTGCAGATATCAGCACAGAGCCTGTCAAACCACAGGGGTAAACTGATTCAGACGGGAACAGGGGATTTTTCACTGAACCTGCCGGGAGGTGTGGATAACCGGGAAGGGCTGCTTGCGGCAAATGGCGCGGTGCGCCTGGATGCACTGAGCCTTGATAATCGCAAGGGGAAAGTGCAGGCGGCGCAGTCAGGTAGTCTGCAGGTGAGGACAACCGGCGCCGTGGATAACCAGCAGGGAAGTCTGATTGCCAGCCGTGACATCCTGATTAATACACAGGCGCTGAATAACGACAACGGACTGATTTCAGCTGCTGCCGGAACGGGCAGGATAAAAACACAGCAGGCTGTCAGCAATACTGAGGGACGAATGGAGTCCGCCGGCAGGCTGGATATTTCGGCAGGGAGTCTGAATAACCACCAGGGTACGGTGGTGTCTGACGGGCTGTCTGTGACGCTGGATGGTGCGCTGGATAATACGTCCGGCAGACTGCTTTCACAGAAAACGCTGTCTGTGTCAGGCAGCGAACTGGTCTCTGATGATGGTCTGATTCAGTCCGGCAGTGACATGACGCTGGATGTACAGAACGGGGTTCTCAGTAACCGGAACACGAAAACACGGGGTGGTATCAGCAGCGCCGGTACCCTGACAGTGCGGGCCGGTATGCTGAATAACCAGCAGGGATTTATGGCGGGTCAGAAGGATATGACCCTGAACACCGGAACGCTCGATAACCGTCAGGGCGTGCTGGGGAGTAAGGCGTCATTGCAGATATCGTCAGGTACGCTGATGAACCAGAAAGGCGCACTGAAGGCCGGGACGGATATGTTGCTGAGTGGTGGTGATGTCAGTAATCAGGAAGGGACGCTTGCCGCCGGCAGAGACCTGAATGCGCACCTGAATGTGCTGGAAAATCAGCAGGGGACGGTGGTCAGCAACGGTAACAGCAGGCTGGATGTCACCCGCTCTGATAATCAGGGTGGCAGACTGGTGGCACAGCAGTCACTGACCCTTTCCTCGACGGATATCATCAACGATGCCGGCGGCCTGATACAGAGCGGTGCATCGCTGAATCTCCGTGCTGACACACTGAGTAACCGTAACAGTGGTGACCGGGGCGGTGTTATCAGTCAGGGGCCGATGACGCTGAATGCCGGCACACTGGACAGCACTGCCGGTGTGCTTTTGTCGGGAGATGCTCTGTCCCTGACTGCAGGCGTGGTTAACAATACATCCGGTCAGGTGGTGGCAAACGGTCTGCTCGGCTGGAACAGCCAGGCGCTGAACAATCAGTCAGGTCTTATTCAGGGGAAAGGCATCAGCATTAATACCGCAGGCCAGACGCTGGATAACAGAGGCGGTACGCTGAACAGCCTGCAGGAACTGACTGTCAGTACCGGAGCAATGGATAACCGGGGTGGGACCGTGGGGACGAAAACGACAGCTGACCTGAGCACCACCTCGCTGGATAACCGTGAGGGTGGCCGGCTGGTCAGTGAAGGTGAACTCCGTCTGCATACGGGAGGCCTGCAGAACAGCCATGGACAGATACAGTCTGTGGGCGACATTCTGTTCGACAGTGTACGGGGCGTTGTGGACAACGTCTCTGGTCTGATTCGCAGTGGTTCTGCCATTACGCTGAACGCCCTGCAGTTTATCAATCGCCACACGCAGAATACCGGCCAGGGGCTGGAAGCGCAGACAATACACATCACGACGCAGGACCTTGATAACCTGGAGGGCAGTATTCTGGCAGACAGGGCGCTTACGGTTATGGCAGACAGGACGCTCAGTAATAATGATGGCGTGCTCTCTTCCGGCGCGACATTGTCTGTCAGTGGCCGTCAGCTGACGTTTTCGAACCGTGACGGCGTGGTTAAGGCCGGGCAGTCAGTATCTGTGGATGCCGGTCAGCTCGGTGGTGACGGGAAACTGCTTTCGCTGGGCGATATGACGCTGAAAAGTAACACAACGTTCAGCAACAGTGGTCAGACTATTGCGAACGGAAACCTTACGCTTTCCGTTAATGGCGATGTCTCTAATACCGGCAGCCTGCTGGCAGGCAGCCGGCTTGACCTGAACAGCATCCGCCTTGAAAACACAGAGAAAGGTGAAATCAGTGCCGGGCAGACCTGGCTTAACGTGACGGACACACTGCTGAACCGTGGGCTGATTGACGGGAAATATACGCATCTTCAGGCGAACACCCTGACGAATTCCGGTACCGGGCGAATCTACGGCGATGCTGTTGGTGTCAGTGCTGCCACATTTAATAATCTGGAAGAAAATGGCGTGGCGGCGACGCTGGCCGGGCGTGAGCGTGTGGACTTAGGGGTACAGACCCTGAATAACCGGACGCACAGCCTGATTTACAGTGCAGGTGATATGCATACTGGTGGCATGCTGGATGCGAATGGTGCCGCCACGGGGAAAGCCGGTGTACTGAATAATCACAGTGCCACTATTGAAGCCGCCGGATATCTGGTACTGAGTGCCGGACAAATCAATAACGTCAATGACCATTTCACCACGGAGCGCGTGGTGGTTTCCACGGAAAAGGTGACTGAGTATCAGCTCAGCGGCTCAGATAAACGCTGGAGCGCCGGTGAACCGGGCGTTTATGTGGATAACGATTCCAGTAACTCACTGAAAAAACTGCATACACCGGAAGGCGCCAGAGATAAATTCACGCAGTATGATTACACCCGTACCGTGGAAGAAACCCGGGTAAAAGAATCCGACCCGGGGAAAATTCTGTCCGGTGCCGGCATGACGATTGTGGCAGACAAACTGCTTAATGATAAGAGTCAGGTTGTTGCAGGTGGCCTGCTGGATATGCAGGCCGGTGATGTGGAAAACGTCAGTGTCAGCGGAGAGCGCCATGTTACGGACTCAGGAACATCCACGTATTATTACCGTATCAGGAAAAAAGGAAAGGATAAGCAGGGGGAGAAAACCTCTCAGTACACTCCGCCCACTGTAATTCAGACCATCACGCTGAAGCCGGGAGAGCTCACCAGCCACGGACAGGTTCAGGGCAGCCAGGTCACGCTTTCTCCCCTGAAGCCACAGGGAACGGATGTACAGACAGGACTGACCGGAAATGTGGATGCGACAGTAGCCGCTACTGACCAGATACCGCTTCGCCCGGTGGTGTCAGCCGGTGAACCGGTCATTCTGTTGCCGGGGCAGCAGTTTGAAGTCAGCGCACCTCAGGGCAGTATCCATGTTGCCGGGCCGGATACCCGTCTGCCGGACAGCAGCCTGTTTAAAACAAATCCGGCAGTGAATGTGCCATATCTGGTTGAAACGGACCCGCGTTTTACGAACCAGAAGACGTGGCTGGGCAGTGATTACATGCAGAAGGCGTTTTCTCAGAACGGGGATAACATGCTCAAACGCCTGGGTGACGGCTTTTACGAACAGCGTCTGATTCGTGAGCAGGTTGTCGCTCTGACCGGGCAACGGTACCTGGACGGATACAGTAATGATGAAGAGCAGTTTAAGGCGTTAATGGATGCGGGTATTGCATTTGGTAAGCAATACAACCTGACACCAGGTGTGGCGCTGACTGCTGAGCAGATGGCGTTACTGACCGGTGATATTGTCTGGCTGGTTAACACCACGGTGACGCTGCCGGACGGCAGCACGCAGACGGTTCAGGTACCTCAGGTGTATGCCCGTGTAAAACCCGGTGATGTGAACAGTGCCGGTGCGCTGATTGCCGGCAGGGACATGGTGATGAAGCTGGATGGTGACCTGTTTAACAGCGGTAAACTGGCCGGGAAGCAGACCGTGCAGCTCAGTGCAGAAAACATTCACAACCAGGCCGGCACCATTCAGGGAGCAAATGTCAGCCTGATGGCCCGGACGGATATTAACAGTACCGGCGGGCTGCTGCAGGCCACGGACAGCCTGCTGGCGATGGCCGGACGGGATATCAGTCTGACCACCACCACCCGTACGGCACAGAGTGACGCCGGACAGAACCATTTTGAACGTACCAGCATCGACAGTGTGGCTGGCGTATATGTGCAGAATGACCAGGGCAGACTGGTGCTGCAGGCCGGACGGGATATGAATCTGACGGCAGCAACGGTGGTGAATCAGGGTAAGGACAGCCTGACGCAACTCAGTGCGGGCAGGGATATGACGCTTTCCACAGTGACCACATCCGCGCAGGACCATATTACCTGGGATAAAAATAATCGTCTGTCGCAGGGCGTCACACAGAGTACGGGCAGCACGCTTGCCGGTAACGGTGATGTCACGCTGACCGCCGGACGGGATATGACGTCACAGGCGGCATCGCTGTCAGCTCAGAAAGGCCTGGCCCTGATGGCGGGTCATGACGTGACGCTGACCGGCGCACAGAATACCCGCTCGCTGGATGAATACCATAAAGTGACCGGCAGCAGCGGGATGTTATCGAAAACCACCACAACCACGCATGATGTCACTGACCGCCGGACCATGACGGGCAGTGAACTGAACGGGGATACGGTCAGTATCGGCGCCGGACATAATCTGAACGTCACGGGCAGCAGTGTGGTCGGGGATAACCGTGTCTCCCTGGCTGCCGGAAATAACCTGAGTATAGGAACGTTGACAGAAAGCAACCGTGATACACACCTGAAACAGGAGAAAAAATCCGGGCTGATGAGCTCCGGAGGTGTGGGATTCAGCATGGGCAGCCAGAGTCTGAAAGTCACGGACGCCGCAACAGACACCACACAGAAAGGCAGCACGGTGGGGAGTGTTCACGGTGATGTTTCCCTTCAGGCAGGTAACCGGTTGACCGTCAACGGCTCTGACCTGATTGCCGGCAGGGACATGGCACTCAGCGGTAAGGAGGTCAGCATTACCGCCGCCACAGACCAGCATGTACAGACACATACGGTGGAGCAGAAAACCTCCGGTCTGACGCTTGCCCTGTCCGGCACAGCGGGCAGCGCCCTGAATACGACGGTGGAGACCGTACAGGCGGCGAAATCTGCCGGAAACAGCCGGCTTGAAGCCCTGCAGGGGGTGAAGGCCGCGCTCTCGGGGGCTCAGGCCGTGCAGGCCGGACGACTGGCAGAAGCACAGGGAGCCAATGCCAGAAAGAATAACACCGTGGGTATCAGCCTCTCTTACGGCAGTCAGTCTTCGAAATCAGAACAGCAGTCAGAGCAGACGGTGGCGAAGGGCAGTACACTGACCGCAGGTAATAATCTCAGTATTCAGGCCACCGGCTCCGGCGTGAAGGGCGTGGATGGTGACCTGACGATACAGGGCGGTCAGATAAAGGCCGGGAACAACGTTCTGCTGCAGGCAAACCGTGACGTGAATCTGGTATCAGCAGAAAACACGTCAAAGCTGGAAGGAAAGAACACATCCAGTGGTGGCAGCGTGGGTGTCGGTGTTGGTGTGGGCTCCGGAGGGCCTGGTATCAGTGTTTCAGCCAGCGCAAACCAGGGTAAGGGCAGTGAAAAAGGCAACGGTACCACCCATACAGAAACCACGGTGGATGCGGGAAAACAGCTGACCATTATCAGCGGGCGGGACACCACGCTTACCGGCGCGCAGGCTGGCGGTGAAACGGTGAAAGTGGATGCCGGTCGCCATCTGACACTGACCAGTGAGCAGGACAGTGACCGTTATGACAGTAAACAGCAGAATGCCAGCGCCGGAGGCAGCTTCACTTTCGGGTCCATGAGCGGTTCGGCGAGTGTGAACCTCAGCCGGGATAAAATGCACAGTAACTACGACAGTGTACAGGAGCAGACGGGGATTTTTGCCGGCAGGGGCGGGTTTGATGTCACTACCGGACAGCATACGCAACTGAACGGTGCGGTGATTGCGTCCACGGCAACGGCAGATAAAAACCGGCTGGATACCGGCACACTGAGCTTCAGTGACATTGAAAACCGGGCCGACTTTAAAACGGAACATCAGAGTGCAGGGCTCAGTACCGGTGGCAGTGTTGCCGGAAATTTCCTGGGGAACATGGCAAACAATCTGCTGGTCGGTGCAAATCATGAAGGCCATGCGGACAGTACCACGCAGTCGGCAGTGTCTGCCGGGAACATCACCATCCGGGATACGCAGAGCCAGAAACAGGATGTGGCAGACCTGAACCGTGACGCAGCACATGCAAATCAGACGCTGTCCCCCATCTTTGACAGGGAAAAAGAGCAGCAGCGATTGCAGCAGGCGCAACTCATTGGTGAGATTGGTAACCAGGTGGCAGATATTGCCAGAACGGAAGGACAGATAGCCGGTGAGAAAGCGAAGCGGGACCCGGCAGCACTGAATCAGGCCCGCGCAGAACTTGAAGCAGCAGGAAAACCGTTTACGGAACAGGATGTGGCACAGCGGGCCTACAATAACGGTATGGCGGCCTCAGGTTTTGGAACGGGAGGCAAATACCAGCAGGCGATACAGGCCGCAACGGCAGCGGTACAGGGACTGGCCGGCGGTAATCTGAGTGCAGCCCTGGCAGGTGGTGCAGCGCCGTATCTGGCTGAAGTGGTGAAAACCATGACCACAGACCCGGTTACGGGGAGGTGAATAAGGCTGCAAATGTGGCTGCTCATGCCGTGGTGAATGCTGCACTGGCGGTGGCACAGGGTAATAACGCCCTTGCCGGTGCCGCAGGTGCAGCCACCGGTGAAGTGGTTGGGATAATAGCCACACAGATGTACGGTAAGCCGGTGAGTGAACTGAGCGAGACAGAGAAACAGACGGTCTCAACACTGGCAACGGTTGCTGCCGGTCTGGCCGGTGGTCTGGTGGGAGACTCGGAGGCTTCAGCGGTAGCCGGCGCACAGTCAGGTAAGACGACAGTTGAGAATAATTTACTTGGCGGTAGTGAAGATACTCAGGCTGCGTGGATACGCCAGCATGGTATCGACATGGCGACATGTGCTGATAACCCTTCCGGTGCCGCCTGCCAGAAAGCAATGAATGAGCGGGATGCTGTAGGGCTGGCTCTGGCAACAGGTACAGTGGCACTACTCCCCGGTAGCGCTCAGGCAATGTGGGGACTGGGAGCAAGTGCGAATGCTGGTATCAGTTATCTGGCTGATGGTACTGTAGATCCGGCAAACGCAGCCATTGCAGGCTGGGTGAATGTGTTCAGCATGGGTAATGGCCTAGTGGGAACTGTGGGCTGGAATGCGGCAGGTGGTGCGCTGGGTAACTGGATTGACAATAAAGATCCGCTGTCGGGTGCACTAATCAATGGGGCTGGTTCGGGGATTGGATATGGCGTAGGAAAAATTATCCAACGCCCATTAGAAAATGTAATTAATCCTGGCTGGAAAAACTGGGAGTGGATTGATATAGGTAAGGGGGTTAGCAAACCTTTACCACTAAACCCAGCTCCAGAGATTTCTGGGAACATTGGTTCTTCTGTTGGCTCTGAAGGAGCTGGTGTTATTCTTCAGGAGCAAATTAAAGACCAACTGGAGCTGAAAAAATGAAATTAACTCATCTACTGTTGCAGTTCTTTACGTCATTTTTCTTATGGTTTATTAGTATATTTATTACAGCGTTATCAATATTTTTTCTCTTGAGAGTATTTTCCTACTATTTGATTGGAGGCCATTTTTTGTTCTCATCTATTGATGTGGTAAAAGCTTTAAAAATAGGTGGATATTGCTCATTGTTATGCAATGCTGTTAGTTGGTTTCTACATTGGCGTAATAAATAAGTTAATCTGAGAGCAGCTCTGGCAGGTGGTGCTGCACTGGCGGTGGCACAGGGAAATAATGCCCTTGCCGGTGCTGCAGGTGCAGCCACCGGCGAGATGATGGGGATGATAGCCACACAGATGTACGGTAAGCCGGTGAGTGAACTGAGCGAGACAGAGAAGCAGACGGTCTCGACACTGGCAACGGTTGCTGCCGGTCTGGCCGGTGGCCTGGTGGGAGGCTCGGGGGCTTCAGCGATAGCCGGCGCACAGTCAGGTAAGACGACGGTTGAAAATAATGTGCTCAGCTTGCCATCAGTAATGATTAATTATGGTTAGGCGACTGCTTCCTGTAATCAGTATGCTGATGTCAATAATCTCACCTTGGAACAGAGGCTGGCTGGAGTGGATAAATTTACCAAAGGTGGGCTTTACAGATAGTTATTATGAGTCTACCGATATTTAATTGGGTGATCTTGCCGATGCTTAACTAACTAGGAATATTGGGAGGTGTACCATTACGGAATAAGAAGGTTGCAGATAACAATCTATATTGCTTCAGTGATTAATAACTAGTTGTTCGGTTTGATCGCTAAACCTAGTTCGCAAAATTTATTTAAACCGGACTTAATATTTCATGACTATTTGTTGAATAATTGTAAGAGACTAAAAATGATCTCCAAAGATGTTTTGATGAATAAGTTTAAACAGTCTTCTTCTGATGGAAAAGACAGAGAGACGAGGGAGCTTAATGATATCAAAGAGTTTCAGGAAAGTGTACGTACTCTTTTTACCAAATTAGGTTCATGGCTTGAAGACATTCCTGTGACAATTGAAATAAGTCGTAAAAATATTCATGATATTACGACGCAGAAAATAAATTCCTACTCGATGGATTTTATGAAGATCTCAAACGGGAATAAACATCTAGAATTTCGTCCAGAAGCACTTTATCTGATGGGGGCAAAAGGCGAAGTTGAAGTTCGATTTAGTGGTATCCACCGTAATTTGAAATTCAATCTGTATATGCAGGATTCATTTGGGGATGGTAAAAGCGAACCCGGTATTTGGTCACTTGTTGATGGTAACAACCGAGCAGGAAATCGTAGCCCGTTTTCTAAAGAACAGTTTTATTCATTGGTATCAAATCTGGTGTAACAAGGTTAAAGGAAGGGAAAAATGAATCGTTCAGGTAATAACAAGATTAGTGAGATGTCGGTTGTGATGGGGGTATTGCTGCTCGCCGGTTTTACTGTCTGGATCATGAATACGTTTGATGTTCCATTTGCTATTGCCACCGAGAGTGGTTTCAAAATTGCTATCTGGGGGCTGGCGGTAATTGGAGTTGTCATTTGGAATTATTACTCCGATCTTAACGTAATCAAATTCACCGCACCTCTTATGGGCAGTCTATTTTGGTGCAGTCTTTTCCCTATTCTAGATTATCATGCTGGAGTTCGTAAGGACTTTCCTGTTCAGGTGGATATCAGTTGGTATGGGATAGGGTTTTGGCAGTTTGTTATCTTTTTGATTATAAACATAGTTGGATATGGCATTATTTACTACCTACACAGAAGAAATCATAATTATTACTAATTTTCGTAATGATATTACGTGCAAATATGGCAATGTTCCTGCAAATTAATCTTGGCATTGACTTGCCAGGATTAAATGCCCACTGTTGAGTGATGGTGCCCTGATTGTCGCACAGAACCGGGATCGATATGGTTGCTATGCAGACGGACAGCATGGGCAGCAACTGGGGGCGTAGGCCCTGCAGGGCATTATCAGTGAGTGGGACGAACAGGAAACCGATGATGGCTGGACAAACCTGAAAAACGACTGGTTATATTCTAGGACAACAACTGCCAGTGGTAATGCTGTGAAAAGCATCATTGTGTATTACTTCCCCGGCGGTAGGGAAGGTCAGTTGTCCGATATCCGTGGTTATTATGCCTGCCGCTAATCAGTCCGCTGGCTGGTACTTACCGGACAGAATAATTTCCCGACACCGGTAAAGAGTTAATGATGGTGTGCACGTTCTGCAGTGATGCAGAGTGTGCGCACCATTTTTTCTTTACAGGGGCCTGTATGTCACTGACTCCCACCGATGAACAGTCTGCCATTATTCACTGGCAGGGACAGAAGCTGGTTGTGAACGCCTTTGCCGGCACAGGAAAGACCAGTACCCTGGTTCAGTATGCGCTGGCAAACCCCGACAGCAGAATGCTGTATCTGGCTTACAACCGAGCCGTACGTGATGAGGCTGAGCGTAAATTTCCGTTTAATGTAGAGTGCAAAACCTCCCACCAACTGACCTGGTCACGCTTTGGTAAGCATTACCAGAATCGCCTGGTTGCCAGCCTGCGTATCACGGATGTGGCCAGAAAGCTGAACACCCGTCACTGGCTGCTGGTTCGTCTTGCGCTCAGCAGTCTGAATCAGTTTCTGTGCAGTGCTGACAAAGAGGCGGGGCTGCAGCATTTGCCGGATGAGGACGCCCGGGCCGGTACAGATGTCTCAGCCATTCTGCAGGCAGTACAGGTGCTATGGCATGAAATGAGTCGCCCTGATGGCACATTTCCCGTCACGCATGATACCTACCTGAAGCTGTTCCAGTTGTCATCCCCGGACCTGTCCCGGCGCTGGGACACCATTCTGTTTGATGAGGCACAGGACGCCAATCCGGTGACGTCTGCGCTGGTACTCAGTCAGTCCTGCCGGGTAATCCTGATGGGTGACCGTTACCAGCAGATTTACCGCTTTCGTGGTGCCGATGATGCGCTATCTCATCCTGTTCTGAACGATGCAGACCGTCTTTGGCTGACGCAGAGCTTCCGTTTTGGCCCGTCAGTGGCCCGGATGGCGAATCTGCTTTTGCAGCGTGCTGGTGAGACACGGCAGGTGACCGGCAGTGGTGGGGAAGATGAAGTACTGATGAGCCGTACCGGCGCGGATAAACCGGAAGGGCACCAGACGGTACTGAGCCGGACGGTGGCAGGTGTGATATGCACGGCGCTGATGGCCAGTCTGAGCGGCAGGAAGGTGTACTGGGTGGGCGGTATTGAAGGTTACCGGACAGAGGCACTGGAGGACCTGTACTGGTTTTCTGCCGATATGCCGGAAAAGATGCAGTCTGATGCACTGCGGCGGGATTACCGCGATTTTGATGAATACTGCCGGATAGCCAAATCCACCCGGGATGTGGAGATGAATCAGGCCATTCGCCTGCTGGATATCTGTTTCCCGTTGCCGGTGAAACTGAAGCTTCTGCGGGAGCATACCGTCACGTGTGAGAAGGATGCGGATATTACCGTGTCAACGGCTCACCGCAGTAAGGGACTGGAATGGCCGGTGGTGATACTGGATGAGGATTTTGCGGATATCACCGACCCGCTGATGCCGGAAGATGAACGGAGGGACGAAACTAACCTGTTGTACGTTGCGGTCACCCGTGCCCGTAAAACCCTGGTACTGAGCAGTCTGATGTGCCAGCTGGCGGAAGAGGCTGGCAGAGATGAACAAAGCCAGAAAGCAACAGAGACATCACCGTCAGAAAACGGGGAAAACGATGCCGTATACGGGCTGGAGGGTGAAAATGCTTAATCGCCTGAAAAAACTGCTTCCCGGTAACAGCAATACCAGCGGTACTGAGACAACCACCCCGGAAATCGCACGCCAGCCGGAACATCTGCCGGAAGGTTTTTATATACCCCGGACTGCAGAGGAGCTGACGTCCACACCACGCAGGAAACAGTGTCTGAAGCAGTTATGGGAAAACAGCAGTATGCCATCCGACGTGTATCAGCAGTTCTGTCTGGCGCCGGTACAAAAACTCCTGATGGCAGCGCAGAACGTTCCCGCTGCCAGAGACTCCCGGTGGGCAGATGCCAACGGTTTTGGCGACCTGACGCTGCAGTTCACTACCTATGCCGTTCGTCTGGCCAGAGGATATATGTTTCCGCCCGGTGCCACACCGGAAGAGCAGGCCGCACAGTCTGGTGTATGGAATGCCGTGGTGTTCTGGTCGGCACTGTTTTATCACCTGCCACTTCTTGCACACCTGGAGGGGGAACTGGTCAGCGGAAAGTTATGGCAGCCGGGGATGTCATCACCGGATGAAGCATTTCGTTTTCGCTACAGACAGCAACATCTGCAGGGCACAGAGGCTCAGCAACTGGCAGCGGTGATGGCCGGGCAGTTGTTGCCGGAGGGGGCGACAGCCTGGCTGACCACTGTGCCGGGGGCATTACAGAATCTGGCGGGTGCAGTCTGGCATCAGCATCCGGAGATGGCATTGATTCGTTCAGTCCTGAAAACAGCGGCAGAAGAGGTGGAGAGTCCGCTCCTCGCATTGCCGGTGACGGAAGCCGTGACAGCACCTTTGCTCCCGGAACACACTGTGCAGCCTGAAGATAATGTGCCATCTGACAGCCAGCCAGAAACATCAACAGAGGTCAGTGCGCCGGAAATGCCGGCGGCCGTCCCGGAGGTAGGCGAATTTACGCTACAGTCCTTTGTTTCAGGAACCGATGGGGCAGAAGTGGAAGTCCGGGATACGTTGCAGTCTGCAACAGACGTAGAGGAAAAGTCACCGGAGGAGCAGAGCCTCCATGATGATACCGATATGCTGCTGAGCCTGTTTTCTGCTGCAGATGACCATGCTGCAGTAGTGACAGCAGACGGAGAATGCTTACAGGAAACGCAGGTGTTGATTGATAATGATCATTCTCAAAGAAAACATGAGGATGCCTCTATCACATTGATTTCCGGAAGCTCTGCTCCGGAAGCTGTTATTTCAGAAGGAGAGATGTTTATAAACTGGTTAAAAAAAGGAGTGAGGAACGGGGAAATCAGCCTGAACGGAAAAAAAGATAAAATTCATATTGTTGCCGGCTTTGTTTTTTTACCTGTACCGGGAATTTTTTATGAGTTTACGAAAGCAGCAGGCATCCCGGCAGACAAAAAAGATGATATTCAGGCATCGTTTGAACGCCTGAGCATTCATAAGCGGCGGGATAACCGACGCTTTTATTTTGCACATTTGTGCGAAGAGCCTGAAAACAGAAGTCGTTTTAAAACGCTAAAAGGTTATCTGGTAAAAGGCAGGCAGCTCCTGGATGGACAGGAACTACAGGACAGCCGTTATCTCTTTTTTCCATGAAATGCGTTCCGGAGGTGAGCCTTGTTGTTGAACGGATATATTTAAAGGTAAAGAAATATGAAAACTCACGATGTTGACAGCCTCTGGGATAATCTGATGGATGAGTATTTTTTTTGTAAGTCGTTACGGAGAGCCACGGAGTGGAGTTATCGCAAGGTGTTGTCGGGGTTCCGGAAGTTTGTTGGTTTTCACCGGACTCCTGACAGCATTGTTCGTCGTGATGTTCAGGAATGGCGTCGTTTTGTGCTGAAAGATCAGGGGTTAACTTCCCATACCTGGAATAACAAGGTGAGGCACATGCGTGCGATTTATAACTTTGGAGAAGAATCTGGGTTGATCACTGTTTCAGAAAATCCTTTTAGTGGCATGCTGGTTAAGCAGGAAAAAAGGCGGAAGAAAACGCTGACAAAAGCGCAGATCACGCGGGTTGTGCTTATTCTGCAGCAATTTTCGGAAGCAGAGAATCAGCACGCCGGACTTTATATCAAATGTGCCATAAGGCCGGCGTGGTTCTGGCTGACGGTGGTGAATACCCTGCGTTACACAGGAATGCGTCTGAATCAGTTACTGCATTTACGTCTGAAGGATGTTTGTCCGGCAGAAAAATGGATCGATTTACGGGCTGAAGGTAGTAAAACTCACAGAGAATGGCGTATTCCGGTTGCGCGTCAGTTACAGCCACAACTGCAGAAACTACTGGATGAAGCCGTCAGACGGGGAGCCACACCGGAAGACTATCTTTTCCACTACAAGCGTTTTGTTGTGCCGGTGTCAGAAGCAAAACGTATAACGGGTCTGCCGGATGAGCAGCCTGTGAAATCGTTTTTCCGCAGATTATCTCAGGAGTGTGGTTTTCAGGTGTCTCCACATCGTTTCAGACATACACTGGCGAGTATACTGATGAGCACTCCGGAGCGTAATCTTCACCTGGTAAAAAACATGCTCGGGCACCAGAATGTATCAACCACAATGGGATATGTGGAAATGAATCTGGAGACTGCCGTACAGGCACTGGAGCATGAACTGGAGGTGTTTACTGACAGACTGTAATTGCAGGCAGATTGACAATCCGCTGAAGGGTTGTAATCATATATAGTGATCGAGAAAAGGGAGCATGCGGCTAACATGCTCCCATTCGAGAAGAAAATCATGATGTACATGAAGCAGACTCACGACATCTGACACCTTCCCGATGACACCCGTCAGGTTTCTCACTCCTGACCAGTGGCTTTGATGTAAGGTGGTGCCCGGACTCGGAATCGAACCAAGGACACGGGGATTTTCAATCCCCTGCTCTACCGACTGAGCTATCCGGGCAACGGGGCGCATTAAACCTGATTCGCCTCGTCTCGTCAATCAAATTTCTTCAATTTACGGCAGACTGCACAATCTATCATCAGTTTGCCGTTATCGCTCGTAATGTCAGGCAAACCAGGTGGTCCAGGCAGCGGAAAGCGGCATTGCCAGTAGCAGAGCGGGTAGCATGTTGACCACCGGAAACATTTTTATGCCGCAAATGCGTAAGCCGGTTGCCAGCAGCAATAAACCACCTACGGCGCTGAAGTCCGCCATCATCGACGGTGTGGTCAGCGGTAATATCAGCGCAGCAGCCCATGCCAGCGTTAACTGGATGATGAGCAATGGAATACTAATCACCGATACCGCAATGCCAAGTGAACAGGCGAAGATCATCGCTGTAAAGAAATCAAGAAATGACTTGGCGATTAAAATACTCGGATCGCCTGTCATCCCTTCATTCATCGCGCCGAAGATCCCGGTGCCGCTGGCACAAAACAGGACAATAATCGCGACAAAATTCTGAATAAAAGATTCATGCGCAGGTTTCTTGCTCGAGTGACGAAACAGATTTTGCGCTTTGGCGACCGCTGTATTGACTCCTTTCTCCAGCAGACAAATTTCGCCGATTAATGCCCCGAGTAGCGTAGCTAAAACCATCGCCGGAAGGTTGGCACATTTCACGACCAGTAAAATACCAATCCCCAGCGATGCCAGGCCAAAAATGGACGTCATTGAGACGCGGATACGTTCCGGTAAACGTTGGCTAAGCAGTGCGCCGAGAACGCCACCCAGTAATACTGCACTAGCGTTGATAAAAGGGCCGATGACCACAAGAGTTCCTGTTAACTGTATTGTTTGATTTTCTTATTATGAACTTTTTGCCCCGTTTATGGCTTGTCTGGCCGCAAAGTCCTGGCTTGCGCGCTTTAGCGAAAGGTGCCATGATTGCGCGAATTTTCTCCTCTCTGTACGGAGCTTGCCTGATGCACGCCGCCTCCTTACATTCTTTCGCTTATCGCCGTTTCGCGCGAAATGTCTCCTGTTCTGTGACGCTGCTTTTTATGCGGTGACGTTAACGTATGCTCACTGCAGGGCAACAGTAAAATCAGAGCGTTTCTGCTTTTACTGATGTCTGGCGGTCGGAGCTGGTGACCAGTTTGACCCATATCTCATGGGGCAGGGTTTTCCACCTTGTCCGGTATTCTTACTTCCCCGAAACGGGTTTTGCGCTTATGAAATCAATGAATATTGCCGCCAGTAGTGAACTGGTATCCCGACTTTCTACTCATCGCCGCGTGGTGGCGTTGGGAGATACTGATTTTACGGACGTCGCGGCAGTCGTCATTACCGCTGCGGATAGTCGTAGCGGCATCCTTGCGTTACTTAAGCGCACCGGTTTTCATCTGCCGGTGTTTTTGTATTCTGAAGATGCGGTTGAATTGCCCGCGGGCGTTATGGCTATCATCAACGGCAATGAGCAGCAGTGGCTGGAGCTGGAATCCGCAGCCTGTCAGTATGAAGAGAATTTGCTACCGCCATTTTATGACACGCTGACCCAGTACGTTGAGATGGGCAATAGCACCTTTGCTTGTCCTGGGCATCAACATGGTGCGTTCTTTAAAAAGCATCCTGCCGGACGCCATTTTTACGATTTCTTTGGTGAGAACGTCTTTCGCGCCGATATGTGTAACGCTGACGTAAAATTGGGCGATCTGCTTATTCATGAAGGTTCCGCAAAGGATGCGCAGAAATTCGCCGCCAAAGTCTTTCATGCCGATAAAACCTATTTTGTGCTGAACGGCACATCGGCAGCGAATAAAGTGGTAACGAATGCGTTGTTAACGCGTGGTGATCTGGTGCTCTTCGACCGTAACAACCATAAGTCGAATCATCACGGTGCGCTGATTCAGGCGGGGGCGACGCCGGTCTATCTGGAAGCCTCACGCAACCCATTCGGTTTTATCGGCGGGATTGATGCGCACTGTTTTAATGAAGAGTATCTGCGCCAGCAAGTTCGCGACGTTGCGCCAGAAAAAGCCGAACTGCCGCGCCCGTTCCGCCTGGCGATTATTCAGTTGGGAACCTATGACGGCACTATCTACAATGCCCGCCAGGTGATCGATACCATTGGGCATCTGTGTGATTACATTCTGTTTGATTCTGCATGGGTCGGTTACGAACAGTTTATCCCGATGATGGCAGATAGCTCGCCGCTGCTGTTAGAACTTAACGAAAACGATCCGGGGATCTTTGTTACCCAGTCGGTGCATAAACAGCAGGCGGGATTCTCACAGACGTCGCAGATCCATAAAAAAGATAACCATATCCGCGGACAGGCGCGTTTTTGCCCGCATAAGCGGTTGAATAATGCCTTTATGCTCCATGCTTCTACCAGCCCGTTCTACCCGCTGTTTGCCGCGCTGGACGTTAACGCCAAAATCCATGAAGGGGAGAGTGGGCGTCGGCTGTGGGCTGAGTGTGTTGAGATAGGGATTGAAGCGCGGAAAGCGATTCTTGCGCGCTGTAAGATGTTCCGCCCGTTTATTCCACCTGTTGTTGATGGCAAATTGTGGCAGGATTATCCGACGTCAGTGTTAGCCAGCGACCGCCGTTTTTTCAGTTTTGAGCCGGGGGCGAAGTGGCACGGCTTTGAAGGATATGCCGCGGATCAGTATTTTGTTGATCCGTGCAAGCTGTTACTTACCACGCCGGGTATCGATGCCGAAACCGGCGAATATAGCGATTTTGGCGTTCCAGCGACGATTCTGGCGCACTATCTGCGTGAGAACGGCATTGTGCCGGAGAAGTGCGATCTCAACTCCATTCTGTTCTTATTAACTCCGGCGGAAAGCCACGAGAAGCTGGCACAGCTGGTAGCGATGCTGGTGCAGTTTGAACAGCATATTGAGGATGACTCGCCGCTGTCTGAAGTGTTGCCGAGCGTTTATAACAAATACCCGGTGCGCTATCGCGACTATACCCTGCGCCAGTTGTGTCAGGAGATGCACGATCTGTATGTCAGTTTCGACGTCAAAGACCTGCAAAAAGCGATGTTCCGCCAGCAGAGTTTCCCATCAGTAATGATGAATCCACAGGATGCGCATAGCGCTTATATTCGTGGTGAAGTGGAGTTGGTGCGCATTCGTGATGCCGAAGGGCGAATTGCGGCGGAAGGCGCGCTGCCGTATCCACCTGGCGTGCTTTGCGTGGTGCCAGGAGAAATGTGGGGCGGAGCGGTCCAGCGTTATTTCCTTGCGCTGGAAGAAGGCGTGAATTTGCTGCCGGGATTTTCGCCGGAGCTACAAGGTGTCTATAGCGAAACCGATGCGGATGGTATGAAACGGTTGTACGGTTATGTGTTGAAGTGAGAATAAAAAAACGGGTCACCTTCTGGCGACCCGTTTCTCTTTGCGTAATTAGTGGCTAACAGTTTGTGTACCGGCAGGGACACGAACGTGTTTGTATTTAAACATCGCCATGAACGCGAAGGCCAGAATCACGGAGTAACCTGCGAAAATCAGCCATACGGTCTGCCAGTCGGTAATGCCGTTTTGGGTGTACATCTCAACCACTTTACCGCTCACGATGCCACCGAGGATACAGCCGAAGCCGTTGGTCATCATCAGGAACATCCCTTGCGCACTGGCGCGAATCGCCGGGCTAACTTCTTTTTCGACAAACACCGAACCAGAGATGTTGAAGAAGTCGAACGCACAGCCGTAAACAATCATCGACAGAACCAGCAGTACGGTACCGAACGGAGTCGGGTCGCCGTAAGCAAACAGCGCAAAACGCAGGATCCACGCCACGATACTGATCATCATTACGTTCTTAATGCCGTAGCGGCTTAAGAAGAACGGGATGGTCAGAATGAACAGGGTTTCAGAAATCTGCGAAATCGACATGATGATTGACGCATGCTGCACAATAAAGCTGCTGGCGAACATCGGATCTTTGTCGAAGCTGTGCAGGAAGGTATTACCGAACATGTTGGTAATCTGCAGTTCCGCGCCCAGCAGCATCGAGAAGATGAAGAAAATCGCCATACGCTTGTTTTTAAACAGCGCGAATGCATCGAGGCCGAGCAGCGTCGTCCAGCTCTGATTAGCTTGTTGTTTAGCAACCGGAATATACGGCAGCGTAAAGGTAAACAGCACCAGAACGGCGGAGAGTGCTGCGCCAATATACAGCTGCATGTGGCTCAATTCAAAGCCAGACAGGCTTACCACCCACATCGCCATGATAAAGCCGATGGTGCCCCAGATACGGATTGGCGGGAAATCAGTCACAATATCCAGCCCGGCATTTTGCAGGCGATAGTAGGAAATCGTGTTGATTAACCCAAGCGTTGGCATATAGGCAAACGAGTTAATCAATATCACGAGGAACATCGCCTCCGGCGTGGTGACTTGCGCCGCCATGAAGAGAGTGATCGCACCAATAGTGTGACAAATGGCGTAAACCCATTTCGCACTTAACCATTTGTCGGCCACAATCCCCAGCAAAGCAGGCATAAAGACCGCAGCGATACCCAGAGAACTATAAACTGCGCCAATGGAAGCACCGTCGAACTTCAGGGTAACGAACATATATGAGCCCAGGGTCGTCAGCCAACTTCCCCACAGGCAGAACTGCAGAAAAGAGAGGATTTTCAGCTGCAGCTTAAGATTCATGTTAATTTCCTCACATCATGATGCGGATGAGTGTTTTAAAAAGCACATTTGACCGTGCAAGATGATGCGATTCTATCAACTTCGCGGACTGTTTTTTTGTTACCCGTGGCAAATAATTGCAAATAATATCGTTTTGCAAAACATAATTGTGATGTAGATAACACTTTTGCCCCTGAACATCGTCAAGGGGCAATAAGTGCAATTATCGGCGACGGTAAGATTTTTGCGCCGTGTTCACTTTATAAAGATAGCGGCGAGATTCCGCAGACGGATGGCGGGTAGTCAGCGTCTGATAAACATCGCCCGGCGTCATAGTATTTATAATAGCGGCAGCCTGAATTTTATCGTTCGAGAAGACGCGTAATACGCTGCCTGCACCACCGTTATAGGCGGTGATGACGGCATAACGCCGCGATGTTGGGTTATCAATGCCGCCGAGATAAACATTATTCAGCATCGCCAGATACGCGGTGCCGGTATCAATATTGCTGGCAGGATCAAACAAGAAACTGCGACTTGGCGTACCGGATTTCCCCTGCGAACGGAACACATCTTTCCCGGCGGTGTGTTGTACCACCTGCATTAATCCCAGCGCGTCGGAACGGCTGACCGCATACGGGTTAAAGGAAGATTCGGTCTGCATAATCGCCAGAATCAATGACTCATCGACGCCATATTTCCGTGATGCCTGGCGGACCATGCCGAGATATTTGTGCGCACGTTTATCAAGGTGGTTCGGCACCATGTTAATGGTGACGCTGTAGATGATACGCAGCCCGTT
The DNA here is from genome assembly GCF_005843885.1 of Escherichia sp. E4742. Lineage (NCBI taxonomy): Bacteria > Pseudomonadati > Pseudomonadota > Gammaproteobacteria > Enterobacterales > Enterobacteriaceae > Escherichia > Escherichia sp. E4742. The sequence continues at coordinate 987,721 of NZ_CP040443.1, read as the reverse complement.
GCTGCGGCTTTTCAGACGGTTTTTCAGCAGATAATCCGCGAAGTTGCTTGCGCGACCTTCCCAGCGAATCGGCTGCCCGGTGTTGTCCACCACCTGACCGTAAAGGAAAGGTTCTTTCGAAATCGTAATATCATCAACGTCGGAATAGAGATCGACCGAACTCGGATCGTCGCCCATCAATAATGTTTTGATTATTGCCCGGCGCAAATGCGCAGCAGGTTCTGTCCCGGCGATGGTTTCGATAGTAATCGTGCCGTCATCAAAGTTGATGTGGCTGCGGGTCTGATATTGATCGGTGTATTTCACGTAGTCCTTAGGACCGGCGATCACCACCTCTTTGAATCCCCAGATGTTCTCAATATTGTGGGCAAATTGCCCCATCAGAATATCAAAACCGTTGGTATCTTTGACCCAGGCTTCATTATAGGTATCGCCTTTTTTGGTCGTCGAACAGGAGATGAGCAACGGCGCAATCAAAGCCAGCGCGAGATATTTTTTCATCATTCCGGGTGCGTGTTGTGTTTGTTTTTATGCAAGTTGCCGGAGACGTGCTCCGGCACTGTTTTTATTTTTTATCTTCCGGCGTATAGCCCTCGATATGCACCTCTTTACCTTCGAACAGGAAGTTAACCATCTCCTGTTCCAGCAGCTTGCGGTGCTCGGCATTCATCATGTTGAGTTTCTTTTCATTAATCAGCATGGTTTGTTTGTGCTGCCACTGCGCCCAGGCTTCTTTGGAAATCTCGTTGTAGATGCGTTTTCCCAGTTCGCCGGGGTATAGCTGAAAATCCTGACCTTCTGCTTCACGCTGCAGGAAAGTACAAAAAATCGTTCTGCTCATAAATTATCCTCTTATCGACTCACGCGCTAAACCGGCGCGCCAGTGCGTAACTGCTGTAACAAACGCTCCACGGGAGCCGCCAGGCCAACTGACGGCGGTTGCGCTAAGTTATACCAGAGCGCATTGCCTTCATCCATGCAACTGGTGAATGACGACACGGGAAGCCACATAGGCACAATATCTAAATGGAAATGGCTGAAGGTATGCCGAAACGCGGTCAGTTGCGTCAGGTTGTCGGCATTGATCTGCCGTTGCGCCAGCCATTGCCGCAAACTTTCTTCGTCGGTAAACTGCGGGAAACAGTATAAACCGCCCCACAATCCGCTCGGCGGGCGCTGCGCCAGCAATACTTCATCTTCGTGCTGTAAGAGCAAAAAGTAGCCGGTGCGCTCCGGCAGCGTCTGTTTCGGTTTTTTGCCCGGATAAAGCGACCAGCTATTGTTGGCGGCGGCAATACATCCGTTTTGTAGCGGACAGAGCGAGCATTTCGGCTTCGAACGCGTACAAATCATCGCGCCCAAATCCATCATCGCCTGATTAAACCGCTCCACGCCAACCGCGGGCGTCACCTGCTCGCTCAAACTCCATAGTTTATTCTCTACCTCTTTTTTCCCTGGCCAGCCGCTTACAGCATAGCAGCGCGCCAGCACGCGTTTGACGTTACCGTCGAGAATCGGAAAGTGCTTACCCAGAGAAAGCGAGAGAATCGCGCCCGCAGTGGAACGCCCGACGCCCGGTAACGCCGCAACTTCCTCAAAGGTTTCCGGGAATTTACCGCCGTGTAAGGTGGCAACTTGCTGTGCAGCTTTATGCAGATTGCGCGCGCGGGCGTAATAGCCAAGCCCGGTCCACAAGTGGAGAACTTCGTCCAGTGGCGCATTGGCGAGATCGGTCACCGTCGGGAAGCGCGCCATAAAGCGTTCAAAATAGGGGATTACGGTCGCAACCTGAGTTTGTTGCAACATCACTTCTGAGAGCCATACTTTGTAGGGCGTCTTGTCAATTTGCCAGGGCAGCGTTTTCCGCCCGTATTTATCGTACCAGTCCAGAACCTGGGCTGAAAATTGCGACGCTTGCATGGTCACCGAATTCACTGTTGTTGGGGGCAAGATTGCAGCACAGCAGCGGCGGGGTGTAAACCGGAACTTTCCGCAGCTAGGGCCTTATCATGCTTGCATCCGGCAACTAACTTTGGATAATGCCCGTTTTCAGAACACTTTCACAAGCGACTAAATCTTTATGAAAAACGACGTCATCTCACCGGAATTTGATGAAAACGGCCGCCCGCTGCGCCGTATCCGTAGTTTTGTGCGCCGCCAGGGGCGACTGACCAAAGGCCAGGAACATGCGCTGGAAAACTACTGGCCGGTGATGGGCGTTGAGTTCAGCGAAGATATGCTGGATTTCCCTGCGCTTTTTGGCCGTGAAGCGCCGGTGACGCTTGAGATTGGTTTTGGCATGGGGGCGTCGCTGGTGGCAATGGCCAAAGATCGCCCTGAGCAGGACTTCCTCGGCATTGAAGTGCATTCACCGGGCGTAGGTGCGTGCCTGGCTTCCGCGCATGAAGAGGGCTTAAGCAACCTGCGCGTGATGTGTCATGACGCGGTTGAAGTGCTGCATAAAATGATTCCTGACAATTCATTGCGCATGGTGCAGCTCTTTTTCCCTGACCCGTGGCACAAAGCGCGCCATAATAAACGCCGTATCGTTCAGGTGCCGTTTGCCGAACTGGTAAAAAGCAAACTGCAGCTGGGTGGCGTATTCCATATGGCGACCGACTGGGAACCTTATGCGGAACATATGCTCGAGGTGATGTCTTCCATTGACGGTTATAAAAACCTGTCAGAGAGCAATGATTACGTACCGCGTCCGGCATCACGTCCGGTGACGAAATTTGAACAACGTGGTCATCGTCTTGGTCACGGAGTATGGGACTTAATGTTCGAGAGGGTGAAATAATGGCAAAGAACCGTAGCCGTCGTCTGCGTAAAAAAATGCACATCGACGAATTCCAGGAATTAGGATTTTCGGTGGCATGGCGATTCCCGGAAGGTACATCGGAAGAACAGATTGATAAAACCGTTGATGACTTTATTAACGAGGTTATCGAACCGAACAAACTGGCCTTTGACGGCAGCGGTTATCTGGCCTGGGAAGGTCTGATCTGCATGCAGGAAATCGGCAAATGCACCGAAGAACATCAGGCGATTGTGCGTAAGTGGCTGGAAGAGCGCAAACTGGATGAGGTACGCACCAGCGAACTTTTCGACGTTTGGTGGGACTAAGAAAGCATACGGGCGATGACAAATGCAAAACTGCCTGATGCGCTACGCTTATCAGGCCTACAAAGATGGACGATCGAGTAGGCCAGATAAAGCATTTACGCCGCATCCGGCATGGACAACGTGTACTTTGTTATCAATCTGGGGCCAGCAAATGCTGGCCTGATTTGTTCTTGAGGGAAGACTATGATGCGCAAAATGCTGCTGGCGGCAGCACTTTCAGTGACGGCAATGGCCGCTCACGCCGACTACCAGTGCAGCGTCACGCCGCGTGACGATGTGATTGTCAGCCCGCAAACCGTGCAGGTGAAGGGCGAAAACGGCAATCTGGTGATCACGCCAGACGGCAACGTGATGTACAACGGCAAACAATATTCTCTGAACGCTGCCCAGCGCGAGCAGGCGAAGGATTATCAGGCCGAACTGCGCAGCACGCTGCCGTGGATTGATGAAGGTGCGAAAAGCCGCGTAGAGAAAGCACGCGTTGCGCTGGATAAAATTATCGTTCAGGAGATGGGCGAAAGCAGCAAAATGCGCAGCCGTCTGACCAAACTGGATGCGCAGCTGAAAGAACAGATGAACCGCATTATCGAAACGCGCAGCGATGGCCTGACGTTCCACTATAAAGCCATTGATCAGGTTCGCGCCGAAGGCCAGCAGTTAGTGAATCAGGCAATGGGTGGTATTTTGCAGGACAGCATTAATGAAATGGGCGCGAAAGCGGTGCTGAAAAGCGGCGGTAACCCGTTACAGAATGTGCTGGGAAGCCTGGGCGGTCTGCAATCCTCAATCCAGACCGAGTGGAAAAAGCAGGAAAAAGATTTCCAGCAATTTGGCAAAGATGTTTGTAGCCGTGTTGTGACTCTGGAAGACAGCCGTAAAGCCCTGGTCGGGAATTTGAAATAATCCTCTAGTTTAAGACGGCATAATGCTTTTTTATGCCGTTTAATTCTTCATTTTGTTACCTGCCTCTAACTTTATAGATCTCCAAAATCTATTCACAAAGTAAATTGTTTAACGTCAAATTTCCTATGCAAAGCTAAGGGATAATATGTAGCGTTCACGTAACTGGAGGAATGAAATGGAGTTTTTCAAAAAGACGGCACTTGCCGTACTGGTTATGGGTTTTAGTGGTGCAGCATTGGCATTACCCAATATCACCATTTTAGCGACTGGCGGGACGATTGCCGGTGGTGGTGACTCCGCAACCAAATCTAACTACACAGCGGGTAAAGTTGGCGTAGAAAATCTGGTCAATGCGGTGCCGCAACTGAAGGACATTGCGAACGTTAAAGGCGAGCAGGTCGTTAATATCGGCTCCCAGGACATGAACGATAATGTCTGGCTGACACTGGCGAAAAAAATTAACACCGACTGTGATAAGACTGACGGCTTCGTTATTACCCACGGTACCGACACGATGGAAGAGACTGCTTACTTCCTCGACCTGACGGTGAAATGCGACAAGCCCGTGGTGATGGTTGGCGCAATGCGCCCGTCCACGTCCATGAGCGCAGACGGTCCATTCAACCTGTATAACGCGGTAGTGACCGCAGCTGATAAAGCCTCCGCCAATCGTGGTGTGCTGGTGGTGATGAACGACACCGTGCTTGATGGTCGTGATGTCACCAAAACCAACACCACTGACGTAGCGACCTTTAAGTCTGTTAACTACGGTCCGCTGGGATACATTCACAACGGTAAGATTGACTATCAGCGTACCCCGGCACGTAAGCATACTGGCGACACACCGTTCGATGTCTCTAAGCTGAATGAACTGCCGAAAGTCGGCATTGTTTATAACTACGCTAACGCATCCGATCTTCCGGCTAAAGCCCTGGTAGATGCGGGCTATGATGGCATCGTTAGCGCTGGTGTGGGTAACGGCAACCTGTATAAAACCGTGTTCGACACTCTGGCAACCGCCGCGAAAAACGGCACTGCGGTAGTGCGTTCTTCCCGCGTACCGACGGGCGCTACCACTCAGGATGCCGAAGTGGATGATGCGAAATACGGCTTCGTTGCCTCCGGCACGCTGAACCCGCAAAAAGCGCGCGTCTTGCTGCAACTGGCTCTGACGCAAACCAAAGATCCACAGCAAATCCAGCAGATCTTCAATCAGTACTAATCATTTCGCCCCGGCATCGCGCCGGGGCTTATTCACTTCAGACTCACGTCCATTGCCAATTTTCATTACCCTAATGATAATCACCAGAATAAATTATTCCGCGCGAGGGTGTTCCGGTGAAAAAGCAATGGATTGTAGGCACGGCGCTGCTTATGTTGATGTCTGGTAATGTCTGGGCCGATGGCGAACCGCCAACTGAAAATGTCTTAAAAGATCAATTCAAAAAGCAGTATCACGGCATTCTCAAGCTTGAAGCCATCAGCTTAAAAAATCTTGATGCCAAGGGTAATCAGGCCACCTGGTCAGCGGAGGGCGATGTCTCCTCCAATGACGATCTCTATACCTGGGTCGGTCAGTTGACAGATTATGAACTGCTGGAACAGACCTGGACGAAAGATCAGCCCGTAAAATTTTCGGCGATGTTAACCAGCAAAGGAACGCCCGCGTCTGGCTGGACGGTGAACTTTTACTCTTTTCAGGCGGCAGCCAGCGATAGTGGGCGGGCGGTCGACGATATTAAAACGAATAATAAGTACCTGATTGTGAATAGCGTAGATTTCAATTATCGCTTTAGTCAGCTTGAGTCAGCGTTGAATACGCAGAAGAACTCGATTCCTGCGCTGGAAAAGGATGTAAAAGAGCTTGATAAGCAAATGGTTGCGGCGCAGAAAGCAGCAGATGCATATTGGGGAAAAGATGCAAATGGCAAGCAAATGACTCGCGAAGACGCCTTTAAAAAAATTCACCAACAGCGTGATGAGTTTAATAAACAGAATGATAGCGAGGCGTTCGCGGTTAAATATGACAAAGAGGTTTATCAACCGGCGATTGCGGCATGTCATAAACAGAGTGAAGAGTGTTATGAAGTGCCGATTCAGCAGAAACGGGATTTCGATATCAACGAACAACGGCGACAGACTTTTCTACAATCACAAAAACTCAGCCGTAAATTGCAGGATGACTGGATAACGCTCGAGAAAGGGCAATATCCATTAACGATGAAGGTTTCAGAAATAAACAGTAAAAAAGTCGCGATTTTGATGAAGATCGACGATATCAACCAGGCCAGCGATCGCTGGAAAAAAGACACCGAAGAATTACGGCGCAATGGAGTGATTAAATAATTATTGCGATGACGCATGACCTGTAGCCGGATGCCGCATCCGGCTACACAAATTTACTCCGCCAGAAAAAGCTCCAGCAGCGAATTTAAAAACAACTTCCCATGTTCCGTTATCTGCCAGTAATCCGCACACTCAGTGAGATAACCCTGAGCAATAGCCTCGTCTAACTGTGGGCGAATAACTTCTTCAGAAAGGCCAGTAAACTGGCTAAACTCCACGCGCGGCGCGGCCTCCAGCAGACGGAAGCGATTCATAAAGAACTCGAACGGCTTATCGGCGGCTTCAACATCGCGCTGGCTTTCCAGATACCGCCCCTGCATAAAACCGCGCGGATGCCGCGTTTTGGTGGTACGCAGAATGCGCCCATCCGGGAAGGTCACTTTGCCGTGCGCGCCGCAGCCAATACCGATGTAGTCACCAAATCGCCAGTAGTTGAGATTGTGCTGGCACTGATAACCGGGCTTGGCGTAAGCGGAAGTTTCATATTGCTGATAACCTGCCGCGGTTAACAACTGATGCCCCTGTTCGAAAATATCCCATAACGCATCATCGTCCGGCAGTACGGGAGGGCGCGAGCCAAACAGCGTATTGGGTTCGATGGTCAGTTGATACCAGGAAAGATGCGGCGGATTCAGTTCAATGGCCTGGCGCAGATCGCCAAGCGCCTCTTCCAGTGATTGATCCGGCAACCCATGCATCAAATCGAGGTTAAAACTACGCAGCCCCAGTCCGCTTGCCAGTTTTGCTGCACGTTTCGCTTCTTGCGGGCCATGAATGCGTCCAAGTCGTTTCAGCTTTTCTTCGCTAAAACTCTGCACACCAATAGAGATGCGGTTCACACCAGCACGCTGATAATCGACAAAGCGATCGGCTTCAACCGTACCAGGGTTCGCTTCCATAGTAATTTCTGCATCTGCTGCCAGCGGCAAACGCGCACGTACGCCGTCCAGCAGCGTTTGCATCGCCGGGCCGGAAAGCAGGCTCGGCGTACCACCGCCAATAAAGATTGTCTGCACTTCACGGTCCTGAGCGTAAGCCACATCGTTGTCCAGATCGCAAAGCAGATGCTGAACATAATCGTCATGCGGCACTTCCCCTTTCAACGCGTGAGAGTTGAAATCGCAGTACGGGCATTTCTGCACGCACCACGGGATGTGAATGTAGAGACTCAGCGGCGGTAATTTAACCATTACGTAAAGCGTCCAGCAGCAGTTTCAACGCCCGACCACGGTGAGAAATGGCGCTCTTTTCTTCGCGGGTCAGTTCGGCAGCGGTTTTCCCTTCGGAAGGTACGAAGAAGATTGGATCATAACCAAAGCCGCCAGTACCCGCTGGTTCACGAGTAATCACGCCCGGCCAGCTGCCGTGGCACACCAGCGGAGTGGGATCTTCCGCATGACGCAGATATACCAGCACGCAGTGGAAACGCGCCTGACGTTGGTCGTCCGGTACGTCTTTCAGTGTTTCCAGCAGTTTTTGCAGATTCTTTTGATCGGTCGCGTCTTCACCGGAATAACGCGCGGAGTAAATCCCTGGCGCACCGCCAAGCGCATCTACCGCCAGACCGGAGTCGTCGGCAATTGCCGGTAAACCGGTCACTTTTGCTGCATGGCGCGCTTTCAGAATCGCGTTTTCGATAAAGGTCAGGCCGGTTTCTTCAGCGGAATCTACGCCGAGGTCTGTTTGGGCCACGATATCAAGACCGAAGTCGCTAAGCAGCGACGCCAGCTCACGCACTTTACCGGCATTGCCGGTTGCGAGGACAACTTTTTGCATAGGATACCTAATTAATTAACGCCGCGATTTCTGGCGGGATTTGTTGCGGATTAATGATTTTAATTTGTTTGTGGCGGCCAAGTTCGCCTTTCTCAATCACCACCTGGCTTTTGGCTACCCGGAATTGCTTACCGAGAAACTTCACCAGATGGCTGTTGGCCTGACCGTCAACTGGCGGCGCAGTAATGGCGACTTTTACCTCGTCGCCATGTAAACCGACAATTGAATCACGGCTGGCTTTCGGCTGAATATAGAGCCGTAAAACCAGACCGTCATCGTTAACTGTTACGGCACTCATAACGCCATCCACAGCCCCGGCAGCAGCATGTTTCCGGTCGCCTGCAGCACTTCTGCGACACCCATATTGATGACATACAGCAGCAGAACGAGGATCATCGGCGAGAAATCAATCCCACCCATTGCCGGTAGCAGGCGGCGAATTGGACGCAGCAGCGGATCGGCAAGCTGAATCAGCACGTATTCAATTGGGCTACGACCCTGGCTTACCCAGCTCATAATCGCCATCACCAGCAGGACCCAGAAAATCAGCAGGCCGATGGTTTTCAGCAGAATCAGCAAACCTGCAATCCAGATGATCGGCAGGAAGGTCACCACTTTGAACAGCACGATGGCTTTGATAAAACTCAAAATGTACGCAACCAGCAGCGAGGCGCTGTCAATGGGTCCCATTGCCGGAATAACGCGGCGCAGTGGCCCGATAATTGGCTGTGTCACCTTCACCACAAACTGTGAGAAAGGGTTATAAAAATCACAATGAGCCCACTGCATCCAGATGCGTAATAACAGCACCATGGTATACAGCTCAATGACCGTTGAAAGCAGGAAAGTCAACGTATTCATGGCGTTCTTAAGATTCCTTATTTTTTAGAGTAATCACGTGCACCAAAGATGGCAGTGCCGATACGAACCATCGTGCTACCTGCCGCAATGGCGGCTTCCATATCGTCCGACATTCCCAGAGAGAGCGTGTCGATATGCGGGTAGCGCGTTTTCAGTCCGGCAAATGCTACAGCCATTTGGCGTGCAACTTCAAACTGCCTTACATATTCTGACTCAGGCGCAGGGATTGCCATCAGCCCGCGCAGACGTAAACGCGGTAGTTCAGCGACCGCAGCTGCCAGCTCGTCCAGTTCCGCCAGTTGAATCCCTGACTTGCTGTTTTCATCGCTAATATTGATTTGAATCAGCACGTTAAGAGGGGGGAGTTCTGCCGGTCGCTGGTCGTTCAGGCGTGTGGCGATACGCAAACGGTCGATGGTATGACACCAGTCGAAATGTTCTGCCACCAGGCGGCTTTTATTAGACTGCAACGGGCCAATAAAATGCCATTCTAATCCTGTTACGCCCAGCTCCTGAAAGTGGCGAATTTTATCTACCCCTTCCTGAACGTAGTTTTCACCAAATTGACGCTGCCCGGCATCAATGGCTTCTGCGATGGCGCTCGCAGGTTTTGTTTTACTGACAGCAAGCAGCGTAATTTCTTCTGGAGAACGGCCGCAACGCGTTGCAGCCGCTGAGATTTTGTCCCGGACCTGTGCCAGGTTATGCGCAATATCGTTCATTTTCCGAGGATCTTAGTATGAATATGGAAGAAATTGTGGCCCTTAGTGTAAAGCATAACGTCTCGGATCTACACCTGTGCAGCGCCTGGCCCGCACGATGGCGTATTCGAGGAAGAATGGAGGCCGCGCTGTTTGATGCGCCGGACGTGGAAGAGTTACTGCGAGAGTGGCTGGATGACGAGCAGCGGGCAATATTGCTGGAGAATGGGCAGCTTGATTTTGCGGTATCGCTGGGGGAAAACCAGCGATTGCGCGGCAGTGCGTTCGCCCAACGGCAAGGTATTTCTCTGGCGTTACGGTTGTTACCTTCGCACTGCCCGCAGCTCGAACAGCTTGGCGCGCCGCCGGTATTGCCGGAATTACTCAATAGCGAGAATGGCCTGATTCTGGTGACGGGGGCGACGGGGAGTGGTAAATCCACCACGCTGGCGGCAATGGTTGGCTATCTCAATCAACATGCCGATGCGCATATTCTGACGCTGGAAGATCCTGTGGAATATCTCTATGCCAGCCAGCGATGTTTGATCCAGCAGCGGGAAATTGGTTTGCACTGTATGACGTTCGCATCGGGATTGCGTGCCGCACTGCGGGAAGATCCCGATGTGATATTGCTCGGAGAGCTGCGTGACAGCGAGACAATCCGTCTGGCGCTAACGGCGGCAGAAACCGGGCATCTGGTGCTGGCGACATTACACACGCGCGGCGCAGCGCAGGCAGTTGAGCGACTGGTGGATTCGTTTCCTGCGCAGGAAAAAGATCCCGTGCGTAATCAACTGGCAGGTAGTTTACGGGCGGTGTTGTCACAAAAGCTTGAAGTGGATAAACAGGAAGGACGCGTGGCGCTGTTTGAATTACTGATTAACACACCTGCGGTGGGGAATTTGATTCGCGAAGGGAAAACCCACCAGTTACCACATGTTATTCAAACCGGGCAGCAGGTGGGGATGTTAACGTTTCAGCAGAGTTATCAGCAGCGGGTGGGGGAAGGGCGTTTGTGACGTTGCTGTGCCTGATACGAATTGTAAACATGCCCGATGCGCAAGCTTATCGGGCCTACAAAGGCAATAAACGTCTGATGCGACGCTTGCGCGTCTTATCAGACCTACAACCGCTGCCACATGCAGGCTGGATAAGGCATTCACGCTGCATCCGGCAAGATGGCGGTAACGACAATTCGCCAGGTTTTTAAATCGCCTTAATATCCCTGCTCAAAATAACTTTCGAGAATAATCACCGCAGAGGCAGAGTCGACTTTGCCTTTGTTGAGCGCCCGATAGCCGCCCTGTTCAAACAGACCGGAACGTGCTTCTACGGTGCTAAGCCGCTCGTCATGGAGCTTTACTTCAACACCAAAACGGCCATGAATACGGTTGGCAAATTTACGCGCTCTGGCAGTCAATGGTTGCTCGGTGCCGTCCATATTCAGTGGCAAACCGACGATGATTTCGTCTGGTTGCCACTCCTTCAGTAAACGCTCGATGAGGTTCCAGTCCGGCGTTCCGTCCTGTGCTTTAATTGCAGGCAAAGGGCGAGCGGTGCCGGTAATGCGTTGGCCGACCGCTACGCCAATGCTTTTGGTGCCGAAGTCGAAGGCGAGTAATGTTCCGCTCATCAGGCATGCCCTGCCACACCAGGCATGGTGAGAATATCAACACCAATCAGCCTTGCCGCATCGCGCCAGCGGTCAGCTATCGGTGTTTTGAACAGAATATTCAGATCTGCCGGGGCGGTTAACCACGCGTTATCGAGAATTTCTTGTTCCAGTTGGCCTTTATCCCAGGAGGAGTAACCAAGGGCTACCATCACGTCAGCAGGTTGTTTATCGGTGCCGAGTGTTTCCAGCACATCGCGGGAAGTGGTCATCACCGTGTTATCTGAAATGCGAATGCTGGACGCAAAATTGGATGGTGGGGTATGCAAAATAAACCCGCGATCTTCAGCCAGCGGACCGCCAAGCATAACCGGTTTGTCCAGACGGACAGATTCATCACGCGGCTCCGGCGTGATCTTCAGCTTTTCCAGAATCCCTTCAATTTTGAGATTTTCCAGTGGTTTGTTAATGATGATCCCCATTGCTCCATTGGTATTATGTTCGCAAATGTAGACCACGGAACGACGGAAAATCGGATCCTGGAGAGCAGGCATGGCAATAAGAAAGTGATGCTGTAAATTCATTGTCAGAGGTTCTGTTTCCTGGTTCAAAAAAGCAACAGCGCCCAGTATGCGTGGAAAGAAGGGCGCTGTCACTCATAGTCTCAACGAGATCCCTCTCGCTAAACAGGGTTACTGCTGCTGTAATCGTGCTTCAATAGCATCCATTAACATCCCGGTGATAGACACCGGAAACTCTGCTTCAATCTCACGAATACAGGTTGGGCTGGTGACGTTAATTTCAGTCAGGCGGTCACCGATAATATCCAGACCAACAAAAATCAGCCCTTTTTCTTTCAGCGTCGGTCCTACCTGACGGGCGATTTTCCAGTCGCTTTCCGTTAGCGGACGAGGTTCGCCACGACCACCGGCAGCCAGATTGCCACGGGTTTCGCCGCCCTGTGGAATACGCGCCAGACAGTACGGTACTGGTTCGCCATCCACCACCAGCACGCGCTTGTCACCATCTTTAATCGCTGGCAGATAATTTTGTGCCATGCAGTAGCGAGTGCCGTGCTCAGTCAAGGTTTCGGCAATCACACCAAGGTTCGGATCGCCTTCTTTCACGCGGAAAATCGACGCGCCGCCCATACCATCCAGCGGCTTGAGGATGATATCGCTGTGTTTTTCCCAGAACGCTTTCAACTGCGCTTTATTGCGCGTGACCAGTGTTTCTGGCGTTAAGTCAGAGAACCAGGCGGTAAACAGCTTCTCGTTACAGTCGCGCAGGCTCTGCGGCTTGTTAACAATCAGCGTTCCTTTCTCTTCGGCGCGTTCCAGAATATAGGTCGCGTAGATAAACTCGGTATCAAACGGCGGATCTTTACGCATCAGAATCACGTCGAGATCGGCCAGTTGCAGATCCTGCTCACCCGTGAACTCGTACCATTTATCGTAGTTCTGTTCGACGCTCAAAGTACGGGTACGAGCGCGAGCCTCACCGTTAATCAAATAGAGATCGGCCATCTCCATATAGTGAAGTTCGTAACCACGACGCTGTGCTTCCAGCAACATAGCGAAACTGGAATCTTTCTTGATGTTGATGCTTGCGATGGGGTCCATCACGATGCCGAGCTTGATCATTATTCTTCTCCGTTAGCCCAGATCGCCAAAACGCACTTGTAGCGCGGTAATGGCGGTGAGCGCAGTTGTCTCAGTACGCAGAACGCGAGGTCCCAACAGGATATCAGTAAATTCATAGCGGGCAGTCATGGCAATTTCATCTGCCGACAAACCGCCTTCCGGGCCAATCAGCAGGCGGACGCGTTCGACCGGTAGCGGCAACGTGTTGATGCTGTTACTGGCGCGCGGGTGAAGATTCAGTTTCAGTCCTTCATCTTGCTCTGCACACCAGGCTTCCAGATCCATCGCCGGGCGGATTTCTGGTACCCGATTACGACCACATTGCTCGCAGGCGGCAATTGCAATTTTCTGCCACTGCTGGAGCTTCTTGTTCAGACGTTCACTATCCAGTTTAACGCCGCAGCGTTCAGAAAAAAGTGGCGTAATGAGGCTTACGCCAAGTTCTATCGATTTCTGGATAGTGAATTCCATTTTTTCTCCGCGCGACATCACCTGACCAAGGTGAATATGCAAGGGAGATTCACGATCGTCTACCTGGCCTTCCAGCACTTTAACTTCCACGCTTTTTTTGCTGGCGCTGGTGATTTCTGCGTCAAAGACCTGGTTGCTGCCGTCAAATAACTGTAATGCCTGACCTGGCCCCATACGCAGGACGCGCCCGATATGGTTAGCGGCATCTTCACAAAGCGCGATCTGCGAATTGCTGGTGAGTGGTTCAGGATGATAAATGCGGGGGATACGCATGGTTAAATATCCGCGTCGTCTCCCCACGCGGTTGCGCGCGTGGGGTAGGGTTAACAAAAAGAATTTCGCTAGTGTAGGTTAGCTCTTTCGCGCCTGGCAAGCGCGTTGCACATACGGGTTGTGATTGCCTTGCACCTTCGCGATGCGTTCGTCACGCTCACACTCCCAGTCGGTGACCGGATACATTTTGTTCCAGGCGTTAAACAGCTGCGTTTGCTGGCGTGAGAGTGTCAGGTTGTACTGGTCACGCATGTAGAAGTAAATCCGCGCAATGGAACCACGGGCATGAGCTGGCGGTTCAGCAACTTTTTCTTTGAAATCAATCTTCATAGCGCACTGCCCATACTGCCCCTCGCCGCCATTCCACTGGCTGTACATAAAGTTGCCGCGATCGCCGTTCACTTCACCTATCGCGGGCTGCAGGTTATGCATATCGCTTTCGATTTGGCGATAAACCGGATCTTTAGCGCAGTTTTTACGACCGCCTTCCTGCCAGCACTGACGCTGGTGGCCGAACTGCCAGGCGGGAACAACATGTTCCCATTCTACGCGGCTGGCGCGGTTTTCATTTTTGCGCACCTGATACCCGCACGACTCCAGATCCACGATGCCTTTTTTACCCTGCCAGTTGATTTTACATCCGCAGTAAAATGTTCCCGGCACATCAGCGTAGACTTTTACCGCTGCTGTTTTCGCTTGGGAAAAACTATTGATGCCTTCGGCTAACGCCGTGCCGGATAATGCTGCGCTCAGTACCACCGCAGCCACAGACAAATTACGGTACATCACTTACTCCGTGTTAAAACGAGCGAGCAACGTAGCGAAAGTTGTTTTGGTATGCAATCAGCCAGATCAGTAAAATTCCTGATAGTTTCTGCTGGTTATTGGGCAACCAGTTGTTCGCCACAGTGAACGCAGCGATAGACGGCTTCGCCTCGTATCACGCGGTTATGACGACGTACGGTAAGCTGATGCTCCTGGCATTTGCAACGGTAGGAGAAAGTGTTACGGCGCACGGATTGCAGTTCAAACTGATGCGTACGGCGGGCGGGAACGCCCAGCACGCTTTCCATCATCCACTTCCACTCTTTGCCATGTGGCGCTACGCGACCAAAGTGTTTCCATACCAGCAAATGCGCCAGTTCGTGTGGCACCACTTCTTCTATAAAAGCCTCGCTGTTTTCCATCAGCAACACCGGATTGAGGCGAATTTCATAGCTTTCCAGCCAGGCCGTTCCGGCGGATGTGCCACGCTGGGTATAAGAGAGTTTTGGCTCCGGATAGTTACGCCCCAGCTTCAGGTTGGCCTGGGCGAGTTTTTCCCGCAGGCGACGCATTACGGCCTGTTGGATGGCGATAGGGAGACGGGATGTTTTCATAGCGGCAGAGGATAGAGCGAAGAAAAGATGACTGCAAGAGGTGGCTTCCTCCGCGACGGGAGGAAGCCTGGGGAGATTAATCGTGAGCGCCGATTTCGCGCAGTTTACGACCTTTCATCAGATTACGTTCAATGTGTTCCAGCGAAACGTGTTTGGTTTCCGGCACCAGCCACAGTGTCAGCAGGATAAACAGCACGTTCAGACCTGCGTAAACCCAGAAGGTATTGGCGTTGCCCAGCGTGTTGAGCATAGTCAGGAAGGTTGCGCCGACAATCATGTTGGCAATCCAGTTGGTAGCGGTGGAGCAGGTGATACCGAAGTCGCGGCCTTTCAGCGGCTGGATTTCAGAACACAGTACCCAAATCAACGGACCCGCGCTCATGGCAAAACCGACAATAAACATCAGCAGCATGGCGATGGCGAAATACTGCGCCGACGGTGAGTGAATACCGATGTGCATCATTGTACCCAGTACGCCCATGCCCACAGCCATCACCATGAAGCCCAGCGTCAACGTTGGTTTACGTCCCCAACGGTCAACAAGACCGATTGCGATAAAGGTGGCAAGTACGTTGGTCAGGCCGACAATCACGGTCCCCCACATTTGCTCTGTGGTGTTGGTATAACCCGCCAGTTCGAAGATTTTTGGCGCGTAGTACATGATGACGTTCATCCCGGTGAATTGCTGCATCACCTGCAACAGTACACCCAGGAACACCGCGCGACGGAAGTTACTGTTCTCTTTAAACAACGCCCAACCGCTCTGTTTAACCTGCAAACTTTCACGGATTTCATCCAGTTCGCGTTTGGCTTCCGCGCTGGTGTCGCGCAGGCGCAGTAGCACGCGTTCGGCATCAACAAAGCGGCGTTTAGCGGCAAACCAACGTGGGCTGTCTGGCAGGAAGAAGACGCCAATCAGTAGCAGAATCGCCGGGATGATAATCACACCCAGCATCCAGCGCCATGCACCGGTGTAGCTGAAGGCGGTATCAGAAAGATACGCGCCGAGGATCCCGATAGTGATCATCAACTGATACATCGAGATCATACTGCCGCGAATTTTCTCTGGCGCAATTTCAGAGAGGTACAGCGGCGCGGTATAGGAGGCCACACCTACCGCCAGTCCCAGCAGCACGCGGGAAAGAATCAGCACTTCAACGTTCGGTGCAGCGGCAGAGAACAGCGAACCGGCAACAAACAGGATTGCGCCAATCATCAGGCTCTTTTTGCGCCCGAGTTTAAAGGAGAGCCAGCCGCTACCCACCGCACCGACTGCGGCACCAAACATCATGGAGCTTACGACCCATTCTTGTGTGTGCGAGGTAATCTGGAATTCATCTGCAATAAACGGCAGTGCGCCAGCAATTACACCGATATCCAGGCCAAAGAGTAATCCCGCCAGAGCAGCAAGGAAGCAGACGAAAAACGTCATTGCCTTGTTTGACCGCCCCTGTTTTTTAGCGTCAGGCATGATGCCCTCCAATATGGTTATTTTTTATTGTGAATTAAGATAGGTGAGTACGACGTAAAAAGATGTGAAGCAAATCACATCAGTGTAATCGCTTACACTAGTATTCATTATGGTTATAATTTAAGTGCATGAAAATAATTGAGTTATATCATCATAGGTTAAACACAGTTATCTGAAATTAAGACTTTACTGAAAAGAAATGTAACAACTGTGAAAACTGAATAATAATATGAAAATATTACAAATATTTGACTGGTGTGGTTGGTGTAATCGGTTTCAGTAGTGATGATAATTTGCGGTAAAACGTGCTCAGGAAGAATGATGTTATTGTGCGGGCGGCTTTTTTCCGGATGCGGCTTGAACGGCTAATCCAGTCTACGAGCGCGGTGATATCTGTAGGTCGGATAAGATGCGGCAGCATCGCATCCGACACAATGCCGGATGCGGCGTGAACGCCTTATCCAGCCTACGAGCGCGGTGATATTTGTAGGTCGGATAAGATGCGGAAGCATCGCATCCGACACAATGCTGGATACGGCGTGAACGCCTTATCCAGCCTACGAGCGCGGGATATCTGTAGGTCGGATAAGATGCGGCAGCATCGCATCCGACACAATGCCAGATGCGGCGTGAACGCCTATCCACCGCGGTGAGGTAAAAGAAAAGGCCAGCGCGAGGCTGGCCTTTGAAAACTGGTGATTAAAGATTATTTCAGACCGGCAGCTTCACGCAGCAGTTGCGCTTTGTCGGTTTTTTCCCACGGGAAATGTTCGCGACCAAAGTGACCGTATGCTGCGGTTTCTTTGTAGATCGGGTGCAGCAGATCCAGCATCTGAATCAGACCGTATGGACGCAGGTCGAAGAACTCACGTACCAGCAGGGTCAGCTGTTCAGAAGGCACTTTCTCGGTACCGAAAGTTTCCACCATGATGGAGGTCGGTTCAGCCACGCCAATTGCGTAGGAAACCTGAATTTCGCAACGGTCAGCCAGGCCAGCAGCCACGATGTTTTTCGCGACATAACGTGCTGCGTAGGCTGCGGAACGGTCCACTTTTGATGGATCTTTACCGGAGAACGCACCGCCACCGTGACGCGCCATGCCGCCGTAGGTATCAACGATAATTTTACGACCAGTCAGACCGCAGTCACCCATCGGGCCACCGATAACAAAACGACCGGTCGGGTTGATGAAGAACTTGGTTGCGGAAGTCAGCCATTCAGCGGGCAGAATCGGCTTGATGATCTCTTCCATTACCGCTTCTTGCAGCGATTTCTGGTCGATATCTTCAGAGTGCTGAGTGGAAAGTACTACAGCATCGATGCCGACGATTTTGCCGTCGTCATACTGGAAAGTCACCTGGCTTTTCGCGTCCGGGCGCAGCCACGGCAGAGTGCCGTTTTTACGCACTTCAGCCTGACGCTGTACCAGACGGTGTGCATAGGTGATAGGTGCTGGCATCAGCACGTCGGTTTCGTTGGTTGCGTAACCAAACATCAGACCCTGGTCACCCGCGCCCTGTTCCAGCGGATCGGCACGGTCAACACCCTGGTTGATGTCAGGAGACTGTTTGCCGATGGCGCTCAGAACCGCACAGGAGTTAGCGTCAAAGCCCATGTCGGAATGTACATAGCCAATTTCGCGAACGGTGTTACGGGTGATCTCTTCGATGTCTACCCAGGCGCTGGTGGTGATTTCACCGCCAACTAAAACCATGCCGGTTTTTACGTAGGTTTCGCAAGCAACGCGTGCTTTCGGATCCTGTTCGAGGATCGCGTCTAAAACGGCATCAGAGATTTGGTCAGCAATTTTGTCAGGATGCCCTTCAGAGACGGACTCGGACGTAAAAAGGTGTTTTGCCATATTTAATATCACCAAAAGAGAATTTAGTTAGCTCAAACTGTTGTGTGTGTTTTCTGTGGTAGCGGCTCTTTCCACGACTCTGCAGGTTAAAAACACTGGCAGTCTGAGTGTTAATCAGTATGGATGGATTAACATCTGGACGGCTATTTTAGGTCAATACGTCATCCGATTTCCACTTTTTTTTGAACGGTGTCTCATTCTGTTAAAAGCGTGGCTGGAAATTTTTCCTGACAATGCTGGCATTCTTCGTATTTATCTTTTGCAATTTTCTGCCATTGTGGGGTATAAAACGCGGCGCGCGGCTTAAATAAAAAGCACACGACGTTTCTTTCGTGTTGCCACTTCCAGCCGGGTTGAAATCAGAGTTTTGGCTTGTGGGTTCGTCTTAACGGGCGGCCGTGGAGGTGATACGAAATAATGAACCGTTGTCTGCTGCTTAACCTGTCTCACCGTTCTGGTGAAGATTCGTTCCCCGCACTCTGCATCTCTGCTTTGCATACCTGCCGATGTTATACCCATCTCGGCGCTTCTCAGGATTCAAGAGCTGGTTACAGTTACTGAGGACTGAACAAGGGCGCTCTTGTAAAAACAAGAGTTTTCTCGTGGTTTCGCCGAACTGTCACACTTATGTTCGGTTATGTGCTTAATAATGTTATGAAAAAGAAACCGGTTGCGCAGTCGGAGCGTCAGCATACACTGCTGGAAAATCCATGTGCTTATGGGTTGTTATCGCAGTTTCAGGCTGCGATAGTGGTTAACTGTTTTACACTTAATAAAATAATTTGAGGTTCGCTATGTCTGACGACATGTCTATGAGTTTGCCTTCGTCAGCGGGCGAACACGGTGTACTACGCTCCATGCAGGAGGTTGCAATGAGCTCCCAGGAAGCCAGCAAGATGCTGCGTACCTACAATATTGCCTGGTGGGGCAATAACTACTATGACGTTAACGAGCTGGGCCACATCAGCGTGTGCCCGGACCCGGACGTCCCGGAAGCTCGCGTCGATCTCGCGCAGTTGGTGAAAACCCGTGAAGCACAGGGCCAGCGTCTGCCTGCACTGTTCTGTTTCCCGCAGATCCTGCAGCACCGTTTGCGTTCCATAAACGCCGCGTTTAAACGTGCGCGGGAATCCTACGGCTATAACGGCGATTACTTCCTCGTTTATCCAATTAAAGTTAACCAGCATCGCCGCGTGATTGAGTCCCTGATTCATTCTGGCGAACCGCTGGGACTGGAAGCAGGCTCGAAAGCAGAGTTGATGGCGGTGTTGGCGCATGCTGGCATGACCCGCAGCGTCATCGTCTGTAATGGTTATAAAGACCGCGAATATATCCGCCTGGCATTAATTGGCGAGAAGATGGGCCACAAGGTCTATCTGGTCATTGAGAAGATGTCAGAAATCGCCATTGTGCTGGATGAAGCAGAACGTCTGAATGTCGTTCCTCGTCTGGGCGTGCGTGCACGTCTGGCTTCGCAGGGATCGGGTAAATGGCAGTCCTCCGGTGGGGAAAAATCGAAGTTCGGCCTGGCAGCGACTCAGGTACTGCAACTGGTTGAAACGTTGCGTGAAGCCGGGCGTCTCGACAGCCTGCAACTGCTGCACTTCCACCTTGGTTCGCAGATGGCGAATATTCGCGATATCGCCACGGGCGTTCGTGAATCAGCCCGCTTCTATGTTGAGCTGCACAAGCTGGGCGTCAATATTCAGTGCTTCGACGTCGGCGGCGGTCTGGGCGTGGACTATGAAGGTACTCGTTCGCAGTCCGACTGTTCGGTGAACTACGGCCTCAATGAATATGCCAACAACATCATCTGGGCGATTGGTGATGCGTGTGAAGAAAATGGTCTGCCGCATCCGACGGTAATCACCGAATCGGGTCGTGCGGTGACTGCGCATCACACCGTGCTGGTGTCTAATATCATCGGCGTGGAACGTAACGAATATACGGTGCCGACCGCGCCCGCAGAAGATGCGCCGCGCGCACTGCAAAGCATGTGGGAAACCTGGCAGGAGATGCACGAACCGGGAACTCGCCGTTCTCTGCGTGAATGGTTACACGACAGCCAGATGGATCTGCACGACATTCATATCGGCTACTCTTCCGGCACCTTTAGCCTGCAAGAACGCGCATGGGCTGAGCAGCTTTATTTGAGCATGTGCCATGAAGTGCAGAAGCAGCTGGATCCGCAAAACCGTGCGCATCGTCCGATTATCGACGAGCTGCAGGAACGTATGGCGGACAAAATGTATGTCAACTTCTCGCTGTTCCAGTCGATGCCGGATGCGTGGGGGATCGACCAGTTGTTCCCGGTACTGCCGCTGGAAGGGCTGGATCAAGTGCCGGAACGCCGCGCTGTGCTGCTGGATATTACCTGTGACTCTGACGGTGCTATCGACCACTATATTGATGGTGACGGTATTGCCACGACAATGCCTATGCCGGAGTACGATCCGGAGAATCCGCCGATGCTCGGTTTCTTTATGGTCGGCGCATATCAGGAGATCCTCGGCAACATGCACAACCTGTTCGGTGATACCGAAGCGGTTGACGTGTTCGTGTTCCCTGACGGTAGTGTAGAAGTGGAACTGTCTGACGAAGGCGATACCGTGGCGGACATGCTGCAATATGTACAGCTCGATCCGAAAACGCTGTTAACCCAGTTCCGTGATCAAGTGAAGAAAACCGATCTGGATGCTGAGCTGCAACAACAGTTCCTGGAAGAGTTCGAGGCAGGTTTGTACGGTTATACCTATCTTGAAGATGAATAATTAAGATTATTCCACTGGCGGGCCGATTTATTTACGTAAATCGGCCCGCTTTCTTTTTATATATTCTTAAAAATAATTTGGCTGCTTTTATTATTAAATAATCCCCCTACAATCGCTGCATTAATTAAATAGAGGGAACGGTTATGAAAAAATGGAAAGTATGTAGCGCACTGGTAGCATTAGTCGTGCTGCTGGCAGGTTGCGCAAGTAATGCGCAGTATAATAGCAGTGCATCGGGCAATGTCGGCACCGCCTGGGGTGGGGATGTGCACTCAACGGTTCAGGGCGTATCTGCTGAGCGAGCCTGGCGCGATCCGGCGGAGATGATCGTTATTAGTTATTCGACTAATGTTCCTTCCGGCTACGACCGTGTTTATAGCATTCGGATTAACGAACTGGAATATGCTATTCGCGATGGTAATTTTAATTCGTTACCTATTACGCGAGTGTATGATTCATCAAATAATGAACCACGCTATATTGTCCGTGCCAGAGTAGGAATGAATTATCAATTATATGTCCGCAATTACAGTCGTAACACCAACTACGAGATCGTTGCTACGGTTGATGGCCTGGATGTTCTGAACGGTAAACAAGGTTCGCTGAATAACAACGGTTATATTGTGAATGCCGGAGATTCTTTAGCGATTAAAGGATTCCGTAAAGATAAACATACCGAAGCGGCTTTTCAGTTCGCCAACGTTGCTGATTCCTACGCAGCCAATTCGGCGCAAGGCGATGTGCGTAATACCGGTGTAATCGGCTTTGCCGCCTTTGAATTACAAGGCCCGGCGCAAAACGCGCTGCCGCCGTGCTCTGGACAAGCGTTTCCGGCGGACAACAATGGCTATGCGCCGCCGCCGTGCCGTAAATAGTAACCTTGCTTGATGCCTCGCCCATTTAAGGCGATAATTAGCACAAACTTGTGTTTCGCAAATCCAACCCTTCCTCGTCGGGCCTAACGACGCGGAAGGGTTTTTTTATATCGACTTTGTAATAGGAGTCCATCCATGAGCACCTTAGGTCATCAATACGATAACTCACTGGTTTCCAACGCCTTTGGTTTTTTACGCCTGCCGATGAACTTCCAGCCGTATGACAGCGATGCTGACTGGGTGATTACTGGCGTGCCGTTCGATATGGCCACTTCTGGTCGTGCGGGTGGTCGTCACGGTCCGGCAGCTATCCGTCAGGTTTCGACGAATCTGGCCTGGGAACACAACCGCTTCCCGTGGAATTTCGACATGCGTGAGCGTCTGAACGTGGTGGACTGCGGTGATCTGGTATATGCCTTCGGCGATGCCCGTGAGATGAGCGAGAAGCTGCAGGCGCACGCCGAGAAGCTGCTGGCTGCTGGTAAGCGTATGCTCTCCTTCGGTGGTGACCACTTTGTTACGCTGCCGCTGCTGCGTGCACATGCGAAGCATTTCGGCAAAATGGCACTGGTACACTTTGATGCCCACACCGATACCTACGCGAACGGTTGTGAATTTGACCACGGCACCATGTTCTATACTGCGCCGAAAGAAGGACTGATCGACCCGAATCATTCCGTGCAGATTGGTATTCGTACCGAGTTTGATAAAGACAACGGCTTTACCGTGCTGGACGCCTGCCAGGTGAACGATCGCAGCGTGGATGATGTTATCGCCCAGGTGAAACAGATTGTTGGTGATATGCCGGTTTACCTGACCTTTGATATTGACTGCCTGGATCCTGCTTTTGCACCAGGCACCGGTACGCCGGTGATTGGCGGTCTGACCTCCGATCGCGCTATTAAACTGGTACGCGGCCTGAAAGATCTCAACATCGTTGGGATGGACGTAGTGGAAGTGGCTCCGGCATACGATCAGTCGGAAATCACCGCTCTGGCTGCGGCAACGCTGGCGCTGGAGATGTTGTATATTCAGGCGGCGAAAAAGGGCGAGTAAGCGCAGGATAAGATGCGCACAGGGTAACGTGCCATTAATGTCAGATGCGGCGTGAACGCCTTATCTAACTTACGTTCGGCGCCCGTAGGCCGGATAAGATGCGCCAGCATCGCATCCGGCAATGCGCACAGGGTAGCAAATGTGCCATTCATGTCAGATGCGGCGTGAACGCCTTATCTGACCGACGTTCGGCACCACCAGGCTTTACTTAACTCCATCCGCGCTCATACGATCGCGAATATGCTGGGCGCGTTCGGCGGATGCTGGATGGTCGTCAAACATTGAGCTTTGGCGGCCTTCTTCCAGTTTCGCCAGTTTTTCAAAGCTGGTGGCAAGGCCAGCTGGACTGATGCCGCGTTGGCGCAGCAAATCGTAGGAATAATCATCTGCCTCTGCTTCCTGGCGCTGGGAGAATTGTGAATTGACTAATTTCTCGCCCAGGTCACCGAGTTGTGATTGCGATAAACTGCCGACAATCCCGCCCGCAGAGGCCGCCGCAACTCGCACTGCGTTGGTACCAAGCGCTACCTGCATCCCTTTCTTCACATGGCCTAACGCCACGTGCCCCATTTCATGACCGATCACCGCTTCGACTTCGTTATCCGTCATCATATCCATCAGCCCGCTATAGACGCGGATACAGCCGTTAGCCATTGCAAAGGCGTTCACATCCTTCGCCATATACACTTTGTAATTTACCGGCTGGCCGTTGATATTGTTGCCTAGCGCATTAGCAATGGTGGTCAGACGTTTAGCGTATTCACTACCGTCTGGCGCAATCGTCGCCTTGCTGTCCATCTCCTGGCACGCCTGATCGCTCAGGGCTTTCACCTGCGCATCGCTCAGACTGTAAGCCTGAAAAGCTTCCGCTCCTGATGAGAGCAGTCCACTGGAGTCCATATTCTGGCAACCGGTCAGTACCGTTGCCACGCTCATTGCTACCAATAAGGCGCGAATTTTCATGTTTTCTCTTCCGCACAAGGTCAGGATTATTCTAAAAATGCGCCGTTTGCAGGTGAATCGACGCTCATCCTGAGTATAAGGAAAAGCGCAGCGGACGGGCGAGCAGATTGCGCAACATGCGAGCATGATCCAGAGATTTCTGAAACGGCAAAAGGATGTTCCATGTACATGACGCGCGGCTTGCGGTAAATTGTTGGCAAATTTTCCGGCGTAGCCCAAAACGCGCTGTCGTCAAGTCGTTAAGGGCGTGCCCTTCATCATCCGATCTGGAGTCAAAATGTCCTCACGTAAAGAGCTTGCCAATGCTATTCGTGCGCTGAGCATGGACGCAGTACAGAAAGCCAAATCCGGTCACCCGGGCGCCCCGATGGGTATGGCTGACATTGCCGAAGTCCTGTGGCGTGATTTCCTGAAACACAACCCGCAGAATCCGTCCTGGGCTGACCGTGACCGCTTCGTGCTGTCCAACGGCCACGGCTCCATGCTGATCTATAGCCTGCTGCACCTCACCGGTTACGATCTGCCGATGGAAGAACTGAAAAACTTCCGTCAGCTGCATTCCAAAACTCCGGGCCACCCGGAAGTGGGTTACACCGCTGGTGTGGAAACCACCACTGGTCCGCTGGGTCAGGGTATTGCCAACGCAGTCGGTATGGCTATCGCAGAAAAAACGCTGGCGGCGCAGTTTAACCGTCCGGGTCACGACATTGTCGACCACTACACCTACGCCTTCATGGGCGACGGCTGCATGATGGAAGGCATCTCCCACGAAGTTTGCTCTCTGGCGGGTACGCTGAAGTTGGGTAAACTGATTGCGTTCTACGATGACAACGGTATTTCTATCGATGGTCACGTTGAAGGCTGGTTCACCGACGATACCGCAATGCGTTTCGAAGCCTACGGCTGGCACGTTATTCGCGACATCGACGGTCATGACGCAGCATCCATCAAACGCGCAGTAGAAGAAGCGCGTGCAGTGACCGACAAACCGTCCTTGCTGATGTGCAAAACCATCATCGGTTTCGGTTCCCCGAACAAAGCCGGTACGCACGACTCCCACGGTGCGCCGCTGGGCGACGCTGAAATTGCCCTGACCCGCGAACAACTGGGCTGGAAATATGCGCCGTTCGAAATCCCGTCTGAAATCTATGCTCAGTGGGATGCGAAAGAAGCAGGCCAGGCGAAAGAATCCGCATGGAACGAGAAATTCGCTGCTTACGCGAAAGCTTATCCGCAGGAAGCCGCTGAATTCACCCGTCGTATGAAAGGCGAGATGCCGTCTGACTTCGACGCGAAAGCGAAAGAGTTCATTGCTAAACTGCAGGCTAATCCGGCGAAAATTGCCAGCCGTAAAGCGTCGCAGAATGCTATCGAAGCGTTCGGTCCGCTGTTGCCGGAATTCCTCGGCGGCTCCGCTGACCTGGCACCGTCTAACCTGACCCTGTGGTCTGGTTCTAAAGCAATCAACGAAGATGCTGCGGGTAACTACATCCACTACGGTGTTCGCGAGTTCGGTATGACCGCGATTGCTAACGGTATCTCCCTGCACGGTGGTTTCCTGCCGTACACCTCCACCTTCCTGATGTTCGTGGAATACGCACGTAATGCCGTACGTATGGCTGCGCT
The DNA here is from genome assembly GCF_005843885.1 of Escherichia sp. E4742. Lineage (NCBI taxonomy): Bacteria > Pseudomonadati > Pseudomonadota > Gammaproteobacteria > Enterobacterales > Enterobacteriaceae > Escherichia > Escherichia sp. E4742. Next base: position 962,007 of record NZ_CP040443.1, on the reverse strand, counting down.
GATGAAACAGCGTCAGGTGATGGTTTACACCCACGACTCCATCGGTCTGGGCGAAGATGGCCCGACTCACCAGCCGGTTGAGCAGGTGGCTTCTCTGCGCGTGACCCCGAACATGTCTACATGGCGTCCGTGTGACCAGGTTGAATCCGCTGTAGCGTGGAAATACGGCGTTGAGCGTCAGGATGGCCCGACTGCGCTTATCCTCTCCCGTCAGAACCTGGCGCAGCAGGAACGTACTGAAGAGCAGCTGGCAAACATCGCGCGCGGTGGTTATGTGCTGAAAGACTGTGCCGGTCAGCCGGAACTGATCTTCATCGCTACTGGTTCTGAAGTTGAGCTAGCTGTTGCCGCTTATGAAAAACTGACTGCCGAAGGCGTGAAAGCGCGCGTGGTTTCCATGCCGTCTACCGACGCATTCGACAAACAGGATGCCGCTTACCGTGAATCTGTACTGCCGAAAGCGGTTACTGCTCGTGTTGCAGTAGAAGCAGGCATTGCTGACTACTGGTACAAGTATGTTGGCCTGAATGGCGCTATCGTCGGTATGACCACCTTCGGTGAATCTGCTCCGGCTGAGCTGCTGTTTGAAGAGTTCGGCTTCACCGTTGATAACGTTGTTGCGAAAGCAAAAGCGTTGCTGTAATCGGTAAGATGCTTTGTGAGAAGGGCCGCGAAAGCGGCCCTTCAGATTGTTGGCAATGTGCGCGTTGTTCATGTCGGATGCGGCGTGAACACCTTATCCGACCTACAAAATCATGCAAATTCAATATATTGCAGGAAGTATGTAGGTCTGATAAGCGTAGCGCATCAGGCAGTTTTGCCTTTGCCATCACTCTCAAGGGCCGTGAAAGCGGCCCTTTTTTTACTTAGTAGAGATAAACGGAACTGTGCTACCTGGAATCATGGTATCGGGCAGCTTACCGTCCCAACGCTCAGCAGTGGTGAGGGCAACAAGTCCGGGATTATCTCGCAGGGCTTCCCCGCGCAAGCGGATAGCTTCTGCTTCAGCCGCACTTTTTAAACGAATAGTTTCAGCTTCGGCCGCGCCTCTTACGCGAATAGTTTCCGCTTCTGCTTTGGCTGCCGCCAGTTTACTGTCTGCTTCTGCCTGGGCTTGAGTTACCGCAATTTGCGCCTGGATTTTCTCTGTTTCCAGATTTTGCTTACGTGTGGCAATGGCGACTTCCGCTTTCATTCGATCTTCAATCGACTTTTCATAAGCGTCAGAAAAATCAATATTCTCAATCTGGACCCCGTCAATCACTACCGGGCCAACAACGGCTTTGCGCATGGCATTTTGCAGATCCTGAACCAGCTTTGTACGATCCTGCACGGCGCTGATGGCCGTATATTGGCCGAAAACGTTCTCCAGTTGAGTTGGCAACTGACGGACAATCAGGCGATCTTTTAATGCTTCAATAGTGTTGTAGGTGGTATAAACCGCGCCTGCTTCTGAAGGCTTAATATGGAAGCTGACTGACACGGTCATTTGTGCCGGTTGCTGGTCGCGGCTGTATGCCTGCAATCCCTGATAGACCACGGCCTGATTACGCGTGGAAATTTTCTCCACGCTTTCCATAAACGGGATCTTAAAACCCAGACCCGGCTCGGCAACTTTTACGATTTTTCCGTAGCGCAGCAAAATGCCGCGTTCACCTTCATTAACGGTGTAATACGAGAGAAATGGCAGCACAACCACGGCAATCACGCCAATGGCGATGGCAAGAGATTTTTGTGGGCGGAATGAGGTTATTGAAACAGGTGCTTTCATGTGAGTCGTCCTTGAGTAAAGTATGGGAATATGTCACATGGGGGGAGGAGAAAACAGCTGGCAACCGCAAATTAAGAATCTATAAAGGGTGGCGCGAAAACAATAAATCAAATAAGTATGTTTTCGGATATTCAATAAACAAATGGTGATGTGTGTCACAAATATATCAACGTACAAAATATTGATTTTGTGATGATCACTGCAAATACAAAGTTGACTTTAATAATATTAATCTCATCTTGTTGTTATTTAATGTTTTATTATTTTGGCTTATAAAACTTGTCCTCTCAGACGCTCAATTGCTTTCATTAAATCTCACGCGTATTTTATTTTTACCGCCGGACGGTACCGTAAAAATAAAATAAGGATGATTTATGCGGCTTATTGATTATTTTCCAGAGTCATCAATCTCAGTTATACATTCAGCAAAAGACTGGCAGGAAGCTATCGATTTTTCGATGGCATCATTGCTGGATAAAAACTATATCAGCGAGAATTACATTCAGGCTATTAAAGATTCCACCATCAACAATGGCCCTTATTATATTCTCGCACCAGGCGTGGCGATGCCTCATGCGCGACCGGAATGTGGGGCGCTTAAAACCGGGATGTCACTGACATTACTCGAACGACCAGTGTATTTTCCGGGAAATGATGAATCGATCAATTTACTCATCGGGCTTTCGGCTGCCGATGCTGATTCGCACATTGGCGCTATTCAGGCGTTAAGTGAATTACTGTGCGAAGAAAAAATACTCGAACAACTCTTAACAGCATCATCAGAAAAACAATTAGCGGACATTATCAGCCGCGGATAATTACTCTCTCCTCTACAGGATAATATTATGGAAAACAAGTCTGCTCGTGCAAAGGTCCAGGCTTTTGGGGGCTTTTTGACGGCAATGGTCATCCCCAATATCGGTGCTTTTATTGCCTGGGGCTTTATAACTGCGTTATTTATTCCCACCGGTTGGCTGCCGAATGAACATTTCGCCAAAATTGTCGGCCCGATGATTACCTATTTATTGCCTGTGATGATTGGTTCTACCGGTGGTCATCTGGTCGGCGGTAAACGCGGGGCGGTCATGGGCGGAATAGGGACGATTGGCGTTATTGTCGGTGCTGAAATTCCGATGTTCCTTGGTTCGATGATCATGGGGCCGTTAGGTGGGCTGGTCATAAAATATGTCGATAAAGCACTGGAAAAACGCATACCTGCTGGTTTTGAGATGGTTATCAATAACTTCTCATTAGGTATCGCTGGGATGATTCTCTGTCTGCTGGGTTTTGAAGTCATCGGCCCGGCGGTGTTAATTGCCAATACTTTCGTCAAAGAGTGTATTGAAGCACTGGTACATGCAGGCTATCTGCCTTTGCTGTCTGTCATCAATGAACCGGCGAAAGTGCTTTTCCTCAATAACGCGATCGATCAGGGCGTCTATTACCCGTTGGGGATGCAACAGGCTTCGGTTAACGGTAAATCCATCTTCTTTATGGTGGCGTCCAACCCTGGGCCTGGCTTAGGACTGCTGCTGGCATTCACTCTGTTTGGTAAAGGGATGAGTAAGCGCTCTGCACCTGGTGCGATGATTATTCACTTCCTCGGTGGGATCCACGAACTGTATTTCCCGTATGTGCTGATGAAGCCGTTGACCATTATCGCCATGATTGCGGGCGGTATGTCTGGCACCTGGATGTTTAATTTGCTGGACGGTGGTCTGGTTGCAGGCCCAAGCCCTGGTTCTATCTTTGCTTACCTGGCGCTGACGCCAAAAGGCTCGTTCCTGGCGACAATTGCCGGAGTTACGGTAGGCACGCTGGTGTCCTTTGTCATCACTTCCCTGATACTGAAGATGGAAAAAACAGTGGAGACTGAGAGCGAAGATGAATTTACCGAGTCAGCCAATGCGGTTAAAGCAATGAAGCAGGAAGGCGCATTCTCGTTAAGCCGTGTTAAGCGTATTGCCTTTGTTTGCGATGCGGGGATGGGCTCCAGCGCGATGGGCGCAACCACCTTCCGTAAACGCCTGGAAAAAGCGGGGCTGGCAATAGAAGTAAAACATTACGCCATAGAAAACGTGCCTGCGGATGCGGATATCGTCGTTACTCATGCCAGTCTGGAAGGGCGCGTGAAGCGTGTGACGGATAAACCGCTGATATTGATTAATAACTATATTGGCGATCCAAAACTCGACACTTTATTTAATCAATTAACCGCCGAACATAAAAACTGATTGCAGAGGTAAAAATGAAAACCAAAGTTGCTGCTATTTATGGCAAGCGGGATGTCCGTCTGCGCGAATTTGAATTGCCAGAAATTATTGATAACGAACTTTTGGTGAGTGTAATTTCTGACAGCGTCTGTTTATCGACCTGGAAAGCGGCGTTACTCGGTAGTGAACATAAACGCGTACCCGCCGATTTAGAAAATCATCCGGTCATTACCGGGCATGAATGTGCTGGGGTTATTGTCGAAGTGGGTAAAAATCTCACCGACAAATATAAAAAAGGTCAGCGTTTTGTATTGCAACCGGCGATGGGGTTACCAAGCGGATATTCAGCGGGCTACAGCTACGAATATTTTGGCGGTAACGCCACTTATATGATTATTCCAGAGGTAGCCATTAATCTGGGCTGCGTATTACCGTATCACGGCTCTTATTTTGCTGCGGCGTCGCTGGCAGAGCCTATGTGCTGCATTATTGGCGCTTATCATGCCAATTATCACACCACGCAATATGTTTATGAGCATCGCATGGGCGTCAAACCTGGCGGCAATATTGCACTGCTGGCGTGTGCAGGTCCGATGGGCATTGGCGCTATTGATTACGCCATTAACGGCGGCATACAACCGTCGCGGGTGGTGGTGGTCGATATCGACGAAAAACGACTGGCGCAGGTGCAGAAGCTGCTGCCGGTGGAGCTGGCGGCCAGCAAAGGCATTGAGCTGGTGTATGTGAATACCAAAGGGATGGCCGATCCTGTCCAGATGCTGCGGGCGCTTACAGGAGATGTCGGGTTCGATGACATTTTTGTTTATGCGGCGGTGCCTGCTGTCGTTGAGATGGCTGACGAATTACTGGCGGAAGATGGCTGCCTGAACTTCTTTGCCGGGCCGACGGATAAAAACTTCAAAGTGCCGTTTAATTTCTACAACGTCCATTACAACAGCACGCACGTCGTCGGTACATCCGGCGGTTCAACGGACGACATGAAAGAGGCGATTGCCCTTAGCGCCACGGGGCAGTTGCAGCCGTCGTTTATGGTGACCCATATCGGTGGGCTGGATGCGGTGCCAGAAACCGTGCTCAATCTGCCGGATATCCCTGGCGGTAAAAAACTCATTTATAACGGCGTGACCATGCCGCTCACCGCCATTGCCGATTTTGCCGAAAAAGGGAAAACCGATCCGCTGTTTAAAGAACTGGCGCGGCTGGTTGAGGAAACGCACGGCATCTGGAATGAACAGGCCGAGAAATATCTGCTGGCGCAATTTGGCGTTGATATTGGGGAGGCCGCGCAATGATGTCCCTGGCGTGGCCATTATTTCGCGTTACGGAACAGGCAGCGTTGGCTGCCTGGCCGCAAACCGGATGTGGCGACAAAAATAAAATTGATGGCCTGGCGGTCACCGCGATGCGCCAGGCATTAAACGACGTCGCTTTTCGTGGGCGAGTGGTTATCGGCGAAGGAGAAATTGACCATGCGCCGATGCTGTGGATTGGAGAAGAGGTGGGCAAAGGCGATGGGCCAGAAGTCGATATCGCGGTTGACCCGATTGAAGGCACGCGGATGGTGGCGATGGGGCAGAGCAATGCGCTGGCGGTCATGGCTTTCGCCCCTCGAGATAGCCTGTTACATGCGCCCGATATGTATATGAAAAAGCTGGTTGTTAATCGACTGGCTGCCGGGGCGATTGATCTGTCTTTGCCTCTGGCGGACAACCTGCGCAACGTGGCGCGGGCGTTAGGTAAACCGCTGGACAAGCTGCGCATGGTTACGCTGGATAAACCGCGCCTGAGTGCCGCGATTGAAGAAGCAACACAGCTGGGCGTGAAGGTTTTTGCCCTGCCGGATGGCGATGTCGCCGCCAGCGTGCTGACCTGCTGGCAGGATAATCCTTACGATGTGATGTACACCATCGGTGGCGCACCGGAAGGCGTTATTTCTGCCTGTGCTGTTAAAGCGTTGGGGGGGGATATGCAGGCGGAATTAATCGATTTTTGCCAGGCCAAAGGTGACTACACCGAAAATCGGCAAATCGCAGAACAGGAGCGTAAGCGTTGTAAGGAGATGGGTGTTGAAGTCAACCGTGTGTACTCGCTCGATGAACTGGTGAGGGGGAACGATATCCTCTTTAGCGCTACGGGCGTGACGGGCGGCGAGTTGGTGAACGGTATCCAACAGACGGCGAATGGGGTGCGGACGCAGACATTACTGATCGGCGGCGCGGACCAAACGTGTAATATAATAGACTCCCTGCATTGATGGTGATCTATCGGAAGACGAATGGCGACGCTGACAGAAGATGATGTGCTTGAGCAACTGGATGCACAGGACAATTTATTTTCATTTATGAAAACTGCGCATTCTATTTTGCTCCAGGGGATACGCCAGTTTCTGCCGTCGCTGTTTGTCGATAACGATGAAGAGATCGTCGAATATGCAGTGAAGCCGTTACTCGCCCAAAGCGGCCCGCTTGACGATATTGATGTTGCGCTGCGTTTGATTTATGCGCTGGGGAAAATGGATAAATGGCTGTATGCCGATATCACGCACTTTTCCCAGTACTGGCATTACCTGAACGAACAGGATGAAACGCCCGGATTTACCGATGATATAACCTGGGATTTTATCAGCAATGTCAACAGTATAACTCGCAATGCGACGCTCTACGATGCGTTAAAAGCGATGAAGTTCGCCGATTTCGCCATCTGGTCAGAGGCGCGTTTTAGCGGGATGGTCAAAACGGCGCTGACGCTGGCAGTAACGACAACTTTAAAGGAATTAACGCCGTGAAAATCGAACTGACGGTGAATGGACTAAAGGTACAGGCGCAGTACTCTGATGATGAAATTGAGAATGTTCATAAACCGCTACTGCGTATGCTGGCGGCCTTACAGGCGGTAAATCCGCAGCGACGTACGGTGGTTTTTCTTTGCGCTCCGCCGGGGACGGGTAAATCTACATTAACTACCTTCTGGGAATATCTCGCGCAACAAGACCCTGAATTACCCGCTATCCAGACGCTCCCGATGGATGGTTTTCACCATTACAATAGCTGGCTGGATGCGCATCAATTGCGCCCCTTCAAAGGCGCACCAGAGACATTCGACGTTGCGAAACTGGCGGAAAATCTGCGCCAGGTAGTGGAAGGGGATTGTACGTGGCCGCAGTACGATCGACAAAAGCATGATCCTGTTGAAGATGCGTTGCACGTTACCGCACCTCTCGTCATCGTCGAAGGAAACTGGTTGTTGCTGGACGACGAGAAGTGGTGCCAGCTTGCGCAATTTTGTGATTTCTCGATCTTTATCAACGCGCCAGCTACTGCGTTGCGGGAACGGCTGGTGGGGCGCAAGCTGGCGGGAGGGTTATCGCTGGCAGACGCAGAAGCTTTTTATGACCGTACCGACGGGCCGAATGTTCGCCGGGTGCTTGAAGAGAGTCTGCCGGCAAATTTGATCTTAATGATGACCGCTACGGGTGAATATCGTCTGGTGGATTAACGTTCCTGATTACACCATCTTCCAGTCGCACCACACGAGAGAAATGACGCCGGGTAAATGCGGCGTCATGACTGATTGCTACGACGCTCGTGCCTCGCTGGCGGCACTTTTCCAGCCAGCTTTCAAACACGCTCAACCAATTTTCGTCAAAATCCCGACTCGGCTCGTCCAGTAGCAATAGTGGCGGAGAGAGTGCTTCCAGGCAGGCGACGGCGACCATCCGTCGCTGCGCACTATGCAGATCTAACGGATGCGCACTGGCAACATCTGCTAACTGACAGCATTGCAGGGCAGCATTGGTACGTTGAGTGATTTGGTCCGCCGGGCATCTTTGCAGTTTCAAACCAAATGCGATCTCGTCGGCGACGGTGCTGTGAAAAAGCTGGTTTTCCGCTTCCTGAAACAGTACGCCAATGTTTGCCGAGCGCTGGCGGTTTTTCAGGTTTTTCATCGCCTGTTGTTGCAGCATAACCGTACCAGCTGTGGGCGTAAGAAGACCTGCCATTATCCGCAACAACGTCGATTTCCCAGCGCCATTGTCGCCGGTCAGCGCCAACCATTCACCTTGTTTGAGTTGCAGAGAAATGTCGCAAAGACAATCCGTTACCGCGCCTGGCCAGCGATAAGTTACCTGATTTAACGTTAACATAATGGCTGGATCGCTCCGTTTTGCAGGTGCCACGCCTGCTGGCAGTAGTTCAGGAAAGGCGTGCGATGACGTTCAAAAAGAATAATCAGCGAACCACGTTCAAGCGCCCAGTGTTGTAAGCGCTGCAACAGCATTTTGCTGGCCTGCGGCGTCAGGCGGCTAAAGGCTTCATCAAGAATTAATAGTTTTGGCTGCATCGCGATGGCGCAGGCGATGACCACGCGCTGAGTCTCTCCGCCGGAGAGCGTTGCCGGGTGGCGATGGCGCAACGGCTGGCACTCGGTCAGAGTCAGGGCGGCATCAATCCGCGCCATAATCTCTGCTTCAGCAAGACACAGATTTTCTGGCCCAAAGGCAACTTCTTCCTCCACGCTAAAGGTACAACCGGAGAGTTGCAAATAGGGCGATTGCTGGACGAGCTGGGTAGTGGCGGATTGCTCATTGAGCGGGATCTGTCCAATGGGCGTACCGAGAAGCGTCCCCGTGCCAGCAACCTCTCCTGGCAGAAAGTCCGGATACCAGCCCGCCATCAGTTGCGCCAGCGTACTTTTGCCACTGCCGTTATCACCAAAGATGGCGACCATCCCCGGTTTGGCATAGTGAAAGTCATAACAGAACGGAGGATTTGTTGAGTGTGTCGGGCAATAGCGAAACTGTTCTAACGTAACCATAGCCACACTCCGAATTCTGCCAGCATTAGCAATATCATGGTGTAACGCGCCACTTTTTCCAGGTTACTGTCAGGTGGTGCCCATAACGTAGTGCGCCGGTTGTGGATCCGAAATGCCCGCATATCCAGCGCCGCACCACGGACAGCTAGATCGTTAAGCGCATTGTGTGTTAGCGGAATAATTAACGCGGGCATCGCACGTAAACGCTGATACCAGCTCTCATCCAGCGGCACGCCGCGCGCACGCTGTGCTTCATGAATAATCGCTAATTGCCGTTTTAATTGCTCGACGACCAATAACGGCCCAGCGAACAGATAAGCGACGCCCGGCGGCAGGCGAGAAGCAAACAGAGCGCGGATAAAACGTTGCACGGGGACGAATTGCATCCACAACTGTGAGGTTGAAACGATAGCCAGAATCCTCAACCAGAGCGTAATGGCATACGTCCAACGCTCCGGCGAACGCGGCGTGCCGCTAAGCCATTCTGTCAGCCAGCCGCCGTGCACCAGCCACAGCCCGGCCCCCAGCGAGAACATCAGCCAGGAGACATATTTTGCCCGCCGTCGCGTGGCCTTTAACGCGACAAGGCAGAGAAAGGTCGCCGCGCTATAGACTGGCAATATTGTCTGTGTGGGCAGGATAAGCGTGGTGCAGGCCGCCAGCGCCCACAGCGTTAAGGATGTAAACGGATGCATTTAGCGCACGGCTGCCATTGCCGGGAAATGCCGCGTGGTGCGAATCGGCAACTGTCGGAGCAAAAGCCAGACAATCACCGCCGTGAGAATTTTGTCGACCAGGTTCGCGCCCATTACCGTTATCGCCACCGACTCCACCAGGTTTTGCCCCATTGAGTGCATCCAGGCAACGAACAAATCGGCCCCGCTTCCTGTCACGCCGCCGAACAGCGCAGTACGTAGCGGCACAGCGACGACTGTGACCGCCAGGGTAATAATCACGCCGCTGACAATGACTTTCGGCAGAGTGCGAAACCAACCCGCCCGCGCCAGCCAACCTGCGACCAGACCAATAACCATTGCCACGGGAGCAAATGCAGCGGCGATCGGGTCGGTTAGCAATCCCCAAAGTAAATTGGTCAGTAAGCCGGTCAACATGCCAATAACCGGGCCAAGTAGTACCGCGCTAATGAGCGTACCGATTGAGTCGAGGAAAATAGGTAATTTAACCATGCTGGCCAGTTGCCCGCCGATCATATTGATGGCGATAGAGATAACGATCAACACCAGTGCCTGACTGGAAAAGTGGCGACGCGCCATAAGAAAACCTCTCTGAAAATAGTTATTTAACGGGGGAAATATGCAACTCGTCGTAACCAGAAAGCGCGCAAGGTTGGCGGCTAAAAGCCAGTTCCTCAAGGCTGCCGATCACCAGTTCAAGCGTGGTGCGTACGGTACAGCCAGGCATCATGTGGCCGCCAAGCATCGCGCCGCGTGGGTCAGAAACGCAGAGATGAAGATGCTCGCCAGTGTGTTCCAGCGTGCCGTTCAGTGCGATCACTTCGAACTTACCGCTTAGTAGGGCCGTGTTTTCTTGCCCGGCATAGCGTAAGGCAACGTCAGTCAGACTGCCGGTACAACCTGCAATCCACGCGGCGTGGAGTTGTTGTTGCTGCGCGAAGGCGCGTAATTGGGAGAGAACTTCCTGCCCGGGGAGCAGGCGCAGCGCGTAAAAGCGTGCGGAGGAAGAATAAGGGTAGGGCAATGTTATCATTGGAGTACTCCGAAACTCGGACGTATTGCGGATAATATCGACGCTGCATCAGTCATATTCTGATATAAGTCAGGGTTTGTGACGGCACAACGAAAAGATTTTGCTACGCTTATTCGTGATTCTGCAAAGTGGAATAAATTCCAACGCATCAGGCCGGAAAACGTGACGCAAGTCAGATAATTGTCTTCTTTGACTGGACAATCATTCCTTTTATTCCATGTTTCGCTTATCCTAGCTGAAGCGTTTCAGTCGATTAAATGTTCGACAATTAACCAATCAGTCGCAGTTTGCGACAGGTAAGGTTTCCCCGAACGATTTGCTGGATTACTCTGTCTGGCAAATTTGCTCAGGGAAAGCCTTGCAGGAGATCTATGACCGTACGCGTAGCGATAAATGGCTTCGGTCGCATCGGGCGTAATGTGGTTCGTGCTTTGTATGAATCAGGACGCCGTGCGGAAATTACCGTGGTGGCAATCAACGAACTGGCGGATGCTGCGGGCATGGCGCATTTGTTGAAATATGACACCAGTCATGGCCGTTTTGCATGGGAAGTCCGTGAGGAACGTGATCAACTTTTTGTTGGTGATGATGCCATTCGCGTATTGCATGAACGTTCACTGCAATCGCTTCCCTGGCGTGAACTAGGCGTTGATGTGGTTCTCGACTGCACCGGCGTATATGGCACCCGCGAGCATGGCGAAGCGCACATTGCCGCCGGGGCCAAAAAAGTGCTCTTTTCACATCCTGGCAGTAACGATCTCGACGCGACCGTTGTTTACGGCGTCAATCAGGATCAACTTCGTGCAGAACACCGCATCGTTTCTAACGCTTCCTGTACCACGAATTGCATAATTCCTGTCATCAAATTGTTGGATGATGCGTACGGTATTGAGTCCGGCACTGTGACCACAATTCACTCCGCCATGCACGATCAACAGGTTATTGATGCGTACCATCCTGACCTGCGCCGCACCCGGGCAGCCAGTCAGTCGATTATTCCGGTCGATACCAAACTGGCCGCGGGTATCACACGATTTTTTCCGCAATTTAACGATCGCTTTGAAGCGATTGCGGTACGTGTGCCAACCATAAATGTGACGGCAATCGATTTAAGCGTGACGGTGAAGAAACCAGTAAAAGCCAATGAAGTCAACCTGTTGCTGCAAAAAGCAGCACAAGGTGCATTTCATGGTATAGTTGACTATACGGAATTACCGTTGGTCTCTGTAGATTTTAACCACGATCCGCACAGTGCCATTGTCGATGGCACCCAAACTCGGGTCAGTGGCGCACACCTGATCAAAACGTTGGTCTGGTGCGATAACGAATGGGGCTTTGCTAACCGAATGCTCGACACGACGTTAGCTATGGCTACTGTTGCTTTCAGGTAAGACGCAAGCAGCGTCTGCAAAACTTTTAGAATCAACGAGAGGATTCACCATGTCTGTAATTAAGATGACCGATCTGGATCTTGCTGGGAAACGTGTATTTATCCGTGCGGATCTGAACGTACCAGTAAAAGACGGGAAAGTAACCAGCGACGCGCGTATCCGTGCTTCTCTGCCGACCATCGAACTGGCCCTGAAACAAGGCGCGAAAGTGATGGTAACTTCCCACCTGGGTCGTCCTACCGAAGGCGAGTACAACGAAGAATTCTCTCTGCTGCCGGTTGTTAACTACCTGAAAGACAAACTGTCTAACCCGGTTCGTCTGGTTAAAGATTACCTCGACGGCGTTGACGTTGCTGAAGGTGAACTGGTTGTTCTGGAAAACGTTCGCTTCAACAAAGGCGAGAAGAAAGACGACGAAACCCTGTCCAAAAAATACGCTGCACTGTGTGACGTGTTCGTAATGGACGCATTCGGTACTGCTCACCGCGCGCAAGCTTCTACTCACGGTATCGGTAAATTCGCTGATGTTGCGTGCGCAGGCCCGCTGCTGGCAGCTGAACTGGACGCGCTGGGTAAAGCACTGAAAGAACCTGCTCGCCCGATGGTGGCTATCGTTGGTGGTTCTAAAGTATCTACCAAACTGACCGTTCTGGACTCCCTGTCTAAAATCGCTGACCAGCTGATCGTTGGTGGTGGTATCGCTAACACCTTTATCGCGGCACAAGGCCACGATGTGGGTAAATCCCTGTACGAAGCTGACCTGGTTGACGAAGCAAAACGTCTGCTGACCACCTGCAACATCCCGGTTCCGTCTGATGTTCGCGTAGCGACTGAGTTCTCTGAAACCGCTCCGGCTACTCTGAAATCTGTTAACGACGTGAAAGCTGACGAGCAGATCCTGGATATCGGTGATGCTTCCGCTCAGGAACTGGCTGAAATCCTGAAGAATGCGAAAACCATTCTGTGGAACGGTCCGGTTGGCGTGTTCGAATTCCCGAACTTCCGCAAAGGTACTGAAATCGTGGCTAACGCTATCGCAGACAGCGAAGCGTTCTCCATCGCTGGCGGCGGCGACACTCTGGCAGCAATCGACCTGTTCGGCATTGCTGACAAAATCTCCTACATCTCCACTGGCGGCGGCGCATTCCTCGAATTCGTGGAAGGTAAAGTACTGCCTGCAGTAGCGATGCTCGAAGAGCGCGCTAAGAAGTAAAAAATCACAGGGCAGGGAAACCTGCCCTTGTTGCAGCGCGCTTTTAGAGCACGCACTTTTTCATACTCTAAATAATTCGAGTTGCAGGAAGGCGACAAGAGAGTGAATCCCCAGGAGCTTACATAAGTAAGTGACTGGGGTGAGCGAACGCAGACGCAGCACATGCAACTTGAAATATGACGAGTATAGGGCCCGACGATACAGGACAAGAGACATGTCTAAGATTTTTGATTTCGTAAAACCTGGCGTAATCACTGGTGATGACGTACAGAAAGTTTTCCAGGTAGCAAAAGAAAACAACTTCGCACTGCCAGCAGTAAACTGCGTCGGTACTGACTCCATTAACGCCGTACTGGAAACCGCTGCTAAAGTTAAAGCGCCGGTTATCGTTCAGTTCTCCAACGGTGGTGCTTCCTTTATCGCTGGTAAAGGCGTGAAATCTGACGTTCCGCAGGGCGCTGCTATCCTGGGGGCGATCTCTGGTGCGCATCACGTTCACCAGATGGCTGAACACTATGGTGTTCCGGTTATCCTGCATACCGACCACTGCGCGAAGAAACTGCTGCCGTGGATCGACGGTCTGCTGGACGCGGGTGAAAAACACTTCGCTGCTACCGGTAAGCCGCTGTTCTCTTCTCACATGATCGACCTGTCTGAAGAATCTCTGCAAGAGAACATCGAAATCTGCTCTAAATACCTGGAGCGCATGTCCAAAATCGGCATGACTCTGGAAATCGAACTGGGTTGCACCGGTGGTGAAGAAGACGGCGTGGACAACAGCCACATGGACGCTTCTGCACTGTACACCCAGCCGGAAGACGTTGATTACGCATACACCGAGCTGAGCAAAATCAGCCCGCGTTTCACCATCGCTGCGTCCTTTGGTAACGTACACGGTGTTTACAAGCCGGGTAACGTTGTTCTGACTCCGACCATCCTGCGCGACTCTCAGGAATATGTTTCTAAGAAACACAACCTGCCGCACAACAGCCTGAACTTCGTATTCCACGGCGGTTCCGGTTCTACTGCTCAGGAAATCAAAGACTCCGTAAGCTACGGTGTAGTTAAAATGAACATCGATACCGACACCCAATGGGCGACCTGGGAAGGTGTTCTGAACTACTACAAAGCGAACGAAGCTTACCTGCAGGGCCAGCTGGGCAACCCGAAAGGCGAAGATCAGCCGAACAAGAAATACTACGATCCGCGCGTATGGCTGCGTGCCGGTCAGACTTCGATGATCGCTCGTCTGGAAAAAGCATTCCAGGAACTGAACGCGATCGACGTTCTGTAAGATATTCCTTTCTGCTTATCTCAAGGCCCGCTCTGCGGGTCTTTTTTTCGCCAAAAGCAAGGTGATGTACTTAAGAAATCTGTGATCTATTTGGCAAAATTATGCTTTATTGTTTACCCTTGTCAGACTGCCCGTCGTAAGGCGGCGGAGTATGTTTCTCCAATTTAAGTCAGTTGAAAAGGAATATTGAATGGAAGATTTGAAAGTTGTCGATAGCATAAACGGCGCAGGATCCTGGTTGGTAAATAACCAGGCGCTGTTGCTGAGTTATGCTGTAAACATCGTGGCGGCACTCGCGATCATCATCGTTGGTTTGATTATCGCGCGGATGATTTCCAACGCGGTGAATCGCCTGATGATCTCCCGTAACATAGATGCCACCGTTGCTGATTTTCTTTCTGCATTAATCCGTTACGCAATTATCGCCTTTACGTTAATTGCAGCACTGGGCCGCGTGGGCGTACAAACCGCATCGGTTATTGCCGTACTCGGTGCCGCAGGTTTAGCTGTAGGTCTGGCCTTGCAGGGTTCACTATCTAACCTGGCTGCTGGCGTTTTGCTGGTTATGTTCCGCCCGTTCCGTGCAGGAGAATATGTTGACCTCGGCGGCGTTGCTGGTACTGTGCAGAGTGTGCAGATTTTCTCCACCACCATGCGTACCGCAGACGGTAAAATAATTGTTATTCCGAACGGTAAAATTATTGCCGGTAATATTATTAACTTCTCTCGTGAGCCGGCGCGCCGTAACGAATTTATTATTGGCGTAGCGTATGATTCTGATATCGATCAGGTTAAGCAGATTTTGACCGATATTATTCAGTCCGAAGATCGTATTTTAAAAGATCGTGAAATTACCGTACGCCTGAACGAACTTGGCGCATCGTCGATTAATTTCGTCGTTCGTGCCTGGAGCAACAGTGGCGATCTGCAAAACGTGTACTGGGATGTGCTGGAACGTATTAAACGTGAATTTGATGCTGCTGGTATCAGCTTCCCGTATCCGCAAATGGATGTGAACTTTAAGCGGGTGAAAGAGGATAAAGCTGCATAATCAACGCTGAGGCCAGATAATTTTATCTGGCCTGAGAGTGATGACAAACGCAAAATTGCCTGATGCGCTACGCTTATCAGGCCTACGTAATCTATGCAATGTATTGAGTTTTCGTGCTTTTGTAGGCCGGATAAGGCGTTCACGCCGCATCCGGCATGAGCAAAGCGCACTTTGTCAACAATCTGAGGCCAGATAATACTATCTGGCCTCTCTCTTATTAGTTTTTCTGATTGCCAATTAATATTATCAATTTCCGCTAATAACAATCCCGCGCTATAGTCTCTTTATCAGATAATTAGTTCGGAATGTTCAACGTGTTTTCTTATTATTTTCAAGGTCTTGCACTTGGTGCTGCTATGATTCTGCCGCTTGGTCCGCAAAATGCTTTTGTGATGAATCAGGGCATTCGGCGTCAGTACCACATTATGATTGCTTTGCTCTGCGCGATAAGCGATTTGGTCCTGATTTGCGCCGGGATTTTTGGTGGTAGCGCGTTATTGATGCAGTCACCGTGGTTGCTGGCGCTGGTGACCTGGGGCGGTGTGGCCTTCTTGCTGTGGTATGGTTTTGGTGCTTTTAAAACGGCGATGAGCAGTAATATTGAGCTGGTCAGTGCTGAAGTCATGAAACAGGGACGTTGGAAAATTATTGCCACTATGCTGGCGGTAACCTGGCTGAATCCGCATGTTTACCTGGATACCTTTGTGGTATTGGGCAGCCTGGGCGGGCAACTTGAGCCAGATCCCAAACGTTGGTTTGCCCTCGGGACGATCAGTGCCTCTTTCCTGTGGTTTTTTGGTCTGGCGTTATTAGCCGCCTGGCTGGCGCCGCGTTTGCGTACCGCCAAAGCGCAGCGCATTATCAATCTCGTGGTGGGCTGCGTTATGTGGATTATCGCCCTACAACTGGCGAAAGAGGGTGTTGCTCATGCACAAGCCTTGTTCAGTTAGGCGCTATCCGATGGAAAAATAAAACAGAGACGCTAAGCTTGCCTCCAGAGGTCCTGAATTTTGGGCAAGTCAATTAACACGGAGAGACTAACGTGAAGTTCAAAGTTATCGCCCTGGCGGCATTGATGGGTTTCAGCGGGATGGCTGTGCAGGCCAATGAACTACCGGATGGTCCGCACATTGTCACTTCAGGAACGGCAAGCGTTGATGCGGTGCCAGATATCGCTATTCTTGCTATTGAAGTTAACGTGACGGCGAAGGATGCCGCTTCTGCCAAGAAGCAGGCGGATGAGCGTGTCGCGCAATATATCTCTTTCCTTGAACTCAATCAGATCGCGAAAAAAGATATCAGTTCCGCGAATTTGCGTACCCAGCCAGACTACGATTACCAGGATGGTAAAAGTATCCTGAAAGGCTACCGTGCCGTGAGAACGGTGGAAGTCACGCTTCGTCAGTTAGACAAACTGAATTCCTTGCTGGATGGCGCGCTGAAGGCTGGACTCAACGAAATTCGTTCTGTGTCGTTGGGCGTGGCACAGCCAGATGCCTATAAAGACAAAGCGCGTAAGGCAGCGATTGATAACGCGATTCATCAGGCTCAGGAGCTGGCGAACGGCTTTAATCGCAAACTGGGGCCGGTATATAGCGTGCGCTACCATGTTTCCAACTATCAGCCCAGCCCAATGGTACGCATGATGAAAGCCGATGCCGCACCGGTTTCCGCCCAGGAAACTTACGAGCAGGCCGCTATTCAGTTTGATGATCAGGTCGATGTGGTCTTCCAGTTAGAACCAGTGGATCAACAACCCGCTAAAACACCTGCCGCACAATAATACTTGTAGCCCGACTCATTTGTCGGGCTAATGTCTTTATCTGATATCGCCTCTTTTTTCTGTAATTTTCTGTAAAACCATGACGTAAGCACCTATCTTTGCTTGCGATTTCATTAAGGATTAACTTACTGAAACGGTTAAGCGGACAGGGATGTTTGGAGGAAGCGGCGATGGATATTTTTATTTCTAAAAAGATGCGCAATTTTATTTTATTAGCGCAAACCAATAATATTGCCCGCGCGGCAGAAAAGTTACATATGACTGCTTCGCCGTTTGGCAAAAGTATTGCCGCGCTGGAGGAGCAAATTGGCTATACATTATTTACCCGTAAAGATAATAACATCAGCCTTAATAAAGCCGGGCAGGAGCTTTATCAAAAGCTCTTCCCGGTTTACCAACGGCTTTCTGCGATCGATAATGAAATTCATAATTCTGGACGTCGTTCTCGTGAAATTGTGATAGGTATCGATAATACCTATCCGACGATTATTTTTGATCAGTTAATTAGCCTGGGTGATAAGTATGAAGGCGTGACGGCCCAGCCGGTTGAGTTCAGCGAAAATGAGGTTATCGACAATCTCTTCTATCGTCAGCTTGATTTTATTATCTCTCCGCAGCATGTTTCCGCTCGTGTACAGGGGTTGGATAATCTAACAATGAGTGAACTGCCGCCGCTGCGACTGGGGTTTCTCGTTTCTCGCCGTTATGAAGAGCGTCAGGAGCAGGAGTTATTACAGGAGTTGCCCTGGTTACAGATGCGCTTTCAAAACCGTGCTAATTATGAAGCGATGATAGATTCGAACATGCGCCCTTGTGGGATCAATCCAACAATTATTTATCGCCCATACAGTTTTATGGCCAAAATCAGCGCCGTTGAGCACGGACATTTTCTTACGGTGATCCCACATTTTGCATGGCGGCTGGTGAACCCAGCTACGTTGAAATATTTTGATGCACCGCATACGCCAATGTATATGCAGGAATACCTTTATTCACTGAAAAATCATCGCTATACCGCCACGCTGCTACAGCAAATTGCTGAAGATCGTGACGGTACGAGCGATTAACCAGCATTGAGCCCGTTTCGATCAAATTACGATGCAGATCGAAAACGTGGCTAAGATCGTGGTGAATATGCCCGCCGGGTGCATTCTCCAGATAGCGATGCAGATAGTCACGGTACATCGGATGTGCGCAGTTATCGATGATAGTGCGCGCGCGCTGAAGTGGAGAGAGGCCACGTAAGTCGGCGATCCCTTGTTCTGTGATAATCACTTTCACGCTGTGTTCGCTGTGATCAACATGGCTGCACATAGGCACGACGGTTGAGATCTTGCCTTCTTTAGCAATCGACGGTGCCATAAAGATCGACAGATACGCGTTGCGTTAAAATCACCGCTTACCCCGATACCATTCAGTAAATTAACGCCGGGACTACGTGCGTTGAGTTGGCGTGTCCGTAAATATCAAACTCGAGGCCGACATTCAGAGCGATAACACCAAGGCGGCGGATAATTTCTGGGTTATTGGAAATCTCTTGCGGACGTAACACAATGCGACTGGCGAAGTAATCCATATTGGCGTAAATCTTGCGCAGTGAATCGGCAGAAATTGTCAGACTGGAGGCGCTGGCCCCGATAATTTTGCCGGTTTCCAGAAGATGAACCACAGACTCCTGTAGCACTTCTGAATACATCATAAACGGAGGAATTTCTTGGTTTTCCCCCAGACGAGCCATTACCGCATTATTGATGTTGCCTACCCCGCTTTGCAGTGGCAGAAATTCCCGCGGAATGCGCCCCTGCGCCATTTCGCGCAACAAGAAGGTGACCACATTGTCGGCGATTTGCTGGCACATGGGATTTTGTTTATCCAGCGAGTTACCTGCATCAGGTAAGTTGGTTTCCACGACGGCGACAATTTTTTTCGGATCGATTTGTACATAGCGGGTACCGACGCGATCCATCGCATGGAAGATCGACACGCTATTGCGTCGCGGTGGTGCGCCAGGAGTCACAATATCCGCCAGTTCTGCAACGCGCGGATCGTGATAATGATTGAGTTCAATGATCACTTTCTTTGCGCGCAGCAACCAGGTCGGGGCATTACCGATCCCACTGGTTAACCAGACGCGACCATCCGGAGCGAGGGCTGAGGCTTCAATTACCGCAACATCGATGTCGCCGAAAAAGCCGTAGTTGACCATTTGCGCAACTTCGCTCAAATGTAGATCAACAAAACTAACCGATCCCTGATTGATCTTTTTACGTAATCCCGATGATGTCTGGTATGGCGCGCGCCATGAAACGGCGTCAGCTTCAGAGAGTATGTCATCGGCGGCGGCGCTAATCGACGCTCCGGTCAGCAGGCGAATTTGATACGTTTTTTTCGCCTCATGTTGTTCATTGGCGCGACGGGCAATGGCGACAGGAAGAGCCTTGGGCGAACCCGCAGGAGTAAAACCACTGAATGCCACCATATCGTTGTGCTGGATTATTTCCGCCGCTTCATCGGCGGTCATCCTTGTCCGGGTAATATTCATCCTTTGCTCCTTAGTTCGTGGATCATTAATGACCGACGAAATTAGGTTTACGTTTTTCCAGGAAGGCGTTCATACCTTCCTGATAATCTTCGCTGTCATAAACCGCCCGGCGCATCCCTTGAATACGCTCAAATTCATCTGAATTCATGGTGTGCGCTTCACCCAATACGCGCAGCTCTTCCTTGATTACTGCAATGGCTAACGGCGCTTTTTCGGAAATGTGGTGAGCCATTTGTAAGGTGAAATCTTCCAGTTCATCGGCCTCAACAACGTGGTTGAGAATGCCAACAGCCAGCGCGCGTTGAGCGGTGATTGGCGAAGCGGTAAAAATCAGCTCTTTGACAATGTGGAAGCCCGCGTCACGAGTCAGGTTGTGGATCCCCACCAGGTTATACGGTACGCCCAGGTTGACTGGCGTCATTGAGAAGGTAGAAGTACTGGCGGCGATGATCAGATCAGAGCTCATGATCATTTCAAATGCGCCACCCCAGACGCTACCTTCGACCATCGAAATTACCGGTTTGGGGCATTTTTGGATCACACGGGTAATTTGACGTAGCGGATCATCGTAAGAGAGCGGATCGCGACCTCCTGACGGCAACTCATGAATGTCGTGACCTGCGGAAAAGACCCTGGAACCACTTGGGGCGCGCAGAATGATGCAGCGGATTTCTGGACGATTGAGATCGTTTAATGCCTGAATCAGGTCATCAATAAAGACTTTACTTAACGCATTGAGTTTGCGGGCATAGTTAAACTCAACGACTGCCACTTTGTTGATGATGACTACATTAACATACTGATAAGACATAAAAATTCCCTTAATTAAAATACTGAGTCTGGATAAAATCACTGAGCTGCCGCAAACCTGTGCGCGGCGAGAGCATATTATTTTTGACCGCTAATAGCGTTTGGCTGTAATAGCGATCGAAATCTTCATTAGTGAACAGGTGGTGCAGCACCTCTTCTTCGGTCTGTTTACGCAGCCATTCCACCGATTGTTGTTGCCGCACCTGTTGTAAACGACCGCTGGTAGTCAGTGCGGTTTTGAAATCGATAATTGCGCGCCATATCTCATCGATACCGCATTTTTCCAGAGCACTACAGGTGAGGACCTGTGGCTGCCATTCGTCATATTTGCGGCGCAGAATATGCAGAGCGCTTTCGTACATATGGCGGGTAATGGCGACATTCGTGTGGTTATCACCATCATCTTTGTTGATGACAATCAGATCTGCCATCTCCATTAAACCCTTTTTAATGCCCTGGAGATCATCGCCGCCACCGGCAATTTGCAGCGAGATAAAGCAGTCCACCATGCGGGCGACTTCCGTTTCTGACTGCCCGACGCCGACGGTTTCAACGATCACCACGTCATAACCCGCCGCTTCACATAACAGCATTAACTCCCGCGCCCGCTGACTGGCGCCGCCAAGGTGACCAGATGACGGAACCGGGCGAATAAACGCTGCATCGGCACGCGCCAGTTCGGTCATGCGAGTCTTATCCCCAAGAATGCTGCCACCGGTCACTGGGCTGCTGGGATCGACGGCAATCACTGCGACCTTAAGCCCCTGGCGAATCAGTAACATGCCAAAGGCTTCAAGAAAGGTACTTTTTCCTGCTCCTGGCGTGCCGGTAACGCCCAGTCGCAGGGCGTTACCACAAAACGGCATGATGGCATCAAGCAGTTGAGTGCTGAGTGCCTGATGGCGAGGGTGACGGCTCTCAACCAGCGTCATGGTCTGGGCGAGCGTGGCTCGCTCACCCAGACGTAGGCGTCGAATGCTGTCTGCCAGCGTGGCTTCGTTAATCATGATGTTGGCTAATCCGGTTCAGCACATCACGCACGCTGTCGAGCATGGGAGTACCAGGACCGTAAATCGCCGCCACGCCACGCTCTTGCAGGAAGGCATAATCTTGCGGCGGAATAACGCCACCGGCGACCACGCAAATATCTTCGCGCCCCCATTTTTTCAGGGCTTCAACCAGTTCCGGGATCAGCGTTTTATGTCCTGCTGCAAGCGAGGATGCGCCCACCACATGAACGTCGTTTTCCACTGCCAGGCGGGCGATCTCTTCCGGCGTGGAGAACATGGGACTCAAATCAACGTCGAAACCAAGATCGGAATAGGCGCTGGCAATGACTTTCGCTCCGCGATCGTGTCCATCTTGTCCCATTTTGGCGATCAGAATGCGCGGGCGACGACCATTGTCGGCAAGGAACAGCTCCGTTTGCGCAACAATTGCATCAAACTCGAAGGCTGATTTTTCCGACTGATGATAGCTTTGCGCAATGACGCCGGTAACACACTGGCTCGGTACCAGATAACGGTCAAAAGCGGCTTCCAGCGCATCGGATATTTCACCCAGCGTCGCGCGAACGCGAGCCGCATTAACAGCGGCAGCCAGCAGGTTTTCGTTATGCTGTGCAGCGTGAGTCAGAGCGTTCAACGCGGCGGTTACGGCGGCATCATCACGGGTGGCGCGAATGCGTTCCAGCGAAGCAATTTGCTCGTTACGCACCATCACGTTGTCGATTTCAAGGACATCAGTTTCATCTTCGTGATCCAGTTTGTATTTGTTGACGCCGACGATCACGCGTTTGCCCTGGTCGATCAACGACTGTTCACGAGCAGATGCTTCTTCGATCATCCTTTTTGGCAGACCTGCTTCGATCGCCTTCGCCATGCCTCCGGCTTCGTCGATCTGATCAATGATGGCTCTGGCCTGTTTCACGATCTGATCGGTTAGTGACTCAACGTAATAAGAACCGGCCAGCGGATCGACGGTGCGACAGAGTTCTGACTCTTCCTGAATAATGATTTGGGTGTTACGGGCAATACGTGCCGAAAAATCGGTCGGCAAACCAAGCGCTTCATCAAAGGCATTTGTATGCAGCGACTGGGTTCCGCCAAGGGTAGCTGCCAACGCTTCAATGGTGGTGCGGATAACGTTGTTATACGGATCCTGTTCGGTGAGACTCCAGCCGGAGGTTTGACAGTGGGTGCGTAGCGCCAGCGATTTCGGATCTTTGGCACCAAACCCGCTTACTGCTTCGCTCCAGAGATAGCGTGCGGCGCGCAGCATGGCGACGTTCATAAACAGGTCCATGCCGATACCAAAGAAGAACGACAGGCGCGGGGCGAAGTCATCAATTTTTAAGCCAGCAGAGAGAGCTGCTTTGATGTACTCAATCCCATCGGCGAGAGTAAACGCCACCTGTTGCACACAGTTCGCACCGGCTTCGCCCATGTGGTAGCCGCTGATGCTAATGGTATTGAAGCGCGGCATATTGCCGGAACACCAGGCGATAATGTCAGCGATAATGCGCATGGAAGGTTTCGGTGGGTAAATATAGGTATTGCGGCAGAGGTACTCTTTGAGGATATCGTTCTGAATTGTACCCGTCATTTTATCGGGGGGAACGCCTTGCTCTTCTGCCGCCACGATATAAAAGGCCAGCACTGGCAAGACTGCGCCGTTCATGGTCATCGAAACCGACATTTTATCCAGCGGGATTTGGTCGAAGAGCACCTTCATATCTTCTACGGTGTCGATAGCGACGCCCGCTTTGCCAACATCGCCCGCCACGCGCGGGTTATCGGAGTCGTAGCCACGGTGGGTGGCAAGGTCAAACGCCACGGAAAGACCTTTTTGCCCGGCAGCCAGGTTACGGCGATAAAAAGCGTTGGACTCTTTGGCGGTCGAGAAACCGGCATACTGACGGATGGTCCACGGTTGGGCGGTATACATGGTGGCGCGGGGACCACGAACATAGGGCGGTAAGCCAGGAAGGGTACCGGTCACTTCCAGATTGTCGAGATCGGCTTCGGTATACAGTGGCTTGATGGCGATCCCTTCCGCCGTTTGCTGAACCAGTGAGTCGACGGTTTTCTCCCGACGGCTCAACTCCTTGTTGGCAAGCTGTTGCCACTCTTGCACATTTGACATTATTTGCTCCATAAAACGCAATAAAAATGAGGGTGTTTGCGCTTACGGTGAGCTTTTTATACGGGTTTGTCGCCAGCAAAAAAAATGGAATGGGGCGTCGTTTTTTGCCGTGTGAGATTTGTCTGTTTTGTGATGTTATTCAAAGAATAAAAAAGAAAAAAAGAAAAACGCCTGATATGTGCTACCAGGCGTTAACTGATTGATTAATCCTGACGAAGCACTTTGTGACCATAGTCGAGCAAAGCATCAGTGACTTTACGCATCATGCGGCTTTCTGGGGCAAAGCGATGCCAGTAGAGCATTCGCCGTTGGAATAGCCCGGGCGTCAGATCAATCAACTCTCCGCTGGCCAATTCTTTTTCAATTTGCAGGTGTGGGATCATACAGCAGGTTGTACCCTGGCGAGCGAGCTGCACGAAGGCTTCGGACGAGTTAACGATATGGCACGGTACGCTACCTGGCGGCAGATCGAAGTTTTGCTGCAAAAATGCCTGGTGCATATCGTCAAGATGGTCAAACGCGACAACCGGTGCTTTGAGCAGCGCAGAACGGCTTACTCCGTTGGGGAAGTATTTCTCGGCAAACGGTTTGGAGCTGACGAACAGATAGTCGAGCGCGCCAAGTTTATCGACCAGGCAACTAGGCAGCGCCTGATGTTGAATACTCACCGCGCCGACCACTTCACCTCGACGCAGACGCTCCTGGGTGCGAGTTTCATCTTCCACCTGTAAGTTCAGACGAATAGGCGAATCAGCCAGTACAGGAGCCAGTGCCGGAAGCAACCAGGTTGCCAGACTGTCGGCGTTGACTGCCAGCGAGAGCAGTAGTGGGGTGGAACCGGTTTGTTCATCGCCCAGCCACTCTTCTTCCAGCAGCTCGACCTGGCGAAGCAGTGCCAGTAATTTTTGCCCTTGTTCTGTCGGGCGCGGGGGAACTGTTCGCACCAACAGCGGCTGCCCGAACATATTTTCCAGTTGCTTAATGCGTTGTGAGACGGCTGATTGCGTAATGCACAACTTTTGTGCCGCGCGCTCAAATCCTCGTTCACGTATCACCGCATCCAGTGCCTGTAATGTCCTGTAGTCCGGGCGTTTCATTTCTCTAACCTGCTCCTCAAATATTCTCATGCCGAACTATGACATAATTTTGCTTTGGTTACAGAGTATTTAACGCATACAAAAGCGGTCATAGTGGACATTTTGGTTGGCAATACCGTGCTTTCTAAGCCTTTGTGAAGTACCCGGGCCGTGTGTTGTAAAGGTTGGTTTATCGGCCAATAATCCCATTGCGTCTGCGCGGGAGAACGGAGAGTTGGTGCAACGGTTTATGCTGTGGAGCAGGATATCAGGCCCCCTTGTCGTCTTTTTCCTGAAGAGCAACATTACTCGTTATTTTATTGATGGGTTAACCACGCGGCTTGCCAACGGGGTCTGATTCGCTTTTTTTGTATATAATGCGTGTGAAATTTCATACCACAGGCGAAACGATCATGACGCAGGATGAATTGAAAAAAGCAGTAGGATGGGCGGCACTTCAGTATGTTCAGCCCGGCACCATTGTTGGTGTAGGTACAGGTTCCACCGCCGCACACTTTATTGACGCGCTCGGAACAATGAAAGGCCAGATTGAAGGGGCCGTTTCCAGTTCAGATGCTTCCACTGAAAAACTGAAGAGCCTCGGCATTCACGTTTTTGATCTCAACGAAGTCGACAGCCTTGGCATCTACGTTGATGGCGCAGATGAAATCAACGGCCACATGCAAATGATCAAAGGCGGCGGCGCGGCGCTGACCCGTGAAAAAATCATTGCTTCGGTTGCGGAAAAATTTATCTGTATCGCAGATGCTTCCAAGCAGGTTGATATTCTGGGCAAATTCCCGCTGCCAGTAGAAGTTATCCCGATGGCACGTAGTGCAGTGGCGCGCCAGCTGGTGAAACTGGGCGGTCGTCCGGAATACCGTCAGGGTGTGGTAACCGATAATGGCAACGTGATCCTCGACGTCCACGGCATGGAAATCCTTGACCCGATCGCGATGGAAAACGCCATAAATGCGATTCCTGGCGTGGTAACTGTTGGCTTGTTTGCTAACCGTGGCGCGGACGTTGCGCTGATTGGCACACCTGACGGTGTCAAAACCATTGTGAAATGATCTGACGGGGGAACCTCCCCCGTTAAAAAAATTCTCTTCATTAAATTTGGTGACATGTGTCACGTTTTTACCAGGCTGTTGTCGATTGCTCTAAATAAATCCTCTAAACCAGCATATTCATCCAAGAAATACCTTTGCGTGATATTTCCTCAATATCGCGACGCAAACGTTCATATTGCCGCAATATTATTTTTTGATATGTTGAAAGGCGGACGCAAATCCGCACACAACATTTCAAAGACAGGATTGGGTAAATGGCAAAGGTATCGCTGGAGAAAGACAAGATTAAGTTTCTGCTGGTAGAAGGGGTGCATCAAAAGGCGCTCGAAAGCCTTCGTGCGGCAGGTTACACCAACATCGAATTTCACAAAGGCGCGCTGGATGATGAACAATTAAAAGAATCCATCCGCGATGCCCACTTCATCGGCTTGCGATCCCGTACCCATCTGACCGAAGACGTGATCAATGCTGCTGAAAAACTGGTCGCTATTGGCTGTTTCTGCATTGGGACCAACCAGGTTGATTTGAATGCTGCGGCAAAACGCGGGATCCCGGTATTTAATGCCCCGTTTTCAAATACGCGTTCCGTTGCTGAGTTGGTGATTGGCGAACTTCTGCTGCTATTACGCGGAGTGCCGGAAGCCAACGCCAAAGCGCACCGTGGCGTATGGAACAAGCTGGCCGCAGGTTCTTTTGAAGCGCGCGGCAAAAAGCTGGGCATTATTGGTTATGGTCATATTGGTACGCAACTGGGCATTCTGGCGGAATCGCTGGGGATGTATGTTTACTTCTATGATATTGAAAACAAACTGCCTTTGGGCAACGCCACTCAGGTGCAACATCTTTCCGACCTGCTGAATATGAGCGATGTAGTGAGTCTGCATGTGCCAGAGAATGCGTCTACCAAAAATATGATGGGCGCGAAAGAGATCTCGCTGATGAAGCCGGGCTCGCTACTGATTAACGCTTCGCGCGGAACGGTGGTTGATATTCCGGCGCTGTGTGACGCTCTGGCGAGCAAACATCTGGCAGGGGCCGCAATCGACGTGTTCCCGACGGAACCGGCGACTAACAGCGATCCGTTTACCTCTCCGCTGTGCGAATTCGACAACGTCCTTCTGACGCCACACATTGGCGGTTCGACTCAGGAAGCGCAGGAGAATATCGGCCTGGAAGTTGCGGGCAAATTAATCAAGTACTCTGACAATGGCTCCACACTCTCTGCGGTGAACTTCCCGGAAGTCTCGCTGCCGCTGCATGGTGGACGCCGTCTGATGCACATTCACGAAAACCGCCCGGGCGTGCTGACTGCGCTGAACAAAATATTTGCCGAGCAGGGCGTCAACATTGCCGCGCAATATCTGCAAACTTCTGCCCAGATGGGTTACGTAGTTATTGATATTGAAGCTGACGAAGACGTTGCTGAAAAAGCGTTACAGGCCATGAAAGCTATTCCGGGTACTGTTCGCGCCCGCCTGCTGTACTGATTTCCCTTCTCTGACAAACAACGGGCAGGTCGCTGACTTGCCCGTTTTTTTTATCCCTTTTACCGCGCTAATTACGGCATTTACATCGCTGTGTAATCGCCTTTGCGAGCCTGCTCGAAGAAATAAATTAAAGCCAGATCAATGCGTTGTGTTTACTCAAAGAGGATTTACGATGACGGGGCAGCACAGGGCTGTAACGGTAAAGCCCTCACCGAAGCGAGGGCTTAAAGGAGAAGGGTTATGATGCGACTTGTCATCATACTGATTGTACTGTTACTCATAAGTTTGCCAGCTTATTAACAGTCAGTCACAGGGGAGGAGCAATCCTCCCTTACCCTTACTCACTAAATTAGGTCAAAGAATCAACGATGTCAATCAGGGCGATGCAGGTATGTCGCTCTCACCACTCCCAGATTTTCGATGGCGTAACCACCGCAGGCAGCGGGACGTCCCATTCTTCTACGGGGAGTTTTTCCACCAACTGGCAATCATGGGCATAACCTACTGGCTGTATGTTGTAGTGCTGCCAGTTTTGCAATGTCCGATCATAAAATCCACCTCCCATTCCGAGGCGTTGACCGAACTCATCAAAGGCGACCAGCGGCGTTATCAGGACGTCTAATCGGGAAAGGGGTAGCACGTCACGCACGTCCAGTTTTGGCTCGTGGATCTTCAACCTGTTCATCACCAGTTCACTCTTAGGATGGTAATTCAGGAACAGTAAATTACCGGCACTAAAGGGATGTAAAACTGGAAGATACACGCGCTTACCGGCGCGCCAGAGTTGTTCTATGAGCGGCTGGGTGTCGAGTTCGCCATCAAAAGAGAGAAATACAGCGACCGTATGCGCCATCACAACAGGGGGATAACTCATCATCCGCATGGCAGCCAGCTGGCCCATTTCACGTTGTTGCTCCGGCGTTAACGCACGACGACGCTGCCGAATCATTTTACGGATTTCTTGTCGGGATAATGTCAGTGGGATTTCTGGTAGTTGTGTCATGGCTGGTGCCAGATAAGAAGGGAATCTCCGAGATGCCGCCGCAGGCTGTAACCCTTGAACCCTTGGTTCAAGGTGAATGTGTCGTCGCAGTTTTAAGGCTTCTCGGACGGACCGAGCATGCTCACCAACCACGGAGCGCCACATTCTTGTGGTATGAAATATCGGCTCAGGGGACTGGCCCGCTTGCGAACATCTCAGAGAAATTTTGTCTTCACGGTTACTCTACCACAGTAAACCGGAAAGTGTCATTCAAAGTTTTGGTTCGTTTTTTCGGTGATGCGACCTTGTTCAAGTAACGCTTGTTCTATGGTCTGTTGCAGCATCCGAATACGCTGTTCCATACTTGCCGCGTAGTCACGAGTCTTCGCTTTTTCTTGCGCTAACTCATAGCTGATATTCAATGCGGCAATGAAGACCAACTGTTCAGTATTTGTGACTCTAGTGCGTTCTTTCAGATCTTGCAACCGTTGGTTCAGATCGTCCGCAGCCTGATTCAACGCATCCCTTTGGTCAGGCGGGCAGTTCACACGCAGTGAACGGCCAAAAATTTGGATATCGACGGGTTGTGCAGACATGCCACCTTCCTGCTGATTGACTGCGCTGCCTTCGCCTTCAGACCTTTGGTCTGCGAAGGGGCGAAACTATAGCTACCCTGGTGCAATGAGACAAGCCCTTTTCTGGTCCACCAGGGTCCAAAGTGATAGCATATCATGAATCTTCCTCCCTTTGATGCCGAATGCTTATGTCAATACAGAACGAAATGCCTGGTTACAATGAAATGAACCAGTATCTGAACCAACAAGGGACAGGTCTGACCCCTGCTGAGATGCATGGTTTAATCAGTGGGATGATATGTGGCGGTAATGATGACAGCTCCTGGCTGCCGCTGCTTCACGACCTGACGAACGAAGGTATGGCTTTCGGGCATGAACTTGCCCAGGCATTGCGCAAAATGCACTCTGCCACCAGTGATGCCTTGCAAGATGACGGCTTCCTTTTTCAGCTTTATCTGCCTGATGGCGATGGCGTTAGCGTTTTCGATCGCGCTGATGCGTTGGCAGGCTGGGTAAATCACTTCCTGCTCGGTCTTGGCGTCACTCAGCCGAAGCTGGATAAAGTGACTGGCGAAACCGGCGAAGCCATTGACGATCTGCGTAACATCGCGCAACTGGGCTACGACGAAGACGAAGATCAAGAAGAGCTGGAAATGTCGCTTGAAGAGATCATCGAGTACGTCCGTGTTGCCGCGCTGTTATGCCACGACACCTTTACTCATCCGCAACCGACCGCACCAGAAGTACAAAAACCAACTCTACACTAAAAACAAAAAACGTAAGGAGAGTGTTATGAGTGAGATATCTCAGCAGGAATTTCAGCGCCGCCGTCAGGCCCTGGTGGAGCAAATGCAACCCGGCAGCGCCGCGCTGATTTTTGCGGCACCAGAAGTGACCCGTAGCGCCGACAGCGAATACCCCTATCGTCAGAACAGCGACTTCTGGTACTTCACCGGCTTTAATGAACCCGAAGCGGTGCTGGTGCTGATTAAAAGCGATGACACTCATAACCACAGCGTTTTGTTTAACCGCGTGCGCGACCTGACGGCGGAGATCTGGTTTGGCCGTCGTTTAGGTCAGGATGCCGCGCCAGAGAAACTGGGCGTTGATCGCGCTCTGGCGTTCAGCGAAATCAATCAGCAACTTTATCAACTACTTAATGGTCTGGATGTGGTTTACCACGCCCAGGGCGAATATGCATATGCTGATGAAATCGTGAATAGTGCGCTGGAAAAACTGCGTAAAGGCTCGCGGCAAAATCTCAGCGCGCCAGCAACGATGATCGACTGGCGTCCCATTGTTCATGAAATGCGCCTGTTCAAATCGCCGGAAGAGATTGCCGTACTTCGCCGCGCGGGTGAAATCACCGCACTGGCGCATACCCGGGCGATGGAAAAATGCCGTCCGGGGATGTTCGAGTACCATCTGGAAGGCGAAATTCACCACGAATTCAACCGCCACGGTGCGCGCTATCCTTCCTATAACACCATTGTCGGCAGCGGTGAAAACGGCTGCATTCTGCATTACACCGAAAACGAGAGTGAACTGCGCGACGGCGACCTGGTGTTGATTGATGCTGGTTGTGAATATAAAGGTTACGCGGGCGATATCACCCGCACCTTCCCGGTCAACGGCAAATTCACTCAGGCTCAGCGTGAAATCTATGACATTGTGCTGGAGTCTCTTGAAACCAGCCTGCGCCTGTATCGTCCGGGAACTTCCATTCAGGAAGTCACTGGTGAAGTGGTGCGCATCATGGTTGGCGGTCTGGTAAAACTCGGCATCCTGAAAGGTGATGTTGATGAACTGATCGCTCAGAACGCCCATCGTCCTTTCTTTATGCATGGCCTTAGCCACTGGTTAGGACTGGATGTCCATGATGTGGGCGTTTATGGCCAGGAGCGCTCGCGCATTCTTGAACCGGGTATGGTGCTGACCGTAGAGCCAGGTCTGTATATTGCGCCGGATGCAGAAGTACCAGAACAATATCGTGGGATCGGCATTCGTATTGAAGACGACATTGTGATTACCGAAAACGGCAACGAAAACCTCACCGCCAGCGTGGTGAAAAAGCCGGAAGAAATTGAAGCGTTGATGGCAGCTGCGAGAAAGCAATGAGCGTAATCATCGTCGGTGGCGGCATGGCTGGCGCGACGCTGGCGCTGGCTATTTCCCGGTTAAGTCATGGGACGCTGCCGGTACATTTGATTGAAGCGACCGCGCCAGAGTCTCATGCTCATCCGGGCTTTGATGGACGGGCTATTGCGCTGGCGGCGGGCACCTGTCAGCAACTGGCGCGCATCGGCGTCTGGCAATCTCTGGCTGATTACGCAACCGCCATCACCACCGTGCATGTCAGCGATCGTGGTCATGCCGGATTCGTCACCCTCGCCGCAGAAGATTACCAACTGGCGGCGCTGGGGCAGGTTGTCGAATTGCACAATGTCGGGCAACGCCTGTTTGCGCTGTTGCGCAAAGCGCCTGGCGTAACGCTGCATTGCCCGGATCGCATTGCTAATGTTGTTCGTACCCCAGCTAACGTTGAAGTGACGCTGGAGAGTGGCGAGACGCTGACGGGTCGCGTGCTGGTGGCGGCTGACGGTACGCATTCCGCGTTAGCTACGACCTGTGGCGTTGACTGGCAGCAGGAACCCTACGAACAACTGGCAGTCATTGCCAACGTTGCGACTTCCGTTGCGCATGGAGGGCGCGCTTTTGAGCGCTTTACGCAACATGGCCCGCTGGCGATGTTGCCGATGTCTGAAGGACGCTGTTCGCTGGTCTGGTGTCATCCACTGGAACGGCGCGAAGAAGTGTTGGCGTGGAGCGACGAGAAGTTTTGCCGTGAACTCCAGTCTGCCTTTGGCTGGCGACTGGGGCAAATTACCCACGCCGGTAAACGCAGTGCTTATCCGCTGGCGTTAACCCGCGCCGCCAGACCGATTACCCATCGCACCGTGCTGGTGGGCAATGCGGCGCAAACCCTGCACCCGATTGCCGGGCAAGGATTTAACCTCGGTATGCGTGATGTCATGAGCCTTGCGGAAACCCTGACTCAGGCGCAGGAGCGCGCAGAAGACATTGGTGATTACGGCGTATTATGCCGTTATCAGCAGCGTCGACAGAGCGATCGCGAAGCAACCATCGGCGTCACGGACAGTCTGGTACATCTTTTTGCCAACCGTTGGGCGCCGTTGGTTGTCGGGCGCAACATCGGGCTGATGACGATGGAATTATTCACCCCGGCACGCGATGTGCTGGCGCAGCGCACCCTCGGTTGGGTGGCGCGTTGAAGGCGGTTTTAAGGAATAAACAATGCAAAGTGTTGATGTAGCCATTGTTGGCGGCGGCATGGTGGGGCTGGCGGTTGCCTGCGGCTTACAGGGTAGCGGCTTACGCGTTGCCGTACTGGAGCAGCGCGTACCGGAACCTCTGGCGGCGGATGCACCACCACAACTGCGCGTTTCGGCTATCAATGCCGCCAGCGAAAAATTACTCACCCGTCTTGGCGTCTGGCAGGACATTCTCTCTCGTAGGGCCTGTTGCTATCACGGTATGGAAGTGTGGGATAAAGACAGTTTTGGTCACATCTCGTTTGACGATCAAAGCATGGGCTATAGCCATCTTGGGCATATCGTTGAAAATTCAGTGATTCACTACGCGCTGTGGAACAAAGCGCAGCAGTCGTCAGATATCACCCTGCTGGCCCCCGCAGAATTACAGCAGGTTGCCTGGGGAGAGAACGAAACCTTCCTGACGCTGAAAGACGGTAGCATGTTAACGGCGCGTCTGGTAATTGGTGCGGACGGCGCTAATTCCTGGTTGCGCAACAAGGCCGATATTCCGCTGACTTTCTGGGATTATCAGCATCACGCGCTGGTGGCGACCATTCGCACGGAAGAACCGCATGATGCGGTGGCGCGGCAAGTTTTCCATGGCGAAGGCATTCTGGCCTTTTTACCGCTTAGCGATCCGCATCTTTGCTCGATTGTCTGGTCACTGTCGCCAGAGGAAGCGCAGCGGATGCAGCAGGCAGGGGAAGACGAATTTAATCGCGCGTTAAATATCGCTTTTGATAATCGCCTGGGCTTATGCAGGGTTGAGAGCGAGCGTCTTGTGTTTCCGCTGACGGGGCGTTATGCGCGCCAGTTTGCCGCGCACCGCCTGGCGCTGGTGGGCGACGCCGCGCATACCATTCATCCGCTGGCGGGGCAGGGGGTTAATCTCGGCTTTATGGACGCCGCAGAGTTGATTGCTGAACTGAAACGGTTACATCGTCAGGGCAAAGACATCGGGCAGTACATTTACCTGCGTCGCTATGAGCGTAGCCGCAAGCACAGTGCGGCGCTGATGCTGGCTGGTATGCAGGGATTCCGCGATCTATTTTCTGGCGCTAATCCAGCGAAAAAACTGCTGCGTGATATTGGTCTGAAACTGGCCGATACGCTTCCTGGCGTTAAACCGCAACTTATTCGTCAGGCAATGGGATTAAACGATTTGCCTGAATGGCTGCGTTAAAAATTTCTCCTCTTTTGTTTATTTGATACCCATCACACTTTCGTCTCCCGGTTTTTTAACCGGGGGATTTTCCTCATTTGAAATAAACTAATTTCACCTGCAATTTCGCATTATATTTTCTAATGTCGTTAATATTTGATTTGTTGATTTTAGGTATTTTTTTAGTTCTTAATATCGATTTATTCAAAACTGTTTTATTAATTCGTTATGTTTGTTTGCAGGTATCGTGTTATTTGGTTTTTTGTCCTGTTGTCATTTTTGCGGTTTTTAACCATAAGCTAATGTGATGATCAATTTTTCCTTATGGTTAACCGTCTGTTTCGGTGGTAAGTTCAGGGAAAAGAGAACGATTGCGTTGGGGACCGGGAGTGGCTCCAGTGCTGGGTTTCGTGGTGACAATTTCACCACGAAAAGTTGTCAGCCCCGCTTATTCAATGAGGACAAGATGGCACAACAGACTCCTTTGTACGAACAACACACGCTTTGCGGCGCTCGCATGGTGGATTTCCACGGCTGGATGATGCCGCTGCATTACGGTTCGCAAATCGACGAACATCATGCGGTACGTACCGATGCCGGAATGTTTGATGTGTCGCATATGACCATCGTCGATCTCCGCGGCAGCCGCACCCGGGAGTTTCTGCGTTATCTGCTGGCGAACGATGTGGCGAAGCTCACCAAAAGCGGCAAAGCCCTTTACTCGGGGATGTTGAATGCCTCTGGCGGTGTGATAGATGACCTCATCGTCTACTACTTCACTGAAGATTTCTTCCGCCTCGTTGTTAACTCCGCCACCCGCGAAAAAGACCTCTCCTGGATTACCCAACACGCTGAACCTTTCGGCATCGAAATTACCGTTCGTGATGACCTTTCCATGATTGCCGTACAAGGGCCGAATGCGCAGGCAAAAGCTGCCACACTGTTTAATGACGCCCAGCGTCAGGCGGTGGAAGGGATGAAACCGTTCTTTGGCGTGCAGGCGGGCGATCTGTTTATTGCCACCACCGGTTACACCGGTGAAGCGGGCTATGAAATTGCGCTGCCCAATGAAAAAGCGGCCGATTTCTGGCGTGCGCTGGTGGAAGCGGGCGTTAAGCCATGTGGCCTGGGGGCGCGTGACACGCTGCGTCTGGAAGCGGGCATGAATTTGTATAGTCAGGAGATGGACGAAACCATCTCTCCGTTAGCCGCCAACATGGGCTGGACCATCGCCTGGGAACCGGCAGATCGTGACTTTATCGGTCGTGAAGCTCTGGAAGCGCAGCGTGAACATGGCACAGAGAAACTGGTTGGTCTGGTGATGACCGAAAAAGGCGTGCTGCGTAATGAACTGCCGGTACGTTTTACCGATGCGCAGGGCAACCAGCATGAAGGCATTATCACCAGCGGTACTTTCTCACCGACGCTGGGTTACAGCATTGCGCTGGCGCGCGTGCCGGAAGGTATTGGTGAAACAGCGATTGTGCAAATTCGCAACCGTGAAATGCCGGTTAAAGTGACGAAACCTGTTTTTGTGCGTAACGGCAAAGCCGTCGCGTGATTACTTTTTTGGAGATTGATTGATGAGCAACGTACCAGCAGAACTGAAATACAGCAAAGAACACGAATGGCTGCGTAAAGAAGCCGACGGCACTTACACCGTTGGCATCACCGAACACGCTCAGGAGCTGTTAGGCGATATGGTGTTTGTTGACCTGCCGGAAGTAGGCGCAACGGTTAGCGCGGGTGATGACTGCGCGGTTGCCGAATCAGTAAAAGCGGCGTCAGACATTTATGCGCCAGTAAGCGGTGAAATCGTGGCGGTAAACGACGCACTGAGCGATTCCCCGGAACTGGTGAACAGCGAACCGTATGCAGGCGGCTGGATCTTTAAAATCAAAGCCAGCGATGAAAGCGAATTGGAATCACTGCTGGATGCGACTGCATACGAAGCATTGTTAGAAGACGAGTAACGGCTTTAATCCTCTTCTGCGGGAGAGGATCAGGGTGAGGGAAATTTACGCCTCACCCTCACTCTCTTCGCAAGGAGAGAGGTTCACAATTCACTGCACGTTTCAGGAACCATCGCTCATGACACAGACGTTAAGCCAGCTTGAAAACAGCGGCGCTTTTATTGAACGCCATATCGGACCGGACGCCGCGCAACAGCAAGAAATGCTGAATGCCGTTGGCGCACAATCGTTAAACGCGCTGACCGGCCAGATTGTGCCGAAAGATATTCAGCTTGCGACCCCGCCGCAGGTTGGCGCACCGGCAACCGAATACGCCGCGCTGGCGGAACTCAAGGCTATTGCCAGTCGCAATAAACGCTTCACGTCTTACATTGGCATGGGTTACACCGCCGTGCAGTTGCCGCCGGTTATTCTGCGTAACATGCTGGAAAATCCGGGCTGGTATACTGCGTATACTCCGTATCAACCTGAAGTCTCCCAGGGCCGCCTCGAAGCACTGCTCAACTTCCAGCAGGTAACGCTGGATTTAACCGGGCTGGATATGGCTTCGGCTTCTCTTCTTGACGAAGCCACTGCAGCCGCCGAAGCAATGGCGATGGCAAAACGCGTCAGCAAGCTGAAAAATGCCAACCGCTTCTTCGTTGCTTCTGACGTTCATCCGCAAACGCTGGATGTGGTTCGCACCCGTGCCGAAACCTTTGGTTTTGAAGTGATTGTCGACGATGCGCAAAAAGTTCTCGATCACCAGGACGTCTTCGGCGTGCTGTTACAGCAGGTGGGTACGACGGGCGAAATCCACGACTACACTGCGCTTATCAGCGAACTGAAATCACGCAAAATTGTAGTCAGCGTCGCCGCCGATATTATGGCGCTGGTGCTGTTAACCGCGCCGGGTAAACAGGGCGCGGATATTGTCTTTGGTTCGGCGCAACGCTTTGGCGTGCCGATGGGCTACGGTGGCCCGCACGCAGCATTCTTTGCGGCGAAAGATGAATACAAACGCTCAATGCCGGGCCGTATTATCGGTGTATCGAAAGATGCAGCTGGCAATACCGCGCTGCGCATGGCGATGCAGACTCGCGAGCAACATATTCGCCGTGAGAAAGCGAACTCCAATATTTGTACTTCCCAGGTACTGCTGGCAAACATCGCCAGCCTGTATGCCGTTTATCACGGTCCGGTTGGCCTGAAACGTATCGCTAACCGCATTCACCGTCTGACCGATATCCTGGCGGCAGGCCTGCAACAAAAAGGTCTGAAACTACGTCATGCGCACTATTTCGACACCTTGTGTGTGGAAGTGGCCGACAAAGCGGGCTTACTGGCGCGTGCCGAAGCGGCTGAAATCAACCTGCGTAGCGATATTCTGAACGCGGTTGGGATCACCCTTGATGAAACAACCACGCGCGAAAACGTGATGCAGCTTTTCAGCGTGCTGCTGGGCGATAACCACGGGCTGGACATCGACACGCTGGACAAAGACGTGGCTCACGACAGCCGCTCTATTCAGTCTGCGATGCTGCGCGACGACGAAATCCTCACCCATCCAGTGTTTAATCGCTACCACAGCGAAACCGAAATGATGCGCTATATGCACTCGCTGGAGCGTAAAGATCTGGCGCTGAATCAGGCGATGATCCCGCTGGGTTCCTGCACCATGAAACTGAACGCCGCCGCCGAGATGATCCCAATCACCTGGCCGGAATTTGCCGAACTGCACCCGTTCTGCCCGCCGGAACAGGCTGAAGGTTATCAGCAGATGATTGCGCAGCTGGCTGACTGGTTGGTGAAACTGACCGGTTACGACGCCGTTTGTATGCAGCCGAACTCTGGCGCACAGGGCGAATACGCGGGCCTGCTGGCGATTCGTCATTATCATGAAAGCCGCAACGAAGGGCATCGGGATATCTGCCTGATCCCGGCTTCTGCGCACGGAACTAACCCCGCTTCTGCACATATGGCAGGAATGCAGGTGGTGGTTGTGGCGTGTGATAAAAACGGCAATATCGATTTGGCTGACCTGCGCGCGAAAGCGGAACAGGCGGGCGATAATCTCTCCTGCATCATGGTGACCTATCCTTCCACCCACGGCGTGTATGAAGAAACGATCCGTGAGGTGTGTGAAGTCGTGCATCAGTTCGGTGGTCAGGTTTACCTTGATGGCGCGAACATGAACGCTCAGGTTGGTATCACCTCGCCGGGCTTTATTGGCGCGGACGTTTCGCACCTCAACCTGCATAAAACCTTCTGTATTCCGCACGGCGGCGGCGGTCCGGGTATGGGGCCGATCGGCGTGAAAGCGCATCTTGCACCGTTTGTACCGGGTCATAGCGTGGTGCAAATTGAAGGCATGTTAACCCGTCAGGGCGCGGTTTCTGCTGCACCGTTCGGTAGCGCCTCTATCCTGCCAATCAGCTGGATGTACATCCGCATGATGGGCGCTGAAGGGCTGAAAAAAGCAAGCCAGGTGGCAATTCTTAACGCCAACTATATTGCCAGCCGCCTGCAGGATGCCTTCCCGGTGCTGTATACCGGTCGCGACGGTCGCGTGGCTCACGAATGTATTCTCGATATTCGTCCGTTGAAAGAAGAAACTGGCATCAGCGAGCTGGATATTGCCAAGCGCCTGATCGACTACGGTTTCCACGCGCCGACCATGTCATTCCCGGTGGCGGGGACGCTGATGGTTGAACCGACTGAATCTGAAAGCAAAGTGGAACTGGATCGCTTTATCGACGCGATGCTGGCTATCCGCGCAGAAATCGACCAGGTGAAAGCCGGTGTCTGGCCGCTGGAAGATAACCCGCTGGTGAACGCGCCGCACATTCAGAGCGAACTGGTCGCCGAGTGGGCGCATCCGTACAGCCGTGAAGTTGCAGTATTCCCGGCAGGCGTGGCAGACAAATACTGGCCGACAGTGAAACGTCTGGATGATGTTTACGGCGACCGTCACCTGTTCTGCTCCTGCGTACCGATTAGCGAATACCAGTAATTTGCTGATTCGACTATTTTCTAAAGGCGCTTCGGCGCCTTTTTTTTGGGGAAAACAAATGGCTATAGCACTTGTGACTGGTGGCAGTCGCGGCATAGGGCGGGCTACCGCGCTACAGTTGGCGCAAGCAGGATATACGGTTGCGGTTAATTATCAGCAAAACCTCTGTGCAGCTCAGGAAGTTGTGAACTTAATAACGAAAGCGGGTGGCAAGGCATTCGTACTCCAGGCGGATATCAGCGACGAAAACCAGGTCATTGCGATGTTTACAGCAATCGACCAGCGCGATGAACCGTTAGCCGCGCTGGTCAATAACGCAGGAATTTTGTTTACCCAATGCACAGTGGAAAATCTCACCGCAGAGCGAATCAACCGGGTACTTTCCACCAACGTGACGGGGTATTTTCTCTGCTGCCGCGAAGCAGTAAAGCGCATGGCGCTAAAAAACGGCGGTAATGGCGGCGCTATCGTCAATGTCTCTTCAGTGGCCGCACGGCTGGGATCGCCGGGGGAATACGTTGATTATGCGGCATCGAAAGGAGCGATTGATACGTTAACCACCGGACTGTCGCTGGAAGTTGCCGCGCAAGGGATTCGCGTCAATGGCGTGCGACCAGGGTTTATTTATACCGAAATGCATGCCAGCGGTGGCGAACCAGGACGCGTCGATCGCGTTAAGTTGAACATCCCCATGCACCGTGGCGGACAGGCAGATGAAGTTGCCCAGGCCATTGTCTGGCTGTTAAGCGATAAAGCCTCTTATGTCACTGGGAGCTTTATCGATTTGGCGGGCGGTAAATAAGATGGGAAAGTTATCTGGGCGGATGCAACGCCAATTACGTTGCATCCGGCACATCAGCTAATCAAAGTTTCTCGCCGTTGCTGGCAATCACCTCTTTGTACCAGTTAAAGCTCTTTTTACGGGAGCGCGACATATCGCCAGTACCGTCGTCATGTTTATTCACATAGATAAAGCCGTAGCGTTTGCTGTACTGCCCGGTGGTGAACGACACACAGTCGATGCAGCCCCACGGCGTGTAGCCCATCAGATCTACGCCATCGTAAGTCACCGCTTTTTTCATCTCTTCAATATGGGCGCGCAGGTAGTCAATGCGGTAGTCGTCGTTGATGCTGCCGTCTTCTTCCACTTTGTCGTAAGCGCCAAAACCGTTTTCGACAATAAACAGCGGCTTCTGGTAACGCTCATACAATTCGCATAGCGCGTAACGCAGACCCACAGGATCAATCTGCCAGCCCCAGTCAGATGCTTTAACATACGGGTTTGGTACGCTGCCTTCAAAACCAGAGATGGCATCGCCGGTGCCGCCTTCGGCCTTCACTGCGTTGGTCATGTAATAGCTGAAACCAAGATAATCGCAGGTGCCTTCGCGCAGCACATCCAGATCGCCGTCTTCCATTTTGATGTTAAATCCGCGACGTTCCCACTCGTTCAACACATAGGACGGGTAATAGCCACGCAACTGCACATCGGTAAAGACGTAGCGTTCGCGCATCGACTCCTGGGCAAACATCACATCGTCCGGGTTACAGGAGTAAGGATAGAGCGGCACCATCGCCAGCATACAACCGACTTTCATCTCCGGGTTGATGCGATGCGCGGCTTTCACCGCCAGGGCGCTGGCGACAAACTGGTGATGTAGCACCTGATACATCGTCTCTTCCGGGTTTTCATGCTCGGTATAAACCACGCCAGAGCAGCAGTAACCGAACAGCGGCGCGCGCCAGTTACGCTGGTTGTTAATTTCGTTGAAGGTCATCCAGTATTTGACTTTATGCTTATAGCGTTCAAATACCACTTCTGCGAAACGGACAAAGAAATCAACCACTTTACGGTTGGTCCAGCTACCGTATTGCTGCACCAGATGTAATGGCATTTCAAAGTGGGAGAGGGTGATCACCGGTTCGATATTGTATTTCAGCAGTTCATCGAACATATCGTCGTAAAACTTCAGCCCTTCTTCGTTTGGCTGAGCTTCATCGCCTTTCGGGAAAATGCGCGTCCAGGCGATGGAAGTACGAAAACATTTGAAGCCCATTTCGGCAAATAGCTTGATGTCTTCCTTGTAGCGACCGTAAAAATCTACCGCTTCATGGTTTGGATAGTATTTGCCCGGCAAGACTTCTTTGGTGATTTCGCGTGGCACGCCGTGTGCACCGCCGGTCAGTACGTCACAAATACTTGGCCCTTTGCCGCCTTTGTTCCAGCCGCCTTCGACCTGATGAGCGGCAACTGCGCCGCCCCATAAGAAATCTTTCGGTAAGGTGAGTTTTTTCACTATCATAGGCTCCAGATGAGTCAATTCTTACAGGAAATAGTACCATGCAGCCAAACAACATCACTTTTTTTCAACGATTCCAGGATGACATTCTGGCTGGGCGTAAAACCATCACTATCCGTGACGAGTCTGAATCGCACTTTAAAGCTGGCGATGTGCTTCGCGTCGGGCGCTTTGAAGATGACGGCTATTTTTGCACCATTGAAGTCACTGCAACCTCAACGGTGACGCTGGATACTCTCACAGAAAAACATGCACAACAGGAAAATATGACCCTGGCTGAACTGAAAAAGGTCATTGCCGACATCTATCCCGGTCAATCACAATTTTATGTGATTGAATTTAAATGTCTTTAAATTGAACTTACGCCTGTTAGTTGAAATTTCGCATTTAATTTCATGATTTTTAGGAGATTAGTCTCAAATCGGAATTTATTTTAGCTAACAGGTGTTCACTGGAACTATTCTCAGTTACGCTGGAGAGGTATACACGAATGTGTACGTTTCTCCGGAGTAAGTTATGGTTCAGAAGCCCCTCATTAAGCAGGGATATTCGCTGGCAGAGGAAATTGCCAACAGCGTCAGTCACGGCATTGGGCTGGTGTTTGGTATTGTCGGGCTGGTGTTGCTACTGGTTCAGGCGGTGGATCTCAATGCCAGCGCCACGGCGATAACCAGTTACAGCCTCTATGGCGGCAGTATGATCCTGCTGTTTCTTGCTTCGACGCTTTATCACGCCATTCCTCATCAACGGGCAAAAATGTGGCTGAAGAAATTTGACCATTGCGCCATTTACTTGTTGATTGCCGGAACCTACACGCCGTTTTTGCTGGTGGGGCTGGATTCTCCGTTAGCGCGCGGGTTGATGATTGTTATCTGGAGCCTGGCATTGCTGGGGATTCTGTTCAAACTGACCATCGCGCACCGATTCAAAATTTTATCTCTGGTGACTTATCTGGCGATGGGCTGGCTGTCACTGGTGGTGATTTATGAAATGGCAGTTAAGCTCGCGGCGGGCAGCGTTACCTTACTGGCGGTAGGCGGAGTGGTTTACTCGCTCGGGGTGATTTTCTACGTCTGCAAACGCATCCCCTACAACCACGCCATCTGGCACGGCTTTGTGCTCGGCGGCAGTGTGTGCCATTTTCTGGCGATCTATTTGTATATTGGACAGCCGTAATGGCTGTGCCTTTGTCGGCCTGAAAAGACACATTCAGGCATCGGAGCACAACTGCCGGATGCGGCGTGAACGCCTTATCCGGCCTACGGGCCGCTTTCCATTTGTGAAAAAGGCACCAAATCCCAGGCCTGATAAGACGCGCCAGCGTCGCATCAGGCGAAAGATGCCTGATGCGATACAGAGATTTACTCTTCCAGCGAATACGGCAGCGGCTCAATACACAATGTATTCGCATCATCACGAACGCGGAAGATGCTGTCCGGTTCCATATCGTTATTCATGACGACCTGAACCATTACCTGACCATCTTCCAGTTTTACCGCAGCCAGCACCGTACCGGTACGACGCCAGTTTTCGCCCATTTTCAGCTCTAAGTCTTCACCAGCTTCCGGCAAACGGCTGGCGCTACCCGCCAGCAACCAGAGCGCGCGTTTGTTGGCTCCGCGGAACTTAGCTCGTGCCACCATCTCTTGCCCGGTATAGCAGCCTTTCTTAAAACTGATACCGCCGAGCGCCTGAAGGTTAGTTGCCTGCGGGATAAACTGCCCGCTGTTGGCGGCATCAATTACCGGGAAACCCGCTTCAATGTTTAATGCCAGCCACTGTTGGCTATTGTTCAGTTCCGCTTCACCGCGCAGTTTATCGGTCAAAGTATTAGCGGTAGCTTCATCGGTTACGATCAGAAAACGTTCTGCCGGATGTTCAAACCATAGCAGTGTGGTCGCACCTTCTCTGACTACCTGTTTTTCCTTCGAAGGCATTTCTCTGAAGAGATTTTCCAGCGCGGCGCGTGCCTGAAAACCGGCAACACCGAGCAGCACACGTTCATCGTCTGGCACGATAGTCACTTTAGAAAACACCGCATATTTTTTCAGTTCAGTCAGCTGCGAATCACGCACGCTGCGGCGTTCAATCCATGCAAAGCCGTCGCCATCGCGGAACAGACGCAAATTGCTCCACATTTTACCTTTGGCGTCGCAATGCGCGGCGAGCAAATGCTGGTCTTCTGTCATTTGGCTGACGTCTGCTGTCACCTGACCCTGCATATATTTTTCGCTGTCCGCGCCAGTAATGGTGGCAAGCGCCCAGTCATCAAGCGTCATTAGCGTCAGTGGTAAACGGGCAGAAGCCGTAGGCTGACGGGGAGGAAAAGGTGTAAAAGCCATAATGGAGTCCTGTGTAACAAACGGCGTATTAATGACTAATGGTAAAAGAGCTATGAGGCAATGCAAGTGCTTTCACTACGCGATCTGTGCCTTCTGATATGCTTTGCGAGGCGACATCCAAAAAAATGAAGCCATTGAATTGTTGCGGATTAATTTCGCGATCGCGATTGTGTTTACCGATATTCCCGCAAAAGAAGTCGAAAAACACGTTACAATAGCCAGGTACTGGATTTTCGTGAGACAGGAAGAAGATGGACATTAACAACAAAGCCCGCATTCATTGGGCATGCCGCCGTGGTATGCGCGAACTCGATATTTCAATCATGCCGTTTTTCGAACATGAGTACGACAGCTTAAGTGATGACGAAAAACGCATCTTTATTCGTCTGCTGGAATGCGACGACCCGGACCTGTTCAACTGGCTGATGAATCACGGTAAACCGGCCGATGCAGAACTGGAAATGATGGTCCGACTCATCCAGACACGGAACCGGGAACGTGGTCCTGTGGCAATCTGATCTGCGCGTCTCCTGGCGCGCACAGTGGCTTTCCTTGCTGATTCATGGGTTGGTTGCCGCTATTATTTTACTCATGCCCTGGCCGCTCAGTTACACCCC
Source organism: Escherichia sp. E4742 (assembly GCF_005843885.1). Classification (NCBI taxonomy): domain Bacteria; kingdom Pseudomonadati; phylum Pseudomonadota; class Gammaproteobacteria; order Enterobacterales; family Enterobacteriaceae; genus Escherichia; species Escherichia sp. E4742. The sequence goes on along the minus strand of NZ_CP040443.1, from coordinate 918,317 downwards.
GTTATGGATGGTGTTGCTTTCGCTGGTGGTGTTTGATTGCGTTCGCAGCCAGCGGCGTATTAATGCTCGCCAGGGGGAGATTCGCCTGTTGATGGACGGGCGTTTGCGTTGGCAAGGGCAGGAGTGGAGCATCGTCAAAGCGCCGTGGATGATTAAAAGCGGCATGATGCTGCGTTTACGTTCTGACAGCGGTAAACGGCAACATTTATGGCTGGCAGCCGACAGCATGGACGAAGCCGAATGGCGGGATTTACGGCGAATTTTGTTGCAACAAGAGACGCAAAGGTAAATATGACGGCAACGCTAATGCGCAAAGCCGTCAGTCACATCAGGCGTAATACTCTGCCATTTCGTTAAGGATTTGCTCACACCAGCTCTGAATACGCTCGTCGCTAAGGTCATACTGGTTAGTTTCATCCAGCGCCAGACCCACGAACAGCTGTCCGTCAGCAATCACCGGTTTCGGGCTGGTAAACTCATATCCTTCCGTTGGCCAGTAGCCGACGAACTTCACGCCTTTAGTCGAGAGTTTGTCATGCAGCATGCCGAGCGCATCAAGGAACCACTCGCCGTATCCCAGCTGATCGCCAAGCCCATATAACGCAACAATTTTACCTTCGAGGTTCAGGTCGTCGAGCTGATCCCAGACGGCTTCCCAGTCTTCCTGGATTTCGCCAAAATCCCAGGTCGGGATACCCAGAATGAGCACATCGTACTGCTCCATTAATTTCGGGGAGTCGTCCTTGAGGTTATGTAAGGTCACCAGTTCTGGGCCGATAATATCGCGGATTTTTTCCGCCGCCATTTCGGTGTAACAGGTGCTGGAACCGTAAAAAAGACCCATATTCATAACGTAAGCTTCTCGATTCTGCTGTGGCTTTTGCGGCTAGTGTATCAGAATCGCTTTAGTCACGGCACAATAAGGCATAATGGATCAAACGAGTAACGATAAGGGGCGCAAGTGAAACAAGATCTGGCACGCATCGAGCAGTTTCTGGATGCCCTGTGGCTGGAAAAAAATCTCGCCGAAAATACGTTGAACGCATACCGTCGCGATCTGTCAATGATGGTGGAGTGGTTGCATCATCGTGGGCTGACGCTGGCAACGGCGCAAAGTGACGATTTGCAGGCATTACTGGCAGAACGGCTGGAGGGCGGGTATAAAGCCACCAGTTCAGCTCGTTTGCTGAGTGCAGTGCGCCGATTGTTCCAGTATCTTTATCGCGAAAAATTTCGTGAAGACGATCCCAGTGCGCATCTGGCTTCGCCGAAATTGCCCCAGCGTTTGCCGAAAGATTTAAGCGAAGCGCAGGTTGAAAGATTATTACAGGCACCTTTAGTCGATCAGCCTCTGGAGCTTCGCGATAAAGCCATGCTCGAAGTGCTGTATGCTACCGGGTTGCGTGTCTCGGAACTGGTTGGGCTGACAATGAGCGACATTAGTCTGCGCCAGGGTGTGGTGCGGGTAATTGGTAAAGGCAACAAAGAACGCCTGGTGCCGTTAGGTGAAGAGGCAGTCTACTGGCTGGAAAACTATCTGGAACACGGGCGACCGTGGTTGCTAAACGGTGTGTCAATTGACGTACTGTTTCCCAGCCAGCGCGCTCAGCAGATGACGCGCCAGACCTTTTGGCACCGCATTAAACATTATGCCGTGCTGGCGGGTATCGATAGCGAAAAGCTGTCACCGCATGTGTTGCGTCATGCCTTTGCCACTCATTTGTTAAATCATGGTGCGGACTTACGCGTGGTGCAGATGTTGTTGGGCCATAGCGATCTCTCCACCACGCAAATTTATACGCATGTCGCTACCGAGCGTCTGCGGCAACTTCATCAACAGCATCACCCACGGGCGTGATGTCTGAAAAGAACGGGAAGATTTATGAAGAAAGGTTTTATGTTGTTTACTTTGTTGGCGGCGTTTTCAGGCTTTGTTCAGGCGGATGACGCGGCAATTCAACAAACGTTAGCCAAAATGGGCATCAAAAGCAGCGATATTCAGCCCGCGCCTGTGGCTGGCATGAAGACAGTTCTGACTAACAGCGGTGTGTTGTACATCACCGATGATGGTAAACATATCATTCAGGGTCCAATGTATGACGTTAGCGGCACAGCTCCGGTCAATGTCACCAATAAGATGCTGTTAAAGCAACTAAACGCGCTTGAAAAAGATATGATTGTTTATAAAGCGCCGCAGGAAAAACACGTCATCACCGTGTTCACCGATATTACTTGTGGCTACTGCCACAAGCTGCATGAGCAGATGGCAGACTACAACGCGCTGGGGATCACCGTGCGTTATCTCGCTTTCCCGCGCCAGGGGTTGGAGAGCCAGGCTGAGCAACAAATGAAAGCCATCTGGTGTGCGAAAGATAAAAACAAAGCGTTTGATGATGTGATGGCGGGTAAAAGCGTCGCGCCAGCCAGTTGCGACGTGGATATTGCCAACCATTACGCGCTTGGCGTCCAGCTTGGCGTCAGCGGTACTCCGGCGATTGTGCTGAGCAACGGTACCCTGGTGCCGGGCTACCAGCCGCCGAAAGACATGAAAGAATTCCTCGACGAACACCAGAAAATGACCAGCGGTAAATAATTCGCGTGAAACAACAGATAAAACTTCGTCGCCGTGAAATCGATGAAACGGCAGACCTGCCCGCTGATCTGCCGCCCTTGCTGCGTCGTTTATACGCCAGCCGGGGCGTGCGTAGCGCGCAGGAACTGGAACGCGGTGTTAAAGGGATGCTGCCCTGGCAGCAACTGAGCGGCGTCGAAAAGGCCGTTGAGATCCTTTACAACGCTTTTCGCGAAGGAACGCGGATAATTGTGGTCGGAGATTTCGACGCCGATGGCGCCACCAGTACAGCCCTTAGCGTGCTGGCGATGCGTTCGCTTGGCTGCGCCAACATCGACTTCCTGGTGCCGAACCGTTTTGAAGACGGTTATGGCTTAAGTCCGGAAGTGGTTGAGCAGGCGCATGCCCGTGGCGCGCAGTTGATTGTGACGGTGGATAACGGCATTTCCTCTCACGCGGGCGTTGAACACGCTCGCACGCTGGGCATTCCGGTTATTGTTACCGATCACCATTTGCCGGGCGATACGTTACCCGCGGCGGAAGCCATTATTAACCCTAACTTGCGTGACTGCGACTTTCCATCGAAGTCATTGGCAGGCGTAGGCGTCGCATTTTATCTGATGCTGGCGCTGCGCACCTTTTTGCGCGATCAGGGCTGGTTTGATGACCGTGGCATTGCAATCCCTAATCTGGCGGAATTGCTGGATCTGGTGGCGCTCGGGACGGTGGCGGACGTGGTGCCGCTGGATGCGAATAACCGTATCCTGACCTGGCAGGGCATGAGCCGAATCCGCGCCGGGAAGTGCCGCCCAGGGATTAAAGCTCTGCTGGAAGTGGCAAACCGCGATCCGCAAAAACTCGCCGCCAGCGATTTAGGTTTTGCGCTGGGGCCACGTCTCAATGCTGCCGGGCGACTGGATGATATGTCCGTCGGAGTAGCGCTGTTGCTGTGCGACAACATCGGCGAAGCGCGTGTGCTGGCAAATGAACTCGACGCCCTAAACCAGACGCGCAAAGAGATTGAACAGGGAATGCAGGTTGAGGCGCTGACTCTGTGCGAGAAACTGGAGCGAAGTCGCGACACGCTGCCCGGCGGGCTGGCAATGTATCATCCTGAATGGCATCAGGGGGTTGTCGGTATTCTGGCTTCGCGTATTAAAGAGCGTTTTCACCGTCCGGTTATTGCCTTTGCGCCAGCAGGAGACGGTACGTTAAAAGGTTCTGGACGCTCCATTCAGGGGCTGCATATGCGCGATGCGCTGGAGCGCTTAGACACGCTCTATCCGGGCATGATGCTCAAGTTTGGCGGCCATGCGATGGCGGCAGGCCTGTCGCTGGAAGAGGATAAATTCGAACTTTTTCAGCAACGCTTTGGCGAACTGGTTACCGAGTGGCTGGACCCCGCATTATTACAGGGTGAAGTCGTCTCCGACGGCCCGTTAAGCGCTGAAGAGATGACCATGGAAGTGGCGCAGCTGCTACGTGATGCTGGCCCGTGGGGGCAGATGTTCCCGGAACCACTGTTTGATGGCCATTTCCGCCTGCTGCAACAGCGGTTGGTAGGCGAGCGTCATCTGAAAGTGATGGTCGAACCGGTCGGTGGTGGCCCGTTGCTGGATGGTATTGCGTTTAACGTTGATACGGCCCTCTGGCCGGATAACGGCGTGCGCGAAGTGCAACTGGCTTACAAGCTCGATATTAACGAGTTTCGCGGCAACCGCAGCCTGCAAATTATCATCGACAATATCTGGCCAATTTAGCGTCATCTTCTCTATAAAAAAGAGCGTGGATTGGGTACAATCCCGCTCTTATCACCGCATTTTGACTAGCTCAATAAAAGAAATCAGACCATGTTTGAAATTAATCCGGTAAATAATCGCATTCAGGACCTCACGGAACGCTCCGACGTTCTTAGGGGGTATCTTTGACTATGACGCCAAGAAAGAGCGTCTGGAAGAAGTAAACGCTGAGCTGGAACAGCCAGATGTCTGGAACGAACCCGAACGCGCGCAGGCGCTGGGTAAAGAGCGTTCCTCCCTTGAAGCCGTTGTCGACACCCTCGACCAAATGAAACAGGGGCTGGAAGATGTTGCCGGTCTGCTGGAGCTTGCTGTAGAAGCTGACGACGAAGAAACCTTTAACGAAGCTGTTGCGGAACTCAACGTTCTGGAAGAAAAACTGGCGCAGCTTGAATTCCGCCGTATGTTCTCTGGCGAATATGACAGCGCCGACTGCTATCTCGATATCCAGGCTGGTTCCGGCGGAACGGAAGCGCAAGATTGGGCGAGCATGCTTGAGCGTATGTATCTGCGCTGGGCGGAATCGCGCGGTTTCAAAACAGAAATTATTGAAGAGTCGGAAGGTGAAGTGGCGGGTATCAAATCCGTGACTATCAAGATTTCCGGCGATTATGCTTATGGTTGGCTGCGCACAGAAACTGGCGTTCACCGCCTGGTGCGTAAGAGCCCGTTTGACTCCGGCGGTCGTCGCCACACGTCGTTCAGCTCCGCGTTTGTTTACCCGGAAGTTGATGATGATATCGATATCGAAATCAACCCGGCTGATCTGCGCATCGACGTCTATCGTGCATCCGGCGCGGGTGGCCAGCACGTTAACCGTACCGAATCTGCGGTGCGTATTACTCACATCCCGACCGGGATCGTGACCCAGTGCCAGAACGACCGTTCCCAGCACAAGAACAAAGACCAGGCCATGAAGCAGATGAAAGCGAAGCTTTATGAACTGGAGATGCAGAAGAAGAATGCCGAGAAACAGGCGATGGAAGACACCAAGTCCGACATCGGCTGGGGCAGCCAGATTCGTTCTTATGTCCTTGATGACTCCCGCATTAAAGATCTGCGCACCGGGGTAGAAACCCGCAACACGCAGGCAGTGCTGGACGGCAGCCTGGATCAATTTATCGAAGCAAGTTTGAAAGCAGGGTTATGAGGAACCAACATGTCTGAACAAAACGCACAGGGCGCTGACGCGGTAGTCGATCTTAACAATGAACTGAAAACGCGTCGTGAGAAGCTGGCGAACCTGCGCGAGCAGGGGATTGCCTTCCCGAACGATTTCCGTCGCGATCATACCTCTGACCAATTGCACGCAGAATTCGACGGTAAAGAAAACGAAGAACTGGAAGAGCTGAACATCGAAGTGGCAGTTGCTGGCCGCATGATGACCCGCCGTATCATGGGTAAAGCCTCCTTCGTTACCTTGCAGGACGTCGGTGGCCGCATTCAGCTGTACGTTGCCCGTGACGATCTGCCGGAAGGCGTTTACAACGAGCAGTTCAAAAAATGGGACCTCGGCGACATCCTCGGCGCGAAAGGTAAACTGTTCAAAACCAAAACCGGCGAACTGTCTATCCACTGTACCGAGCTGCGTCTGCTGACCAAAGCACTGCGTCCGCTGCCGGATAAATTCCACGGCTTGCAGGATCAGGAAGCGCGCTATCGTCAGCGTTATTTGGATCTCATCTCTAACGATGAATCCCGTAACACCTTTAAAGTGCGCTCGCAGATCCTCTCTGGTATTCGCCAGTTCATGGTGAACCGCGGCTTTATGGAAGTTGAAACGCCGATGATGCAGGTGATCCCAGGTGGTGCCGCTGCACGTCCGTTTATCACCCATCACAACGCGCTGGATCTCGATATGTACCTGCGTATCGCGCCGGAACTGTACCTCAAGCGTCTGGTGGTCGGTGGCTTCGAGCGTGTATTCGAAATCAACCGTAACTTCCGTAACGAAGGTATTTCCGTACGTCATAACCCAGAGTTCACCATGATGGAACTCTATATGGCTTACGCGGATTACAAAGATCTGATCGAGCTGACCGAATCGCTGTTCCGTACTCTGGCACAGGATATTCTCGGTAAGACGGAAGTGACCTACGGCGACGTGACGCTGGACTTCGGTAAACCGTTCGAAAAACTGACCATGCGTGAAGCGATCAAGAAATATCGCCCGGAAACCGACATGGCGGATCTGGACAACTTCGACTCTGCGAAAGCGATTGCTGAATCTATCGGCATCCACGTTGAGAAGAGCTGGGGTCTGGGCCGTATCGTTACCGAGATCTTCGAAGAAGTGGCAGAAGCACATCTGATCCAGCCGACCTTCATTACTGAATATCCGGCTGAAGTTTCTCCGCTGGCGCGCCGTAACGATGTCAACCCGGAAATCACTGACCGCTTTGAGTTCTTTATCGGTGGTCGTGAAATCGGTAACGGCTTTAGCGAGCTGAACGATGCAGAAGATCAGGCGCAGCGCTTCCTGGATCAGGTTGCAGCGAAAGATGCAGGCGACGACGAAGCAATGTTCTACGACGAAGATTACGTCACCGCACTGGAACATGGTTTGCCGCCAACAGCAGGTCTGGGTATTGGTATCGACCGTATGGTTATGCTGTTCACCAACAGCCATACCATCCGCGACGTTATTCTGTTCCCGGCAATGCGTCCGGTAAAATAAGCGTTACGCGTATTCACATAACCCCGGCATTTGTCGGGGTTTTTTATTCTCGCTTTGCGAAAACAGATAATACATTTCTGGCTTTGCTATTGGCTACCTGCATCACCATCCACGGACTAAATGCCCACGGCGTAGCATCAATAGCGCGTAAAACATCTGATAAATCACACCATTGATAACCCATCACTTCATCACCGTTGGGCTGTAACGCGCTGGTAATTCGTGCGGCAAAGACTGGACACATTTCATTTTCGACAATGCCATTCGGGTCAGTGGCGCGATAGTGGAAGTCTGGATAAACCGATTCGGGTGACGTTATTTCCACGCCCAGTTCATAGCGGCAACGGCGGATTACCGCCTCTTCATTGCTTTCGCCCAGTTGCGGATGACCGCACACCGAGTTAGTCCACACGCCTGGCCACGCTTTTTTGCTTAGTGCGCGGCGGGTAACCAGCAGTTGTCCCTTAGCATTAAATAGCCAGCAGGAGAACGCGAGATGTAAGGGGGTGTCTGCCGTGTGTGCGGCATATTTTTCCAGCGTACCCGAGGGGACTCCCTGTGCATTCAGTAAAATGACGTGTTCCGTTTGCATAATTTCTCACATGTAATTCTAATCACTCGTCATTATAGATAACTGAAGAGTCAAATGATTAACTAAGTGAGTGTTTATCGGCATCCGCCCGTTTTGAGCGGATGCTGACAGAGAAAGGTCATTTAAAAAAGCAGCATCATATATTTGAAGCGACTTTCAATAGCCATTGCCACGCAGTCAGAAATGACAGGTATGGAGATCATTAAGAGTAATAACAGACTGAATATAGTGCGTATTAATAGGTTCATATCATTCACCATGCTCATTTTTCTTTAGCTTGCGCATCAAAAGCCACATACGCACTGTTCTGACTTTTAAATCTTTATCAGAGACAGATTCCTTCACCAGATCGGCATGATGCTGATAACCATTGAAAAAGACGTTCAGCACCACCGCACTGATAGTCGCCAACATAATGCCGCTATGTAACAACGGTTGCAGTACAGCCGGTAACTTAGAAAAGAAATCATGAGAAAGCGTCGGGGTCATACCCACGCCAAGGCTAATAGCCACGATATACAGGTTGTACCGGTTGGTGGTGTAGTTACAGCGCGACAGAATGCGGATCCCCGTCGCCAGCACCATACCGAACATTACTAATCCTGCACCGCCTAGTACAAATTGCGGAATGGAAGCTACCAGCACCGCCATTTTGGGCACCATCCCGAACATGATTAATATAATCCCGGAAGAGATACACACCCAGCGACTGTGAACGCGCGTCACGCTGACCAGGCCAACGTTTTGCGAAAAGGAAGTATGCGGGAAGCTGTTAAACGTGCCGCCGATCATTGTCCCTATGCCATCTACGCGTAGCCCGCGAATAATGTCTTGTGAAGAAAGTTTTCTGCCGACAATTTCCCCCAATGCCAGGAACATCCCCATCGACTCAATAAATACGATGATTAACACAGCGGTCATGGTCAGAATGGAAACCGGATCGAAAACTGGCGTACCAAACGACATTGGCGTGACAATGGCGAACCACGAAGCATCATTCAGCCCAGACAGATTCACTTCATTCATCATCCACGACAGCAAGAAGCCAAATACAATCCCCAGTAATACGGCGACATTGGACATAAATCCTTTGGCGTAACGGGTGATAAGCAAGATGAAAATTAAGACGGCGAAGGAAATGGTTAAATAAACCGGATTGCCATATTGTGGATTGCCTTTACCGCCAGCAGCCCTGTCAATGCCTACCTGAATAATACTCAGGCCGATAGAGGTAATAACCACACCGGTAACTAACGGTGGGAATAAAGGCATTAAGCGACCAATAAGTGGTGCTAATAGCGTGGTGATAAAACCGGCCGCAATGGTCGCGCCAAAAATCCCCAGCAGACCGATATCCGGATTCATCCCAATGGCAATCATTGGCGTTACAGCCGCAAAGGTCACCGACATAATCACCGGCAGGCGAATCCCCATAAAGCGACCAATGCCGATACATTGCAATAATGTGACGATACCGCAGCAAAAGAGATCGGAGCTAATCAGCATTGCGATAGCTTCTTTCGAGAGTCCGAGTCTGTCACCAATCATCAGTGGGACGGCGACTGCGCCTGCGTACATAACAAGGACGTGTTGCAGACCGAGTATGATCAGCTTTCCTGGTGATAATATGCGGTCCACCTCATCCGTTGGGCGGTCTTGCCCCGAAGATGAGGGAATTTGAGAATCTATGGCGCTCATCAGTCTTTCTCCTTTCGCTCGCCAGAGTAAAAAGCAACCGTTTACGTTCACTAAAACTCTTTAATGACATGCTCGAGGGATGCCAGTTTTCACAAGGAGGGGACGTTACAAGATGGAAATGCGGGGGCAATCACATAATCGGGATTAAACCGAGAAAATGAGAATAAAAATAGACAATGAAATTATCTTTAATTTTCTCATATTGATATTTCATTAATCATTCTGGCATGTCGCACTCTCGTATTTAATACTTTTTATCCGGATGGCATTTTTTTGAACGGCGATGTTTAAATCTTGAAAACGGCACAGATTGAGGGGCGATAATTTGATATCTCTCACAAAATTATAATTAAAACTGACTCGTTTCCTCATATATGCCCGTTTATTGCATTGCGACATTTGAGAAGACATAACTCATCAAATGAAAGGGATGCAAATGAACAAGTTTATCGCTGCTGATGCTGCGGAATGTATAGGCTGTCATGCCTGTGAAATTGCCTGTGCGGTGGCTCATAATCAAGAAAACTGGCCGCAGAGTCATGGTGATTTTCGACCCCGTATCCACGTTGTTGGGAAAGGTCTGGCTGCAAATCCAGTGGCTTGCCATCATTGCAACAATGCCCCCTGCGTTACGGCTTGCCCTGTAAATGCTCTGACTTTCCAGCCCGATAGCGTACAACTGGATGAACAAAAATGCATTGGTTGTAAAAGATGCGCAATCGCTTGCCCCTTTGGGGTAATTGAGATGGTCGATGCTATTGCGCAGAAATGTGACCTTTGTAACCAGCGCAATTCCGGCGCGCAAGCCTGTATTGAAGTCTGCCCAACCCAGGCGTTGCGGCTGATGGATGAGAGCGGCTTGCAGCAGATGAAAACGCTGCGACAGCGCAGAACGGCGGAGGGAAAAGCATCGGAAAAACCACAATTATCGCGTCGCGAGGCATTGCTCCCTGTCACTCCACGCAAAGGGGCGGATAAAGTTACAGCAAGCGAGCGGAAGATCCACTTTGGCGAAATTTATTGCGGCCTTGATCAAAAACAAGCGGCGTATGAAAGCGACCGTTGTGTCTATTGCGCCGAAAAAGCCAACTGTAACTGGCATTGCCCGCTGCATAACGCTATCCCTGATTACGTCCGCCTGGTGCAGGAAGGGAAGATTATTGAAGCGGCAGAACTCTGCCACCAAACCAGTTCATTACCGGAAATTTGCGGTAGGGTATGTCCGCAGGACCGGCTTTGTGAAGGCGCATGTACTTTAAAAGATCACTCTGGCGCAGTCTCTATCGGTAATCTGGAACGCTATATTACTGATACTGCGCTGGCGATGGGCTGGCGTCCTGATGTCAGCCAGGTTGTTCCCCGCATAGAAAAAGTGGCGGTGATTGGCGCAGGACCCGCGGGACTGGGATGTGCCGACATTCTGGCGAGGGCGGGTGTTCATGTTGATGTCTTTGATCGCCATCCAGAAATTGGCGGTATGCTCACCTTTGGCATTCCTCCTTTCAAACTCGATAAAACGGTATTAAGCCAGCGGCGAGAGATATTCACCGCAATGGGAATCGACTTTCATCTTAACTCTGAAATTGGCCGCGATATCTCTTTCAACGAATTAACGGCGGAATATGATGCTGTTTTCCTCGGCGTGGGGACTTACGGCATGATGCGTGCAGATCTGCCGCATGAGGATGCGCCAGGCGTCATTCAGGCGCTACCGTTCCTGACTGCCCATACCCGCCAGCTTATGGGACTGCCGGAGTCTGAAGAGTATCCGCTGACGGATGTTGAAGGTAAACGCGTCGTGGTTTTGGGTGGCGGCGATACGACAATGGATTGTTTGCGCACTTCCATCCGCCTCAATGCTGCCAGCGTGACCTGCGCGTATCGCCGTGATGAAGTCAGTATGCCCGGTTCGCGTAAAGAGGTAGTCAACGCGCGCGAGGAAGGCGTTGAGTTTCAGTTCAATGTTCAGCCGCAATATATTGCTTGTGACGATGATGGGCGTTTAACTGCGGTGGGTCTGATTCGTACCGCAATGGGCGAGCCGGGACCAGATGGGCGCCGTCGTCCACGTCCGGTGGCGGGCTCTGAGTTTGAACTGCCCGCCGATGTTCTGATTATGGCGTTTGGTTTTCAGGCACATGCAATGCCGTGGTTACAGGGGAGTGGAATAAAACTCGATAAATGGGGACTGATTAAAACCGGTGACGCGGGATATTTCGCTACTCAGACGCATCTGAAAAAGGTCTTTGCCGGGGGAGATGCGGTTCATGGAGCGGATCTGGTTGTCACTGCAATGGCGGCAGGACGGCAGGCGGCACGCGATATGTTAACTATGTTTGATACGAAGGCATCGTGATGAAATCGTTAATTATCGTTAATCCGGCTGACTGTATTGGCTGCCGCACTTGTGAAGTAGCCTGTGTTGTCGCCCATCCGTCAGAGCAGACTTTAAATGCCAGCTTCTTTTTGCCTCGCTTAAAGGTGCAGCGTTTGGATCGAATTAGCGCTCCGGTGATGTGTCACCAGTGCGAAAATGCGCCTTGCGTTGGGGCCTGCCCCGTGCAGGCGCTGACGATGGGTGAGCAGGTGGTGCAGGCAAATTCTGCCCGTTGTATCGGCTGCCAGAGTTGCGTCAGCGCGTGTCCGTTTGGGATGATCACAATTCAAATGTTGCCGGGAAATGTTCGGCCAGAAATCGTGAAATGTGACCTTTGCGAACAGCGGGAAGAGGGACCGGCTTGCGTTGCATCTTGCCCGACGCAGGCGTTGCAGTTGTTAACCGAAGGAGAACTCAGGCGAGTCCGCCAGCAGCGTATTGCTGCCAGCGGCAAGAATCCACTCTGACAAAACTCCGCGCTGTATGGCGCGGAGGTTCTTCTAGATAGCCCAACCACCCGCGTAAAACGCGACCAGGGCGACAGTTATGATGACAGTACCAATATTGAGTTTGTTCCATTCACGAGCAAAAACACGACCCACTACGAGAGTTACAAAGCCCAGCATAATGCCGGTGACGATATTACAGGTCAGGACGATAAAGACAGCACAAACCAGGCCCGCCATCGCATCAATAAAGTCATTGAAGTCCAGTTTTGAGACGTTACTTAGCATCAGCAGACCCACGTACATCAGTGCGGGAGCTGTGGCATAACCGGGGATCAGAAACGATAACGGTGATAAAAACAGAATCAACAGGAACAGTAAGCCAACAATAGTCGCTGTCAGACCTGTTTTGCCACCTGCTGCGGTTCCTGCAGCAGATTCGATATAGACCGCCGCAGGCGCAGCACCCACCAGCCCAGAAAATATCGAGCTGACGGAATCGCTGGTCAGGGCTTTGCCACCGTTGATTATCTGGTTGTCTTTATCCAGGAGATTCGCCTGACCGGCTACTGCGCGGATGGTGCCGGTGGCATCAAATACGGCGGTCATCACCAGTGCCAGTACACTTGGGAGAACTGTTGGCTGGAGTGCACCCATAATGTCGAGGCTGAAAATTAGCGACTTACCATCTTCTCCAGTCAGGCTCGGCATCGCCACCAGACCGTGGTATTTCACCGCGGGATCAAAGATTAAGCCGATTATCGAGATGGCGATAATTACCAGTAAGATCCCTCCTGGTACGCGGCACTTCTCCAGACCAAAAATTACCGCTAATCCCAGCAAGCTCATCATCACAGGGAAAGAGGTAAATGCCCCGAGCGCTACCGGTAAACCTTCAATCGGGTTTTTGATAACCATACCAACGCCGTTAGCTGCAATCAGCAGCAGGAACAGGCCGATACCAATGCCTGTTCCGTGGGCAATACCCATCGGTAAATTGCGTAAGATCCAGGTTCGAATACCGGTTACGGAGATGGCGGTGAAGATGAGGCCCATCAAGAAGACCGCGCCTAGTGCGACAGGAACGCTAATTTGTTGTCCGAGAACCAGACTGAATGCGGTAAATGCCGTCAAGGAGATGGCGCAGCCGATCGCCATTGGCAAATTGGCCCACAGCCCCATTAGCAGCGAACCGAAGCCCGCGACCAGACAAGTAGCAACAAAGACTGCAGCAGGGGGAAAACCAGCTTTGCCCAACATACCGGGAACCACGATTACAGAATAAACCATGGCCAGAAAGGTGGTTAAGCCTGCCAGTACTTCCTGGCGAACGGTACTGCCACGAGCGGTTATTTTAAAATAACTATCCAGCGCGCCCTGTGGCTTTGGTGCGACCGGTGTTTGTAGGATGTCTCCAGACATAATGATGTCCTCACGAGGATGTTAAGGTTTTATTATTAGTTGCGTTCGTACACCAGACGACCATCAACGTAGGTGCGGTAGATCGAACGGTCATCGCCCAACGTCATCATCACGAACAATTTGTCGACTAAGGAAACAGAGTTGTCATAGCGCAGCTGCTGTAGTGGTGTGGCCGTGGGTTCCATCACCACAAAATCAGCCTCTTTGCCGGGTATAAAGTTGCCGATCAGATCGTCAAGCCCCAGAGATTTCGCGCCACCGAGCGTGGCAAGATAAAATGCTTCATATGCTGAGAGACGATAGCCCTGTAGCTGCAATACTTTGTAGGCTTCGTTCAGTGTTTGCAGCATGTTGAAGGTGGTTCCAGCGCCAATATCAGTCCCCATGCCGACTTTGACTTTCTTATTCCATGCTTTTTTCAGGTTGAATAAGCCGCTGCCGAGATAAAGGTTGGAGGTTGGACAAAACGCAATGCTGGATTTAGTTTCGCTAAGACGATCCCACTCTTTTTCTTCCAGATGGACGCAGTGAGCAAAGACGCAGTTTTTCCCTGTCAGGCCGTACTGGTGGTAAACATCCAGATAACCATCATGTTCAGGATAAAGTTCTTTCACCCAGGCAATTTCATCTTTGTTTTCACACAGATGGGTATGTATCCACGTATCGGGAAACTCTTCTTTCAGGCGTTGCGCCATCGCCATCTGTTCAGGTGACGATGTTGGGGCGAAGCGTGGCGTAATGGCATATAACAGACGACCATTTTTGTGCCAGCGTTCGATCAGTTCTTTGCTTTGGTGATAGCTGCTTTCGGCAGTATCGAGCAGATAATCCGGTGCGTTGCGGTCCATCATCACCTTACCGGCAATCATGCGCATATTGATATGACTGGCGGCTTCAAACAGCGCATCAACGGATTGCGGATGGACGGTACCAAACACCAGCGCCGTGGTGGTTCCGTTACGTAAAAGCTGCTTGATGAAGAACGCCGACATTTCGCGGGCGTACTCTAAATCCTCATAACGGCGCTCAGTAGGGAAGGTGTGTTTATTCAGCCATTCCAGTAACTGCTCGCCATAGGCACCGACCATTTCACTCTGCGGATAATGGATATGCGTATCGACAAAGCCCGGTACAATCAATTTGCCACGATAATCACGGACGCGAATGGTGTCCGGGATTTGATGCTTGCCCTGTTCCCATTCACCAAACCATTCCACTTTCCCCTGTTTAATGAGTAATAAACCATCCTCAATAAATCGCAGCGCAGAAGCGATCTCTTCTGGATTATCGACCGTACGGATGACATCAATAAAACTGCCTCGTACTGCTTTTAACGTGTGTTCCCCTGACATCATTGACTCCTTTACTGTTAATCCATTTCTTCCACTGAGGTAATACCTGGCAGAACCTTTTCCTGTCGGTAGCCTCCAGGGAGGATAATATTTAATAAAATCGCAGTTAGGCCTCCGGCACAAATAGGATTTTCAACTAATACATATATTGAGGCGGGTAATATTTTAAAAATTTCGGGGTCATAAGAAACACCAAGTCCTAAACCTAAAGAAGTGGCGACAATAAGTGTTTCACGGCGCTTTAATCCGTTGGTAATAATGATGCGGATACCCGCAATGGCAATCATGGAAAACATCAACGTCATTGCACCACCCAGAACTGCCGAGGGAATAGTGGTGAAGAAGCCACCGATCACCGGAAATAATCCGAGGATAACCAGCATTACCGCGATGGTTCGCCCGACATAACGTGAGGCGACACCGGTCATCTGAATAACACCGTTATTTTGTGCAAACGTGGTTAATGGTAGTGAACCGACGGCGGAGGCGATAACCGAAACCAGACCATCTGCCAGCACGCCGCCTTTCAGGCGTGACTGATATTCTTCTCCCTGGATAGGGCGGCGGGAAACCATTGCTGTGGCGGTGATATCCCCTACCGCTTCCAGTACACTAAGCAGATAAATGGTGCCGACCACCAGGAACTGATGGAGGTTGAAATTAAATCCGTATTTGAAAGGATGGGGAATAGTAATGAGGGGGAGATTGCGTAAACTGCTGAAGTCCACCATGCCAAGGCATAATGAAACCGCATAACCCACGCACAAACCAATGGCGATTCCGCCCATACGTAGTAGCGGACTGCGACAACAGTTAAAGCCAATAACCACAATCAGCACCAGTAAACCAACACCAAGATGCTCGTAGTTGCCGAACGTGCCACTGCTCTTGGCGGCAAAACCACCGCCAAAATCAATAATGCCAACTTTAATCAGGCTTAAGCCGATCATCAGTACAACAATACCACTGACAGTGGGAGTAATTACTCTGCGTAAATAAGGAAGAATAAAAGAGGCTCCGACCACCAGAAAGGCACCAACGAAGGAGACGCCGAGGAGTGACGACATGATTAACTCTTCATGAAAACCGTCGTTTTTCATGCTGCTACCCAGCGCAATCATAACTGTCACAAATGAAAAATTGACTGACTGAATAGAGAGTAAACCTGAACCTATAATTCCATAGCGATTTACCTGCAACCAGGTACCAATACCAGAAGCGATCATCGCCATAGAAACCAGGTAGGCAGTGGTTTCTGCGGAAAGTTGTAAGGCCGCCCCCACAATTAGCGCGGGTGTTACCATTGGGACGAAAATTGCCAATAGATGGGTAATGGCACCAACGATAGCCTGATGAAAAGGAGGGCGATCCTCCAGTTCAAATATAAGGTCAGAACCTGCATGGTTTATATCAGACATCCCTTCACTCCTTTATAAAGTAAATTTGATCATCTGAATCAGTAAAATAAATTCCCACGAATTTGGGGCGCAGGACGCCTTGAGAACGGCTTATCTCATTTTCGCAGTTACTAATTAGTTATCTTTAATACAAGGGAAACTGGCCGCCGAAGCGGCCATTTATTATTTATATTTTTTTCAGCGCGGTGAGTATTTTCTCCGGTGTGAAATGCCATTCGCGTAACCAGATGCCGCAAGCATCGTGAATTGCGGTAGCAATTGCCGGTGCTGCACCGTTCACGCCGATCTCCGAGATTGATTTCGCCCCGAATGGGCCGACTTTATCGTCACTCGGCACCAGCACAGCGCGGAAATCACGCGGAATGTCGCCAATTTTCGGCGCGCCATAGCTGCGTAAATCACGCGTTAATGGGTGTCCTTTGGCGTCATAAATGATCTCTTCGCTCATGCTGTGGCCGATAGCTCGGAGGGTAGCGCCGTAGATCTGCCCCAACGCTAACTCCGGGTTGACCGGAGTACCGCAATCCAGCAAGGCGTAGAATTTATCCAGGCGGATTTCACCGGTACGAGTATTGACGGCCACTTCAGCGAAGTTTGCCCCATACGGGAAGGCGAAATCAGGTGTGATGTAACTGGCTGTTCCCACCAGTGAACCAAAGCCAGTACCAGTTTCGCCTTTATGGGCAATATCCCCGAAACTGACTTCGCCTTTCTTGCCGCGAACGACACCCGGCGTTGCCAGTTGAACATCTTCCAGTGGCTCACCCAACATTTGCGCGCCGTGGAAAAGGATTTTCTCGCGTAAATTTTCCGCTGCCATACGTGCGGCGTTGCCTGAGAAGCAAGTGCCGGACGAGGCATACGCGCCTTTATCAAACAACGCATGATCGGTATCACCGGAGATAACATGCACGTCCTGCGGTGGACAATGCAGCACTTCGGCCGCCAGTTTAGTGACTACAGTATCCAGACCCGTACCGATGTCAGCACCACCAGAATGGACGATAAATGTACCGTCTGATTCCAGTTTGATCATGCAGTTAGCCTGATCGATATCAGGGATACCTGATTTCTGCATAATAATGGCGACGCCACGACCCACGCACCAGTCACCTTCCTGCGCTTTAGGTGAAGACCATTGGATCATCTCACGCCCCTGACGCAGGATCTCTTCCAGTGCGCAGCTGGCAGCAGAAGGAACGGAGGTCGGCGCTTTACCTTCGCCAATTGCGCCGAGAATCTTCAGCTCTTGCCCTTCGTGTACCCGGTTACGTTCGATAATTTCCAGCTGGTCGATCTGCAACTGTTCAGCCAGTTCTGCTAATGCCATAGTGATAGCGAAGTTACCTTTCGGTGCGCCATAACCCTGATAAGCACCATTTGGGCAGATGTTGCTGTAGTAGGTGGTGACCTGGAAATCGACGTTATCGCACGGATATAACGGCAGCGACAGCGCCGGTCCGTTACACGGTACGGTGAGTGAGTGGTTGCCGTAAGGGCCTGTGTTGGCGCGGAAATCCATCTTCACTGCCGTCAGGCGACCATCTTTTTTGGCCCCCAGTTTGACGGTGACTTTCGCGACGTGACGAGAGGTGTTAGCAATAAACTCTTCTTCACGGGTGTAGCGGAACAGTACCGGACGCCCGGTCACGCAGGTTGCCCAGGCGCACACTTCTTCCTGCAGGATATCCTGTTTAGACCCAAAACCGCCGCCTACGCGTTCTTTAATGACATGAACTTTATGCTGTTTCATGCCCACGAGACGCGCAACCTGGCGACGCAGGTGCCACGGTACTTGAGTGGACGCGTGGATAACCAGACGATCGCCGTCCATGCGGGTAAAGCAGATGTGTGTTTCAGTCGGGCACTGTTGTGCCTGAGTTGAATTATAGGTTCGTTCAATGATCACATCGGCGTCGGCAAAGCCTTTATCCATATCACCAATATGACCATGAATACTGGCGGCGATATTTTTGCGAGGGCGAGAACCGATAGGGAAGTTGATGATCATATGCTCGCCGCGCTGGGCTGCATGGCTGTTATCGTCTTCCAGAGTATCTGGCGCACCAGCAACATACACCACCGGTTCATCGTGTACGACAGGCGCATCTTCCGCCATTGCCTCGTCAATCGACATTACTGGCTTAAGCACCTCATATTCAACGTCGATGAGCTTCAGTGCTTCGAGCGCAATTTCTTCACTTTCAGCTACTACCGCAGCCACGCGATCGCCGACGTGACGCATTTTCTTGCCGAACATACGGCGGTCAAGCGGTGACGGTTCCGGTGCGCTCTGACCACCAGGTGTGTAGTAGATATCTGGGCAATTCAGGTGAGTAATAACGTGAACAACGCCCGGTAAAGCCTCGGCTTTACTGACATCCAGATGGGTAATCAGTGCGTGAGCGTGTGGGCTACGTAACATTTTAATGACGCAGGCGTCAGCGGTTACGCGGTCTTCAACATAGCAGGGTTTCGCCTGCACCATTTTGGCAGCGTCGGTTTTTGGGTAATGTTTACCAATAACCTCAAGGTCATCGCGGAAAGTTGGGGCGATATCAATCGTAGCCTGTGGGTTATTTTTACGTGCAACCGCCAGTTCAATGACCTGGTAGTATTGCTGCCAGCCAGCATCGCGGCTGAACAGACCAGAAAGCGCGTCGTCGATCTCTTCACGGGTTGGTGTGGCGATGCGATCGAGAAGATCGGTGATAATCAGAGCCGCAGCCGGATCGTTATAACCGGACTGCACCACGCCGACATCAACCATTGCCTGTTGAACCAGACTTAATTCATTCCATTTGCCTAAGGATTCAGTGGTGAGAATGTCTGCGTTTTCTAACTGTGCTGCTATCAACAGGGAGGCGTTAAGGATATTACCGTTAAAAAGAATCGCGTCAGAACCGGCAAAACCGAAGCCATCATCACTGTTGCGCACAGAGTGCATACCCATGCCAAACAACAGCTTTTGCACGTTCTCACCAGGATTGGCCTTTAGCTCCTGGGGCGCACCATTTAAAGTAAAGTGGATATTCATACGGCTTCCTCCCCAGCCTGTTGGCAGTCGGCATACAGGTCGGCTACCAGAACTCCCGTGATATAGCGTTTATAGGCCACGCTGCCCCGCAAATCTTCCTGCGGGAAAATGGCGTTGGCGACAGCCTGTTCAAGTGCATAGCCTTCCAAATTTTGTTTTTCGACATCGTGCAGACGCAGTGCTTTACTGGTGACGCCATCCAGCGCAATTCGCATACCGTCGTGGTCGGTTAACGCTACGGCTGCTGTCACTACCGTTAATCCAGCCTGGGAACGGCTAATTTTGCGAGTCGCACAGGTGCGGTACGGATCTTTAATGATGATTTCGGTTAGCAGGCGATCGCATGGGCAGGCCAGGTACTCTTCGATTGACAGTGTTTCACCATTGCCAAAAACCAGTTCAGCATCCAGAGCCAGCAGAACGGGAAGCAACACCGATTCTTCCTGCTGGGCGGCGATTTCACCACCAATAGTCGACTGATTACGAACATGGCGAGAGTAAACAAAACCGAGTGCTTCGCGCAGTGCCGCAGGAATAAAGCGCGCATCACGCAGTGGCTGTAAGCGAGACATTGCACCAATACGCAGTGCGCCGTTATCCCAGTCAACCCAGTCCAGCTCCAGATCCTGTAAGGAAATGGCAATCTTTTTATCGGTGCGGGTTGGCGTGGCGTTGAGTTTGCTGCCGCCGGCAAACCAGACGGCTTCATCCTGGTAGCGGCGCTTCAGTTCCAGCGCCTGTTCGACAGAGTCGGGCCTGAAAAATTGTTCAATCATCTTCTTTCCTTATTTAACCCTCTTCCCGGAAGGAAGAGGGTTTTTGTCATTTATGCCAATGCATCCATACGACGCCACATACTGGCAGCGGCTTTTCTGGCTTGCGCATAAATGGAATCGCAATCGAAGTTAAACTGACGATCTTCATAGACCATCACGCCGTTGACCATCACGCTGTGAACGCTGCCTGACCCCATACCAAAAGCGATATGTCCGGCGATATTTTCTGCCAGCAGCGGCGTCGGCGAGTTGTAATCGCAAATGGTTAAATCTGCTTTATAACCGGCTTCCAGGAGGCCAAATTTCGCGCCAAAGTTGCGGCTTATCAGTTCGTTGCCGTTAGTCAGGGCTTTGGCAAAACTGTCAGGCCATAGCGGACCACCCGCATCGCGATGTTTAAAGAAGGCAAATTTCATCTCTTCAAACATGTCTGAACCAATGCCGTCGGTTCCCAACGCCAGATTGCGAATATCGCTAAGGTGATGGTTGTAGCCGACGTGGTTGTTCATGTTGGAACGGGCGTTATGCACCAGGAACGCATCGCGCTGATTGAGCAGAGCAATATCTTCTTTCGACAAATAAAGTCCGTGAGCAACCAGCGTTTTGTTGTCGATGAGATCGTATTCTGCCAGCCGTGCCAGCAGGTCTTTGCCGTACCAGTGGTGACTGTGAGAAACGTCGTAAAGGTCTTCAGCGGCGTGAATGTGTAAACCACGCCCGGTGGCTTTTACGGCTTCGCGCAGCATTCCCAGACCGGCATCCGGCACGGTAAACGGGGCGTGAGCGCCGATATGCGCTTCTACCAGATACGGCTCGGTTGCCGCTTTCTTCGCATCATCAATCTGACGGGCGAAGCGAATATTTTCTTCTACCCCTTCCTGTAACTCCTTAATGCCGTTGTTACGGTCAGTGGTTTCAAAACAGGTCATCGCGCGCAGGCCAACTTTTAAAAATGCGTTGCGCAGCGTTGAGAGCGACCCGCCGATATACGCCGGAGAAGCATGGTGATCGATAACCGATGTACATCCACTCTTGATTGCTTCCAGTGAACAAATCAGTCCGCTGTAGTAGAGAGATTCTTCATCAAGGGCGCGATCGAGCCGCCACCACAGGTTTTTCAGCGTCGAGATGAAGTCCGGGCAGGGGGCGATGTTCGCCATAATCCCGCGGGAAAGCCCCGAGTAAAAATGGTTGTGCGAGCAGACAATCCCCGGCATTACAATCCGACCATGCATCTCTTTGTAGTTGGCTTCAGGGTAGCGGTGTGTCAGGGCGTTGCCGATAGCGATAATCACATCATTTTCGATAGCGATATCGACGCCTTCCTGCACTTTCGCCGGGTGTAGCTGTACTGCGGTGACATTCTTCAGAATCAACATGATTACACCTCCACGCGGCCCAGCAGATAATGATGATGCTGGTGGACATGGCTAATGATGCGGCACATATCGTTCAGCTCTGGCGGTACGTTGTTGAACTGACCTTCGCTGTCGATGTTTAACACCCAGCTTTGGTTATTCAGACGCACGCGTACTCGGCAATCTTCCACCAGGAAGCCTGGGTTGCTGCTGTTATCAAAGTCTTGCGACAGGCTAAAGACGGTGATTTTGTCTTTGTACGGTTTACCGTTCCACGGACAGAACTGGGCGCAGTTGCCGCATTCGTTGCAGTAGGCGTCCAGGTGCAGTGTCTGGAAACGGTTCTGGAATCCAGGGACCGCAATTGACACGTTGGCGCGGTTCGGGCAGACATCCACACACTTGCTGCAAACGTAGTTACATTCAAGACAACGTGCGGCTTCCTGAGCGACAAACGCGTCACGATCATCGCTGTTCACCAGGGTGACAGAGATATCGCCTTTGCGTTGGTAGATTTCCGTCGGGTTGACGTTGTTCCAGTATTTATCGCTTTGGTGTGAACGGATATTTTCCCGGCTAAGAATGGCATCCGATGCCCGACGAGCTGTGCCGACAGCCGCGACAATGGAGGAAGGTCCGCGCTGTACGTCACCGATCATAAAGACATTAGTCAGGCGGGTTTCACCGTTATGGTCGACGTCTGGCCAGCCGTTGTTGTCCAGCGGCACGCCCATCGTATTCAGGGCTTCAGTATCCTGTTGTTCACCAATGGCGGTAATCAAACTGTCTACGTGCAGTGTTACCGTTTCGTTGGTTTCTACCGGGCGGCGACGACCTTTCTCATCAGGTTCGCCAAGTGACATGACGCGCAACGTTAAGGTGCCATCAGCATCGAAACGTTCAGGATTGTTCAGGAAACGGAACTCCACGCCATCGTGCAGTGCTTCTTCATACTCTTCGCGCCACGCAGGCATCTCTTGTAATGAACGACGGTAAACCACAGTCGCTTTTTCAACGCCTGGCACGCGTAATGCCGCACGGGCGCAGTCCATTGCGGTGTTACCCGCCCCGACAACCACCACATGTTTACCCAGCTTGAGCGCAGTACCCTTGTTGTACTCGCGCAGGAAGGGGAGAGATTTCCAGACATTCTGGTTGTCGCCCGCCAGTTTCACACCGCTATTTTTATCAGTACCTGTGGCAATCAGAATGTAGTGGAAGCCCTGATTTTTTAACTGTTCGACGGTCAGGTCCGGCGAGCAACCGTACTCAAATTTCACGCCGTGATCGGCAACAAAATCGATATCGTGCTGAATTAACTCAGCCGGAATACGGAACTGCGGAATGATATTTTTCACCACGCCGCCCGCGTTAGCTTCGCGTTCAAACAGCGTGACAGGATGGCCTGCTCTGGCAAGGAAGTAACCTGCAGCCAGACCCGCCGGACCGGCGCCAATTACAGCAACCGGATGACGAGAACCGGAACCGGCTGGTTTGTGCCAGCGTTGCTTATATTCATCCCAGCCTTTTTCCAGGGCGACTTTTTTCATTTCGCGGATATTCAACGCACTGTCGTAATCCAGACGAGTACAGTTGTACTGGCACTGGTGATCGCAAATATGGCCGGTAATCGCGGGCAGCGCGTTGCGTTGGTAGATAAGTTCCAGCGCGTCGGCATAGCGATGTTCGCCCAGCAGGCGAATATATTCCGGAATATCCTGTTTGATGGCACAAGCAGTAACACAGGGTGCAACGTAGCAGTCGGTCAGTGGCAGGTCTTCTGCCACTTCAATACGCTCTTCTGGCTTCCAGTGTTTCTGGGTGTATTCCATAGTTAGCGCATCTGCTGCCAGCCTGTTCAGCCGTTCGACGTCAACACAGTTAAGCCCCCAGGCGTCTGACCCTTCCAGTTCGCGCATGCAAGCGCTTAAGCGCAGATAGCCACCAGGTTTCAGCAGGTCAGTTGCCATGGTTATCGGGCGAATACCCGTATCGAAAATATCGCGGATAGTTAACTGGCTGGCACCACCGGAATAAGAGATAGGCAGTTTGCCGTCAAAGGCGCGGGAAAGAACTGCTGCGACATTGATGGAGAGCGGGAACAGCGCACGCCCGGACATATACATCTCTTCGCCAGGCAGTGCACCTTTATTGTTGATGGTGCCGAGGGTGTTAGTCAGTTTGACGCCAAAGCCGAGCGATTTTTCTTTCGCCAGCGCCATCAGGCGTTCCAGCATTTCCAGCGCCTGGGTTAGCTTGAGATCGTGATCAAATGACTCTTCTTTTAAGCCAATGTAATCGAAACCACAGCTATCGAGAATCTCGCGCACTCGCGCGTAACCCAATAAAGTCGGGTTGAGTTTCACGAAGGTATTGAGCTCTTTTTCTTCCAGCATGTAACGGCAAATGGCTTCGATTTCATGTGGAGGGCAGCCGTGCATCGTGGAGAGGGTAACGCCTTGTACCATGCTGGTGGGGATACGTGCCGACAAGGCCTGCAAACTTTCACGTTTTTCCTGCAAACCGTGGCGGGCTAAAAATGCGTCATCCTGGAGTAGTTTATGAAGCGTATCGCGGTATTGTGCAAACTTCGGATGTGCAGACGCGTCCATCATATTATCGATGAACTGCTGCATGGGTGGTTGTTTAATGCCTTCGAGGTTGTAACCGACGCTCATATTAAAGATGAATGATTTACCGGACTCGGACGGCTGGAACATAGCTTCGAGAAGATGCAGGGCGAACCAGGCTTTGAGGTATTCATCCCACGCTTTAAGCAGGGTAAATTCGGTAGACCATTCGGTGTTAAAACACTCGTCTTCGGCGTCGATACAGGGCTTTTCCAGCTCCAGACGATCGAGGATTTGTACTGTTTTAAGTTCGATGAAGCGTCCGCCAGTCAGCCAGGAAGTGACGATGTTTTGTGCGAGTTGCGTGTGCGGACCTGCGGCGGGGCCGACTGGTGTCGCACAGGTTTCACCGAAAACACCGACAGATTTACCTTTTGCGGGTGAGTAAAACTGTTGCTCGGGAATACCAAAGATTGAGCGTTGTTGTTGGTATTCATCAAATATGCGCGTCAAAAGTTCCTCAAACGGAATGGGACGCATAATATCCCCCATAACCCTCTCCTTAGCTTACACAGATATCATTGAGTGACCGGTATTGAGAAATCCGGTGGTTTAGGGGGATAGAGCAACAATCACACCACTCTTGCCATGTTCGCCAGGAAATATAAAAAAATGTGAAGCGCCTCGAAACTTAATGTCTTTTTGTGAATGATCTCACAGGTGTCAAATGAGAATTAAAATCACTCCTGGGTATTATTGTTGTCAGGAGTTTTATCACTTTTTCTCATTTCTCAAAATCAGTGATTCTGTATCATTATGATAAAGACGTACTGAGTGGATTTAATATTTGAACGCAAACGTTTAACTGGCTTTTCTAAATTTTAGTATGCTTTTTTTGTGCATTAATAAAGTCATTTGGGGTATCAATATCTAAAATTATTTCTTCATTATCCAATTCGACGAAATAATGTTCGCCCATGAGTAATGCCTGGCGCATATGGGTAACATTAGGTTGTTTGACCGCCTGCATCAGGCAGGATTTTGACACTAAAATCGGATGGCCAGGCGTACCATTATGGAGCGGGAGTATGGCTCCGTTGTTTCGTAACTTCCAGATTTTTAGGAAAATATCTCTGTTGATGGTTGGCATATCACCATGAGTGAGAAAACAATGTTCTGTTTGTACCGCTGGTGCTGCGGCCTTTACCGAAGTGAGTAACCCCTGCGCATAATCTGGATTGTAGATAATAGTAATGTTGCTATGGTTTGCGTAGCGATTATGCAGTTCATTACCACGATAACCAGTGACCAAAATAATTCGGCTACAAAACTGCAACGCATTTTTGATACTCGCGTCAAGAATTGTTCCCTGTTGCCAGGGTAACATCATTTTCCATTGCCCCATTCTTGATGATAATCCGGCCGCGGTAATTATACAGTCGATGGCTGACATAGTGGTTCCATTATTATATGGGCTAATAACGCCTGAAAATGTGTTACTCCCTGATTAATGCGTACTTACCCCAGAGAGGTCCATGAAGACTCGTGAAAAGTATAATTGACCCATCGGCGTTATTCATTGATTTAGGCGCGCAGAAACACCCCTCTGTGATTTCTGTTGTTGGCGCCGGGGGGAAAACCAGTCTGCTTTTTTGGCTGGCGCAGTTATTTCAGTCCATCGGTAGGCGCGTGTTAATCACTACGACCACACATATGTTTATGCCAGATTCACACTGGCCCGTGGTTTTCTGTCGTGATCCCGCCATGCTTCCTCGCTCGTCTCTCAAATTCCCCATTTCATTTTGTTTTCACCGCTGGAAAGCGAACCAGGGAAAAGTGCAGGGATTTACGCCAGAAGCGATTGATGCACTGGCGCAACGACCAGAGTGTGACGTAATTCTCATTGAGGCAGATGGCTCACGTGGAATGCCATTAAAAGCGCCGGGTGAGCACGAACCTTGCATACCCAAAAGCAGTTGCTGTGTGATTGCTGTGATGGGAGGGCATATTTTGGGCGCGCAAGTTGGCACGGAAAATGTCCATCGCTGGTCGCAGTTTGCTGATATTACCGGGTTAACACCTGATGCAACCTTGCAACTGAGCGATCTCGTTACGTTGGTTCGTCACCCTCAGGGCGCGTTTAAAAACGTACCACAAGGCTGTCGGCGAATCTGGTTCATTAACCGTTTTTCTCAATGTGAGAATGCGATTGCGCAAAGCGAGCTACTTCAGCCGCTGCAACAACATGACGTAGAGGCAATCTGGCTGGGCGATATACAAGAACATCCTGCAATCGCGCGCAGATTTGTGAATTAGCGGCCCGGATATTCCGGGTTACTGAAAGGATATCCATTGAGGTTGGTATGAATA
The DNA here is from genome assembly GCF_005843885.1 of Escherichia sp. E4742. Taxonomy (NCBI): domain Bacteria; kingdom Pseudomonadati; phylum Pseudomonadota; class Gammaproteobacteria; order Enterobacterales; family Enterobacteriaceae; genus Escherichia; species Escherichia sp. E4742. Next base: position 891,853 of record NZ_CP040443.1, on the reverse strand, counting down.
TTTTCACAGAGGCTGCAAAACTCGAAGAGCAAAATTGTCCGTTTGCGATGGCGCAAATTGTAGATAGCCGAGGTTCTACCCCCCGTCATTCCGCACAAATGTTAGTGCGCGCCGATGGTTCTATCGTCGGCACAATTGGTGGCGGAATGGTTGAGCGGAAGGTAATTGAAGAGTCGCTTCAGGCATTGCAGGAACGTAAGCCGCGATTATTCCATGGACGCATGGCGCGTAACGGTGCGGATGCCGTCGGGTCAGATTGCGGAGGCGCAATGTCAGTGTTTATCAGCGTACATGGTATGCGACCCCGGTTGGTGTTGATCGGCGCGGGGCATGTTAACCGGGCGATAGCCCAAAGCGCAGCACTGCTGGGGTTTGATATTGCTGTTGCCGATATTTATCGCGAAAGCCTGAATCCTGAACTTTTCCCGCCATCAACTGCGCTTGTTCATGCTGAGTCGTTTGGCGCGGCAGTGGAAGCACTGGATATTCGCTCTGATAATTTTGTCCTGATTGCCACGAATAATCAGGATCGTGAAGCCCTCGATAAACTCATTGAACAGCCCATTGCATGGCTGGGTTTACTGGCCAGTCGCCGCAAGGTTCAGCTTTTCCTGCGTCAATTGCGTGAGAGAGGCGTGGCTGAAGAACATATTGCCCGTTTACATGCGCCCGTTGGTTACAACATAGGTGCGGAAACGCCGCAGGAGATAGCCATCAGCGTTCTGGCAGAGATATTACAGGTGAAAAATAACGCGCCGGGTGGGCTGATGATGAAACCTTCTCATCCTTCCGGACACCAGCTGGTGGTGATTCGCGGTGCGGGGGATATCGCCAGTGGTGTGGCGCTACGTCTGTATCATGCTGGTTTTAAAGTGATCATGCTGGAAGTGGAAAAACCGACGGTGATTCGTTGTACCGTGGCGTTTGCCCAGGCCGTGTTCGATGACGAAATGACGGTTGAAGGCGTCACCGCCCGACTGGCAACCAGCGCTGTAGAGGCGATGAAACTGACTGAGCGTGGGTTTATTCCCGTGATGGTAGACCCCGACTGTTTACTGCTTGATGAGCTGAAACCACTTTGTGTGGTGGACGCTATTCTGGCGAAACAGAATTTGGGTACGCGTGCTGACATGGCTCCAGTGACGATCGCTCTTGGGCCGGGCTTTACCGCAGGTAAAGATTGTCATGCGGTGATTGAAACAAATCGTGGGCATTGGTTGGGACAGGTTATTTACTCCGGTTGCGCACAGGAGAACACTGGCGTTCCCGGCAATATTATGGGGCATACCACCCGACGAGTTATTCGCGCTCCGGCGGCAGGTATCATGCGTTCCAACGTGAAGTTAGGCGATCTGGTACAAGAGGGCGATGTGATTGCCTGGATTGGCGAGCATGAAATAAAAGCGCCGCTGACGGGAATGGTACGTGGTTTACTTAACGACGGGCTGGCGGTGGTCGGTGGCTTTAAAATCGGTGATATCGATCCTCGTGGTGAAACGGCTGATTTCACCAGCGTTTCTGACAAAGCCCGAGCGATTGGTGGTGGCGTACTTGAGGCGTTAATGATGTTGATGCATCAGGGCGTTAAAGCGACGAAAGAAGTACTGGAAGTGGCTTAAATGAAAATGGCCGGATGGTATTACCCACCCGGCCTGAGACTGATGACAAACGCCAAATTGCCTGATGCGCTGCGCTTATCAGGCCTACAAGCGCTTTTCAAGCAATTGAATATTAGATGTTTTGTAGACTGAGTAAGGCGTTCACACCGCATCCAGTATCAATAACGCGCACTTTGTTAACAATCTTTGGCCGAATGGCATCGCCACCCGGCCAATAAATTACTGAGAAATCACCGTTCCGGTTTTTCCTTCAATCCCTTCTTTCGCTTTGCTCAACACGGTAATCAGTGCTTCGCGACCTGCGCGAGAGCGGGCAAATGATGCGGCGGCTTCCACTTTCGGCAGCATAGAACCTTTTGCAAAATGCCCTTCTTCGATAAAGCGTTCTGCATCGGCCAATGACAGGCGATCGAGCCACTGCTCATTCTCTTTACCGAAGTTAATCGCCACTTTTTCTACAGCAGTCAGAATGATCAGCATATCGGCATCGATCATTTCTGCTAAACGGGCGCTGGCCCAGTCTTTATCGATAACCGCACTGGCGCCGCGCAGATGGTTACCTTCTCGAATCACAGGAATACCGCCACCGCCAACGGTGATCACAACCTGTCCTGCATCTACCAGCGCTTTAACTGTCTCTTTTTCAACAATATCTACCGGCTTAGGCGAAGCAACGACACGACGATAGCCGCGACCCGCATCTTCTTTCAGGGTATAGCCCTGTTTTGTCAGTTGCTCTGCTTCCTGCTCGGTAAAGAACGAACCGATCGGTTTGGTTGGGTTGAGGAAGGCCGGATCGTTAGCGTCGACTTCGACCTGGGTAACCAGCGTTGCAACGGGTTTATTAATGCCACGAGAAAGCAGTTCTTCTCTTAAGGCGTTTTGCAGATCGTAACCAATATATCCCTGACTCAACGCAACACAGACAGACATTGGCAGCATCGGTGAATTCGCTTCAGTTTTTGCAGCGGCTTCGAATGCCTGGTTAATCATGCCTACCTGCGGTCCATTACCATGAGTGACGATAACTTCATGTCCCTGGGCAATTAAATCAACAATTGCCTGAGACGTAATTTTTACCGCTTTCATTTGTCCGGCCAGATCGTCGCCCAGCGCATTCCCGCCGAGGGCGAGAACAATTTTCTTACTCATTTTTCCTCACTCATCATTCTTGATTGTGTATAGATCCCTGGCAGTGGTTAGAGCACGGGAGGGACAAACGGTTTGCGTCGCAGGAAACGGCCTCGTCCGGCTCTGCCTGTAAAGGTGCCGTCACAGAAAATCGTTTCACCACGGGATAAGGTTCTGACAATTGTGCCCTGACAGGTAAAGCCCTCCCAGGGAGAGTAGTCGGCGTTGTCGTGGAGATGGCGATGCTGAATTTGTTGGCTCTGGCGTGGGTCGATAATTACTACATCACCATCTGAGCCGGGTGCTAATAATCCTTTTTGTGGCCACAGGCCAAACAGCCTTGCGGGCATCGCACTGGTTAATTCAACAAAACGCTCCGGTGTGATACGTCCCGTCATCACGCCACTGGAGAACAGCAACTGCATGCGATTTTCCACACCGGGCAAGCCATTTGGGCAGCGGCTGAAATCGCCTTTAGAAATTTGCTGGCGCTGGGCCATCGAGAAGGTGCAGTGATCGGTCGCCACCACGTCAATCGCACCATCGCTGATGCCACACCACAGCTTGTCCTGCTCGCGAACGTTGCGCAGCGGTGGGCTAAGAATGAACTTCATGCCATCTTCTGTATCGTAACTGCGTTCGTCCAGCAGGAGATATTGCGGGCAGGTTTCAACCCAGACTGGCTGGTGATTCGCGCGAGCAAGGCGCAGATAATCCAGACCTAAACCGTTAGACAGGTGCACGATATAGAGCGGGGCGTTACCGGCAATTTGTGCCAGGTTAATCATTCTGGCGATGGCTTCGGCTTCGCATTCCAGAGGTCGGCTCAAGGCGTGGTAGCGCGGCGCGGTTAACCCGGCGGCGATAAACTCCGCTCGCTTACTGGCGATTGCGGCGTCATTTTCTGGGTGTACAGTGGTCAGCGCGCCGGATTCATGCAGGCGGCGTAATGCCTGTAGGACTTCATCATCGTTGAGTTTGTATTGATAGGTTAAATAGAGTTTAAAACTGCTCAGCCCTTCTTCGACCATCATCGGAATTTCGTCGAGGATGGCGTGATTAATATGCTGGATAACACCGTGAAAGCTGTAGTCGATGACCGCTTTATGGGCGGCATAACCACGATAAACCTCCAGTTGATGGCGTAATCGGCAGCCATTCGGGCCAAATCCCATATGATCAATAATGGTTGTTGTACCGCCACACGCGGCTGCGCGGGTACCGGTAAAAAAATCATCACAACTGCGCGCGATGCCGACATCAATATTGAAATGTGTATGGACATCTACGCCGCCAGGGAAAACGTAACAGCCAGTGGCATCAATTTCTTCACAGGGGAGTTGCGGCGAAATATCTTTGCCTAACTGGCGGACAATACCGCTTTCAATCAGCAAGTCCTGTTTGGCTTGTCCATCTGCGTTAACGACAGTGCCGTTTTTGATCAATACGCGCATAGCAAACTCCAAAAAAACCTCCGGCGAACCGGAGGGAAATAGGTGAAGAGTAATTATTCTGTTGCCAGCCAGCTTAACGGGATTGCAGCGTACATAGCGGCACAGGTCACCAGGTGAGATTTCCAGGTTTTTTCGTTTGGCGCGTGCGCTTCAGGTTCTTTACCCGGTCCAAAGCCGATGACCGGAATACCGTGACGGCCCATGATGGATACGCCATTAGTTGAGAACGTCCACTTATCAACGACCGGTGCTTTGCCAAACAGACCTTCGTAGGCATTCACCAGCGTTTTAACGGTGAAATGATCTTCTTCCACTTTCCAGGTCGGGAAGTAGCATTCGGTTGGGTAAACCAGGCCAGTCCAGGACGGACGGTCGTAGTTGTACATAGAAACGACAGCATTGGCTTTCTGTACTGCAGGCAGGGCGCGGATTTCATCCAGCGCGCCTTCCCAGGTTTCGCCCCAGGTCAGGCGACGGTCGATGGAAACGGCACAGCTGTCTGCTACTGCGCAACGGCTTGGGGATGTGAAGAAAATTTCGGAAACAGTCAGAGTACCTTTGCCGAGGAATTCGTCATAGCCCAGACGTTGGGACAGTTCTTGTAACTCGCCAAGAATCGGACCCATTTTGAAAATGGCGTTATCACCGCGTTCTGGTGCTGAACCATGGCAGCTAACGCCCTGAACATCAATGCGAATTTCCATACGACCGCGCTGACCACGGTATACCTGGCAGTCGGTTGGTTCGGTACTGACCACAAATTCCGGGCGAATGCCGGATTGTTCAATAATGTACTGCCAGCACAGACCGTCGCAGTCTTCTTCCTGCACCGTACCGGTAACGAGCAAGGTGTATTCATCTTCCAGACCGAGGTCTTTAATGATCTTACCGGCATAAACCATTGATGCCATGCCGCCTTCCTGGTCGGAAGTACCACGGCCACCGATCAGCTCGTCGGTTTCCATGCCTTCGTACGGGTCGAATTCCCAGTTTTTGATGTTACCAATGCCTACGGTGTCGATGTGAGCGTCCATCGCAACCAGACGCGGACCGTGGCCGATATAGCCGAGAACGTTACCCATCGGATCGATTTCAACTTTATCGAAGCCGACTTTTTCCATCTCTTCTTTAATACGATGTACTACACGTTTTTCGTCGCAGCTTTCACTGGGAATAGCAACCATATCGCGCAGGAAGCGAGTCATGTCTGCCTGGTAATCTTTTGCTTTTTCAAGAATCAGTTTGAATGGAATATTCTTAGCCATTATTTTTCTCCAGATTTTTTACTCCCCGTTTGGCGGGGAGTTGTTCCAATAGGGTGATTAAGGTGCTACAGAGTGTTTGCCTTCCCAGACAACTTCGCGGTAGTGCTTCACGTCGGTGTCGCCTTCGGTGCTGATAACCAGGACGACGGCATCTTTGTTCAGCGCCAGTTTTTCCATCAGGCTTTGACGTTGCGGGTGATAATGAATAGCCGCGAGAACGCCCAAACCGACAGCGCCAGATTCACCAGAAATGATGCGTGGATCGTTGCCGTACGGATTACCCAGTACACGCATACCTAATGCGGCAACGCTGTCCTGACAGGAGATAAATTGGGTGGCACAGTTACGTAAGATTTCCCAGCCCAGAGGGTTAGGTTCGCCGCAAGCCAGGCCCGCCATAATAGTGGCCATATCGCCGCCAACGTTGACGATGTCACCTTTGACGCCGGAGCGATAAATACAGTCAGCTTTGTCAGGTTCAACAATGATGCTGTGCAGATTTTGCGGGGTGTAAACATCCACCAAATAACCTAGTACACCGCCGGCCATAGCGCCGACACCGGCTTGCAGCAGAACGTGAGTTGGTGTTACGCCCATTTCACGCATTTGCTCGACGGCTTCATCTGCCAGAGTGGCGTAGCCCTGCATGATCCAGGTTGGAATTTTGGTGTAACCTTCCCAGGCGGTATCTTGCACTACTTCCCAGCCGTGTTGCTGCGCGTGTTGCATGGTCAGGCGAACGGTATCGTCATAGTTCATATCAGTGACGATGCACTCGGCTCCGAGGTTCAGAATGGCGTCAACGCGTTCTTGAGCGGAACCTTTCGGCATGTAAATTACCGCGTTCTGACCGAGTTGCTGTGCTGCCCAGGCAACACCGCGCCCGTGGTTGCCGTCGGTCGTTGTAGCGAATGTCATTTTTTCGCCGATGGCATTTTTCAGATGCTCGAATGACAGCGTTTCGATATCAAGATGATATTTTTCGCACAATAATTGAGCGATGGCGTACGCACCGCCGAGCATTTTGAAGGCGTTCAGACCGAATCGTTTTGATTCGTCCTTAACGAGAATTTTCTTCACACCAAAAAGGTTTGCGAGATCGTCCAGCGCACAAAGCGGTGTTGGGCGATAGCCAGCAATTTTCTGGTGGAACTGGCGCGCCAGTTTTGCCTGGCTTTGCGAAAAGAGCGGTGATGTTTCGCCGTTGAAAAATTTGTTATCGGCGATATCAATCTTCAATGAGAAAACGGACATATCCTATCCTTTTGGCCTCTGGAAATAGAGAGCCGACCTGTCGATCGGCCCGAGGGGGTTATTTCACGCGTTCTTGCGCTTCTTTAAGCAGTTGTTCGAGCAGTGCGCCTGGTTTGGAATATTTACGGGACAGGATCATCGCGGCGATGATGTATGGCTTCCAGCTGGCTTCTTTGTAGGTCGCGATACGGTATTTTTCGAATACGCCTTCAGTGACTTCACCTTCTTTGCAGGATACGCCGCTGATATCGGCTGGCAGGCAGTGCATATACAGGGCTTCGCCATCACGGGTCAGCTCCATCATCTCTTCAGTACAATGCCAGTCTTTGTGCTGTGCGTTCTGTGCCAGACACTGTTTTTCCAGCGCTTTCAGTCCTTCGTGATCGTTAGCGCGCAGCAGTTCAGTACGCTCTTCCATCACTTTGTAAGGCGCCCAGGACTTCGGATAAACGATGTCAGCATCTTTGAATGCTTCTTCCATGCTTGTTACCTGACGGAAGCTACCACCGGATGCTTTAGCATTGTTTTTAGCGACTTCAACGACATCCGGGATCAGGTCATAACCTTCTGGATGGGCAAGGGTGACATCCATACCGAAGCGGGTCATCAGACCGATGATGCCTTGTGGTACAGACAGCGGTTTGCCGTAGCTTGGGGAGTAGGCCCAGGTCATGGCGATTTTTTTACCTTTCAGGTTTTCCAGCGAACCAAAGTGTTCACGTAACCATGCCAGGTCAGCCATTGATTGAGTCGGATGGTCAATATCGCATTGCAGGTTAACTAAAGCCGGGCGCTGCGGCAGTACGCCTTGCTTATAGCCGTCGTCGAGGGCCGCGCCAACTTCACGCATATAGGCGTTACCCGCGCCCAGATACATATCGTCACGAATACCGATAGCGTCAGCGCAGAAGGAGATCATATTAGCGGTTTCACGGACAGTTTCGCCGTGCGCAATCTGTGATTTACCTTCATCGAGATCCTGCTGTGCAAGGCCGAGCAGGTTAAGTGCGGAAGCATAAGAGAAACGGGTACGGGTGGAGTTATCGCGGAATACGGAAATACCTAATCCACTATTAAAGACTTTGGTAGAGATGTTTTCGGCACGCAGTGCTTTTAATGCTGCGGCAACGTCCAGTACTTGTTTCAGTTCATCTGGCGTCTGTTCCCACGTTAACAAAAAATCTTTCTCGTGCAGGTGAGAGGTCAGCGAATTGATATCCTTAATCAGCTCATTAACAGTTTTCATCATAAAGTCCCGGTAGTGGAATGACAGGCAAAGTGGTTTATTTCACTGTGACTTGCCAAAGTGATTGGTGTTTTCACAGCTATACCAGGGACTAACAATAAACATGCCAGAATTATCTACGCGGTCGCGAAACGCTAATAAGACAGGGGATATGTGGGATTGATCACAAATTATCGCCACACTACGGAAGTTAAGAATATACGAAAACGTTTGGCTTTTTTAATGCTGTTATTTATTTGCTGCTAAGTATCAGAAATAAGATAAAGGGGCAGGTGAAACCTCGTCAGTTTGATAAACTCACACCCGTAATTCTCATATTGATATAGAAATGTGATATCACTTCCATAATTTCATTAGAAAGTGATAAAAATCTTATGTTTTTAGCAAAGCGATTTTTGCCTGAGTTAATATCGTTATGATCTGTGAACCATCAACGTCTTCAATGATCGACTTTTAAGTGATTCTGGAAGGTAAAGCTATGGAGCTTGCTAATACGCAGTCAGTTTTGATGCAAATTCAACCAACAATTCAGCGTTTTGCCAGAATGCTAGCCAGCGTTTTGCAGCTTGAGGTTGAGATCGTTGATGAAAACTTGTGTCGCGTCGCTGGAACCGGCGCATATGGGAAATTTCTTGGTCGCCAGTTGAGTGGCAACTCACGCTTGCTCCGCTATGTCCTCGAAACGAAAACCGAAAAGGTCGTGACACATTCTCGCTTCGATCCCCTTTGTGAAGGCTGCGACAGTAAAGAGAGTTGTCGTGAGAAGGCATTCCTGGGGACGCCCGTTATTCTGCAGGATCGTTGTGTCGGAGTGATAAGTTTGATTGCTGTTACTCATGAGCAACAAGAACATATCAGTGATAATTTACGCGAATTTTCAGATTACGTTCGCCATATATCGACTATTTTTGTCTCGAAACTCCTGGAAGATCAGGGGCCGGGAGATAACATCAGTAAAATATTTGCTACCATGATCGATAATATGGATCAAGGTGTATTAGTTATTGATGAAGAAAATCGTGTTCAGTTCGTTAATCAGACTGCATTAAAAACACTTGGCGTTGTGCAAAATAATATGGTTGGGAAACTTATTCGTTTCAGGCCATTAACATTTGAGAGTAATTTTACTCATGGACATATGCAACATATTGTCTCGTGGGATGATAAAAGTGAATTGATAATTGGTCAGTTGCATAACATTCAGGGACGACAGCTATTTTTAATGGCGTTTCACCAATCCCATACCAGTTTTTCCGTGGCAAATGCATCTGATGAACCGCATATTGAACAATTGGTTGGCGAGTGCCGTGTTATGCGGCAATTAAAACGGCTGATTAGCCGCATCGCACCTAGCCCCTCCAGCGTCATGGTTGTTGGTGAAAGTGGGACCGGAAAAGAAGTGGTGGCCCGTGCTATTCATAAGTTGAGTGGGCGACGGAACAAACCCTTTATCGCTATCAACTGCGCGGCGATTCCGGAGCAGCTTCTGGAGAGCGAGCTGTTCGGTTATGTTAAAGGCGCATTTACTGGTGCTTCTGCCAACGGTAAAACAGGGCTGATTCAGGCGGCAAACACGGGAACGCTGTTTCTTGATGAAATTGGCGATATGCCTTTAATGCTTCAGGCAAAACTGCTGCGGGCGATTGAAGCGCGTGAGATCCTGCCTATTGGCGCCAGTAGCCCAATACAGGTCGACATCCGCATCATTTCTGCAACAAACCAGAATCTGGCTCAGTTCATAGCCGAAGGTAAATTCCGCGAAGATCTTTTCTATCGACTTAACGTTATTCCTATCACTCTGCCACCGCTACGTGAGCGTCAGGAAGATATTGAACTGCTGGTGCATTACTTTTTACATCTCCATACCCGTCGCCTGGGATCGGTTTACCCGGGTATTGCTCCAGATGTTGTTGAGTTACTGCGTAAGCATCGTTGGCCAGGAAACCTGCGAGAGTTAAGTAATTTGATGGAGTATCTGGTCAACGTCGTTCCTTCAGGAGAAGTCATCGACAGTACGCTACTACCACCAAATTTGGTTAATAACGGTACGACGGAGCAAAGTGAGATGCCAGAAGCCAGCGAGGCGCATTTGGCTCTTGATGATGCTGGCGGCACAGCGCTGGAGGAGATGGAAAAGCAGATGATTCGCGAGGCACTCTCACGGCATAACAGTAAGAAGCAAGTCGCTGATGAGTTGGGAATTGGTATCGCCACGCTTTATCGTAAAATTAAGAAATATGAATTGTTAAGCGCATAGTCATCAATAAATCCGGCCTGAATTCAGGCCGGATTGCGTATTACTTCGTTTCTTCGCAGTCCAGGACAGTATTCACAATCATTTGATATCCGGTACAGCGACACAGATTCCCAGCCAAACCACGGCGAATTTCCGTAATGGTTAACGGTTTCTCTCGAGGTTTTGCCAGCATTGCCGTAGTGGCCATAATAAGCCCCGGCGTACAAAAACCACACTGTACAGCGCCAGATTTCGCATAAGCCTGTTGTACATGAGAAAGTTTGCCGCCTTTCGCTTCGCCTTCCAGCGTGCGGATCTGTTTTCCTTCAGCCCATGCGGCCAGGTATAAGCAGCTGTCTATCGCGGTTCCGCCAACCAGCACCGTACAGGCACCGCATTCACCAACGCAGCATCCTTGTTTGACACTAAGCAGTCCTTGTTCGCGGAGCAGTTCCGAAAGCGGCATGCCTGGCGCGGCGTGAAGCTGAAAAGGCATATCGTTAATGATGCATTCAATAGTAATACTTTCGCTGTGATTCATTGCAATTTTCCCCCCGCCGCAGCGACGGCTTCGCTAATCACTTTTTTGGTCATCGTCTGAATGAGATGCAGACGGAACTCTTTACTTGCTCGCCATGAAGAACGCGGTGCGACATCCTGTAGGACAGATTCGCAGATGGCCTCCAGTGTTTGCTGGTTTAATGGCGCATTTTGCGCAGCCTGTTCGGCGTGCTGGCAGCGGATCGGCGTAGGCGCAGCAACGCCAAATGCCAGACGCAACTCGCTGAAGTAGCCGTTGTTCAATCGACAGTGAGCGGCACACCCGATTGTTGAAATATCCATCGCATCGCGCATGGCATATTTATAATGTGCGCTACCTGCGTGTTCTTTTGGCTGCGGAGGAAAATGAAACGCGACCAGAATTTCATCATGCTCAAGGGAAACCTTGCCTGGTCCGGTATGAAAACCATTAATCGAGACGAAACGGACCCCACGCGGTGAATGAATTTCCAGCTTCGCGTCATAAATCAGTGTTGGTGTTGCTGAATCTGCGCTGGTGGCGCCGTTGCAAATATTTCCGCCGTAGGTAGCGACGTTACGGATTTGCGGGCCGGCAATAGACGAAGCCGCAGCGCATAATGCCGGGAGATGATATTGCGTTAACTGATTTTCTATTAACTGTGTAAAGGTCGTCGCAGAGCCGATGCGTAGTGCACCATCTTCCGCCAGCGTAATTCCCCGAAGCTCCGCCAGATTGTGGATATCAATAATATGGCGATAGCGATTATTGTGATGGTGGAGTTGAATCAGTATGTCAGTGCCACCGGCGAGCAGTTTGGCCTGCGGATTTTGAGCCAGCAGGTTGGTTGCATTGGCAACGGTCGTTGCGCGATGGTAAGAAGCAAAATCAAACATGATGTTATCCTCAAATCAATCCTGCCAGATGGAACTCTTCATATAACCGTTTTGGTGTCAGCGGCAGCGTATTGATTGCGACACCGGTAGCCATCTTCACCGCATTACGAATTGCAGCGGCAACAGGAATAATTGGCGGCTCACCCAGTGACTTATGTCCGTATGCAGATTGTGGTTCATTAATTTCGACAAACGCACTTTCCAGTTGTGGCAGATCCGGCATGGTCGGCATTTTGTAATCCAGTAAATTTGGGTTACGCACCACGCCACTTTTCGCGTCGATGATCATCTCTTCAAAAAGCGCCCAGCCGATGCCCATCCCCATCCCGCCGTGAACCTGACCTTCAGCCAGCAGAGGATTAAGAATATGACCCGAATCATGAACGTTGAGGATGCGGTTGATGGTGACCTTACACAGCGCGATATCGACTGTCAGATCAACAAAGGTACAGCCAAACGCAGGTGGGTTCGTGGTGGTTTTGATCGAGCTTTCGGCAGAAAGTTGCCCGCCACGTTCAGGATGATAAAACGCATCCATTGCCAGATCTTTTAACGACAGTAACGCCTCTTTCGGTCGTTCAACCAGCACGATATGGCCTTTTATCAGGGTTAGATTCATCGCCGACAGATGCAGCATTACTGCGGCGTGAGCGATGATTTTCTCTTTTAATAACAGTGCCGCACTGCGCAGCGCAGGCGCGGCAACATAGCTCTGACGTGAGGCAAATGCGCCGGGATCGAATGGCGTAATATCGGTATCTTGCGTCGAAATTACGCGTACATCACTGACCGGAACGCCCACGGTTTCAGCTACCATTTGCGAGAACACCGTGTCGGCACCCTGACCGATTTCCGTCGCGCCGCTTTGCACGTTGATGGTGCCATCCTGATTCATCAACAGGCGTGCGCCCGCGATTTCTACGCCGACAGGCCAGGTGTTAGAGGTGTAGCTAAAACAGGCGACGCCAATGCCGCGGCGCAGATTGCCCTGCGGGTTCTGGCATTCTGTACGGCGTTTATCCCATTCAAAGATTTCCCGCCCTTTTTCCAGGCACTCTGGTAATCCGGCACTGTAAATGCGTTTGCCTGTGAGCGGATTTGCATCGCCTTCACGAGCGGCGTTGCGTAAACGAATTTCGATAGGGTCGATACCCAGCGCTTCGGCAGCATCATCCAGCATAGATTCAACAGCAAAAACCACCTGCGGTGCGCCATAACCACGCATCGCACCCGCTGAGGGCAGATTGGTATAGCAAGTCTTTGAGCTATAAGAATAGGCACAGCGCGGGTAGAGATAAGCAACTTTATTGCCGCCTGCAGAAGCGATGGAATGACCGTGTGAAGCGTAAGCGCCGGTGTTAGACAGAACATCCAGGCTATAGCCTTTTAGCGTACCATCGCGGTTGACGCCCATTTGTCCGTCAATGGTAAAAGCGTGGCGAGTGCGGGTCGCCAGAAAACATTCTTCGCGGCTTAGGGAAACTTTCACCGGAATGCCGCCGAGTTTACTGGTCAGAAATGCCGCCATCGGCTCTTCCAGTACATCTTGTTTATTACCAAAACCACCGCCGACAAAGGGCTTGATAACCCGCACGCACGACCAGGGAATATCCAGCGCCTGGCCGACAACGCGGCGGACAATATGCGGGATTTGGGTGCTGGAAACGATGGTAATTCGTGAATCGTCTTCCATCCACGCCAATGAGGTCACACTTTCCATATGACAATGTTGAATGACCGGCGTCTGATAATGCCCCTGCACCTGGTAGTCGGCGGCGTCGATTGCTTGCTGGACATTCCCTGTCGACATCGTGCTTTGTTTCAGTAAATTGCCGCCGCGATGGATTGGTGCAGCGTCTTCTGCCAGTGCCGCTTCTGGCGTTGTAATGACGGGTAATTCCTGCCATTCGATGTGAACAAGTTGCGCTGCTTTTTCCGCTGTGAGCTCATCACGGGCAACGACAATAGCAACCGCATCTCCATGATGGCGGACGTGGCGTGTTAACAGAGTGCGATCGGCAGTATCGCGTTTATTCTCATCCAGAGTCCAGGCATGGCCCGCCGTGGCAAAGGAAATATCAGGGACATCTTCCCAGGTAAATACGGCCAGCACGCCTGGTAAACTTCTGGCTTGTTCATCGTTAATGCTCACCGCATAACCATGTGCTATTGGGCTACGTACATATTTCGCGTAACACATGCCCGCCATAACATAATCGTCAGTATATCGTGCCCGCCCGGTGACCTTCGCAATGGCATCGACGCGCATGCATGATTCACCTGTAGCGGTTGCTTCCCGCGCTTCCATAGAAATCCCCTTGGTTTGAACATTTGGTTCTTATGGCAATGATTAGGTCTTTGCAGGCAAGAATTACGCCAGAAACGACTATAAACACGAGGGGAGGGGGGAAGTGTGATGCCGTTAAAAAAACACTACGGATGATGCATTTTTATCAGCAAAGAAAGTGAGTGCAGTTTATCAATATGAGCGTGATAAAAATCATTGTGATAAATGAGTATTAGAGGTCAATCAGGGGGGGCCGATGTTGGCCAACGGGGCTAATTGATTCTTTAACAGTTATTGATTCGTACATGCCTGTTCCCACTCAATGGATTGGGGATCTGACGGGGGGCTGCTATGATATAGCGTCTTGTTTTTTAGCGAGGAAAGATTTTGAGCGCAGGACGCCTGAATAAAAAAACTCTGGGTATCGTGATGCTGTTATCGGTAGGGCTGCTTCTGGCTGGCTGCTCGGGTAGCAAATCATCAGATACAGGAACGTATTCCGGCTCCGTTTACACCGTGAAACGGGGGGATACGCTTTATCGTATTTCACGCACCACGGGAACCAGCGTAAAAGAGCTAGCCCGACTCAACGATATCTCCCCCCCCTATACCATAGAAATCGGCCAAAAGCTGAAACTGGGTGGGGCGAAAAAAAGTAGTAACGGCACGCGCAAATCCACCGGCAAATCGACGACAAAAACAGCGTCAGTGACACCGTCTTCGGCCGTTTCGAAATCTTCATGGCCGCCGGTTGGGCAACGTTGCTGGTTATGGCCAACGAGCGGAAAGGTTATTATGCCTTACTCAATGGCAGATGGCGGCAATAAAGGGATTGATATTGCGGCGGCACGCGGGACCCCAATATACGCTGCAGGTGCCGGGAAAGTGGTATATGTGGGTAATCAGCTGCGTGGTTACGGTAATCTTATAATGATTAAACACAGTGAAGATTACATTACTGCTTATGCCCATAACGACACGATGCTGGTGAACAATGGGCAAAGTGTTAAAGCCGGGCAAAAGATAGCGACTATGGGGAGTACTGATGCGGAATCCGTGCGGCTACATTTCCAGATTCGCTACCGTGCTACGGCAATAGATCCTTTGCGCTACTTGCCGCCACAGGGTAGCAAGCCAAAGTGCTGATGGCGAATTAATCAGCAGTCAGTAGCAAGGCACTTGCTTAGGAGAGCGTAAGGTTTATAATGCCTTACGCATCTCGAAGCGGGCGTAGTTCAATGGTAGAACGAGAGCTTCCCAAGCTCTATACGAGGGTTCGATTCCCTTCGCCCGCTCCAGTTTCTTATTTTTTCTCTTTCTCGGTTTTTTCAGTAGCCATCGAATTCTTCCGTTATTGTTGATACGTTCACGTCAGATGTAGATAAATCCAATATCCCCTATAAAAATAGAGTGTATAGCTCAAAATATAGAGCGCTATTCTTTTTATGATATTTTTTGCAGATCAAGCTACCTCATATTGAGCATCAAAATCAGTAATGCTGTTACCTTTTGTCAATTGCTTCAGTTTTTGAATGTTATTGATAATAACTAAATGATATTCTTTCTCTGTGCCGTGATAAGAGAATGCGTTTCTTTCATTGTGTGTAGTAGAAACATATACATCAATGCATTTTTTTATTACAGTAGTTTTATGTCTTTTGGGTTCAAGTAGCAGTGACTGGTCTATACAAGCGATGGCATCTTCAATTCTTTCGTTATATATATTTACCAGTGTCTTATAGTAATACAAGGAGGCTACATCTAATACTTGTGTCTGTGCATGGTCAAAAAAAATGCGTGATGCAGTCGTTTGTCCGGAAAGACCGGTTATCAGTCCCATAATTCCTAAAATATTCCCATCGAAAATATTTTTATCAGATACCTTATCTATAAAGGCCAATGCTTTTTGAGTTGCATGTTTAAGTTCGTATAGACCATGAAGTGCCATAGACATATGACATTCAGCCAACAGGCAATAGCATTCATTGGTTATTGACTGAGCATTAGATTTATTTTTAACACTTTCAAATATAGTTATTGCATTGGCAATGCTTTCAGGCGTGAATTCATTCAGTTCATTTTTTCCAGCAGACATTTCGGCTGATAAAATATTTTCATCAGAAGGTACGTGTCGGGACATAAAACCTGGTTCTACTTTAGGTTTCTTCATTGCCAGATATAAGTTACTAATTATAAAGTGTGAGATTTTTTGTATGTCATCTGCCTGAAGATGTGTGCTGGCAATAAGATAAAAACTTTTTGCATCGATTACTTCAATATATAAACTATTTGAAGCATCATATTTGCTGATTCTTCCTGTGACAAAATAATCGGGTTTGAACCTGGCCAGGAAGGCTGTCTGAGATTTATTATCTATGCAATACTGGGTTGCAGTCATTGGATATATATATAGATCGTCGGTTTTTTTATTTGAGATTAGTTGTACAAGTTCCTGATTAAGCGCTAATGGATCCTGACTACTGTGAGATATTGTAAATGGAAATAAAGCAATAGTGCTGCCTGGAGCATTATCTTGATTTTCTTTTATCTTGAATACTTGCCCACTGAATCGATAACCTTTTCTATATATGGTTTCAATGCAACGGTTGTAGCCAATTCTTTCAAAAATACATCTTAATGAATAGATGCATCGTGTAAGGGATTCGTCACTTACAATTACATTTTTCCATACAGATTCGATAATCGCATCTTTGGATACAACATTTGCCGCAGATTCAAGCAATACAAATAATACACCGAGTTCTTTCGGCGGGATGTAAAATTCCTCATTCCCTTTTGTAAGAATACCATCCTCTGTAAGTATGATTCCATCAGGGAAATGATATGAGAACTTATTTTCTAAATCCATTAGCTCACCTCTATTAAGTTTGTGGTTTTTGGCATCCTGCATGAGTAACAGATATAATTGATATTCATATATTTCATTTAACGAAATTCATCATGATTGTTTAAGTTAATTTATATTAGCTTGATGTGATTGTAATCTGAAATATTCTTAATTAATGATTTGTTAATCATGTAAGTATATAACCTATTGAAAATCATTGATAAAGTTCTGCTTATCACATTTCTTAATTTAATGTGATTATTCATTTAAGATGAAATGATAGGCTGTGAGGAATAGTTATTCGTCGACTGACAATCTGGTGCGAAAGAATTATTGCAAGAGTAATTTTATTTATTAATAGCTATTATGTTTATGTGCTCTATTAAACATCTCTGTGCGAACCAGTATTTATTTTTACACCATTATTGTCATAGTGGAGTGCGGAAGGATTTTTAATGATGGATGTAATTTGAATGGGGAAGGGGATTGCCGCATGAACCGTCAGAGATGAAGATGGATATAAGAATATATAAAGGTTATATTCCAATGCCTGAAATGTTACATTTGTTGTTTGGACTTTTAATTACAGAGGCAGCATCAAGTTGTTTTGTTACCTTGCGCAATACATAATTGCTCTATGGCCAATGCTTAAAAGAAAATCATGATTGTTCTGTTTTTGAACATTATAGCTTATCATTTTTCCCGGGAATATATAAAAATCAGGCAGGAGTTGTGCCAGGTTATCATCTGAAATTTGATCAATAATATCAAATTTATTTATTTTGGTAGAGGTAAGATGCAAAGTGTCATAATTTTCGATCCACGTATATTCAATATCTCGGCGAAATGATTTATAAGTGTTAGTGTTTTGCTTCCAGGTGCCGCTAAGTGCAACAGTTCCTGTCTTTTTATTTTTATTATACATAAAGTCAATAGTGAGATTAGCCCTTCCCTGGTCATTAAATATAATCCAATTGGCCGTGCATTTCTCATTGTATACTATTTGCTCTTTGGAATAATGATAGGCAATAAAAAAAATGAAGCCACTGAGAAAGCATAAAATAATAAACAGCATTTTTTTATAACGAATCATGGTTAACTCCACGATACGATAGAGTTAAACAGTCTGCAACTGTGTTATTACTATAGTTTTTTTTGCATGCCATAACAATCAATCCGGGAGATGACTTATCGAGGGGGAAATATAGCCAGGGGTACTTTTTACAATCAATTCCAGATCCTAATATACGGTTCTTATATTTATTGAGATCTTTCAGCCCATCAATGCTATCTTCTGTAACGTTGAAATGACAACCATTTATTTGTGCAACAGTTTTGTAATCTTTAAAGAATGATTTGGGCTGACTATTGTGCCAGAGAAAAAATGCGGTAAGCAAACCTACGGAAAATGCACTTAGCATGGGTAAATAATTTTTAGATAGCCTGACTATATTTCTGAGATAATTATCTGGATGAGCACTTGTCTCTTTAAACTCATCTTTAACGTTCAAGCATTGGGGAGATATGGTCTTTTGTGCATCTGCAGAAGGGATTATTACATGGTTTTCTATGCTTACATCATTACTGAGCTTAAAACCTTTTCTCGGTACGGTTGCAATAAGCGAATGGTTGGTTTCACCAACCGTGCGAAACCCGCGTCTGATAATCGATATATTTTGATATAACGTGTTGACCGGTACTCGCATGCCTTCTTCTTCCCAGACTCTGGAGAAAAAATCCTGTTGTGCAACCACATCAGGAAAGGCTTCAAGTAGCAGCGATAAGCACCTGCTTGCTGGCGTTGTCAGAACGGCGTTAAGCTCGGCGTCATGTACCGAAATTAATTTTCTGTGCTCTGGCCAGAACTCAATATTATCGTTAATAATCCAGTACATACGTCAATGAAACACAAAATTAAGTAAATTTAAATTATATAGTTTGATAAGTATATTAGTATTCATGTAATAAATATATATTAATTTTATATTTATCATGCAAACTATAATTATAGCATATCAATGCAACTTAAAATTCCATGTGAATTAACAAATTTAACACTCTTAACCGTTGTCTTTATGCCTTCTTCTCGCAATATCTTTTCATTTTTGTGGTAGCGCGTAAGGTGACATAATTAAATAAGCGCTCAAATAAACTGAATTAAAAGTTAATGTGATAAAATACGGGCATCTTTATAAGTGCCCGTATATACAATTCTTATTATTATTGACAGATACGTTTCAGTGCTGAACGGAGTGTGAGCGGATAAATAATTCGTTTATTTTACCACCCATCCTTTTTTCAATTCTTTGCTTGTAGGCGTAGATGCTACGGATATCCATATCAAGAACCTCTGCAATCTGATATGGATTATAACCAGAAACCATATGTCCCATAATGGTGAATTCCATTTGAGTTAACGTATTACCTCTGGTAAATGACAAATAACGACCAATGAATAGTTGCCTGATCTTTTCGTTGGCAATATCCAGTCCATCATCATTATATATAATGGCTGATATCGCGGAATTGTGTTTTCTCCAGTAATTAGCAAGAGATTGCATATTTCGATCGCTTACTAACACTATTCCCATCTCAGTACTCGTAAGATAGTCGATCCAGTCACTCTCTAAAAAAGGCGCAAAAAGCTTACTGAAAAATCTACAAAAATATATCCACTTAATCGAGCATTGTGGTTTTTACTTAATATACCTTCAACCACGCCACGATTAAAATACGAACTCTCTTCGGGCCACATACAAAAACATGCATTTGCACAATACTGCAACCGTGGTGATTTTTCTGGCATTATTTGGCAATGCATTGAGCAACTATTGCATGTAAGACTTTTATAGCGACTACAAAGCCTCATGTTAATAACCTCCCTATTCATAGATAATTGCATAATTTCATTGGTTATTGATGATGTCAATACACTCTGATTTAGTAAGCTTTTTATGAAAAATTGTGTTTAATCCGTATTTGATATTATTCTTAATGACATATTTAAGCGTGCATCATTAAGCTTTAAATGTGATTGGATTTCACTCAGTTAATCATGTTGACCTTATTGCAAATCAGACAAGTGCCTAATGTATTAAGAATATCTATACTGCAAATTGTTTTCGAATGACCAGAAGATATCTTGTAAATCTAAGTGATGCATCTTAAATAGTCTTAATTAAGATGTTCAGATTTTTATTTAGGATAACAGCTTGATAATGTTCGTTTAAGTTATGGAGCATTTGGGGAGGGTGAACAATGCAAGATGCGCATTGTAAGAATTGGAATGGTTCAAAATAGTGGTTATTTTGAACCATTCACATCAGTGATTAGCTAAAGAACATTACCGATACGCACAGGATACCGACGATCAACGTAATTAGATTTCCGATGGAGCGCCAGGGCTTAAGTGCCGGGATGAGATATGTTGACAGCGTTGGCATGATAAAAAGAATCATGGCAATAAGTGGACCACTGATCGCATAAATCATCGAAATTGCATTAGGGTTTATGCAGCAAACGATGAAAGTAATCAGTGATACTAACATAATTGATAGCGCGCGGTTAAATGCACGGCTTTTTTTAACCCCTGCCTGCTGTAGCGTTGTTTTGACTAATTCCGTTGCACCTTCAATAACACCAAAGTAGGTGCCTAAAAATGATTTAGACATTGCTACAACCGCGACAATTATTCCGGAAATCGACAACCATGCAGGGGCATTTGGCAGCATAGAAAGT
The DNA here is from genome assembly GCF_005843885.1 of Escherichia sp. E4742. Taxonomy (NCBI): domain Bacteria; kingdom Pseudomonadati; phylum Pseudomonadota; class Gammaproteobacteria; order Enterobacterales; family Enterobacteriaceae; genus Escherichia; species Escherichia sp. E4742. Next base: position 871,359 of record NZ_CP040443.1, on the reverse strand, counting down.
GCCGATAAAATGGTAACGCCCTCCTCTTTAGCTGTTTCAATATAAGAAGGTGGTATTGATAACAGGCAGCTAAAGACGAAGAAAAGTACGCTCACGCAGATGATGAGATAAGCGACTTTCATAATTTTTTTGCATTTATCCATAGCGTGTTCGCCATATTTTTCACGTCTATCAATAGCAAACGTAGAAATAATGGGCGTATGGCTAAAGGCGAAAACCATCACGGGAATCGATATCCATATCTGGTGAAGGGTATTCTGATTGAACTCTACCTGGGTAGTTAATAGAGCTGGTTGCCAGCTACCGACGAGGTAGAAAGAAAGAAATAAGAAATAGGCAATTAGTGGAAACACCAAAAATCCCATTACCCGAATTGTGGCATGGCGCCCCATCAGAAAGATGAGATTCAGAATTAACACAACACCCAGACTCACCAGCATACGAATGCGCAGGTCGATGACCATATGCTTTGCCAGTTGTTCTGTCAGCGAATTGGTGATTGCCACTGCATATATCAACACGACGACAAAAAAAGCAATGAAGTAAAGAGTGGTAATCAGATTGCCGATCTTCTTGCCATAGTAATGAGTTACTGCGCCAGTAATCCCTTCGCCTGCGGATGTTTTTGAAGAAAGGATGAACTGGCACAGGGCCTTATGTGGCCAATATGTTAAAGGCCATGCGACCAGTGCTGTAATAAACAGGACTACCGCTCCCGCTGAACCTAGCTGAATAGGGAGAAAGAGCGTGCCTGCGCCAACGGCTGTGCCGTAAAGTGCGAAGCTCCAGAGAGTTTCTTCTTTTGACCAAATTTTAGACATTATTTGAACGTATCATCTACAAATTAAGAAAAATGGAGGGCAATTTACCATAAACCAGGTCAAACATGGGAGATTAACGCTATATCAGCTCATGGATTCATGGGTTAGTAGATGCAAACCTTGCGTGCCAGTTGGGTATCCATCCCTCATTCCGGTGAATTTCCTTTGTGATAAAAATCACTATTTTTAAACATTTAAAATAATTTTTATTAACAATCATTTACTATTGCGCTGTTAATCTGTGCGAGGTTGTGATGAAAGACGTTGTGATTGTCGGTGCGTTACGAACACCTATCGGCTGCTTTCGTGGAGCGTTGGCTGGCCATTCTGCCGTAGAACTTGGTAGCCTGGTCGTGAAAGCGTTATTAGAACGCACTGGCGTTGCTGCACATGCGGTGGATGAAGTGATTCTGGGGCAGGTTCTGACCGCAGGGGCTGGGCAGAATCCGGCACGGCAATCGGCCATTAAAGGTGGTCTACCCAACAGTGTTTCGGCAATTACGATTAATGATGTTTGTGGTTCCGGGTTAAAAGCACTGCACCTTGCCACACAAGCGATCCAGTGTGGCGAGGCTGATATTGTCATCGCCGGTGGTCAGGAAAACATGAGTCGCGCACCACATGTCCTGACTGATAGCCGTACCGGAGCACAGCTTGGTGATAGCCAACTGGTTGATAGTCTGGTGCATGATGGCTTATGGGATGCATTCAATGATTACCATATTGGTGTCACTGCCGAAAATCTGGCGCGTGAATATGGTATCAGCCGTCAATTACAAGATGCCTATGCACTTAGTTCACAACAAAAAGCGCGGGCGGCCATTGACGCTGGACGATTCAACGATGAGATTGTCCCGGTAAGAACGCAAAACAATGGGCAACTATTGATTGTTGATACCGATGAGCAGCCGCGTACGGATGCCAGTGCAGAAGGGCTGGCTAGCTTAAATCCGTCATTTGATCGCCACGGTTCTGTTACTGCGGGTAATGCTTCATCTATTAATGATGGTGCTGCTGCAGTAATGATGATGAGCGAAGCCAAAGCGCGAGAATTGAATTTACCCGTGCTGGCACGTATTCGCGCCTTTGCCAGTGTTGGTGTTGATCCTGCGCTGATGGGTATTGCTCCGGTATATGCGACTCGCCGTTGCCTTGAGCGTGTGGGCTGGCAGCTTTCTGATGTCGATCTTATTGAGGCTAATGAAGCGTTTGCCGCGCAGGCGCTTTCCGTTGGCAAAATGCTCGAATGGGATGAACGTCGGGTCAATGTTAACGGTGGCGCAATTGCGTTGGGTCACCCGATTGGCGCATCCGGTTGCCGTATTCTGGTTTCTTTGGTCCATGAAATGGTAAAACGCAATGCGCGTAAAGGGCTGGCTACACTTTGTATTGGCGGTGGTCAGGGCGTGGCGTTAACTATTGAACGTGACGACCCGATCTAAATTCCTTTCTATTCGTTAAACATCTGCCGCCATCAAGCCATTTCATGATGATGGTTGGCACGTCTGCGCACATACCCTATAGACTCTGAATTTTTCCTTCACCTGACCTATTCGTGATCGACGCGACACTTTTCTCAATCTCTAATCAAAAAATGAAACAATGTTTTATTTTTGATTGAAAAGCACACTGTGCAGGCATATCATCCTTTAAAGAATAAAACGAAACGATGTTTCACAATCGTTGTGATTTTACAGTTCAATGATTATCGGAGGTTGATGTGGACGTAAGACAGAGCATCCACAGTGCGCATGCAAAAACGCTGGATACCCAGGGGCTGCGCAATGAATTTTTGGTTGAAAAGGTATTCGTCGCGGATGAGTACACGATGGTTTACAGCCACATTGACCGCATTATTGTTGGCGGCATTATGCCGGTAGCAAAAACGGTTTCCGTTGGTGGGGAAGTTGGAAAACAACTGGGCGTGAGCTACTTCCTGGAACGTCGCGAGCTGGGCGTTATTAATATTGGCGGCGCTGGTACGATTACCGTCGATGGTCAATGCTACGAAATCGGTCACCGCGACGCTCTCTATGTTGGTAAAGGTGCAAAAGAAGTGGTCTTTGCCAGCATTGATAGTGCCACTCCGGCGAAGTTTTATTACAACTGCGCACCTGCTCATACGACGTATCCCACTAAAAAAGTGACCCCGGCTGAAGTCGCTCCGGTTACGCTGGGCGATAACATCACCAGTAATCGTCGCACAATTAACAAATATTTTGTGCCAGATGTGCTGGAAACCTGCCAGTTGAGCATGGGGCTAACGGAGCTGGCTCCGGGAAACCTGTGGAATACCATGCCATGCCACACCCACGAGCGTCGGATGGAAGTTTACTTCTATTTCAACATGGATGATGACGCCTGCGTTTTCCACATGATGGGGCAACCGCAAGAAACGCGTCACATTGTGATGCATAACGAGCAGGCAGTCATTTCCCCGAGTTGGTCTATCCACTCCGGCGTAGGGACCAAAGCTTATACCTTTATCTGGGGCATGGTCGGTGAAAACCAGGTCTTCGATGATATGGACCACGTTGCCGTTAAAGACCTGCGCTAGTTGCGGGCAAAATGAATAAGGTATTGTCATGATTTTAAAAGAATTTTCTCTTGATGGTAAAGTCGCGGTAGTCACTGGTTGTGATACTGGACTGGGGCAGGGGATGGCGCTGGGACTAGCGCAAGCGGGCTGTGATATCGTCGGTATTAATATCGTTGAACCGACCGAAACCATTGAACAGGTCACGGCGCTGGGGCGTCGCTTTTTAAGCCTGACCGCCGATCTACGTCAGATTGATGGCATTCCTGCACTGCTGGATCGTGCGGTAGCAGAGTTCGGCCATATTGATATCCTGGTCAATAACGCCGGATTGATTCGCCGTGAAGATGCACTCGATTTCAGTGAAAAAGACTGGGACGATGTGATGAACCTGAACATCAAAAGTGTATTTTTCATGTCCCAGGCGGCGGCGAAACACTTCATTGCACAGGGCAACGGCGGCAAGATTATCAATATCGCTTCGATGCTCTCATTTCAGGGCGGGATCCGCGTACCTTCGTATACCGCATCAAAAAGCGGCGTGATGGGCGTGACCCGCCTGATGGCGAACGAATGGGCAAAACATAACATCAACGTTAATGCGATTGCTCCGGGCTACATGGCGACCAACAATACCCAACAACTGCGGGCTGATGAAAAGCGTAGTGCGGAAATTCTTGACCGCATCCCGGCAGGGCGTTGGGGATTGCCGAGCGATCTAATGGGGCCAGTGGTGTTCCTTGCCTCCAGTGCTTCAGACTATGTGAATGGTTATACCATCGCCGTAGATGGCGGCTGGCTGGCGCGTTAAGTTATTCAATTCATTTTTATGACCCTGCCATATGGCAGGGTTTTTTATACCTGCAGATCATCATAATCCATATCTCGGTTATGAAATAATCCATATAAATTATCAATTAATAAACTTTATGAGTTTTATCTGCTTTAAAATTAGGTAGTTAATAATAATGTTAATAATTTTACTTAATTTGAAAATTGGAATGTCCATCACATAACCGTATGTCGTAGCAATTTAATCCATATTTATACTAATTCCGACCTGACACCAGAATGAGTTGTTCACGTATTTTTTCACTATGTCTTATTCTCTGCTGGCAGGAAAAAAATGGTTACTATCAATACGGAATCTGCTTTAACGCCGCGTCCTCTGCGAGATACGCGTCGTATGAATATGTTTGTTTCGGTAGCTGCTGCGGTCGCAGGATTGTTATTCGGTCTTGATATCGGGGTCATCGCCGGAGCGTTGCCGTTCATTACCGATCACTTTGTGCTAACCAGTCGATTGCAGGAATGGGTGGTCAGTAGCATGATGCTCGGCGCGGCAATTGGTGCGCTGTTCAATGGTTGGCTGTCGTTCCGCCTGGGACGTAAATACAGTTTGATGGCAGGGGCTATCCTGTTTGTGCTCGGTTCGATAGGGTCGGCTTTTGCGACCAGCGTAGAAATGTTAATCGCCGCTCGTGTGGTGCTTGGTATTGCCGTGGGGATTGCCTCTTATACAGCTCCACTGTACCTCTCTGAAATGGCGAGTGAAAATGTACGTGGCAAGATGATCAGTATGTACCAATTGATGGTAACGCTGGGCATCGTGCTGGCATTTTTATCCGACACGGCATTCAGCTATAGCGGTAACTGGCGTGCAATGTTAGGTGTTCTTGCCTTACCGGCAGTCCTGCTGATTATTCTGGTTGTTTTCCTGCCAAATAGCCCGCGCTGGCTGGCGGAGAAAGGGCGTCATATCGAGGCGGAAGAAGTGCTGCGTATGCTGCGCGATACATCAGAAAAAGCGCGAGAAGAACTTAACGAAATTCGTGAAAGCCTGAAGTTAAAACAGGGCGGTTGGGCGCTGTTTAAAATCAACCGTAACGTACGTCGTGCGGTATTCCTCGGTATGTTGTTGCAGGCGATGCAACAATTTACCGGTATGAACATCATCATGTACTACGCGCCGCGCATCTTCAAAATGGCGGGCTTTACGACGACCGAACAGCAGATAATTGCGACTCTGGTCGTGGGGCTAACCTTTATGTTTGCTACTTTTATTGCGGTGTTTACGGTAGATAAAGCAGGGCGTAAGCCGGCTCTGAAAATTGGCTTCAGCGTGATGGCGTTAGGCACTCTGGTGCTGGGCTATTGCCTGATGCAGTTTGATAACGGTACGGCTTCCAGTGGCCTGTCCTGGCTCTCTGTTGGCATGACGATGATGTGTATTGCCGGTTATGCGATGAGCGCCGCGCCAGTGGTGTGGATCCTGTGCTCTGAAATTCAGCCGCTGAAATGCCGCGATTTTGGTATTACCTGTTCGACCACCACGAACTGGGTGTCGAACATGATTATCGGCGCGACCTTCCTGACGCTGCTCGACAGCATTGGTGCTGCCGGTACGTTCTGGCTCTACACCGCGCTGAACATTGCGTTTGTGGGCATTACCTTCTGGCTCATTCCGGAAACCAAAAATGTCACGCTGGAACATATCGAACGCAAACTGATGGCAGGCGAGAAATTGAGAAATATCGGCATCTGATGTCTCTGGCCGGATGTGCTGTACATCCGGCCTTTTTTTCGCTAATAGAGATCAGGCGCCAGGCCGTTGAGTTCCTTATTCAGCCTTGCTGCATTAACTCACAAGTCAGGAGAAAGGAATGAAAACAATTGGTCTGCTAGGGGGTATGAGCTGGGAATCCACTATTCCTTACTATCGTCTGATAAATGAAGGCATTAAACAGCGACTTGGTGGGCTTCACTCGGCGCAGGTGCTGCTACATAGCGTTGATTTTCATGAAATAGAAGAGTGTCAACGTCGCGGGGAGTGGGACAAAGCAGGAGAAATTCTGGCTGAAGCGGCGCTTGGCTTACAGCGGGCGGGGGCTGAAGGCATTGTGTTATGTACCAATACGATGCACAAAGTAGCGGATGCTATCGAATCCCGTTGTTCACTGCCTTTCTTACATATTGCGGATGCCACTGGACGTGCAATTACCCGTGCCGGAATGACTCGCGTGGCGCTGCTGGGTACACGCTACACCATGGAACAGGATTTTTATCGTGGGCGACTGGCGGAGCAATTTTCCATCGACTGTCTGATCCCTGAAGCGGATGAAAGGGCGAAAATTAATCAGATTATTTTTGAAGAACTGTGTCTGGGGCATTTTAGCGAAACATCTCGCACTTATTATGCGCAAGTGATTGCTCGCCTCGCAGAACAGGGCGCGCAGGGCGTCATTTTTGGCTGTACGGAAATTGGTTTACTGGTGCCAGAAGAGCGCAGTGTTCTGCCTGTGTATGATACTGCGGCTATTCATGCCGAGGATGCAGTAGCCTTTATGCTGTCGTAATTCGCTACAAAATAGCCTCAAGAGCGGCAACCAGTTTTGGTAAACCGGTTTGTAAATGCTTGCTGAATGCCTGCACCAGTGCTGATGACGGGCGGTGCAGAGGGCGAATCAGGCTGACGGTGAAGGGAACCGCAATACTGAACCGCCGAACCACTAATCCGCTTGCCGCATAATCCAGAGCGGTGAGCGGGTTAACTACCGAAACTCCCGCCCCCGCCCGTACCATCGCGCAAACTGACGCGGCGCTATGGGTTTCTACTATCATGCGTCGTTTAACCTGATTCTCACTAAACAACTGATCCAACAGCTGGCGATAGCTGTCAGTACGGGAAAGGCTGATGTAGTTCTCACCGTGAAAATCTTCCGGTGTTAATACCTTTTTTACCGCCAGCGGATGGCCCGGCGGTAAAACACACACTTCGTCTAAAGACAGTAATTCGGTGCGTTCCGTACCCGCAGGCGTATGCAGCGTTTCGGTGAGTCCGAGATCATGACGCTGTGCCGAAAGCCACTCTTCAAGTAGCGGTGATTCCTGCGGGATAATGTTTAAGCTGACTTCAGGATAACGGGCCAGAAACGGTTGTAGCAGCGGCGGCAAAAAAGACTGCGAAAAGACCGGCAGGCAGGCAATAGACAGTTCTCCCTGGCGAAACTCGCGCAGACTTTCGGCGGCGCTGACGATGCGATCCAGCCCGTACCAGGAGCGCTGTACTTCTTCAAACAGACGCAGCCCTTGAACAGTAGGGTGTAATCGACCGCGTACGCGTTCAAACAGTTTCAATCCGATCACCTTTTCAAAGCGCGCCAGTTCTCGGCTGACAGTTGGCTGTGAAGTATGTAGCAGTTGTGCCGCCTCAGTCAGGCTGCCGGCGGTCATAACCGCATGAAAAATTTCAATATGACGTAAGTTAACGGCGGCCATTGGCGTTCTCTCGCAATCCGGTAATCCATATCATTTTTGCATAGACTCGACATAAATCGATATTTTTTATTCTTTTTATGATGTGGCGTAATCATAAAAAAGCACTTATCTGGAGTTTGTTATGCCACATTCACTGTTCAGCACCGATACCGATCTCACCGCCGAAAATCTACTGCGTTTGCCCTCAGAATTTGGCTGCCCGGTGTGGGTCTACGATGCGCAAATTATTCGTCGGCAGATTGCAGCGCTGAAACAGTTTGATGTGGTGCGCTTCGCGCAGAAAGCCTGTTCCAATATTCATATTTTGCGCTTAATGCGCGAACAGGGCGTGAAAGTGGATTCCGTCTCATTGGGCGAAATAGAGCGTGCGTTGGCGGCGGGTTACAATCCGCAAACGCACCCCGATGATATTGTTTTTACGGCAGATGTTATCGATCAGATGACGCTTGAACGCGTCAGTGAATTGCAAATTCCGGTGAATGCGGGTTCTGTTGATATGCTCGACCAACTGGGCCAGGTTTCGCCAGGGCATAGGGTATGGCTGCGCGTTAATCCGGGGTTTGGTCACGGACATAGCCAAAAAACCAATACCGGTGGCGAAAACAGCAAGCACGGTATCTGGTATACCGATCTGCCAGCCGCACTGGACGTGATACAACGTCATCATATGCAATTGGTTGGCATTCACATGCATATCGGTTCTGGTGTTGATTATGCGCATCTGGAACAGGTGTGTGGTGCGATGGTGCGTCAGGTTGTCGATTTTGGTCAGGATTTACAGGCTATTTCTGCGGGGGGCGGGCTTTCTGTTCCGTATCAGCAGGGAGAAGAGGCGGTTGATACTGAACATTATTATGGTCTGTGGAATGCCGCGCGTGAGCAAATCGCCCGCCATCTCGGTCACCCTGTGAAACTGGAAATCGAACCGGGTCGCTTCCTGGTAGCGCAGTCTGGTGTGTTAATTACCCAGGTGCGGAGCGTCAAACAAATGGGGAGTCGCCACTTTGTGCTGGTTGACGCTGGATTTAACGATCTGATGCGCCCGGCAATGTACGGCAGTTACCACCATATTAGCGCGCTGGCGGCTGATGGTCGCTCTCTTGAACATGCGCCAACGGTGGAAACCGTTGTCGCAGGACCATTATGTGAATCGGGCGATGTCTTTACCCAGCAGGAAGGGGGGAATGTCGAAACCCGTGCCTTACCGGAAGTGAAGGCTGGCGATTATCTGGTGCTGCATGATACCGGCGCATATGGTGCGTCAATGTCATCTAACTACAATAGTCGCCCACTGTTGCCAGAAGTTCTGTTTGATAATGGTCAGGCGCGGTTGATTCGCCGCCGCCAGACCATTGAGGAATTACTGGCGCTCGAGTTGCTTTAATCGCGGCTAGTCGCTGGCTGCGTTATGACTTGCATCCAGCGACGGTGTTGAAACTGAATGGCGACGTACCAGCGTAGGACTAAAGACGTTGGTGATTTCTGGCAGTGGGCGATTATCCGCCAGCGCCAATGCCAGTTCTGCAGCCTGGGTCGCCATTGTCACTATTGGGTAACGGACCGTGGTCAGCCGTGGGCGCACATAGCGTGACACCAGCACATCATCAAAACCAATCAGTGAAATTTCACCCGGTACATCAATCCCATTGTCATTGAGCACGCCCATCGCGCCTGCCGCCATCGAGTCGTTATAACAAGCCACGGCGGTGAAATTTCTGCCTCTTCCCAACAGTTCAGTCATCGCCTGTTCGCCACCGCTTTCGTCCGGTTCGCCGAAAGTCACCAGCCGATCATTAGCCGGAATACCGCTTTCGGCAAGGGCATCGTAATACCCTCGCAGACGATCTTCGGCATCAGAAATAGAGTGGTTAGAGCAGAGATAACCAATGCGCGTATGACCCTGCTGAATTAAATGGCGTGTTGCCAGCCAGGCACCGTAGCGATCGTCCAGTGCGATACAACGACTCTCAAAACCCGGAAGGATCCGGTTGATTAACACCATGCCGGGTATTTGCTTCATCAATGAGGACAAATCGGCATCCGGGATCATTTTGGCATGGACGACCAGCGCGGCGCAGCGATGGCGAATCAACTGCTCAATGGCCTGGCGCTCTTTTTGTTCGTTGTGGTAACCGTTGCCAATTAATAAGAAATTACCGGTATGGTAAGCCACCTGTTCGACCGCTTTCACCATTGCACCGAAAAACGGATCGGAAACATCACCAACGACCAGTCCAACCGTTTCAGTGGTCTGTTGAGCCAACGCGCGGGCGTTAGCGTTCGGGTGATAACTCAGAGATTCCATTGCGCTATGCACAGCCAGACGAGAAGCTTCGCTGGCTTTTGGAGAGTTATTAATGACGCGGGAAACGGTGGCGACTGAAACGCCTGCCAGTCGGGCTACATCCTTAATGGTCGCCATGAAAATACCTTTGTGGGTAAACGCTTACATTCTGCCAGTGTTACGGAAAACGCCCGTTGGTTCAAGGGGCGTTGTGATTTCAGCGAGGGAAGTGTGCGCGAAACGAGAATACGTAAGGAAAAAAAGAGATTGCAAACCTTTGGTTACACTTTGCGAAACGCTGTTGCGATTGACTGCTGGTGGCATTTGTCTACAGGTTGATAAAGTGGTGATCCCAGAGGTATTGATAGGTGAAGTCAACTTCGGGTTGAGCACATGAATTACACCAGCCTGCGCAGATGCGCAGGTTTTTTTTGCCTGTCGCAAATCTGTAACAGTAACCGACAATTTACACACCTCGTTGCATTTCCCTTCATTCCTTTGCTTTTTCTCGCTGGCGAAGCGTCGTCGTGCGGACCACAATCAAGATCCCAGAGGTATTGATTGGTGAGATTATTCGGTACGCTCTTCGTACCCTGTCTCTTGCACCAACCTGCGCGGATGCGCAGGTTTTTTTTCGCACCCATTTTACTGTCGCTCGTGTTCTCCTTCTGGTGTAATCTCGCACCATTCGCTTTTATTAAAGAATGAGCAAAGGGAGTTGGAATGCTTTTTAGCTTTTTTCGTAATTTGTGCCGTGTCCTGTACCGTGTTCGCGTGACAGGCGACACCCAGGCACTGAAGGGCGAGCGCGTTCTTATCACGCCCAATCACGTCTCATTTATTGATGGCATTCTGCTGGCGCTGTTTTTACCTGTTCGCCCTGTTTTTGCCGTTTACACCTCCATCAGCCAGCAGTGGTATATGCGTTGGCTGAAATCATTGATCGACTTCGTTCCCCTTGACCCGACGCAACCCATGGCAATTAAACATCTGGTACGTCTGGTTGAACAGGGGCGACCGGTGGTGATTTTTCCTGAAGGACGAATCACGACAACCGGCTCGCTGATGAAAATCTACGATGGCGCGGGTTTTGTCGCTGCGAAGTCAGGTGCGACAGTCATTCCAGTGCGAATTGAAGGGGCGGAGCTTACGCACTTCAGTCGCCTGAAAGGTCTGGTTAAACGGCGCTTGTTCCCGCAAATTCATCTGCATATTTTGCCTCCCACGCAGGTGCCGATGCCAGATGCGCCGCGCGCCCGTGACCGCCGTAAAATCGCGGGGGAAATGCTGCACCAAATTATGATGGAAGCGCGTATGGCGGTACGCCCACGTGAAACTCTGTACGAATCACTACTGAGCGCAATGTACCGTTTTGGGGCCAGGAAAAAGTGTGTCGAAGACGTCAACTTTACCCCGGATACCTATCGCAAGTTGCTCACTAAAACACTGTTTGTTGGTCGCATCCTCGAAAAATATAGCGTTGAAGGGGAAAGAATCGGCTTAATGCTGCCCAATGCGGGCATTAGTGCGGCAGTGATTTTTGGGGCCATCGCCCGTCGCCGTATTCCGGCAATGATGAACTACACCGCCGGGGTAAAAGGGCTGACCAGCGCCATTACGGCGGCTGAAATCAAAACTATCTTCACTTCCCGCCAGTTCCTCGACAAAGGCAAACTCTGGCATCTGCCGGAGCAGCTGACTCAGGTACGCTGGGTGTATCTGGAAGATTTAAAAGCGGATGTCACCACTGCCGACAAAGTGTGGATCTTCGCCCATCTGTTGATGCCGCGTCTGGCACAGGTAAAACAGCAGCCAGAAGAAGAGGCGCTGATCCTCTTTACCTCCGGTTCTGAAGGCCATCCGAAAGGCGTCGTCCATAGCCATAAAAGCATTCTGGCGAACGTCGAACAGATTAAAACGATTGCCGATTTCACCACCAACGATCGCTTTATGTCGGCGTTACCGCTATTTCACTCTTTTGGTCTAACGGTTGGCCTGTTTACGCCCCTGCTGACGGGCGCAGAAGTCTTCCTTTACCCCAGTCCATTGCATTACCGCATTGTGCCTGAACTGGTGTACGACCGCAGTTGTACGGTGCTTTTCGGCACTTCGACCTTCCTTGGTCATTACGCGCGCTTCGCCAACCCGTATGACTTCTATCGTCTACGCTATGTGGTGGCTGGCGCGGAGAAACTACAAGAAGGCACCAAACGACTTTGGCAGGATAAATTTGGTCTGCGTATTCTTGAAGGCTACGGCGTGACTGAATGCGCGCCAGTCGTGTCCATCAACGTACCGATGGCAGCGAAACCCGGCACCGTCGGGCGCATTTTGCCGGGGATGGATGCACGTCTGCTGGCGGTTCCGGGTATTGAAGAAGGTGGTCGCCTGCAACTAAAAGGGCCGAACATAATGAACGGCTACCTGCGAGTGGAGAAACCGGGCGTGCTGGAAGTGCCCACCGCCGAGAATGTTCGCGGCGAGATGGAGCGCGGCTGGTATGACACTGGCGATATCGTGCGTTTTGATGAACAGGGATTTGTGCAGATTCAGGGGCGGGCAAAACGCTTCGCCAAAATTGCCGGAGAGATGGTTTCACTGGAAATGGTGGAACAACTGGCACTTGGTGTTTCTCCAGATAAAGTCCATGCCACCGCGATTAAGAGCGACGCCAGTAAAGGCGAGGCGCTGGTATTGTTCACTACAGACAGCGAACTGACGCGCGATAAACTACAGCAATACGCCCGCGAGCACGGCGTACCGGAACTTGCCGTACCGCGTGACATTCGCTATTTGAAACAGATGCCATTACTGGGCAGCGGCAAGCCTGACTTTGTCACGTTGAAAAGTTGGGTAGACGAAGCGGAAAAACACGATGAGTGAGTCAGTGCACACTAACACTTCGCTATGGTCGAAGGGAATGAAAGCGGTTATCGCCGCGCAGTTTCTCTCTGCGTTTGGCGATAATGCACTGCTGTTTGCCACTCTGGCGCTACTGAAAGCGCAGTTCTACCCAGACTGGAGTCAGCCAATCCTACAAATGGTGTTTGTGGGGGCTTACATTCTTTTTGCGCCGTTTGTCGGTCAGGTGGCGGATAGCTTTGCGAAAGGCCGGGTAATGATGTTTGCCAACGGCCTTAAGTTGCTGGGTGCTGCAAGTATCTGTTTTGGCATTAATCCGTTTTTCGGTTATACGCTGGTGGGCGTCGGTGCAGCGGCTTATTCTCCGGCGAAATACGGTATTCTTGGCGAGTTAACTACCGGTAATCAGTTAGTGAAGGCTAATGGCTTGATGGAAGCCTCCACCATTGCGGCGATTTTGCTCGGCTCCGTAGCCGGTGGCGTGCTGGCGGACTGGCATGTTCTTGCCGCGCTGGCGGCCTGTGCGATGGCTTATGCTGGCGCGGTAGCCGCAAATCTCTACATTCCGAAACTGGCGGCGGCGCGTCCGGGGCAGTCGTGGAATCTTATCAACATGACCCGCAGTTTCCTGAATGCCTGCACCTCGCTATGGCGCAATGGTGAAACGCGTTTTTCGCTGGTAGGCACCAGTTTATTCTGGGGCGCGGGGGTTACGTTGCGTTTCCTGTTGGTGCTATGGGTGCCGGTGGCGCTGGGCATTACCGATAACGCGACCCCGACCTACCTCAACGCGATGGTGGCGATTGGTATCGTGGTTGGTGCGGGGGCGGCAGCAAAACTGGTCACCCTGGAAACCGTATCACGCTGCATGCCAGCCGGCATTTTGATTGGCGTGGTGGTGCTGATTTTCTCCCTGCAACACGAGCTGCTGCCAGCCTATGCCTTGCTGATGTTGATTGGCGTGCTGGGGGGCTTTTTTGTCGTTCCTCTGAATGCGTTACTTCAGGAGCGAGGCAAAAAAAGCGTCGGGGCGGGGAATGCGATTGCAGTACAGAATCTCGGCGAAAACAGCGCCATGCTGCTGATGTTAGGAATTTACTCTCTGGCAGTAATGGTAGGCATCCCAGTCGTGCCCATAGGCATTGGCTTTGGTGCGCTGTTTGCGCTGGCAATAACGGCGCTGTGGATTTGGCAACGCCGTCATTAATCTTTTGCCAGATGGCACATTCAGCCATCTGGTGAAGGTCACATTCCCGAAGGGTGCATACCTTTCGGATACTTCACGCTGTAAGAGAATGGCAGACTCACGTTATCTTTGCCTGACAGTTTCATCGTCCAGGTCAGTTCACCCGTTTTCGCATCAAACTGCGCCTGCCCGTACTGCATTTTTTCTACCGTAATATCACTATTAGCACTGACTGGGATCTGGTCGAGCAGAGTGATATCCACCGCTTCGCCGTAGCTGTTCTTCACATTAAGGGTGTAACTGAAGTTACGTATTGCGCTGTCGTTAAAGATAGATAACGCATTCTCTTTTTTGAGTGCGGCTTTACGCTGAATAATCAACTTAGGATCGCGGTTAAGCTGAATATCCAGCGACTTACCATCTTCCGGCGGCTGCAAATAACCCACGCCGGTTCGGTTGTTGCCAAAGAAGATCTGACTTTCGCCGGGGATCAAATTCAACTGTTCCCAGTCTTTGATCTGTACCTGGAGATAAGCATCATTACTTAGTTTTGGAATGGCGAAAAAGCGATATTTGCCAGAGACTGACTCTTCTTTGATTACCATGGTGCGCGCGGTATTGTCGCTGTCGATTTGCCACGGTAAAGAAAGCGCATAGCGAACATTTTGCGCAGTGAAACTTTCAGGGCGCGGTGAAACGGGCGCTGCTGATGCCGCATACATGCGCCCGGCTCGTTGCTCCCTTGTTTTTTGCATCTCTGTCTCCAGGGCTTTCTGCAATTCTGAGGCATCCTGGTCAGAGGACTCTGGCGAATGCTGTTCCATTACGGGGTTCCGCTTTTTAGCTGAAGCAGAAATCGAGCCGCTTACACCACCATACTCCGGTACATCCACATACTGTGTTTCCAGTTGCGGCAAGGTGAGATGGGTATCAGGTTCATTGGTCGAGAGCACGAGATTAACGTTCTTCCATGCAAGCCCGGTGTACTGGCGAATATTAGCCTTATAAACCAGACGCAGCGGCTGGTTAATGGCGCTGGCATGAATATCATAGAGCGGCGTCCATGCGGCATTTGGCGTCATATAGCGCACCACCGCCTTCGCCGTAACGGCTTGGGGGGCATAGACCTTAGCGATAATAACCTGCGGATCATTGGCAGCCTCTGAATCGCCGTTACGCATACTCTCGCGTTGCTCCAGCTTTTCAATTTCAAGCTGGTTATCAGCAAGTTTCTGCGTCAACTCATTGTCGGCTCGTAATAACTCACCATTTTTCTCTTTCACCATTTGCAGATACTTGCCAACTTCGGCGGCACTTTTATTGGTTAATGTGCTATTTGCCTCTAATACCTTAATTTGAGCCGCAATATTGTTTTTCTCGGCGGTTAGTTTTGTCTGTTCCACCTTTGCTGCTTTTAACTGTTGCTGAATCTCTGACGGCAACGCATTCGGCTGTGTTTCCATTAGCGCGATACGTGAGGAAAGCACCGTCACTCCGTTATCGATAGAGATAGCGATGCTGTCGTCGGTTACTGAATTGGCAATATGGGTGAAGATGATTTCGCTTTCACCTGCCGGTAAGTTGAGTGTCTCTTCACCTTGCAGGCTGGCGCCATGCAGATAAACAGTGACGTCTTTAAGTGTTAGCGGTTGGGTTAATTGCGTCCCCCAGGCGGAGGACATACACCCAGTAAGCAACATGGCGAGGGGAAGAGGTTTGAAAATCAACATGGTTATCCTTAACAATGGGCACAGACATTGAAACGCGCGCTGGCGTTGACCGAAAGAGTCTATTGCGCTTTGTCAGGAAAGATGTGGCGAAAAGTAGTGAATATATTCTGAAAAGTGGGAAAAAAGACGCCTGGCGCAAAACGCCAGGCGAGAGGATCACGGTGCCGGATAAGTATAAACCTGATGCACCGCTTCAATTTCTGCCAACACGTCTTCGCTTAACTCCAGATGCAAACTTTCGACGTTAGTTTTCAGCTGTTCCATCGTTGTTGCGCCCAACAGAGTGCTGGCAACAAACGGTTGACGACGCACAAAGGCCAGAGCCATCTGAGCTGGATCCAGACCATGACGTTTGGCTATATCAACATACGCCGCGACGGCTTTTTGCGTTTGCTCACCGCTGTAGCGAGTGAAGCGGCTAAAGAGGGTATTGCGCGCGCCAGCCGGTTTTGCGCCGTTGAGATATTTCCCGCTCAACGTGCCAAAACCAAGACACGAATAAGCCAGTAACTCGACGCCTTCATACTGGCTGACTTCAGCAAGGCCCACTTCAAAGCTGCGATTTAACAAGCTGTAGGGGTTTTGAATGGTGACGATACGCGGCAGGTCGTGTTTATCCGCGAGATGTAAATAGCGCATTACGCCAAATGCGGTTTCATTCGACACGCCGATATAACGAATTTTCCCCGCGCGTTGGTACTCTGCCAGTGCGTCCAGCGTATCCAGCAGCGAAACCGCAGGGGCAGAATCTGTCCAGCTATAACCGAGCTTGCCGAAACAGTTGGTGGGGCGCTGTGGCCAATGCACTTGATAGAGATCGAGATAATCAGTCTGCAGACGCTTGAGGCTGTCATGCAGAGCTTCGCGAATATTCTTCCTGTCCAGCGCCTGATCCGGTCGGATCCCCTTGTCATTATTACGCGACGGTCCGCTCACTTTGGAGGCGATAATTAATTTTTCGCGGTTGCCATGTTTTGCCAGCCAGTTACCGACATAGGTTTCGGTTAACCCCTGAGTTTCGGGGCGTGGCGGTACCGGGTACATCTCGGCAACGTCGATAAGGTTGATGCCCTGAGCAACGGCAAAGTCGAGTTGTGCGTGGGCGTCGGCTTCGCTGTTCTGTTCACCAAACGTCATCGTGCCAAGCCCCAGCGTGCTGACTTCCAGCGAGCTGTGGGGTATACGGTGATATTGCATAGCCGTTTCCTTTTTATAATCACGACATAAGGAATATAAAAATGGCAGAGGGAAGGGAAAAGGGAAAGAGAAAAATCTTAAGGCCAGCCGGATGCTGACCTTATTTTTTAACGTTCAATAATTTGCGAAACATCATCACGGTTTATTTGCATCGCGTTACCTTGCTGATCGTGATAACTCACCAGCCCGGTGTCATCATCAATTTCCGGTTTTCCATCTGTCAAAATCATACGGCCATCTTTGGTCGCCATGACGTAATCACTGGAACAGCCGGAAACGGCAAATGCCAGTCCGACTGCAGAAATTAATACTGCCCATTTTTTCATCCGGTCATCCTCACCTATTTTGCCCATTAATGATAATAGACTGTTTATAATCTGACGTTATACATCATGAAAGCAGGAAAATCTTAAACTGTGAGGAAGAGATCTGGCCGAACGCTCTCCCGCAGGAGAGCGAACGGAATATCAGAGCGGATTCTTTTTGTTGCGAATCAGGTTGAGGCTTTCAACCGCAATAGAGAAGAACATCGCGAAGTAGATGTAACCTTTCGGTACGTGGATATCGAAACTTTCCAGAATCAGGGTAAAGCCCACCAGAATCAGGAAAGAGAGCGCCAGCATTTTTACCGAAGGGTGTCGTTCGACAAAATCACCAATCGAGCGCGCGGCGAACATCATCACGCCTACGGCAATCACCACTGCTGCCATCATTATGAATAAGTGATCTGACAGGCCCACTGCGGTAATCACCGAGTCGAGGCTGAAAATAATATCCAGCAGCATAATCTGCACGATAGCGCCGAGGAATGATGAAACGCGAGTTTTCAACCCTTCTTCTTCGCCTTCAATGGATTCGTGGATTTCCTTGCTGGCTTTCCAGATAAGGAACAGACCGCCGAGTAACAAAATTAAATCGCGAGCGGAAATTTCCTGACTGAATATTGTAAAAAGCGGATTCGTCAGACGCGTGACCCAGGCAATAGACGCCAGCAGCGCCAGACGCATGACCATAGCCGCTGCCAAACCCAGACGCCGCGCGTGGCCACGTTGTGCTGTAGGTAGTTTTGCCACCACCAGCGAGAGGAAAATAATATTATCGATCCCAAGAACGATCTCCAGCAGCGTCAGCGTACCGAGCGCAAGCCAGGCGTTAGGATCGGTTACCCATGCAAATAACATCAAACAAAGCCCTGCCAAAAAAAATGAAGCGGTAATTATATGCCCGGAATGCGGCAGGTCAAAGCGATGGGTGCTGGATCAAAAAATGACGAGCCAATAGCGCACTGGTGAAATTCTTCTTTAAATAAAAGCCGCGTGGCAGTGTCAGAATCGGTTCACCCTGGGAGCCAATGGCTTCGGTGAGCGCTTTCGCATTCGCCGCTTTAGGTCTTATCTGTAAATATTCCCCGTGACGAGCGGTAATTCTTTCAACCTGACCAAGAACAATCATATCCATCAATTCTTCCCAGTCTTCGCGTAACTGCCGTTCTTCTTCGTCATTTGGACTCCACAGTAATGGCGACCCTACGCGCCGCTGCGCCAGAGGAATACTGCGCTCGCCTTCTACAGGTATCCACAGCACGCGTTTTAACTTGTGACGTACATGGCTGGTTTCCCAGGTGACGCCGCTATTGCCGGTTAAAGGCGCCACGCAAACGAAAGTGGTTTCCAGAGGACGGCCAAGGCTATCCACAGGAATCGTTTTTAGCTCTACGCCCAGGGCCGCAAAATCTTGTTCAGGTTTACTGCCCGCGCTGGCGCCAAGCCAAATTTCCAGCAACACGCCTATCCAGCCTTTATCGCGCTTTAAATTCTCCGGTGCAACCAGCCCGGCAAGTGCCGCCAGCTCACCCAATGTGTAACCGGAAAGTTGCTGTGCTTGCGCAAATAACTGCGCTTCAGTTTCTGGTGGAGAGAGCAATGGGCGAGGCTGGAGCATGTTGTTATACCTTGATTAAAAATTGAGCAGCAATTTTATACCGGATATGCCAAGTGTAACTTTTTCCACGCGTGTTATTCAATTGCATGATTTATATTGCTTTTTAGGTTTCAGATAACCACGTTGCGCAACGTATGAGGAGGTTTTCCAAATCTGGTCACTGAAAATAAACAGGATCTTACACCATGTTATCCACAGAAAGCTGGGATAACTGTGAAAAACCCTCACTACTGTTTCCATTTACAGCCTTGACGTGCGACGAAACTCCAATTTTTAGTGATGCGGTGCTTAACTTATTGGCACATTCTGTGGATAAATACGACATTGGTTGATCTTTCACCACCTCGTATACAGTGAGTGTGATACAGGTCACGATTTTACCTGTTTGGTAGCAATTTAAGCATCTAGTTCATTGATTAGTAATTATTATTTTGTAATGCCTGAATCAGGGGTGTTCAGAATGCTCTGGGTTTTCCCGCAGTAATTCCGTACTTCTTCACAACTCTATCCACAGAAAAGGTGAATAAAAACGGTGATGTTCCCCCTCTGCTGTTTATAACTCTGCACTTAACTGTGAGTTATTCAATTGTTATTAGTGTGTAATGCCTTGCAGAGAGTGGTTTACCGCCTTCCAGGAGTATGAAACAATCATTCGCATATAAAGTTTTATTTTGAGGTAGTCCGGTGATTGATGACGATGGCTACCGCCCAAACGTAGGTATCGTGATTTGTAATCGTCAGGGGCAAGTAATGTGGGCCCGTCGATTTGGTCAGCACTCCTGGCAATTTCCGCAAGGCGGAATTAACCCCGGAGAATCCGCAGAACAGGCGATGTACCGTGAATTGTTTGAAGAAGTAGGATTAAGCCGCAAAGACGTTCGAATCCTTGCTTCAACGCGTAACTGGTTGCGCTACAAATTACCAAAACGTTTGGTGCGTTGGGACACGAAGCCGGTGTGTATCGGCCAAAAACAAAAATGGTTTCTCTTGCAGCTGGTGAGCGGCGATGCGGAAATCAATATGCAAACCAGCAGTACTCCAGAGTTTGACGGCTGGCGTTGGGTAAGTTACTGGTATCCGGTCAGACAGGTGGTGTCATTTAAACGTGATGTCTACCGCAGGGTAATGAAAGAGTTTGCGAGTGTTGTGATGGCGCTACAGGACAATACGCCTAAACCACAAAACGCATCTACTTATCGACGTAAAAGAGGTTAAGTCACGCCAATTATGCTCACTCGCCTGCGCGAAATAGTCGAAAAGGTAGCCAGTGCTCCCCGCCTTAACGAGGCGTTGAATATTCTGGTTACCGACATCTGTCTTGCGATGGATACCGAAGTCTGTTCGGTCTACCTGGCCGATCACGACCGACGTTGTTACTACCTGATGGCGACTCGGGGGCTGAAAAAACCGCGAGGTCGTACCGTAACGCTCGCGTTTGATGAAGGGATCGTCGGCCTGGTTGGCAGGCTGGCGGAACCGATAAACCTTGCGGATGCGCAAAAACACCCCAGCTTCAAATATGTCCCCTCCGTAAAAGAAGAGCGTTTCCGTGCTTTCTTAGGCGTTCCGATTATTCAGCGTCGCCAATTGCTTGGCGTGCTGGTGGTGCAGCAACGAGAGCTACGCCAGTACGATGAAAGCGAAGAATCCTTTCTGGTGACGCTCGCCACTCAGATGGCGGCCATTCTTTCCCAGTCGCAGTTGACTGCCTTATTCGGACAATATCGCCAGACGCGAATCCGCGCATTACCGGCTGCACCCGGCGTGGCTATTGCCGAAGGTTGGCAGGATGCCACTTTACCCTTAATGGAACAGGTGTATCAGGCATCAACGCTGGATCCAGCGCTGGAACGTGAGCGCCTGACCGGAGCGCTGGAAGAGGCAGCTAACGAATTTCGTCGTTACAGCAAACGCTTTGCTGCCGGGGCGCAGAAAGAAACTGCGGCCATTTTCGATCTTTACTCGCACCTGCTTTCCGACACCCGTTTGCGTCGCGAACTGTTTGCCGAGGTGGATAAAGGCTCGGTCGCTGAGTGGGCTGTGAAAACGGTCATTGAAAAATTTGCTGAACAGTTTGCCGCGTTAAGTGATAACTATCTCAAAGAGCGCGCTGGCGATTTACGCGCGCTGGGCCAGCGGTTGCTGTTTCACCTTGATGATGCAAATCAGGGGCCGAACGCCTGGCCGGAACGTTTCATCCTGGTGGCAGATGAATTGTCGGCGACGACCCTTGCGGAGTTGCCCCAGGATCGCTTAGTCGGCGTCGTCGTACGCGATGGTGCGGCCAACTCCCATGCGGCGATTATGGTGCGCGCGCTGGGTATTCCTACCGTGATGGGGGCGGACATTCAACCTTCAGTGCTGCATCATCGGACGCTGATTGTTGATGGTTATCGCGGGGAATTATTGGTCGACCCGGAACCGGTGCTGCTACAAGAATACCAACGGCTAATTAGCGAAGAAAATGAGCTAAGCCGACTGGCGGAAGATGACGTCAATTTACCCGCACAGTTAAAAAGCGGTGAGCGCATTAAAGTCATGCTCAATGCGGGTTTAAGCCCGGAACATGAAGAAAAACTGGGCAGCCGCATTGATGGTATCGGCCTTTATCGCACTGAAATTCCTTTCATGTTGCAAAGCGGTTTCCCGTCGGAAGAAGAGCAGGTGGCGCAATATCAGGGCATGTTGCAAATGTTCAATGATAAACCTGTCACGCTGCGCACGCTGGATGTTGGTGCTGATAAGCAACTGCCTTACATGCCTATCAGCGAAGAGAATCCATGTCTGGGGTGGCGTGGGATCCGCATTACGCTCGATCAGCCGGAGATCTTTTTGATCCAGGTGCGGGCGATGCTGCGTGCTAATGCAGCAACGGGCAACCTGAACATCTTATTGCCGATGGTCACAAGCCTCGATGAAGTTGACGAAGCACGCCGCCTGATTGAACGAGCCGGACGTGAAGTCGAGGAGATGATCGGTTATGCGATCCCGAAACCGCGTATCGGTATCATGCTGGAAGTGCCATCGATGGTGTTTATGCTGCCGCATCTGGCAAACCGGGTCGATTTTATCTCTGTTGGCACCAACGATCTGACTCAATACATCCTGGCTGTTGATCGTAACAACACGCGAGTTGCGAACATTTATGACAGCCTGCATCCTGCGATGTTACGTGCGCTGGCAATGATCGCTCGTGAAGCGGAAACGCAGGGAATCGATCTGCGTTTATGCGGTGAAATGGCGGGCGATCCCATGTGCGTGGCAATCCTCATTGGGCTGGGGTATCGCCATCTGTCTATGAACGGGCGTTCTGTCGCGCGCGTAAAATATTTGCTGCGGCGCATTGATTTTGCCGAAGCGGAAAACCTTGCGCAGCGCAGCCTGGAAGCACAACTGGCGACTGAAGTTCGTCATCAGGTTGCGGCATTTATGGAGCGTCGCGGCATGGGGGGGCTGATTCGCGGGGGGCTATAGCGCGGATCGTATACATATCTTTTAACGGTATCCGGCAACCAGCCTGGTCCCCTTGTGCTATTATTCGCACCTTTGGAGCGCCTGGAACCTGCGGCGCGCATTTCAATCGCTGTTCTCTTTCAGCGAAATAACAAGAACTTGTGGTGACAGATGACCAGTAGCTATCTGCATTTTCCGGAATTCGATCCGGTCATTTTCTCAATAGGACCCGTGGCGCTTCACTGGTACGGCCTGATGTATCTGGTGGGTTTCATTTTTGCGATGTGGCTGGCTGGGCGTCGGGCTAGCCGTCCAGGCAGTGGCTGGACCAAAAATGAAGTTGAAAACTTACTCTATGCGGGTTTCCTTGGTGTTTTCCTTGGCGGACGTATTGGGTATGTTCTGTTCTACAATTTCCCGCAGTTTATGGGCGATCCGCTGTATCTGTTCCGTGTCTGGGACGGCGGCATGTCCTTCCACGGCGGCCTGATTGGCGTGATTGTGGTGATGATTATCTTCGCCCGCCGCACCAAACGTTCCTTCTTCCAGGTCTCTGATTTTATAGCACCGCTTATTCCGTTTGGTCTTGGCGCCGGGCGTCTGGGCAATTTTATTAACGGTGAATTGTGGGGCCGCGTTGACCCGAACTTCCCGTTTGCCATGCTGTTCCCGGGTTCTCGTACCGAAGATATTCTGTTGCTGCAAAACAATCCGCAGTGGCAATCCATTTTTGATACTTACGGCGTGCTGCCTCGCCACCCGTCACAGTTATACGAACTGCTGCTGGAAGGTGTGGTGCTGTTTATTATCCTCAACTTGTATATTCGTAAACCGCGCCCGATGGGGGCCGTGTCTGGCTTGTTCCTGATTGGCTACGGCGCGTTTCGCATCATTGTTGAGTTTTTCCGCCAGCCCGACGCGCAGTTTACCGGTGCCTGGGTGCAGTACATCAGCATGGGGCAAATTCTTTCCATCCCGATGATCGTCGCGGGTGTTTTCATGATGGTCTGGGCATATCGTCGCAGCCCACAGCAACACGTTTCCTGAGGAACCATGAAACAGTATTTAGAACTGATGCAAAAAGTGCTCGACGAAGGCACACAGAAAAACGACCGTACCGGAACCGGAACGCTTTCCATTTTTGGTCATCAGATGCGTTTTAACCTGCAGGATGGATTCCCGTTAGTGACAACCAAACGTTGCCACCTGCGTTCCATCATCCACGAACTGCTGTGGTTCCTGCAGGGCGACACTAACATTGCTTATCTGCACGAAAACAATGTCACCATCTGGGACGAATGGGCTGATGAAAACGGTGACCTCGGCCCGGTATATGGCAAACAGTGGCGCGCCTGGCCAACGCCAGATGGACGTCATATTGACCAGATAACCACAGTGCTGAACCAGTTGAAAAACGACCCGGATTCCCGCCGTATTATTGTTTCGGCGTGGAATGTGGGGGAACTGGATAAAATGGCACTGGCTCCATGCCATGCGTTCTTCCAGTTCTATGTGGCAGACGGCAAACTCTCTTGCCAACTTTATCAACGCTCCTGTGATGTCTTCCTGGGGCTGCCGTTTAACATCGCCAGCTATGCGTTACTGGTGCATATGATGGCGCAGCAGTGCGATCTTGAAGTGGGTGATTTTGTCTGGACCGGTGGCGACACGCACCTGTACAGCAACCATATGGATCAAACCCATCTGCAATTAAGCCGTGAACCGCGTCCGCTGCCGAAGCTGATTATTAAACGTAAACCCGAATCCATCTTCGACTACCGTTTCGAAGACTTTGAGATTGAAGGCTACGATCCGCATCCGGGCATTAAGGCACCGGTGGCTATCTAATTACGAAACATCCTGCCAGAGCCGACGCCAGTGTGCGTCGGTTTTTTTTATCCTCTGTTAAATTCTTCGAGACGCCTTCCCGAAATTTTGCAACGCCCTGCAACAGGGTAAATAGTCCGGAAGACGTGCCGAAGAAATAGAAACTGGCACTCGTCTTTTTTTCTCCGCGCCGCATACTGCCGGCATGAAAAAACAACGTGGTTATACGCTGATTGAAACGCTGGTCGCGATGCTGATTTTGGTCATGCTAAGTGCAAGTGGTCTCTATGGCTGGCAGTACTGGCAGCAGTCGCAACGGTTATGGCAAACCGCCAGCCAGGCGCGAGACTATTTGCTCTATTTACGTGAGGATGCCAACTGGCATAACCGCGACCACAGTATCGGTGTCATCAGGGAGGGAACGTCATGGTGTCTTGCGAGTGCCGCCGCTGGGGCGAATACCTGTCATGGCAGTTCACCGCTGGTCTTTGTGCCT
Organism: Escherichia sp. E4742; assembly: GCF_005843885.1. Lineage (NCBI taxonomy): Bacteria > Pseudomonadati > Pseudomonadota > Gammaproteobacteria > Enterobacterales > Enterobacteriaceae > Escherichia > Escherichia sp. E4742. Next base: position 846,748 of record NZ_CP040443.1, on the reverse strand, counting down.
CGCTGGCCCGAAGTCGAAATGAGCGACCTGACACCTTCGCTCACTTTCTTTGGCTTACGCAATACTGCATGGGCCGGACATATTCGCTTCAAAAATTCAGCGGGCGAGTGGTGGTTGGTGGTTTCGCCGTGGGGAAGGCTCCGGCTTTGTCAGCAAGGAGAAACTGAAGGATGCCTGTAAAAGAGCAAGGTTTTTCTCTGCTGGAAGTGCTGATTGCTATGGCAATCAGTAGCGTACTGCTGCTGGGAGCTGCGCGATTTCTGCCCGCATTACAGCGTGAAAGTTTGATTACTACTCGCAAGCTGGCGCTGGAAGATGAAATCTGGCTGCGGGTATTTACAGTCGCGAAGCATCTCCAGAGAGCAGGTTATTGTCATGGAACCTGCTCTGGTGAAGGTCTGAAAATTGTTGGGCAGGGTGACTGCATCATTGTGCAGTGGGATGCGAACAGTAACGGCATTTGGGAGCGTGAGCCGGGAAAAGAATCCGACCAGATTGGATTTCGTCTGAAAGAACATGTGCTGGAAACGCTACGCGGTGCGACATCTTGTGAAGGTAAGGGCTGGGATAAAGTCACTAATCCGGATGCCATCATTATCGATACTTTTCAGGTCATGCGTCAGGATGTCAGCGGTTTCTCGCCGACGTTGACGGTTAATATGCACGCTGCCAGCAAGGCTGATCCACAAACCGTGGTGGATGCCAGCTATAGCGTGACAGGATTCAACCTATGAACCGCGAAAAGGGTGTTTCATCGCTGGCACTGGTTCTGATGCTGCTGGTTTTGGGTAGCTTGCTGCTACAGGGAATGAGCCAGCAGGATCGCAGTTTTGCCTCTCGGGTGACAATGGAAAGCCAGTCATTACGCCGTCAGGCCATTGTGCAGTCGGCGCTTGAGTGGGGGAAAATGCATACCTGGCAGGTACAGCAAGCTGTTCAGTGTTCGCAATATGCCGCAACGGGTGCTCGAGCTTGCCTGCGAATACTTGCGGATAATAAAACCTTGCTAATAGCCGGTTATGAAGACGTTTCATTATGGCGAATGGGGGAAGTCATCGATGGGAATATCGTATTTTCGCCACATGGCTGGAGTGATTTTTGTCCGCTGAAAGAGGAAGCGTTATGTCATCTTCCCTGAAGAATCAGCAAGGTTTTAGCCTGCCGGAGGTGATGTTGGCGATGGTGCTGATGGTGATGATTGTCACTGCGTTATCGGGGTATCAGAGAACATTAATGAACAGTTTTGCCAGCAGAAACCAGTATCTGCAACTCTGGCGGCATGGCTGGCAGCAAACGCAACTGCGCGCGATTTCGCCACCTGCCAACTGGCAGGTTAACCGAATGCAGACATCGCAGGCGGGATGTGTCAGCATCAGCGTTACGTTAGTTTCACCCGGGGGCAGAGAAGGCGAGATGACCCGCCTGCATTGCCCGAATCGTCAGTAGTCAGGAGCCGCTATGCTAAGGGTCTACCATTCCAATCGTCTGGACGTGCTGGAAGCGTTGATGGAGTTTATCGTCGAACGCGAACGGCTGGACGATCCTTTCGAACCAGAAATGATTCTGGTGCAAAGTACCGGTATGGCACAGTGGCTGCAAATGACGCTGTCGCAGAAGTTTGGCATTGCGGCAAACATTGATTTTCCGCTGCCGGCGAGCTTTATCTGGGATATGTTCGTCCGCGTATTGCCGGAGATCCCCAAAGAGAGCGCCTTTAACAAGCGGAGTATGAGCTGGAAACTGATGACTCTGCTGCCGCAACTGCTGGATCGCGAAGATTTTACCCTGTTGCGTCATTACCTGACTGACGATAGCGACAAGCGAAAACTGTTCCAGCTTTCCTCAAAAGCGGCGGACCTGTTTGATCAGTATCTGGTCTATCGCCCGGACTGGCTGGCACAGTGGGAAGCGGGACATCTGGTTGAAGGGCTGGGAGAAGCGCAGGCCTGGCAAGCGCCGTTGTGGAAGGCGCTGGTGGAATATACCCATGAACTCGGGCAACCGCGCTGGCACCGTGCCAATCTCTATCAACGCTTTATCGAAACACTGGAGTCTGCGACGACCTGCCCACCCGGCTTACCTTCGCGCGTCTTTATATGCGGTATTTCCGCGTTACCGCCAGTTTATTTACAGGCGCTGCAGGCGCTGGGTAAACATATTGAAATCCATCTCCTGTTTACCAACCCTTGCCGTTATTACTGGGGCGATATTAAAGATCCTGCTTATCTGGCGAAACTGCTGACCCGCCAGCGTCGACACAGTTTTGAAGATCGCGAATTGCCTCTATTTCGCGATAGCGAAAATGCGGGACAGCTCTTTAACAGCGACGGTGAACAGGATGTCGGCAACCCGCTACTGGCCTCCTGGGGCAAGTTGGGGCGCGACTATATCTATCTCCTTTCCGATCTGGAGAACAGTCAGGAGCTGGACGCCTTTGTCGATGTCACGCCAGACAATCTGCTGCATAACATACAGTCCGACATTCTGGAACTGGAAAACCGCGCCGTTGCGGGCGTGAACCTCGAAGAGTTTTCCCGTAGTGATAACAAACGCCCGCTTGATCCGCAGGATGGCAGCATTACATTCCATGTTTGCCACAGCCCGCAGCGTGAAGTTGAAGTTTTGCACGATCGCCTGCTGGCGATGCTGGAAGAAGATCCGACACTCACTCCGCGCGACATCATCGTGATGGTGGCCGACATCGACAGCTACAGTCCGTTTATTCAGGCCGTGTTTGGCAGTGCGCCAGCGGATCGGTATCTGCCATATGCCATTTCTGACCGTCGGGCGCGGCAGTCTCATCCTGTACTGGAAGCGTTTATCAGCCTGTTATCGTTGCCGGACAGCCGCTTTGTATCGGAGGATGTGCTGGCATTACTGGATGTGCCGGTGCTGGCGGCGCGGTTTGACATTACCGAAGAAGGGCTGCGTTACTTGCGCCAGTGGGTCAACGAATCCGGCATTCGTTGGGGCATAGATGACGATAACGTTCGTGAGCTGGAACTCCCCGCTACCGGACAACACACCTGGCGATTTGGCCTGACGCGTATGTTACTAGGCTACGCGATGGAGAGTGCTCAGGGGGAATGGCAATCGGTTCTACCTTACGATGAATCGAGCGGCCTGATTGCAGAGCTGGTAGGACACCTGGCGTCACTGCTAATGCAGCTAAACATCTGGCGTCGCGGGCTGGCGCAGGAGCGCCCGCTTGAGGAGTGGCTGCCGGTTTGCCGCGATATGCTCAACGCCTTCTTCCTGCCGGATGCGGAAACCGAAGCGGCAATGACGCTTATTGAGCAACAATGGCAGGCGATTATCGCTGAAGGTTTAGGTGCGCAGTATGGCGACGCGGTGCCGCTATCGCTGTTACGTGATGAACTGGCACAACGCCTGGATCAAGAACGTATCAGCCAGCGTTTTCTCGCGGGGCCAGTTAACATTTGTACTCTGATGCCGATGCGTTCTATCCCATTCAAAGTGGTTTGCCTGCTGGGAATGAACGATGGTGTTTACCCGCGCCAGCTTGCGCCATTGGGCTTTGACCTGATGAGCCAGAAACCGAAGCGCGGTGACCGTAGCCGTCGCGATGACGACCGCTATCTGTTCCTGGAAGCGTTAATTTCCGCGCAACAAAAACTCTATATCAGCTATATCGGCCGCTCTATTCAGGATAACAGCGAACGATTCCCGTCAGTTCTGGTGCAGGAACTGATCGACTACATCGGGCAAAGCCATTATCTACCGGGCGATGAAGCGCTTAACTGTGATGAAAGCGAGGCAAGGGTAAAAGCGCATCTTACTTGCCACCATACCCGGATGCCGTTTGACCCGCAAAACTACCAGCCCGGTAACTTACAAAGCTATGCGCGCGAGTGGCTACCCGCGGCCAGCCAGGCAGGTAAGGCACATTCTGAATTTGTTCAGCCGCTACCGTTTACCTTGCCGGAAACCGTGCCGTTGGAAACGCTACAACGATTCTGGGCGCATCCGGTGCGGGCGTTTTTCCAGATGCGTTTGCAAGTGAACTTCCGTACCGAAGACAGCGAAATTCCCGACACCGAACCTTTTATTCTTGAAGGGCTTAGTCGTTATCAAATCAACCAGCAGTTATTAAATGCACTGGTCGAGCAGGATGATGCCGAACGCTTGTTCCGCCGATTCCGGGCGGCAGGGGATTTGCCGTATGGCGCCTTTGGTGAAATTTTCTGGGAAACGCAGTGCCAGGAGATGCAGCAGCTTGCCGACAGAGTTATTGCCTGTCGTCAGCCGGGCCAGAGCATGGAAATCGATCTCGCCTGCAACGGCGTGCAGATAACTGGCTGGTTGCCGCAGGTCCAGTCGGATGGCCTGTTGCGCTGGCGCCCATCTTTATTAAGTGTGGCGCAGGGAATGCAACTTTGGCTGGAACACCTTGTCTACTGTGCCAGCGGTGGTAATGGTGAAAGTCGCCTTTTTCTACGCAAAGACGGCGAGTGGCGTTTTCCGCCGCTTGCTGCCGAACAGGCTTTACATTACCTCTCACAGCTGATTGAAGGGTATCGTGAAGGTATGTCCGCGCCATTGCTGGTGTTACCTGAAAGCGGCGGCGCGTGGTTAAAAACCTGTTATGACGCAGAAAACGATGCCATGCTGGACGACGAATCCACGTTGCAAAAAGCTCGTTCGAAATTCCTTCAGGCTTACGAAAGCAACATGATGGTGCGTGGCGAAGGTGATGATATCTGGTATCAACGGCTATGGCGGCAATTAACGCCAGAGACAATGGAAGCCATCGTTAAACAATCGCAACGTTTCCTGTTACCGCTGTTTCGCTTTAATCAGTCATGAGTGCTGTATAAAAATTGCGCAATTCATTCGCTTACTTTATGATGCGCACCAGTCACGGACTGATGGATATATAGACATAGGCTGACTCGTTCAGCACAAGATTAAATTCTGGCAGATGATTTGCGTTAACGTGTTGAATCTGGTTGGAAAATAAAGTTGATAATGAGGTCCGTGAATGCCCCGCAGCACCTGGTTCAAAGCATTATTGTTGTTTGTCGCCCTCTGGGCACCCTTAAGTCAGGCAGAAACGGGATGGCAGCCGATTCAGGAAACCATCCGTAAAAGTGATAAAGATAACCGCCAGTATCAGGCTGTGCGTCTGGATAACGGTATGGTGGTATTGCTGGTTTCAGATCCACAGGCGGTTAAATCGCTTTCGGCGCTGGTGGTGCCCGTTGGGTCGCTGGAAGATCCCGAGGCTTATCAGGGGCTGGCGCATTACCTTGAACACATGAGTCTGATGGGGTCGAAAAAATACCCTCAAGCTGATAGCCTGGCCGAATATCTCAAAATGCACGGCGGCAGTCACAATGCCAGCACTGCGCCGTATCGTACGGCTTTCTATCTGGAAGTTGAGAACGACGCCTTGCCTGGTGCGGTAGACCGCCTGGCCGATGCTATCGCTGAACCCTTGCTCGACAAGAAATATGCCGAACGTGAGCGTAATGCGGTGAACGCTGAATTAACCATGGCGCGTACGCGTGACGGGATGCGCATGGCACAGGTCAGCGCAGAAACCATTAACCCGGCACACCCCGGTTCAAAGTTTTCTGGTGGTAACCTCGAAACTTTAAGCGATAAACCTGGTAATCCGGTGCAGCAGGCGCTGAAAGATTTCCACGAGAAGTACTATTCCGCCAATCTGATGAAGGCGGTTATTTACAGCAATAAACCGCTGCCGGAGTTGGCAAAAATGGCGGCGGACACCTTCGGTCGCGTGCCGAACAAAGAGAGCAAAAAACCGGAAATCACTGTACCGGTAGTCACCGACGCGCAAAAGGGCATTATCATTCATTATGTTCCGGCGCTGCCGCGTAAAGTGCTGCGCGTCGAGTTTCGTATTGATAACAACTCGGCGAAATTCCGTAGTAAAACCGATGAATTGATTACCTATCTGATTGGCAATCGCAGCCCCGGTACACTTTCTGACTGGCTGCAAAAACAGGGATTAGTTGAGGGCATTAGCGCCAACTCCGATCCTATCGTCAACGGCAACAGCGGCGTTTTAGCGATCTCTGCGTCTTTAACCGATAAAGGTCTGGCTAATCGTGATCAGGTTGTGGCTGCAATTTTCAGCTATCTCAATCTGTTACGTGAAAAAGGCATTGATAAACAATACTTCGATGAACTGGCGAATGTGCTGGATATCGACTTCCGCTATCCGTCGATCACTCGTGATATGGATTATGTCGAATGGCTGGCGGATACCATGATTCGCGTTCCTGTTGAGCATACGCTGGATGCGGTAAATATTGCCGATCGGTACGATGCAAAAGCAGTAAAAGAACGTCTGGCGATGATGACGCCGCAGAACGCGCGTATCTGGTATATCAGCCCGAAAGAGCCGCACAATAAAACGGCTTATTTTGTAGATGCGCCGTATCAGGTCGATAAAATCAGCGAACAAACTTTCGCTGACTGGCAGCAAAAAGCCGCCAATATTGCGCTCTCCTTACCGGAGCTTAACCCCTATATTCCTGACGATTTCTCGCTGATTAAGTCAGAGAAGACATATGACCATCCAGAGTTGATTGTGGATGAATCGAACCTGCGTGTGGTATATGCGCCGAGCCGTTATTTTGCCAGCGAGCCAAAAGCCGATGTCAGCCTGATTTTGCGTAATCCGAAAGCCATGGACAGCGCCCGCAATCAGGTGATGTTTGCGCTCAATGATTATCTCGCAGGGCTGGCGCTTGATCAGTTAAGCAACCAGGCGTCGGTTGGCGGCATTAGTTTTTCCACCAATGCTAACAACGGCCTTATGGTTAATGCTAATGGTTACACCCAGCGTCTGCCGCAGCTGTTCCAGGCATTGCTCGAGGGGTACTTTAGCTATACCGCCACGGAAGATCAGCTTGAGCAGGCAAAATCCTGGTATAACCAGATGATGGATTCCGCAGAAAAGGGCAAAGCGTTCGAGCAGGCGATTATGCCCGCGCAGATGCTCTCGCAAGTGCCGTACTTCTCGCGAGATGAACGGCGCAAAATTTTGCCTTCCATCACTTTGAAAGAGGTGCTGGCCTATCGCGACGCCTTAAAATCAGGGGCCCGACCAGAGTTTATGGTTATTGGCAACATGACCGAAGCCCAGGCAACAACGCTGGCGCGCAATGTGCAAAAACAGTTGGGCGCTGATGGCTCAGAGTGGTGTCGTAACAAAGATGTACTGGTCGATAAAAAACAATCCGTCATCTTTGAAAAAGCCGGTAACAGCACCGACTCTGCGCTGGCAGCGGTATTTGTACCGACTGGCTACGATGAATACACCAGTTCAGCGTATAGTTCTCTGCTGGGGCAGATAGTACAGCCGTGGTTCTACAACCAGTTGCGCACCGAAGAACAGTTGGGCTATGCCGTGTTTGCATTCCCAATGAGCGTGGGGCGTCAGTGGGGCATGGGCTTCCTTTTGCAGAGCAATGATAAACAGCCTTCATTCTTGTGGGAGCGTTACAAGGCGTTTTTCCCAACCGCAGAGGCAAAATTGCGGGCGATGAAGCCAGAAGAGTTTGCGCAAATCCAGCAGGCGGTAATTACTCAGATGCTGCAGGCACCTCAAACGCTCGGCGAAGAAGCATCGAAGTTAAGTAAAGATTTCGATCGCGGCAATATGAGCTTCGATTCGCGTGATAAAATCGTGGCCCAGATTAAACTGCTGACGCCGCAAAAACTGGCCGATTTCTTCCATCAGGCGGTAGTCGAGCCGCAAGGCATGGCTATCCTGTCGCAGATTTCCGGCAGCCAGAATGGGAAAGCAGAATATGTACACCCTGAAGGCTGGAAAGTGTGGGAGAACGTCAGCGCGTTGCAGCAAACAATGCCCCTGATGAGTGAAAAGAATGAGTGATGTCGCCGAGACTCTAGATCCTTTGCGCTTGCCCTTACAGGGCGAGCGCCTGATTGAAGCCTCTGCCGGCACAGGCAAAACCTTTACGATTGCGGCGCTCTATTTGCGCCTGTTACTTGGACTAGGCGGTTCTGCCGCCTTTCCCCGCCCGCTGACCGTTGAAGAACTGCTGGTGGTGACCTTTACCGAGGCGGCCACTGCAGAATTGCGCGGTCGTATCCGTAGCAATATCCACGAGCTGCGCATCGCTTGTTTGCGTGAAACCACCGACAATCCGCTGTACAAACGCCTTCTGGAAGAGATCGACGATAAAGCACAGGCCGCGCAGTGGTTGCTGTTAGCCGAGCGGCAGATGGATGAAGCGGCAGTCTTTACCATTCACGGTTTTTGCCAGCGTATGCTCAACCTGAATGCCTTTGAATCCGGCATGTTGTTTGAGCAGCAACTGATTGAAGATGAATCGCTACTGCGCTACCAGGCCTGCGCCGATTTCTGGCGTCGCCATTGCTACCCGTTACCGCGTGAAATTGCTCAGGTAGTCTTTGAAACCTGGAAAGGGCCGCAGGCGTTACTGCGCGATATTAATCGTTATTTGCAAGGCGAAGCGCCGGTTATCAAAGCTCCGCCGCCCGATGATGAAACGCTGGCTTCCCGCCACGCGCAAATTGTGGCGCGTATTGATACGGTAAAACAGCAGTGGCGCGACGCAGTGGGTGAACTGGATGCGCTGATCGAATCTTCTGGCATTGATCGACGCAAGTTTAACCGTAGCAATCAGGCTAAATGGATAGACAAGATCAGTGCCTGGGCAGAAGAAGAGACAAACAGTTATCAGTTGCCAGAGTCGCTGGAAAAATTCTCTCAGCGTTTCTTAGAAGATCGCACGAAAGCCGGGGGGGAAACCCCGCGACATCCGCTGTTTGAGGCGATCGATCAACTGCTTGCAGAACCATTATCAATCCGCGATCTGGTGATCACCCGCGCATTGGCTGAGATCCGCGAAACGGTAGCGCGTGAAAAACGTCGCCGTGGCGAACTGGGCTTTGACGACATGCTAAGTCGGCTCGATTCCGCGCTGCGTAGCGAAAGCGGTGAGGCTCTGGCGACAGCGATCCGTACACGATTCCCGGTGGCAATGATCGACGAATTTCAGGATACGGACCCGCAGCAGTACCGGATTTTTCGCCGTATCTGGCACCATCAGCCGGAAACCGCATTGCTGCTGATTGGTGATCCGAAACAGGCCATTTATGCGTTCCGTGGTGCGGATATCTTCACTTATATGAAGGCGCGTAGCGAAGTTCACGCCCACTACACCTTAGACACCAACTGGCGCTCCGCACCAGGAATGGTGAACAGCGTGAATAAGCTTTTCAGCCAGACTGATGACGCGTTCATGTTTCGCGAAATACCGTTTATTCCAGTGAAATCAGCCGGGAAAAATCAGGCGTTACGTTTTGTATTTAAAGGTGAAACGCAGCCTGCGATGAAAATGTGGTTGATGGAAGGCGAAAGCTGCGGCGTTGGCGACTATCAAAGTACCATGGCGCAGGTATGTGCTGCGCAAATCCGCGACTGGCTACAAGCCGGACAGCGGGGCGAAGCGTTGCTGATGAACGGCGACGACGCGCGTCCGGTGCGTGCTTCGGACATCAGTGTGCTGGTGCGCAGCCGCCAGGAGGCCGCCCAGGTGCGCGATGCCTTAACGTTGCTGGAAATCCCTTCCGTTTACCTTTCGAACCGCGACAGTGTTTTTGAAACTCTGGAAGCTCAGGAAATGCTTTGGTTGTTGCAGGCGGTGATGACGCCCGAACGTGAGAACACCCTGCGTAGTGCGCTGGCAACGTCAATGATGGGGCTGAACGCGCTGGATATCGAAACGCTGAACAATGACGAAAATGCGTGGGACGCGGTGGTCGAAGAGTTCGATGGTTATCGGCAAATCTGGCGCAAACGCGGCGTCATGCCAATGCTGCGGGCGCTGATGTCGGCGCGCAACATTGCAGAAAACCTGCTGGCAACGGCAGGTGGCGAGCGGCGTCTTACTGACATCTTGCATATCAGCGAACTGCTACAAGAAGCCGGAACGCAGCTGGAAAGTGAACATGCGCTGGTACGCTGGTTATCGCAACATATCCTTGAGCCAGACAGTAATGCCTCCAGCCAACAAATGCGCCTCGAAAGCGACAAACATTTGGTGCAGATTGTCACGATCCACAAATCGAAAGGGCTGGAATATCCGCTGGTCTGGCTGCCGTTTATCACCAATTTCCGTGTACAGGATCAGGCGTTCTATCACGATCGAGGCTCGTTTGAAGCAGTTCTGGATCTTAACGCTGCGCCAGAAAGCGTAGATCTCGCTGAAGCCGAACGTCTGGCTGAAGATCTGCGTTTGCTTTACGTGGCACTGACGCGTTCGGTCTGGCATTGCAGTCTCGGTGTTGCGCCGCTGGTGCGCCGTCGTGGCGATAAAAAAGGTGACACCGACGTTCATCAAAGTGCGCTCGGGCGCTTGCTGCAAAAAGGAGAACCGCAAGATGCGGCGGGGCTTCGCGCCTGTATTGAAGCGTTGTGCGATGATGATATAGCCTGGCAAACGGCACAAACTGGTGATAACCAGCCCTGGCAGGTTAATGATGTTTCTACAGCAGAGCTGAATGCGAAGACGTTACAACGATTGCCCGGCGATAACTGGCGCGTCACCAGCTACTCTGGTTTGCAACAGCGTGGTCACGGTATCGCTCAGGATCTGATGCCACGGCTGGATGTCGATGCTGCAGGCGTTGCCAGCGTCGTTGAAGAACCGACGTTAACACCACATCAGTTTCCGCGCGGTGCGTCACCGGGGACGTTCTTGCACAGTTTGTTTGAAGACCTGGATTTTACCCAGCCGGTTGACCCGAACTGGGTGCGGGAAAAACTGGAGCTTGGCGGTTTTGAAGCGCACTGGGAACCTGTGTTAACTGAGTGGATCACCGCTATTCTTCAGGCGCCGCTCAATGAAACCGGCGTAAGCCTGAGTCAACTTTCCGCCCGCAATAAACAGGTGGAGATGGAGTTTTATCTGCCGATTAGTGAACCGCTTATCGCCAGTCAGCTTGATACGTTAATCCGCCAGTTTGACCCGCTATCCGCAGTCTGCCCGCCGCTGGAGTTCATGCAGGTACGTGGCATGTTAAAAGGTTTTATTGACCTGGTGTTCCGCCACGAAGGGCGTTATTACTTGCTCGACTATAAATCCAACTGGTTGGGTGAAGACAGTTCGGCTTACACCCAACAGGCTATGGCAGCGGCGATGCAGGCACACCGCTATGATCTGCAATATCAGCTTTATACCCTGGCGCTGCATCGTTATCTGCGCCATCGCATTGCTGATTACGACTATGATCGTCACTTTGGCGGCGTTATCTATCTGTTCCTGCGTGGCGTTGATAAAGAACATCCGCAACAAGGGATCTACGCGACCCGACCCAACGCCGAGTTGATTGACCTGATGGATGAGATGTTTGCCGGTATGGCCCTGGAGGAGGCGTAATGAAATTGCAAAAGCAATTACTGGAAGCTGTGGAGCACAAACAGCTACGCCCGCTGGATGTGCAATTTGCCCTGACCGTGGCGGGAGATGAACATCCTGCCGTCACCCTCGCGGCGGCACTGTTAAGTCATGATGCCGGAGAGGGACACGTCTGTTTGCCGCTTTCACGACTGGAAAATAACGAGGCGTCGCATCCGCTGTTGGCGACCTGTGTCAGTGAAATCGGTGAGCTACAAAATTGGGAAGAATGCTTGCTGGCTTCACAAGCGGTCAGTCGGGGAGATGAACCAACGCCGATGATCCTCTGTGGCGATCGTCTTTATCTGAATCGCATGTGGTGTAACGAACGTACGGTGGCACGCTTTTTCAACGAAGTGAATCATGCCATTGAGGTTGATGAAGCTCTACTGGCGCAAACCCTGGACAAACTTTTTCCAGTAAGCGATGAAATTAACTGGCAAAAAGTTGCGGCGGCAGTGGCGCTGACGCGGCGGATCTCGGTGATTTCCGGCGGCCCTGGCACCGGTAAAACGACGACCGTAGCGAAGTTGCTGGCAGCGTTAATTCAGATGGCCGACGGTGAACGCTGCCGTATCCGTCTGGCTGCACCAACGGGTAAAGCTGCCGCGCGCTTAACCGAATCTCTCGGCAAGGCTTTGCGACAGTTACCGCTGACCGATGAACAAAAGAAACGCATTCCGGAAGATGCCAGCACCTTGCACCGCCTCCTGGGCGCGCAGCCAGGTAGCCAGCGCTTACGCCATCATGCGGGTAACCCGCTGCATCTTGATGTGCTGGTGGTGGATGAAGCGTCAATGATCGATCTACCGATGATGTCTCGGCTGATCGACGCCTTGCCCGATCATGCGCGAGTGATCTTTCTCGGCGATCGCGATCAACTGGCCTCCGTTGAGGCTGGAGCTGTGCTGGGCGATATCTGCGCTTATGCCAATGCGGGCTTTACCGCAGAGCGTGCCGGGCAGTTAAGCCGCCTGACGGGAAGCCACGTTCCGGCGGGAAGCGGCACAGAAGCGGCATCACTGCGCGATAGTCTCTGCCTGCTGCAAAAGAGTTACCGTTTCGGCAGCAACTCTGGCATTGGTCAGCTTGCGGCGGCTATTAATCGCGGCGATAAAACGGCAGTGAAAACCGTTTTTCAGCAGGATTTTACTGATATCGAAAAACGGCTTTTACAGAGCGGCGATGATTATATTGCGATGCTTGAGGAAGCTCTTGCGGGTTACGGACGCTACCTGGATCTGCTTCAGGCACGTGCCGAGCCGGATTTAATCATTCAGGCGTTCAATGAGTATCAGCTTTTGTGCGCCCTGCGGGAAGGGCCGTTTGGCGTGGCTGGACTGAATGAGCGAATTGAGCAGTTTATGCAACAGAAGCGCAAAATTCATCGTCATCCGCACTCGCGCTGGTACGAAGGCCGGCCGGTGATGATTGCCCGTAATGACAGTGCGCTTGGGTTGTTTAATGGTGATATCGGTGTCGCTCTGGATCGCGGGCAGGGGACGCGTGTCTGGTTTGCGATGCCGGACGGCAATATCAAGTCGGTGCAACCGAGTCGCCTGCCGGAGCACGAAACTACGTGGGCAATGACGGTACATAAATCACAGGGATCGGAGTTCGACCATGCGGCGTTGATTTTACCGAGCCAACGCACGCCGGTGGTAACACGAGAGCTGGTTTACACCGCGGTGACCCGCGCGCGTCGGCGTTTGTCATTGTATGCCGATGAACGCATTTTAAGTGCGGCAATCGCCACGCGCACCGAGCGGCGTAGCGGGCTGGCAGCGTTGTTTAGTTCGCGGGGATAAATGTGATTGCCTGATGCGACGCATGCGCGTCTTATCATGCCTGGGGGCATTGCGCATATCGCATCCGGCAATTTTCATCGCTTACCCTAAATCCGCCATCAACACCTTTGATTTACGCTGGTAATTGTACAACTGCTTTTTGCTCTCCGGCAGCAAATCAATATCCACTGGGGTAAATCCGCGTTCCTGGAACCAGTGAATACTGCGCGTAGTCAGTACAAACAATTTGCTTAAGCCGCTTTGCTTCGCCTGGGCTGCAATGCGTTCCAGCAAAACTTCGCCCCTTGATGAACTGCGGTAATCCGGATGTACAGCCACGCATGCCATTTCACCTATCTTCTCTTCCGGGAATGGATAGAGCGCGGCGCAGGCAATAGTCGTGTTATCGCGCTGAATAATGGTGAATTTGTCGATTTCCATCTCCAGTTGCTCGCGAGAACGACGCACCAGAATACCTTGCTGCTCCAGTGGGCGAATCAACTCCAGAATACCGCCAATATCGTTGATTGTTGCGCGACGAATCTGCTCGGCGCTTTCCATCACAATCTGCGTACCGATACCGTCACGTGAGAACAACTCTTGCAACAGCGCACCATCTTCCTGATAACTGATTAAATGACAGCGACGCACGCCGCTGCGGCAGGCTTTCACTGCGCCACGCAAAAAGCGCACCGTACCAGAGTTGTAATCGCCTTTCTCTTCCTGGGCTTCAACCCGTGCCTGCGCCTCGTTAGGGAAAAGTTCGGAGACAATATCGCCATTGTCATTGGTGACGCCCTGTGAAGAGCAAAAACCAATCATCTTCTCAGCTTTCAGTTTGATGGCAAGTTGTGTGGCAATCTCTTCCGAGGTCAGGTTAAAGCTCTCGCCTGTGACCGAAACCGCCACCGGCCCCATCAGCACAATTGCACCGCTGTCCAGTTGGCGATGAATCGCTTCTTCATCAATCCGCCGGATGCGTCCGCTATGGCAGTAATCCACACCATCATCCACGCCAAGCGGCTGGGCAATAATAAAATTGCCGCTGACGACGTTGATATGCGCGCCTTGCAATGGCGTGTTGTTGAGGCTCATTGACAAGCGAGCGGTTATATCCAGTTGTAACGTACCCGCAGCCTGCTTCACCAGCTCCAGCGTTTTGGCGTCGGTCACGCGCGTATTCTTGTGATATAGCGGCTCGTGGTGATGTGCTGCCAGATTTGCGTCGATCTGCGGACGTGCGCCATAAACCACCACCAGACGGATGCCGAGGCTGTGCAACAACCCAATATCATTGACAATACTGGAGAAATTTTCATGCTCAATGGCTTCTCCGCCGAGCATGATGACAAACGTTTTTCCCCGGTGGGTATTGATATAGGGAACCGAATGGCGGAATCCCTCGACCAGCTCGGTTTTACGTTCCTTTACCACGGCACACCTCTTTGCATGATTATTCGAAATTAGTGTATTTTTATTCTGTTTTTTCGCCGTGTGCAAGTGCAAATTTTATGCGAGTGCGACTTTTTTATCAGTAATACCGTGAATATAAATAGAATGTTTACCGTTTTATAGATGACAGATTATGCGTCTTTCGCTAAAGTTTCCGGTCAAATTGGTCGTTTACTTGTTACACAGCTTAGATTTCTTTTGCTCGGGAGAGGCATGTCAGGATCCAACACTGCAATCAGCCGTCGTCGTTTACTGCAAGGCGCGGGCGCCATGTGGCTATTGAGCGTAAGCCAGGTGAGTCTGGCTGCGGTCAGCCAGGTCGTGGCGGTGCGCGTCTGGCCTGCGTCCAGCTACACCCGCGTGACGGTAGAATCAAATCGTCAGCTGAAATATAAGCAGTTCGCGTTGAGTAACCCAGAACGCGTGGTGGTGGATATCGAAGATGTAAACCTGAACTCGGTGCTCAAAGGGATGGCTGCGCAAATCCGCGCTGACGACCCGTTCATCAAGTCGGCACGCGTCGGCCAATTTGATCCGCAAACCGTGCGGATGGTTTTTGAGTTAAAGCAAAATGTAAAACCGCAGATGTTTGCCCTCGCGCCGGTCGCCGGGTTTAAAGAACGTCTGGTGATGGACCTTTATCCGGCCAATGCTCAGGACATGCAGGACCCATTGCTGGCGCTGCTGGAGGATTACAACAAAGGCGACCTCGAAAAGCAGGTGCCGCCTGCGCAGAGTGGCCCACAGCCAGGCAAGGCCGGGCGCGATCGTCCGATTGTCATTATGCTCGACCCTGGCCACGGCGGCGAAGACTCCGGCGCGGTGGGGAAATACAAAACGCGCGAAAAAGACGTGGTATTGCAAATAGCTCGCCGTCTGCGCTCTCTGATCGAGAAAGAGGGCAATATGAAGGTTTACATGACGCGTAATGAAGACATCTTCATTCCGTTGCAAGTGCGCGTAGCAAAAGCACAGAAACAGCGTGCTGACTTGTTTGTCTCTATTCATGCCGACGCCTTTACCAGTCGCCAGCCGAGCGGTTCCTCGGTGTTTGCGCTCTCTACCAAAGGCGCAACCAGTACTGCGGCAAAATATCTGGCGCAAACCCAGAACGCCTCGGACTTGATTGGTGGCGTGAGCAAAAGCGGCGACCGCTATGTCGACCACACCATGTTCGATATGGTGCAGTCGTTGACCATTGCCGACAGCCTGAAGTTTGGTAAGGCCGTGCTAAATAAGCTGGGGAAAATCAACAAACTGCATAAGAATCAGGTTGAGCAGGCCGGGTTTGCTGTGCTGAAAGCGCCAGATATTCCCTCCATTCTGGTCGAAACGGCGTTTATCAGTAACGTTGAGGAAGAGCGCAAATTGAAAACGGCGACTTTCCAGCAGGAAGTTGCGGAGTCTATTCTTGCGGGAATTAAAGCGTATTTTGCCGATGGGGCGACGCTGGCGAGAAGAGGATGATGTTTTAATTTATTTATTCAATGTATTTATATTTCATTGAATAAATATTATTGACATGAATATTAAACAATGATTTTGTGATTGTTGTCGAATATTTGAAAATTGGCCAGAAAAATAAGCCTGGCGTCTCTTTTATTAAACACAATCCCGTGTAAGGTATACGCATTAGTTAATCATCTTGTAACTGTTAAATCAGGCAAGGCAATGTTTGAAGTAATCATTACTTCTGACGTGCCTTGCCTTTTTTTTTGGAGCCATGAAATGATCATCGAAAAAGTCATGAACAATAATTGTGTGCAGGCATCGATGAATGGACAGGAGGTTATCATTTCTGGGCCTGGCGTCGGTTACAACAAAAAATATGGCATGCCTGTACCTGAGCATCCGGCTAACCGAATTTTTTATGTCAGGAATGAGCAAAAAAATAAACTCTACAAGCTGATTGAGCATGTGGATATTGAGTATGTATTTGTGGCTGAAAAGATAGTGCAATATGCGGAGATCAATCTTGAAAAAAAGCTAAATCCATCGCTACTACTGATTCTTGCCGATCACATTTCGAATGCAATATCCCGAGTCGCCTCCGGAATACAAATTAATAATGTTTTCCTTGAGGAAATCAAAGCGTTGTATAAAGCAGAATATGCAATAAGTCGGGATGCATTAACCATCATCAATGAGCAATTTAGCTTTCAACTTCCTGATGACGAGATTGGTTTTATTGCATTACATATTTTAAATAACTATGAAAACTCAAATGATTATGAATCTGTACGAATTATTGAGTTGTCTCAAAAAATTACGGAGATTATTGAGGGCGTTTATAACAGAAGGGTGGATAGGAGTTCATTTAACTATTCAAGATTTATGATGCACCTTAAGTATTTTTCCAATCGAGTATTATGCAATGAAAAAATAAAACAGAAAGATATTGGTGATATCTATGAGCAGTTTCTTGAGAAAGATATTCAGTTACAACACGCTATTCATGAAATTGAAAGGTATCTGTACGCCACTTTTAAATATGAATTGATTTTGGAAGAAAAACTATATCTCTCTATTCGCACCAAAGTATTAATGGACTAATTATATATAACATTTATATGAGATAACCCACATGAAACAAAAGAAAGCCTGGAGTTTTTTTCAGAGCCTGGGGAAGGCATTTATGTATCCCATTGCTCTGCTAAGTGTATGTGGCATGATGCTAGGGCTAGGAAGTGGTTTAGCCAGTGATGATATGGCAAAGTTAATTCCATTTCTGGCTATTCCAATAATTAAAACCATACTTGATTTCATTGTTAGCCTTGGTTTATTTGCCTTTGTTAATTTACCTGTATTGTTTGCGATAGCAATTCCCTTAGGATTATTAAAAGAGAAAGAGGATAAAGCCTATGGCGCTTTTTCTGGCTTAATTGGTTTTATGGCGATGCATCTGGGAACGAACTTTTATCTTAAACAGCACGACTTATTGGTCGCTGCTGACCAAATGTCGACACATGGGCAAACCATCATTCTGGGGATCCAGTCCTACAATACCAGCGTGTTGGGGGGAATTGTTGCTGGGTTATTAGTCGCCAGCATGTATAAAAAGATCGTTAATTTACGCATTCCAGAATCATTAGGTTTTTATAGCGGCCCACGTCTGGTGCCTATCATTACACTGATTGTGATGAGTGGATTTGGTCTGATCATTCCTTTTATCTGGCCGCCGTTTTTCAATCTCTTCATGCTCATTGGTCACTGGATATCAACTTCCGGTCCTGTTGGTTATTTCTTCTATGCAGTTGCCGAACGTGTGACGATTCCTTTTGGCTTAAACCATCTGGTGACGTCAGTTTTCCGCTTTACGCCAATCGGCGGTTCGGCTGTGATTGGCGGCGAAGAGTATTACGGCACCCTGAACATGTTTATGGCGTACGTCAAAGAGAATGCGGTCATTCCGCTGGATTTGGCGGGGAAAATGGAGCAGGGCAAACTGATGATTCAGTATGGTCTGGCTGGTGCTGCACTGGCGATGTATCGCACTGCTCATGCTCAAAACAGAAAGGCTATCAAAGCATTGCTTATTTCCGGTGTGCTTACGGTTATTATTGGTGGCGTCAGCGAACCGATTGAATTTCTGTTCTTATTTGTCAGTCCGCTGCTGTTTGTCTTCCATGCCTTTATGAATGGATTCGCCAATATGGTCTTGCCATATATGGGCGTGAAGATGGGATTTACTGGCGATCTGATTCAATTTATTAGCTTTGGCGTATTGCGTGGCACAAGAACAGGTTGGCCGATCGCGGTGTGTGTCGAAGTGGCCTATTTCTTCATTTATTACTTTGTGTTCCGTTGGACCATTCTCAAATTTAACCTGATGACCGTAGGACGTGAAGAGTCCAGTCCTGTCACGCTGAACGCTCACGAAGATACGGCTATAGCGGATACCCCAACTCTTGATAAATCAGAGTTGCAAGCAGCAGAGCAGATGGTTAAGGCACTTGGTGGTAAAGAGAATATTAAGTCACTGGATAATTGCGTAACTCGTTTACGTTTAACAATCGCAGATATGGGATTGATTGACGAGGTTGCAATAAAAAGAGCTGGCGGAATTGCGGTTGTTAAACTTGATCAAAATACCCTACAAGTCATTATCGGCACTAAAGTCATCGCCCTGCGTAGGGACATGGATAGCTACATGGGGATGCGCTGATGGATATTTTTAATACCCCTATTTCCCGTAAAGGAACGTATTGCACCCAATGGGACTTTTGCGAAGACAGATTTGGTGTAAAAGATGTATTACCCTTCTCTATTTCAGATATGGATCTTCCGATACCGGAAGCTATCATCAGAGCATTAAAAAAACGCCTGGAACACCCGGTTTTAGGGTACAGTCGTTGGCAACATGGTGAATATCTGAATGCGATAGTAAACTGGTATCATCAACAATATCAAACAGGCATTAAACCTGAATGGATAACCTATAGCCCCAGTGTGATGTACTCCATTGCTAAAGCAATAGAGTTATTGACATCGCATGGCGATAATATTCTCGTTTTTACACCTGTCTATAATGCATTTTTTGATGTGATTAAACATAGCGAGCGAAATATTTTGACAACCTCTTTGATTATAAAAAATGAGGAGGGCTACGCTATCAACTGGCAAGATTTTGAGCTTAAAATTAAAAGCGCGAAGATGGTGTTATTATGTAATCCTCATAACCCGACAGGAACCGTCTGGTCGGAAGAAGATCTGCATAAAATCGCTGCAAGCTGTGTAAGACATAATGTCTGGTTATGTGCAGATGAAATTCATAGTGATTTTGTTTTTAATCGTAGTTTCACATCAGCGCTTAAAATAAAAAAAGAAAAAGTAGTGGTGTTTAATTCGATATCGAAAACATTTAATGTTCCTGCGCTAACAGGATCGTATCTGATTTCAACTGACGATAATTTTAATCATAAGTTCAGAACGATATCGAGGTATCGCGATTTCGTAAACTCTCCATCAGTACTGAATATAATTGCAACCATTGTTGCCTATAATGAATGTGAGGGATGGTTAAATTTATTGAAGGCACATATTGTCTCTAACATTCAATTCACCCGGCAGTATCTGAATGAAAATACTCCAGAATTGATCGTAAGGCCGGCTGATGGCTGCTATTTTTCGTGGATAGATTGCTCTGCTATTGGCTATCCCTTTGATGAATTCTACAGTCGATTAATTAATGAAGGCAAAGTGGGCATTATGGCGGGGCATGTCTATGGAACGGAGGGGGAGGGCTACCTTCGTCTGAACCTGGCCTGCGGTCGAGAAAAATTATATATGGGGCTTACGCGTCTTGCGAGTGTAATTAAAAATATTAATCAGGAAAAATAAAATGAACAACACGGAACTTGTACATCTTATTAAACATTTTATGCGTAACGAACATAAGGCTGTTGAAGCGGTTATTGATTCTCCCCTTTCGGAAGTTGCTGCTTTAATTAAGATATTACAATCTTGTCAGGGTAAAGTTGTTTTTATTGGTGTTGGTAAGTCCGGTATTATTGCCAGAAAGCTCGCAGCAACTTTTGCCAGCACCGGAACTCCTTCGTTTTTTGTTCACGGTACGGAAGCGGTACACGGCGATCTTGGGATGGTGGCGAAAGATGATGTTGTTATTCTTATTTCAAACAGTGGTGAGACGACAGAAATCCTGGCAACACTACCTAGTCTGAAAAAAATGGGTAATTATTTGATCTCTTTTACCCGCAGTCATCGCTCATCGCTTGCGATAAGTTGTGATTTATCCGTTGAAATTCCCGTCAAAAGTGAGGCTGATAATTTAGGTTTAGCGCCGTCATGCTCATCGACAGTCGTTCTGGTTGTTGGTGATGCGGTGGCGCTTGCACTCTCCGAATTGAAAAAATTTACTCGTGCTGATTTCGGCTTATATCATCCAGGAGGTGCACTCGGCATTAAAGCAAATTCATAATTTTAAAATATAAATACAGTAACCGGTCACGCCATCTTTTGGGGTGGCGTTCATTGAAGTGAGTGTCAGCTATGAAAAACGTTCTGGTCACCGTTCCCAGCTTTTCAGCGCGTTGTGTTTCTGCCAGCAAGCTGCTAAGAGAAAATCATTTTAACCTTATTATTAAGAATAATGTGGAGCATCTGGTTAAATCAGAATCCACAGTATTACGAGAATCTATTTGCGCAGTCATTGCCGGAAAAGATTGCTATCAGGCGGACACGCTATCACTACTGCCTGGTGTGAGAATAATATCGAGATTCGGGACGGGGATAGATAATATTGATCTTCGCGCGGTACAACAATCCAATATTGTAGTTAATAATGCGGCTGGGATTAATTCAAATGCGGTTGCGGAATTTATTATTGGTCTTATCTTCGCGAGCATGAGAAATATCCCTGGCAGCTATCATGCGATGCAAAATGGTTATTGGGGCGAGTCGCATGGCTGCGAGTTACAAGGGAAACGGATTGGCCTGGTTGGCTACGGTAATATTGGTAAAACACTGGCGAAAAGGTTGTCCGGTTTTGATGTTGAGCTTTTAGCTTTTGACAAACAACCCGATTATCAGGTTGCTGACAAAGCTGGAGTTCAGTTCGTATCAATTGAAGATATCTTTATGCAGTCGCATGTCATCATTGTTCTTCTGCCGTTTTCTCCTGATCTGGAGAACTTCATTAGCCACAAATATTTGTCGATGATGCGTAACGGCTCGTTGATCATCAATGCCGCCAGGGGAAAACTGCTGGATGAGAAGGCTTTACTTCAGATTATTGAAGAACGGAATGTTTTTGCGGCGCTGGATGTATTTAGCTCTGAACCGCTGGCGCAATTTAGCCCATTGCTGCATACCAAAAATATCATTACAACGCCGCATATTGCAGCCGCCACCGTTGAGTCATACCAGCAAACCGGGATACACGTTGCCAGGTCGATAATTGATTTCTTTGCGGGGAGGGAGATAAAAAACGTGCTGTGAGTTCAGACAAGGAAGATTTCAGGTACAAAAAAACCGCAATCTGTGAAACACATTGCGGTTTATCAGTATTCTAAGTATTGGTTGCGGGGGCCGGATTTGAACCGACGACCTTCGGGTTATGAGCCCGACGAGCTACCAGGCTGCTCCACCCCGCGTCACCGTACTGCTATTACTTCATCAAATTTTGATTGGTTGCGGGGGCCGGATTTGAACCGACGACCTTCGGGTTATGAGCCCGACGAGCTACCAGGCTGCTCCACCCCGCGTCACCGTACTGCTTTACTTCATCAAATTTTAATTGGTTGCGGGGGCCGGATTTGAACCGACGACCTTCGGGTTATGAGCCCGACGAGCTACCAGGCTGCTCCACCCCGCGTCCGTGGATGCGCACTATACTCCGCTCGCGTTTTCATGCAACCTTTTTTTTACTCGGATCACGGATTTGGCATGATTTTGAACAAAAACAAAGCATTGAAGTCTGTTTTTTGTACAAAATTTGCATCAGGGAACACTACGGATTTCATTAAAGGCGACGGTTTGTTATCTTCATTAACGCCTTATTTTTAACCTGAAGAAGAGAACAATGAAAGGACGTTGGGTAAAGTACCTTCTTATGGGCGCGGTTGTGACGATACTGGCCGCCTGCTCCTCCAAACCAACCGATCGCGGACAGCAATATAAAGACGGGAAATTTACCCAGCCTTTCTCTCTGGTGAACCAACCAGATGCTGTTGGCGCGCCGATTAACGCCGGTGATTTCGCCGAACAAATTAACCATATCCGCAACGCGTCGCCGCGTCTGTATGGCAACCAGAGTAGCGTTTATAACGCCGTGCAGGAGTGGCTGCGTGCAGGCGGTGATACCCGCAATATGCGCCAGTTCGGCATTGATGCCTGGCAGATGGAAGGTGCAGATAATTACGGTAACGTGCAATTTACGGGCTATTACACGCCGGTGATTCAGGCGCGCCATACTCGTCAGGGCGAGTTCCAGTATCCTATTTATCGAATGCCGCCAAAACGTGGGCGTTTGCCGTCTCGCGCGGAGATCTACGCGGGTGCATTGAGTGATAAATATATCCTCGCTTACAGCAACTCTCTGATGGATAACTTCATTATGGATGTGCAGGGTAGCGGGTATATTGATTTTGGTGATGGCAGTCCGCTTAACTTCTTCAGCTATGCCGGAAAGAATGGTCATGCCTATCGCAGTATTGGCAAGGTGTTGATCGATCGTGGCGAAGTGAAAAAAGAAGATATGTCGATGCAGGCGATTCGTCACTGGGGTGAAACACACAGTGAAGCCGAAGTTCGTGAGCTGCTGGAACAGAACCCGTCTTTCGTCTTCTTTAAACCGCAGTCTTTTGCACCGGTGAAAGGGGCAAGTGCGGTGCCGCTGGTTGGTCGCGCTTCGGTGGCCTCCGATCGTTCCATTATCCCGCCAGGTACAACCTTGCTGGCAGAAGTGCCGCTGCTGGATAATAACGGCAAATTTAATGGTCAGTACGAACTGCGTCTGATGGTGGCGTTAGATGTCGGTGGTGCAATCAAAGGCCAACACTTCGATATCTATCAAGGAATCGGGCCGGAAGCCGGACACCGCGCAGGTTGGTATAATCACTATGGTCGTGTTTGGGTGCTAAAAACGGCCCCGGGCGCAGGTAACGTCTTTAGTGGTTGATGTGTTATTCTTTATGCCGTTTTTAGGGATAAGGCAGGGTGAGGGATAATCTCACCTCCTGATTGTTGACTAAGTGCGCGTTGTTCATGCCGGATGCGGCGTGAACGCCTTATCCGGCCTACAAATCATGCAAATTCAATATATTGCAGGAGTAATGTAGGCCTGATAAGCGTAGCGCATCAGGCATTTATGCGTTTAGGGTGAGGGATAACCTCGCCCTTTTTAATTCTGAGGTGCTATGTCTGTTGTAATTAGTGATGCATGGCGTCAGCGTTTTGGTGGCACTGCGCGTCTGTATGGTGAAAAAGCGTTGCAATTGTTCGCTGATGCGCATATTTGTGTGGTTGGTATCGGTGGTGTCGGTTCCTGGGCGGCGGAAGCGCTGGCGCGCACGGGGATTGGCGCAATCACGCTTATCGATATGGATGATGTGTGTGTCACTAATACCAATCGGCAAATTCACGCGCTGCGAGATAACGTCGGGCTGGCAAAAGCGGAAGTGATGGCGGAGCGCATTCGCCAGATTAACCCTGAGTGCCGTGTAACAGTAGTAGATGACTTCGTGACGCCGGATAACGTAGCGCAATACATGAGTGCAGGTTATTCGTATGTAATTGATGCCATTGATAGTGTACGACCCAAAGCGGCGCTGATTGCTTATTGTCGGCGCAATAAAATCCCGCTAGTCACGACCGGTGGCGCTGGTGGGCAGATTGATCCGACGCAGATTCAGGTTACCGATCTGGCGAAAACGATTCAGGATCCGCTGGCGGCGAAGCTGCGCGAGCGCCTGAAAAGCGATTTCGGCGTGGTGAAAAACAGTAAAGGTAAGCTCGGCGTGGATTGCGTGTTCTCTACCGAAGCACTGGTGTACCCGCAGTCAGACGGTACGGTCTGTGCAATGAAAGCCACCGCGGAAGGGCCAAAGCGGATGGATTGTGCATCTGGATTTGGCGCCGCGACGATGGTAACCGCCACCTTTGGGTTTGTTGCGGTTTCTCATGCGCTGAAGAAGATGATGGCGAAAGCGGCACGTCAGGGGTAAACATTAGGTCGGATGCGACGTCTGGTGTGTCTTATCCGACCTGGAACTGTGTAACATCAAGCTTGCTTCGCCGCGGCGAGAATTGCCTCGCTTAACGCATTCAATCCCTGACTGCGAGAGGCGCTAAGTTGCGCACGCAACCCCAGCTCATCAAACAATGCCAGCGGCGACAGTGCTTGTAACTCGGCGGCAGTTTTGCCCTCAACGGCAGTCAGCAATACGGCCAGCAGACCGCGCACAATGCGCCCTTCGCTATCACCAAAGAAATGCATCCTGCCGTTTTCTGCAACGTTAAATCCAAGCCAGACGCGGTTTTCACATCCGGCAATTTCTTTGGCCTGTGCTTTTAATTCGTCTGGCAACGCAGGAAGCTGTTTCCCCAACATAATCAGCTGGCGATATTTGTCTTCCCATTGCGTCAATGGCGCGAAAGTATCGCGTAACGTCTCTACGGTAACGGTTGTGCCGAACGGATGTCCGGCGAATTGCGGGTTCGTCATTAATCCACCAATAATTCCAGCGCGTGGTCAACGGCATTCACCAGCGCATCCACATCACTCTTTGTATTATATGGCGCAAAAGAGGCGCGCAGAGTGCCGGTTACGCCTAATTCTGCCAACAGCGGTTGAGCACAGTGCTGCCCGGCGCGCAGGGCAATACCATATTCCGCCAGTAGCGTCACCATATCGCTGTGATGAACACCCTCGAAATCAAAGGCCAGCAGGCTGGAGTCCTGACAGCGGAATGAACGAAAGCCTGGACGTTTAGCCAGAGCGTCTTCTGCAAGCGTCGCCAGGCTACGGCTCCAGCTTTCTGCCTGGTTGATATCGTAATCGGCCAGCCATTCCAGCGCCGCGCTTAATCCTATGACACCAGCGACATTTGGCGTTCCGGCTTCCAGTTTCCACGGCGCGGATTGAGTAGTGAAGCCGTCAAAACTCACTTCGTGAATCATTTTGCCGCCACCCAGCCAGGGCGACATCGCTTCCAGCAGTTCTGGTTTGCCGTAAAGCACGCCGATACCCGTCGGGCCATACAGTTTGTGACCAGAGAAAGCATAGAAATCGATATCCAGCTGCTGAACATCGGCAGGGAAATGCACTGCGCCCTGAGCACCATCAACCATCACCACCATCCCGGCTGAATGAGCAAAGGTAATCGCTCGCGCCAGATCCGGGCAACCGCCAGTGACGTTCGACATCTGGCCCAACGCCAGAATTCGACTACGGGGAGTAATTAACTCCGGCAATAAATCGACATCCGGCAACCGTTGCGCATTAAGCGGCAGTTTCACCACTTTGGCTCCGGTTTGTTGGGCAACCATTAGCCAGGGAACGAGGTTAGCGTGATGCTCTGCCACGCTGACAATAATCTCATCGCCCGGTTGCAGACGCGGACGGGCATAGCATTGTGCCACCATGTTGATGGATTCGGTGGTGCCGCGCGTCCAGACGATAGTTTTATCATCCGGTGCATTTAGCAATTGCGCTACTTTTTCCCGTGCAGCTTCATAACGTGCGGTCAGGCGTTGGGCTTCGGCAAACTGGCTGCGATGGACGTTTCCGGCGCTCAGGCTATAGAACTGCCGGGTTGCTTCAACCACAGCTTCGGGTTTGAGTGCGGTCGCTGCACTATCGAGATAAACGCCCGCATCCTGTAGCGCGGGAAACTGGGCGCGAAATTGCGCGGGATTAAAAACGTTCATGAGACTCCTCGGCTTGATTCGCCGATCGTGACGCAAAATTCACTTTGAAACAAGGTGAGTGCTAACCATCGGAATCGTCTGGATATCCTGTCGAAGCCGCGTCAGTAACATATGCTGAATAGTGTTAGGCGTTAATTTTAGCCTGTTAATCAATATTATTAAGATTTAGTAATCGCTTTAAGGAGAAGAAGATGAAAAAGACTGCCGCCATTATCTCTGCCTGTATGCTGACTTTTGCCCTTAGCGCCTGCTCCGGTTCGAACTATGTGATGCACACCAACGACGGACGTACCATTGTATCTGATGGTAAGCCGATGACGGATGATGAAACCGGTATGATTTCTTATAAAGACGCTAATGGCAACAAACAGCAGATCAACCGTACCGACGTGAAAGAGATGGTCGAACTGGATCAGTAATTCGCGATCGCAAGGTAAAAAAAAGCACCGCAATTAGGCGGTGCTACATTAATCACTATGGACAGACAGGGTAAATGTACAGGAAGTGAAAAAAGGTAGCTTTGCTACCATGGTCTGAATCGCAGACCAATTGCAAACACAACAACACAACATCACAACCGTAAGCCAAAAGTTCACCAGAACACGCATTCCGATAAAACTTTTCGTTCCGGCTCAGGAAGTGCCGCCACTATAGGTATTTGCTGGTAGAAGCTCAACGGACAATTTATAATGGCTCAGATTAAAAAAACTAATAGGTTACACAGTGTGATCTAATTGTTAAATTCATTTAACATCAAAGTTTAAAAGCCATGTCTAAACGATTACCACCGCTAAATGCCTTACGAGTTTTTGATGCCGCAGCCCGCCATTTAAGCTTCACGCGTGCAGCAGAAGAGCTTTTTGTGACCCAGGCCGCAGTAAGTCATCAAATCAAGTCCCTTGAGGATTTTTTGGGGCTAAAACTGTTCCGCCGCCGTAATCGTTCACTTCTATTGACCGAGGAAGGGCAAAGCTATTTTCTCGATATCAAAGAGATATTTTCGCAATTAACCGAAGCGACGCGTAAACTCCAGGCCCGTAGCGCCAAAGGGGCATTGACGGTCAGCTTACTCCCCAGTTTTGCCATCCACTGGCTGGTACCGCGACTTTCCAGCTTTAATTCAGCTTATCCGGGAATCGACGTTCGAATCCAGGCGGTTGATCGTCAGGAGGATAAACTGGCGGATGATGTCGACGTGGCGATATTTTATGGCCGAGGCAACTGGCCGGGGCTACGGGTGGAAAAGCTTTACGCCGAATACCTGTTGCCAGTGTGTTCGCCTTTACTATTAACCGGTGAGAAATCCTTGAAGACGCCGGAAGATCTGGCTAAACATACGTTATTACACGATGCCTCCCGGCGAGACTGGCAGACATATACCCGCCAGTTGGGGCTGACTCATATTAATGTTCAGCAAGGGCCAATCTTCAGCCATAGCGCCATGGTGCTACAAGCAGCCATTCACGGGCAGGGGGTTGCGCTGGCAAATAACGTGATGGCGCAATCTGAAATCGAGGCCGGACGCCTTGTTTGCCCGTTTAATGACGTATTGGTCAGTAAAAATGCGTTTTATCTGGTATGTCATGACAGCCAGGCAGAACTGGGTAAAATAGCCGCCTTTCGCCAATGGATCCTGGCGAAAGCCGCTGCTGAACAAGAAAAATTCCGCTTTCGTTATGAACAATAATTTATGTAGGGTACGACCATGACCAGCCGTTTTATGCTGATTTTCGCCGCCATTAGCGGCTTCATTTTTGTCGCTCTGGGTGCTTTTGGTGCGCATGTTTTAAGTAAAACCATGGGCGCCGTTGAAATGGGCTGGATCCAGACCGGCCTCGAATACCAGGCATTTCATACGCTGGCAATTTTAGGTCTGGCGGTGGCAATGCAACGTCGCATCAGTATCTGGTTTTACTGGAGTAGCGTCTTTCTGGCGCTAGGTACGGTGCTGTTCAGCGGCAGCCTTTATTGCCTGGCGCTGTCTCATCTGCGTTTATGGGCGTTTGTCACTCCGGTTGGCGGCGTAAGCTTCCTTGCTGGCTGGGCGTTAATGTTAGTTGGTGCTATCCGTTTAAAGCGCAAGGGCGTAAGTCATGAATAAAGTTGTATTGTTGTGCCGTCCGGGCTTTGAAAAAGAGTGCGCCGCAGAAATTACCGATAAAGCCGGGCAGCGGGAAATATTCGGTTTTGCCCGTGTAAAAGAGAATGCGGGTTATGTGATTTATGAATGTTATCAAGCGGAAGATGGCGATAAGTTAATCCGTGAACTGCCATTTAGTTCATTAATTTTTGCCCGCCAGTGGTTTGTGGTGGGAGAACTGCTCCAGCATTTGCCGCAGGAAGACCGCATTACGCCAATAGTTGGCATGTTGCAGGGTGTGGTAGAGAAGGGCGGCGAACTGCGTGTTGAAGTCGCGGACACCAACGAAAGTAAAGAGTTACTGAAATTCTGCCGCAAATTTACTGTACCGTTACGGGCTGCCTTGCGTGATGCGGGCGTCCTGGCGAGCTATGAAACGCCGAAGCGTCCAGTGGTGCATGTGTTCTTTATCGCGCCAGGCTGCTGTTATACCGGCTACTCCTACAGCAATAATAACTCGCCGTTCTATATGGGTATTCCGCGCCTGAAGTTTCCGGCAGATGCACCAAGTCGTTCCACACTCAAACTGGAAGAGGCATTTCATGTGTTTATTCCTGCGGATGAATGGGATGAACGCCTGGCGAACGGGATGTGGGCGGTGGATTTGGGCGCTTGCCCGGGCGGCTGGACCTACCAACTGGTGAAGCGCAACATGTGGGTTTACTCCGTTGATAACGGCCCGATGGCGCAAAGTCTGATGGATACCGGACAAGTAACGTGGCTGCGGGAAGATGGTTTTAAATTCCGCCCGACACGTAGCAATATCTCGTGGATGGTGTGTGACATGGTGGAAAAACCGGCGAAGGTCGCGGCTTTGATGGCGCAGTGGCTGGTTAATGGCTGGTGTCGTGAAACTATCTTCAACCTTAAATTGCCGATGAAAAAACGCTACGAAGAAGTATCACACAATCTGGCGTATATTCAGGCACAGCTTGATGAACATGGCATAAATGCTCAGATTCAGGCGCGTCAGTTGTATCACGATCGCGAAGAAGTGACGGTGCACGTCCGTCGTATATGGGCTGCGGTGGGTGGTCGTCGCGACGAACGGTAACAAGCAAGGCCGGAGTGTTAACTCCGGTCGTAATTTTAAAATTATGGTGTCACCCCTTTTTTCAGCAAAATATTCCCGTACTTCGCTCGTTCGCCTGTGATAACGATCGCAAAGGCTTTTTGCGCCCGTTCATAAAACGCAAAACGATTGATGCGGATGATGTCAGGACACGGGGCTTGTAGTGAAAGCGCATTACGGTAACGTCGTTCTACTTCAGGATCGAGAGTGTCACCTTCTACCGCCGCCATCATCACCAGCGGCGGTGCATAACTGTCCAGTTCAAATAACGGGATAATCGCCTGAAGCAAGTCGCTCACCAACAGGCCATCAGCGCGGATCACCCGCGGTCCCATCGAATGGGCGGGAAAGTGAGCATCGGAAAAAATAATTTCATCTCCATGTCCCATCTCTGCCAGCACTTTCAATAGTTCGGGAGAAATTAACGGCGAAATTGTTTTCAGCATTTCACACTTCCTCTATAAATTCAGGTTCAGTTTGCGGGTAGAAATAACGGTACTGATAATGAATCTGCGCGCGGGCTTCTTCCGGGCTGTTAAATTCCCCTATGCCATACCAACCGAACAGCGCAGCTCCTGCGACGGTCGTTTCGGCGTCGTCGAGAACTTTTACCGGAATATCAAGCATATTGGCTTTAATCTGATTCCACAATGTGTTGCGACTTCCTCCGCCGACTAACAATAATTCAGAGGCTTTAAAGTGCCCGATTTTTTCCAGCATCTGTAGATTGCGCTGTAATTGCGCGGTTAACCCTTCCAGCGCCGCGCGATAGAAATGCCCCCGCGTGGTATTAAGCGTCACTCCTTGCCAGCCAGCGTTCTGACACGACAATAAATCACACTGCATTTTCACGCCATCCGCGCCAGGCACGATTAGACGAGCCTCTTCAATCAACATTTGCCACGGAGTTTCAGCAGTCCAGAACAGTTTTCTCACCCATTCCAGCACACCGGATGCCAGCCATTGCATACCCGGGTTATACAACCCCGCCTGGCTATCCAGTTCACAGGTGGAACCGGCGTATTGACTTAACAGCGAAGTATCAACCTGGGCGCTGCGGACCATTAAAATTTCCCATGTACCGGAAGAGAGCACGGGTTCATTTTGTTCGGCACCAGCGCCAAAAAGGGCGAACTGGGTATCGTGACCTGCGGAAATCACCGGTATGCCAACGGGTAAGCTGAGCATTTCTGCGGCTCTGTTTTGTAGCATGCCAATCTGTTCACCCGCTTCCACCAGGCGAGGGAAGAGACGACGTGGAATACCGGTAGCTTGCAAGATTTGCGGGCTGAAATCGCGTTGCTGAATATCCAGCATCTGGCTGGTTCCGGCCATGGTGATATCAGTCGTCAATTCGCCGGTTAAACGGTGGTTAATCAGCGATGAAATAAATAGCCAGGCATGCGCTTGTTCAAGCAGTTGTGGATGATTTTCTTTCAACCACACCAATTTATATAACGTATTGAAACTAAAAGCTCCTACGCCAGAAATAGCCTGCAACTGTTGTGCGGAGATCAACCGTTCAATATTGTCCATTACCGCCGCCGTTCGCGGACATTTCCAGCTAATGACCGGATAGAGCAGATTGCCCTGTTTATCAACCAGCGCGCCATCTACGCCAAAAGTAGTGACGGCGATGCCACGGATGTGACATCCAGCCAGCACACTACTGATTTGCCGACAGCAATCAGCAAAGCGTTGCAAAATGGCGTCTAAAGACCACTGGTGCCAGGTGCTATTTTCCATTGCGATATCGCTGGCATTAGGCGTTGAGGCGCGGGTAACGATTTTTCCCTGCCGATTAACCGCGATGGCCCTGACATTGGTCGCTCCACAGTCGAGTACCAGGATAACTTCTTGTTTCATAATCGCTCCTGCAATATAGCCGGATAACATTGCATATCCGGCTAACCACTCTTGCTTGTCCAGACCCGGTAGCCGGAGTGACCGGGCATAACATCAGGGGGTAATGTATTAACGCTTATACAACGGGCCGTAGTTCTGGCATGCACGGTAATCCTGGCCTTCAATATCCATACCGTGCGCGGCCCAGGCAGAAGGACGATACACTTTGCTCTCTTCAACGTTGTGCATACACACCGGGATACGCAGCATTGCGGCGAGAGTGATAAAGTCTGCGCCAACGTGACCGATAGTCAGAACGCCGTGGTTTGCGCCCCAGTTTGCCATTACCGAGTACACATCAGTAAAGGGGCCTTTACCAGTGAGGCGCGGAGCAAACCAGGTGGTTGGCCAGGTAGAGTTGGTGCGTTTGTTGAGGATGTCATGCACATCCTCCGGTAACTCCACGCTCCAGCCTTCCGAGATTTGCAGTACTGGTCCCAGGCCTTTGATGATGTTGACACGGGTCATGGTGAACGGAACGCCGCCTTCGGTGAGGAAACGTGAAGAGTAACCGCCGCCACGGAAATATTCGTGTATCGCCGGGCACCATTCGGTAGCGGCAAGGCAAGCATCAGCCTCTTGCTGAGAGACTTCCCAGTGTGGCTTCATGGTCGGTTTACCTTCGCTGTCGCGCTGTTTACAGGAACCGTCCAGCGCAGCAGAACCGGAGTTGATCAAATGAATAATGCCGTGTTCTGCCTGCCCGCTCAGTTTGTGCCCCGTTACGCGTTCGATCGCCTCTGGTGACCAGTAGGTACGCACATCGGCAAACACCTGAGCGGTGCCGGTGAGCTGGTGACCCATCAACATTGCCACGCCGTTGAGACTGTCGTTTTCCGTCGCCACGACCAACGGTTCGCGCACACCATTCCAGTCAAATGAGCTGTTGAGGAGCGCTTCGGCGGTGTCGCCATTTGGATATTGATCGGTCCAGTGACGTTGTCCCTGGAAGCCTGCAGCAATGGCGTTGTAGCCAAGTGATTCTTCCACGCGACCGATATCGGCCAGTTTGCTATTGCCTTGCATCATGTCGCGGATACACATCGCCATCAGTAAACTTTCGCGCAGAACAGCGCGGCTTTGCTCGGCATTGCGTTGATACTGTTTGTTATTTTCATCTTCGCCATAGCGGAAGTTTTTATCAGCCCAGGCCAGCGCCATTTCCAGTTCGGCTTCGTCGTAAATCTTCTGATCGATACGGCGGCGCAGTTCGGTCATATCCACCGCCTGGACTTTCATCCCCAACCAGGATTCAAAGAAGTTGTGGTCAACGATGGAACCGGCGATGCCCATTGAAACGCCGCCCAGTGACAGATAGCTTTTACCTTTCATGCTGGCGACTGCCAAACCGGCGCGGGCAAAGCGCAGCAGTTTTTCTTCAACATCGGCAGGGATCGATGTGTCATCGGCATCCTGAACGTCATGACCGTAAATGGAGAATGCCGGGATGCCTTTCTGGCTGTGAGCTGCCAGAGCCGCTGCCAGGTAAACAGCGCCGGGGCGTTCAGTGCCGTTAAAGCCCCAAATGGCTTTCGGGCGGGTTGGATCCATGTCGATGGTTTCACTGCCATAGCACCAGCAAGGCGTTACCGTAATGGTGAGGCCTACATTCTGGCGGCTGAATTTTTCTTCGCAGGCAGCAGATTCGGCCATACCGGCGATGCAGGTATCAGAAATTACGCATTCAACGGGAGTGCCACAGGCATGGCGGAGTTTCTCCGCCAGCAGCGCCGCGGTCGCTTTTGCCATATTCATCGTTTGTTCTTCAAGCGACTCACGCACGCCCATGCGACGGCCATCAATAACCGGACGGATACCAATTTTCGGTAACGTATTAATTTTCATCAGGATTCCTCATCTCGCTTTATTGGCGCTCTGCTAAGGCGGAGAAAGGAAACCACCGAAGCAGTAGTATTGGTCATTAATTGCTAACTCGAGTTAGCTTAGGTGTGTGGGGTTTTTGTACACAACTTTTTTGTTGTTGAAATGTGAGGGGGGTCACGAGAAGTGGTTAAAATTCGATCTCTGTCAAATTATTATTTAACAGGATAAAAAATAATAATCTTAATAATCATGTAGTTATTACATTTTAATGGTTATGCATCACAGTTTTAACTGAAATAATTTGGCTAATTTGTATACCTAAAATAGCTTTAAAAGGCGATCGCTAACTCGAGTTAGCAAACGCGAAAAATAAGATGCGATGAATATCTATTCAAACGTTATTCGTATCACAGTGGAGATGGCTTTAGTAGCGACGTTTATGCCGTACTTCACATTTTCAGTTTCTGATTATTGAGGAAAGCTGCAATGTCCGAAACATTTTTGCAAATGAAGCATATCACCAAACGCTTTCCTGGAGTGTTGGCGCTTAATGATGTGCAATTTACCCTACGCCGGGGCGAGGTTCATGCATTATTAGGTGAAAATGGTGCAGGAAAATCCACCTTAATGAAAATTTTGTCGGGGGTTTATCAACCTGATGAAGGTGAAATAATTTTTGAAGATAAACCAGTCTCATTTTCTGATCCGTTAAGTGCGCAAAACGTAGGTATTACTATTATTCACCAGGAATTTAATTTATTCCCCGAGCTTACAGTAGAAGAAAATATTTTTATCGGCAGGGAGTTTTGTAAAAAAAATCGCTGGCGTCTGGATGAAAAACAGCAACGCCAGGCGACGATTGAAATTTTGCAAAAATTAAATTTGGCGATCAAACCAGATACTCTGGTTGCCGACCTTACGGTTGCACAGCAGCAAATGGTGGAAATAGCTAAAGCCATTTCTGTTAACGCGAAGATATTAATTATGGATGAACCCACTGCCGCGTTAACAGAAACTGAAATTGAAAGCTTATTTCGCGTTACCCGGTTATTGAAAGAGCAGGGGACCGGTATTGTGTATATCTCCCACCGTCTGGAAGAGCTGGCGCTAATTGCCGACCGCGCGACTGTAATGCGCGATGGTCAGTACATTAGCACTGTGGATTATGAATGCGTAAAAATCAGCGATCTGATTGCCATGATGGTTGGTCGAGATTTAGGGAATATCTATCCTCGCCGCGAGGCCTTGCTGCAGCGGATTCCTGTTCTGGAGGTTAATGGGCTAACACGAAAAGGCGTACTGAACGATATTAATTTCACGCTTTATCGTGGCGAGATTCTTGGCTTTGCCGGACTGATGGGCGCGGGGCGTACTGAACTTGCGCGTGCGATTTTTGGTGCGGACTCCATTGACAGCGGAACGCTAAAATTAAATGGTAAGAAAACCGTTATTAAAGATATTTCGGATGCCATTCAGCAGGGGATTAGTTACCTGACGGAAGACCGCAAAAAAGAAGGACTGGCGCTGAATTTATCGGTTGAACGAAATATTATGTTAGGAAATTACCCGGAGTATTCCGATCGTTTTGGGAATGTCGATTCGCGTCGTTGCCAACAAACCAGTGAGGAACAGGTAAAAGCGTTAAGGATTAAAACGCCAAATCTTGAACAGGCTGCATTAAATCTAAGTGGAGGAAACCAGCAAAAAATTATAATTGCACGTTGGGTGTGTAAAGATACTGATATTTTAATCTTCGATGAACCCACTCGCGGCATTGATGTTGGCGCTAAACTGGAAATCTATGAGTTAATGAATCGCCTGGTGGCAAAAGGGAAATCAATCATCATGATCTCTTCTGAATTGCCAGAGGTGTTAGGAATGTGCGACCGTATTTTAGTGATGCGCAGTGGTCGAATTACTGGCGAACTTAGCGCGAATGAAGCCACGCAAGAAAAAATTATGCAATACGCGACGTTAGAGGATTAAAATATGACCATCTCTGTAACCTCTTCAGACAGCAATAATAAGAAAATAAAAATTAATAAAGAACTCTTGATGCGCCTGGCGCCACTCTTCAGCTTGATTATTCTTGTCCTGTTTTTTAGCTTTAGCTCGCCATTTTTCTTTAATACCGAAAATATCATGACGATTGCTCTGCAAACGTCGGTAATCGGCATCATGGCTATTGGCGTAACTTTCGTCATTATTACTGCCGGAATCGACCTTTCACTAGGGTCGGTGGTGGCGTTCTCTGGTGTCGCTGTGGGTATTTGCGCTACGTTAGGATTGCCCCTGCCCATTTGTATTATTGCTGGTGTGTTGGCCGGGGGATTGTGTGGGTATATCAATGGATTGTTGGTCACAAAAATGACCATTCCACCGTTTATCGCCACGTTGGGTCTGATGATGTCCGTCAGGGGGATCAATATGGTGATGACCGACGGGCGCGCAATCTATTTTGCCGATTACCCGACGTTCAAAATGCTCGCCCAGGGACGCTTGTTTGATGTACTTCCTTATCCCGTCTTCTACCTCGTGATAGTGGCGCTTTTTGCTGCGTACATTTTGAAGAAAACCGTTATCGGTCGCTACGTCTATGCCGTCGGTAGTAATGAAGTTGCCGCCCATCTTTCCGGTATTAAAGTTCAGCGCGTGAAAATTTTCGTTTATGCCTTCTGTGGCTTATTAACGGGGATTGCTGGCGTCATCCTCGCATCTCGTCTGAATTCCGGGCAGCCAACGGTAGGTGTGGGTTATGAGCTGGAAGCGATTGCGGCGGTAGTGATTGGCGGAACCAGCCTGATGGGCGGAATAGGCACTATTGGCGGCACCATCATTGGCGCTTTCATTATGAGTGTACTGAAAAATGGCCTCAATTTAATGGGCGTCTCCCAGTTCTGGCAAATGGTCGCGATGGGCGTAGTTGTGGTCGCTGCCGTTTACCTCGATACATTACGCAAAAAGATTCGTTGACTTAGGCTCCCTGTTTTATCGGGAAACAACTGCCCTGACGTTAAGGGTGATTCACTCAGAACGGAGTACAACAATGAAAACCAGGAATTTTGTCTATGCGTTATCTCTGCTGGCTTGCGTAAGTTCCAGCGCACTGGCTAAGGATTTAAATCTTCCGGTTGTTAGTAAAGGTTTCCAACATGAATTCTGGCAAACCGTAAAAATGGGAACTGAAGCTGCGGCTAAAGAGTTGGGGGATAAAACCAGCTATGTTGGCCCGGCTGATGAAACGCAAATAGCCGAGCAAATTCAGTTAGTCGAAAATGCGATGGCGCAGAAACCGAATGGCTTGCTTCTGGCAGCCCTCGACGCGAATGCGCTCGCCCCACTGGTAGAAACGGCAAACTCACGCGGTATTAAAGTAGTGACCTTTGATTCAGGCATCAATTCAGACATTCCGGTGAGTTTTGTCGCAACCAATAACCGTAAAGCAGGGGCTCAGGCAGCTGATGCGTTAGCCGCGCAGGTAAATAATAAAGGGAAAGTTGGGATTATCGCGCACGTTGCAGGAACTTCTTCCGCTATTGAACGCTCGGAAGGCTTCATGGAACGTATGAAAGAAAAATACCCTGACATCAAAGTATTACCTGTTCAATACAGCGACGGTGACCCACAAAAAGCGATGGATAAAACTATCGATATGATTCAGGCCAACCCCGATCTTGCTGGGATCTATGGCACCAATGAAGGTTCAACGCTCGGGGTCGCGAATGCCATTGATAGCCAGAATCTGAAAGGTAAAGTGAAGGTCATTGGTTTTGATAGTACGGAAGCGATTATTAACTTCCTGAAGAACGGCGTCATTCAGGGCTTTGTTGTTCAGGATGCATACCAGATTGGCTATCAGGGGATCAAAACCTTGAACGCGGCTCTCTCGGGGCAAGCCGTTGAAAAAGAGATCGATATTCCCGTGAAATTTGTTAATGCCGAGAACATTAACACGCCAGAAATCGACAAACTCCTGCACCCATTCGGTAAGAAATAAAAAATTGGGGATGAATTTTCATCCCCGTTATCTCCAGCGTCAGGGAGGCTTTATGCATAACGGTTATTTTCTCGGTGTCGATGTCGGATCGGCCAGTGTCAGGGCAGGTGTTTACAGTGCCAGCGGCCGCAGGCTGGCATTCGCTACTGCCCCCGTCTCCCAGTTTCGCCCTGGCGGCGAGCGTGTCGAGCAGTCTTCGGCTGAGATCTGGCAACAGGTCTGTAAAGCGGTGAAAGAGGCGACAGCTCTGGCAGGCATCCCCATTTCCGCAATTCGCTCGCTGGGTTTTGACGCTACCTGCTCGCTGGTTGTTCTTGATGAACAAGGCCAGGGTTTAGCGGTTTCACCCAGTGGATCTGCAAATCACGACATCATTATGTGGATGGATCATCGTGCAACCGTCGAGACGGCGCAGATTAACGCGACGAACGATCCCGCATTACGCTACGTTGGCGGCGAAGTGAGCGTCGAGATGGAGCTACCAAAGTTACGTTGGTTGAAGACGCATCTACCGCAAACCTGGCAGGCAGCTCATCGCTTTTTCGATCTGGCGGATTTTCTGGTCTGGAAAGCAACAGGGCGAGACGTCGCGGGATTATGCACGCTAACGTGTAAATGGAATTATCTGGCTCATGAGCAACGTTTTAGCCATAGCTTACTGGGATCGATAGACCTGACCGACATGCTCGAAAAAATTCCCACCGAAATTCTTCCGCCTGGTGCTGCCGTGGGAACGTTAACTGCCACAGCTGCTGAAGAATTAGGATTAACGACAGATATTATCGTGGCCAGTGGCTTGATTGATGCCCATGCCGGTGGCGTGGCGCTGGCTGGCGCGCAGCCATCAGGAACGCTGGCATTGATAAGCGGAACGTCGAATTGCCATATGCTGTGCAGTGAAAAAGAGATATTTACACCTGGCGTCTGGGGACCATACTGGTCGGCCATGTTGCCAAATTACTGGCTAACCGAAGGCGGGCAAAGCGCCGCAGGGGCGCTGGTGGAGTGGACGCTTCAGGAGTCCGGGGCAAGCGCAAATCTCTTTAACAAGGCGCAACAACGCGGGTGCCATGCGATTCAACTGATTAATGAATGGGTAGCCGCCCTGGAAGATAACGAGTCAGAACCCACACGAAATTTACATGTGCTTGCCGATCATCACGGCAACCGCTCGCCACGAGCGCGGCCCGATGCCAGAGGCAGTGTTTATGGCTTAACGCTGGAGCGTGGTGAAAATCAGATCGCGCGACTTTATCTTGCGACTTTACAGGCAATAGCCTTTGGCACCAGACATATTATTGAAACTCTGAGGGAAAATGGGCATAGCATTACCCGATTAACGTTATGTGGTGGTGCAACGCACAACCCCTTGTGGCTACGCGAATATGCCGACGTGACAGGCTGCGATATCCACCTTATGCAAGAAGAAGATGCCGTTACGTTGGGCGCAGCAATTAGCGGTGCTGTTGCCAGCGGAGCATGGGGGGATTTTTCATCTGCGTGCAAAGCAATGGTTGAAGCCGGAGAGGTTATTCTGGCAAACCCACAACGCCGTGAATTTTTAGAGCGTAAATACCAGGTTTACCTGACGCTTTGGGAGCAACAACAGGCGGTTAACCAACTGATGCAATAAGACAAAAGTTGAAAATACTTTTATGATTGTGATTTGACGTCTGGATGTTAACTGGGAAAAACCTATGGCTAAAACAGTAGAGCAGATAGCCAGCGACCTGAAGTTATCGGTTACGACCGTGCGACTGGTGCTAAATGGAAAAGCGGAACAATATCGAATCAGCGTCAAAACTCAAACGCGTATCAATGAATATGTTGAACGCTATGGTTATATCATTAATCATTCCGCTCGCAGTCTTAAACTTAACAAAACTGATACATTAGGGTTGATTGTTCCCAACATATCCAACGTCTTTTTTGCTACGCTGGCTGAAAAACTCGAACAACGCTGTCGACGTTCCGGATATCAACTTACGATCAGTTGTACTTATGATGACGTTGACTATGAAAATAAATTGACGAAAGCATTTATTGCACGAAATGTAGATGGTCTTTTTATTGTTCCTTCGACGCTGGAAAATCAGCAGCATCATTTACGCAAAATTCGTAAGCCAATGGTTTTACTCGATCGTGATTTTAAATATACCGATAACGCATTGGTAGAGAGTAATAATATTTCTGGCGGTGAAAAACTGACACAAAATATTCTTGAGGCCGGGCAGGCACCAGTATGGTTTTTGCTGGGAGATGCCGGTTTGCCGAGTATTAGCGATCGTCTGACAGGTTATTTGAATGCGTTGGCAAAAAAAGGGATTACCCATCGCGATTGGGTGAGGGAAGGCCCGGTAAATACTCCTGAAGGCGGCTATGTCATTATGGAAAAACTCATTGAAGAGCAGGGATGTCCGCAGGCATTTATCGCCTCGTCTTTACCGGTGCTTGAGGGAGCCGTTCGTGCGATTCGCGATCGCTTTGGCGCTGTACCGCCAGAAATCAATATAGGTACTTTCGATGAACACCCTATGTTGGGATTTCTCGCTAATAATGTCTGGTCAATGCAGCAGGATGAAAATGCGTGGGCTGAAAAAGCATTCGAAATGATGTTAAGCGCCCTTGAAGAAAAACCGGTGAAAAAAACGGTTAAAGTAGAAATGAAGTTAATTAAACGTAGAAGAAAAAAATAATCATCGCGGAACAACAATCAGCCATTGGATAAAAATATTCAATGGTTACTCCCATGACCCGTCTTCATTTGCGGTGCAGTCTTACGCAATAAGGCGAGCTGAACCTGTATCTGGAGAATAGAGATGGAAAGAACACGTTTATCCCGTGAAATAATTGAAACCTGTTTGGAAATGACGCGTCTCGGGTTAAATCAGGGTACCGCTGGAAATGTGAGTACGCGTTTTGAAAATGGCATGTTAATTACGCCAAGCGGTATTCCTTATGAAAGAATGACGGAAAATATGATTGTCTATGTTGATGACAACGGCAAATACGAAGAGGGCAAAATTCCGTCCAGTGAGTGGCGTTTCCATATGGCGGCCTATCAAAGCAGACCGGATGTCAGCGCGGTTGTCCATAACCATGCCATCCACTGTACGGCAGTTTCCATACTCAACCGACCTATCCCCGCTATCCATTACATGATTGCGGCCGCTGGAGGTAACTCTATTCCTTGCGCGCCTTATGCGACTTTTGGGACTCGCGAACTTTCCGAACATGTTGCGCTGGCTCTCAAAAACCGTAAAGCAATTCTGTTACAACATCATGGGCTTATAGCTTGTGAGGTTAATCTGGAGAAAGCGTTATGGCTGGCGCAAGAAGTTGAGGTGCTGGCACAGCTTTATCTGAGTACTCTGGCGATTACAGACCCTGTGCCGGTACTGAGCGATGAAGAGATTGCCGTGGTGCTGGAAAAATTCAAAACCTATGGATTACGGATTGAAGAGTAATTTCGTAAAGCAACAAGGAGAAGGACGATGGCTAACAGAATGATTCTGAACGAAACAGCATGGTTTGGGCGCGGTGCGATTGGTGCTCTTACTGATGAGGTAAAACGCCGTGGTTACAACAAGGCGCTGATCGTGACTGATAAAACGCTGGTGCAATGCGGCGTGGTCGCGAAAGTGACCGATAAGATGGATGCCGCAGGACTGGCGTGGGCAATTTACGACGGTGTAGTTCCGAATCCGACAATCAGTGTAGTAAAAGAAGGGCTTGGCGTATTTGAGAACAGTGGCGCGGATTATCTAATCGCCATCGGCGGTGGCTCCCCGCAGGATACCTGTAAAGCAATTGGTATCATCAGCAATAACCCTGAGTTTGCCGATGTGCGCAGCCTGGAAGGGCTTTCACCGACCAACAAACCCAGCGTGCCAATTCTGGCGATCCCCACCACGGCAGGCACTGCGGCAGAAGTGACCATTAACTATGTGATCACTGACGAAGAAAAACGTCGTAAGTTTGTTTGCGTTGATCCGCATGATATTCCGCAGGTAGCGTTTATTGACGCTGACATGATGGATGGTATGCCACCGGCACTGAAAGCTGCGACGGGTGTCGATGCGCTCACTCATGCTATTGAGGGGTATATTACCCGTGGCGCGTGGGCGCTAACCGATGCGCTGCACATTAAAGCGATTGAAATCATTGCTGGGGCGCTGCGAGGATCGGTTGCTGGTGATAAGGATGCCGGAGAAGAAATGGCGCTCGGGCAGTATGTTGCGGGTATGGGCTTCTCGAATGTTGGGTTAGGGTTGGTGCATGGTATGGCGCATCCACTGGGCGCGTTTTATAACACTCCACACGGTGTTGCGAACGCCATCCTGTTACCGCATGTCATGCGCTATAACGCTGACTTTACCGGTGAGAAGTACCGCGATATCGCGCGCGTTATGGGCGTGAAAGTGGAAGGTATGAGCCTGGATGAGGCGCGTAATGCCGCCATTGAAGCGGTGTTTGCTCTCAACCGTGATGTCGGTATTCCGCCACATTTGCGTGATGTTGGTGTACGCAAAGAAGACATTCCGGCACTGGCGCAGGCGGCACTGGATGATGTTTGTACCGGTGGCAACCCGCGTGAAGCAACGCTTGAGGATATTGTAGAGCTTTACCATACCGCCTGGTAAATGCGCTGATGTGTTGATGCCGGATGCGACGCTAGCCGCGTCTTATCCGGCATATAAGTGCATTAAATTCAATGTGTTGATAATCGTTTGCATCCAGCTCGCCGTTACCGTACCAACCGCAATTGCTGTAAATTGCCGTCGATATGCAAATCAGTCTGTAAGCGGGCAATATCGCGGCACAGAAACGCCATCTCTTTATGGGCTTCTAATTTCTTGCGCCACTTTTCGGCAACCGCATCCAGATTCTCATAGATCCCTTCCAGACTCTGAAACTCGACCAGCAACTGCGTGGCGCTTTTGGGCCCAATTCCCGCAACGCCTGGCACCTTTGAACTGCTGATCCCCGCCAGCCCCCAGAAATCGGGTAATTGCTGCGGTTGAACGCCAAATTCTTTATCGATAAACGGTGCATCCAGCCAGCGTTTCTGGAAATAATCGCGAATACGTAATGTAGGTGAAAGTAGCTGACAGTAGCCTTTATCTGTCGAAACGATGGTTGCCTGATGCCCGGCTTGAGTCACTTTGACCGCCAGCGTGGCGGCTAAGTCATCGGCTTCGTTGCCGCTGGCTGACCAGCACGGGACGCCGCGTTGCTCAAAGGCTGCGCGTAATGCGGGCATTTCGTTGTGCAACTCTTCCGGCATTGGCGGGCGACCCGCTTTGTAATCAGGCAGGCGCTGATGACGCCAGCCGCTACTGCGGTTTTCATCATCGAATACGGCAACTGCATGAGTTGGCTGGCTGTGCATAATAAGTTGATCAAGGGCGTGCTGGCAGGTTTCGACGCAGGGTGAACCCTGCACGGCATGAATGCGACGAATAAGATTCAGTGCATCGACGATAAGCAAATGAACAGCCACAATATTCCCCCTTAAAGATCAGGCGATAAGGGTAACATTGGTCACCGGAACAGGCTACGACTGGATGAGAAAACAGGAAGAGGGCTCGCAAAACGAGGTCTGATATTGATGACAACGCCAAATTGCCTGATGCGCTACGCTTTTCATGCCTACAAAAGAATTGCAATCTATTGAATTTGCGCTGTTTTATAGGTCTGATAAGGTGTTTACGCCGCATCCGACATAAACAACAGGCACATTCTCAACAATGTGAGGCCTCGCAAAACGAGGCCTCTGGAGAGAGATTAATCGCAGGCAACGATCTTCATCGCCAGGCCGCCGCGAGAGGTTTCGCGGTATTTGGCGTTCATGTCTTTACCTGTTTCGTACATGGTTTCGATAACTTTATCGAGGCAGACGCGCGGTTCGCTGGTACGGCGCAGTGCCATACGCGCGGCGTTCACCGCTTTCACTGCCGCAATGGCGTTACGCTCAATGCACGGTACCTGAACCTGCCCAGCGACCGGGTCACACGTCAGACCGAGGTTGTGCTCCATGGCGATTTCCGCCGCGATGCACACCTGCGCCGGGCTTGCGCCTAACAGTTCTGCCAGACCCGCCGCCGCCATTGAGCACGCCACGCCAACTTCACCCTGGCAACCCACTTCGGCACCAGAAATCGACGCGTTCATCTTATAAAGAGAACCAATCGCGCTGGCTACCAGCAGGTAACGAGCCAGTGAGTTAGCGTTCACTT
This sequence comes from Escherichia sp. E4742, assembly GCF_005843885.1. Taxonomy (NCBI): domain Bacteria; kingdom Pseudomonadati; phylum Pseudomonadota; class Gammaproteobacteria; order Enterobacterales; family Enterobacteriaceae; genus Escherichia; species Escherichia sp. E4742. The sequence continues at coordinate 803,500 of NZ_CP040443.1, read as the reverse complement.
CGCGGATAAACTTGTCGTAGTACGCCAGCACTGCCGGGATAATCCCGCACGCACCGTTAGTCGGCGCAGTCACCACGCGACCGCCCGCAGCGTTCTCTTCGTTCACTGCCAGTGCGAACATGTTGATCCAGTCAACAACCGCCATCGGGTCAGTGGTGGTTTTATCCTGGCTGACCAGCATCCGGCGCAGTGCCGCCGCACGGCGTGGAACGCGCAGTTTGCCCGGCAGCACGCCTTCGGTGGCAATACCGCGTTCAATACCGCCACGCATCACTTCCCAGACGTTCGCCAGGTGCTGTTCCAGCTCTTCTTTGCTGTGCAGCGCCAGCTCGTTTTTCATCATCAGACCAGAGAGTGACAGCCCGGTTTCCTGGCAATGTTTTTGCAGATCGGCAGCAGAACTGTACGGATATGGAACTTCAACCGGTGCGCTATCCTGCTGGCCAAAATGCTCTTCATCAACGATAAAGCCACCGCCGATGGAGTAATACGTCTGGCTGTAAACAACTTTATCGCCCGCCAGCGCGGTAATGCGCATGCCATTCTCATGCAGAGAAAGGTTATCGGCATGGAAGTTCATGCATTCATCAACCGGAAACTCGACTTCGTGCTGACCGTTTGCCAGCATCAGGCGACCGTGAGTATTCACATCCTGAATAAAACCAGGGATAGAATCGATATCCACGGTATCCGGCAGATTCCCTGCCAGGCCCATAATAATGGCGATATCAGTGTGGTGCCCTTTGCCGGTCAGAGAGAGCGAACCATAGACGTCAACCACCACGCGGGTCACGTCTTTAAGCAGGTTACGGGCAATCAGATCGTCGGTAAATTGTTTACCCGCTTTCATTGGTCCAACGGTATGAGAACTGGAAGGGCCAATGCCGATTTTGAAAATATCGAATACGCTAATCATAGGAAATACATCGCGTTAAAACGGAGGAAGCGCCGCCCGAAAGCGGCGCGAAAGGACTTAGCTGAACAGAGAGTAGAAGATTGCGGAGATTGCAATCAGACCCATCACGACAACGAATACGTTGCTGATGTGACCGCTGTATTTACGCATTGCCGGTACTTTCTGAATGGCGTACATCGGCATCAGGAACAGGATCATCGCGATGATTGGGCCGCCCAGGGTTTCAATCATACCCAGGATGCTCGGGTTCAGGGTGGCAACAATCCAGGTCGTTACCAGCATGAACAGCGCAGTGATACGGTTCAGCTTGTTGATTTCGATAGACTTACCTTTACCACGCAGTGATTTGATCACCATACCGTTGAAGCCTTCACGTGCGCCCAGGTAGTGGCCCAGGAAGGATTTGGTGATAGCGATAATCGCGATAATCGGAGCCATCCACGCGATGATCGGCGCGTTAAAATGGTTAGCCAGGTAAGACAGAATCGAGATGTTCTGCTCTTTAGCCGCAGCCAGGTCTGCCGGAGTCAGGCTCAGTACGCAGCTGAATACGAAGAACATTACGGTCAGCACCATCATGATGTGAGCGAATGCCAGGATCTTCGAGCATTTCTGTTCTGCCATATCGCCGTACTCTTCACGCTTCGCAACGGCGAAAGAAGAGATGATCGGAGAGTGGTTGAACGAGAACACCATAACCGGAATTGCCAGCCACAGGGTCATCCACAGACCGTTTCCGGTTGCAGATGCAGTGTCCAGAGACAGAGTTTCCAGTGCTGCGCCGTTCCACTGCGGGATCAGGTACAGAGCCAGCAGCATCAGTACGCCAACAAACGGGAATACCAGAATACTCATCGCCTTAACGATCATCTGCTCACCGAAGCGAACGATGGTCATCATACCCACGATCAGGATCAGTGACAGAATCGCACGCGGCGGCGGCGTCATACCCAGCTGGTGAGACATGAAGCTTTCAACCGTGTTGGTGATTGCCACGCTGTAAACCAGCAGAATCGGGTAGATAGCGAAGAAGTAAAGCAGGGTAATCAGTTTACCTGCGCCAATACCAAAATGTTCTTCTACTACCTCGGTGATGTCTTCGCCTGGGTTTTTGCCAGACAGCACGAAGCGAGTCAGGCCACGATGCGCAAAGTACGTCATCGGGAACGCAAGGATAGCCATGATGATCAGCGGGATCATACCGCCAACACCGGCGTTGATTGGCAGGAACAGCACGCCCGCGCCGATCGCCGTGCCGTAAAGGCCCAGCATCCACATGGTATCTGTCTTGCGCCAGGCACTGCGAGAGTCTTTCGACGCAATCGTGCTGGTTTGAGTCGTTTCCATCTATTTCTCCTGGAGGAATGCAAATAATTCAGCTTTTAGCCAGTTCAGCCCGGGAAGGTGCCTGGCCGTAAAAATGAAATCTGTCTATCGGCGATGGCTTAATCATTTTCCGCCGTAATAATTTGAGGGCGGAAAGATACACACAAGTTATGTATCTATCAGTGATCTTGATCTCAAATACAATAATCTACTTGGAAGATAGATAATCCCAACGCTTTACTCTGTAAATCAAAAGTAAAAGAGAATTTAAGGGCAATATTTGGCAGATTAACGACATCTGGCCTCTTCCGGGGCGCGCAATATATGTAGGTTGAACTGAAAAAATCAATACTTTTAGTTAATGATTGCAAGATTTTCTTTTTTGCGGAGATAAAATGCGGTCTTCAAATTAAGGGAAACGTTTGCGCTGCAACATAAATTGTATGACATATTGCAGGTGGTGATATTAATGACATGATGACGTACTGAAACATTCATTTAACAAATGAAATAGATTGATTAGTGAGCGACCAAAAAAGAGAAAAACCCGGCAACAAACGTTACCGGGGAAAGGGGGATTAGGTGCAGATTTCGTAGCAAGGGATGTAGGCAGAGCCTGGCAACTTCATACGATGTTGGGCAACAAACCCCTGAAGCAGGTCGTCCATACGGCGCATGATCTCTTTATCACCGTTGATTTTGTATGGTCCAAACTCTTCAATGGCGCGAATGCCGACTTCTTTTACGTTACCGGCTACAATGCCTGAAAACGCACGACGCAGGTCGGCGGCCAGCACTTCAACTGGCTGATCCGGATAAAGTTTCAGATTCGCCATATTCTCGTGAGACGGCTCAAACGGCATTTGCAAATCTGGCGCAATACGCATTGACCAGTTAAAGCTGTAGGCATCGCCCGTATCGCGACGGTTTTCTTTCACCTGCGGCATCGCTTTTTTCATCTGACGGGCTACTTCTGCAGCGTCATCAATGATGATGCGATAATGGCGGCGCGCGTTTTCTCCTAACGTATGCACGACAAACTCGTCCAGTACGCGGAAGTAATCAGCACTCTCTTTCGGGCCGGTGAGGATCAATGGCAAGACCTGATCTTTGTTGGCCGGATTCATTAAAATTCCCAGCAAATACAGTAGCTCTTCCGCTGTACCCACACCGCCAGGGAAGATAATGATGCCGTGGGCGATACGGACAAACGCTTCCAGACGTTTTTCGATATCCGGCATAATGATCAGTTCGTTAACCAGCGGGTTAGGCGGTTCAGCGGCGATAATCGATGGTTCAGTCATACCAATAAAACGGCTGTCTTTGTAACGCTGTTGGGCGTGTCCGACCGCCGCGCCTTTCATCGGCGCTTCCATCGCGCCTGGACCACAGCCAGTGCAAATATTTAACTCACGCAGCCCCAACTGATTACCAACGCGACGGGCATACAAATACTCGTTTTCGTTGATGGAGTGACCACCCCAGCACACCACCATATTGGGCGCTTCACCTACATGCAGCGCGCGAGCATTGCGCAAGATAGAAAAGACCAGGTTGGTAATGTGAACAGAGTTGTCGAGATTCAGATTTGGAAAACGAACGGTGTTATGGATTTGCCCATAGACGAAGAGAATGTCGCGCAGGACAGCGAACAAGTTGGCCTGCAAGGCGCGAATTATACGCCCATCGACAAAAGCTTCTTCCGGAGGATTGATCAGTTCTAGCTTAACGCCGCGTTCACGGCGTAGCACGTTAATGTCGAAATTCTCAAAACGGGACAGCAATTCTTTGCTGTTATCGGTGAGGCTACCGGAGTTCAGAACAGCGAGTGAACAGTTGCGAAATAGTTGATAGAGGTCGCTGCTGGCGGTGCGTTTAAGCATGTCCACTTCCAACTGCGACAACATATCCATGGAGCCAAGCGGGCTAATATGTGTAATCAAGAAAAACTCCTTATGGGACGATTATCGTCATTCCCTTTGATTACAATAGCCCTGCCTGATGACCTTTCACAACCTTATGCGTGAATCCAGCACGCAAAATTGAGAAAAATTTTATTGCCGTGCCAGACGGGTTGTCGATGGGACAAAATCACAGTTACTGCGCCATGGGTTAATGTCCAGACCGCCACGACGGGTATAACGTGCGTAAACGCTTAATTTCTCTGGCTGGCAGAAGCGTAACAGATCATTAAAAATGCGCTCTACGCACTGTTCATGGAACTCGTTATGATGACGGAAAGAAACCAGATAACGCAGCAGTTTTTCCCTGTCAATCTTGCGTCCACGATACTGAATCTGGATAGATCCCCAGTCTGGTTGATGAGTAATCAGGCAGTTTGATTTCAGCAGGTGGCTAACGAGTGTTTCTTCCACCACTTTCTCGCCGCTGGTGGCATTCTCAAGATAGTCAGTGGTGAATTCATAGTTATCGATAGCGATATCCTGGTCATCAATGCAGGTGCCATTGAAATGCCCCACCGGCTGACCTTCCAGTTCATCAAGACGATATAACGCCACGCTAACGTTACCCTGGGCGCAAGTGCTTAAGTCGCGCTCCAGCGTCTGGCGCACTTCCTCCCAATTGTTAAAGCGTGTCTGGTTAAAGCTGTTGAGATAGAGTTTAAAACTCTTCGACTCAATGAGATTTACGCTGGTGTAATCAAGTTCAACATGACCCACGGCAACCTGCGGCAAACCTTTCGCATTCAGCCAGGAGAGTTCATATAGCGTCCAGATATCCGTACCGTGAAAAGGCAGATTATCTGCTTTCAGGCCCAGCGGATCGCGATTCAAACTACGTGGAACGCCTTGTAGCAGGCTGGCGTCATAGGTATCCCGGTAATCGGTTGATTTTCCAAGAGTCAGGCCCGCAAGTGCCTGATGGTTTGCATAAGAAGACATGTTTCACCGTCATAAACCAGATAAACTAAACGACAAGTGTATCTGGTTTAAGTGAAGAGAGAAATTAGTGGACGAATTGACCGCACAAGCCTTGAGAGATTTTACCACGCGTTACTGCGATGCCTGGCACGAACAGCACAGTAGTTGGCCGTTAAGCGAGGAGCTGTATGGCGTTCCTTCACCGTGCATCATTTCAACCACTAATGATGCTGTGTTCTGGCAACCGCAGCCGTTTAGCGGTGAGCAAAATGTAAACGCGGTTGAGCGTGCGTTTGATATTGTGATACAACCCGCAATTCATACCTTCTATACGACCCAGCTTGCCGGGGATATGCATGCGCAGTTTGGCGATATCAAACTGACATTACTGCAAACCTGGAGCGAAGACGACTTCCGCCGGGTGCAGGAAAACCTGATTGGACATCTGGTTACCCAGAAACGTCTGAAACTGCCCCCCACGTTATTTATCGCCACACTGGAAGAAGAGCTGGAAGTGATTTCGGTGTGTAATCTCTCTGGCGAAGTATGCAAAGAGACGTTAGGTACGCGGAATCGTACCCATTTAGCCTCAAATCTTGCGGAATTCCTTACGCAGCTTAAGCCTCTTCTGTAATCCATTCACCCCGTCTGGTTGTGAGAGATCTCTTACAGACCCTGTAGGAGATCGCCAGAAAATAAGTGAATACTTAAAAAGATAAGAATCATATTTTTATTTTAAATCAATGTGTTGACTGAATATCCTTAACTTCCATATGAAATTTTCCTTAAGGCATTGTCTGTAAGCGCCTTGTAAGACTCAGTGAAAAAGACGATTCTATCTTCGTCGACAGGGAGTCAGACAACGAAGTGAACATCAGGATGATGACACTTCTAAAGGACACGCCAGGATGGTGTTTCAGGGAAAGGCTTCTGGATGAAGCGAAGAGGAAAACGCTGGATGCGTTAAAGGACACCTCCAGGACGGAGAATGAGAACCGGTCAGGATGATTCGGTGGGTCAGGAAGGCCAGGGACACTTCAGGATGAAGTATCACATCGGGGTGGTGTGAGCAGGAAGCATTAGTTCAGGATGAACGATTGGTCGCAAGGCCACAGGAAAAGTTGTCAAGGATGAGCAGGGAGCAACAAAAGTAGCTGGAATGCTGCGAAACGAACCGGGAGCACTGTTAATACAGTGCTCCCTTTTTTTATTCCTGCTATCCTTCGCGGCAGTTTTTTCTTCTTGAGGTTGTTTTATGACCACTCATGACCGCGTTCGTCTTCAGTTGCAGGCACTTGAAACAATACTGCGTGAACATCAGCACTGGCAGAGCGATGAACCGCAGCCGCATCAATTCAACAGTACCCAACCTTTCTTTATGGATACGATGGAGCCACTGGAGTGGTTGCAATGGGTACTGATCCCACGAATGCACGATCTCTTAGATAATAATCAGCCATTGCCAGGGGCTTTCGCCGTGGCGCCGTATTATGAAATGGCGCTGGCGACGGACCACCCCCAGCGCGCGCTTATTCTGGCGGAGCTGGAAAAACTGGATGCGCTTTTTGCGGATGATACAAACTGATGCTGGAAATACTCTACCAGGATGAATGGCTGGTTGCGGTTAACAAACCGTCTGGCTGGCTGGTTCACCGCAGCTGGCTGGATCGCGACGAAAAAGTGGTGGTCATGCAAACCGTACGTGACCAGATTGGTCAGCACGTGTTTACCGCGCATCGGCTGGACCGACCGACTTCTGGCGTATTGCTGATGGGATTATCCAGCGAGGCCGGACGGCTGTTAGCGCAACAGTTTGAACAACACCAAATCCAGAAACGTTACCATGCGATTGTGCGTGGCTGGCTGATGGAAGAAGCGGTGCTGGATTATCCGCTGGTGGAAGAACTGGATAAAATCGCCGATAAGTATGCCCGCGAAGATAAAGGCCCGCAGCCAGCAGTGACGCATTATCGCGGTCTGGCGACGGTTGAAATGCCAGTCGCCACCGGGCGTTACGCGACGACACGCTACGGTCTGGTGGAACTGGAGCCGAAAACCGGACGCAAACATCAGCTTCGTCGCCATCTCGCCCATTTGCGCCATCCGATTATTGGCGACAGCAAACATGGCGATTTGCGCCAGAATCGCAGCGCGGCTGAACATTTTGGCCTCCAGCGGTTAATGCTGCATGCCAGTCAGTTGTCATTGACGCATCCTTTTACTGGCGAGCCGCTGACTATCCACGCCGGTCTGGACGACACCTGGATGCAGGCATTATCACAATTTGGCTGGCGCGGTCTGCTTCTTGAAAATGAAAGGGTTGAGTTCAGCGCGCCATCAGGTCAGGATGATGAGATAAGTTCCTAATCCAGGGAGAAAACGGTATGGCGGAAATTGGTATTTTTGTAGGCACCATGTACGGGAATTCACTGCTAGTGGCCGAAGAAGCGGAAGCGATTCTGACCGCGCAGGGGCACAAAGCAACGGTATTTGAAGATCCTGAATTAAGCGACTGGCTACCTTATCAGGACAAGTATGTTCTGGTGGTTACGTCCACGACCGGGCAGGGCGACCTTCCTGATAGCATTGTGCCACTCTTTCAGGACATAAAGGATAACCTCGGTTTCCAGCCGAACCTGCGTTACGGCGTGATTGCGCTCGGCGACAGTAGTTATGTGAATTTCTGCAACGGTGGCAAACAGTTTGATGCTTTGTTACAGGAACAGAGCGCGCAGCGGGTAGGGGAAATGCTGCTGATCGATGCCAGTGAAAACCCGGAACCAGAAACGGAATCCAATCCGTGGGTTGAACAGTGGGGGACGCTGTTGCCCTGATTTGTTCAGCGATCGGCAAAATACCGTTTTAGCGGTGCTGAATCGAGTCTTTTCAGGCAAATGCCTGTAAAAACTGCTTATTAGCGCGGATTTTTACTGGCGTTTGCCTGGAGTCAAGCGATCCATTTCATACTCTTCTTTATTTCTCCGATTTAACCCTTCCTTTCTTGTTCTTGTTTTCATTTCCGTGAAGTGGATTCCTAATGCCAAACTCGAGCCTCATTGAACGCATTCATGTTGTGTTGTTGCACGGTGAGCCGCTTTTATATTGCTGATGCCAGATATAAACACGCGCCGCATCCGGCATAAACACAGGCACCTTGTCACCAGTCTAAAACCGGCTTCATAAGAAGCCGATTTTTACTCGATAAAATATTTATTACCCAAGAATTTTACTGGCTTCGCGTGCCACATTATCCATCTCGTCCAACAATTCCAGTAGCTCTGGCTCCAAATCTTCTTCTTTAGTACCGCTTCGTAGCTGTTGTTCGATAAGTTGACAGAGATTCTTCATACGCGGCACACCGCTATAGCCGCAACTGCCATGCAGTTTATGAATCAAATCAACCAGGCCTTCCGGATTTTCCCCAACCAGTTGTTCCTCAACTTTGTTGCGAACTTCTGGCAGGAAATCGAGCAACATTTGCAGCATATCGCGCGCCAGATCGGTTTTGCCAGCGGCCTGGCGTAGCGCCAGTTGCCAGTCCAGAGTCGCATTCTGGTTCACCACAATTTCGTTCACTTCTGGCGTCACAACGCGGGAAGAAATGCCGCTGCCGGGTTTGTAGCGCAGCAGCAAATTATGCAATCGCTCTTCTTCTATCGGTTTCGCCAGATAATCGCTCATCCCCGCGCCAAGTAATTTCTCTTTTTGCCCAGCCATCGCATGTGCAGTCACCGCGATGACTGGCGTTTGTTGCTGGTGCGGAAGCTGGTGGATAAGTTCGCATGCACGAATGCCGTCCATGTCCGGCATTTGAATATCCATTAAGATTAAATCGAACGGCATCTGTTTTGCTCGTTCAACCGCCTGATGGCCGCTATCGCACAACTCCACATGCTGAACCATGTCCTCCAGCAATGCGCCGATAAGTTTCAGGTTTGCTGGGTTATCATCAACAGCCATAACCGTCATTACCAGCTTACTTTCGTCGGTGACAGGCAACAGCGTATTTTGTGTTTGATGACAAAACTCGGTCAGTACAGGCAACAGACGTGTAGGCGTCAGGGGTTTCAGCAGACACGCGCCGATACCATCTTGCTTGAGCTTTTCGGCATTGACCTGTGCATGGCACGGAAGGGCGAGCATCAGAAAATCGGTCATCGACACTGCTTTCGCTAACCGCTCATGTTGCATCGTTAGCGGTTCGCGGAAAGTCACCGCAATCCCTAACAACATCATGTCGTAATGCGCGGGAGGGAGGGCCGAGAAGCTTGGGCTGTAGACCACCTCAAGCGGTGTTTCGCTTAAAATATCCAGCGTGCACTGCGCGGCTGCCGAGTTCGGTTCGACATAAGCCAGGCGTTTGCCTGTGAGGCACTGGGTGGATGGTCCTTCAATAATAATATTCGGGTTCAGATCGAGATTAATATGGAACCAGAAGGTTGAGCCACGATTCGGCTGGCTATGGAACGAAATATCTCCGCCCATCTCATTAACCAGTTTTTGCGTAATTACCAGCCCCAGCCCGGTGCCGCCATGACGGCGTGAAATACTGGCATCTGCCTGCCTGAAGGCCTGGAACAGGCGCGATTGATCGCGTTCAGGAATACCAATACCGGTATCGCGGATCTGCACCTCAATCTGAACTTTGGTATTACTCAGCGCTCGTTTTTCCACCAGAATATCGATGTTGCCATTCTCGGTGAATTTAATCGCATTCCCCACCAGGTTAGTGATGATTTGCTGTAAGCGCAGCGGATCGCCTATCACGTTATCTGGCACGTCGCTCTTAATATTGAGCGTCAATTCCAGTCCTTTATCGTGAGAAGAATGCGCCAGAAGAGTAACCACTTCATCCAGCGTGCTGCGCAGCGGGAACGGAATACTTTCCAGGATCAGCTTGCCCGCTTCCAGTTTCGAGAAGTCGAGAACATCATTAATAATTGCCAGCAAATTATTTGCCGAGCGTTCAATCGTGTTCAGGTGATCGCGCTGCGTTGGCGTTAATTCTGTTTTCAGCGTCAGGCGGGTAAAGCCAATAACTCCATTCAGCGGTGTACGCAGCTCATGTGACATATTCGCCAGAAACTCGGACTTAATACGCGCCGCTTCCTGGGCGCGCTTTTTCGCCAGGTCCAACTCAACGTTCTGAATTTCCATCTGCTCCAGCGTTTCACGCAGATCTGACGTCGCCTGGTCGATATTGTGCTGCATCTCTTCGTGATAAGCCGCCAGAGACATTGCCATCGAGTTGATGCCGTTTTTCAGCATATCCAACTCGCCGAGCATAAATCCTTCCACCCGGCTGTCGAGTTGTCCTCGGCGGATGCGGTCGACAGTATTCACCATGTTGCGAATCGGGCCGGTTACATCGCGCATGAGTCGCCAGCCAAAAATAAGTGCAATACCAATACAAAACAGCATCATCACGCTGGAAATAAAAATCTCTTTATATTGCTGTAAGCGCACCGATTTAAGGTCCAGCTCAAGGGCAATATACCCCAGCATATTCTGACTATTTTTGGCATCGCTAATGGGCGATTCGTCGGGAGAATAACTCTCGGAGATAATCGGCGTACGCAAAATCATAATATCGCCATCACGTGTGACAGTGAGCTGGCGCGGAAATGGCACGTTACTACCGAGCTGCATTGCTGAAGGGTCGAGATGAAAATTGGAGGTGACAAAGAGTCGGTTATTTTCATCGTAAACTGAAATGGCGCGAACAATATCAGAATGGCGACGATGCAAAACGCTTATCAACTGACCGATAGATTCGCGATTTTGCAGGCTCATGCCATATTCAGTAGAAACTGCAAGCGGCTCAATAATGCTGGCACCGGCATCTTCCAGTTGACGCTGCAAGTCGTTATAGCGATGCACGACGAAAAAGATACTGAGCAATAAACCAATAAGGACGGTCGGCGCCAGGATCAGAATCATCATGCGTGCGCGCAGGCTGTAGTTGGTCATGGAGTTCCGTTATGGGACAATTAAGGTCACACTGTTAAATTGAGAAAGTCTCGCCAATGGCGCAATTCTACTCTGCAAAACGACGCGTGACGACGCGTCAGATCATAACCGTTTCAGTCAACGACCTCGACTCTTTTGGTCAGGGCGTGGCACGACATAACGGAAAAGCGTTATTTATCCCCGGGCTATTGCCGCAGGAAGACGCGGAAGTTACTGTTACTGAAGATAAAAAACAGTATTCCCGCGCTAAAGTCGTGCGCAGGCTAAGCGACAGCCCGGAACGCGAAACGCCACGCTGCCCTCATTTTGGCGTATGCGGCGGCTGTCAGCAACAACACGCCAGCATCGAACTACAGCAGCGAAGCAAAAGTGCGGCGCTCGCCCGGTTAATGAAGCATGACGTCTCTGAAGTGATCGCCGATGTTCCCTGGGGGTACCGTCGCCGCGCGCGCTTAAGCCTGAACTATCAGCCGAAAACACAACAATTACAGATGGGATTTCGCAAAGCGGGTTCCAGTGACATTGTCGATGTTAAGCAATGCCCCATTTTAGCGCCCCAACTTGAAGCATTGCTGCCCAAAGTCAGGGCATGCCTGACCAGCTTACAAGCCATGCGCCATCTTGGTCACGTTGAACTGGTGCAGGCAACCAGCGGCACGCTGATGATTTTACGCCATACCACACCGCTAAGTTCGGCTGATCGTGAAAAACTGGAACGCTTTTCGCATTCTGAAGGCCTGGATCTGTTTCTCGCCCCCGATAGTGAGATACTCGAAACCGTCTCTGGCGAGATGCCCTGGTATGACTCAAATGGGTTACGTTTAACTTTTAGCCCGCGTGATTTTATTCAGGTCAACGCGGGTGTGAACCAGAAAATGGTGGCACGCGCGCTGGAGTGGTTGGATGTGCAGGCTGAAGACAGCGTGCTTGATCTGTTTTGCGGTATGGGCAATTTCACACTGCCATTAGCGACACGAGCGGCTAGCGTGGTAGGGGTAGAAGGTGTTGCGGTGCTGGTGGAGAAAGGTCAGGAAAATGCGCGACTTAATGGTTTACAAAATGTGACGTTTTATCATGAAAATCTTGAAGATGATGTCACAAAGCAGCCGTGGGCTAAAAACGGCTTTGACAAAGTGTTGCTGGACCCGGCGCGAGCAGGTGCTGCTGGCGTCATGCAGCAAATTATAAAACTGGAACCCATTCGTATAGTTTATGTATCCTGTAACCCTGCGACGCTGGCTCGGGATAGCGAGGCGTTATTAAAAGCAGGATATACCATTGCGCGACTGGCGATGCTGGATATGTTCCCACACACGGGGCATCTGGAATCGATGGTGCTTTTTTCGCGCGTTAAATAGTTACGATTTGCTGATTTCGGCAGGTCAGGTCCCTAAAGGAGAGGACAATGGTTGCGGTAAGAAGTGCACATATCAATAAGGCTGGTGAATTTGATCCGGACAAATGGATCGCAAGTCTGGGGATTGCCAGCCAGAAGTCGTGTGAGTGCTTAGCCGAAACCTGGGCGTATTGTCTGCAGCAGACGCAGGGGCATCCGGATGCCAGTTTGCTGTTGTGGCGTGGTGTCGAGATGGTGGAGATCCTCTCGACATTAAGTATGGACATTGACACGCTGCGGGCGGCGCTACTGTTCCCTCTGGCCGATGCCAACGTAGTCAGCGAAGACGTACTGCGCGAGAGCGTCGGTAAGTCGGTCGTTAATCTTATTCACGGTGTGCGCGATATGGCGGCAATCCGCCAGCTTAAAGCCACACACACTGATTCTGTTTCCTCCGAGCAGGTCGATAATGTTCGCCGGATGTTGCTGGCGATGGTCGATGACTTCCGTTGCGTGGTCATCAAACTGGCGGAGCGAATTGCCCATCTGCGCGAAGTGAAAGATGCGCCAGAAGATGAACGCGTACTTGCAGCAAAAGAGTGCACCAATATCTACGCGCCGCTGGCGAACCGTCTCGGGATCGGGCAACTGAAATGGGAACTGGAAGATTACTGCTTCCGTTATCTCCACCCGACCGAATACAAACGCATCGCTAAATTGCTGCATGAGCGCCGCCTCGACCGCGAACACTACATTGAAGAGTTTGTGGGGCATCTGCGCGCAGAGATGAAAGCCGAAGGCGTTAAAGCTGAAGTGTATGGCCGCCCGAAACACATCTACAGCATCTGGCGCAAAATGCAGAAAAAGAACCTCGCCTTTGACGAGCTGTTTGATGTCCGTGCAGTACGTATTGTCGCCGAGCGTTTACAGGACTGCTACGCCGCGTTGGGGATAGTGCACACTCACTATCGCCATCTGCCGGATGAGTTCGACGATTACGTCGCTAACCCGAAACCGAACGGTTATCAGTCTATTCATACCGTGGTTTTGGGGCCGGGGGGCAAAACCGTTGAGATCCAAATCCGCACCAAACAGATGCATGAAGATGCAGAGTTGGGCGTTGCTGCGCACTGGAAATACAAAGAAGGCGCGGCTGCTGGCGGTGCACGGTCGGGGCATGAGGACCGGATTGCCTGGCTGCGTAAACTGATTGCGTGGCAGGAAGAGATGGCCGACTCTGGTGAAATGCTCGACGAAGTACGCAGTCAGGTGTTTGACGACCGGGTATACGTCTTTACGCCGAAAGGGGATGTTGTTGATTTACCTGCGGGATCAACGCCGCTGGACTTCGCTTATCACATCCACAGCGATGTCGGACACCGCTGCATCGGGGCTAAAATTGGCGGGCGGATTGTGCCATTCACCTACCAGTTACAGATGGGTGACCAGATTGAAATTATCACCCAGAAACAGCCCAATCCCAGCCGTGACTGGTTAAACCCAAACCTGGGCTATGTCACAACCAGCCGTGGGCGTTCGAAAATTCATGCCTGGTTCCGTAAACAGGATCGTGACAAAAACATTCTGGCTGGACGACAAATCCTTGATGACGAGCTGGAACATCTGGGGATCAGCCTGAAAGAAGCAGAAAAACACCTGCTGCCGCGTTACAACTTCAATGATGTCGACGAGTTGCTGGCGGCGATTGGGGGCGGGGATATCCGGCTCAATCAGATGGTGAATTTCCTGCAATCGCAATTTAATAAGCCGAGTGCCGAAGAGCAGGACGCCGCCGCGCTGAAACAGCTTCAGCAAAAAAGCTACACACCGCAAAACCGCAGTAAAGATAACGGTCGCGTGGTAGTCGAAGGTGTCGGCAACCTGATGCACCACATCGCGCGTTGCTGCCAGCCGATTCCTGGAGATGAGATTGTCGGCTTCATAACCCAGGGGCGCGGTATTTCAGTACACCGCGCCGATTGCGAACAACTGGCGGAACTGCGCTCCCATGCGCCAGAACGCATTGTCGATGCTGTATGGGGCGAGAGCTACTCCGCCGGATATTCGCTGGTGGTCCGCGTGCTGGCTAATGATCGTAGTGGGTTGTTACGTGATATCACGACCATTCTCGCCAATGAGAAAGTGAATGTGCTTGGCGTTGCCAGCCGTAGCGACACCAAACAGCAACTGGCGACCATCGATATGACCATTGAGATTTATAACCTGCAGGTGCTGGGCCGCGTGCTGGGTAAACTCAACCAGGTACCGGATGTTATTGACGCGCGTCGGTTGCACGGGAGTTAATCTTACATAGCTGGATATGGTGTCAGCCGTATCCAGCGATATCTTTTACTCGAAGGTATTACACCTGACAGACCCGCAATTTTCAGGACATTTCAATGAATCAAATCGACCGTTTGCTCACTATCATGCAGCGCCTGCGCGATCCGGAAAACGGCTGCCCGTGGGATAAAGAGCAGACATTTGCTTCTATAGCACCTTACACACTTGAAGAAACCTACGAAGTGCTGGACGCCATTGCCCGCGAAGACTTTGACGATCTGCGCGGTGAACTTGGCGATCTATTGTTCCAGGTGGTGTTTTACGCGCAAATGGCCCAGGAAGAAGGGCGCTTTGACTTTAATGATATTTGCGCTGCAATCAGCGATAAATTAGAGCGTCGCCATCCGCATGTTTTTGCTGACAGTTCTGCCGAAAACAGCAGTGAAGTGCTCGCCCGTTGGGAGCAAATCAAAACTGAAGAACGCGCGCAGAAAGCACAGCATTCGGCGCTGGACGATATTCCTCGTAGTTTACCGGCTTTAATGCGTGCGCAAAAAATCCAGAAACGTTGCGCCAACGTTGGCTTTGACTGGACGACGCTTGGCCCAGTAGTCGATAAAGTCTACGAAGAGATCGACGAGGTGATGTACGAGGCGCGGCAGGCTGTTGTCGACCAGGCTAAACTGGAGGAGGAAATGGGTGACCTGCTGTTTGCCACGGTCAACCTGGCTCGCCATTTAGGGACGAAAGCTGAAATTGCATTGCAAAAAGCGAATGAAAAATTCGAGCGTCGTTTTCGCGAAGTGGAGCGTATTGTTGCCGCGCGTGGACTGGAAATGACAGGTGTTGACCTCGAAACAATGGAAGAAGTCTGGCAACAGGTAAAACGGCAGGAAATTGATCTCTAAGGGAATTACGCGGTCAAGCGCCATTTGTGTCATTTTTTAAATGACAAGCGCTTGATTTGCGTCAAAAACATTTACCCCAAAGGGGCTATTTTCTCACTCCTGATTTCAATAGTGCGCTGGCGAAGAGGAGGGATAATGAAAGTTTGTGGCACAGGTCATGTTCGGGTATACTGCTTTCCCGTCCTGGTTATTCCATCGTCTTTTCAACCTAACTTCTCAGGTTCAGCATGACAACGAACTATATTTTTGTGACCGGCGGGGTCGTATCCTCTCTGGGTAAAGGCATTGCCGCAGCCTCCCTCGCAGCCATTCTTGAAGCCCGTGGCCTCAATGTGACCATCATGAAACTGGATCCGTACATTAACGTCGATCCAGGTACTATGAGCCCAATCCAACACGGGGAAGTGTTCGTTACTGAAGACGGCGCTGAAACCGACCTGGACCTGGGGCACTACGAGCGTTTCATTCGTACCAAAATGAGCCGCCGCAACAACTTCACCACGGGTCGTATCTATTCTGATGTTCTGCGTAAAGAACGCCGTGGCGACTATCTGGGCGCAACCGTACAGGTTATCCCGCACATTACTAACGCTATCAAAGAACGCGTTCTTGCAGGTGGCGAAGGCCACGACGTGGTTCTGGTAGAAATCGGCGGTACTGTAGGTGATATTGAATCCCTGCCGTTCCTCGAAGCGATTCGCCAGTTAGCTGTTGATATCGGTCGTGAACACGCGCTGTTCATGCACCTGACGCTGGTGCCGTATATGGCAGCGTCTGGTGAAGTCAAAACTAAACCGACTCAGCACTCTGTTAAAGAGCTGCTTTCTATCGGTATCCAGCCTGACATCCTGATTTGTCGTTCAGATCGCGCCGTTCCGGCGAACGAACGCGCGAAGATTGCATTGTTCTGTAATGTTCCGGAAAAAGCGGTTATTTCTCTGAAAGACGTCGATTCCATCTATAAAATTCCGGGCCTGTTGAAATCTCAGGGGCTGGACGATTATATTTGTAAACGATTCAGCTTGAACTGTCCGGAAGCTAATCTGTCCGAATGGGAACAGGTTATCTTTGAAGAAGCGAATCCGGTAAGTGAAGTCACCATCGGTATGGTTGGCAAATACATTGAACTGCCGGACGCTTACAAATCCGTGATCGAAGCACTGAAACACGGTGGGCTGAAAAATCGTGTCAGCGTCAACATCAAACTGATCGATTCACAAGATGTTGAAACGCGCGGTGTTGAAATCCTTAAAGGTCTGGACGCGATCCTCGTACCTGGTGGTTTCGGCTATCGTGGCGTAGAAGGCATGATTACTACCGCGCGCTTTGCGCGTGAGAACAATATTCCTTATCTGGGCATTTGCCTGGGTATGCAGGTGGCGTTAATTGATTACGCTCGCCATGTTGCCAACATGGAGAACGCCAACTCTACGGAATTTGTGCCAGACTGTAAGTACCCGGTTGTGGCGCTGATTACCGAGTGGCGTGATGAAAACGGCAACGTTGAAGTTCGTAGCGAGAATAGCGATCTCGGTGGCACCATGCGTCTCGGCGCACAGCAGTGCCAGCTGGTTGACAATAGCCTGGTTCGCCAGCTGTACAATGCGCCGACAATTGTTGAGCGTCATCGTCACCGTTACGAAGTCAACAACATGCTGCTGAAACAGATTGAAGATGCTGGTCTGCGCGTTGCGGGCCGTTCCGGGGATGATCAGTTGGTCGAGATCATCGAAGTTCCGAATCACCCGTGGTTCGTGGCTTGTCAGTTCCATCCGGAGTTTACTTCTACTCCACGTGATGGGCACCCGCTGTTTGCAGGCTTTGTGAAAGCCGCCAGCGAGTTCCAGAAACGTCAGGCGAAGTAAGTAAAAAAAGTTAGAACGGCAACGCGTACCCTGGGTACGCGTTGTTTGTCTGGAGTTTCAGTTTAACTAGTGACTTGAGGAAAACCTAATGTCCAAAATCGTAAAAATCATCGGTCGTGAAATCATCGACTCCCGTGGTAACCCGACTGTTGAAGCCGAAGTACATCTGGAGGGTGGTTTCGTCGGTATGGCAGCTGCCCCGTCAGGTGCTTCTACTGGTTCCCGTGAAGCTCTGGAACTGCGCGATGGCGACAAATCCCGTTTCCTGGGTAAAGGCGTAACCAAAGCTGTAGCTGCGGTAAATGGCCCGATCGCTCAGGCGCTGATTGGTAAAGATGCCAAAGATCAGGCTGGCATTGACAAGATCATGATCGACCTGGATGGCACCGAAAACAAATCCAAATTCGGCGCGAACGCAATCCTGGCTGTATCTCTGGCTAACGCCAAAGCTGCTGCAGCTGCTAAAGGTATGCCGCTGTACGAGCACATCGCTGAACTGAATGGTACTCCGGGCAAATACTCCATGCCGGTTCCGATGATGAACATCATCAACGGTGGTGAGCACGCTGATAACAACGTTGATATCCAGGAATTCATGATTCAGCCGGTTGGCGCGAAAACTGTGAAAGAAGCCATCCGCATGGGTTCTGAAGTTTTCCATCACCTGGCAAAAGTTCTGAAAGCGAAAGGCATGAACACTGCAGTTGGTGACGAAGGTGGCTATGCGCCGAACCTGGGTTCCAACGCTGAAGCTCTGGCTGTTATCGCTGAAGCTGTTAAAGCTGCTGGCTATGAACTGGGCAAAGACATCACTCTGGCGATGGACTGCGCAGCTTCTGAATTCTACAAAGACGGTAAATACGTTCTGGCTGGCGAAGGCAACAAAGCTTTCACCTCTGAAGAATTCACTCACTTCCTGGAAGAACTGACCAAACAGTACCCGATCGTTTCTATCGAAGACGGTCTGGACGAATCTGACTGGGACGGTTTCGCATACCAGACCAAAGTACTGGGCGACAAAATCCAGCTGGTTGGTGACGACCTGTTCGTAACCAACACCAAGATCCTGAAAGAAGGTATCGAAAAAGGCATCGCTAACTCCATCCTGATCAAATTCAACCAGATCGGTTCTCTGACCGAAACTCTGGCTGCAATCAAGATGGCGAAAGACGCTGGCTACACTGCAGTAATCTCTCACCGTTCTGGTGAAACTGAAGACGCTACCATCGCTGACCTGGCTGTTGGTACTGCTGCAGGCCAGATCAAAACTGGTTCTATGAGCCGTTCTGACCGTGTTGCTAAATACAACCAGCTGATTCGTATCGAAGAAGCTCTGGGCGAAAAAGCACCGTACAACGGTCGTAAAGAGATCAAAGGCCAGGCATAAGTCTGACTTTATTTGATTTAAAAATGCCAGCCTTCGGGCTGGCATTTTTTATGGTTGAGTTACCAGCGGCCGGATGCGCCGCCACCGCCAGAAGAACCACCCCCGCCGCTAAATCCGCCGCCACTTGAGCCTCCACCGGAAGAGGATGAAGAAGAACCTTTTCTTGAAGCTCTTTCTTTACTGAGCTTCTTATATTTGGCGCGTAACTTTTTATTCACCAGAAGCCAGAAGATAAGCAGAGGTACGATCGCAAAAGGCGTTAACATACCGCAAGCAACGATTAAATTCGTCCATGCTCCGGGCTCGGCAACATAGAGGAATACCATCCCGTAAATTGCGCCGGTGAGTGCAATCCACGGTAGATTTGATGGATCGGTAAAAATAATAAAATACGAAAGTACTGCCAGTAAAATAATTACAGCGACCGATAATGGAATTGGAGTTTTGATACTGTAATGATTTCCGCTGCCTTCCGGTAATTCACCATTCAACAGAAGCGCGCCGATATTTTCGCTGGCCAGTGTCAACCCTCCAATAAGATCATCGTTTTTGAACGCGGGGATCAATATATCACGGATAATCTTTGCCGCTTGCAGGTCGGTAACCACCCCTTCCAGCCCGTAGCCCACTTCTATACGGACAGCATGATCTTCCCAGGCAACCAGAAGTAAAATACCATCGTTGCGCTGTGCATCGCCCAACTTCCAGCTATCAAAAACGCGTGTTGCATATTGTTCAATGGTATCTTCACCAGTGGATGGCACCACTAATATAGCGACCTGCGCCTGCGTATTCTGTGCAATCTTCTGCAACTGTAGTGTCAGAGATTGTTGTTCAGACGAGCTTAACGTACCAGTAATATCGGTCACCTGGTGGCGCAGCTCCGGCACAGCAATTTGCTGGGCAAGCACCGGAAGGCACCACAAAGCGAGTAAAATAAAGATTAAGCGCATTACGATCACCAACGCCCGGAAGCACCACCGCCGCCGGATGAACCGCCACCGCCGCTGAAATTGTCATTGTCGAAAGAAGAGGACGATGATGATGACGAATCTCTGGAGTTATAATTACTTCTGGTATGGTGTGATGGCCGGTTGGCACTACGCATTGAGTCACGTACCTTTTTGCCGAAAGGGGTAAAAGTAATAGCAACAACAAGGAACGGTGTGGAGAAGCATAATAATGTAGCGAGCACTCCCCAGCTTCCGCTGAAACCTGCAATAGGCAAAACAAAGGCCAGCACTATGGCAGCGAAGCAAATCAATCCCAGCGTTTTGATATATCCCCTGGCGGAAATAAAGGTCAGTACTATCGCCCAGGCCAACAAAGCCCACCAACCGCTAAAGGGCAAAGGGTGATCGGTTGGTGTTATCGTTGCTAAATCATTCCCCGTCAGACGGCTTTCAATATCGTTGATCCCCTTTTGCAACCCGCCAGCCAGGTCGCCTTTTTTAAATGCCGGAATAATACTATTGCGAATAATTTTCCCGGACTGTGCATCTGTAATAACGCCTTCCAGTCCGTAACCGATTTCAATACGCACGGTATGATCCTGCCAGGCAACTAACAGCAGAATGCCATCATCGCGGTCTTTATTACCAGGCTTCCAGCTATCGAATACCCGCGTTGCGTATTGTTCGATGGTTTCATCGCCTGTTGTTTCAACCACTAACACGACCAGTTGCGCCTGGCTTTTTTGCGTCAGGGCTTTAATCTGGTTGGTCAGGGTGTTTACTTCGTTGTTCGTCAATGTGCCAGTTAAGTCATTCACATACCTGGATGTTTCAGGTACTGGAATTTGCGTGGCAAACGCAGATGAACAGAAGAAAGCCATAAGAAAGATAAAATTTCGCATAGGGCTTCTCCGCTTAATGAGCATTAGTATTCTGGCTAAAATCTATTGTCGGGGCTTTACTTACTGCGGCGACATCATCCGGCAAATAATTTTTCTTTGGTGTGTAATCCATGACCTTTGCCGTTAATACAGCGGGAAATTTGCGGATGGTGACATTATATTGCTCAATGGCTTTAATATATCTTCCTCGCGCAACGGTAATTCGATTTTCGCTTCCTTCGAGTTGTACCATCAAATTTTGATAGAGTTCCTGGGCCTTTAATTCTGGATATCGCTCACTAATAATCGTTAACTGCCCGAGAGTGCGAGTCACCTGGGCCTGAGCTTGTTGCCAGGCTTGTAATTTTTGCTCATCTCCCGGAGCTTGCTGAAGATCGCTGCTGGCACGATTAGCTTGACTACGAGCTAACGTAATGGCCTCCAGTACCTCTTTTTCATGGCTGGAATAACCTTTAATACTTGCGACAAGATTAGGAATAAGATCGGCACGGCGTTGATACTGATTCAATACTTCTGACCAGGAGGCATTGACCTGTTCATCATAGGTTTGAATATCGTTATAACCGCAACCTGATAAATTGAAAATAAATATAAATACGATGAATATTCTAAACATGTTTAAATTCCTTTTATTTAATCCTTTAAAACATAATACGCCGCTTCATTTTATTCTTAATGATCTGAGCCACTTTTTGCGTCAAACCTGCCTGTAACAGAATGTTAATAAAGCATGAATATTGCGGCGAGATCTGCAATAATTAACAATTATCCACTTTACAGAGAATGCTATGCAGTACCCGATTAACGAGATGTTCCAGACCCTGCAAGGTGAGGGTTACTTTACCGGCGTCCCCGCTATTTTTATTCGTTTACAGGGATGCCCGGTCGGCTGTGCCTGGTGCGACACCAAACACACATGGGAAAAGCTTGAGGATCGGGAAGTTTCCCTTTTCAGCATTCTGGGTAAAACGAAAGAGAGTGATAAGTGGGGAGCAGCAAGCAGTGAAGACTTGCTCGCAGTCATCGGTCGTCAGGGATACACCGCGCGTCACGTGGTGATTACGGGTGGTGAACCTTGTATTCATGACTTGATGCCACTAACTGACCTGCTCGAAAAGAACGGTTTCAGTTGCCAGATAGAAACCAGCGGTACTCATGAAGTGCGTTGTACGCCGAATACTTGGGTCACCGTGTCGCCAAAGCTAAATATGCGTGGCGGTTATGAAGTATTGTCGCAAGCCCTGGAGCGAGCTAACGAAATCAAACACCCAGTTGGACGCGTACGGGATATCGAAGCTCTGGATGAATTGCTGGCGACGCTGACCGATGATAAACCGCGAGTCATTGCACTGCAGCCGATTAGCCAAAAAGATGATGCCACACGTTTGTGCATTGAAACTTGCATTGCGCGTAACTGGCGTTTGTCGATGCAAACACATAAATATTTAAATATTGCCTGATTACACATTTATAAGCGTTATAAATGGGTGGAACCTGTAAAGACTTCCACTCATTTATATTTTTTGTCGCCTCTGAAACTCATCCATTTTGCCCATTCCGGACTAATCATTGTCATTCTCTACAAATTCTGTGGCGTTAATTTTTCTCTGGGGTAAAAATTATTGGGGTGAAGTTTGGTAGATTTTAGTTTGCATAGAGTTATTTTAAATATTTACCTTTTAAATCAATGGATCAAGTGCTCTTTAACATAATGGATGTGTTGTTTGTGTGATCCTGTAAAGTTAGTAGATTGTGATTGGCTTAAAAATCATTAATTAATAATAGGTTATGTTTAGAGAGTTCCCCGCGCGAGCGGGGATAAACCGGGATGTTTGTGGTGGGACTGACAGCCTATCACGAGTTCCCCGCGCGAGCGGGGATAAACCGAGCATCCAGATATGACCATGTTTGGCGGTAAAGAGTTCCCCGCGCGAGCGGGGATAAACCGATGCGGACGTGCTGTTAATCTTACAATGAATAGAGTTCCCCGCGCGAGCGGGGATAAACCGGTTTGTTTTCGGGATGATAATATGAATATGTGGAGTTCCCCGCGCGAGCGGGGATAAACCGGGCGATTGACGCCATTTCTGACGCGTTATCAGGAGTTCCCCGCGCGAGCGGGGATAAACCGACCGGGAATACTCCGGTCTTTTCTTCAAAATTGAGTTCCCCGCGCGAGCGGGGATAAACCGCTCCCGCCACGATTGTTATTCGTGTTACCAGAGAGTTCCCCGCGCCAGCGGGGATAAACCGGTACGTGAAGGACTGGTATTTACGCAGGAAATGAGTTCCCCGCGTCAGCGGGGATAAACCGGATTTAGAGAGCCAGACGTTGGTCAGTTATTCGAGTTCCCCGCGTCAGCGGGGATAATCATTCAGGTACGTTCAGGCCGGGCAGTTTTCCGCCCGGCCTACCTCATTCACGCATTCGACCAGCTCTGGATCGAATCCGCATTCCCCAATTCCCCATGCATCACTTCATACGATTTTTTCAGAATCACATCAGTGTGTTTGGTTAAATCTTTGAAAATGCCTTTATTCATCGCGTCGTAGCGTTTGGCATTGCTCTCAACAGGCATAAAGATATCTTTCACGCGAACCATTTTATCGACAGCCGTTGCGTAATCCGGGTATAGCCCCAGACCTACCGCTGTATTAATCGCTGCCCCTAGGCTTGCACAACCGTTAATGGCGTTACGTCGTGCCGGAAGGTTGAACACGTCGGCAAAAATCTGCATAAACAGATCGCTGTTCGAACCGCCGCCAGTAATGATCACATGCTTCGCAAAGTGATTCATTTCATTACACATATTGTCGTAATTGTTCTTCAGCGTCAGCGCCACGCTTTCCAGTATTGAACGATATATCCATGCGTAATCCATGCTGGAATCAAAGCCGATCATAATCCCACGTTTGTAGGGTTCCCACGGGTTGGTCAGCCAGTCCAGCACCGTCATCAGACCATTACAGCCAGGCGGCACACAAGAAGCTTTTTTATTGAGCAAATCTTCCGGTGAAAGATCCTGTGCTTTGGCATCCTGAATTAACGACTCGCCTAACATGTCGCGCAGCCAGCTCACCGTCCACATGCCTTTGCGGATACCGTAACCTTCATACAGCAATGTTTGCGGAATAGAAGACATAATCGGCCAGTACGCCAGCGGATCTTTCGGCAGTGCTTTGCCGTTCATCATCAGCGCGATATAAGTACCGAGTGAAATCACCGCCGTTTCATCATCCAGTAACCCGGCTCCGAGTGCTTCTACCGGTTTATCACTGGTGGTACAAACTACCGGCAGTCCTGTCGGGAAATGTGTCGCCAGTGCAGCTTGCGGTGTGATATGCCCAAGAACAGTGCCCGGCATTTGCACATCAAACAGCATATGGCGGGGGATATTAAACTTCTCCATTACCGTGGCATCTTCGCTCCATGCCCAGGTCTTATAATCCACCGGCCACTGACCAAAGTAGTTGGCGATATTATCTTTAAACTCGCCCGTTAAACGGTGCGTCAGGTAGCCCGAAAAAGAGGTGACATACGCCACGTCAGGATTAGCGTGTTCGTAAGGTCGCGTAACGCGTGCATCCTGCCAGCTAATCAATGGCGCAGCTGGCGTGCCATCGGCTTTCAACAACGCACGACAGCAACGGATTGATCCCAGGCCGATGCCAACAATATCTTCTTTATTCCCGGCAAACTGGCTCATTAAATCGTGACCTGCAAAGCATAATGATGCCCATAAATCGTCGTCAGGATGTTCTGCGGTATCGGCATCCGGCGTGTGCATCGGCTGCAATAAGCCTTTGCCTTCGCAAACCACGTTACCTTCCAGATCGTACATCACCACTTTTGTACTCTGACTTCCGCCATCAATCCCTATGATGTATTTTTTCGACATGATTTTTCTCCTGTAATTTTCCTGGCTTACTTGCTGTTAGCCATTGCGGGGGCGCTATCAGCAGTACGAATTTTTTGGAACAGTAAAAAGGTAAAGACGATCACCATGCCGAGCGCCACCATGCCCATCAGCCACATATTGCGGTAGGCTTCTGCTGCGGGCAGGGTGTCTTGCCAGTAGCCGATAATTGGGTAAACGAAGACATCCGGCAGGAATCCAATCACTGAACAAATACCCACCGTGGTGCCCATAATGTAAGACGGTGTTCTCGCTTCACCGGGGCAGGCCCAGTACAACCCGCGTGAGGCGTAGCAGGTGAATCCCAGTAGTAAAATCAGGCCAATCCCCATCGCGACCGATTGCGGGTTAGAGTTCGTGACGAGCAGGGCAGTCAACGCCAGTAAACCGATCACGGAAAGGATTTGGATCACGCGGGTAGGAGATTTCACTTTGCTGTAGGTGGTGATAATGCCGCCAAGCGGGCCGCACAGTGCGCGGAAGATTTTGTTGATCACAATCCCCATGTAGCTCGCCGCCACCAGCGACATGCCGTACATTTCGGTCAGATAGTTGGTGGAGTAACTCAGAATGGCGTAGATGGTGAAGACGCCAAAAATCACCATGCTGCAATACCAGGTGGTGCTGATGCGCAAAACGGCCAGGATGTCGCTAAGCTGGAATGACTGTTTTTCTTCGTTATTGGCACTGCGCAGGCTATTGTTATCACTAACAAAAAACCAGCACAGAATTCCCAACAAGATGTAAACCACGCTGTAGATGATAATGACCGTTTTCAGGCTGGCGCTGTCATCAGGTGCAAAGCGAGAAAAGACCCACATGGTAAACACCGCCAGCGACATTACACCGACGCCGCGCAGCCCTTCCATCCAGCCCATAATTTTCCCTTGCTCGCTATGATCGCCCAGCAATGAAGCGGCTTTAATCGACACCGACCACAGCATTAAAATCGTCGTTATCGCAAACGCGACCTGGATACAAAGCATTACCCATAATGGTGGATATGTTGCCATTATCAGGCCTAATAATCCGGTAATGACCATCGCGGAAGTAATCATTTTGCGATGTGAAAATTTATCGGCAATAACGCCGCTGGGCGCATAAAGAATAATGGCCGCAATACCAAAGGTGCTCATTATTAAACCTATTTCGGTATTGCTGAATCCCATAAATTTCGCCATGGGAATTTGATAAATATAACGTAAATAAGCCAGGTCAAAACTAACTCCGCCGCTAAAACTGATTATCGCGAGGGTTATCCAACGGCGATATGAGTTGTGTTGCATATCGTATTCCCATTTGTAATAGACAAAAAAAAGAGAAAAGTAAGCCGCCCTTTCGGGAGGATTACTTTTCTCAGGTCTCTAGTAATTGCGATAAGAAATAACATGGAACTCAGAGTTGTTGTGTGAGAGTAATCACGATTCTACTTTTTAAAAATATTTGATAATACAAATATCACACTGTGATTATGATCACATAAGCGATTTTGCCCTTATGCTAAAAATTATCACCAGTTACCAGAGATAATGAGAAAGGTAACTTCCCTCTCGCGGGGGAAGTTACCTTTCTTTTTTTTTGCCTTACGGAAATTGGAGCTAACTATGTCAATCGAATCTCTCAATGCGTTCTCAATGGATTTTTTCTCCCTGAAAGGTAAAACGGCAATTGTTACCGGCGGGAATAGCGGGTTGGGCCAGGCATTTGCGATGGCACTGGCAAAAGCAGGTGCAAATATCTTTATTCCAAGCTTCGTCAAAGATAATGGTGAAACGAAGGAAATTATTGAAAAACAGGGTGTTGAAGTTGATTTTATGCAGGTGGATATCACCGCAGAAGGCGCGCCACAGAAGATCATCGCCGCCTGTTGTGAGCGTTTTGGCACCGTCGATATTCTGGTCAATAACGCAGGTATTTGTAAGCTGAATAAGGTGCTGGACTTCGGTCGTGCTGACTGGGACCCGATGATTGATGTGAACCTGACCGCCGCATTCGAGTTAAGCTATGAAGCTGCAAAAATTATGATCCCGCAAAAAAGCGGTAAAATTATTAATATCTGTTCATTGTTCTCTTACTTAGGTGGACAATGGTCACCTGCTTATTCTGCCACTAAACATGCTCTTGCCGGATTCACCAAAGCCTATTGCGATGAATTAGGTCAATATAATATTCAAGTGAATGGTATTGCCCCGGGATATTACGCTACCGATATCACTCTGGCGACCCGTAGTAATCCAGAAACTAACCAGCGCGTTCTTGATCATATTCCTGCAAACCGTTGGGGCGATACTCAGGATTTAATGGGCGCAGCCGTATTCCTCGCAAGTCCGGCTTCAAACTATGTTAATGGTCATTTGCTGGTAGTTGATGGCGGTTATTTAGTGCGCTAATTCATTAGGGTGGTTTCTGTTTTCTTTTATTAATGACTATTCCATTTTTATTATCAGGAAGGAATTACTATGTCTTTATCTCGCGCAGCGATTGTCGACCAGCTAAAGGAAATTGTTGGTGCAGATCGCGTAATTACCGATGAAACAGTATTAAAGAAGAACAGTATTGACCGTTTTCGTAAATTTCCGGATATTCATGGCATTTATACTTTGCCGATTCCGGCAGCGGTCGTAAAACTCGGTTCCACAGAACAAGTCTCCCGTGTGCTGAATTTTATGAATGCGCACAAAATTAACGGTGTGCCGCGTACCGGCGCTTCCGCCACTGAAGGCGGGCTGGAAACCGTTGTGGAAAACTCGGTGGTGCTCGACGGCTCCGCCATGAATCAAATCATTAATATTGATATTGAGAATATGCAGGCGACGGCGCAATGTGGCGTTCCGCTGGAGGTGCTGGAAAACGCGTTGCGTGAAAAAGGTTACACCACGGGGCATTCTCCGCAGTCAAAGCCGCTGGCGCAGATGGGCGGCCTGGTAGCAACCCGCAGTATCGGGCAGTTCTCCACACTCTACGGCGCAATCGAAGATATGGTCGTTGGTCTGGAAGCAGTATTGGCTGATGGCACCGTAACACGCATTAAAAACGTGCCACGTCGCGCGGCAGGCCCGGACATTCGTCACATCATCATCGGCAACGAAGGTGCACTGTGCTATATCACTGAAGTTACGGTAAAAATCTTTAAATTCACGCCAGAAAACAACCTTTTCTATGGCTATGTACTGGAAGACATGAAAACCGGCTTCAACATCCTGCGTGAAATCATGGTGGAAGGGTATCGTCCGTCGATCGCTCGCCTGTATGACGCTGAAGATAGTACGCAGCACTTCACCCATTTTGCCGACGGAAAATGTGTGCTGATCTTTATGGCTGAAGGCAATCCGCGCATTGCGAAGGCTACGGGCGAAGGGATTGCGGAAATCGTTGCCCGCTACCCGCAATGCCAGCGCGTGGACAGCAAGCTGATCGAAACCTGGTTTAATCATCTGAACTGGGGACCAGATAAAGTGGCTGCCGAACGCGTGCAGATCCTCAAAACCGGAAATATGGGCTTTACCACTGAAGTGTCCGGCTGCTGGAGCTGCATCCACGAAATCTACGAAAGCGTTATTAACCGTATTCGTACCGAGTTTCCACACGCCGACGACATCACCATGCTGGGTGGCCACTCTTCTCACAGCTACCAGAACGGCACCAACATGTACTTCGTCTACGACTACAACGTTGTTGACTGTAAGCCGGAAGAGGAAATCGACAAGTACCACAATCCGCTCAACAAAATCATCTGCGAAGAAACCATTCGCCTCGGCGGTTCGATGGTGCACCACCACGGTATTGGTAAACATCGCGTCCACTGGAGCAAGCTGGAACACGGCAGCGCGTGGGCGTTACTGGAAGGGCTGAAAAAGCAGTTCGATCCTAACGGCATTATGAATACGGGTACTATCTATCCGATTGAAAAATAATGTGTCAGGCAGCGTTCCGCGATGACGGGGCGTTGCCTTTTCGGCTTCTCAACCGGGAAGCCGTTCTTATTACCGGACAATGAAGGGGTAAAGATGAACACTTCACCGGTGCGAATGGATGATTTACCGCTTAACCGTTTTCACTGTCGAATTGCCGCGCTCACTTTCGGCGCGCACCTGACCGACGGTTATGTTCTTGGCGTCATTGGTTACGCCATTATTCAGCTTACACCTGCTATGCAACTAACGCCTTTTATGGCGGGAATGATCGGCAGCTCGGCGCTGCTTGGCCTGTTTATCGGCAGCCTGGTTCTGGGCTGGATCTCCGACCATATTGGCCGGCAAAAAATCTTCACCTTCAGCTTCTTGCTGATCACACTCGCCTCTTTTTTACAATTTTTTGCCACCACGCCAGAGCATCTTATTGGACTGCGCATTTTGATTGGCATTGGTCTGGGAGGCGACTACTCAGTCGGTCACACCTTGCTGGCTGAATTTTCCCCGCGCCGCCACCGCGGTATTTTGCTGGGCGCGTTCAGCGTGGTGTGGACCGTAGGCTATGTGTTGGCAAGTATTGCCGGACATCACTTTATTTCCGAAAACCCGGAAGCCTGGCGCTGGCTGCTGGCATCGGCGGCGTTGCCAGCTTTGCTGATTACGCTTTTACGCTGGGGAACGCCAGAATCGCCACGCTGGCTGCTGCGCCAGGGGCGTTTTGCAGAAGCTCACGCTATCGTGCATCGCTATTTTGGTCCCCATGTTTTACTGGGCGATGAAGTGGCAACGGCGACCCATAAACACATCAAAACCTTGTTCTCTTCGCGCTACTGGCGGCGCACGGCGTTTAACAGCGTCTTCTTTGTCTGCCTCGTGATCCCGTGGTTTGTGATTTACACCTGGCTGCCGACTATCGCCCAGACTATCGGTCTGGAAGATGCGCTGACTGCCAGTCTGATGCTTAACGCGTTGTTAATTGTTGGCGCGATATTAGGTTTATTCCTGACCCACCTGCTGGCGCATCGCAAATTTTTACTTGGCAGTTTTTTGCTGCTGGCAGTTACGTTAATAGTGATGGCCTGCCTGCCTTCCGGCAGTTCGCTAACGTTACTGCTTTTTGTCGTCTTCAGTACCACCATTTCGGCGGTCAGTAATCTGGTGGGCATTTTGCCTGCAGAAAGTTTTCCTACTGACATTCGCTCGTTGGGCGTCGGTTTTGCCACCGCCATGAGTCGACTCGGCGCGGCGGTAAGTACTGGTCTGCTGCCGTGGATTCTGGCGCAGTGGGGAATGCAAGTTACTTTATTGCTACTGGCGGCAGTGTTGTTAGTTGGTTTTGTCGTGACCTGGCTATGGGCGCCAGAAACCAAAGCTCTGCCGCTGGTGGCGGCGGGAAATGCAGGAGGTGCTAATGAACATTCTGTTAGCGTTTAAAGCCGAACCGGATGCCGGAATGCTGGCGGAAAAAGAGTGGTTAGCGGCAGCTCAGGGTAATAGTGGGCCGGATGTTTCGTTGCTGCGAAGTTTACTCGGCGCTGATGAACAGGCCGCTGCCGCGCTGCTATTGGCGCAGAGAAAAAATGGCACGCCGATGACTTTAACCGCGTTGAGCATGGGGGATGAACGGGCGTTGCACTGGCTGCGCTATCTCATGGCTCTTGGGTTTGAGGAAGCTGTATTGCTGGAGACGGCGGCAGATCTGCGCTTTGCGCCAGAATTTGTCGCCCGGCATATTGCCGAATGGCAGCGCCTGAATACGATGGACTTGATCATTACCGGCTGCCAAAGCAGCGAGGGGCAGAATGGGCAAACGCCGTTTTTGTTGGCGGAAATACTGGCCTGGCCCTGTTTCACCCAGGTGGAGCGTTTTACTCTCGACGCGCCGTTTATTACCCTCGAACAGCGTACTGAAAATGGGTTGCGCTGTTGTCGTGTCCGCTTGCCCGCGGTGATTGCTGTGCGTCAGTGTGGTGAAGTCGCCTTGCCTGTACCGGGAATGCGTCAGCGTATGGCGGCGGGGAAATCGGAGATTACCCGCGAAACACTTGTCGCAGAAGCGCCAGTGATACAGTGCCTGCAACTGGCAAGGCCAGAGCAACGACGCAGAGCGACGCTGATTGATGGGCAAACGGTAGCAGAAAAAGCGCAAAAGCTATGGCAGGACTATTTACGCCAAAGGATGCAGCCATGAATATCGCAATTGTGACAATAAATCAGGAACATGCCGCAATAGCAGGCTGGCTGGCTGAGCAGGATTTCAGCGGCAGCACACTAACGCACTGGCAAATCGAGCCGCAGCCGATGGTCGCGGAACAGGTGCTGGATACGCTGGTAGAACAGTGGCAGCGAACGCCTGTGGACGTTGTTCTCTTTCCGCCGGGAACGTTTGGTGATGAACTGTCGACCCGGCTGGCCTGGCGTTTACATGGAGCCTGTGTCTGCCAGGTGATTTCATTAGATATACCGACCGCAAGCGTGCGCAAATCCCACTGGGGAAATGCGCTAACGGCGACGCTGCAAACAGAAAAACGCCCGCTATGTCTTTCCCTGGCGCGCCAGGTTGGAGCGGCGAAAAACGTCACGTTGCCCTCTGGTATGCAACAACTGAATATTGTTCCCGGAGCGCTTCCCGAGTGGCTGGTTAACATAGAAAACCTGAAAAATGTTACCCGTGACCCATTAGCTGAGGCCAGACGGGTGCTGGTGGTGGGGCAGGGCGGAGAGGCAGATAACCAGGAAATCGCTACGCTGGCTGAAAAGCTGGGGGCAGAAGTGGGCTACAGTCGGGCGCGAGTGATGAACGGTGGCTTTGAAGCCGAAAAGGTCATTGGTATTTCCGGGCATTTGTTGGCGCCAGATGTTTGCATTGTGGCGGGCGCATCCGGTGCGGCAGCGTTAATGGCAGGCGTACGTAATAGTAAGTTTGTGGTGGCGATTAATCATGACGCCTGCGCGGCGGTATTTTCGCAGGCAGATGTTGGCGTGGTGGATGACTGGAAAGCCGTGCTGGAGGCACTGGCGACAAACATTCACGCAGATTGCCAATAACGTACAGCCGGATGCGGCGTGGGCGGGTTCCGGGCTCGGGACTTGTAGGCCTGATAAGACGCGTCAAGCGTCGCATCAGGCGCTGAATGCCGGATTTGGCGTGCAGCTTACAAATCACACAAATTCAATTCGTTACGATTATCCCGTCAAAGCAATTTTTTCGCTAACGTCCAGACCCCGGTATTCGTGGTGGAAAGCGCCACGACACCCGCGTTAATCGCATTACGCGCATCTTCTTCATCGCACACCAGCCCGCCAGCAATCAGCGGCTGGCGGATTTTCTCCGTCACCCAGCCCAGCACTTTGGGCATACAGCCTGGCAGGATCTCAATACAATCTGGGTTCGATTGCGCAACCTGCTTATCAATGTTGTGAAACGAAATCGAATCGACAATAAACAGGCGATGAATACAGAAAAAACCTTCCGCCCTTGCCGCTTTCAGCATTGAGGCTTTGGTGCTGATAATGCCGTCCGCCTCGGTCACCAGTTTCAGAAACTGAATCACCACTTCTTTGTTCGATGCGCCTTCCAGCAAATCGACATGAATAAAGGCATATTTCCCGGCGTTTTTAATCTTTTTGACGATTTGACTGATGGTGCAGATATTGCCGTATAGCACGGAAATAAACTGGCATTCAGAATCGATTGCCAGTTGCAGGCTGGCATTATCTTTAACGGCAGCAATCACCGGATTCTGGCGGAGCAGGTGTAAGAGGGACATAAATTATCCTTGTTATTTATCCAAAGCGGTAGGTGATGCCGAATCCGGAAGGTGGATAGCGCCACTGTTGTAATGTTTTTTCGTCACACAGCAAACGGCAGGTTCCGCACTCAAGGCAACTGCGATAATCAATACATAAGTCACCTTCTGGTGTGAGCGAAAAAAGACCAGCCGGACAGGCGTTAATTAACCGTTCTGCCGTCTGACGCTCAACGGAGTCAGCCGGAACAATGTGCGGCGCATCAGCAACGCGCCAGAGATTACGGGCTACAGACATCGCAGACTCCTGATAACATCGCCCGCCAGATGCCACAAGCCGTGACGACGTAAATGACGCCAGAGTAACTGGCGCAGCGGCGGAACAGGTTTATCACCCTGATCCCATAAATCACGGGAAATATCCTGCATTAACGCAGGCCACGCACGGTACCATCCCGGGCGTTGCAAAAGCGCCGGAACATGCTGATAACGTTGTAGAACATTCCACAGCAGGCTGCGTTCTACGTTGTGATGATAAAGCGGAAACAGATTTTGCGGCTCGCGGTGCTGGCAGGCGCTTATCAGCGTTTGTGCCGCCGCCTGTGCGCCAGTCAGCGCCATATCCATGCCGCGTACGGAAATTCCGGTATTGACGCAACTGCGTAACGCATCGCCCACCAGTAGCCAGCCGTTACCGGCGTATTGCACCGGCATACTGTGCAGGCCACCTTCTGGCACCAGATGCGCGCCATACTCCAGCGATTCCGTGTTTTTGATAAGCGGGCGCACTGCTGGATGCGTTTTAAAGCGAGCCAGCAGCTCGCTTGCCGGAACACGACTTTGCGTAAGGGAAGAGAGCGGGCAAACAATCCCTAACGAGAGCGTTTGTTGATTAGTATAAAGAAATGCTCCGCCGGGCAAGTCATCACAGATTTCGCCGCTGAACAGCAACGCTGCGCCTTCGTTATTCTCCAGATGAAAACGTTCTTCAATAGCGAATGTTTCCAGCGCCAGCACTTCTTTGATTCCTAACGCCATTGATTCGCCAGCAGGGCGGTTAACTAATCCATGGCGTTCTGCCAGGAGGCTATTGGCACCTTCTGCCAGGACGACATAACGGGCGCGGAGAATATCGTCACCACAGATAACGCCACACACTCTGCCGTTTTCTTCATACAGCGCATCTACCGTCGCACCAGGGATACACTCGACACCTTCTTTTTCGGCTTCGGCAACCAGCCACGGATCGAATCGCGGGCGTAACACGCTCCAGGATTCACCGCCAGGCTGTAAGCTGGAAAATGCTGTTGCGCCATCCGGCGTTAACAGAGAAAGGCTTTCGTGGGTGATGCGACGCTCAAGGGGCGCGGTCAGATGAAATTGCGGGAGGAGTTCAGCGAGCGCATGGGTATATAAACGCCCGCCGGAAAGGTTTTTACTGCCGGGAGTTTCAGCGCGTTCCAGTAACAGAACGGACAAACCAGCCCGCGCGCAGCGTAAAGCACAAGCGGTGCCTGCTATACCCGCACCGATAATAATAATGTCGCAGTCATCTTCCATGGTGTGCTCCAGATATCCTGAGCGCAACACCCTAACATAGCGTTACTTAAGGGAAATTGACCGCCGACACACTCTTATCATTCGCCGCGATAGATGCAACCTGCGGTGCAAGTTTCTTTCACCATCACCGCACTTAACAGCGGAACAACCGGTTTAACCTGATCCCAAATCCATTTTGCTAATACTTCGCTGGTTGGGTTTTCCAGACCGGGTATATCATTGAGGTAATAGTGGTCGAGGCGATCGTAGGTCGGTTTAAACGCCGCTTTCAGTTCAGCGAAATCGATAATCCAGCCCGTATGCGGATCGACTTCCCCTGTGATTTCCAGGCGCACCATAAAAGAATGCCCGTGTAAGCGCCCGCACTTATGTCCCTGTGGGACGTGCGGCAGACGGTGAGCGGCTTCGAAGGTGAAATCTTTAAATAACGTGGTGGACATCATAATTTCTCTACAGGACGATAAAACCGCCGTAGAGTACCGGAAAGCCTGTTTTTTCGCATTACTAAAAACGGGTTTGTTGCGCAAAATGACCGATTTAACTTAATTGCGGTCGATATTTATTTATTTTTCATTGAGTTAACAAATCTATTTTGTTGTTAAAGACTATTGCTAAAACAGGTTAGTCGATTTGGTTATTAGTTATCGCTATCCCGTCTTTAATCCACCCCCTTCGCGCCGTTAACCTTACCTTCTCTTCTGTTTTATGGGCGCTGACAGGGCCGATAAACAGCTTTGCTTACTGGAACATAACGACGCATGACGACACAGGTCCCACCTTCCGCGTTGCTTCCGTTGAACCCGGAGCAACTGGCACGCCTTCAGGCGGCCACTACCGATTTAACACCCGCCCAGCTTGCCTGGGTTTCTGGCTATTTCTGGGGCGTGCTCAATCAGCAGCCTGCTACGCTTACAGCGACGCCAGCGCCCGCCGCAGAAATGCCGGGTATTACTATTATCTCCGCTTCGCAAACCGGCAATGCGCGTCGGGTTGCCGAAGCGTTACGGGATGACTTATTAGCGATAAAACTGAACGTTAAGCTGGTGAACGCGGGCGACTATAAATTCAAACAAATCGCCAGTGAAAAACTGCTTATCGTGGTGACGTCAACACAAGGGGAAGGGGAACCGCCGGAAGAAGCCGTCGCGCTGCATAAGTTTCTGTTCTCCAAAAAAGCGCCGAAGCTGGAAAACACCGCGTTTGCCGTGTTTAGCCTTGGCGATAGCTCTTATGAATTTTTCTGCCAGTCCGGGAAAGATTTCGACAGCAAGCTGGCGGAACTGGGCGGTGAACGCCTGCTCGACCGCGTTGATGCGGATGTGGAATACCAGGCCGCTGCCAGCGAGTGGCGCGCCCGCGTGGTTGATGCTCTTAAATTGCGCGCGCCTGTCGCAGCACCTTCACAATCCGTCGCTACTGGCGCGGTAAATGAAATCCACACCAGCCCGTACAGCAAAGACGCGCCGCTGGTGGCAAGCCTCTCTGTTA
This sequence comes from Escherichia sp. E4742, assembly GCF_005843885.1. NCBI lineage: Bacteria > Pseudomonadati > Pseudomonadota > Gammaproteobacteria > Enterobacterales > Enterobacteriaceae > Escherichia > Escherichia sp. E4742. The sequence goes on along the minus strand of NZ_CP040443.1, from coordinate 768,147 downwards.
ACCAGAAAATTACCGGGCGTAACTCTGAAAAAGACGTTCGCCATATCGAAATTGATTTAGGCGACTCTGGCCTGCGTTATCAGCCGGGCGATGCGCTGGGTGTGTGGTATCAAAACGATCCGGCACTAGTGAAAGAACTTGTCGAACTGCTGTGGCTGAAAGGCTATGAACCTGTCACCGTTGAGGGCAAAACCCTGCCGTTGAACGAGGCGCTACAGTGGCACTTCGAACTGACCGTCAACACCGCCAATATCGTTGAGAACTACGCTACCTTAACGCGCAGCGAAACACTGCTGCCGCTGGTGGGCGATAAAGCGAAGTTACAGCATTACGCCGCGACCACACCGATTGTCGACATGGTGCGTTTCTCTCCGGCACAGCTGGATGCCGAAGCGCTGATTAACCTGCTGCGCCCGCTGACCCCGCGCCTCTATTCCATCGCCTCCTCGCAGGCGGAAGTCGAGAACGAAGTACACGTCACCGTTGGCGTGGTGCGTTACGACGTGGAAGGCCGCGCCCGTGCCGGTGGTGCCTCCAGTTTCCTCGCGGACCGTGTGGAAGAAGAGGGCGAAGTTCGCGTCTTTATCGAACATAACGACAACTTCCGCCTGCCCGCTAACCCGGAAACCCCGGTGATTATGATTGGCCCAGGTACTGGTATTGCGCCGTTCCGCGCCTTTATGCAGCAACGTGCCGCCGACGAAGCGCCGGGCAAAAACTGGCTGTTCTTTGGCAATCCGCACTTTACGGAAGATTTCCTCTACCAGGTGGAATGGCAGCGTTACGTGAAAGAAGGCGTGCTGACGCGCATCGATCTCGCCTGGTCGCGCGATCAAAAAGAAAAAATTTACGTACAAGACAAACTTCGCGAACAGGGCGCGGAGCTGTGGCGCTGGATCAATGACGGTGCCCACATTTATGTCTGTGGCGACGCTAATCGCATGGCGAAAGACGTTGAACAGGCACTTCTGGAAGTGATTGCCGAATTTGGTGGCATGGACACCGAAGCGGCGGATGAATTTTTAAGTGAGCTGCGCGTAGAGCGCCGTTATCAGCGAGATGTCTACTAATGAGCGAAAAACATCCAGGGCCTTTAGTGGTCGAAGGTAAACTGGCAGACGCCGAGCGCATGAAGCTTGAAAGCAACTATCTGCGCGGCACGATTGCTGAAGATTTAAACGACGGCCTGACCGGTGGGTTTAAGGGCGATAACTTCCTGCTGATCCGTTTCCACGGTATGTATCAGCAGGATGACCGTGACATCCGCGCCGAACGTGCTGAACAGAAGCTGGAACCGCGTCACGCGATGATGCTCCGCTGTCGCTTGCCGGGCGGTGTTATCACCACCAAACAGTGGCAGGCGATCGATAAATTTTCGGTGGAAAACACCATTTACGGTAGCATCCGTCTGACCAACCGTCAGACGTTCCAGTTCCACGGTATTCTGAAAAAGAACGTCAAACCTGCGCACCAGATGCTGCACTCGGTCGGTCTGGATGCGTTAGCCACCGCCAACGACATGAACCGTAACGTGCTGTGCACCTCGAACCCGTTCGAGTCGCAGCTGCATGCGGAAGCGTATGAATGGGCGAAGAAAATTTCTGAACATCTGCTGCCGCGTACTCGCGCTTACGCGGAGATCTGGCTCGATCAGGAAAAAGTCGCCACCACCGATGAAGAACCGATCCTCGGTCAGACCTACCTGCCACGTAAGTTCAAAACCACGGTAGTTATCCCGCCGCAGAACGATATCGATCTGCACGCTAACGACATGAACTTCGTGGCAATCGCAGAAAACGGCAAGCTGGTAGGCTTCAACCTGCTGGTGGGCGGTGGGCTTTCCATCGAACACGGTAACAAGAAAACCTACGCCCGCACCGCGAGCGAGTTTGGCTATCTGCCGCTGGAGCATACGCTGGCAGTGGCGGAAGCAGTAGTGACGACTCAGCGTGACTGGGGTAACCGAACCGATCGTAAAAATGCCAAAACCAAATACACGCTGGAGCGCGTGGGGGTCGAGACGTTTAAAGCGGAAGTGGAACGTCGTGCGGGGATCAAGTTCGAACCGATCCGTCCGTATGAGTTCACCGGACGCGGCGATCGCATTGGCTGGATTAAAGGTATTGACGACAAATGGCATCTGACGCTGTTTATCGAAAATGGCCGAATTCTTGATTATCCGGGGCGTCCGCTGAAAACCGGCCTGCTGGAGATCGCGAAGATCCACAAAGGCGATTTCCGCATTACGGCGAACCAGAATCTGATCATCGCCGGTGTGCCGGAAAGCGAGAAAGCGAAGATCGAGAAGATCGCCAAAGAGAGCGGGTTGATGAATGCCGTCACGCCGCAGCGTGAAAACTCAATGGCTTGCGTGTCATTCCCGACTTGCCCGCTGGCGATGGCGGAAGCGGAGCGTTTCCTGCCGTCGTTTATCGATAACATCGATAATTTAATGGCGAAACATGGTGTCAGCGATGAGCATATCGTGATGCGTGTAACAGGCTGCCCGAACGGTTGTGGTCGCGCGATGCTGGCGGAAGTGGGTCTGGTGGGTAAAGCGCCAGGTCGCTACAACCTGCATCTTGGCGGCAACCGCATGGGGACACGTATCCCACGGATGTATAAAGAAAACATCACCGAGCCGGAAATCCTGGCGTCGCTTGATGAACTGATAGGGCGCTGGGCGAAAGAGCGTGAAGCGGGTGAAGGCTTCGGCGACTTTACGGTGCGTGCGGGCATCATTCGCCCGGTGCTCGACCCGGCGCGGGATTTATGGGATTAACATGAATTGCCGCTTCTGCTCGGTCTTGTAGGCCTGATAAGACGCGACAGCGTCGCATCAGGCAAGGCAAACAGTGAGGAACTTATGTCCAAACTCGATCTAAACACCCTGAACGAACTGCCAAAGGTAGACCGGATTCTGGCGCTGGCGGAAACTAACGCCGAACTGGAAAAACTGGACGCTGAAGGCCGCGTTGCCTGGGCGCTGGATAATCTGCCCGGTGAATATGTGCTTTCTTCCAGCTTCGGCATTCAGGCGGCGGTGAGCCTGCATCTGGTGAATCAGATTCGCCCGGATATTCCGGTGATCCTCACTGATACGGGTTACTTGTTCCCGGAAACCTACCGCTTTATTGACGAGTTAACGGACAAACTCAAGCTCAACCTGAAAGTGTACCGTGCTACCGAAAGCGCCGCCTGGCAGGAAGCACGCTACGGCAAACTGTGGGAGCAGGGCGTTGAAGGCATTGAAAAGTACAATGACATCAACAAAGTCGAACCGATGAACCGGGCGCTGAAAGAACTGAATGCGCAAACATGGTTTGCTGGCCTGCGCCGTGAACAATCCGGCAGCCGCGCCAATTTACCGGTGCTGGCAATTCAGCGTGGCGTATTTAAAGTGCTGCCGATTATCGACTGGAATAACCGAACTATTTATCAGTACCTGCAAAAACATGGTCTGAAATATCACCCGTTATGGGACGAAGGATATTTATCGGTCGGTGATACCCATACAACCCGTAAATGGGAACCCGGCATGGCGGAAGAAGAAACGCGTTTCTTTGGCTTAAAAAGGGAATGTGGATTACACGAAGGGTAAATATTGCCGGATAAATTAAACGCCTCTGTCAGAAATGATGGGGGCGTTTTTATTTTGCGAGCAGCATTCCTGATTTTAAACGTGAACGCAGCTGGAAGAATTAACAGGTATAGAATGGCGTTGGGTGCTTGAGGCTGTCTGGCGTTAAGCATTCGCGAGGTTCCAGATGGACAAAAGCCCCAGGCGATATTTCTATCAACCTGAGGCTTGCGTTCGAACGTAGCAATTCGAATGTTAGTCTCTTCTTTGCAGGGAGGCAAGACATGCTGACAAAATATGCCCTTGTGGCAATCATCGTACTGTGTTGTACAGTACTGGGATTCACGCTGATGGTAGGCGACTCGTTGTGTGAGTTGAGTATCAGAGAACGTGGTATGGAGTTTAAGGCAGTTCTCGCTTACGAATCGAAGAAGTAGCCACCACGCGGGGGTAAAACCCCGCGTACTGAATTGTGATGGTTTGGTCTCCTGCACCCTTTTTTAATTTATATTGTTTATGTGAATATTATGCCTATGTTTATTATTCATATATATTACGGATGAAAATCATTTGATTATTCATAATGTAAATATTTTATTGAACGATATATATCACAGATAATTTTTAATATATGCGTAAATATCCTTTAAGTTTTACTGAAGGATAAAAAACATTGTGACTTTCTTTGATTTCTGGGGAAAAACCCGACGTGGCGAGAAAGAGGGTGGTGGCGACTATCACCTTCTTTGCTGGCATTCGCTGGATGTAGCCGCGATGGGCTATTTAATGGTTAAAAGCAATTGCTTCGGGCTGGCTGACTATTTTAGTCAACTAGGTTTCGCTGATACGGAGCAGGCAGCACAATTTTTCGCCTGGCTATTGTGCTGGCACGATACTGGAAAATTTGCCCGCTCTTTTCAGCAACTTTACCTGCACCCGAAACTCAAGGTTCCGGAAGGCGCCAGAAAGAATTACGAAAAGATCTCTCATTCAACGCTGGGCTACTGGTTGTGGAATCATTATTTAAGTGAATGCCAGGAGTTGCTTCCTTCATCTTCACTCTCTTCACGCAAACTTACACATGTAATAGCGATGTGGATGCCCATGACTACGGGGCATCATGGTCGCCCGCCTGACCGTATTGATGAACTGGATAATTTTCTTCCTGAAGATAAAGCTGCCGCGCGAGATTTTCTCCTTGCAATCAAGCCACTGTTTCCCCACATAGAGATCCCTGCATTCTGGGATGATGATGAGGGCGTTGAACTTATAAAACAACTTTCCTGGTATATCTCTGCAACCGTTGTACTCGCAGACTGGGTGGGATCGTCAACGCGATTCTTTCCCCGCGTCGCACAGACAATGGATATTGAAGATTACTGGCAGAAGGCTTTAGTTCAGGCTCAAAACGCATTAACCGTCTTTCCTCTAAAAGCAGAAACCGCACCTTTCACCGGGATTAATACGCTGTTTCCTTTTATTGAGCACCCGACACCGTTACAGCAAAAGGTGCTGGATCTGGATATCAGCCAGCCAGGGCCACAGTTATTTATTCTGGAAGATGTGACTGGCGCAGGTAAAACAGAAGCGGCGCTTATCCTGGCGCACAGGTTGATGGCCGCGGGGAAAGCACAGGGTTTGTTTTTTGGCCTGCCAACAATGGCAACGGCCAATGCCATGTATGATCGGCTGGTCAAAACCTGGCTTGCTTTCTATTCGCCAGAATCCCGCCCCAGCCTGGTGCTGGCACACAGTGCCCGCGCATTTTTGGACCGCTTTAATGAATCACTCTGGTCCGGTGATTTAGTCGGGTCAGAAGAACCGGATGAACAAACGTTCAGTCAGGGATGTGCGGCCTGGTTTGCCGACAGTAACAAGAAGGCGTTGCTGGCTGAAATTGGCGTCGGCACGCTGGATCAGGCGATGATGGCGGTGATGCCGTTCAAACATAATAATCTGCGGCTTCTGGGGCTAAGTAACAAAATCCTGCTGGCTGATGAGATCCACGCCTGTGATGCTTACATGTCATGCATTCTTGAAGGGCTGATTGAGCGGCAGGTGTGTGGCGGAAACAGTGTTATTTTGCTTTCTGCTACGTTATCTCAACAGCAGCGCGACAAACTCGTCGCTGCCTTTGCGCGTGGCGCAGAGGGTCAGCAAGAAGCTCCGTTCCTGGAAAAGGATGATTACCCCTGGCTGACGCATGTCACGAAATCGGATGTGCATTCACACCGGGTGGCTACGCGCAAAGAAGTTGAGCGTAGCGTGAGCGTGGGTTGGCTCCATAGTGAACAAGAGTGTATTGCGCGTATTGAATTGGCGGTAGGTCAGGGGAAATGCATCGCCTGGATCCGGAATTCTGTCGATGACGCTATTAAGGTTTATCGCCAGTTACTTGCCCGCGGCGTCATTCCTGCTTCCAGCCTTTCTCTGTTTCATAGCCGCTTTGCTTTTAGCGATCGCCAGCGAATTGAAACGGAGACACTGGCACGCTTTGGTAAAGAAGATAGCTCACAGCGTGCCGGAAAAGTCCTTATTTGTACTCAGGTATTAGAGCAGAGTGTCGATTGCGACCTGGACGAAATGATTTCCGACCTTGCCCCTGTTGATTTGCTGATTCAGCGAGCGGGGCGATTACAGCGGCATATCCGCGATATTAATGGTCAGTTAAAGCGTGACGGAAAAGACGAGCGTTCCCCTCCTGAATTACTGATTCTGGCTCCCGTCTGGGATGACTCTCCGGGTGAGGAATGGTTTGGTAGTGCGATGCGTAACAGTGCATATGTCTATCCCGATCATGGTCGAATCTGGCTGACGCAGTGCGTATTAAGAGAGCAGGGCGCTATTCAGATGCCACAGTCTGCCCGGTTATTAATTGAATCAGTTTATGGCGAGGACGTAGTAATGCCTGAAGGATTTGCCCGCCGCGAGCAGGAGCAAGTAGGCAAATATTACTGTGATCGTGCAATAGCTAAAAATGTAGTGCTGAATTTCAAACCTGGTTACGCCGCCAATATTAATAATTATCTCCAGGACAAAGTGTCTACCCGTCTGGCGGAGGAATCCGTTTCACTATGGCTGGCAAAACGTATCGACGGTGCGGTGATGCCTTATGCGACGGGTGCACACGCATGGGAAATGAGCGTTGTCAGAGTGCGCCAAAGCTGGTGGGAAAAGCATCGGGATGAATTTTCCTTACTGGAAGGTGAGGCATTTAAGCAATGGTGTGTTGAACAGCGGCAAAACCCGGAGATGGCAACTGTGATTTTTATCAACGATGACGAAAGTTGCGGGTATTCGGCTTCGGAGGGATTGATTGGCAAGGTTGATTGAGATGCCCTGGCGTCGGATGACGCCAGGGCTTATCCCCGCTGGTGCGGGGAACGGAATAACAGTGTAACAAGAGTTACCTCTAACCACTGGTTCATCCCTACGTTAATAGGGAAGAAGGGAGTATAGCATTCACTGAGATAGAACTGCTTTTGATTTAAAATGAATTCCCTCTTACCACCTTTACAGCTTTGGATGCGAGGAGTAACCTTTGCTCAGTTTGGGAGAGTTGAGTTTTTTTTACCCAAATATAGGCTCTGGATGCAGGACTGATTGGCTATTTCAGAGTATGAGAATTATGTAAAAGGGTTGTACCATGGAAGAAAAGGCCTCCCGCTGTAAACGACTGTTTTGTCGACTAATGGTCCGTTTTGGTAAAAGGTTGTCAGTTAGTTTTCAGTTATCGGTTAACTAAAAGTTTAAGGGATGATAAATGCCATGGATGGTGATTTTAATAAGGAATAGTTATGTACCCTACTAGTTTAATTACTTCCCCGTGGTTGCCTGTTCGTTTTAAAGACGGAACGACAGGCAAACTGGCGCCAGTCGATCTGGCGGATGAAAATGTTGTCGATATCGCTGCGCCACGGGCAGATCTCCAGGGGGCGGCATGGCAGTTTTTGTTGGGACTATTACAAACCAGCTTCGCGCCAAAAGATCAACGTCGTTGGGATGATATCTGGGAAGACGGACTGGAAGCTGAAAAGCTACGGGAAGCATTGATGTCGTTAGAACACGCTTTCCAGTTTGGGCCAGATTCCCCTTCATTTATGCAGGATTTTGAAGCGCTCACCGGAGATAAAGTTCAGGTCGCTTCGCTACTGCCTGAGATTCCCGGCGCTCAAACAACGAAGTTTAATAAAGACCACTTTATTAAGCGTGGCGTGACTGAACACGTATGCCCTCATTGTTCTGCGTTAGCTCTGTTCTCCCTACAGTTAAATGCGCCATCAGGTGGCAAAGGCTATCGCACCGGTTTACGCGGTGGTGGGCCGATGACGACTCTGATTGAATTACAGGAATATCAGGGTAATCAACAAACGCCCTTGTGGCGCAAACTGTGGCTCAATGTGATGCCGCAGGATGAAGCCGACTTACCGCTACCCAAAAAATTTGACGATCTGATTTTCCCCTGGCTTGGCCCGACGCGTACCAGCGAACTGGCCGGTGCGGTGGTAACCCATGATCAGGTTAATAAACTCCAGGCGTACTGGGGAATGCCGCGGCGTATTCGTATTGATTTTAAGACAACCTCAATTGGCAACTGCGATATTTGCGGTGAGCACAGCGATGCGCTCCTGAGCCTGATGACGACCAAAAATTACGGTGCGAATTATGCCATGTGGCAGCATCCCTTAACGCCTTACCGTGTACCACTTAAAGAGGGCGAGTTTTACTCGGTCAAACCACAACCGGGCGGTTTAATCTGGCGCGACTGGTTAGGCCTTATCGCAATGGGTAAATCAGAAAACAATACGGAACTGCCCGCGCTGGTGGTGAAACTCTTTAATGCCAGCAGTCTGAAACAGGCAAAAGTGGGCCTGTGGGGATTTGGCTATGATTTCGACAACATGAAAGCGCGCTGTTGGTACGAACACCATTTCCCTCTGTTACTCAATAAAAAAGAAGGCCAGATACCGAAACTGCGGCTGGCTGCGCAAACGGCTTCACGAATTCTAAGTCTGTTACGGAGTGCATTGAAAGAAGCATGGTTCTCCGATCCAAAAGGTGCACGGGGTGATTTCAGTTTTGTGGATATCGACTTCTGGAACAAAACTCAGCATCGCTTCCTGAGGTTAGTGCGCCAAATTGAAGAAGGTCAGGATGCGGATGAATTACTCAGCAAATGGAATAAGGAGATTTGGTTATTCGCGCGTCAGGATTTTGACGAGCGTGTATTCACCAATCCTTATGAGCCCGTTGATTTAAAACGCGTCATGACCGCGCGCAAGAAATATTTTACAACATCGGCGGAGAAGCAAAGTGCTAAAGCCGCCAGGGAGAAAAAGCAGGAGGCTGCTGAATGAGTATTGTAAAAGAGGAGCACAAAGCCACGCTGCGTAAATGGCACGAAGAGTTGCAGGCTAAACGCGGCAATCGTGCCAGTCTGCGGCGTAGCACAACGGTTAATGATGTTTGCTTGTCAGAAGGGTTTCGTTCTCTGCTGATGCAGACCCACACTTTGTGGAAAATTGAAGCACAAGAGTGGCGTTTTACCGCACTGGCGCTGGTCGCCGCAGTTAGCGCCAATGTAAAAGTTATTGATGAACGGCAGCCTTTTGCCGCGCAGCTGGCGGCGGTAATGTCTGAGGGGCGTTTTACTCGCCTGTCGGCAGTAAAAACCCCGGATGATTTACTGCGTCAGTTACGTCGCGCGGTCAAATTATTAAATGGTTCCGTCAATCTTATCTCTTTAGCAGACGATATTTTCCGCTGGTGCCAGGAGAGCGACGACCTGCTCAATCATCACCGCCGCCAGCAGCGGCCAACCGAATTTATCCGTATTCGCTGGGCACTGGAATATTACCAGGCTGGCGACGCCGATAACGAACAAAATCAATAAAGGACTATCTCATGACAACATTTATTCAGCTTCATTTGTTAACCGCTTACCCTGCTGCCAACCTTAACCGTGATGACACCGGTGCGCCGAAAACTGTGGTGCTGGGTGGCGCAACGCGTCTGCGCGTTTCTTCGCAAAGTCTTAAACGTGCATGGCGCACTTCTGCACTTTTTGAACAGGCGCTGGCGGGCCATATTGGTATTCGCAGTGGGCGTATCGCGCGTGAGGCGGCAACTATCCTGATTGAGAAAGGAATCGAAGATAAAAAAGCCATCGAATGGGCGGCAAAAATTGCGGATTATCTTGGAAAAGCTAAAAATGACAAAAAACCAAAAGATCCGCTCAGTAACGCCGAAACTGAACAGTTAGTCCATATCAGCCCGGCAGAATTTGACGCCGTAAAAGCGCTGGCCCATCAACTGGCAGAAGAAAAGCGCGCGCCAAAAGAGGAAGATCTCGCTTTGTTACGTAAAGACCGTATGGCGGTAGATATCGCTATGTTTGGTCGTATGCTGGCGAATAAACCCGAATTTAATGTTGAAGCTGCCTGCCAGGTAGCGCATGCATTTGGTGTCAGTGAAACGATTGTCGAAGATGATTTTTTTACCGCCGTTGATGATTTGCGCCAGGCCTCTGAAGATGCCGGTGCCGGGCATCTAGGAGAAACCGGGTTCGGCTCAGCACTTTTCTACACCTATATCTGTATCGATAAAGATCGGCTGGTAGAAAACCTTGGCGGTGACGAAGCATTGGCTAATCAGACCATACACGCCTTTACGGAAGCCGCGCTTAAAGTCTCCCCCACCGGTAAACAAAACAGCTTTGCCAGCCGTGCCTACGCCTCCTGGGCGCTGGCAGAAAAAGGTACCGAACAACCGCGCTCTCTGGCGGCGGCTTTTTATGAACCGATCAATGGTACCCGTCAGTTAGATGTGGCGGTGCAGCGTATTACAACGCTTCGTGAAAACATGAATACAGTCTACGAACAGAAGACTGAATGCGTAAGTTTTGACGTGATGAACAAACAGGGAAGCATGAAGGACGTACTGGACTTTATCTGCGCGTAAGGGGCGGCTTATGAGCCAATATCTGATTTTTCAGCTTCATGGGCCGATGGCATCCTGGGGCGTCGATGCCCCCGGTGAAGTGCGTCATACCCATGAACTGCCTTCGCGCTCAGCATTGCTGGGGCTGCTGGCTGCTGGCGTAGGGATCCGACGTGATGACACTGAACGCTTAAACGCGTTTAATCGCCACTATTCACTGGTGGTTTGCGCCAGCCATAACCCGCGCTGGGCACGAGATTATCACACGATCCAGATGCCAAAAGAGGTGCGTAAAGCGCGTTATTTCAGCCGTCGCGAAGAGTTGAGCGATCCTGCTCTTCTGAGCGCGATTATCTCCCGGCGCGACTACTACACCGATGCCTGGTGGATGGTGGCTGTGGCAAAAACTACCGATGCGCCATACAGTCTCAAGCAATTACAGGATGGTTTACGTCATCCGGTTTTTCCGCTTTATCTGGGGCGAAAAAGTCATCCGCTGGCATTACCACTTGCGCCGTTACTGCTCGAAGGCAGCGCGTCTGATGTCTTACGTAACGCATACCTCCAGTATCAGGATCGTTTCCACGACCTGAAAGTATCACTCCCGAAACTTCAGGATGAATGCTGGTGGGAAGGGGAGCACGAGGGGCTGGTTGCGAGCAAAAGATTACGCCGCCGGGATGTTCCTTTAAATCGTCAGCAGTGGCTGTTTGGGGAACGCACCGTCAATCAGGGGCCGTGGCTCAGCAAGGAGGAACCATGTACCTCTCAAGAATAACCTTAAATACCGGCCAGCTTTCGCCTGCGCAGTTGTTGCATCTGGTGGATCGCGGGGAATATGTGATGCATCAGTGGCTATGGGATCTCTTCCCTGGCGGCAAAGAAAGGCCATTTCTTTATCGTCGGGAAGAACTCCAGGGGGCGTTTCGCTTTTTTGTCCTCTCGCAGGAACGCCCGGCGGAAAGTGAAACGTTCACCATCGAATGCCGGTCATTTGTGCCCGAGTTGCGTACCGGACAACAACTTTGTTTCAACCTGCGGGCGAATCCAACAATCTGTAAAGCGGGTAAGCGCCACGATCTGCTGATGGAGGCGAAACGGCAGGTGAGGGGACAGGCGGAAGGAAGTGATGTCTGGTTGCATCAACAACAGGCGGCGCTGGACTGGCTGGCAGCGCAGGGGGAAAGAAGTGGTTTTACACTACTGGATACCTCGGTTGATGCCTACCGACAACAACAACTGCGGCGGGAAAACGCCCGGCAACTGATCCAGTTCAGTAGTGTGGATTATACGGGGATGCTTACGGTCACCGATCCCGGGTTATTTCTGCAACGTCTGAGCCAGGGGTATGGCAAAAGCCGCGCGTTCGGCTGTGGTCTGATGCTGATCAAACCCGGAGCAGAGGCGTGACGTTTGTACCACTGAGTCCGATCCCGTTAAAAGATCGCACCTCTATGATCTTCCTCCAGTACGGTCAAATCGACGTACTGGACGGCGCTTTCGTGCTGATCGACAAAACCGGGATCCGCACGCATATTCCGGTGGGATCGGTCGCGTGCATTATGCTCGAACCAGGAACGAGAGTTTCCCACGCGGCGGTGCATCTGGCCGCCACGGTGGGAACACTGCTGGTCTGGGTCGGTGAAGCGGGCGTTCGCGTTTACTCTTCCGGACAACCCGGTGGGGCGCGGGCAGATAAATTACTCTACCAGGAAAAGCTTGCTTTAACGGAAGATTTACGGCTGAAGGTGGTGCGCAAAATGTATGAATTACGTTTTCGTGAGCCACCACCAGCTCGCCGTTCAGTGGAGCAGCTACGGGGAATTGAGGGATCCCGCGTTCGCCAGACGTATGCATTACTGGCGAAACAATATGGTGTGAAATGGAATGGTCGCAAATACGATCCTAAAGACTGGGAAAAAGGCGATGTTGTCAATCGCTGCATCAGTGCTGCCACATCATGCCTGTACGGTATATCTGAAGCGGCAGTATTAGCTGCGGGATATGCGCCCGCTATTGGTTTTATCCATAGTGGCAAACCGCTTTCATTTGTTTATGACATAGCCGATATCATTAAATTTGATTCGGTTGTGCCAAAGGCATTTGAAATAGCAGCGAGGCAACCCGCAGAACCAGATAAAGAAGTCAGGTTGGCCTGTCGTGATATTTTCCGTAGCAGTAAGTTAACGGGCAAATTAATTCCGTTAATCGAGGAAGTGCTTGCCGCAGGTGAAATTGAACCACCACAACCCGCGCCGGATATGTTGCCGCCTGCCATCCCTGAACCTGAAACGCTGGGCGATAGCGGTCACCGGGGACGCGGCGGATGAGTATGGTCGTCGTTGTTACAGAAAATGTCCCGCCGCGCTTACGTGGACGGCTCGCGATCTGGCTCCTGGAAGTGCGTGCCGGTGTTTATGTCGGAGATACGTCCAAACGTATTCGGGAGATGATCTGGCAGCAAATCTCTCAACTGGCAGGTTGCGGAAATGTGGTAATGGCCTGGGCGACCAATACCGAGTCGGGTTTTGAATTTCAGACCTGGGGTGAAAACAGACGTATTCCGGTGGATTTGGATGGGTTACGGTTGGTTTCGTTTCTTCCTGTTGATAATCAATAAGTTATCCGTTCTTTAAAATTAAGGAAATGTTTTAATTTGGTTGGTAGATTGTTGATGTGAAATAAAGTTGTTTAAAAACAGTTATGTATGCTTAGTGTGTTCCCCGCGCCAGCGGGGATAAACCTGCGGCAGGGATCAGAATTTCGTGGTTTAGCAAGTGTTCCCCGCGCCAGCGGGGATAAACCACCTTTGAAATTCGCTTTGTATGGCTTTCTGGCGTGTTCCCCGCGCCAGCGGGGATAAACCGCCGATAAAAATATCTGTGTGTCGCCGGTTAATGTGTTCCCCGCGCCAGCGGGGATAAACCGACGGCCCGGTGATCGCGCTGATATGCCGTCAGGTGTTCCCCGCGCCAGCGGGGATAAACCGTCAGGCAGATGGAAAGCTGGATGATCACCACCGTGTTCCCCGCGCCAGCGGGGATAAACCTTGCTTCCAGGCTCTTTGAGCGTCCTGCTGCTGTGTTCCCCGCGCCAGCGGGGATAAACCGCCACGCTCTGCCAGCATGTTGAGTGCTGCCAGGTGTTCCCCGCGCCAGCGGGGATAAACCGCAACCGCATTTTCCATCATTCTGGATACCACAGTGTTCCCCGCGCCAGCGGGGATAAACCGGCCACGAACACCACTTCGCCTGGCGGGTAAACGTGTTCCCCGCGCCAGCGGGGATAAACCGCGAATCTGGGATGCCGGCCCTGTTTCAGTGGACGTGTTCCCCGCGCCAGCGGGGATAAACCGGCAACACGACGCGCATCCCCCTCCAGTCGCTCGTGTTCCCCGCGCCAGCGGGGATAAACCGTTAACGCCGGGGATCATGTTGAGTTTGTCCACGTGTTCCCCGCGCCAGCGGGGATAAACCGTTGACTCGGGGCCTTTCCACATCCGGCCTTCAGTGTTCCCCGCGCCAGCGGGGATAAACCGGGATCGGCTGATACGTTCGGTGTCATGATTGGGTGTTCCCCGCGCCAGCGGGGATAAACCGTGTTGCTCATCATGTAGTTCAGTCACCAGTTCGTGTTCCCCGCGCCAGCGGGGATAAACCGCAGAACGCATTAATCAGGTGGTGGATATGAAAGTGTTCCCCGCGCCAGCGGGGATAAACCGCCTGCGGAGTTAATGCGACTTTCATCGCGGATGTGTTCCCCGCGCCAGCGGGGATAAACCGCGGCGCAGGTAGTTTTTCAGTGGCGCGATTTTGTGTTCCCCGCGCCAGCGGGGATAAACCGGTTGTCGGTGGCGGGGCGGAGATTGTGGCACCGTGTTCCCCGCGCCAGCGGGGATAAACCGTGCGATCACCTGAGACAGCGCAGTCACTGAATGTGTTCCCCGCGCCAGCGGGGATAAACCGACACTTCACTCTCTGCGCCAGTAGTGGCAGAGGTGTTCCCCGCGCCAGCGGGGATAAACCGTCATACCGATACTGGCTTGAGGGTGCATACAAGTGTTCCCCGCGCCAGCGGGGATAAACCGCACCTTTGCTGTGATATATGCTTGCATTATATGTGTTCCCCGCGCCAGCGGGGATAAACCGGCTGAGCGAGATTACGGTGTAATCCTTCCGGAGTGTTCCCCGCGCCAGCGGGGATAAACCGCGTACAGTATAACCTCATCCGGGAGCGTCTCAGTGTTCCCCGCGCCAGCGGGGATAAACCGCGTTCTGTAAGTAGCTAAATGTTTGCCGAGGCGTGTTCCCCGCGCCAGCGGGGATAAACCGGCATCGAACTGGATCAAGGTCGAAGTGATTACGTGTTCCCCGCGCCAGCGGGGATAAACCGGGCGTTTCATGCTCATTGTTACCAACCCGCCAGTGTTCCCCGCGCCAGCGGGGATAAACCGTAAAACACTCCCTGCCATTCGGGGGGGGATGTGTTCCCCGCGCCAGCGGGGATAAACCGTCAGAATTAAAAGTTTATATCGGTGCATATATGTGTTCCCCGCGCCAGCGGGGATAAACCGTCTAAAACTTTTTGATCAAATGTGCGGATATAGTGTTCCCCGCGCCAGCGGGGAACTCCCAACTCTCATTTTCAATCCCATCAAGACGCCTTCGCCAGCTCCTTCACCAACGGTAACATTATCCGCATAACATCACGGCAGCGGCGTTCTATTCTTCCAGGAAGTGCCTTATCTATATGCTGTTGATTATCCAGTCTTACGTCATGCCAGCTATTTCCCGCAGGGAATGCGGCTGTTTTTGCTCGTTGCTGATAACCATCCTTATTCCCAAGATTCCAGTTTGTCGCTTCCACCGAAAGTACAGCAATGCCCGCTTTGTCGAATATTTCTGCGTCATTACAACACCCAGTGCCTTTCGGATAGTTTTTATTCAAACCTGGATTTGTGGTGGCGGCAATTCCATGACTGCGGGCAATTGCCAGCGCCCGGTCGCGCGTTAATTTCCTTACTGCTTCAGGTGTTTTTACGCCACTGTTGAAATACAGCTTATCGCCAACAATCAGATTATCGAGGTTAATCACCAATAAAGTATTTTTCTTTTCGGTATCGCTCATGCGCTTGAGTAAATTCTCAGCACCTAATTTCCCTTCCTCTTCACCACTGGTGGCAATAAAACGAATCCCATACTCAGTCGGAATATCTTTCAGGCGTTCAGCCAGCTCCAGCATGACACCTAAACCTGCGGCATTATCATCCATTCCTTGTAACGTCAGCCCGCCAAGATTGGCATCTGCATCTGCGTCGCTCTGCGGGGCATAGGTATCCAGATGCGCCATAATGATGATCTGCTGCGGCGCTTTGCCTTCATGAGCGGCAATCACCGTACTTCCCGTCACGTTGTGCCAGTTTTTGCGGTTATCACGTGCGGTATAAATATATCGGCTATTAAATGTTCGAATATCACTGCGGTAACCCATTTGCTGAAACTGTTGCCGAATATAATCGGCAGATAACATTTCTGCGGGTGTTCCGGTCATGCGTCCCGGAAAGAAAGTGGCAATATGTCGCGCCTGTGTATTGGCAAAATCACCAGGCTTAGGTGATGAGGCGTGAACGGGGAGAATAAAGCATACGCCGAGCGCCAGGGCAGCGGTACGGTGGCGCAATGCGGAAAACATAGTGAGTCCTTAAATACCATGCAAAATTTTTACCGCCATAGTATGAAACTGCCGCTGCGCTAAAACAATTTCAAATCTTCCTAAACGCCCGAAATTCGGTAGCTTAAGCACTTTTTGATATTTGCTTTGCCAAAGCGTTATTCCGTTAAGGAACTACTCATTCCAATTGGTAATTTCATTCGTTCTCCTGGGCTCCCTATAGTCGAAACATCTGATGGCAAGAAAATAGCGGTATTGCAAAGGAACGGTTATGGATCAAAAACGACTTACCCACCTGCGGCAACTGGAGGCGGAAAGCATCCACATTATTCGCGAGGTGGCGGCAGAATTCTCAAATCCGGTGATGCTCTACTCCATCGGCAAAGATTCCAGCGTCATGCTGCATCTGGCGCGCAAGGCGTTTTATCCTGGTACGCTGCCGTTCCCACTGCTGCATGTCGATACCGGCTGGAAATTCCGCGAGATGTATGAGTTCCGCGATCGTACGGCGAAAGCTTACGGCTGCGAGTTGCTGGTACATAAAAACCCGGAAGGCGTGGCGATGGGGATTAACCCGTTCGTGCACGGCAGCGCCAAACATACCGACATTATGAAAACCGAAGGTTTGAAACAGGCACTGAATAAATACGGTTTTGATGCCGCTTTCGGTGGCGCACGTCGCGATGAAGAGAAGTCCCGCGCTAAAGAACGAATCTACTCTTTCCGTGACCGCTTTCATCGCTGGGATCCGAAAAACCAGCGCCCGGAGTTGTGGCACAACTATAACGGGCAGATCAACAAAGGCGAAAGCATCCGCGTTTTCCCGCTCTCTAACTGGACCGAGCAGGATATCTGGCAATACATCTGGCTGGAAAATATCGACATTGTTCCGCTGTATCTCGCCGCTGAACGTCCGGTTCTGGAACGCGACGGTATGTTGATGATGATTGATGACAACCGTATTGACCTGCAACCGGGTGAAGTGATTAAAAAACGGATGGTTCGCTTTCGCACGTTGGGCTGCTGGCCGCTGACCGGTGCGGTGGAGTCAAATGCACAAACGCTGCCGGAGATCATCGAAGAGATGCTGGTCTCCACCACCAGTGAGCGTCAGGGGCGCGTGATTGACCGCGACCAGGCAGGCTCTATGGAGCTGAAAAAACGTCAGGGGTATTTTTAAGATGAACACCGCACTTGCACAACAAATCGCCAATGAAGGCGGCGTCGAAGCCTGGATGATTGCGCAACAACATAAAAGCCTGCTGCGTTTTCTGACCTGTGGTAGCGTCGATGACGGCAAAAGTACCCTGATTGGTCGCCTGCTGCACGATACCCGCCAAATCTACGAAGATCAGCTCTCATCACTGCATAACGACAGTAAACGTCACGGCACTCAGGGCGAAAAACTGGATCTGGCGTTGCTGGTGGATGGCCTGCAAGCGGAACGCGAACAGGGCATCACTATAGATGTGGCTTATCGCTATTTCTCCACCGAGAAGCGTAAATTTATTATCGCCGACACCCCTGGGCATGAGCAGTACACCCGCAATATGGCGACCGGCGCGTCAACGTGTGAGCTGGCGATCTTATTGATCGATGCCCGTAAAGGCGTGCTCGATCAAACCCGTCGTCACAGTTTTATCTCCACGCTGTTGGGGATCAAACATCTGGTCGTAGCGATCAACAAAATGGATCTGGTGGATTACAGTGAAGAGACATTCACCCGCATTCGTGAAGACTACCTGACTTTTGCCGAACAATTGCCGGGCAATCTGGATATTCGTTTTGTACCGCTCTCTGCGCTGGAAGGCGACAATGTGGCTTCGCAAAGCGAAAGTATGCCGTGGTACAGCGGACCGACATTGCTCGAAGTGCTGGAAGCCGTGGAGATTCAGCGAGTGGTTGATGCCCAGCCGATGCGCTTCCCGGTTCAGTACGTTAACCGCCCGAATCTCGATTTTCGTGGCTATGCCGGAACGCTGGCTTCCGGCAGCGTGCAAGTCGGGCAACGTGTCAAAGTGCTGCCCTCTGGCGTGGAGTCAAACATCGCGCGGATCGTCACTTTTGATGGCGATCGCGAAGAAGCTTTTGCTGGAGAAGCGATCACCCTGGTGCTGACGGACGAGATCGACATCAGCCGTGGCGATCTGCTGTTGACAGCAGATGAAGCGTTACCGGCAGTGCAGAGCGCGTCAGTTGATGTGGTATGGATGGCGGAACAGCCACTTTCCCCTGGGCAGAGCTACGACATCAAAATTGCCGGTAAGAAGACGCGTGCTCGTGTTGATGGCATTCGTTATCAGGTTGATATTAATAACCTTACCCAACGCGAAGTTGAAAACCTGCCACTGAATGGGATCGGCCTCGTGGATCTCACCTTTGACGAGCCGCTGGTGTTAGATCGTTATCAACAAAATCCGGTGACGGGTGGGCTGATTTTTATCGATCGCCTGAGCAACGTGACTGTTGGTGCCGGTATGGTGCATGAGCCGAAAAACGAGGCCGCCGTTGCGCCGTCGGAATTTAGCGCGTTCGAGCTGGAACTGAATGCGTTAGTACGCCGCCACTTCCCGCACTGGGGCGCGCGCGATTTACTGGGAGGTAAATAATGGCGCTGCATGACGAAAACGTCGTCTGGCATAGCCATCCAGTTACACCGCAACAACGCGAGCAACACCACGGTCATCGTGGTGTTGTACTGTGGTTTACCGGCCTCTCCGGTTCCGGTAAATCAACCGTCGCGGGTGCGCTGGAAGAAGCACTGCATAAACTCGGGGTCAGTACGTATTTGCTGGATGGCGACAACGTTCGCCACGGTTTATGTAGCGATCTCGGTTTTAGCGATGCCGATCGTAAAGAAAATATCCGCCGGGTAGGTGAAGTGGCGAATTTAATGGTTGAAGCCGGACTGGTGGTGCTAACTGCATTTATTTCCCCACACCGTGGCGAACGTCAGATGGTTCGTGAACGTGTAGGGGAAGGACGGTTTATCGAAGTATTTGTCGATACGCCACTGGCGATTTGTGAAGCCCGAGATCCAAAAGGCTTGTATAAGAAAGCGCGTGCCGGTGAACTGCGCAACTTTACGGGAATAGACTCCGTTTACGAAGCGCCTGAATCGGCAGAAATTCATCTCAATGGTGAACAATTAGTAACAAATTTGGTTCAGCAATTATTAGACCTACTGAGACAGAACGATATTATCAGATCCTGAGACACCACCGGGTTTTCATGCCCGGTTCGTCAAAGTAACAGGATCAGATATGCGTAATAGCCATAACATTACACTAACAAATAGTGCTAGCCTTACCGAGGACGAAGAAACCATATGGTCGCTACCTGGGGCCGTGGTCGGTTTTGTCTCCTGGCTGTGTGCACTGGCGATTCCGATGTTAATTTATGGCTCTAACACGCTGTTTTTCTTTATCTACACCTGGCCTTTCTTTCTGGCGCTAATGCCTGTTGCGGTGGTGGTAGGTATTGCGCTGCACTCCTTGATGGACGGAAAATTACGCTACAGTATTGTTTTCACTTTTATCACCGTTGGCATTATGTTTGGTGCACTGTTTATGTGGTTGTTGGGCTAATCTGTTCTTTCCTGTTCATTCTGTCCATAATTCAAACCGTAACCAATAATGAGATTATGTTCTGCGCGCCCTGGGTATACGTAACAGTGGACAAATGTGGTACATTTGCCCGCGTTGTCGCGGTATCCCCAACAGAGGATGTAGAGTCGTCTTCGGATGCATGGGATGAGGATGCCGTTTTTCAGGGGGCAGGATGGGTAAACTAACGCTGCTGTTGCTGGCTATTCTGGTCTGGCTACAGTATTCGCTGTGGTTCGGTAAGAACGGTATACATGACTATACCCGCGTCAATGATGATGTGGCGGCACAGCAAGCTACAAACGCGAAACTTAAAGCGCGAAACGATCAGCTTTTTGCCGAAATTGACGATCTCAATGGCGGCCAGGAGGCGCTCGAAGAGCGTGCGCGTAATGAACTCAGCATGACCAGGCCGGGCGAAACTTTTTATCGTCTGGTGCCTGACGCGTCGAAGCGCGCGCAGTCTGCGGGGCAAAACAATCGATAAATCAGCCCAGGAATTAACATGGCAACCACTCATTTGGATGTTTGCGCCGTGGTTCCGGCGGCCGGATTTGGCCGCCGAATGCAAACGGAATGTCCTAAGCAATATCTCTCAATCGGTAATCAAACCATTCTTGAACACTCGGTGCATGCGCTGCTGGCGCATCCCCGGGTGACACGTGTCGTCATTGCAATAAGCCCTGGCGATAACCGCTTTGCTCAACTTCCTCTGGCGAATCATCCGCAAATCACCGTTGTTGATGGTGGTGAAGAGCGTGCTAATTCCGTGCTGGCTGGTCTGAAAGCCGCTGGCGACGCGCAGTGGGTACTGGTGCATGACGCCGCTCGCCCTTGTCTGCATCAGGATGACCTCGCGCGTCTGTTGGCGTTGAGCGAAACCAGCCGCACGGGGGGGATTCTTGCCGCACCGGTGCGCGATACCATGAAACGCGCCGAACCGGGCAAAAATGCCATCGCTCATACCGTTGATCGCAACGACTTATGGCACGCGCTGACGCCGCAATTTTTCCCTCGTGAGCTGTTACATGACTGCCTGACGCGCGCTTTAAATGAAGGCGCTACCATTACCGATGAGGCCTCAGCGCTGGAATACTGTGGTTTTCATCCACAGCTTGTCGAAGGCCGAGCAGATAACATTAAAGTCACGCGCCCGGAAGATTTGGCGCTTGCCGAATTTTACCTCACCCGAACCATCCATCAGGAGAATACATAATGCGAATTGGACACGGTTTTGATGTTCACGCCTTTGGCGGCGAAGGCCCAATTATCATTGGTGGCGTGCGCATCCCTTATGAAAAAGGACTGCTGGCACATTCTGATGGCGACGTGGCGCTGCACGCGCTGACCGATGCATTACTTGGTGCAGCGGCGCTGGGGGATATCGGCAAGCTATTCCCGGATACAGATCCCGCATTTAAAGGCGCTGACAGCCGCGAGCTGCTGCGCGAAGCTTGGCGACGCATTCAGGCGAAGGGCTATACCCTCGGCAACGTCGATGTCACTATCATCGCTCAGGCACCGAAGATGCTGCCACATATTCCACAAATGCGCGTGTTTATTGCCGAAGATCTCGGCTGCCATATGGATGATGTTAACGTGAAAGCCACTACTACGGAAAAACTCGGATTTACCGGACGTGGGGAAGGGATTGCCTGTGAAGCGGTGGCGCTACTCATTAAGGCAACAAAATGATTGAATTTGATAATCTCACTTACCTCCACGGCAAACCGCAAGGAACCGGGCTGCTGAAAGCCAACCCGGAAGACTTTGTGGTGGTGGAAGATTTAGGCTTTGAGCCTGATGGTGAAGGTGAGCATATCCTGGTGCGAATCCTCAAAAACGGCTGCAATACCCGTTTTGTGGCCGACGCACTGGCGAAATTCCTGAAAATTCATGCCCGCGAAGTCAGTTTCGCCGGGCAGAAAGACAAACATGCCGTTACGGAACAATGGTTATGCGCTCGGGTACCGGGCAAAGAGATGCCTGATCTGAGCGCGTTTCAACTGGAAGGCTGCCAGGTACTGGAGTATGCGCGCCACAAACGTAAACTGCGTTTAGGGGCGCTGAAAGGCAATGCCTTTACCCTGGTGCTGCGAGAAGTGAGCAATCGTGATGACGTTGAACAGCGATTGATCGATATTTGCGTGAAAGGTGTACCGAATTACTTTGGCGCGCAACGTTTTGGTATTGGTGGTAGTAATTTGCAGGGCGCGTTGCGCTGGGCGCAAACCAATACTCCGGTGCGCGATCGCAATAAGCGTAGTTTTTGGTTGTCGGCAGCTCGTAGTGCGTTGTTTAATCAGATTGTTGCTGAGCGTCTCAAAAAAGCAGAAGTTAATCAGGTTGTTGACGGTGATGCGCTACAATTAGCCGGGCGCGGCAGCTGGTTTGTTGCAACTAACGAAGAACTGGCGGAATTACAGCGTCGCGTGAACGATAAAGAGTTGTTAATTACAGCTGCAATGCCGGGGAGCGGCGAATGGGGAACCCAGCGTGAGGCGCTGGCATTCGAACAAGCAGCTGTCGCCGAAGAAACTGAATTACAAGCCTTACTGCTGCGCGAAAAAGTTGAGGCGGCGCGCAGAGCGATGCTGTTATATCCGCAACAATTAAGCTGGAACTGGTGGGATGACGTCACCGTCGAAATCCGTTTCTGGCTTCCGGCAGGAAGCTTTGCAACCAGCGTTGTCAGGGAACTTATCAACACAACAGGTGATTATGCGCATATTGCTGAGTAATGATGACGGGGTACATGCGCCCGGTATACAAACGCTGGCGAAAGCTCTGCGTGAGTTTGCTGACGTTCAGGTGGTCGCCCCGGATCGTAACCGCAGCGGCGCTTCAAATTCCCTGACGCTGGAATCCTCCCTGCGCACGTTTACCTTTGAAAATGGTGATATCGCCGTGCAAATGGGAACCCCGACCGATTGTGTCTATCTTGGCGTGAATGCTCTGATGCGTCCGCGCCCGGATATTGTGGTTTCGGGTATTAACGCCGGGCCGAATCTGGGTGATGATGTTATTTATTCCGGCACGGTAGCCGCCGCGATGGAAGGCCGTCATTTAGGTTTTCCGGCGCTGGCCGTTTCACTTGACGGGCATAAACATTACGACACTGCTGCAGCGGTCACCTGTTCCATTTTGCGCGCACTGTGTAAAGAGCCGCTGCGTACCGGACGTATTCTCAATATCAACGTACCTGATTTACCGCTGGATCAGATTAAAGGTATCCGCGTGACTCGCTGCGGTACACGACATCCGGCAGATCAAGTGATTCCGCAGCAGGATCCGCGCGGTAATACGCTGTACTGGATTGGCCCGCCGGGCGGTAAGTGTGATGCCGGTCCGGGGACCGATTTTGCTGCGGTAGATGAAGGCTACGTCTCCATCACGCCGCTGCATGTAGATTTAACCGCGCACAACGCGCAAGATGTGGTTTCAGACTGGTTAAACAGCGTGGGAGTTGGCACGCAATGGTAAGCAGACGCGTACAAGCACTTCTGGATCAATTACGTGCGCAAGGTATTCAGGATGAGCAGGTGCTTAATGCACTTGCTGCCGTGCCGCGTGAAAAATTCATCGATGAAGCGTTTGAACAAAAAGCCTGGGACAATATCGCGTTGCCGATAGGTCAGGGGCAGACAATTTCGCAGCCGTATATGGTGGCGCGAATGACTGAATTACTTGAACTGACGCCGCAGTCGCGAGTGCTGGAGATCGGCACTGGTTCAGGATATCAAACAGCAATTCTGGCACATCTTGTCCAGCATGTATGCTCGGTCGAGCGGATTAAAGGATTGCAGTGGCAGGCGCGCAGACGTCTGAAAAATCTTGATTTACACAATGTTTCAACCCGTCACGGTGATGGATGGCAAGGTTGGCAAGCACGTGCGCCGTTTGACGCTATCATTGTAACGGCAGCACCGCCCGAAATCCCGACAGCGTTAATGACGCAACTGGATGAAGGCGGCATTCTCGTCTTACCCGTAGGGGAAGAGCACCAGTATTTAAAGCGGGTGCGTCGTCGGGGAGGCGAATTTATTATCGACACCGTGGAGGCTGTGCGCTTTGTTCCCTTAGTAAAGGGGGAGCTGGCTTAGCGCGTGAGGAAAATACCTGGAATTTTCCTGGTTATTTTGCAGCAGGTCAGCGTATCGTGAACATCTTTTCCAGTGTTCAGTAGGGTGCCTTGCACGGTAATTATGTCACTGGTTATTAACCAATTTTTTCCTGGGGGATAAATGAGCGCGGGAAGCCCAAAATTCACCGTTCGCCGTATTGCGGCTTTGTCACTGGTTTCGCTATGGTTGGCTGGCTGTTCTGACACTTCAAATCCACCGGCACCGGTCAGCTCCGTCAATGGCAATACGCCTGCAAATACCAATTCTGGTATGTTGATTACGCCGCCACCGAAGATGGGGACGACGTCTACAACGCAGCAACCGCAAATTCAGCCGGTACAACAGCCACAAATTCAATCGGCTCAACAGCCGCAAATCCAACCAGTACAGCCTGTTGCCCAACAACCGGTGCAAATGGAAAACGGACGCATCGTCTATAACCGTCAGTACGGGAATATTCCGAAAGGCAGTTATAGCGGCAGTACTTACACCGTGAAAAAAGGCGACACGCTTTTCTATATTGCCTGGATTACCGGCAACGATTTCCGTGACCTTGCCCAACGCAATAATATTCAGGCGCCATACGCGTTGAACGTCGGTCAGACCTTACAGGTGGGGAATGCTTCCGGTACGCCAATCACTGGCGGAAATGCCATTACCCAGGCCGATGCAGCAGAGCAAGGAGTTGTGATCAAACCTGCACAAAATTCCACCGTTGCTGTTGCGTCGCAACCGACAATTACGTATTCTGAATCTTCGGGTGAACAGAGTGCTAACAAAATGTTGCCAAACAACAAGCCAACTGCGACCACGGTCACAGCGCCTGTAACGGTACCAACAGCAAGCACAACCGAGCCAACTGTCAGCAGTACAACAACCAGTACGCCGATCTCCACCTGGCGCTGGCCGACTGAGGGCAAAGTGATTGAAACCTTTGGCGCTTCTGAGGGAGGCAACAAGGGGATTGATATCGCAGGTAGCAAAGGACAGGCAATTATCGCGACCGCAGATGGCCGCGTTGTTTATGCCGGTAATGCGCTGCGCGGCTACGGTAATCTGATTATCATCAAACATAATGATGATTACCTGAGTGCCTACGCCCATAACGACACAATGCTGGTCCGGGAACAACAAGAAGTTAAGGCGGGGCAAAAAATAGCGACCATGGGTAGCACCGGAACCAGTTCAACACGCTTGCATTTTGAAATTCGTTACAAGGGGAAATCCGTAAACCCGCTGCGTTATTTGCCGCAGCGATAAATCGGCGGAACCAGGCTTTTGCTTGAATGTTCCGTCAAGGGATCACGGGTAGGAGCCACCTTATGAGTCAGAATACGCTGAAAGTTCATGATTTAAATGAAGACGCGGAATTTGATGAGAATGGAGTTGAGGTTTTTGACGAAAAGGCCTTAGTTGAAGAGGAACCCAGTGATAACGATTTGGCCGAAGAGGAGCTGTTATCGCAGGGCGCAACACAGCGTGTGCTAGACGCGACTCAGCTTTATCTTGGTGAGATTGGTTATTCGCCACTGTTAACGGCCGAAGAAGAAGTTTATTTTGCGCGTCGCGCACTGCGTGGTGATGTCGCCTCTCGCCGCCGGATGATCGAGAGTAACTTGCGTCTGGTGGTAAAAATTGCCCGCCGTTATGGCAATCGTGGTCTGGCGCTGCTGGACCTTATCGAAGAGGGTAACCTGGGGCTGATCCGCGCGGTTGAGAAGTTTGACCCGGAACGTGGTTTCCGCTTCTCAACTTACGCAACCTGGTGGATTCGCCAGACGATCGAACGGGCCATTATGAACCAAACCCGTACTATTCGTTTGCCGATTCACATCGTAAAGGAGCTGAACGTTTACCTGCGAACCGCACGTGAGTTGTCCCATAAGCTGGACCACGAACCGAGTGCGGAAGAGATCGCAGAGCAACTGGATAAGCCAGTTGATGACGTCAGCCGTATGCTTCGTCTTAACGAGCGCATTACCTCGGTAGACACCCCATTGGGTGGTGATTCCGAAAAAGCGTTGCTGGATATCCTGGCCGATGAAAAAGAGAACGGTCCGGAAGACACCACGCAAGATGACGATATGAAACAAAGCATCGTCAAATGGCTGTTCGAACTGAACGCCAAGCAGCGTGAAGTGCTGGCACGTCGATTCGGTTTGCTGGGGTACGAAGCGGCAACACTGGAAGATGTAGGTCGTGAAATTGGCCTCACCCGTGAACGTGTTCGCCAGATTCAGGTTGAAGGCCTGCGCCGTCTGCGTGAGATTTTGCAGACTCAGGGGCTGAATATCGAAGCGCTGTTCCGCGAATAAGCAAAGTACCATTAAGAAAGGCCAGTCTCTTATGAGGCTGGCCTTTTTTTATCTGATGATAAAGTCTCAAAAGAGCTCGGACAGTCCCCTTGCCGTTCGGGGAGAGGGTACAGAACGGCTCCGGCGTAATATGCTAAGCAGCCATCATTTTTCGCACCAGTTGCATAAACAGCTCTTGCTCATCTCTACTCAAACGCCCCAAAAATTCTTCATCCACGCCGTCACCAATGGGGATAGCCGCCGCAAGTACCTTTTCCCCTTCCGCAGTCAGCCAGACAAAGCGCCGTCGCTTATCGACGGTGTCATGCTCTCGTCTGACCAGACCACGATTTTCCATTCTTGCCAGAATTTCCGCCAGCGTTGCCTTAGTGCTGACAGCTGCTTCTATCAGCGCAACCTGCTCTATACCGGGTTGTTCAGCAATAGCGCGCATTACCGCGTACTGCGGTTTAGTAAGGTCAGGTAGCTCATGCTGCCAGCGAGACGTGTGTTGCTGAAAAAGCTGTCGTAACTGATGGAACGCTTTATTTCGTAACGCCATGTAAACTCCGGGCTAACTTTCTGTCGCTATCATAGCTGTTTTTCAGTGACGAAGGGGATGTTGTTACTTTTCTGCACTTGCCGCTACGTGAATAGAAGGGTATGTTAATAATAACGTTCGTGTACGAACAATTAAGGAAATAAAAAATGAGACTGATCGTCGGGATGACTGGGGCTACAGGTGCGCCTCTTGGTGTGGCATTACTGCAAGCACTAAAGAAGGTGCCCGGTGTTGAAACACATCTCGTGATGTCGAAGTGGGCGAAAACTACCATTGAACTGGAAACGCCCTACAGCGTCCACGATGTCGCGGCCCTGGCAGACTATTGCCATAACCCGGCGGATCAGGCGGCGACTATCTCCTCAGGTTCCTTTCGTACCGATGGCATGATCGTTATTCCGTGCAGCATGAAGACGCTGGCTGGTATCCGTGCTGGCTATGCCGATGGGCTGGTGGGGCGCGCTGCTGATGTTGTTCTCAAAGAAGGGCGCAAGCTGGTGCTGGTGCCGCGTGAAATGCCGCTCAGTACTATCCACCTTGAAAATATGCTCGCGCTTTCCCGTATGGGCGTGGCGATGATACCGCCCATGCCTGCCTTCTATAACCATCCCGAAACGGTAGATGACATTGTCCACCACGTGGTTGCCCGCGTGATGGATCAGTTTGGCCTCGAACATCCTCAAGCCAGGCGCTGGCAAGGATTGCCGCAGTCCGGGAGTTTTTCTCAGGAGAATGAATAATGGCTTTTGATGATTTACGCAGCTTTTTACAGGCACTCGACGACCAGGGACAATTGCTGAAAATTAGTGAGGAGGTTAACGCCGAGCCAGATCTGGCCGCTGCTGCCAACGCCACTGGGCGTATCGGCGACGGCGCACCCGCGCTGTGGTTTGATAATATTCGCGGCTTTACCGATGCGCGAGTGGCGATGAACACCATCGGTTCCTGGCAGAACCACGCGATTTCCCTCGGCCTGCCGCCGAACACGCCGGTTAAAAAACAGATTGATGAGTTTATCCGCCGCTGGGATAACTTCCCGATTGCCCCGGAGCGCCGCGCGAATCCAGCCTGGGCGCAGAACACTGTCGATGGCGAAGAGATTAACCTGTTCGATATTCTGCCGCTGTTTCGCCTGAACGATGGCGATGGCGGTTTCTATCTCGATAAAGCCTGCGTGGTTTCCCGCGATCCGCTCGACCCGGATAACTTCGGCAAGCAGAATGTCGGCATCTACCGTATGGAAGTGAAGGGCAAGCGTAAGCTCGGCCTGCAACCGGTGCCAATGCACGATATCGCCCTGCATCTGCATAAAGCGGAAGAGCGTGGCGAAGATTTGCCGATAGCCATCACTCTTGGTAACGATCCGATCATCACGCTGATGGGCGCTACACCGCTGAAATACGATCAGTCTGAGTACGAAATGGCGGGCGCGCTGCGCGAAAGCCCATACCCGATCGCTACCGCCCCACTGACCGGTTTTGATGTGCCGTGGGGCTCGGAAGTAATTCTCGAAGGTGTTATCGAAAGCCGTAAACGCGAAATTGAAGGGCCATTCGGTGAGTTTACCGGCCACTACTCCGGCGGGCGCAACATGACCGTGGTGCGCATCGATAAAGTCTCTTACCGCACGAAACCGATTTTCGAATCGCTCTATCTCGGTATGCCGTGGACCGAAATCGACTACCTGATGGGGCCAGCCACCTGTGTGCCGCTGTATCAGCAACTTAAAGCTGAGTTCCCGGAAGTACAGGCGGTAAACGCCATGTACACCCACGGCCTGCTGGCGATAATCTCCACCAAAAAACGCTACGGCGGCTTTGCCCGCGCGGTGGGCCTGCGTGCGATGACCACGCCGCACGGTCTGGGCTACGTGAAGATGGTGATTATGGTCGATGAAGACGTTGATCCGTTCAACCTGCCGCAGGTGATGTGGGCGCTCTCCTCGAAAGTGAACCCGGCAGGGGACCTGGTGCAGTTGCCGAATATGTCCGTGCTGGAACTTGACCCAGGCTCAAGTCCGGCGGGGATCACCGACAAGTTGATTATCGACGCCACCACGCCTGTCGCCCCGGACAACCGTGGTCACTACAGCCAGCCGGTGGTGGATTTACCGGAAACCAAAGCCTGGGCTGAAAAACTGACCGCTATGCTGGCCGCACGTAAATAAGGAGAACAAGATGATTTGTCCACGTTGTGCCGATGAACAGATTGAAGTGATGGCGAAATCGCCGGTGAAAGATGTCTGGACGGTCTACCAGTGCCAGCATTGCCTTTATACCTGGCGCGATACCGAACCGCTGCGTCGCACCAGCCGCGAACATTACCCGGAAGCGTTTCGTATGACGCAAAAAGATATTGATGACGCGCCGATGGTGCCGAGCATTCCGCCGCTGCTGGCGGAAGATAAGCGCTAAATAAAAGGTCCGATGCCCATCGGACCTTTTTATTAAGGTCAAATTACCGCCCATACGCACCAGGTAATTAAGAATCCGGTAAAGCCGAGAATGGTCGTTAACACTGTCCAGGTTTTCAGACCGTCTGCTACCGACAACCCCAGATATTTGGTCACAATCCAGAACCCTGAGTCATTAATATGTGACGCGCCAAGCCCACCAAAGCAGGCCGCCAGCGTCACCAGTACGCACTGAATTGGATTCAATCCCATCACCGCTTCCGAGAGTAACCCCCCGGTTGTCAGGATTGCTACGGTGGCTGAACCCTGCGATGCGCGCAGCGCCAGAGAAATAATAAATGCCGCAGGCAACAGAGGCAGGTCAATCATTTGTAACATATTGGCAAGGGCTTTACCGACGCCAGACTCCACCAGCACTTTGCCAAATACCCCACCGGCACCAGTAACCAGAATCACTACCGCCGCAGTGGGAAGGGCTGAGCCCATAATGTCGCTGGTGTGTTGTAAGCTCCAGCCGCGACGTAAGGCCAGTAACCAGAATGCCAGCACCAGCGCAATCATCAGAGCCACCATCGGTGAGCCGAGCAGTTGCAGAGTACCAAGCAGGGGATGCGAGGCTGGCATTAGCGTTGCGGAAACCGTACCCGCCATAATAATCGCGATAGGAATAACAATTAATGAGGTGACCAGCGCGACGCCCGGCGGATTTATTTTATCGCTTAATTTTGTCTCGCCTTCCTCACTGGCTGGTGCCAGCTGCATCTGTTCCAGTACTTCCACCGACATCGCATATTGGCGCTTATTGATTATTTTCGCTGCAAAATAGCCGACAATGCCTACAGGAATAGAAATTGCGATACCGATTATGGTCAGCCAGCCGATGTCTGCGTGGAGTAGCCCGGCAGCGGCAACGGGACCTGGATGCGGCGGTACTGCCACGTGAACAGTAAGCATTATCCCGGCGACCGGCAGGCCAAATTTAAGCGGCGATATTTTGGCGACCTTGGCAAAGCCGTAAATGATTGGCGCAAGAATAATAAAGCCGACATCAAAGAAAACAGGAATACCGAGGAAGAACGCTGCCAGAGTCAGTGCGGCAATAGTCCGTTTATCTCCTAACTTGCGGCTGAAATAATTAGCCAGCGACTCTGCGCCGCCAGAGTGTTCAATCATGCGACCCAGCATGGCACCAAGGCCGATAATGATGGTGACGGAGCCAAGCACACCGCCCATCCCGGCGATCATCACTTTACCCACTTCGCCCGCCGGGATACCCGCCGCAAGTGCGACTAACAGGCTGACGAGAAGCAGAGCAACGAATGGTTGTACCTTTGCCTTGATGACCAGCAGCAACAGCATGATTACGCCAGCTAACGCAATGCATAACAATGTAATTGTGGACATGGAAAACCCTGTCTGAAAGTTATAGTTAACCTACCCCATCCGTAGATGGGGGGATGTATGGGTACGTTGTAATTATGGATTGAGCGAATTAGCGCCAGGCGTCGAACCAGCCAAGCCCTTCTTCGGTGAGGCCACGAGGTTTGTATTCACAACCGATCCAGCCCTGATATCCCACCTCATCGAACAGGCGGAACAGCCACGGATAGTTGATCTCACCATCGTCCGGTTCATGTCGATCGGGCAGTCCGGCAATTTGTACGTGGGCATATTTCCCGGCGTAGTCGCGGATTAAATGCGTCAGGTCGCCATCCACTTTTTGCGCATGGAAAGTATCCAGTTGAATAAACACGTTATCTCGCGCAACCTCTTCAACAATAGCCAGTGCCTGATACTGGCTGGAGAAGAGATAATGAGGCTTAACGCCGGGGCTGAGTGCTTCAACCAAAACTCGCTTGCCGTGTGGCGCAAAGCTGTCGGCAGCGTAGCGGAGATTATCGATAAATACTGCCCGGTACCGTTCAGCATCTTCGCCAGCGGGCACGACGCCTGCCATCACATGGACTTGTTCACAATTGAGCGCCAATGCATATTCCAGTGCCAGGTCGATGTCTGCGCGTGCTTCGTGCTCACGTCCGGGAAGGGCGGATAATCCCCATTCCCCCGCATTAACATCTCCGGGAGCGGTATTGAACAGCGCCAGCGTCAGATGATTTTGCGCCAGTTGCTGCTGGATTTGCTGGGTGGAGTAGTCATAGGGAAACAGAAATTCCACAGCATCAAACCCGGCTTTTCGCGCTGCGGCGAAGCGTTCAATAAAAGGCACTTCGGTGAACATCATGGATAAATTAGCTGCAAAACGAGGCATTGCATTAACTCCTTAATTCCGCAATTTCACCTGCGGTCAGATAACGGATCGGGCGGTCACCGAGAATAAAAATCAGCTTTGCCGTTTCCTCCAGTTCTTCCATATTGTTGGCGGCTTCTTGTAGGCTTTCACCGCAAACGACTGGGCCATGATTTGCCAGTAAAAAAGCCTGATTATCTGCTGCCAGTTCCGCCAGATCCTGCGCGATGCGTTTATCGCCCGGGCGGTAATAGGGCACCAGCGGGACATTTCCCATCCGCATCACCACGTATGGTGTGAATGGACGAATAACGTTGCTGCTGTCCAGCCCTTGCAGGCAGGAAAGCGCCGTCGACCATGTACTGTGCAAATGCACCACCGCTTTACAGCGCGGATTGTTGCGATACAGCGCCAGATGAAAGAGCACTTCTTTC
Source organism: Escherichia sp. E4742 (assembly GCF_005843885.1). Taxonomy (NCBI): domain Bacteria; kingdom Pseudomonadati; phylum Pseudomonadota; class Gammaproteobacteria; order Enterobacterales; family Enterobacteriaceae; genus Escherichia; species Escherichia sp. E4742. The sequence continues at coordinate 736,278 of NZ_CP040443.1, read as the reverse complement.
GAGGGTTTGTCACCACTTAGCCATTCACCATCAGCGGTAACTTTGGAAAGCCGCTGCGGATCGAGATTGCCCAGGCAAGAGCCTGTCGGCGTCGCCAGTAAATTCCCGTCAGGTAAAAGCAGAGACAGATTGCCAGCCGAACCGGTGGCATAGCCGCGCTGAAAGAATGAACTGGCAATCCGTGTCATCTCCTCTCGCAAAGACTGCTCTGCTTTTGCGAAATCGCTCATGATAAAAACTCTCTTTGGGCTCGTGAAAAAAAGACCTCATCGCCAAAGTTGCCGGATTTAAGGGCGAGTGAGACAGGTTTATCCAGTGCGTTTACCCACGGTACGCCGGGGGAAATGGTTGGGCCAATATGAAACCCTTTTATGCCCAGGCTCTGCGTGACCACGCCGGAGGTTTCACCGCCTGCGACAATAAAGCGTGTCACACCTTCCGCTGCTAACCGGGCAGCCAGTTGCGAAAACAGCGCCTCCACTGCCTGACTGGCTTTTTGTGCACCATATTGCTGTTGAATTGCTGCCAGTGCGTCAGTGCTGGCGGTGGCAAAAACCAGAGGAGCAAGTTCACTTTCCTGGCTCAGAACCCATTCCGCCAGTTCGTGTGCATAAGCGGGCAGAGTTTCAGTTGAGAGGCAGCGTGCCACATCAACTTCACGGGCTGGTGCAATTTGACGGTAATGTGCCACCTGGCGGTTGGTCATTTGAGAGCATGACCCGGAGAGCACTACGCCGCGCCCAGCGAGCGGATGCCCCGCTTCGCGCGCCTGGCTACCGTTTTCTTGCGCCCACTGCCGGGCAAGGCCAATCGCCAGGCCAGAACCGCCCGTTACCAGTGCGGCATCGCGTAAGGCTTCTCCCTGTATTTCCAGATGGTGTTCGGTCAGCGCATCAAGCACCGCGTAGCGATAGCCCTCTTGCTGTAAGCGAGCTAGTTCCTGACGCACGGCTTCCACACCTTGTTCGAAAACATGCGCCGAAACGACGCCGCAGCGTCCCGTGGATTGCGCTTCAACCAGACGGGGAAGGTAGCTGTCGGTCATGGGATTTACCGGATGATGGCGCATCCCGGATTCGGCCAGCAGTTGATTCATAACGAACAAATAACCCTGATAAACCGTGCGTCCGTTGACCGGCAGAGCCGGAGAAAAGACTGTAAACGGCGTGTCGAGAGCATCCATCAATGCATCGGTAACCGGGCCGATATTACCTTTCGCCGTACTGTCGAAAGTGGAGCAGTATTTGAAATAAATCTGACGGCAACCTTGTTGTTGCAACCAGCGAAGAGCCGCCAGCGATTGCTGTGTGGCTTCAGCCACCGGGCAGGAGCGCGTTTTCAGACTGATTACCAGCGCGTCGATTGCCTCCGGCATTTCACCTGTTGGAACACCGTTTATTTGTACCGTTGGTAGACCGTTTTCCACCAGAAAACTGGCGATATCCGTCGCGCCGGTAAAATCATCGGCGATAACGCCAATCTTGATCATGATTTCGCTCCCGGTAGGGTGATGCCAGAGAAAATCTTGATGACTGCGCTATCGTCTTCTTTCCCGTAACCCGCGTTGCTGGCGCTGGTGAACATATTCAATGCTGTTGAGGCCAATGGCAGTGGGAAGTGCAGGGCTTTGGCGGTATCGGCAACCAGACCAAGATCCTTAACAAAAATATCGACGGCTGAATGCGGGGTGTAATCGCCATCCACCACATGACGCATCCGGTTTTCGAACATCCAGGAATTTCCGGCGGCATTGGTCACGACGTCATACATTACATCCAGTGGGATTCCCGCACGGGCAGCAAGCGCCATCGCTTCGGCTCCGGCCGCAATATGCACGCCCGCTAACAGCTGGTGGATAATTTTTACGGTCGAACCCAGCCCCGGTTCTGCGCCAATGCGATAAACTTTTCCGGCAACGGCTTCCAGCACGGGAGCCAGGCGTTCAAAGGCAACATCGCTACCGGAGGCCATGACAGTCATTTCACCGTTAGCGGCTTTTACTGCACCACCAGAAACCGGCGCATCCAGCATTTCCAGATTGAACCCAGCCAGAGCGGTAGCAATTTCTTGCGCATCAGCACTAGCGATAGTGGAAGAAACCATTACTGCCGTACCGGGTTTCAGATGTTGTGCAACACCTTTTTCACCAAACAGCACCTGTTTAACCTGGGCCGCATTGACCACCAGTACCAGCAGAGCGTCCAGTTTGTCGGCAAATGTCGCGGCGTTATCAGAAACCCCGCAAGCACCAGCCTCTTTCAACGTAGCGCAGGCATTGCTGTTCAGGTCTGCGCCCCAGGTAGAAAGACCTGCGCGGACACATGACAGCGCCGCTCCCATTCCCATTGATCCCAAACCAACGATTCCGACATGAAACTCAGATCCCGTCTTCATCTGCTCTCCTTGTTAATTTAAGTGATATTTTGTTTGATGTTGTGAATATAAGCGCCAGGAGATAACGATATGGTGACCTGATTCACAAAAATTAACAATGTGTGTTATTTTATGTGAACTAAGCGATAGTTGCGCTGCGCATGTTTCGCAGGCAAATAGCGTAGAATGTCCGCAGGACAAAGGAAGGAGCAAAAGTTGATACCCGTAGAGCGTCGCCAAATCATCCTTGAGATGGTAGCTGAAAAAGGCATTGTCAGTATTGCTGAACTGACGGACAGAATGAATGTGTCACATATGACCATTCGTCGGGATTTACAAAAACTTGAGCAGCAGGGCGCCGTTGTGCTGGTGTCCGGAGGCGTTCAGTCTCCGGGACGCGTGGCGCATGAACCTTCTCATCAGGTAAAAACTGCGCTGGCAATGACGCAAAAAGCGGCGATTGGCAAGCTGGCGGCAAGTCTTGTTCAGCCGGGAAGTTGTATCTATCTGGATGCGGGAACGACTACGTTAGCGATTGCACAGCATCTGATTCACATGGAGTCACTGACTGTGGTCACAAACGATTTTGTTATTGCGGACTACTTGCTCGACAACAGTAATTGCACAATTATTCACACTGGTGGCGCAGTGTGTCGGGAAAACCGTTCTTGTGTCGGGGAAGCCGCTGCGACCATGCTGCGTAGCTTGATGATTGATCAGGCTTTTATTTCTGCATCGTCATGGAGCGTGCGGGGGATCTCTACGCCAGCGGAAGATAAAGTCACGGTGAAACGGGCGATTGCCAGTGCCAGCCGCCAGCGAGTTCTGGTCTGTGATGCCACAAAATATGGTCAGGTGGCGACATGGCTGGCGTTACCGTTGAGCGAGTTTGATCAGATCATTACTGACGATGGTCTGCCAGAGAGTGCCAACCGCGCCCTGACGAAGCTGGATCTCTCTTTGCTTGTAGCGAAAAATGAATAATGGCCTGAAATAACACCGGGTACTCATGCTTCACTGAAGAAGCATGAGACTACTTTATTTTGTAAAATGACAGGCGTCCGCTTTTCGGTGATCCGGTATCAATATAGATCTGATTAGCGAATGTCTGAATGTTATCAAACATCATATGGCCAAATATAAAATAGTCAGCGCCGTTTATTTTTTGTAACTCGCCATTAAGCGATTTCTGCACACGATCAACAGGCCAGAGTAATTCGCTTTCCGCTATTTCTTTTCCGAACTGATATTCATCACCCGGATAATCTGCATGTGCGATGACATATTTTATTATGTCGTTGGTAATTTCAATAATATGCGGAAGGTGATGGAATTTCAGCAACAGATCTATTGCCTCTTGTTGTTCCGTATCATTTAAATCAAAAAACCAGTCACCGCCGTTGGCTAACCACATATTACCATCACCTGTAGCGAACGCATCAAGCGCCATCGCTTCGTGGTTGCCTTTTACGGTGGTAAACCAGGGCTGGTTTAACATGCGCAGCACATTAAGACTCTCAGGCCCACGATCAATGTTATCGCCTGTGGAAATAAGCAAGTCAGTTTCGGGACAAAAAGATAATTGATGTAAACGGGATTGTAATAATTGATAATCCCCATGAATATCACCAACGGCCCATATATGGCGATAGTGATGAGCATCAATTTTTTGATAGCGTGTAGATGGCATGGTTTTACCCTGTAAAATAAGCTTTCCTATTATACAGGGTATTTTTATTTGATTCGTCAGTTGTCGTTAATATTCCCGATAGCAAAAGACTATCGGGAATTGTTATTACACCAAACTCTTCAACCGATAAATCCACTCCAGCGCCTGACGCGGGGTGAGTGAATCCGGATCAAGATTTTCCAGTGCTTCGACCGCAGGCGAAGTTTCTTCTGGTACTGATAGCAAAGACATTTGCGTACCATCCACCTGCGTAGCGGCGGCATTCGGTGAAATGCTTTCCAGCTCGCGCAGTTTTTGCCGTGCGCGCTTAATCACCTCTTTCGGCACGCCTGCTAGCGCAGCAACCGCCAGGCCGTAGCTTTTGCTCGCCGCGCCGTCCTGCACGCTGTGCATAAAGGCGATGGTGTCGCCGTGCTCCAGCGCATCGAGATGTACGTTGGCGACGCCTTCCATTTTCTCCGGTAGCTGGGTCAGCTCGAAATAGTGGGTGGCAAACAGCGTCAATGCCTTAATCTTATTTGCCAGATTTTCCGCGCACGCCCATGCCAGTGACAGACCATCGTAAGTGGACGTCCCGCGCCCGATCTCATCCATCAACACCAGACTGTACTCGGTGGCGTTATGCAGAATATTAGCGGTTTCGGTCATCTCCACCATAAAGGTTGAACGCCCGGATGCCAGATCGTCCGCCGCGCCCACACGGGTAAAGATACGGTCAATCGGGCCAATCTCGACTTTTTGTGCCGGTACATAGCTGCCGATATAGGCCATCAGCGCAATCAGTGCGGTCTGGCGCATATAGGTACTTTTACCGCCCATGTTCGGACCGGTAATAATCAACATCCGACGCTGTGGCGACAGGTTCAGCGGGTTAGCGATAAACGGTTCATTCAGTACCTGTTCTACCACCGGATGGCGGCCTTCGGTAATGCGAATGCCAGGTTTATCAATAAAGGTCGGGCAGGTGTAATTCAGGGTATAGGCCCGTTCCGCCAGGTTCACCAGCACATCGAGTTCCGCCAGCGCGCTCGCGCTCTGTTGCAACGCTTCCAGATGTGGCAACAGCAGGTCGAACAGCTCTTCATAAAGCTGTTTTTCCAGAGCCAGTGCTTTGCCTTTTGAAGTGAGGACTTTGTCTTCGTACTCTTTCAGCTCTGGAATAATGTAACGCTCGGCATTTTTCAGCGTCTGGCGACGCATGTAGTTGATTGGTGCCAGATGGCTTTGTCCACGGCTGATCTGAATGTAATAACCATGAACCGCGTTAAAGCCGACTTTCAGCGTGTCCAGACCGGTACGTTCACGCTCGCGGACTTCCAGACGTTCCAGATAATCGGTCGCGCCGTCAGCCAGCGCCCGCCACTCATCCAGCTCTTCGTTATAGCCCGGAGCGATAACACCGCCGTCGCGTACCAGCACTGGCGGTGTGTCGATGATTGCCCGCTCCAGCAGATCGCGCAGCTCGGCAAACTCTCCCATCTTCTCACGCAGCGCCTGAACCGGTGCACTATCGACAGTTTCTAACTGCGCGCGCAGTTCCGGCAGTTGTTGGAAAGCGTGACGCATACGGGCTAGATCGCGCGGGCGAGCAGTACGTAACGCCAGGCGCGCCAGAATACGTTCCAGATCGCCGACCTGCCGTAGTACCGGTTGTAACTCGGCGGTGAAATCCTGCAATGCGCCAATAGTTTGCTGGCGCTCAAGTAACACACGGGTGTCTCGCACTGGCATATGCAGCCAGCGCTTCAGCATACGGCTACCCATCGGCGTGACGGTGCAATCGAGCACGGAAGCCAATGTATTTTCCGCGCCGCCCGCCAGATTCTGGGTGATTTCCAGGTTACGACGTGTCGCAGCATCCATAATGATGCTGTCCTGCTCACGTTCCATAGTGATAGAACGGATATGCGGCAGGGTGGTGCGTTGGGTATCTTTCGCATACTGTAACAGACAACCGGCAGCACAAAGCCCGCGAGGCGCGTTCTCGACGCCGAAACCAATCAGATCACGAGTGCCAAATTGCAGGTTCAACTGCTGGCGCGCGGTGTCGATTTCAAACTCCCACAGCGGGCGACGACGCAGGCCGCGACGACCTTCAATCAACGACATCTCGGCGAAATCTTCTGCATAAAGCAGTTCCGCCGGATTGGTGCGTTGCAGTTCTGCCGCCATCGTTTCGCGGTCAGCCGGTTCGCTCAGACGAAAACGGCCGGAGCTGATATCCAGCGTCGCATAGCCAAAACCTTTGCTGTCCTGCCAGATAGCCGCCAGCAGGTTATCCTGGCGCTCTTGCAACAGGGCTTCATCGCTGATAGTCCCCGGCGTGACGATACGGACAACCTTGCGCTCAACCGGCCCTTTGCTGGTCGCTGGGTCGCCAATCTGTTCGCATATAGCGACGGACTCGCCCTGATTCACCAGTTTGGCGAGATAGTTTTCCACTGCATGGTAGGGGATACCCGCCATCGGGATCGGCTCGCCCGCAGACGCGCCGCGTTTGGTCAGCGAAATATCCAGCAGCTGCGACGCCCGTTTTGCGTCGTCATAAAATAGCTCGTAAAAGTCACCCATCCGGTAAAACAGCAGGATCTCCGGATGCTGGGCTTTCAGCTTGAGATACTGCTGCATCATTGGTGTATGGGCGTCGAAATTTTCTATTACACTCATGGAATTAGATCCGGTTCCCTGATGTTAAATGTAGTGTGATGGTTTTTATTTTCGTTGTAATCACATAAGGCGCACATGATACCGGAGTTAATCATTTCAGGGGAAGACACGAAAGGTGAGTTCTTGACGCAGGTTCCGGGAAATATGCCGCTTTGCAGCGTTTGCGTGATGACTATGAAACAAGATCGCAAAATTACATCGGTTGAAGAAACCTCCTCCTTCAGAGCCATAGTCCCCTTCAAAATTAAGTTGTAATATAAATGCACCTTAAGAGTATGGAGGCAGCATGTCCGGCAAGCGTATCTCTCGTGAAAAACTGACGATTAAAAAAATGATCGATCTTTATCAAGCGAAATGCCCGCAGGCGTCAGCGGAGCCGGAGCATTACGAGGCGTTGTTTGCTTACGCGCAAAAGCGGCTGGATAAATGTGTGTTTGGCGAAGAGAAACCGGCCTGTAAGCAGTGCCCGGTGCACTGTTATCAGCCTGCGAAGCGTGAGGAGATGAAGCAAATTATGCGTTGGGCGGGGCCGCGAATGCTGTGGCGTCATCCGATCTTAACCGTGCGTCATCTGATTGATGACAAACGTCCAGTGCCAGAACTGCCGGAAAAATATCGCCCGAAAAAACCACGTGAATAGCGTGCCGGATAGATCTTCCTGTCCGGCACTAGAAGATTAAACCAACGCCGCTTTATCAATTCCCAGCCGTTTCATCCGTGACAGCAGGGTCGTGCGTTTTAACCCCAGACGTTGCGCAGCGCCTTTCGGACCCGCGACTACGCCATTAGTCTCTTTTAATACGCGGACAATCAGTTGATATTCATCTTCGCCTTCCTGAGCGACGACCGTTGCAGCTGGCGGCGTTTCAGGTTCTGGCAGTGAGATATCGGGTAAAGAGAGTTGTAGAACGTTACCGCGAGTCAGCAGTACCGCGCGCTCAATGACGTTTTCCAGTTCGCGCACGTTACCTGGCCATTCCATATTGCTCAATGCGCGCAGCGTCTCGGCAGGAATGCTGTCAATATTACGACCCAGGCGGCGGGCAATTTTAAACGTAAAGGCTTTAGCCAGCAGCGGAATATCTTCCGGGCGCTCGCGCAGCGGCGGCAGATGAATCGGGAAGACGTTCAGGCGGTAGTAGAGATCGCTACGGAACTCGCGGTCGGCGACCATTTTTTTCAGATCGCGATTAGTCGCGGCGATTAAACGCACATCAGTCTGAATGATTTTGTTGCTGCCGAGACGTTCGAATTCCTGTTCTTGTAAAACGCGCAGCAACTTAGGCTGTAATTCCAGCGGCATATCGCCCACTTCATCAAGGAATAGCGAGCTTTTATCCGCCAGTTCAAAACGACCAATGCGCTGGGCGCTGGCACCAGTAAAGGCACCACGCTCATGACCAAACAGGTCGCTTTCCAGCAGTCCCGCAGGCATGGCGGCGCAGTTCATCTTCACCATTCGCCGACTATTGCGGTTGCTGAGATTGTGGATCGCGCGGGCAATCAGTTCCTTACCCGTCCCCGTTTCACCGAGAATGAGTACGGTACTGTCGCTTTGCGCTACCATCTCAACCTGCTTGAGCACGCTATACATGGCTTCACTGCGACCAATAATCTCGCCAAATTCACTTTCCACATTATTGAGCTGTTCGGTCAGAGCTAGGTTTTCATCAACCAGGCGCTCCTTCAGACGGTGGATTTCCTGATAGGCGAGGGCGTTATCCACGGCAATCGCCACACGTTCAGCAATCTGGCGCAGCAAACTCAGGTTAGTGGTGGTAAAGGTTTTCTCTTCGCACTGCGCCAGTTTCAGCACGCCCAGCATGGTGTTGCCAGACATCAACGGTAGCAGGCACAGCGTCTGGATCTGGTTGCCCCAGGTGTCGAACAACATGCGTTCGTAGGGGGCTAAATCGTCTCGCTCGTGGAGATTAAGCAGCAGCATCTCTTTGCTTTTAAATACGCGCTCGGTGAGGGTTCCTGCCTCATCAACTTCACTCTGTTCATGAGTGGGATGCTGTTTATCGAGATAGTGAGTGGAGTAAACGTTGAGTTTGTTTTTGCGGTGGCTGCGTAAAACGATGCTGATATCGTCGATATCGAAGTAGTAGTGGATTTCTTTAGCCACTTCGCTGACCAGCTCGTCCATGTCCAGGCGGGAGAGTACTGCATTGGTGATGGCGACCAGAATGCGGAAGTTATCCCGTTCCCGGCATAGCAGTTCGTAGTCGACATTGTTGATGATGCGGCTCTGAATTTGCTCGGTGACAACAGAAACAATCTGCGTAAATGTTTGCAGGCGATTGAACTCTTTTTCGCTCCACGGGCGATCGTCATAACGAATAAATTCACAGCCGCCAAAAATATGTCCTTCCGCGGCCTGCGGCATCAGGCAATAGTGACCAAATTTGGGGTATAGCCCACTCGTAGCCAGTTGCGGCCAGGTGTCACAAAATTCTTCGTAGCTGCAGTGCAGTGTGTCAGGGCGCGATAAAATGCTGCGCACCGGGCCATGTGCCAGAATGGTTTCGTCTTCGTATTTAATGGGATTGTCTTTGTCACGCGACGCGTAATAAGTCGCACGTTGAGTCTGCGCTTGCCACAACACAATAGCTGCGTTGTCGGCGAGCGCAGAACGCTTTACCAGTTGCGAAAGAGCCTCACACAGCGAGGCCAGATCGGGCTGCTGCAATAGTGTCCGAGTGATGTCGAACAACCCTTGTTGCCCGAGATCACTCATCGGTGTATACGACATGTTGTTCTTCCAGGAAAGCACCGCTAAGCGGTGCAAAAGGTAAATGACAAATTCCAGGGGCTAAATTTTTATTAGCATATACGAGGTAGCGGTTCGGCGTGTGGTAGATCGAGAGTTCGTTTCACGCCATAAAGTCCAGCGAGACGAACACCTTTACGCTCAACCACTTCGCCAATTAATGCTGCATCTTGTCCCAGTGGGTGGGAACGCAGCGCCGCCAGCACTTGCTCTGCCGCGTTACGCTCTACAGCAATCACCAGCTTACCTTCGTTGGCAAAGTTGAGGGCATCCAGGCCCAGCAGCTCACAAACGCCGCGCACGGCAGGTTTAACCGGCAGCGCTGCTTCTGAAAGTTCAATACCGCAACCGCAGGCTGCCGCGAACTCATGAACTACCGCGTTCACTCCACCACGGGTAGCATCGCGCAGCGCTTTCACGCCGGGAATGTCGCGCAGCGTCTGAATCAGCGGCGTCAGTACCGCGCAATCGCTGACCAGTTCGCCGTCCAGCCCCAGCTGCTCGCGCAGGTTAAGGATAGTTGCTCCGTGGTCGCCGAGCGTACCGCTAACCAGCAGAACATCGCCTGCGGTGAGAGTTTGTGCTCCCCAGTGAATATTCGCCGGAATTGCGCCCATGCCTGCGGTGTTGATAAACAGTTTATCTGCCGCCCCACGCTGTACCACTTTAGTGTCGCCAGTGACGATGGCGATTCCTGCCGCGCGGGCGGTTTCTGCCATGCTGGTCACTACCGCTTTCAGCGTCTCCATCGGCAATCCTTCTTCGAGGATAAATCCACAGGAGAGATAACGTGGGATAGCGCCGCTGACCGCCACGTCATTGGCCGTCCCGCAAATCGCCAGCTTGCCGATATTACCGCCAGGGAAGAACAGCGGGTCGATGACGTAGCTGTCAGTGGAGAAGGCCAGACGATCGCCTTCTGCCATTAATTGCGCCAGGTCAAGACGAGCCTGATCTTCCTGTTCTGCCAGCCACGGATTAGCAAACGCCTCCATAAACAGGCTGTTGATTAATTGCTGCATCGCCTGGCCGCCGCTGCCGTGGGCGAGTTGGATATTATTCACACTTCACTCTCCTGCTGACGATACTGATACCATGCGGCACATGCTCCTTCGGAGGAAACCATAAGTGCGCCGAACGCGGTTTGAGGATTACAGGTGTTACCAAACAGCGGGCATTGATGCGGCTTACATTTGCCGGTCAATACTTCACCACAACGTGCGCGCGGGTCATCACAAACCTGCTGCGGTGCCGGGCGGAAATGTGCTTCGGCATCGAATCGTTGATAATCCGGCGTCAGGTGCACACCAGAAGATTCAATCACGCCTAAGCCGCGCCATTCGCTGTCGCCATTGACGCAGAAGACGTCAGCAATCGCCTGTTGTGCCAGCAAATTACCCGCATCTGGCACCACTCGCCGGTACTGATTCTCTACCTTGCTGTGGGCCGCTATTTTCTGCTCTACCAGCATCACCACGCCTTGCAGTAGATCAAGTGGTTCGAAACCAGCGACCACCAGAGGACGATGAAAATCGCTGGCGATAAAATTATAGGCGTCGGTGCCAATTACCATACTGACGTGGCCCGGCGCGAGGAATGCATCAATGCCGTTGTCCGGCTGCTCCAACAAACTGCGCAGAGTCGGGATCAGCGTAATGTGCTGGCAGAAGAAGTAAAAATTCTGCACATCGCGGGCTTTTGCCTGTTGCAGAGTGATTGCGGTGGTCGGCATGGTGGTTTCAAACCCTAAGCCGAAAAACACCACTTTACGAGTTGGGTTCTCCTGCGCCAGTTTCAACGCATCCATTGGCGAGTAGACGATGCGCACATCAGCACCGCGTGCTTTTGCCTGCAACAACGACCCCTGTTTCCCCGGTACGCGCATGGCGTCGCCAAAGGTACAGAAGATGACTTCCGGATGGCTGGCAATCTCCACGCAGGTGTCGATTCTGCCCATCGGCAGTACGCACACCGGGCAACCCGGACCGTGGATAAATTCAACGTTTTCCGGCAGTAACTGGTCGAGGCCGAATTTAAAGATGGCGTGGGTATGACCGCCACACACTTCCATAATCCGCAGAGGGCGTTCGGCGGTGTAAGAGAGATGTGAAGCACGTTCGCGCAGATGCTCAATTAACTGCATCACCTGTTCCGGCGCGCGATATTCATCAACAAAACGCATTATTTTTCCTCGCCATACAACAGCGCGCCGACATCCGGCTCAACGTCAAACATATTTTGTAAGGCGTCGAGAGTGTCGCGCGCTTCGGCTTCATTAATTACGCTCATGGCAAAGCCAACGTGAACCAGTACCCACTGACCCACGCGCGGCTGACCGTTTTCATCGCAGCTGCCGACTAGCGTTAAATCGACATCGCGCTGAATGCCGCAGACGTCGACTTTCGCCTGGTTGCCGTCAATGGTGCGAATCTGGCCAGGAACGCCTATGCACATCGCTGTGCCTCCAGCCAGTTCAGCCACTGGTCCATCCCTTCGCCGCTGGTGGCGGAAATAAGGATGATTTCAATTTCTGGATTGACTTCGCGGGCGCAGGCGATGCACTTCTCAACGTCGAAATTGAGATATGGCAGCAAGTCAACTTTGTTGAGCAGCATCAGCGAGGCGGCGGCAAACATATGCGGATATTTCAGCGGTTTGTCTTCACCTTCGGTAACGGAAAGCACCGCCACTTTGTGTTTTTCACCGAGATCGAAGCTGGCCGGGCATACGAGGTTGCCAACGTTTTCGATAAACAGAATACCGTTATCGGCCAGTGGCAGGCGCGGTGCGGCATCAGCGATCATCTGGGCATCGAGATGGCAGCCTTTACCGGTATTCACCTGAATAGCTGGTGTGCCGGTAGCGCGAATGCGGGCGGCATCGTTCACGGTTTGCTGGTCGCCTTCAATCACCGCACACGGAACGCTATCTTTCAGGCGCATTAAGGTTTCAGTCAGCAGCGTGGTTTTACCGGAACCAGGGCTGGAAACCAGGTTGAGTACCAACTGATTGCGGGCAGCAAAGCGCGCGCGGTTGCGTTCAGCCAGACGGTTGTTTTTGTCCAGCACGTCAATTTCGACTTCCAGCATCCGACGCTGGCTCATACCTGGCGCATGAGTGCCAGCTTCGCCGTGACCATAATGCAGGTCGCCTTCTTCGGTCTGGCTGGGGGTAAATTCAGGCGCTTTAATGCCGGTGATTTTCATCTTCGGCCGTGCCGCCGGGGCAAATGGCGCGCTACGAAACGCGGAATGAGGGTTATGTTCATCACCCTCGATATACAGGTTGCCTTCACCGCAACCGCATGTTGTACACATCGCTCACTCCTGGTCTATTTCTATCCGCCGAATCTGTAAACCGTCGTCTGCCACAATGCGCAGCATGTCGCCATGACACTGTGGACAGCGGCGGACGCGCTGGGTCAGTAGCGTCACATACTGCTGGCATGTTTCACACCAGCACTCGGCCTCTTGTTCTTCGAGGTGCAGTTTACAACCTTCTGCCACGCTGCCGCGGCAAACCAGATCAAAACAAAAGGCAAGAGAGCTGGTTTCGACACAAGAAAATGCGCCAATTTTGAGCCAGACCGCAGTTACGCGTTTTGCGCCGTGCTGTATGGCCTGCTGTTCGATCAATTCCAGTGCCCGCTGGCAGAGGGTTATTTCGTGCATATCGCCTCCCATTAACTGTTGCCCGTGACAAGCAATAATTGTGCCAGTGTTGATTATCCCTGATGTGAACAATGTCGATGATGTCGAAATGACACGTCGTCATGGCGTCGAAAGTTGGCTGCCTTATGAAAAACATATGAATAACAATGAGATAAAAATTGGCACAAAAAATGCTTAAGGCTGGCATCTCTGTTAAACGGGTAACCTGACAATGACTATTTGGGAAATAAGCGAGAAAGCCGATTACATCGCACAGCGGCATCGTCGCCTACAGGACCAGTGGCATACCTATTGCAATTCGCTGGTTCAGGGGATCACGTTATCAAAAGCGCGTCTGCACCACGCCATGAGTTGCGCGCCAGATAAAGAACTCTGTTTCGTACTTTTTGAACATTTTCGCATTTACGTCACCCTGGCGGATGGTTTTAACAGCCACACCATCGAGTACTACGTCGAAACGAAAGACGGCGAAGACAAGCAGCTGATTGCACAGGCTCAGTTAAGCATTGACGGCATGATTGATGGCAAGGTCAACATCCGCAATCGCGAACAGGTTCTGGAGCACTATCTCGAAAAAATCGCTGGTGTTTACGACAACTTATACACCGCCATTGAGAACAACACGCCGGTGAATTTAAGCCAACTGGTAAAGGGACAAAGCTCAGCAGCATGAGCTGAGGCTTTGTCCGGTTTGCAGGCATCATGCCTGTTTGGGGATGGGCGTGTCGATGAGTGTCGAAAATGACATTTCATCGGCATGTTTTCGTCAAAAATGACAATCACCTGAGGAATGCCCGGTGAATCGTTTTGTAATTGCTGACTCCACGCTCTGTATCGGCTGCCACACCTGTGAAGCCGCCTGTTCAGAGACGCATCGCCAGCACGGCCTTCAGTCTATGCCGCGTCTGAGAGTGATGCTAAATGATAAAGAATCTGCGCCGCAGCTCTGTCACCACTGTGAAGATGCACCTTGTGCGGTAGTCTGCCCGGTTAACGCCATCACTCGTGTTGATGGGGCCGTGCAGCTGAATGAAAGCCTGTGCGTAAGCTGCAAACTGTGCGGCATCGCCTGTCCGTTCGGCGCAATCGAATTTTCCGGCAGCCGTCCGCTGGATATTCCTGCAAATGCCAATACCCCGAAAGCGCCACCGGCACCGCCTGCTCCGGCGCGTGTCAGCACATTGCTTGACTGGGTGCCGGGTATTCGCGCGATCGCCGTCAAATGTGACCTTTGTAGCTTTGATGAACAAGGTCCGGCCTGCGTGCGGATGTGCCCGACCAAAGCCCTGCATCTGGTGGATAACACCGATATCGCCCGCGTTAGCAAACGTAAGCGTGAGCTGACCTTTAACACGGACTTTGGCGATCTCACCTTGTTTCAGCAGGCTCAAAGTGGAGAGGCTAAATGAGCGCAATTTCCCTGATCAATAGCGGCGTGGCGTGGTTTGCCGCCGCCGCTGTTCTGGCATTTCTCTTTTCTTTTCATAAGGCACTAAGCGGCTGGATTGCCGGAATTGGTGGCGCAGTCGGTAGCCTGTACACGGCAGCAGCGGGCTTCACCGTGCTGACGGGGGCAGTCGGCGTGAGTGGTGCGCTGTCACTGGTAAGCTACGATGTGCAAATCTCTCCGCTTAATGCGATTTGGCTGATTACGCTCGGCCTGTGCGGCCTGTTTGTCAGCCTCTACAACATTGACTGGCATCGCCACGCGCAGGTGAAGTGCAACGGCTTGCAGATCAATATGTTGATGGCTGCCGCCGTCTGCGCCGTCATCGCCAGCAACATCGGCATGTTCGTGGTAATGGCCGAAATCATGGCCCTGTGCGCGGTGTTCCTCACCAGCAACAGCAAAGAGGGCAAACTGTGGTTTGCGCTGGGGCGTCTTGGCACTTTGCTGCTGGCGATTGCTTGCTGGCTGCTGTGGCAGCGTTACGGCACGCTGGATCTGCGCTTGCTGGATATGCGCGTGCAGCAACTGCCGCTCGGTTCTGATATCTGGCTGCTCGGCGTGATTGGCTTTGGCCTGCTGGCCGGGATTATCCCGCTGCACGGCTGGGTGCCACAGGCACATGCTAACGCTTCAGCGCCTGCTGCTGCGCTGTTTTCTACGGTGGTGATGAAAATTGGCCTGCTGGGCATTTTAACCCTGTCGCTGCTGGGCGGTAACGCGCCGCTGTGGTGGGGGATCGCGCTGCTGGTGCTCGGCATGATCACCGCGTTCGTCGGCGGTCTGTATGCGTTGATGGAGCACAACATCCAGCGTCTGCTGGCTTACCACACCCTGGAAAATATCGGCATTATCCTGCTGGGGCTGGGCGCTGGCGTAACGGGTATCGCGCTCGAACAACCGGCACTGATTGCTCTTGGCCTGGTCGGTGGTCTGTACCATCTGCTTAACCATAGCCTGTTCAAAAGCGTACTGTTCCTCGGAGCGGGGAGCGTCTGGTTCCGTACCGGGCATCGCGATATCGAAAAACTCGGTGGTATTGGCAAGAAAATGCCGGTTATCTCCATCGCCATGTTAGTCGGGCTGATGGCAATGGCTGCGCTGCCGCCGCTGAACGGTTTTGCCGGGGAATGGGTTATCTATCAATCCTTCTTCAAATTGAGCAATAGTGGCGCGTTTGTTGCCCGTCTGCTGGGGCCGCTGCTCGCTGTGGGGCTGGCAATTACCGGTGCACTAGCGGTGATGTGTATGGCGAAAGTCTATGGCGTCACGTTCCTCGGTGCGCCGCGTACCAAAGAAGCCGAAAACGCCACCTGTGCGCCACTCCTGATGAGCGTAAGCGTGGTGGCACTGGCGATTTGCTGCGTAATTGGCGGTGTTGCTGCGCCGTGGCTGCTGCCGATGCTGTCTGCTGCTGTACCTCTGCCGCTGGAGCCTGCTAACACCACCGTTTCTCAACCAATGATCACCTTGCTGCTGATTGCCTGCCCGCTGCTGCCATTCATCATTATGGCGATTTGCAAAGGCGACCGTTTGCCGTCACGTTCTCGTGGCGCGGCCTGGGTGTGCGGCTACGACCACGAAAAATCAATGGTGATTACTGCTCACGGTTTTGCCATGCCGGTGAAACAGGCGTTTGCGCCGGTGCTGAAACTGCGCAAAGTGCTGAATCCAGTGTCGCTGGTGCCGGGCTGGCAGTGCGAGGGGAGTGCGTTGCTGTTCCGCCGGATGGCGCTGGTTGAACTGGCGGTGCTGGTGGTGATTATTGTTTCACGAGGAGCCTGAGAATGAGTGTTTTATATCCGTTAATTCAGGCGCTGGTGTTATTTGCCGTTGCGCCGCTGCTCTCCGGTATAACCCGCGTGGCGCGCGCCCGCTTGCATAACCGTCGCGGGCCGGGCGTGTTGCAGGAGTATCGCGACATTATCAAACTGCTGGGTCGCCAGAGCGTTGGCCCGGATGCCTCTGGCTGGGTGTTTCGCCTGACGCCGTATGTGATGGTGGGCGTCATGCTGACTATCGCTACCGCGCTGCCGGTGGTGACCGTCGGTTCTCCGCTGCCGCAACTGGGCGATTTGATCACCTTACTGTATCTCTTCGCCATCGCGCGTTTCTTCTTTGCCATATCCGGTCTGGATACCGGTAGCCCATTTACCGCTATCGGCGCGAGCCGTGAAGCGATGCTCGGTGTGCTGGTCGAGCCGATGTTGTTGCTCGGCCTGTGGGTCGCGGCGCAGGTTGCCGGTTCCACCAACATCAGCAACATCACCGACACCGTTTACCACTGGCCTCTGAGCCAGAGCATCCCGCTGGTGCTGGCACTCTGTGCCTGCGCATTCGCCACCTTTATCGAAATGGGCAAACTGCCGTTCGACCTTGCGGAAGCCGAGCAGGAGTTGCAGGAAGGTCCGCTCTCTGAATACAGCGGCAGCGGCTTTGGCGTAATGAAATGGGGTATCAGCCTGAAACAGCTGGTGGTGTTGCAGATGTTTGTCGGGGTGTTTATTCCGTGGGGACAAATGGAAACCTTCACCGTCGGTGGGCTGTTACTGGCGCTGGTGATTGCCATCGTCAAACTGGTGGTCGGCGTACTGGTTATCGCGCTGTTCGAAAACAGCATGGCCCGTCTGCGTCTTGATATTACTCCACGCATTACCTGGGCTGGGTTTGGCTTTGCATTTTTAGCGTTCGTCTCCTTGCTGGCGGCGTGATTAAAGAGAGTTTGAGCATGTCTGAAGAAAAATTAGGTCAACATTATCTCGCCGCGCTGAATGAGGCATTTCCGGGCGTCGTGCTGGACCACGCCTGGCAGACCAAAGATCAGCTGACTGTCACCGTAAAGGTGAACTATCTGCCGGAAGTGGTGGAGTTTCTTTACTACAAACAGGGTGGCTGGCTGTCGGTGCTGTTTGGTAACGACGAACGCAAACTGAATGGTCATTACGCCGTTTATTACGTGCTGTCGATGGAGAAGGGCACCAAGTGTTGGGTAACGGTTCGCGTTGAAGTTGACGCCAACAAACCGGAATATCCGTCCGTGACGCCGCGCGTTCCGGCGGCGGTCTGGGGCGAGCGTGAAGTGCGCGATATGTACGGTTTGATTCCGGTAGGTCTGCCGGATGAACGTCGTCTGGTGCTGCCGGATGACTGGCCGGATGAACTTTATCCGCTGCGTAAAGACAGCATGGATTATCGTCAACGTCCGGCACCAACCACCGATGCTGAAACCTACGAGTTCATCAACGAACTGGGCGACAAGAAAAACAACGTCGTGCCGATTGGTCCGCTGCACGTCACTTCCGACGAACCGGGCCACTTCCGTCTGTTCGTCGATGGCGAAAACATTATCGACGCCGACTACCGCCTGTTCTACGTCCATCGCGGCATGGAAAAACTGGCGGAAACCCGCATGGGTTATAACGAAGTGACCTTCCTCTCTGACCGTGTGTGCGGGATCTGTGGCTTCGCCCACAGCACGGCGTACACCACCTCCGTTGAGAATGCGATGGGCATCGTGGTGCCGGAACGTGCGCAGATGATCCGCGCTATTCTGCTGGAAGTGGAACGCCTGCACTCGCACCTGCTGAACCTCGGCCTCGCCTGCCACTTTACTGGCTTTGACTCCGGCTTTATGCAGTTCTTCCGCGTGCGCGAATCCTCCATGAAAATGGCGGAGATCCTCACCGGCGCGCGTAAAACCTACGGCCTGAACTTGATCGGCGGGATTCGTCGCGATCTGCTGAAAGATGACATGATCCAGACCCGTCAACTGGCGCAGCAAATGCGTCGTGAAGTGCGGGAACTGGTGGATGTGCTGCTGAGTACGCCAAACATGGAACAGCGCACCGTCGGCATTGGTCGCCTCGACCCGGAAATCGCCCGCGATTTCAGTAACGTCGGCCCGATGGTTCGCGCCAGCGGCCACGCTCGTGATACCCGTGCCGATCACCCGTTTGTTGGTTATGGCCTGCTGCCGATGGAAGTTCACAGCGAGCAGGGCTGCGACGTTATTTCCCGCCTGAAAGTGCGTATCAACGAAGTCTTTACCTCGCTCAATATGATTGACTACGGCCTGGACAACCTGCCAGGCGGCCCGCTGGCGGTGGAAGGATTCACCTACATTCCGCACCGTTTTGCGCTGGGCTTTGCCGAAGCGCCGCGTGGCGATGATATCCACTGGAGCATGACCGGCGACAACCAGAAGCTGTACCGCTGGCGCTGCCGTGCCGCGACCTACGCGAACTGGCCGACCCTGCGCTACATGCTGCGCGGCAACACCGTTTCTGATGCGCCGCTGATTATCGGTAGCCTCGACCCTTGCTACTCCTGTACCGACCGCATGACCGTGGTCGATGTGCGTAAGAAGAAGAGCAAAGTGGTGCCGTACAAAGAACTCGAGCGTTACAGCATTGAGCGTAAAAACTCGCCGCTGAAATAAGGAATCGCCATGTTTACCTTTATCAAAAAAGTCATCAAAACCGGCACGGCGACCTCGTCTTATCCGCTGGAGCCGATTGCGGTTGATAAAAACTTCCGTGGTAAGCCAGAGCAGAACCCGCAGCAGTGCATCGGCTGTGCGGCCTGCGTCAATGCCTGCCCGTCAAACGCCTTAACGGTTGAAACTGACCTCGCCACCGGTGAGCTGGCGTGGCAGTTCAATCTCGGGCGCTGCATCTTCTGTGGACGCTGCGAAGAAGTTTGCCCGACGGCGGCGATCAAACTGTCGCAAGAGTACGAACTGGCGGTGTGGAAGAAAGAAGACTTCCTGCAACAGTCCCGCTTCGCGCTGTGCAACTGCCGCGTCTGCAATCGTCCTTTCGCCGTACAGAAAGAGATCGACTACGCCATTGCGCTGCTTAAGCACAACGGTGACAGTCGCGCGGAAAACCACCGCGAAAGCTTTGAGACTTGCCCGGAATGTAAGCGCCAGAAATGCCTGGTGCCGTCCGACCGTATTGAACTGACTCGCCATATGAAAGAGGCCATCTGATGAGCAATTTATTAGGCCCCCGTGACGCCAACGGCATTCCGGTCCCGATGACGGTGGATGAATCCATCGCCAGCATGAAGGCGTCTTTACTGAAAAAAATCAAACGTTCTGCCTACGTTTACCGCGTGGACTGCGGTGGCTGCAACGGCTGCGAAATCGAAATTTTCGCCACGCTTTCGCCGCTGTTTGATGCAGAACGCTTCGGCATTAAAGTCGTTCCGTCACCGCGTCATGCGGATATTTTACTGTTTACCGGCGCGGTCACCCGTGCAATGCGATCCCCTGCGCTGCGTGCGTGGCAGTCCGCGCCGGACCCGAAAATCTGTATCTCCTACGGTGCCTGCGGTAACAGTGGTGGCATTTTCCACGATCTCTACTGCGTGTGGGGCGGTACGGATAAAATCGTCCCGGTGGATGTCTACATTCCGGGGTGCCCGCCAACGCCTGCCGCCACGCTGTACGGCTTTGCAATGGCGCTCGGCCTGCTGGAGCAGAAAATTCACGCCCGTGGGCCGGGTGAGCAGGATGAACAACCGGCTGAGATTCTGCATGGCGATATGGTGCAGCCGCTGCGCGTGAAAGTGGATCGCGAAGCACGCCGCCTGGCGGGTTATCGTTACGGTCGCCAGATTGCCGATGACTTCCTGACACAGTTAGGGCAGGGCGAAGAACAGGTTGCACGCTGGCTGGAAGCGGAAAACGATCCGCGTCTGAACGAGATTGTCAGCCATCTGAATCACGTTGTTGAAGAGGCGCGTATCCGATGAGTGAAAAGGTGGTGTTCAGTCAACTGAGCCGTAAATTTATTGATGAGAACGATGCCACGCCCGCCGAGGCGCAGCAGGTGGTCTATTACAGCCTGGCGATTGGTCACCACCTTGGGGTTATCGATTGCCTGGAAGCGGCGCTCACCTGCCCGTGGGATGAATATCTGGCATGGATTGCCACACTGGAGGCGGGCAGCGAAGCCCGCCGCAAAATGGAAGGCGTGCCGAAATATGGTGAAATCGTCATCGACATTAACCATGTGCCGATGCTGGCCAACGCATTCGATAAAGCCCGGGCTGTGCAAACTTCGCAGCAGAAGGAATGGAGTACAATGCTGTTGAGTATGCTGCATGATATTCATCAGGAAAACGCCATCTATTTGATGGTGAGGAGACTGCGTGACTGACGTTTTACTCTGTGTTGGCAATAGCATGATGGGCGATGATGGCGCAGGCCCGCTGCTGGCGGAAAAGTGCGCCGCTGCGCCGAAAGGCAACTGGGTGGTGATTGACGGCGGTAGCGCACCGGAAAACGACATCGTCGCCATCCGCGAACTGCGCCCGACACGACTGCTGATTGTCGACGCCACGGATATGGGGCTAAACCCCGGTGAGATCCGCATCATCGACCCGGATGACATCGCCGAGATGTTTATGATGACTACCCATAACATGCCGCTGAACTATCTTATCGATCAGTTGAAAGAAGATATTGGTGAAGTGATTTTCCTCGGCATCCAGCCGGATATCGTCGGCTTTTACTACCCGATGACCCAGCCGATTAAAGATGCGGTAGAAACCGTTTATCAACGGCTGGAAGGCTGGGAAGGGAACGGTGGATTTGCGCAGTTAGCGGTAGAAGAATAATTCTCCATCAGGGAATTCAGGGAATTGAAAATCAGAACAGGGATGTGCGCTTTTTTATTGAGCTTAGTGCTTCCTGCGCAGGCCACCAGCTTTACCGAATATCTGCCGATGAGTGACAGCGAATACGCGCAAAAGCGGGCGCTGAAACCTCTCCTGACCATGCCTTATTATACCGAGCAAAACTGGCATTTTAGAAAAGTCGGCGTTGCTGGCGTGACGCTTGAGAAGATGCCAAATGAAGAGGATTACTGGCAATTAACCGCAAAAGACCGCGCCGGTAAATCCTGGACGGTGCCTGTGGGTATGCTGGCAAACATAGCGGGTAAAGGGCAACTCTATCGCGCCGATCTTGATCGTAACGGCATTCAGGATCTGGTTATCTGGTTACCCAGTGCCGGTAATGGTCTGGCTCCTTATGCACATTTAATCCTGTTGACGTTCACACGCGAAGGTCGTCCCTGTGTCTTTGAACCCTGGGGATTCTACACCGCAAGCAAAACTGGCGTTGATGATTTGCTGGATTTGCAAGGCAATGGTCACACGCAGCTGCTGGATATGCAGTTTGATTCCGGTTACTGGCTAACCAGTTTGTATCAGGTAAAAGAGGCCAAATGGCAGCGTGTTCATGGCTGGTTTGGCAAGTTAAGCTATCCTGCACTCACGCGTTTTACTTATACTCCCAACCGTAAACTCGTTCTCAAACCCATCGCTGGACGCGACCCGCAAACGGAAGATTTGGCGCTGACGCAGCGTTGTTTGATAACGGGGGATGTGCTTGATGGGGGGAATCAGAACTGATGGCAAACGCTAAATTGCCCGATGCGCTGCGCTTATCGAGCCTACAAAGTTCGTGCGACGAGTAGGCCGGATAAGGCGTTCACGCCGCATCCGGCACTGTTACTTACTCTAAATCTTCACCGTTACTGGCAATCACTTTTTTATACCACCAGAACGATTTCTTACGCGTGCGCGCCAGCGTGCCGTTGCCTGCGTCGTCACGGTCAACAAAGACAAAACCGTAGCGTTTGCTCATTTCACCCGTTGAGGCGGAAACCAAATCAATACAGCCCCAGGTGGTGTAGCCCATCAGCGGAATGCCGTCTGCAATCGCTTCGCCCATTGCGCGGATATGTTCGCGTAAGTAGCTGATGCGATAGTCGTCGTTAATCTCGCCATTGGCAGCAAATTCATCTTTTGCGCCCAGGCCGTTTTCCACCAGAAACAGCGGCTTCTGATAACGGTCGTACATCATATTCATGGTGATACGCAGACCGAGCGGATCAATACCCCAGCCCCAGTCACTTACCTGTAGATACGGGTTACGCAGCGATTTCACCACGTTCGCCGCACTGCTGTTGTTGGCGTTCATCTCCGCCGAGGCGCAGCGCGAGGCGTAATAGCTGAAAGAGACAAAATCGACGGTATTTTTCAGGATTTCATCATCGTCAGGCGCTTTGTCGATGGTTACCCCTTTTTCGCGGAATACGCGGGCAGAGTAAGCCGGATACGAGCCCCGCGCCTGCACATCGATAAAAAACAGGTTTTCCCGATCTTTCTCCAGCGCCGCCCAGACATCTTCCGGCTTGCAACTGTAAGGGTAGAAGTTACCGCCCGCCAGCATACAGCCCACCTGATTTTGCGGGTTAACCTCATGGGCGATTTTGGTGGCTAATGCACTGGCAACCAGCTGGTGGTGCGCAGCCTGATATTTCACCTGCTCCTGATTTTCCCCTTCTTCAAACACCAGACCCGCGCCGGAGAACGGGCTATGCAACATAATGTTGATTTCATTGAAGGTTAGCCAGTATTTCACCAGGCCATCAAATGCTTCAAAACAGGTTCGGGCGTAGCGAGTGAAAAACTCCACCAGCTTACGGTTACGCCAGGAGCCATATTCCGTCACCAGATGCATCGGCACATCGAAGTGACACAACGTGACCAGCGGTTCGATTCCGTACTTTTTACACTCTTCAAAGACAGAACGATAAAAAGCAATGCCCTGCGGGTTGGGCGTCAGCTCATCGCCCTGCGGAAAGAGGCGGCTCCAGGCAATCGAGGTGCGGAAAACCCTGAATCCCATCTCTGCCATCAGGGCGATATCTTCTTTATACCGATGATAAAAATCCGTCGCCTCATGGCTGGGATAAAACTCGTCATCGCGCAACTGAAAACGTTTTTCCAGCCCCAGTTTCACCGTCATTCGATGCTCGCCGTGCGGGATCATATCGACCGTGGTCAGCCCTTTGCCGCCTTCACGGTACGCGCCTTCAGACTGGTTGGCGGCAAGCGCGCCGCCCCATAAAAAACCTTGCGGAAATACAGACATTTTCATCCTCAATTAAGACTTACTTCTTTGGCGACGGTCGGTTGTGCGCCCTGATGCTTTCGCGCCTCGGCAGCCGCTTCCTCAACAGGGATATCTTCAAAGCCGAGCAACAGTGTGAGGATAAACGACAGCACCACCGCCAGCGCCATGACCGCGAACACCCAGACGATGCTCATCGGATTTGCCGGATCGAAGAACTGCACGCTGGTAAATAACCCCGGCGCTGCCATTGAGTGGCTGGCAAGCCCCGCCATACCGGCAACCGCGCCGCAAATAAAACCGCTGATAAGACTGGCGATAAGCGGACGTTTCAGACGGATCGCCACGCCGTATAACGCCGGTTCGGAAATCCCCGCCATAATGGCTGATGCCGCCGCAGCCAGCGCCGTCTGGCGCAGTTCCGGGTTTTTCGTTTTCCACGCCACCGCCAGCGATGAACCGCCCAGCGACAGGTTAGCGCCGATTTCTGACGGCATGACCATCCCTTCTTTTCCGGTTTCGGCAATGGTCTGAATGATGGTTGGTGTAAAGACGCGGTGCATCCCGGTCATTACCAGCAGCGGCCACAGCGCGCCCATAATGGCGACTGAAAGCCAGCCCAGATAACCATGAATGGTGTAAACCAGCGCCGAAATGGCGCTACCGATCCAGATACCAATCGGTCCAATCAGCAGGATTGCCAGCGGTGCGGCAATCAACACAATCAGCATTGGCTTGAGGAAGTTTTTGGTTACCGCCGGTGTAATGCTGTCCACCCAGCGTTCGATATATGACAGGCACCAGGTCATCACCAGCGCCGGGATCACCGTGTAGGTGTATTTCACCGCGGTGACCGGAATCAGGGCAAATTCGACATGTTCACCCTGGGCCGCTTTCGCCATCAGTTCAATAAAACTCGGATGTACCAGCACACCCGCGATGGCAATCGCCAGCGACATATTGGTTTTAAATTTGATGGCGGCCGAAGCCGCGACCATCAGCGGCAGGAAGAAGAAAGCACCGTCACCAATCACATTCAGAATGGTTAAGGTCGGCGATCCTTTTGTCAGCACGCCGCTCATTTCGAGGATCATCGCCAGCAGTTTGACCATCGATCCGCCGATAATCGCCGGGATCAGCGGTGACATGGTGCCGATCAGCGCATCGAGGATCCCGGCACCAATGCGACGTAGCGTGAGCTTTGGTTTACCCACGGGCTGCGCGGGCTGCATATCTCCAGGTAACAAGCTGACGACTTCCTGAAAAGCCTGCGAAACCGTATTGCCGATAATCACCTGGCACTGGTTGTCGCTACGTACCACGCCGAGCACGCCGGAGATGGTTTTTAACGTCGGGCTGTCGATAAGCTGGTCGTCTTTGATAACAAAGCGCAAACGCGTCATACAGTGCGTGACCGCCGAGATGTTATCAACGCCGCCCAGTGCCGTTATCACCGAGCTTGCCAGCGCCGCATAATTTTTGGCCATCGGATTTTATCCTGTTATCAGTAGGGTAGATGTAGTTGTTATCAGTCGACGGGACGGGAAAATGCCGATGCTGAAACGGAAATAAGAAACCGGTTTCACAAAATCATGAATAGTTGTCATTTAATAAGCAAGAGAGTTGATTGTTCATTTTTTATATTTGTGAAACCGGTCACCTGAATATTTTTCCCGCTGATTGCGCAAGGACAACCAGCCAGCGGTGCAGTAAACTGCGATGACTGCGTGTAAAGGGATGAAAACAATGACGACAATGCTGGAAGTGGCGAAGCGCGCCGGGGTTTCAAAAGCGACCGTTTCCCGCGTGCTTTCAGGTAATGGCTACGTCAGCCAGGAGACTAAAGATCGCGTGTTTCAGGCGGTAGAAGAGAGCGGTTATCGCCCAAACTTGCTGGCGCGCAATCTGTCGGCGAAGAGTACCCAGACGCTGGGACTGGTAGTGACTAATACGCTTTACCACGGCATTTATTTTAGTGAATTACTGTTTCATGCCGCGCGAATGGCGGAAGAGAAAGGGCGGCAGTTGCTGTTAGCCGATGGTAAACATAGCGCCGAAGAAGAACGCCAGGCGATTCAGTATCTGCTGGATCTGCGTTGCGACGCCATCATGATTTACCCGCGTTTTTTAAGCGTGGATGAGATCGATGACATCATTGACGCGCACAGTCAGCCGATAATGGTGCTCAATCGACGCCTGCGCAAAAACAGCAGTCATAGCGTCTGGTGCGATCACAAACAAACCAGCTTTAACGCCGTGGCAGAGTTGATAAACGCCGGACATCAGGAGATTGCTTTCCTTACCGGCTCGATGGATTCCCCCACCAGCATTGAGCGTCTTGCCGGATATAAAGACGCGCTGGCGCAGCATGGTATTGCGCTCAATGAAAAACTTATCGCTAACGGTAAATGGACGCCCGCCAGCGGAGCCGAAGGGGTAGAAACGTTGCTCGAACGTGGGGCTAAATTTAGCGCGTTAGTCGCCAGTAACGACGATATGGCGATAGGTGCGATGAAAGCGTTGCACGAGCGCGGCGTAGCGGTGCCAGAGCAGGTGTCAGTTATCGGATTCGATGATATCGCAATTGCCCCCTACATCGTTCCGGCGCTCTCCAGCGTAAAAATTCCGGTGACTGAGATGATTCAGGAAATTATTGGACGGCTGATTTTTATGCTCGATGGCGGGGATTTCTCACCGCCGAAAACTTTCAGTGGAAAACTGATCCGCCGTGGCTCCCTCATTGCTCTTTCGCAATAAACATTGTCATCACATGTCATCGTCACTTGTGTCGATGACATCGTTTTTTCTGCATTACAGAATTTAATTTCCTTAAATAACAGCAAATTAAAAACTGGCATGATTTGTGAATGTATCGGCGCATTAACTGTCATTGCTGGAGAATTTGATGAACCGTTTCATCATTGCTGACGCGAGTAAATGTATTGGTTGCCGTACCTGTGAAGTAGCGTGCGTGGTTTCTCATCAGGAAAATCAGGACTGTGCATCGCTGACCCCGGAAACTTTTTTACCGCGAATCCATGTCATTAAAGGTGTGAACATTTCCACTGCTACGGTTTGCCGTCAGTGTGAAGATGCACCGTGCGCTAACGTCTGCCCGAATGGTGCTATCAGCCGTGATAAAGGGTTTGTTCATGTGATGCAGGAACGTTGCATTGGTTGCAAAACCTGCGTTGTGGCTTGCCCGTATGGCGCGATGGAAGTGGTGGTGCGTCCGGTGATTCGCAACAGCGGCGCAGGGCTTAACGTACGCGCTGACAAAGCCGAAGCCAATAAATGCGACCTGTGTAACCATCGTGAAGACGGCCCGGCGTGTATGGCGGCTTGCCCGACCCATGCGCTGATTTGTGTCGATCGGAATAAACTTGAGCAGTTGAGCGCAGAAAAACGCCGCCGCACGGCGCTGATGTTCTAAAAATCTTACAGAACTGTTCTGGCATCAAAGGAATTCCCGGAAATATTCGTAGAATACGGAGCGGGCGATATCGCCGACCTGTGACTACCGGATGCGACGCTGTCGTGTCCGGTAGGGCGGGTTACGCAATTCATGATGGCGGGAATAACTCAATGGCAAAAAACACATCTTGCGGTGTCCAACTGCGTATTCGTGGCAAAGTGCAGGGCGTCGGTTTTCGTCCGTTTGTCTGGCAACTGGCACAGCAATTAAATCTTCACGGCGATGTCTGTAATGACGGCGATGGCGTAGAAGTCCGGCTGCTGGAAGACCCGGAAACGTTTCTTGTTCAATTGCATCAGCACTGCCCGCCGCTGGCGCGTATTGATAGCGTCGAGCGTGAGCCGTACATCTGGCCACAACTGCCCACTGAGTTCTCTATCCGCCAGAGCGCGGGCGGTGTCATGAATACGCAAATTGTCCCGGATGCTGCCACTTGCCCTGCTTGCCTTGCCGAAATGAATACCCCAGGCGAGCGGCGTTATCGTTATCCGTTTATCAACTGTACTCACTGTGGCCCGCGTTTCACCATTATTCGCGCGATGCCTTACGACCGTCCGTTTACCGTGATGGCGGCGTTTCCGCTATGTCCGGCCTGTGACAAAGAGTATCGCGACCCGCTCGACCGTCGCTTCCACGCCCAGCCGGTTGCCTGCCCGGAGTGTGGCCCGCATCTTGAATGGGTAAGTCATGGTGAACATGCGGAACAAGAGGCGGCATTACAGGCAGCTATCGCACAGTTAAAAATGGGCAACATTGTCGCCATCAAAGGGATTGGCGGATTTCATCTCGCCTGCGATGCACGTAACAGTAACGCGGTGGCGACACTGCGGGCGCGCAAACATCGCCCGGCGAAACCGCTGGCGGTCATGTTGCCAATGGCAGAAGGTTTACCAGACGCTGCCCGTCAGTTGCTTACCACGCCCGCCGCGCCGATTGTGCTGGTGGATAAAAAATACGTTCCTGAACTTTGTGACGATATCGCCCCTGGCCTTAACGAAGTGGGCGTAATGCTCCCGGCTAACCCGCTGCAACATTTGCTGTTACAGGAACTGCAATGCCCACTGGTGATGACCTCCGGCAACCTGAGCGGTAAACCACCGGCTATCAGCAACGAACAGGCGCTGGCGGATTTGCAGGGCATTGCCGATGGATTCCTGATACATAACCGCGACATCGTGCAGCGGATGGATGATTCGGTGGTGCGCGAAAGCGGCGAAATGCTGCGCCGTTCGCGGGGGTATGTGCCGGATGCGCTGGCTTTGCCTCCGGGCTTTAAAAATGTTCCGCCTGTACTGTGTCTCGGCGCGGATCTGAAAAATACCTTCTGCCTGGTGCGTGGTGAACAAGCGGTGTTGAGTCAGCATCTGGGCGATTTAAGTGACGATGGCATTCAGATGCAGTGGCGCGAAGCGTTACGCCTGATGCAAAACATCTACGATTTCACCCCGCAATACGTTGTACATGACGCGCATCCGGGCTATGTCTCCAGCCAGTGGGCGCGTGAGATGAATCTGCCGACGCAAACGGTGCTGCATCATCATGCCCATGCGGCGGCGTGTCTGGCAGAACATCAATGGCCGCTGGATGGCGGTGATGTCATTGCGTTGACGCTCGACGGTATCGGTATGGGGGAGAACGGCGCTTTGTGGGGCGGCGAGTGTCTGCGGGTGAACTATCGCGAATGCCAGCACCTTGGCGGCTTGCCTGCAGTGGCGCTTCCGGGGGGCGATTTGGCTGCAAAGCAGCCGTGGCGTAACTTGCTGGCGCAGTGCCTGCGCTTTGTGCTGGAGTGGCAGAATTACTCTGAAACGGCAAGTGTGCAACAGCAAAACTGGAGCGTGCTGGCGCGGGCCATTGAGCGTGGAATCAATGCGCCGCTGGCGTCATCGTGTGGGCGGTTGTTCGATGCCGTAGCGGCGGCACTGGGCTGTGCGCCAGCCACGTTAAGTTATGAAGGTGAAGCGGCTTGTGCGCTCGAGGCGCTGGCGGCTTCGTGCCACGGAGTGACACATCCGGTGACGATGCCATTGGTGGACAATCAACTGGATCTCGCTACTTTCTGGCAGCAGTGGCTGAACTGGCAGGCACCGGTTAATCAACGCGCGTGGGCATTTCATGATGCGCTGGCGCAGGGTTTTGCCGCGTTGATGCGTGAGCAGGCCACGATGCGTGGTATCACTACGCTGGTATTTAGCGGCGGGGTTATTCATAACCGTTTGCTGCGTGCACGTCTGGCGCATTATCTCGCTGATTTCACATTGCTCTTTCCACAGAGTTTACCGGCGGGTGATGGCGGTTTGTCTCTGGGGCAGGGGGTTATTGCTGCGGCGCGTTGGTTGGCAGGGGAAGTCCAGAACGGATAAAGCGTGTTGCATTTGGACACCATTGCCGGATGCGGCGTAAACGCCTTATCCGGCCTACACGTGCGTCCCCGTAGGTCGGGTAAGACGCGCCAGCGTCGCATCCGACATTTTGGGTACAGTAGCCGGATGCGACATGAACGCAGTATGTGACCAACACATGCGTCCCCGTAGGTCGGATAAGACGCGCCAGCGTCGCATCCGACATTTTGGGTACAGTAGGCGGATGCGACATGAACGCAGTATGTGACCAACACATGTGCTCCCCGTAGGTCGGATAAGACGCGCCTGCGTCGCATCCGACATTTTGGGCACAGTAGGCGGATGCGACATGAACGCATTATGTGACCAACACATGCGTCCCCGTAGGTCGGATAAGACGCGCCAGCGTCGCATCCGACATTTTGGGTACAATAGCCCACCTATACCGGCAACGTTTTCAACAATCCAAATGCCTCTTTCATCCGATCCTCACTGACCACAAAGGCGCGAAGCTGGTCGGCATCATCAACGCCGCGCGCCACCATCCCCTGGCTTTCGGTACAAATCTGCCAGCGCAAATCCCGACGTTGGGTTTCGCCTGCCAGATGCAGCGGTAATTCCGGCGTTTTGATTTTTACCAGCATCGCCGGTAGTTTCAGCGGCGTGTTATTGCCGAGAAGATTTTTTGCCAGCACCATCGCGCTAAGTTGAATCGGTTGCAGGAACGGCAATATCTGACCGTTAATTTCTGCGCAATCGCCCAGCGCGTAAATATCGGCGTTACTGGTTTGCAGATAACTATCGACGCAAACGCCGCGATTAATCGTCAGCCCGGCGCGTCGTGCCAGTGCAGTTTCCGGGCGCAGTCCGGTGGCGGCAATCACCGCATCCACTTCGATGCTGCGCTGGCGGTCCAGCGTTGCCCAAATGCCAGAATCCGTTTTTTCCAGCCCCTGCAGCTGAGATTTCAACAGCAGATGAACGCCCATCTCCGTCAACCGATGCTGCAAGCGGCTGCTTACTTCCGGTGGCATTAACGACGCCAGAATACTGGCGGCGTTGTCGATTAGCGTGACCGCTTTTCCTGCCCGACAAAAATCCATCGCCAATTCGCTACCAATCAAACCACCGCCGACAATCAACACGCGTCGGGCATCCCGCAGTTGCGTTTCACAGGCGCGATACTCTTGCTGACTATTTAACGTCAGCATTAACTCACGCCCAGGTACTGGCGGGACAAAGGCACTGGCACCAGTTGCCAGCACCAGCTTGTCGTATTGCCACTGATTATTCTGGCTTTTCACCACATGGGCTTCGGCATCGATATCCGTCAGCCGGGTGTGCGGAAACAGGCGCAGATTAAACTGCTCGGCAAATTCACCCGCCGTCTGGCGGGTAAGGTCGTCGGCACGTTGCCCCTGGCTGATAACATGGCTGAGATCAGGTTTGTTGTACTCATCTATGCTGTCGGCGGCAATCAGGGTTAATGGAATACTGGCGTCCTGTTTGCGAATATTTTTCACCAGTTGGCGGGCGGCGAAGCCCGAACCAATGATCACAATGCCGTTGCTCATTTTGCCTCCGATGCCAGTTCGTCAAAGACGTCTTTACCGAGGGAACATTCCGGGCAGAGGAAGTTGTCCGGGACTTCACTCCACGGCGTTCCCGGTGCAACGTCCTGCATTGGCTCGCCTTTTGCCGGATCGTAAATCCACTGACAGACGCTGCACTGCATCCGTGGGCCGAGGTCAGCCGTCGTGGTGGCAGAGGTTTCTTCTTCAACCACCGTATTCACCGTGCTCTGCGGCAGCGGCGCGAGCGCCCACTGACGGGCGATTTCGCGACCGTGTTCACGGCATAACTCCAGAGCGTCCTGGTCCGGTCGCCATTTGGCTTTCAGGCTAAGCGACATTTCGAAACCTGCATCCTGCAGGCGCGTGGAAAGACGATCCACCGCACCGCCGCTCCAGCCGTGAGAGCCGAAGGCACTGGCGCGTTTGTTACGGAAGCGTAATCCGGTCATCTCCTCCACCAGCCCGGCGATTTTCGGCATCATCACGTTATTCATCGTCGAAGTACCGACCAGCACACCTTTTGAGCGGAAGACATTGGTCAGGATTTCGTTTTTATCGCTTCGGGCGACGTTGAAAATTTTCACCGCTACGCGTGGGTCGGTTTCCGCAATTCCCTGGGCGATAGCATCGGCCATCATGCGGGTGTTATTCGACATGGTGTCGTAGAAAATGGTGATTCTGTCTTCCTGATAATCCGCCGCCCATTTCAGGTACAGCTCGACAATTTGCGTCGGGTTATCGCGCCATACCACGCCGTGAGAGG
The DNA here is from genome assembly GCF_005843885.1 of Escherichia sp. E4742. Lineage (NCBI taxonomy): Bacteria > Pseudomonadati > Pseudomonadota > Gammaproteobacteria > Enterobacterales > Enterobacteriaceae > Escherichia > Escherichia sp. E4742. The sequence continues at coordinate 704,574 of NZ_CP040443.1, read as the reverse complement.
TAGCTATCATATCGACTGGCAAGTTAAAGCCCAGGATCTCGGTAATTTTCGGCGTTACCAGGCGGCTGAACGGCGTCAGGATATTGGCGTAGTAACGCTGGCACTGCTCGAAAAGCTCCGTCTGATCCACTTCATCGTTGAACAGATGCTCGTCGCAGTAGTGCTGACCGAAAGCATCGTTACTGAACAGCACCGCGTCGCCTGTCAGGTAAGTCATCATGCTGTCCGGCCAGTGCAGCATTGGCGTTTCGACAAAAATGAGCTGTTTGCCGTTACCGATATCCAGCGTGTCGCCAGTTTTCACCACATTAAAATTCCACTCCGGATGATGGTGATGACCATTTATCGAGTCGATAGCGTTGGCAGTACAGTAGATCGGTGTGTCCGGAATTTGCGCCATCAGTTCGGTCAGCGCCCCGGCGTGGTCCTCTTCAGCATGGTTAATCACGATGTAATCGATATCCGCCAGATCGATTTCATTACGCAGGTTCTGCACAAATTCGCGGCTGAATTTATGGTCGACGGTGTCGATCAGCACGTTTTTTTCTTCGCGGATGAGGTAGCTGTTGTAGCTGCTGCCGCGCAGCGTTTTATATTCTGTACCGTGAAAATCACGCACTTCCCAGTCACGTTGACCAACCCAATGAATGTTATTTTTCACCACAATAGACATAGCAACCTCAATTTATTCAGCGTGTTCTAAAAAGATGTCTTGCTAATTGCAGATTGCGTGCCAGTTTTTTATCTAATTGTTTTTACTATATAAATAAAATAATGCTCATTAATGAGTAGTCAAAATGACTATCAATCAAATGGTCGATATGACAATATCTATAGTCAAATTGACAGTGAGGCAAAGATGAGTTTTTCCGTTGATGTGCTGGCGAATATCGCTATCGAATTGCAGCGTGGGATTGGTCATCAGGATCGTTTTCAGCGCCTGATCACCACGCTGCGTCAGGTGCTGGAGTGCGATGCGTCTGCGTTGCTACGTTACGACTCGCGGCAGTTTATTCCGCTTGCCATCGACGGGCTGGCGAAGGATGTACTCGGTAGACGCTTTGCGCTGGAAGGTCATCCACGGCTGGAAGCGATTGCCCGCGCCGGTGATGTGGTGCGTTTTCCCGCAGACAGCGAATTGCCTGATCCCTATGACGGTTTGATTCCTGGTCAGGAGAGTCTGAAGGTTCACGCCTGTGTTGGTCTGCCGTTGTTTGCCGGACAAAACCTGATCGGCGCACTGACGCTCGACGGGATGCAGCCCGATCAGTTCGATGTTTTCAGCGACGAAGAGTTACGGCTGATTGCCGCGCTGGCGGCGGGAGCGTTAAGCAATGCGTTGCTGATTGAACAACTGGAAAGCCAGAATATGCTGCCGGGCGATGCCGCGCCGTTTGAAGCGGTGAAACAGACGCAGATGATCGGTCTGTCCCCAGGCATGATGCAACTGAAAAAAGAGATTGAGATTGTGGCGGCGTCCGATCTCAACGTCCTGATTAGCGGTGAGACGGGAACCGGTAAGGAGCTGGTGGCGAAAGCGATTCATGAAGCCTCGCCACGGGCGGTGAATCCGCTGGTCTATCTCAACTGTGCCACACTGCCGGAAAGTGTGGCGGAAAGTGAACTGTTCGGGCATGTGAAAGGGGCGTTTACTGGCGCTATCAGTAACCGCAGCGGGAAGTTTGAAATGGCGGATAACGGCACGCTGTTTCTGGATGAGATCGGCGAGTTGTCGTTGGCATTGCAGGCCAAGCTGCTGCGGGTGTTGCAGTATGGCGATATTCAGCGCGTTGGTGATGACCGCAGTTTGCGGGTCGATGTGCGCGTGCTGGCGGCGACTAACCGCGATTTGCGCGAAGAGGTGCTGGCAGGGCGATTCCGCGCCGATTTGTTCCATCGCCTGAGCGTGTTTCCGCTTTCGGTGCCGCCGCTGCGTGAGCGGGGCGATGACGTCCTTCTGCTGGCGGGTTATTTCTGCGAGCAGTGCCGCCTGCGGCTGGGGCTTTCCCGTGTGGTATTAAGCGCCGGAGCGCAGAATTTATTGCAACACTATAGTTTTCCGGGGAACGTGCGCGAACTGGAACATGCTATTCATCGGGCGGTAGTGCTGGCGAGAGCGACCCGCAGCGGCGATGAAGTGATTCTCGAGGCGCAACATTTTGCTTTTCCAGAAGTGACGGTGCCGCCGCCAGAAGTGGCAGCGGTGCCCGTTGTTAAGCAAAACCTGCGTGAAGCGACAGAAGAGTTTCAGCGTGAAACCATTCGCCAGGCGCTGGTGCAAAATCATAACAACTGGGCTGCCTGCGCACGGATGCTGGAAACTGACGTCGCCAACCTGCATCGGCTGGCGAAACGTCTGGGATTGAAGGATTAAATAATCCCGGCCTGATAGAAATCCTGCAGGTTAATCGCGCCGGTGAGTTTGCCGTTTTCATCCACCACCGGTGCGGCAGTGATTTTGCGCTTCATCAGAACTTCTTTGGCGTCGATGGCGCGACTTTGTGCCTGTAATGTGGTGCCGCCTGTCGTCATCGCTTCATTAACCGGCGTGGTGAGTGCGCCGCCGCCAACCAGCCAGCGACGTAAATCGCCGTCGGTAAATACGCCTTGTACCTGTTGTTGAGCGTCACATACCGCCACCAGCCCCAGACCGGTGCGGCTGAGTTCCAACATCGCATCCATCACGCTGGCAGTTAACGTCACTTGTGGGATAGCGTCATCACGGCGCATCAGATGATGCACTTTATTCAGCAAGCGAGCGCCCAGTGCCCCGGCGGGGTGGGAGCGGGCAAAATCTTCTTCATTAAATCCGCGCGCCTGCATGACCGCCATCGCCAGCGCATCACCCATCATCAGGGTATTCACAGTGCTGGAGGTCGGCGCAAGGTGCATCGGACAGGCTTCGCGTTCTACGGAGATATCCAGCACCGCTTTCGCCGCCAGGCCCAACGGTGACGTCGGTTTGCCGGTCATCGCCAGCAGCGCGATAGATTTGTCTTCCAGACGCGGAATAATCAGATCCAGTTCCTTCGCGCCACCGGAGTAAGAGATAAACAGCATCACATCGCGGCTTTCAATCATCCCCAGATCGCCGTGCAGTGCTTCTGCCGGATGGACAAAAAAAGCCGGTGTGCCTGTGCTGGCAAGTGTTGCGGCGATTTTCTTACCAATGTGGCCCGATTTGCCAATTCCGGAAACCACCACTTTGCCTTCGCAGTGCAGGATGATATTGGCGGCGCGAACAAAATCATCGCCCAGACGTTCCGGTAAACGGCTTGCTTCCTGCAACTCCAGCGTTAACGTCTGACGCCCCGCGTTCAGTAGTGCTTCACTCATTGCTTTCTCCGGTAATGATCACGTCGATCCCTTTATCTTCCAGCGCCTGACGAAACGCGGGATCGATACCTGCGTCGGTAATTAGCTTATCGACACTTTCAAGACTACAAACAACGTTGGGGCTTTTACGACCAAACTTCGATGAGTCCGCCATCAAAATCACTTCGCGCGCGGCATTACACATCGCCTTACTGACGGTATAAACCTCGTTAAAGGTGGTTACGCCCGCATTGAGATCGATGCCGTCGGTGCCCATAAACAATTTATCGAAGGTGAAATGCTCGAAGGCATTCTCTGCCAGCTGCCCGTGAAATGAGGCCGATTTTTTACGAAATGTTCCGCCTGGCATCAGGATAGTTTGTTCGTTATCCAGTTCAGATAGCGCATTGACGATATGCAGGCTGTTGGTCATCACCGTGATGTTATTAAAGCGCGAGAGCAGAGGCACCATCTGCAACACGGTACTGCCAGCATCAAGAATGATCGAGTCGCCATCATGAATAAAACTGACGGCAGCTTCTGCAATCAGCTCTTTCTTGTGGGTGTTGATGAGCGTTTTATGATCGATAGGTGGATCGGATTCCTCTTTATTTAACACCACGCCGCCATAAGTACGAATGACGGTTCCGGCATGTTCCAGAATAACCAGATCTTTGCGAATGGTGGTGCCTGTGGTGTCAAAGTATTGCGCCAATTCTTCAACCGAGCATTTCCCCTGCTTTTGCAGGTACTCCAGAATGGCGGCCTGACGCTGACGAGGTTTCATGGGCGTGATTACCTGATTTAGGTTTCAAAATGATAACTTCGCAAGCTAGTAACATTCACAACGAAATTATCCACGTTTCAGTTTAAGCGCCAATGATAGAGCATTCTGTGATAGTGGATCATGGGGAAAGATCACATCGGGCTTTAAATCACCAGAATTCATACCCTTAATTGCGGGAATTTTTTGCGGTCGGGCGAAGACGGTCAGTCCTTTCATAAACAAGGTGTCGACGATGCGCTGCTGATCGTCCAGCGCGATGGCGACCACGACCCGCGGTTTAAAGCGCCCGCTGGAACGGCCCACGCCAACCCGCCCTTGTTGGCAAAGTGCGTCGAAGGCGCGGTTAAAACGAGAAATTTGCCAACCGCCTAAGGCCAGTTGCGCACACCAGGCGATAACGGCGACGGTGATGAGTGCGGATACCATAACTTCTCCTTAATGTAGTGGCGGAAGTCCTGTAGGCCTGATAAGCGTAGCGCATCAGGCATTCTATTAGTCTCGCGGAGATCCTTAACGGATCTCCGCTGTTGATCAGAACATCACCTGACCACCGGTGACATTGATCGACTGACCAGTGCAGTACGACGCCTTAGGACTGGCGTAGAACAGCAGCATATTCAGCACGTCCTGATAATCGCAGCCGCGTTTGAGCGGTACTTTATCGATGTAATACTGCTCGACTTGATCCGGTTTGATACCCAGCTTGGTCGCGTATTGGGGCAACAGTGACTGGAACATCGGCGATTTCAGCAGGTTACCGAGCATCAGTGAATGAACCGTAATGCCGTACTCCGCCAGATCCAGAGCCAGTGATTGAGTCAGCCCGACACCACCAAATTTTGCTGCGCTGTAGCCAGAGTTGTGTTTGCTGCCCACTTTGCCGGATTTCGAGTTGATCTGAATAATGCGTCCCTGAATCCCGTCGCGGATCATCAAACGCGAAAATTCACGCGCGCACAGGAAATAACCCACCAGATTCACCTGTAGCGAACGGTCAAAATCGCCGAGCTGGAAGTCGCTGATAAAGGCTGCTTTTGCAATTCCTGCGCTGTAGACCAGTAAATCCACACGACCAAAGATTTCATCTACCCCACGAGAGAGCGCCAGAACGCTTTGCTCGCTGGTGGCGTCAGCACCAAAACCGTACGCTGTTCCTTCACCATATTCGGCGTTAATTTCTTGTGCCACATTTGCGGCTTTGTCGCTCTGAATATCGACAACCGCGACGCGATACCCCTCGGCAGCCAGACCGTGGCACAGGAACGCGCCCAGGGTTTGCCCACCACCGATGACAACGGCAACCTGATTCATTTTTTTACTCCTTAACTGATTCAAACTTCAAAACCGACCCCGGAACGATATCGTCGGGTACGGAGCCTGCCACATGGACAGTGCCCGGAAATTCCGCTTCGCTTAAACCATCGAAGCGCAGGGTGACATGACCCAGTTCGCGAAGATTGTTCTCCGCCACACTGCCAACGGCGGTCACCGGATAGCGATGCTGTCCGAGAGAAAATTGCAAACCGGGATGGAGTTCTCCTTTCAATTCGCCGTGGCAATGGATGAAGCAATACTCTTCGAGATCCGCAGGCGCGCCTTCACGAAAGGTGATGAGCATCTGGTCGCTGAAGGCGTCAGTAGCACTCGCGCCGATACGGGTGATGGTGGTCTGATAAATAATGGTCATGTTTTAGCCTCTATTGATAGATAAAACCGGAGACAAACCAGGCGATCAGTACGGTCGGCGCGCCGGTCAAAAAGCGGCTCACCAGTACAGAAGGGACGCCGACGCGAACCGTGTCCTGACGGGCTTCTGCCAACGATAAACCGACCGGGATAAAGTCGCAGGCAGCCTGCGCGTTAATGGCAAACAGCGCCGGTAAAGCCAGATGCGGCGGAATATTGCCGAGGCCAATCTGCACGCCGATCAATACACCGATAACCTGCGCGATAACGGCACCCGGGCCGAGAAAAGGTGAAAGCAGCGGGAAGGAGCAGATAAGCGCTAGCATCACCAGCCCCAGTGGATGGCTGGCCAGCGGAGCAAGACCGTGGGCAATCCAGTCGCCAAGGCCGGAAGCCATAATGATGCCGATGAGCGCCGAGACGAACGCCATAAACGGTAGAATGGTTTTTAATACGGTGTCGATGGTGTCGCGTCCGGACTGGAACAGTACGGCAACGGCAGACCCCATGCCCATTCCCACCTTTGCCAGTAAACCATCGCTCTGTTCGGTAATTTTCTTGCTGGTGTCGTAATCACGGCCCACGGAAGACGGTTGTGGCGTTGCAGCACCCACCACTGTGATATTTTCTTCTTTCACGCCAGAGACATAAATATCTTCCACGATGTACTGCGCCAGCGGACCGGACTTGCCCGTCGAATGGATATTGATGGTGGGAATACGCCGTTTTGGATAGATGCCGCAGCGCAGTGTGCCGCCACAGTCGATTACCGCAACGCCGATTTCCGCTTCTGCGGGTTCACCTTCTTTAAATCCGTCGATAGCCTGCCAGCCAGTAAGCTGCGCCAGTTTGTCGACAATCGCAGGACGTGTACCGGCGGTGATATAGACGATTTTTTTACCGGGCGTGACTTCCAGTTCAAGCGGGCCGCCCCAGCCACCATTGCCTTTTTCGATCCGAATATGCGTCATGATGTCGCTCCTGCCAGGTGAACTTTCTGTTCAAGTTGAATGCCCATCTTTTTCTCGAAAATGGCGGTGGTCAGATCAGTCACCCATCCACGGAAGAAGTTAGTGACCAGACCAACCAGCAGATAGCTCACCGCCAGTGGGCCAAGCGGCAGATTCAGCGTTGTCAGACCGCTGGCAATTCCCAGATAAACAAACAGTTCGCCGGGGTTGATATGAGGGAAGAGACCGTTCATTGAGTGGCAGCTATAAGAGGCCGCTGCGTAATAGCTGGGTTTGTATTTTTCCGGCATAAAGCGACCCAGACTTAAGGTCATCGGGTTACAAAAAACAAACGTGCCAATACACGGAAGCAGCAGGTAACGGGAAACAGGGTTACCGGCGCAACGTTGAGCAAAACGTTCAATACGATGCTGACCGATAAAATTAATCAGCGCGTTCATGATAACCAGCAGGCTAATTAACAGCGGAAGAATGCCGGTCACCATCCCGGTAAACACCTCTCCACCTTTCTGGAATAGCCCGATGAACCACTCTGCGCCATGAGTAATGGTTTCTATCATTGTTCTCTCCTTTGAAATTTATTGTTTTATTACTAAACGGCAACCCAATCTAATCAGATTGAAAGATTTAAAAGTGTTATTTTGATCGCAAAATGAAAGATAAATATTTTAATTTGAAAGTTTAGTTAAAAGGATGGTGATGAAGGTGATTTGTGTTATGTAAAGTCTGTATCAGGCAGTGACTACCGCTTCCTTGTGCGGGGCGGGATGCTTTACCATACTTGCCCCTGGTTGAATCTGTTAAATGGACTCCTCATGTTCAAGCGTCGTTATGTAACATTGCTTCCCCTTTTTGTGTTGCTTGCCGCCTGTAGCAGCAAGCCAAAACCTACTGAGACTGAAACGACCTCCGGAACGCCGTCCGGCGGCTTCCTGCTTGAGCCGCAGCACAATGTGATGCAGATGGGCGGAGATTTCGCCAATAACCCCAATGCGCAGCAGTTCATCGAAAAAATGGTGAACAAACACGGCTTCAATCGTCAGCAGTTGCAGGAAATCCTCTCCCAGGCGAAACGTCTGGATTCGGTACTGCGGCTGATGGATAACCAGGCACCAACCACATCGGTGAAACCGCCATCCGGCCCGAACGGCGCATGGCTGCGTTATCGCAAAAAATTTATTACGCCGGATAACGTGCAGAACGGCGTGGTTTTCTGGAATCAGTATGAAGATGCGCTGAATCGCGCGTGGCAGGTATATGGCGTACCGCCGGAAATTATCGTCGGGATTATCGGCGTTGAAACCCGCTGGGGGCGCGTGATGGGGAAAACCCGCATCCTCGATGCGCTGGCAACGCTGTCATTTAACTACCCACGCCGCGCGGAGTATTTCTCTGGTGAACTGGAAACTTTCCTGCTGATGGCGCGCAATGAGCAGGACGATCCGCTCAATCTGAAAGGTTCCTTTGCCGGGGCGATGGGCTACGGTCAGTTTATGCCATCGTCTTATAAACAATACGCCGTGGATTTCAGCGGCGACGGGCATATCAACCTGTGGGATCCGGTTGATGCCATCGGTAGCGTGGCGAACTATTTCAAAGCGCACGGCTGGGTGAAAGGCGATCAGGTCGCGGTGATGGCAAACGGTCAGGCACCAGGATTACCGAATGGCTTCAAAACCAAGTACAGCATTTCACAGCTTGCCGCGGCAGGTCTAACGCCACAGCAGTCGCTGGGCAATCATCAACAGGCCAGCCTGCTGCGTCTGGATGTTGGGACAGGTTATCAGTACTGGTACGGTCTGCCGAACTTCTACACCATTACCCGTTATAACCACAGCACCCATTACGCAATGGCGGTCTGGCAGTTAGGACAAGCCGTGGCGCTGGCGCGCGTACAGTAACTATCTGCAAGTCTGCAAGAGGGAGGTTAAACTTCCCTCTGCTTTCTTACTGTTTATTCGAATGACGTAACTGCCTGATTTTTTTTGACAGCGATATCGCATATCCCAGGCAGACAACGCCTAACGCAGCCTGACCGAAGTCGAAAGGTTCAAGATAGCCAGAAGATAAAATCTTACATACCACTGCAACCAGGGCGCTGACGCCGCCAATGGTGACCCACATGCGCATTTGCGTGGTCTGTTTGAGTACGTTTTGTGGGGTGTTATCCGTTTTCTTTGTTGCCATTGCTTTTCTCTCCCTGTGAATACATATCAATGCGAACGCGGCATGGTAGCCTTTTTTCTTTACTGGTTGGTCGTAACAGTCTTATTTCGGAATGCGACTCGTAAAATGAATCGCTCGTCCCCATCTTTTACGGGAAAGTGCTATCTTGTCCGGCATAAATATCTGACTGACAGAGGTTGTGATGACTGACAGTGAACTGATGCAGTTAAGCGAGCAGGTAGGGCAGGCGCTGAAATCCCGTGGCGCAATCGTAACAACCGCTGAGTCTTGTACCGGCGGCTGGGTAGCGAAAGTGATTACCGATATTGCTGGCAGTTCCGCCTGGTTTGAACGCGGATTTGTCACCTACAGTAACGAAGCCAAATCGCAGATGATCGGCGTACGCGAAGAGACGCTGGCGCAGCATGGCGCAGTGAGTGAACCCGTCGTGGTGGAAATGGCGATTGGCGCCCTGAAAGAGGCTCGTGCTGATTATGCGGTTGCTATCAGTGGCATCGCCGGACCGGATGGCGGCAGCGAAGAGAAGCCTGTCGGCACCGTCTGGTTTGCTTTTGCCACAGCCCGCGGCGAAGGCATTACCCGCCGGGAATGCTTTAGTGGCGACCGCGATGCCGTGCGTCGTAAGGCGACGGCTTATGCCTTAAATACGCTGCGGCAACAATTTCTACAAAACACTTGATACTGTATGACTATACAGTATAATTGCTTCAACAGAACATATTGACTATCCGGTATTACCCGGCATGACAGGAGTAAAAATGGCTATCGACGAAAACAAACAGAAAGCGTTGGCGGCAGCACTGGGCCAGATTGAGAAACAATTTGGTAAAGGCTCCATCATGCGCCTGGGTGAAGACCGTTCCATGGATGTGGAAACCATCTCTACTGGTTCGCTTTCACTGGATATCGCGCTCGGGGCAGGTGGTCTGCCGATGGGCCGTATCGTCGAAATCTACGGACCGGAATCTTCCGGTAAAACCACGCTGACGCTGCAGGTGATTGCCGCTGCCCAGCGCGAAGGTAAAACCTGTGCGTTTATCGATGCTGAACACGCGCTGGACCCAGTCTATGCACGTAAACTGGGTGTCGATATCGACAACCTGCTGTGCTCCCAGCCGGACACCGGCGAGCAGGCACTGGAAATCTGTGACGCCCTGGCGCGATCTGGCGCAGTAGACGTTATCGTCGTTGACTCCGTGGCGGCACTGACACCGAAAGCGGAAATCGAAGGTGAAATCGGCGACTCTCACATGGGCCTTGCAGCACGTATGATGAGCCAGGCGATGCGTAAGCTGGCGGGTAACCTGAAACAGTCCAACACGCTGCTGATCTTCATCAACCAGATCCGTATGAAAATTGGTGTGATGTTCGGTAACCCGGAAACCACTACCGGTGGTAACGCGCTGAAATTCTACGCCTCTGTTCGTCTCGACATCCGTCGTATCGGCGCGGTGAAAGAGGGCGAAAACGTAGTGGGTAGCGAAACCCGCGTGAAAGTGGTGAAGAACAAAATTGCAGCGCCGTTTAAACAGGCTGAATTCCAGATCCTCTACGGTGAAGGCATCAACTTCTACGGCGAGTTGGTTGACCTGGGCGTGAAAGAGAAGCTGATCGAGAAAGCTGGCGCGTGGTACAGCTATAAAGGTGAGAAGATCGGCCAGGGTAAAGCGAATGCGACTGCCTGGCTGAAAGATAACCCAGAAACCGCGAAAGAGATCGAGAAGAAAGTACGTGAGCTGCTGCTGAGCAACCCGAACTCAACGCCGGATTTCTCTGTAGATGACAGCGAAGGCGTAGCAGAAACTAACGAAGATTTTTAATCGTCTTGTTTGATACACAAGGGGCGCATCTGCGACTCTGAGACGGATGACAAACGCAAAATTGCCTGATGCGCTACGCTTATCAGGCCTACATGTACTCTGCAATGTATTGAAGTTGCACGGTTTGTAGGACGGATAAAGCGCTCACGCCGCATCCGGCATGAACAACTCGCACTTTGTCAGCAAAACCTGGGTCGCATCTGCGGCCCTTTTGCTTTTTTAAGTTTTAAGGATATGCCATGACAGACTCAACATCCCGTCGCCCGGCATATGCTCGTCTGTTGGATCGAGCGGTACGCATTCTGGCGGTACGTGATCACAGTGAGCAAGAATTGCGACGTAAACTCGCGGCACCGATTATGGGCAAAAATGGCCCGGAAGAGATTGATGCCACGGCAGAAGATTACGAGCGCGTTATTGCCTGGTGCCATGAACATGGCTATCTCGATGACAGCCGATTTGTTGCGCGCTTTATCGCCAGCCGTAGCCGCAAAGGTTATGGGCCTGCGCGTATCCGTCAGGAACTGAATCAGAAAGGTATTTCCCGCGACGCGACAGAAAAAGCGATGCGTGAATGTGACATCGACTGGTGCGCACTGGCGCGCGATCAGGCGACGCGAAAATATGGTGAACCTTTGCCAACTGTCTTTTCAGAAAAAGTTAAGATCCAGCGTTTTCTGCTCTATCGTGGCTATCTGATGGAAGATATCCAGGAGATTTGGCGAAATTTTGCCGACTGAACGCATACGGTATTTTACTTCCCAGTCAAGAAAACTTATCTTATTCCCACTTTTCAGTTACCAGCCCGGCGGTTAAGACACGCTGTAGCTGGTGGCGATATTTCGTTAGCTTGATTTCAGGATAATTATGAGCAAGAGCACCGCTGAGATCCGTCAGGCGTTTCTCGACTTTTTCCATAGTAAGGGACATCAGGTAGTTGCCAGCAGCTCCCTGGTACCCCATAACGACCCAACTTTGTTGTTTACCAACGCCGGGATGAACCAGTTCAAGGATGTCTTCCTTGGGCTCGACAAGCGTAATTATTCCCGCGCTACCACTTCCCAACGCTGCGTGCGTGCGGGTGGTAAACACAACGACCTGGAAAACGTCGGTTACACCGCGCGTCACCATACCTTCTTCGAAATGCTGGGCAACTTCAGCTTCGGCGACTATTTCAAACACGATGCCATTCAGTTTGCATGGGAACTGCTGACCAGCGAAAAATGGTTTGCCCTGCCGAAAGAGCGTCTGTGGGTTACCGTCTATGAAAGCGACGACGAAGCCTACGAAATCTGGGAAAAAGAAGTAGGGATCCCGCGCGAACGTATTATTCGCATCGGCGATAACAAAGGTGCGCCATACGCATCTGACAACTTCTGGCAGATGGGTGACACTGGTCCGTGCGGCCCGTGCACCGAAATCTTCTACGATCACGGCGACCACATTTGGGGTGGCCCTCCGGGAAGCCCGGAAGAAGACGGTGACCGCTACATTGAGATCTGGAACATCGTCTTCATGCAGTTCAACCGCCAGGCAGATGGCACGATGGAACCGCTGCCGAAGCCGTCTGTAGATACCGGTATGGGGCTGGAGCGTATTGCCGCCGTGCTGCAACACGTAAACTCCAACTATGATATCGACCTGTTCCGTACGCTGATTCAGGCGGTGGCTAAGGTGACTGGCGCGACCGATCTGAGCAATAAATCGCTGCGCGTTATCGCTGACCACATTCGTTCTTGTGCGTTCCTGGTAGCGGATGGCGTAATGCCGTCCAACGAAAACCGTGGTTATGTACTGCGTCGTATCATTCGTCGCGCAGTGCGTCACGGCAATATGCTGGGCGCGAAAGAAACCTTCTTCTACAAACTGGTTGGTCCGCTGATCGACGTTATGGGCTCTGCGGGTGAAGACCTGAAGCGCCAGCAGGCGCAGGTTGAGCAGGTGCTGAAGACTGAAGAAGAGCAGTTTGCCCGTACTCTGGAGCGCGGTCTGGCGCTGCTGGATGAAGAGCTGGCAAAACTTTCTGGTGATACGCTGGATGGCGAAACTGCTTTCCGCCTGTACGACACCTACGGCTTCCCGGTTGACCTGACGGCTGACGTCTGCCGTGAGCGCAACATCAAAGTTGACGAAGCTGGATTTGAAGCAGCAATGGAAGAGCAGCGTCGTCGTGCGCGCGAAGCCAGCGGCTTTGGTGCCGATTACAACGCGATGATCCGTGTTGATAGCGCATCTGAATTTAAAGGCTATGACCATCTGGAACTGAACGGCAAAGTGACCGCGCTGTTTGTTGATGGTAAAGCGGTTGATGCTATCAATGCAGGCCAGGAAGCTGTGGTCGTGCTGGATCAAACGCCATTCTATGCAGAATCCGGCGGTCAGGTTGGCGATAAAGGCGAACTGAAAGGCGCTAACTTCTCCTTTGCGGTGGAAGATACGCAGAAATATGGTCAGGCGATTGGTCACATCGGTAAACTTGCTGCGGGTACTCTGAAAGTGGGCGACGTGGTACAGGCAGATGTAGATGAAGCTCGTCGCGCTCGTATTCGTCTGAATCACTCCGCAACGCACCTGATGCACGCTGCGCTGCGTCAGGTTCTGGGTACTCATGTCTCCCAGAAAGGTTCGCTGGTTAATGACAAGGTGCTGCGTTTTGACTTCTCGCATAACGAAGCGATGAAACCAGAAGAGATTCGTGCTGTCGAAGATCTGGTGAACGCGCAGATTCGTCGTAACTTGCCTATCGAAACCAACATCATGGATCTCGAAGCGGCGAAAGCGAAAGGTGCGATGGCGCTGTTCGGCGAGAAGTATGATGAACGTGTACGTGTGCTGAGCATGGGCGATTTCTCCACCGAGCTGTGTGGTGGTACTCACGCCAGCCGCACCGGTGATATTGGTCTGTTCCGTATCATTTCTGAATCGGGTACTGCTGCAGGCGTTCGTCGTATCGAAGCGGTAACCGGAGAAGGTGCTATCGCCACCGTTCATGCAGACAGCGATCGCTTAAGCGAAGTCGCGCATCTGCTGAAAGGCGATAGCAATAACCTGGCTGATAAAGTACGTTCAGTACTGGAACGTACGCGTCAGCTGGAAAAAGAGTTACAACAGCTTAAAGAACAGGCTGCTGCACAGGAGAGTGCGAATCTTTCCAGTAAGGCAATTGATGTTAATGGTGTTAAGCTGTTGGTTAGCGAGCTTAGCGGTGTTGAGCCGAAAATGTTGCGCACCATGGTTGACGATTTAAAAAATCAGCTGGGGTCGACAATTATCGTGCTGGCAACGGTAGCCGAAGGTAAGGTTTCTCTGATTGCAGGCGTATCTAAGGACGTCACAGATCGCGTGAAAGCAGGGGAACTGATTGGTATGGTCGCTCAGCAGGTGGGCGGCAAGGGTGGTGGACGTCCTGACATGGCGCAAGCCGGTGGTACGGATGCTGCGGCCTTACCTGCAGCGTTAGCCAGTGTGAAAGGCTGGGTCAGCGCGAAATTGCAATAATATAAGTGTCAGGCAATGCCGTGGACTTGCTTCACGGCATTCGCATCGACGCTATCGACAATGATAAAGTCAGGTTGAAGTTGTGTATATCGGCTAAACTTAGGTTTAACAGAATGTAATGCCATGACTGCTTAGATGTAATGTGTTTGTCATTGCTTACTTTTTGGCGTTATATGATGGATAATGCCGGGATACAGAGAGACCCGACTCTTTTAATCTTTCAAGGAGCAAAGAATGCTGATTCTGACTCGTCGAGTTGGTGAGACCCTCATGATTGGGGATGAGGTCACCGTGACAGTTTTAGGGGTAAAGGGCAACCAGGTACGTATTGGCGTAAACGCCCCGAAGGAAGTTTCTGTTCACCGTGAAGAGATCTACCAGCGTATCCAGGCTGAAAAATCCCAGCAGTCCAGTTACTAATCTTTCCGCGTCTCATCTTTAACGGTGAGACGCACCCTCAAAATTTCTCCTTCACTTCATTTTCTTTTCGCGTTACTCCCGTTCATTTAACTTTTGCCTTCATTTTTCTCTATCACTGCTACCTGTCAGAGGCCTGTTTTTCTGTTGATAAAACACTCTTTTTGACGTTTTTACAGACTAATTGAGCGCGAAGTGTGCAAACGATAAAAGTGTGGGAAAAATTGTTTGACTTATAAGTCTCAGAAAGTAATATGTGCGCCACGCAGCGACGATGAGCGATAAACAAGTTCTTCGAAGCACTCGTAAGAGGCGTGTGGTGAGGTGGCCGAGAGGCTGAAGGCGCTCCCCTGCTAAGGGAGTATGCGGTCAAAAGCTGCATCCGGGGTTCGAATCCCCGCCTCACCGCCATTTGCATCCGTAGCTCAGCTGGATAGAGTACTCGGCTACGAACCGAGCGGTCGGAGGTTCGAATCCTCCCGGATGCACCATCTCTTACTTGATATGGCTTTAGCAGCGGTATCAAAAAATCTGCAGTAAAGTAAGTTTCCCGATGCATCCGTAGCTCAGCTGGATAGAGTACTCGGCTACGAACCGAGCGGTCGGAGGTTCGAATCCTCCCGGATGCACCATCTCTTACTTGATATGGCTTTAGTAGCGGTATCAATATCAGCAGTAAAATAAATTTCCCGATGCATCCGTAGCTCAGCTGGATAGAGTACTCGGCTACGAACCGAGCGGTCGGAGGTTCGAATCCTCCCGGATGCACCATATTCTACGAAATCCTCAGCGATGAAGGTATCGAAGAGGTAGCGGTACTAACCGCAGGCACCAGGGAGGATAACGTTGCTTTAGCAACGGCCCGAAGGGCGAGCCGCAAGGCGAGTCATCCTCCCGGATGCACCATCTCTTACTTGGTATGGCTTTAGTAGCGGTATCAATATCAGCAGTAAAATAAATTTCCCGATGCATCCGTAGCTCAGCTGGATAGAGTACTCGGCTACGAACCGAGCGGTCGGAGGTTCGAATCCTCCCGGATGCACCATATTCTCCGTAACCTTCAGCGATGAAGGTATCGAAAAGGTGGCGGTACTAACCGCAGGCACCAGGGAGGATAACGTTGCTTTAGCAACGGCCCGAAGGGCGAACGCCAGTGAGTCATCCTCCCGGATGCACCATCTTCTCCAAAAAATTTCCTTCAAAAATATCTCATTTCTAAATAACTATTTTATCCATATCCTGAATAATCTTCCCTTTCGCCATCAGCGACAAAATCAAGCAATTACGCTAAAGTAGCGTCATATTTTTCGACTTGCGAGAAGACCATGTACGAGCGTTATGCAGGTTTAATTTTTGATATGGATGGCACAATCCTGGATACGGAGCCTACGCACCGTAAAGCGTGGCGCGAAGTATTAGGGCATTACGGTCTTCAGTACGATGTTCAGGCGATGATTGCGCTTAATGGCTCGCCCACCTGGCGTATTGCTCAGGCGATTATTGAGCTGAATCAGGCCGATCTCGACCCGCATGCGTTAGCGCGTGAAAAAACTGAAGCAGTAAGAAGTATGCTGCTGGATAGCGTCGAACCGCTTCCTCTTGTTGAAGTGGTGAAAAGCTGGCACGGACGTCGACCAATGGCTGTTGGAACGGGGAGTGAAAGCGCCATCGCTGAGGCGCTGTTAACGCATCTGGGATTACGCCGTTATTTTGATGCGGTCGTTGCCGCCGATCACGTCAAACACCATAAACCTGCGCCAGACACATTTTTGTTGTGCGCACAGCGTATGGGCGTGCAACCAACGCAGTGTGTGGTCTTTGAAGATGCTGATTTCGGTATTCAGGCTGCTCGCGCTGCAGGCATGGACGCAGTGGATGTTCGCTTGCTGTGAGTGAAGCTTTATCGCTTTTCTCGTTGTTTGCCAGTAGTTTCCTCAGCGCTACACTATTACCCGGTAATTCCGAAGTCGTCCTGGTTGCAATGTTACTTTCCGGGGTAAGTCATCCCTGGGTTTTAGTGTTAACAGCAACAATGGGTAATAGCCTTGGAGGGCTAACTAACGTTATCCTTGGGCGTTTCTTTCCACTGCGCAAAACATCGCGCTGGCAAGAGAAAGCCATCGGCTGGCTGAAACGATATGGTGCAATCACACTATTATTAAGCTGGATGCCCGTGATTGGCGACTTACTGTGTCTGTTAGCGGGATGGATGCGCATCTCGTGGGGACCGGTAATCTTTTTTTTGTGCCTTGGTAAAGCGTTACGCTATGTTGCGATTGCAGTAGCTACCGTTCAGGGCATGATGTGGTGGCACTAATTGTAGGCCTGCACACATGGCCACCATTACAGTTATGCTAAATAAAACGATTTTGACAGGCGGGAGGTCAATTTGATCCCGGACGTATCACAGGCGCTGGCCTGGCTGGAAAAACATCCTCAGGCGTTAAAGGGGATACAGCGTGGGCTGGAGCGCGAAACTTTGCGTGTTAATGCTGATGGCACACTGGCAACAACAGGTCATCCTGAAGCATTAGGTTCCGCACTGACGCATAAATGGATAACCACCGATTTTGCGGAAGCATTGCTGGAATTTATTACACCAGTGGATGGTGATATTGAACATATGCTGACCTTTATGCGCGACCTGCATCGTTATACGGCGCGCAATATGGGCGATGAGCGGATGTGGCCGTTAAGCATGCCATGCTACATCGCAGAAGGTCAGGACATCGAACTGGCGCAGTACGGCACTTCTAACACCGGACGCTTTAAAACGCTGTACCGTGAAGGGCTGAAAAATCGCTACGGCGCGCTGATGCAAACCATTTCCGGCGTGCACTACAATTTCTCTTTGCCAATGGCATTCTGGCAAGCGAAGTGCGGTGATATCTCGGGCGCTGATGCCAAAGAGAAAATTTCTGCGGGCTATTTCCGTGCTATTCGTAACTACTATCGCTTCGGTTGGGTGATCCCGTACCTGTTTGGCGCTTCTCCGGCAATTTGTTCTTCTTTCCTGCAAGGTAAACCGACGTCGCTGCCGTTTGAGAAAACCGAGTGCGGCATGTATTACCTGCCGTATGCGACATCGCTACGTTTGAGCGATTTGGGCTATACCAATAAATCGCAAAGTAATCTTGGTATTACCTTTAATGATCTCTACGAGTATGTTGCGGGTCTGAAGCGGGCAATTAAAACGCCGTCGGAAGAGTACGCGAAGATTGGTATTGAGAAAGACGGTAAGCGGCTACAAATCAACAGCAACGTGCTGCAGATTGAAAACGAACTGTACGCGCCGATTCGTCCAAAACGCGTTACCCGCAGCGGAGAGTCGCCTTCTGATGCGCTGTTACGTGGCGGCATTGAATATATTGAAGTGCGTTCGCTGGACATCAACCCGTTCTCGCCGATTGGTGTAGATGAACAGCAGGTGCGTTTCCTCGACCTGTTTATGGTCTGGTGTGCGCTGGCTGATGCACCGGAAATGAGTAGTAGCGAACTTGCCTGTACACGCGTTAACTGGAACCGGGTGATCCTCGAAGGTCGCAAACCGGGGCTGACGCTGGGTATCGGTTGCGAAACCGCGCAGTTCCCGTTGCCGCAGGTGGGGAAAGATCTGTTCCGCGATCTAAAACGCGTCGCGCAAACGCTGGATAGCATTAACGGCGGCGAAGCGTACCAGAAAGTGTGTGATGAACTGGTCGCCTGCTTTGATAATCCCGATCTGACTTTCTCCGCCCGTATCTTACGGTCTATGATTGATACTGGTATTGGCGGAACCGGCAAAGCGTTTGGTGAGGCTTATCGCAATTTGTTGCGTGAAGAGCCGCTGGAAATTCTGCGCGAAGAGGATTTTGTAGCCGAGCGCGAGGCGTCTGAACGCCGTCAGCAGGAAATGGAAGCCGCAGATACCGAGTCGTTCAAGGTGTGGCTGGAAAAACACAGCTGATAGAAAAGAAAAAGGCCACTCGTGAGTGGCCAAAATTTCATCTCTGAATTCAGGGATGATGATAACAAATGCGCGTCTTTCATATACTCAGACTCGCCTGGGAACAAAGAGTTCAGAATATTTTAAAAAAAATTACCGGAGGTGGCTAAATGCCGTTGTTAGATAGCTTCACAGTCGATCATACCCGGATGGAAGCGCCTGCAGTTCGGGTGGCAAAAACAATGAACACCCCGCATGGCGACGCAATTACCGTGTTCGATCTTCGCTTCTGCGTGCCGAACAAAGAAGTGATGCCAGAAAGAGGGATCCATACCCTGGAGCACCTGTTTGCTGGTTTTATGCGTAATCATCTTAACGGTAATGGCGTTGAGATTATCGATATCTCACCAATGGGCTGCCGCACTGGTTTTTATATGAGTCTGATTGGTACGCCAGATGAGCAGCGTGTCGCTGATGCCTGGAAAGCGGCAATGGAAGACGTGCTGAAAGTGCAGGATCAGAATCAGATCCCTGAACTGAATGTCTACCAGTGTGGAACTTACCAGATGCACTCGTTGCAGGAAGCACAGGATATTGCACGTAGCATTCTGGAACGCGACGTACGTATCAACAGCAACGAAGAGCTGGCGCTGCCGAAAGAGAAGCTGCAGGAACTGCACATCTAGTCTGGTTCGTTTAAGCAGAAGAAGCCGGGCGGTGATATCTCTGTCCGGCTTGCCTGATGTGCTACGGGAGCGCGCCACCCGTACGTGACAGGTGGCAAAGCGGCATTAAAAGAGATATTTCATGCCCAACATTCCCTGGGTATCACTGTAACCGTTGTCACCCAACTGCTGGGCGACATTGCCCCACAGTTGCAGACGCGGAGTAATCTGACCTTCCACCCCCGCTTTTAACTCGCCAGTGTTACGCGCGCCGATGATCTCATCGCCGATGTGATCCATCTTCACGCTGTAATTGCGGGAGTTATAAATCCAGTTGGTTTCCACGAAAGGCTGGAAAGAACGCGCTTTATGATCATCAATAGCATGATGACCCTGCAGATATGCTTTCACCCCCAGACGCGTTTGCAGGTTGCCTTCGGTGCTGTCCTCAACCAGCGTGCCATTGTCTTCAGTATGATTGTCTGCCTTCACATCCATCCACGTCAGTTGCATTTTTGGCTGCAACCAGTAGCTGGTGCGGGCATCTGCGCTTTCACCAAGACGGAAGGTATAACCCGCTTCAATGGCGGCGGTGATGCCGTCAGAGTGATATTTCTCACTCGGCAGGTACTCGCCGGAGACGGTGTTATCAAACCAGTTATAGAGCAACCAGCTGTCAACGTAAGTCCCTGTTTTGTCTGCTTCATTAGCGTACCAGGTGCCATACACGCCCACACTGTAGCCGTCGATTTGCCCACGTGAGCTGTACCCGGTCAGGCTGGAGTGCGTGTGACTCTTGCTGTTGGCATAGCCAGCCATCAGGCCGAGATGCCAGCGATCAAGGTCATTACTGCTCCATTGCGCGAGGTCACCACCCAGTTGCAGAACATAACGGTTGCTCTGAGTGCTCAGTTCATCCGAGCGATCTTTAAAACGATTATGTCCGCCAATGTTACGCATCCACAAGCTGGTCACTTTCTGTTCGCCAGTGAGCAGGTCGGTGTATTGTGTTTCCCCCAGACGGTCATGCAGCCGGGTATTAAACAGCGTATTTGCCGCCTGAATATTGGCCAGATAGCTACCAATTTCCGGGCGATACAGATGTTTTCGTTCTGGTTGTGGAACAGATGGCGTAACAGGCGGCTCCGGTGTCACAGGCGGTTCTGGTGTTACAGGGGGCTCAGGTGTTACAGGTGGCTCAGGATCTGGTTCCGGGATGACAGGTAGTACCGGAGGGGTATACGGTCCTGCGGGAATTTCACTGGTTAAAAACCAGTTCTGGTTGTCGCTTTTTACCACGTTGTAGTCATAGGGACCGGCAACAATACGACCTTCTTTACTGAAAACGCCCTCTGACAGGCCGTCAACCTCCACAATTTTTATTCCTTCAAGCGTACTGGCCCCCTGACCACCGGCATTGTGAACACTCACGCGGGTATGACCAGACGTGTTGCCTTTTACAATTAATTTATCGGTCGCGGAATTATCATCACCGAGTTCGGTACGCATAACTAACAACCCATTATTGGCGGTGTAATCTCCATTAATGGTGAGTGTGGCAGGTGTCAACTTGTTGCCATTTTTTGAGGACGATAGCGTCGCTGCACCTGCTAAATCCAGCGTATTTAAGGTTTGTGAAAAACCGTCTAAATCAATATTCCCTCCACTGGAGACGACATAACTGGAGTTCGGACTAAAGGTATCGTTGATACCGGCGCGCAGGGTGCCTTTACTAATATTCGTTTGGCCAGAATAGGTATTTGCGCCAGTCAACGTAGTGATACCTGAACCTACTTGGTTAACCTCGCCTTTGCCAACGATATCTGCAGCAAGGATAAAATCTTCGCTGGAATGGTTGAAATTAATTTGGGCAGTACTATCCCCTACATCGCTTCCCATATGGATAATCGGTGTCTTAATTGCCCCCGCTTTCTGTTCGGCTTCTCCCTGCGCTCCACCAATGTTTAGAATACCGGTGCTGGTTTCGTCCATTCCAAGCCAGATAAATTGATTCGCGCTGACCGTGGCATTATTACTAACGGTAAGAGTACCCTTTGCATCGTTCTGCAATGAGCCCAATCCACCAAGGGAGATAAACTCATTCACGGCTAATGAAGAATTGTCACCATCAACCAGGGTTTCGCCGTATCCCGTTCCCTGAAAATTCTCCATATTTCCATTAAAGCCAATGATCATATCTTTTGATGCTGTAAGATGACCGCCATGAGTGATTTCGAGTTTACCCGTCCCCTGATCGCCTACCATCACATACCGTGCGGCAACGGATGAACCCTCACCGTCAATAACAACTTGACCCTGTGCCTGGTAATTAAATTCACCGATTCTGAATTCATTTAAATCGGTGATAGTACTGCCGCTAAGCACCATTAAGGTTCCTGAACCACCATTCGTACCTAAATAAACATCGCGTTCATTAGGCGATGCATGACTAAGCGTTAGATGAGTATTATTTTCTAATTTCATTACCCCGGAGGTAGCATTGCCGATTACGATTTTAGCCGTAGACAGATCCCGCCCATCTATATTCAATGTTCCTTCACTTTTTGAACCAACATTAAGATAATGAAATTGATCCCAGGCTGATGAATTATTTTCGGATGAGGATAGCGTTACAACATCATTATTGTCGATGGTAACATCACTGTTGATGGTCGTGGGTGGTGTCCATGCCAGTGAAACGGGTATTGATAACACGGTTGAAATAGCTATTGCCAGCGTTGACAAGGGATGCTTTTTGATGTTCATAAAGTTCCTTCTCATCCTTATGATTTATTTTTAGATAAATAATGAACTCACAGTAACTACGTAAGAAAATTAGATTTTAACGTCTTTGGAACAGGTTACTGTTTCTTCAAATGAAGAGTAGTGCGTGAAACCAATGTTTATAAATCAGTTTAATTTATGGTTAATTTAATATTAATTTATTTTGATGGTTTAGGCGTTAGGGTGAAAATAAGGTGCATAATTTTACTTAGCGGAAATCTTTAAATGTCTTAAGGCATAAAAAATAAGCAAAGAAAAAGCAAAAGAAATCAATAAGATGTTTTTTCGGAATTTTGCGTGGTTAGTAACAGTAACTGATTAATTGCATGTTTATTGTTTGCACATCTTTTTAGATATAAAAAACACCAGGATTATTATCAAAAAATAATGCAAGTCTGGTTTCCAGATATGGGTTATATGCACGTAAATAATAAGATTAAACATTTCCTCATTAAGAAAAGTGCAAAAGTATTCACTTCTCAGGCAATGTAAATCTGCCCGATACGATAAACGTACCGGGCTGGTGTTTAATTCTCCGGTTTTTTTACCTGTCAGTCACCCGATATTCTACGCTATGCGCTTCATCAGGTTGTGGAACTTCCAGCCTTGAGGCCATCCGCATCACCACCGTTTCAGGAACGGCATACTCGCGTCTGGCATTTTGCTGCTTCCATTGCGACCACGGCACTTCCAGATAGACAATCCTGACTCTCGCATCGTAATCCGTAAACAGACTGATAAGCTGGCTACGCAGCTGGCGGGTAATATTCGTTGCATTCCAGATGAACGGCGTTTTCTGGCGTAAAAATACGCGTGCCTCTTCTTTCGCCTGTTGGACAATACGACCGGTGGCGGTTTTATCGTCAGGGCTGGCATTGATTCGCCGCCGCATGTCATCAAGGCTGATAACATCCATTCCCTGGCACTGTTCACTAATATAGCGATCTTTGCCCATTCCCGGTAAGCCACACAGCAAAGTAACTTCAAAATGTTCAACCTCCCAGGGAATAAAATCGGGAGAACTTTGTTCATGGGTCAGGTAATGCCAGCGTGCGGAATCAGAAACGAATGGGCGCATTTTTCCCCAGCATTGTTGCTCCTGGCAAAACAGCTCGAACAGATCGATGCGTTCCATCATTGACTGCTTATCAGGGCAATGACGACCAAGCAGATCGGCACGGGCAAGCAGGGCGAGCAGACGTGTGTCGACGCGCATCGCAGCAGTGAGCAGTAAACGCTCCGGTTCCGGACGTTCCAGTAACCATAGCGGTAACCCATGCAGACGCACCAGTGCAACGATTTGCTCGCGCAGCACAAATGGCGTGGGGATATCGCGCCATAAAATTTGTCGGGCCGTCAGTTCGCCCCGACGAGCATGACCAGGCGACTGAATACGCCCGTCCTCCCGTACCGTAGTGCTGCGCTTTTCAACGTCATGCAATAACGCCGCCGCCCATAAAACTTCCTGCTGCTGAGCGGGGAGATGCTGGAACTCTGCAATAGCAACGAGCGCGTTAAGCACCATTTCGGTATGCACGCCAACGTCACCTTCGCCATGATGCTCCGGGTCTTGCGGCGTGTTATGCATCTCCTCAACCCAGCTAAAACGCTGGCGAAGTATCGACCAGCGTTTGTCGTCGGTAAGTCGCCAAATCATGACTGTTCTCCATAAGCGAGCTCATGGGACATCCGCGCCCGACGCCAGTGGCGTTTCCAGTGCACGGTGGTTTTGACATGATTTTTGCGCACATACTTGAAGACGTTATGCGAAAAGTCAGCGACGGAAAACGCGTCACGATTTCGGCTGACAATGCCTTCCAGCGTACAGGGGCGGTCAGTTTGTGTATCCCAGGGATCGAACGCGCCGCGTGTATTGGTCAGCGCCAGAAAATCATGTTGCCAGCTTTTTTCGTCGTTACCCGGCTGCGGGCCGGAGATTTCGGGGACGCAGGGGAAATCAAACAGGGCGGCGTAAAACTGCACCTCTTCCCAGCTCAGCCACATATCCTGGCAGCGAATGGCAAACAGGTAAAAGTCCTGTTCCAGCGCCCGATATTCAATCGAATGGACGGCATAAAGATTTTCGCCAAACAACTCCAGATCGCCGAGATCGTTTTTCAGCAGTTGCCAACGCTGGCGAATTTTATAAGTCCACGCCGACTGTGTAGGCGCGGCATGGGAACGGGCAAACACGCCGAAGCGATTAAGACAGTTATTTTCGCCGTCGAGTTTTTCTGTATGTACCAGTTGCGAAATTGCCTGCATATCTTGCCAGTAACTGGCGTTAATGCGGTCATCGCTGGTGGTGCCAGGGGAGAAAGGGTAGTGCCAGGTTCTCCCGTATTTACGTTGGGTATTCATAATAATCCATTATTTGGTGTGTAATAAATGTACGCCCGCGAGGGTGCGAGTTTTGGGGTTAAAAGAAAAATGTAAGTATCACCCGCGAAAGTGAGGGCGAAGGAAAAAGAGAATTAACAACCTGAACGAATGCTCAGAACCGGTTAATGGTGAATGGAAGAGTGTGAGGCGGCGAGAAGATACACCGATTGAGTGGATAAAACAACTGATTGCAGAATAAGCAAAGAAAAAGGGAGCCACAGCTCCCTTTGACAACCTTAGTGCGCACCGCCTCCGCCGCCACCTGCGCCAAATGGCGGTTTAGCAAACCACACCAGCCCCAGCAGGATGAGGAATATCCCGGCTGACATCCAGAAGATCTCATTGGCGGAAATAATCAGCCCCTGATTGGTGATCTGCTGAGCAATCCAGCCCGATGCCTGCTGTTGCGTCATCCCCAGACCTTCCAGTTGACTGTACATCGCCTGGGCGTTCGGGTTATACGGGTTCACTGATTCGGTCAACTGAGCATGGTGCATCGACTCGCGGTTAGTCCACATCGTCGTCGTTATGGACGTACCTATAGACCCCGCCAGCGTCCGCGTAAAGTTGGAGAGGCTCGACGCCGCCGCCAGTCGTTCCGGTGGCAGACCAGACAGCGTAATGGTGGTCAGCGGCATAAAGAAGCAGGCCACCGCGAAGCCCTGGATAAACTGCGGCCAGGCCGACGCGCCAAAATCCATACCCGGTTCAAAGGTATAAGCACGCCAGTAGAAGCAGACGGCATACATAATAAAGCTGAAGGTTACCAGCCGACGCATATCCAGTTTATGCGCGAAGCGGCCGATAATCGGCGACAGGATCACCGGAATAATTCCTACCGGCGCAGAGGCCAGCCCTGCCCACGTCGCCGTGTAGCCGTAGACCTCCTGCAACAACTGCGGCAGCAAAACAATTGCGCCGAAGTAGAGCATATACGCGAGGCTGATACACAAGCAGCCAATAGTAAAGTTGCGCGACTTAAACAGTGACAGATCGACTATCGGGTTATCGTCGGTCAGCTCCCAGACAATCAGGAAGCTGATAGCCACCACCGCCACCACGGTGAGGATGATAATTTCTTGCGAAGAGAACCAGTCCAGTTCTTTACCCCGGTCGAGCATAATCTGTAGGCTGCCGATACCAATCACCAGCAGCGCCAGCCCCACGGCATCAATCCGCCGCCGCTCGGTACGGGTTTCACGTCCGCGCAGGGTTTGTAGTGTCATCAACACAACTGCTACGCCAATCGGTACGTTGATGAAGAATATCCAGCCCCAGTGGTAATTATCGCTGATATAACCGCCGAGGATTGGCCCGCAGATAGGCGCGACAATTACCGTCATCGACCACAACGCCAGCGCGATAGAACGTTTGGCAGGTGGGTAGTTATTCAGTAATAGACTTTGCGAAAGCGGGATCAATGGCCCGGCGACAATCCCCTGAATGACGCGGAAGAAGATCAGCATATTCAGGCTGCTGGAAACACCACACGCCCACGAAGCAATGGCGAAGGCGATGGTCGACCAGAGGAACAGTTTCACTTCCCCGAAGCGCTTTGCCAGCCAGCCGGTAAGAGGGATCGAGATGGCATTCGCCACCCCGAAAGAAGTGATTACCCACGTTCCCTGACTGAGTGATGAACCCAGGTTCCCGGCGATAGTGGGGATCGCCACGTTAGCAATGGTGGAGTCCAGCACCTGCATGAATGTCGCCAGCGACAGCGCAATCGTCATAATGACCAGTTGCGCGCCTTCCAGCGGTTTTTGCTGTTGCATCACACGCACCTCTGGATTAGCCAGCGTTAGCTTTTACGATGTCGTCGATCAGTTTATTGACAGGCTCCAGGCTGATTTCACGTGCGGTGCTTACCGCGACCGGTGTGGAGCGTACTTTGTTTGCCAGTACTTGACCGTCACGGTTAGTGGTATTGACGCTCACCAGCGTGGATAAACCGATACGCAGCGGGTATTGCTCCAGCTGTTTTTGGTCCAGTTCGATACGAACAGGCAGACGCTGAACGACTTTGATCCAGTTACCGGTGGCGTTTTGCGCCGGAAGCAGCGAGAACGCGCTACCCGTACCCATATCCAGACCAACCACTTTACCGGTGTATTTCACATCATCGCCGTAAATATCGGTGGTGATGGTGACCGGCTGACCGATGCGCATATTGGCAATCTGCGTCTCTTTAAAGTTGGCATCCACCCACATATTCGTGGCTGGAACGACCGCCATCAGCGGCGTCGTTGGGCTAATTTGTGCACCAGGCTGTACTGCGCGACGGGAGACATAACCAGTCATCGGGCTGACAATACGGGTACGCTCCAGCGCCAGCCAGGCATTACGCACTTCAGTGGCAGCCTGTTGCACGGCAGGCTGATCTTCCAGTTTAGTACCCAAAATCATCGCCTGATTGGCATTGTATTGTTGAATGGCGACATCCAGCTGCGCCTGGGCGCTGGTGACGGCGTCGCGGGCGTGTTGCAGCTCTTCGCGGCCAATCAGGTTGGCATTGCCCAGCGGCACGCGACGGTTGTAGTCACTCTGAGCTTTGGCGAGGGCGATTTTCTGCACCTCAATATTTGCCTGCAACTGTTTGCTGTTAATCATCAGCTGGTGGGTTTGACGTACGCTGGAAGCCAGCGCAGTTTTGGCTTTTTCAAACGCCTGGCGAGCATCCGTCGGGTCGAGAGTGACCAGCACATCGCCTTCTTTTACAAAATCGGTGTTATCGGCCCAGACTTTCGTCACACTGCCTGACACCTGAGACATAATTTGAATCTGATTTCCTGCCACGTATGCGTCATCCGTTTCTTCGAAATGACGCAGTACCAAAAACCAATAAATCCCTATCGCTACGGCAATAATAATAAAGAGCAAGGTGAGAAGGAGGAGCAGACGCTTACGTTTGCCGCTCTTCTTTACCGGTTGCTGCGGGGTTTGTGTCTCCGCATTTGCGCTCATAGTATTCTCCACGATCTTCTTAACTCATCGGCTGAGCCGACCTGCTTGCCAAAAAGGCCAGCACGTTGCGATGCTGGCCGGTCAGTTTTTCTTTTATAAGTCTGGATTTTTGAGCGAGATGACGCGTTAGCTCATCGCTTCGAGAACAGCACCGTCTTGTTCCATCTGATCGAGACGGGAGAGCAATTTGCGGGTGATTTGCTCGAGCTGATCTTTTTCTGTTGTGCTGAGCGCGGACCAGAGTTGATGCAGGCAGTTATGCTGCGGCGGTAAAACCTCGCGCAAAAACTCGTGACCTTTTTCCGTTAATTGCAGATGCAGGCAGCGGCGATCGTTATCGCTTTCACGACGTTCGATCCAGCCACGTTTTTCCAGTTCATCGGCAATACGCGTCGCATTGGTACGGGATGATCCAAGAGCACAGCTCAGTTCAGAAGGCTGAATACTGTGGTTTTCCTGAGACTCCAGCGTAATCAACGCCATAAACAACGTCTCGTTAATCCCCTGAGCCTTCAGCATTTTATTGCGGTTTTCCAGCAGCTTGCTTTGCATATGCATGCAAAGACGGGTCAGAAGGATCTCCTGATAAGGAAAATCTTCGTGGCGGCTGGCGCGAAATTTTAGCATTTGTTCAATGGGCGTAAACGAACTATCCATTTGGGTATGACCTCATTAATTTCAGCCGATATAGTAACGACAGTGACAAATAAAGTAAATGTATTGTTTTAGAAAAATGATTCTTGTGGTCTATAGAAACGTCATCACTTTCCACGTCAGCCCGTAGGCCAGCGCACTCAATAAAGTGGGAATAATGATGCTGCGTGTTTTATAGAAACTGGCTCCCAGTACCGCAAAACCGACCAGCGTGGGTACGAAACGGCGTGAATCGTGTATCACTTCTGGTGCGGTAGAGACAACCAGCAGAGCGCAAATCGAGGCGATGCCAATGGTGTCGAGCAAAATACCCACTGCGCCGCGCTTGGTTGGGCGGGCATTGCCCACTCGCAGGCGTAGGGGTAAATAGCGGAAGCAGTAATTCGCCGCGCCAACCAGTAATCCAAGCAGCAGAACCTCATAGCTCATCAGGTGCTCCTTGCCAGAATGACTGGATTAACGCAGTGAGGCAGCCAAAGACAATGCCTGCCAGAATGGCGACGGGAATAGAAAATAGCGTTACGCCAGCAAGGGCACCAACTAACGCTGCGGTAACGCAAAGAGATTGTTTGCGCTGGAAAGAGGCGAGCAGAAAACTCATAAAGAGTGCCGGCAGCATAAAGCCTAATGCTGCTTCGACGGCTGGATAACCTTGCAGCAAACCGCTGCCCGAAAATGCCCCTATTACCGTACCAAATACCCACGATGACCATGAACTGAAGGCAATGCCGATCATCCAGTTTTCGCTCCAACGGCGATTATTACGTACTAGTTTTGCCGTTGCTGCGGCAAAAACTTCGTCCGTCAGGCCAAACGCCCACACTGCGGTTTTCGATTTTTGCAGGCGTTGAACAATGCGGCTACGCAACGATGGACCATACAGTACATGGCGAACATCCATTGCCATAACGGTCAATGCGGCTACCCACAAGCTACTACCAGCTGCCAGCATTGCGGTGATGACAAACTGGCTCGCTCCTGCATAAATAATGCAGGAGAAAAAAACGCTTTCCAGGGGAGAGAATCCCAGACGGGTCGCATTCAGACCAAATGCAAAGGCCACCGGAATATAACTAATAACAATCGGTAAACTGTCTTTGCAGCCTTCCATGAAGGTCGCCGAACCAGAAGCAGGCAGTGGAGTAGGGCTTACCATAGAGTGTACGCTTAACGATTGTTAATATTATTAATAGTCTGGATGAATATCCTAACCTTATCAGACTGATGGGATTCTTAACACCCTTATAAGTGTAAAGCCACGAAAACGGTTGCTGATTGCTTAATTTGCGACTTCCTGACGATGAAAACCTCGCCACCAGACCAGTAAATTCAACAGGGCAAGTGACGCACCTGCCAGGCAAACGCCAGCCCAACCGGCATGTTGCCAGGCGGATGCCGAGATCAGCGAACCAGCAGCACCGCCAATAAAGTAGCTGGTCATGTAACCTGCGGTCAGGCGATTACGCGCATCAGGATGAATACGATAAATCACGGTTTGATTGGTGATATGCACGCCCTGCACGGTGAGATCCAGTATCAGAATGCCGATAATTAGTGCCAGTACGGAAGCGTGTCCAAACCAGATCGCCAACCATGAAAGTAACAACAGCAGCAGACCAAACGTTGTTGTGAGATGCGATTTGCCCTTATCGGCAAAACCGCCCGCCGGGCGAGCGCCCAACGCCCCGGCAGCTCCCGCAAGCCCAAACAGACCAATTACGCCATCGCTGTAATTAAAAGGCGGCGCGGCGAGCAAAAAAGCCATTGATGTCCAGAGAATGCTGAAGTTGGCAAAGGTCAGGCAGCCCAGCAACGCGCGAGTGCGCAGGATCTTATCGCTGATAAACATCCTGAAAACGGAACCAAGCAACTGTGGGTAGTTGAGGTGGGTTTCAGATTTCATTTGTGGCAGGCCGCGCCATAACGCCAGTGCCATCAGTGCCATTAACACCGATGCGACCCAAAAGACGGTGCGCCAGCCGCCGAGATTTGCCAGCAACCCGGCAACGGTACGCGCCAGCAAAATCCCCAGCAGCAGGCCACTCATAATGGTGCCAACCACCTTGCCGCGTTTGTCCGGTGAAGCCAGCGTCGCCGCCAGCGGAACCAGAATTTGTGCCACGACCGAGAATAAACCGGTTAATGCCGTACCGAGGATCATCATCGCCAGCGACTGACTGCTGGCGGTAATCAACATACCGCCTGCTGCCAGTAAGGTCATGGTGACAATCAGGCGGCGGCGTTCAAACATATCACCGAGGGGAACAAGAAACAGCAGACCTGCGGCATAGCCCAACTGCGCGGCTGTAACAATAAAGCCTGCCGAACTGGCGGAAAGGGAAAAGTTACGCGCGATGGTGTCGAGCAATGGCTGTGCGTAATAATTGCTGGCGACCGCCAGACCGGTGGCGATCGACATTAGCACGATCAGCGCCGGGCTAAGCTCATGATTGGGTTTAGTCATTATTTTTGTTTATCAGGTGATGATTAGTCTGGAAACCAATAATAGCGGATGTTGATGAATATGGGATGAAAGATAGCTTGTTGAAATGTGCGGGTAATGGGGAGAGGGTATTTGAAGGTGAAATATGTCACTAAGGCAAATGTTACGTTCACTTCCAGACTATAGCTACTTTGTCACTATTTTGCTGGTGAACGTGCCAGGGTGGCTCAGTCGCCACCACCCTGGCGACCCAGGCTTTTGGCACAAAATCGCCGCTACGCGGTACATTCGACTTATTTCTTACAGCTATCGGGTACGGGCGCGAGGTAACATCCCTGTAAGACGCGCCCTCGCCGCGCATCCCTGCGCGTCGCCCCGGCCTTCAGAAAACGTCTCATCGATTTTCAGCCGGATTAAAACCATCGCTGCAATTGTTTTACTCACATGAGCATTATCTGCGCAGTTATCAATATTTACTTCTGCGCTGCCAGCGCCTCATTCACCCAGCCATCGAATTGCTGCTGGTGGGCTTTGATCCAGCCATCAACGTGGCCCTGAATATCGCCTTCTGAGGCTTTGCCGTCATGCATAATGGCGTTCTGGGCGTTAATATCTGCCACTGGTAACTGCATAATGGCAAACAGTTTCGCTGCTGCCGGGTTTTTCTCGGCCCAGGCTTTGTTGGCAACGATATGCATGGTGCTGACCGGGAAGCCGTAATTTGCGCCATTCGGCAGTTTGGTATCAGCGTTTTTATCACCCGGCAGGGCGGAGAACGGCACCTGCAACCAGACCACATCTTTCCCCGGCTTCAGTTCGTTACTCACCCAGTACGGCGTCCAGGTGTAGTAAAAGACCGGCTTACCCTCTTTGTAGCGACTGATGGTGTCGGCCATCATCGCCGCATAGTTCCCCTGATTATGCGTCACGGTATTGGTCAGTTCATACGCAGCAAGCTGGTGGTTGATGGCACCTTCGCAGCCCCAGCCTGGGTTACAGCCGGTTAAATCCGCTTTGCCATCGCCGTTGGTATCGAACAGTTTAGCGATCTTCGGATCTTTCAGTTGCGCGATGTTGGTGATTTTGTACTGGTCGGCAGTTTTCTTATCGATCAGGTAACCTTGTGCCGCGCCGTTAACAAATACCCCTTCACGATAAAATTTCTTATCGCCACCGGCAGCTTCGTACATGTTGTCATGCAGTGGCGTCCAGTTCACGGCGGTAAAGGTCGCATCGCCAGATGCAAGCGAGGTATAGCCAACGTTGTAATCCACTTCGCTGGGTTTATTGACGGTATAACCTAATTTTTCCAGCGCACGACTAACCAGCAGCGTCTGGAAGGTTTCTTCAGTGATGGTGCTCTGAACCGGGTTAACGGTAATGCCTTTGCCCGGCAGATCGGCAGCAAAAGTTTGTGTAGAGATAAGCGTGGCAAACGCTGTCGCAAAAAGTACGCTATGTCGCATTGTTATTCCTTTTTTTGGCAGGGTGATATGCCCGGCGTCACCGGGCAAGTGCAGAGTTACTTAATGAATGGACGGGTCAGCAGACCGACAGGGCCAGTGGTGTACCAGCGACGGTTGCCGCGACTGCGTGAGTCGCGCCCAACGGCCTGCGTCAGGCGGTCGAGGATAATGGCGAGGATCACAATCCCGACGCCGCCGACGGTGGCAAGCCCCATGTCCAGACGACCGATGCCGCGCAGTACCATCTGACCAAGCCCGCCGACGGCAATCATCGAGGCAATGACCACCATAGAAAGAGCCAGCATCAGCGTCTGGTTAACGCCCGCCATAATGGTCGGCATCGCCAGCGGTAACTGAACTTTGAACAGCATCTGGCGCGGGCTGGCACCGAATGAGCGCGAGGCTTCAATCAGATCCGCCGGAACCTGGTTAATCCCCAGAATAGTCAGGCGGATAATCGGCGGCAGAGCAAAGATGATGGTCACCACCACGCCCGGCACGTTGCCGATACCAAACAGCATGACGATTGGCACCAGATAGACAAACGCCGGCGTGGTCTGCATGGCATCAAGCAGTGGACGAATAATTTTCGCCGCTCGCGGACTTCTCGCCAGCCAGATCCCCAACGGCAAACCGATGACGATACAGAACAGCAGGGCGGTTAACACCAGCGCCAGAGTAACCATTGCCTGCGACCAGGCACCGATTGCGCCGATGGCAATTAGCGAAACCAGCGTCGCAACACCCATTCCTACCCCGGAAATTTGCCAGGCGATGAGAGCGAAAACGATAATCGCCACCGGCGCGGGCATACCCAGCAGCAATTGCTGGAAACCGTTGAGGATGTAATCGACCGGAACGCGCACGCCCTGGAAGACGGGACGGAAATGGGTAACGACCCAGTCGATCCCTTCAGTGACCCAACTGTCGAGTGGGATCAGCGTCTTATGGAACGGATCGAGAATGTTAAAATGCTCAACGTTTGGCGCAGGCGTGCTGGTCAGCCAGTCGGCGCCGCCAGCGTCAGTCGGCGTAGCAGCCGGTGTACCCCAGGCATCTGCGGATTGTGCGGCACTGTCCGCCGCTGGTGTGGTATCCCACGGATTGTTTTGATCAGCCATTATTTACCCCCTCACGATCTAAAGCGCGCAGCAGCATTCCTTTCGAAATGATGCCGACATACTGTTGGTCCTCGTCGACCACGGGCACCGCACAGGGTGCCTGTCCGACATGAGAGAGCAACTCGCTAAGAGGCGTTTGCGCATCGACCGCTAACGGCGCATCAATCAGCGCCGCATCAAGACCTTGCTGCTGCGTTAACGCGGTTTTAAGCGAATCGATAGACACTGCGCCGACAAACTTATTACCGCGTTCGATAACGTAGCCATATTCGCGATCTTCATCCTGCAATAATTTCAGTGCCGAACGCGGGCCGAAGCCAGGGGTTTTACGAATTAAGCCATTAGGGCTGCGGCGGGCAATATCTTTCGCACTGAATACCTGACTAATATCGACGCCACGGAAGAAGGTGCGGACATAATCATTCGCTGGATTATTGAGAATTTCATCCGGTGTGCCGACCTGTACCACTTCGCCATTTTGCATAATGGCAATTCGGTCGCCAATACGCATGGCTTCATCGAGATCGTGGGAAATAAAGACAATGGTGCGCTGATGTTTCGCCTGTAATTTTACCAGCTCATCCTGCATCTCGGTGCGAATTAATGGGTCGAGCGCCGAGAAGGCTTCGTCCATTAATAATATATCCGGATTAATCGCTAGCGCGCGGGCTAATCCGACGCGTTGACGCATCCCGCCAGAGAGTTCATCCGGGTAGCTGTGGGCATAATTTTCCAGCCCGACCTGACGCAGTGCATCAATGGCTTTTTCCCGGCGTTCTTCGGCATTAATTCCGGCCAATTCCATACCGAACGCAGTATTGTCCAGCACGGTCATATGCGGCATTAAGGCAAAGGACTGGAAGACCATCGCAATCTTTTTTCTGCGCACCTCACGGAGTTCGGCGTCGGATATTTTGGCAATATCCACACCATCAATCAGCACTTGCCCGCGGGTGGGTTCAATCAGGCGATTGAGAAGGCGTACCATTGTGGATTTACCCGAGCCGGATAATCCCATGATGACAAATATCTCGCCTTCTTCAATGGCCAGACTGGCGTCTTTTACGCCAAGCGATAGCCCAGTTTTTTCCAGAATTTGTTCTTTTGAAAGTCCTTGTTCGATATATTTGAACGCTCGCTGTGGATGCTCGCCAAATATTTTATAAAGATTTTTAATTTCTAATTTAATTGCCATGCAATAGAAAGATTCCTGTTATTTGTTTATGTCGATATATTACCCAATGGAAATAGTCACTTTTTTCTACCCTAACATACTGAGAATCTGAGGCAACCCCTGATGGCAAATGTGGCATGAATATTGATGCGAGCAAATTGCCGGAATTTCCCGTGATATAAGGGCTGAGAGCAAATCGAGAAAAATTGATATTTTTTGTTATAGATAGCGAAAAAACGCCTGAATATTGTAGTTTCAGGCGAATAATGCAACAGAGAGTCAGTGTAGATCACCACAAATTATTTGCGTGATATAAAGCTATTTGGCAGGAATTATTTCCCTGCTGCGGGTAGTGATATTTTTGAAAAATAACCCCGTCAGAAATTCCAGTCTTCATCTTCTGTTTCGACCGCTTTTCCCATCACATAAGAGGAGCCAGAGCCGGAAAAGAAGTCGTGATTTTCATCGGCATTCGGCGAAAGCGCGGCGAGGATTGCCGGATTCACTTCTGCCATTTCTGCCGGGAAAAGCGGTTCGTAGCCCAGATTCATCAACGCCTTATTGGCGTTGTAGCAGAGAAACGCTTTTACATCGTCAGCCCACGAGGTTTCGGCGTACAGCTCATCGGTGTATTGCAACTCGTTGTCATAAAGTTCCAGCAACAAATCGAAGGCGAAACTCTTCAATTCTTCACGTCGTGCCTGGGAGATCTTTTCCAGATTTTTCTGATATTTATAGCCGATGTAATAACCGTGGACTGCTTCATCGCGGATAATCAGACGGATCAGATCGGCGGTATTGGTTAGCTTACCGCGACTGGAAAAATACATCGGCAGCCAGAAGCCAGAATAGAACAAAAATGATTCAAGAAAGACACTGGCGATTTTCTTTTTCAGCGGATTATCGCCGCGATAATGTTGCTGAATAATCTGAGCTTTTCGCTGCAACGGCGCGTTTTCTTCACTCCAGGTGTAGGCGGCATCGACATCTTTTGTCTGGCACAGCGTCGAGAAAATCGAACTGTAAGAGCGGGCATGAACCGCTTCCATAAAGCTGATATTCGATAATACCGCCTCTTCATGAGGCGTGAGCGCATCGGGCATCAGCGAAGGCGCGCCGATAACATTTTGCAGCGTGTCGAGCAGCGTCAGGCCAGTAAAAACGCGCATCGTCAGTTGTTGTTCTACGGCACTTAATGTTTGCCACGCAGGAACATCGTTCGACAGCGGCACCTTTTCTGGTAGCCAGAAATTGCTGGTCAGGCGATTCCACACCTCCAGATCTTTATCGTCTGTTATCTTGTTCCAGTTGATGGCGCTGATACGTGAGAGTTTCATAGATATTCCTTAAAGCCGGACTCATCAGACTCCGATTTTTGGCAATGTGCGCTTTGTTCCTGCCAGATGCGGCGTGAACGCCTTATCCGGCCGACTAAATCATGCAAATTCAATATATTGCAATTATTTTTCAGTCTCTTAGAGCGAGCAGGAGACGCAGCCTTCAATTTCAGTGCCTTCCAGCGCCATCTGACGCAGGCGGATGTAGTAGAGCGTTTTGATCCCTTTGCGCCAGGCGTAAATCTGCGCTTTGTTGATATCGCGAGTGGTGGCGGTATCGGGGAAAAACAGCGTCAGCGACAGTCCCTGATCGACATGGCGAGTCGCTTCGGCGTAGGTGTCGATAATCTTTTCCGCACCAATTTCGTAAGCGTCCTGATACAGCGCCAGATTCTCATTCGTCATAAACGGGGCAGGGTAGTAAACGCGCCCGGTTTTGCCCTCTTTGCGGATCTCTACTTTCGCCACAATCGGATGAATACTCGACGTGGCATGGTTGATGTAAGAGATGGAACCGGTTGGTGGCACCGCCTGGAGATTCTGGTTGTAAATGCCGTAGCGCATCACGTCGTCGCGCAGCTGCGCCCACATCTCACGGGTAGGTAACGTAATTCCGCTGCGGGCAAACAGTTCGCCAACTTTCGCCGTTTTCGGCTGCCAGTTACCTTGCAAATATTGGCTAAAATATTCACCGTTGGCATAGCGTGACTGTTTGAACCCGGCGAAGGTTTCACCGCGTTCGCGCGCCAGCAACATTGAGGTACGCAGCGCGTGCCAGGTGATGGTGTAGAAATAGAGATTGGTGAAATCCAGAGCTTCCGGCGAACCATAGGTGATGCCTTCCCGCGCCAGATAACCGTGTAAATTCATCTGCCCCAGTCCGATGGCGTGTGAGGCGGCATTTCCGGCTTCGATGGACGGCACGCTGCGGATATGACTCATATCTGACACCGCTGTTAAACCGCGTACGGCGGTCTCTACTGTGCGGGCAAAGTCGGGGGAATCCATGGTGTGGGCAATATTCAACGAACCTAAATTGCAGGAAATATCATGGCCTGTACGGGCATAGTCGAGATTCTCGTCATACTCTGAGGCGCTGTTAACCTGCAAAATCTCTGAGCAGAGATTACTCATATTTATGCGCCCGGCGATAGGGTTAGCACGGTTAACCGTGTCTTCATACATGATGTAGGGATAGCCGGACTCAAACTGGATCTCCGCCAGTCGCTGGAAGAAATCACGGGCGTTGATGTATTTTTTACGGATGCGTTCATTGGCTACCAGTTCGGCATAGTGTTCACTGATGGCGATATCGGCAAACGGTTTGCCATAAACTCGCTCAACATCATAGGGCGAAAACAGTGCCATCTGCGCATTCTCTTTTGCCAGATGGAAAGTGATATCCGGGATCACTACGCCCAGCGACAGCGTTTTAATGCGGATTTTTTCGTCGGCATTTTCCCGTTTTGTATCGAGAAAACGCAGAATATCGGGATGATGGGCATGTAAATAGACTGCGCCAGCACCCTGACGAGCGCCGAGCTGGTTGGCATAAGAAAATGCGTCTTCCAGCATTTTCATCACCGGAATTACGCCAGAAGATTGATTTTCAATACGTTTAATTGGCGCGCCCGCTTCCCGCAGATTCGACAGCAAAAATGCCACGCCGCCGC
The DNA here is from genome assembly GCF_005843885.1 of Escherichia sp. E4742. NCBI lineage: Bacteria > Pseudomonadati > Pseudomonadota > Gammaproteobacteria > Enterobacterales > Enterobacteriaceae > Escherichia > Escherichia sp. E4742. The sequence continues at coordinate 667,305 of NZ_CP040443.1, read as the reverse complement.
CGCGTTTCGACAGTTGCAGTGCGGAATTTACCGCCCGGCCAATCGACTCCATATTGTCTTCAATACGCAGTAAAAAACAGGAAACCAGTTCGCCGCGCTGCTGTTTACCGCAGTTGAGGAATGTCGGTGTGGCAGGCTGAAAGCGTCCTGACAGCATCTCATCAGTCAGTTGCGTCGCTAGTGTTTCATCGCCTTGTGCCAGCGTCAGCGCCACCATCGTGACTCGATCGGCAAAATCTTCCAGATAACGCTTACCGTCGAATGTCTTCAACGTATAGCTGGTGTAAAACTTCCATGCCCCGAGGAATGTCTGAAAACGAAAACCGCTGGCGTGCGCGTGGGCAAACAGCGTAATGACAAAATCGCGAGAGTAGCGATTAAGAACGCTTTCATCATAGTAACCTTCGTTGACCAGCCAGTTCAGGCGCTGCTGCTGGTTACTGAAGGTCACACTGTTTGGACGCACATGCGTCGCCATAAAGGCGTCAACGGCCTGGCGATCTTTATCGAACTGAATGCGACCTGCGCTATCGTAAAGGTTAAGCATCGCATTCAGCGCGTGGTAATCCATCGTTTCCAGCGTCAGGCGTTCTGCGGTTGTCGTTGCCAAAATTCGGTTACTCCTTTACGAACGTTTTCGATATCGCTTTGCGTACCCATGAGTTCAAAGCGGTACAGCCACGGCACGCCGCATTTCCGGGCTATCACATCTCCGGCGCGGCCATACGCCTCCCCAAAGTTGCGATTACCCGAAGCAATAACGCCGCGCAGCAACGCCCGGTTATGCTCGTCGTTTAAAAAACGAATTACCTGTCGAGGCACCGCGCCAGCCGTACCGCCGCCGCCGTAAGAGGGCACGATCAGGATGTAAGGCTCGTCTACCTGAATCCGTTCCCGCTCATTGAGCGGGATGCGCACCGCGGGCAGCCCTAAACGTTCGATAAAACGCTGCGTATTTTTGGAGCTGCTGGAAAAGTAGACGAGCTGGCTCATGCACTGGCCGTGCGTGGCGATGGATGCAGACGGTTGATCATGTCCGGGCGGAAACCAGACCAGCGAAGATCGCCTGCAATCACAACCGGCAACTGACGAAAGCCCTGAGCACGCAACGCTTCTGCCGCTTCAGGGATGCGATCGACATTAATCATTTCAAAATCAAAGCCCCGGTTTTCCATCGCCCGTTTGGTGGCGTGGCACTGAACGCAATCGTTACGAGTGTAAATAGTAATGCGCATGATTCGTATTTCCGTTTAAAATGAAGATACGGCGCGATGATACGCGTCGGGTTGTCTCTCTGTTGATACAGAGATACTAGATGTAGTTGAAAAAAGATTCAACCACACAATATATAGCAAATAGTGGTCAGAGTTACCCTGGATATGAGCGTGACGGGGTAGGGGGATTGTTGTTCTATAGCCGGGTGATTACCCGGCATCAAGAAGTTACATGCGCATGGAAACGGCCAGACGGTTAAAACAATTCATCAGCCCGATGGCAAACGTTAAGTCGCTGATCTCTGCTGCACTGAAATATTCAAGCAAAGGCTGATAAACCTCGTCTTCCGCATGAGTTCGGGCAATATCGGTTACCGATTCCGCCCATGCCAGCGCCGCCCGCTCGCGATCGTCAAAATGATGGCTTACGCGCCAGCCTGCCAGGGCGTCCAGTTTGTGCTGTGGCACACCGGATTTGCGTAATGCTTTGCTGTGCATCTCCAGACAAAATGCGCAGCCGTTGATTTGCGAGACGCGCAAATAAATTAACTCCATCAGCGTGGTATCCAGCGCGCTATTTTCCAGTGCCGTTTTGGCCTGCACCAGTGCGTTATACACTGCCGGGCTAAGTTCGTAGTAAGGCTGACGTAATGTAGTCATACAGTTTCTCCTCTTATTAACGCCCGCAATGTAGCACTATAATGGACTGCTAAAGAGAGCCATAAATTACGTAAAAAAGCAGACCATATGCCACGTTATCAGGATATCGCCCGTCAGTTAAAAACGGCTATTGAGCAAGGGGAACTGAAACCTGGCGCAAGGCTACCTTCGAGTCGTACCTGGTCGCAGGAACTGGGTGTCTCTCGATCCACTGTCGAAAATGCGTATGCTGAGCTGGTGGCGCAAGGATGGCTGGTCAGGCGGGGACAGGCTGGCACATTTGTCAGTGAGCAGATACATCCGCAACAATCTGCTGTGGATGTCGTGGCTTTTGCTGGTGAAAGCCAGCAGCCACTGCCATTTCAATTGGGATTACCCGCACTCGATCTCTTTCCGCGAGAGCAGTGGGCGCGGGTGATGGGCCGCCGTCTGCGTACCCAGACACGCTTTGATTTGGCATTAGGCGATGTCTGCGGTGAGGCGGTGTTGCGCGAGGCAATAGTTGATTACTTACGCGTTTCACGTGGGATTGATTGTCAGCCAGAGCAGGTCTTTATCACTCATGGTTATGCGGCCTCAATGGCTTTAATTCTGCACGCGCTGGCGAAACCGGGAAACGGGATGTGGATGGAAGATCCCGGCTTTCCACTGATTCGCCCGATTGTCACTCGCCACGGTGTGGAAATTTTACCGGTGCCGGTTGATGGCAACGGACTGTATGTCACAAGCGGAATACAAAATTATCCTGATGCGCGTTTTGCTCTGATTACTCCGGCACACCAGAGCCCGCTGGGTGTGGCGCTCTCTTTAGCGCGCAGGCACCAGATGCTGGAATGGGCAGAGCGTAGTCAGGCATGGATTATTGAAGATGATTACGACAGCGAGTTTCGCTATCACGGTAAGCCGTTACCAGCGCTGAAAAGTCTCGACGCGCCACAACGGGTGATTTATGCCGGAACATTCAGTAAATCGCTGTTCCCGGCACTGCGCTGTGCGTGGCTGGTGGTGCCGGTGGAGCAGATTACGCAATTCCGCCAACAGGCGTCACTGGAGCCATGTGCTGTACCCGTACTGTGGCAGAACACACTGGCAGATTTCATTCGTGAGGGGCATTTCTGGCGGCATCTGAAGAAAATGCGTCAGCACTATGCTCAACGTCGGCAGTGGATTGAGCAGGCGTTGACGCAGCAGGGATTTCAGGTTGTGCCGCAAAAAGGCGGTATCCAGATGGTTATCAGCATGGTGGGCGATGATATTGCCCACGCGCGTAAAGCCAATGCTGCTGGCCTTGCGGTGCAGGCACTTAGCGACTGGCGTATCCGCTCAAATGGGGAAGGAGGATTGCTGCTCTCGTTTACCAATATCGTTAGCGAAAGTATGGCGCAGCAGGTGGCACAACAATTACGCAGTGCCTTAAGTTAAAAACCCCGAAGGCAGGCTTCGGGGCCAGGGACGTGTATTTATTATCCAGTGCGCCGTAAAACCCCGTCCATCAGGGCGGGAATATAAGGCGCGGTTTTCCACCTAACCAGGTGTTTGCTGTTGTTCAATGTATTGGCGGATGACGGATATTGGCGCACCTCCGCAGCTACTGGCAAAATAGCCAGGACTCCACAAAACGCCTTTGTAGTAATACCTGACTGCAATATCTGGTCGTTCTCGTCGCAGTAACCTACCCGATACGCCTTTGAGGCTGTTTACCAGACTGGATATCGCCAGTTTGGGAGGATAGTTAATTAACAAATGGACGTGATCTGGTTCGCCATCCATTTCAACCAGTTCAGCTTCAAAATCAGCACATACATTTGAAAAGTAAGTGCGTAGTTTTTCTGTCGCGTCATAGTCAAAAATCTGACGTCGGTATTTGGTTACAAAGACCAAATGAACATGCTTCAGGAAAACACAATGCCTTCCACGCCAGATATCGGTTTCTTTTTTCATAGGCCAAAGTATGATTTGGCCTATGAAACGACTACAAGCATTCAAATTCCAGTTAAGACCTGGTGGTCAACAGGAGCGTGAAATGAGGCGCTTCGCAGGCGCATGTCGTTTCGTTTTCAATCGTGCTCTGGCACGTCAGAATGAGAATCATGAGGCCGGTAATAAATACATCCCTTACGCGAAAATGGCTTCCTGGTTGGTTGAGTGGAAAAATGCCACTGAAACGCAATGGCTTAAAGATTCACCCTCACAGCCATTGCAACAGTCACTGAAAGACCTTGAGCGAGCTTACAAAAACTTCTTCCAGAATCGGGCTGCTTTTCCCCGATTCAAAAAGCGGGGACAGAATGATGCATTCCGCTATCCGCAGGGCGTTAAGCTCGATCAGGAAAACAGCCGTATTTTTCTGCCGAAACTTGGCTGGATTCGCTACCGGAACAGTCGTCAGGTCACGGGTGTTGTAAAAAATGTCACAGTCAGCCAGTCCTGCGGTAAGTGGTACATCAGTATTCAGACTGAAAGTGAAGTATCCACTCCTGTTCACCCTTCAGTATCAATGGTCGGACTGGATGCTGGCGTGGCTAAACTTGCAACGCTGTCAGATGGCACAGTCTTTGAGCCTGTAAACAGTTTCCAGAAAAACCAGAAAAAGCTGGCGAGACTTCAGCGACAGTTAAGCCGCAAGGTCAAATTCAGCAACAACTGGCAGAAGCAGAAACGCAAAATACAGTGTCTGCATTCCCGTATCGCAAATGTCCGCAGGGACTACCTTCACAAAGTCACAACGACAATCAGCAAAAACCACGCAATGATAGTCATTGAGGATTTGAAGGTCAGCAACATGTCAAAGTCAGCAGCGGGTACGGTCAGCCAGCCGGGGCGCAATGTCCGGGCAAAATCAGGTTTAAACCGTTCGATACTGGATCAGGGCTGGTATGAAATGCGCCGCCAGCTTGAGTACAAAGAGCTCTGGCGTGGCGGTCAGGTGCTTGCGGTTCCGCCAGCGTACACAAGCCAGCGTTGCGCGTGCTGTGGTCATACAGCGAAAGAAAATCGCCCGTCACAAAGTAAATTCGAGTGTCAGGCATGTGGATATACAGCGAACGCCGATGTAAATGGCGCTCGTAACATTTTAGCGGCGGGGCACGCCGTTGTAGCCTGTGGAGGGATGGAGCAGTCAGGCCGCCCGTTGAAGCAGGTACCCACCGAAATGATTCAGGCGACAGCCTGAACGTAGCAGGGATCCACGTCCTTCAGGACGTGGAGGATGTCAACATTGTTTCGCTACGATTTACGCATGCTTAACAACGCGCCGATAAAAATACCTACCGCAGCAGCTGTTCCCACACTACACCAGGGTCTTTCACGAACAAAAGAGTCTGCGCAGCCAACAGCATCGCGCGCGGCTTGCTGGACGCGAGTTCGACCATGCATCCGCGCCCTGGTTTCTTTCAGTAAAGCCTGAGCTTTACTGCGTGCGGCTTCGGCTTCCCCTTTGGCGTCGCTGCCCCAGGACGTCAATACAGATTCCAGGCTGTCAGCTAATTGATTGACATCATTCTGAATATCCTGCACGCCATCATCGACGTCGTTGCGGTTCGGTCTGTTAAACATATGATCTCCCATCAGGATTCAATGTAATTTTCAGTGTAGACCATAATTTTCTTAACAGAGATTCATCGTGGCTTTATGGACTTTTCTGAAAGCGTTGTGAATGCGCAATCAGGTAAGGTAGGGCCGCGGTAGATAATAACGAGGATAAAATATGTATTTACGACCAGACGAGGTGGCGCGCGTACTTGAGAAAGTCGGTTTTACCGTCGATGTGGTAACCCAGAAAACTTATGGTTATCGCCGTGGGGAAAATTATGTCTATGTTAATCGCGAAGCGCGAATGGGACGTACCGCACTGGTAATTCATCCCACGTTAAAAGAACGTAGTTCGACACTGGCAGAACCGGCTTCCGATATTAAAACTTGCGATCATTACCAGCAGTTCCCGCTCTATTTAGCGGGTGAGCGTCACGAGCATTACGGCATTCCACACGGTTTCAGCTCGCGTGTGGCGCTTGAACGTTATTTACATGGATTGTTTGGCGAAGCCAATTAAAGACGCGACTGGCATTGCCAGTCGCGACAAAGAAGGGTCAGGCTTTTACCTGCTGGTAACTGCTGACTTTGAACAGGCGGCGGCAGTAATCAAGGAAGTAGCCATAGACCGCACCCATCAACATCGAAACGACGATGTTTGAACTGACCGCGGCCATAATCTGGTGCCAACCCGCGCCCACGACGAGTAAGATTGCCATATATACCGGTGACTGGAACGTCACATAAGCCAGAATATCCGCAAGATTTTTTACCCAGCCCGACGAGCCAACTTTGCGTGCCATTCGCATAAATAGATCGCGGTACATACCGTATGGCCATGCAATTAAGATGTTCACCGGAATCGCTACCAGTCTGGAATAAAGGGACTGTTCGAAGCTCATTCCGGAGAGAAATACTTCGATAAACATGTTCACGACAGAACAGTAAACAACCATCGCGAACGTATCTGCTACTGCATGACGCAAGCGTGACTGCGGTGAGAACATGCCCATGCTCCTTAATAAACGCGAAATCGGATGAATGTGAATGCAGTGGTTTAAATTACCGCTTGCACTTTTGCATAGCGTATATCGCTGGCTATGACTTATCAATTAGTGAAAAATTTTTATTTCCTTGCCTTTTGTAGATAAAATATTCCGTAGTGGCGCATTTATTGTACATTCTGGATTTTTTTATGTCTTAAAAGATAATATTATTTTAAATCATTATGTTACGACGTAGTTCTGATATTTTTGGGCTGAGTGAACAAGGTGTGTTTACGCAGAAAAGCGTAGAGAATTCTGCTTAGGGGCGCGCCTGGCCTCATTCAGTATCTTTTATGTTGTAAAGCCTGTAATGGCAGCACAAAGTTTCAAGTTGACATGGCCAATATGTATTCTTTTTGTGTGCATATTTATGCTGATTGTGTGTTCCATTGTTAGTCAGGAGGTTGTATCGTACGCCGGAATACTCACCAGTAGCTGTAATAAGTAAGTTAAATGGCTGCTATATAATTTGCATATAAGCATTAATGCGTCAGCAAATAACGCGCGAAATAATATCCCTTCGCGATTGTAAATATATTAAATTTTGTGGAAATATAATAAGTGATCGCTTACACTACGCGGCGAAATACTTTTTGTTTTGGCGTTAAAAGGTTTTCTTTATTATGTCTGTAATGTTACAAAGCTTAAATAATATCCGCACCCTTCGTGCAATGGCTCGCGAATTCTCCATTGACGTTCTTGAAGAAATGCTCGAAAAATTCAGGGTTGTCACTAAAGAAAGACGTGAAGAAGAAGAACAGCAGCAGCGCGAACTGGCAGAACGCCAGGAAAAAATTAGCACCTGGCTGGAGCTGATGAAAGCTGATGGTATTAACCCAGAAGAGTTATTGGCTAACGGCACAGCTGCTCCGCGTGCAGGTAAAAAGCGTGAACCGCGTCCAGCAAAATATAAATTCACCGACTTCAATGGTGAAACCAAAACCTGGACCGGTCAGGGCCGTACGCCGAAGCCAATTGCTCAGGCGCTGGCAGAAGGTAAATCTCTCGACGATTTCCTGATCTAATCCCTGGCGCCGGATGCCGCCTCTATGGCGCATCCGGCGTTGCTTCTCAAGTTCGCTGATTCCACGGCATCTTGTCTAATAGCCTTGCCATCCCGCAAAAACCGCTGATTCCTGCAAACATTAATCCTGCGCCGACAAATCCACTTAATAAGAAGAAGCTGCTATTAATGGCATAACCCAGTACGACGCCGATTAATATTAAGCCGCCAGCGGCGATCTGTACCTGACGCATTAATGGCAACGGTTGAGATTTATTTTCTGCTACCTGCAATCCCGCTTTTTTCCAGCCATCGATCCCATCTTCCAGTAAAAAGACCTCTGCGGGGGCGGCAATCGCTGCTAATTTATCAGCGTTATTACGGGTGCGTTTACCCGCCTGACAGTGGAATATAATTTGTTCGCTACGTAATTTATCTGGAAGACCAGACTGTTCTATCACGGATAATGGTGCCAGAGAGGCTGCTGGAATATGTTCACGAAGATATTCGTCGGCATCACGAATATCGATTAACTTTGCACCATGCGCGATTAATTCTTGCGCGTCATGCGGTGAAATTGTTATCAAAGCCATCGTCACTCCTTACGGACAATAGATATTTTTCAGTGTGGCGATAATGGCATTTACCGCCTCATTTTTAATGGAATAAAGAATGCGTTGGGCGTCCCGCTGGCTGTCAATAAGTCCCTCGTCACGCATGCGAGCCAGATGCTGTGACGTGGCGGAGGCGCTAAGTCCGGTAATGCGAGCCAGTTCTCCGGCGCTGGTCCCTGGTGATCCGCAAAGCATGCACAGAATCAACAACCGTTTGGGGTGACTCATTGCTTTCAGTAAGGCCGCAGCCTGTTCGGCGCTGGCCTGTAGTTGGGCGAGTTCAGTCATAGTTATTTAAGTTTTTTCTAAATTAAGTAAATTCTAAACTAAAAGTTCAACGTATACCAGCGTCAGCAGCGTAAATGAGGGTAAACGTGTAGGCTGAAACTGTCAGGTTCCGCTAAAATTATTTCGCTTAGGAGATAAAATCTCTTTTTAAACAATGGTTAATTTTCTTATAGGGAGTACATATGGGTTTCTGGAGAATCGTCATCACCATCATTTTGCCGCCGCTCGGCGTGCTGCTGGGCAAAGGATTTGGTTGGGCGTTCATCATTAATATCTTGTTGACGCTGCTTGGGTATATCCCTGGCTTAATTCACGCTTTCTGGGTGCAAACCCGCGATTAACTCTGTGCTTACTCCGCGGCGTTAGTGCGCCGCGTTCCTCTGCTACACTTTCTGAGTGTTTCCGTTAACGAACGAGGTAACTATGGGTCTGTTCAATTTTGTGAAAGATGCCGGAGAAAAACTCTGGGATACAGTTACTGGTCAGCATGATAAAGACGATCAGGCGAAGAAGGTGCAGGAGCATCTGAACAAAACCGGCATTCCAGATGCGGATAAAGTAAATATCCAAATTACCGATGGCAAAGCGACGGTGACTGGTGATGGTTTGAGCCAGGAAGCGAAGGAAAAAATCCTTGTTGCGGTGGGGAATATTTCTGGTATCGCCAGCGTAGACGATCAGGTAAAAACTGCGACACCAGCCACTGCCAGCCAGTTTTATACCGTTAAGTCTGGCGACACTCTTAGCGCCATTTCCAAACAGGTCTATGGCAACGCCAATCTGTACAATAAAATCTTCGAAGCGAATAAACCGATGCTGAAAAGCCCGGATAAAATTTATCCGGGACAAGTGTTGCGTATTCCAGAGTAATAGCGGTTAGTCCGCCATCGCCTGCTGGATAATGGGAATCGGCGTCAGCAAATGCTGGCGCATTAACTCACTGGCGCGCGCGGCATCCCGCGCCAGCACAGCTTCGGTTAAAATTTGATGTTGGTTGTGTTTATCTTCCAGCATTTCCACGGAAAGTACCGTTCGCCGCAGCCAGATGAAGCGATAGCGCGCCGCCAGATCAAACAACCGTTCACGCATTTGCAGCAAATAGTGAGAACCACAGCCTGTCACAATTGCAGTATGAAACGCCTGATGACGCAGATCCCACTCATCAAGCATTTTCTCACTGGCGTCACAGGCCTCAAGCTTACTGAGCAGATGCGCCTTCGCAAGAACGTCTGCCTCCCACTCATCACTACCGCGGGCAATCGCCAGGCTTACCAGCATCGCTTCCATATTGGCACGGGCATCGAAAATATCGAGCAACTCCTGCTCTGACATAGACGCCACCCGATACCCTTTTTGATTCACCACCGTGACCAGTCGTTCTGCCACCAGTTGCGAAAGCGCTTCCCGCAACGGCCCGACGCCAAGTGCATAACGCGATGTCAGCAAACTCATCCGTAATTTTTCATCCGGCTGAAAATTGCCGCGAATAATATCGTTCTTCAGCCAGCGATAGCCATCCAGAGAGGTAATGGTCATGGTGTGACTCCTGATCATTATCAGCGCGTATTATGAATGGGTGTTTTTTGCCACATTATCAGCTTTTTCCAGCGAGCCATAATTGGCACGGTACAGATAATCCCTATCGCTAATAAGCCGGTGGAGATCACTTCTAACTGTTGCGCCGGGCGGAATAACATCACCACCAACACAAAGGTAATAAAGCCAATCACCAGCCAGGTAAGCCACGGATAAAGCCACATGCGCAGGCGAATTTCGCCGCCTTCCGCCAGCAGGATTTTACGCATCCGCAACTGCGAAATGGCGATGACTAAATAAACCAGCAGGGCAATAGCGCCTGAGCTGTCGATCAGGAATTTAAACACTTTCGCAGGCGCGTAATAATTCACTACCACCGTTAAAAACGCCGCGCCGGTTGAGAGTAATACTGCCACATACGGGGTTTTGCTGCGGTTGATTTTACCCATTACCGCTGGCGCATCCCCGCGACGGCTTAAGGAGTAGAGCATTCTTGACGCGGTATACAGCGCCGAGTTCAGGCAGCTGGTTACCGACAGCAAAATAACGCAATCCATGATGAATTTGGCATGCGGAATATTCAGCAGCTCCAGCACGGAACGGTAGGAACCCACAGTTTTCAGTCCTGGCATATTCCACGGAATGAGTGCCACGACGACAAAAATTGAACACAAATAGAAAATAGAGATACGCCAGATAACCGAGTTGGTGGCGCGTACAATATGTTTATCCGGCGTGTCAGATTCTGCTGCTGCGATGGTGACAATTTCCGCGCCCATAAACGAGAACATGGTGATTAGCATCGCGCTTAATACCGCGCCAAAGCCGTTCGGCATAAAGCCACCGCTATCCCACAATCTTGAAATACCGCTCACGTCGGCATACGGGTAGAAACCACTAATCGCTGCTGCGCCCAGCGCGATAAAGGCCAGGATGGCGATGACTTTGCACAGCGCCAGCCAGAACTCAAATTCGCCGTAGTTTTTGACGCTTAATAAATTACTGCCGGTTAAAGCGAGGGTGATGACCAGAGAAAATAACCAGATGGGAATGCCGGGAACCCATGAATGCAGGATCATAGCGGCGATGTTAGCCTCCAGTGGGATAACCAGTACCCAAAACCACCAGTACAGCCAGCCGATGGTATACCCTGCCCAGCGGCCAATTGCCTTGTCGGCATAGGTGGAAAAGGAGCCGGTGTCGGGCGTAGCAACCGCCATTTCCGCCAGCATCCGCATGATCATAACCACCAGTAATCCGGCGAACAGATAGGCCAGTAATACCGCCGGGCCCGCTTCGGCGATGGCGACGCTGGAACCGACAAACAGACTTGCGCCGATAACACCGGCAATAGACAACATGGTGACATGGCGTGATTTCAGCCCGCCGCCTAACTCATGTGGTTGCGATGATTGCCCCATCCTGAATCCTCTCGAAAGTGTGTCACTTGGGAGAGCGCCCCGACATTTCCCGCGTCGGGTCACGCGTTTAATTGAGGCGGTCAACAAATTCTCAAAAGCGAAAGCGGGATGGTTTTCTCCCTCTCCCTTAGGGAGAGGGCCGGGGTGAGGGTTTAGCAGCGTGTTTACCCCTCACCCTAACCCTCTCCCCAGAGGGGCGAGGGGACAGTCCGCAGCCATTGTTAACTTTGTCGATCGCCTCATCGTTATTATTTTTTACTGTATCGTTATCATTCCCTTAGCAACGGTTAACTCTTACAAACAGACATAGCTATTGCTTCGCCTCAGCAAAACACTGGCCGATGATCTCCAGACCCTGACGAATCTGAGCATCTTCAATGGTGAGCGGTACCAGGATGCGCAGCACGTTGTAATACGGGCCGCAGGAGAGAAGTATCAGGCCCTTATCACGGGCGCGTGCCACGATCTCGGCGGTGAGTTTGGCGTTGGGTTTACTGTGATCGCCATTTTCAAACAGCTCGATGGCGATCATCGCCCCCAGCCCGCGTACGTCGCCAATCTCCGGGTGTTTTTCGGCGATCGCCAATAAGCCGTCTTTTAGCTTTTGCCCCAGGTCGTTGGCTTTTTGCAGCAGATTTTCCTGCTCGAACACCTTCAACACTTCCAGCGCCGCCACGCAGGCAATCGGATTACCGGCATAGGTGCCGCCCAGGCCGCCCGGTGCGACAGCATCCATCACTTCCGCGCGCCCGGTGACGCCCGCCAGCGGGAAGCCACCTGCGATCGATTTCGCAAAGGTGGTGAGATCCGGCGCAACGCCCATCTGCTCCATCGCAAACAGCGTGCCGGTACGCCCCGCGCCGCTCTGTACTTCATCGGCAATCAGCATGATCCCGTGCTCGTCACATAGCGCGCGTAAACGCTGCATAAAGGCTGGCGTCGCGGCGTAGAAACCGCCTTCGCCCTGAACGGGCTCAATCACGATGGCGGCGATATCTTCCGGCGCCGCGTCATTTTTAAAAATTCGGTGGATACTGGCGATAGCGTCGTCTTCACTGATGTCGTGCAGCGGGCAAGGATAAAGCGCGCGATAAACATGGCCCGGCATCAGCCCCATACCCGCAGAGTACGGATTCACCTTGCCGGTCAGCGCCAGCGTGTAGTGCGTGCGCCCGTGATAAGCGCCGCTAAAGGCGATGGTGCCGCTGCGTTTGGTGGCAGCACGGGCGATTTTCACCGCGTTTTCCACCGCTTCCGAACCCGTGGTGACCAGCAGCGTTTTTTTGGCGAAATCGCCCGGTACTTTCTGATTCATTATTTCGCACAGCTCCAGATACGGCTCGTAAGCCAGCACCTGGAAGCAGGTGTGCGACAGTTTTTTCAACTGCGCTTCCACTGCCGCCACCACTTTCGGATGCAGGTGCCCGGTATTGAGCACCGCAATGCCGCCCGCGAAATCAAGATACTCACGGCCTTCAACGTCCCATACCCGGCAGTTTTCCGCGTGGTCAGCGAAAATCGGGTGAATTTGCCCAACGCCACGGGGAATCGCCTGACTGCGGCGCTGCATTAACTCTTTATTGCTGCTCATTCGCGTTCTCCAGTTAAAGACCGATGCACATATATTTGATTTCTAAGTAATCTTCGATGCCATACTTCGAACCTTCACGACCCAGACCCGAGGCTTTGATACCACCGAACGGGGCGACTTCATTGGAAATAATGCCGGTATTGATGCCAACGATGCCGTACTCCAGCGCCTCGCCCACGCGGAAGACGCGGCTTAAATCACTGGCGTAGAAATAGGCGGCAAGACCAAACTCGGTGTCATTGGCCTGCGCAATCACATCGGCTTCATCTTTAAAGCGGAATAGCGGGGCGAGGGGGCCGAACGTCTCTTCTTTCGACACTTTGGCGTTGGCCGGCACGTCCACCAGAATGGTCGGCTGGAAGAAGTTGCCGCCGCGTTCGTGCGCTTTACCACCGCAAACCACGCGCGCGCCTTTCTCCAGCGCATCGGCAATATGCTCTTCCACTTTTGCTACCGCTTTTTCATCGATTAGCGGCCCGATGGTGACGCCTTTATCCAGCCCGTCGCCGATGTGCAGTTTGCTCACCGCCTGCTGCAATTTTTCGGCAAAACGGTCATACACGCCGTCCTGCACGTATAAACGGTTGGCGCAAACGCAGGTTTGCCCGGCGTTGCGGAATTTTGAGGCCAGCGCGCCTTCCACGGCTTTATCGAGATCGGCATCGTCAAAGACGATAAACGGCGCGTTGCCGCCCAGCTCCAGCGACACTTTTTTGATGTCTTTCGCGCACTGTTCCATTAACTGGCGGCCAATTTCGGTCGAGCCGGTAAACGACAGCTTGCGCACCAGCGGGTTGCTGGTCAGTTCGTTACCGACCGCGCCCGCCGAGCCGGTAACCACGTTAAATACGCCAGCCGGAATGCCCGCGCGGATCGCCAGCTCCGCCAGCGCCAGCGCAGAGAACGGCGTCTGACTGGCGGGTTTCAGCACCATCGTGCAGCCTGCCGCCAGCGCCGGGCCAGCTTTACGGGTAATCATCGCCGCCGGGAAGTTCCACGGCGTGATAGCGGCGGTAACGCCAATCGGCTGCTTGATCACAATCAGGCGCTTATCGGCCTGATGACCTGGAATGGTGTCGCCATAAATACGCTTGCCTTCTTCGGCAAACCACTCAATAAAGGAAGCGGCGTAGCTGATTTCGCCTTTGGCTTCAGCCAGCGGTTTACCCTGTTCGAGGGTCATAAGGCGCGCTAAATCGTCCTGATGCTCCATCATCAAATTGAACCAGTTACGCAGAATATTGGCGCGTTCTTTGGCGGTGAGCGCACGCCAGGCGGGCAGGGCGCGGTTGGCGGCGTCGATAGCGGCGCGGGTTTCATCTGCGCCCATTTTCGGCACGCTACCCAGCTTGTCGCCGTTCGCCGGATTGGTAACGTCGATGACCTCGCCATTGTTGGCGTCCAGCCATTCCCCGTTTATCAACGCCTGCTGGCGGAATAAGTTACTGTCGTTAAGTTGCATTGTTACGTCCTGTTTTCAAAGGTTATTGATTAAATGCGGCGTGTAAGGCATCCACACTACGTGCCGCTCGCAGCGTGCGTCCGGGGTTACTCTGGCTTGCCAACAGCGTTTGTACCTTGCTGACAATATGCGCACCAATAGGAATTGCTGATGTCGCTGCCGGGGAGGGCGCATTGCAGGTGTGGATCGTGCGCGGGGTGGTGACAAACAGAAAATCGTCAATCAGCTTGCCGTCCGGCGATACCGCCTGCGCCCGCACACCGGCGGGCCAGGGCTGGAGATCGCTTAACGAAAGCCGGGGACAATACTTTTGCACCAGCCGCAGATAGCCGCTTTTGCACAGCGAGTTTTTCATCTCGCCCAGTCCTGAGCGTAGATGGTTTTGCAGCACCCGGCGAATCCCCGACGAGCCCAAAATCTCCAGCGTGTCGCTAAATGAGAAGTCGCGCTTGCGATAGCCTTCGCGTTTGAAAGCCAGCACCGCGTTTGGCCCTACGGTCACGCTGCCGTCGATCATCCGGGTGAGATGAACGCCTAAAAAGGGCATTGCCGGGTCGGGAATGGGGTAAATCAGGTGGTTAACAATCTGGTTATGCTCCGGCGCAAGGCGGAAATACTCGCCACGGAACGGGCAGATGATAAAGCCCGGTTCGAGGCCGAGCATTTTTACCAGCCGGTCAGCCATCAGCCCGGAACAGCTAATCAGCGTCGACGCTTCATATTCGCCGCCCTGACGGGTATGTATCACCACGCCATTTTTATGCTCATTAAGGCCGCTGACTTCGGCGTTATAGATAATCTCACCTCCTCTGGCCTGGAAGATTTTTGCCATCGCCGCTGTCACTTCGCGGTAGCTGACAATGCCGCTGGACGGCACAAAAATACCGCCGAGCCCGGTGATATTCGGTTCGCGCTCGCGCAGTTCGTCGGCGTTTAACCACTCGCGTTCAATACCGTTCGCCGCTGTACGTTCCCATAACGCGCGCATCCGTTCCATTTCGAGATCGGACGTGGCGACCAGCATCTTGCCGCAGTTGTCGTAGCGGATGCCGTTTTGATCGCAAAAGGCTTTGGTGGCGCGGTTTCCCGCCAGGCAAAACTGCGCCTTCAGGCTACCGGGCGTGTAATAAACCCCGGCATGGATCACGCCGCTGTTGTGGCCCGTCTGGTGACAGGCCGGGCCGGACTCTTTTTCCAGCAACGCAATGCGGGCGTCCGGATAGATATCAATCAGTTGCATGGCGGTCGACATGCCGATGATGCCGCCGCCAATAATCACAAAATCATACATCCGCTCAATTCCTTTGCGCTTACTGATGCGTCTGGTAGTGGTTAGTGGCGTAAGCGAAATAGCCGCGCTGGCGCATCAGTTCACGACGCAGATCCGGATGCGCGGTAAAGCGGTCGCGACCGTGCAGCCAGAACAGGTTGTTAATCAACAGGAATTTGCCAACGGGAACGGGCACAGAAAGAATGCCTTTGCTGGTTTCAATGGCATCGGAAAGCTCGCTCAACCACACGCCTTCTTCGAAGTCTTTTGGCTGGACGAACTGGTCGATATAGCGCATCACCGGGCGACCCTGCTGATCGACGTCGAACACTGGATGGAATACATCTTTGCTGACGTTTTTACTCGGCGGCGCGGCAAAGCGCATCGGACGGCGCGCCAGCGGGTGGCTGAAAAAGTGGTCCAGATGTTCCCAGTCATCGAGATGCAGCAGCAGCGAATTTCCGCCCTGCATGTTTTGCTCATCGATTTTCATCATCAGCACGTAGTCGGTGATTTCTTCAACGTAGGTGCCGTCGTTGTGCAGCTCCATCACGCGGTGCGGCTGACGCAGATAGCTGTCTGAGTTATCGACATTTTTCACCACAAAACGCGCGTAATACTGACCGCTCATCGCATCGAAATTGGAACGACCAATCAGATGCGCTACCGCCGTTGCCAGCTTCACCATCTCGTCCGCCTGCTTCACATCATCGACCCCCACGGCGTTGATTAGCAGCGCACCTTCAGCGCGGTTTAGCAACGTCGTCAACAGCAACGGTTGCAGCTGGTTCGCACAGAGATCGTCAAGAATTTTGCCTACCCGAAAACGCAGAAACGATTTGTACTCCAGCGCCTGCACGGGCCACTCGGCAACCTGTTCGAGGAACTGTTTGGTCGTCTGTTCGGTGAAGGTGAGTTCCAGCAGACGCGGGGATTGCGCCGACGGGGTGAGGGTGAATCCGCTATAGTCCTGGCCTGAATCGACAGTGTTATTTTGTACGGCGGTCAGTGCATTCATCAGAAGCGATCCTCTTATGAGATGTAGGGTGACATGGCGATGCTCATTTCGTAGCCATAATCTAAAAATATCTACATTTCTGAAAAATGCGCACAAAAGTTACATATTGTTTTCTTATTGTGATCGAAAGCAACAAATGATTAACATTTGGTTTGGTGAGTACCAGATGCTTTTTTAGGGGAATAACGAGTTAAAACATTACTCTATTGTTGATTGTAGGGGCGTGTATAAGCATGATTTCAAACTTTAAAATAAACTTACCCTGCGATTTAATGCAAGGTGAGTCAATTTTCTATAACCCATTGTAAGCAGGGAATTTTTAGCACAGCATTCTTTTTGCAGAGGGGTAACAAGAGTGCCTCCTTGCGTTTAGGCTCAACGAACACAAGGGGGATTTTCGTTGGGTCTATTAATGGACTAAAAAGTTCGGATTTAAGTCAGGAACGTATTAATGCAATTCAGTACGGGACACAGAGAATACAGCCAGATCTTTGTTACATTGGCGATGGTTTTCTCTCTATTGAAAAAGGAGAGGGAAGGCTATAAGCGTAAAGCAGAAAGAGCAATACGGGGTCGTAAAATTCGTCGCCATTTTGCCGCCACTACCAAAGAAAAAGGGGCTACGCTTTCACGTAACCCCTTGATTTATTTGGTGGAGCTGGCGGGAGTTGAACCCGCGTCCGAAATTCCTACATCCTCGGTACTACATGCTTAGTCAGTCTTTACATTCGCTTGCCAGCTGCGGACGGACACGCCACTAACAAACTAGCCTGATTAAGTTTTAACGCTTCAACCCCAGGCAGGGCTTCCACGCGATCTCTTTTGGGTTTGACCTCTCTTGATCCCCGTCCTAAGAGCGGAGGCTAGGGAGAGAGGGCTCTAAGCAGGTTATTAAGCTGCTAAAGCGTAGTTTTCGTCGTTTGCGACTATTTTTTGCGGCTTTTTACGAGGCCAACCGCCCCTCGGCATGCACCTTGGGTTTCGCAAATCCCGTCGAATCCAGAATCAGCCCCAATGTGTAACGTTAAGTATACCAGATTTTTGAGCGCCATGACTAGCCCCAAAGGCGTTATCATCCTGGAATTAGCGCCTGCATAGTATGATTTTTCTTCGATTAAGCAATAGGATGGCTACATCAGTGTCAGATTTGACAGTCGACAAGATGTTCATTCGCGCCACCGGATAGGGAGGCGCGGTGAAGATTTGATTAGTATCGCTTATATAGGTTTAACGGTGCGCGTTTTTCATGATACGTGCTTTATCAACCTGCCATTCGCGTTCTTTGATATCAGAACGTTTATCGTGTTGTTTCTTACCTTTCGCGACGCCGATTTTTACTTTGCACCAGGCATTTTTCCAGTACAGGGAGAGCGCCACTACGGTATAACCTTCACGGTTCACTCGGCCATAGAGAGAGTCAAGTTCGCGCTGGTTGAGAAGCAGTTTGCGGGTGCGAGTAGGGTCGCACACCACGTGCGTGGAAGCCACTGCCATCGGCGTGATGTTTGCTCCAAACAGGAACGCTTCTCCGTCGCGCAGAAGGACATAGCTGTCGCTAATATTGGCTTTTCCTGCGCGCAGGGATTTAACTTCCCAGCCTTGCAGGGCAAGTCCCGCTTCGAACTCTTCTTCAATAAAGTATTCGTGACGGGCGCGCTTGTTAAGCGCGATGGTCGCTGAACCAGGTTTATGTGCTTTTTTCTTCGTCATAAGCGTCGTGAATCATCGGTAATCTGAAATCGAAAATACCCCATATCAATCCTGCGGGGGACAAGGCTCTATCTTAGCATGAACCGGATGTTACCCAGCGTTGGGATAGCGTTTTTTTACGGCAGGATAAATGATATTATTTGTTGGATTTTTGTTGATGGAAATTGTTATGCCTCAGATTAGCCGGACCGCACTGGTACCCTACAGCGCGGAGCAAATGTATCAGTTAGTGAATGACGTTCAGTCTTATCCTCAGTTTTTACCAGGGTGCACTGGAAGCCGGATTCTGGAGTCCACTCCTGGGCAGATGACCGCTGCGGTAGATGTCTCTAAGGCTGGGATCAGCAAAACGTTTACAACCCGCAACCAGTTGACCAGTAACCAAAGTATTCTGATGAGTCTGGTTGATGGACCGTTTAAGAAATTGATCGGCGGCTGGAAGTTTACGCCGTTGAGCCAGGACGCGTGCCGTATTGAGTTTCATCTCGACTTTGAGTTTACCAATAAGTTGATTGAACTCGCCTTTGGTCGCGTGTTTAAAGAGCTGGCAGCTAATATGGTGCAGGCTTTTACTGTTCGTGCAAAAGAGGTCTACAGTGCCAGGTAAAATTGCCGTTGAGGTGGCTTACGCATTACCCGAGAAACAATACCTGCAACGGGTAACATTGCAGGAGGGCGCGACGGTTGAAGAAGCAATTCGCGCCAGTGGCTTGCTGGAATTGCGTACCGATATCGATTTAACTAAAAACAAAGTCGGCATTTACAGCCGTCCGGCAAAACTGAGCGATATCGTGCGCGATGGCGATCGTGTAGAGATTTATCGACCACTGATTGCCGATCCGAAAGAGCTTCGTAGACAGCGCGCAGAAAAATCGGCGAATAAATAGCAGGCAAAAAAAAGGTGCTCATTGAGCACCTTTTTTTAATCGCTATAAACAGCAAATTTTATTCGTTGCCAGTCAGCGCGGGTTTGTTATCAATGTTGGTCAACACACCGCTACTGTTAAAGGTCAGCGTCAGCGTTTGCTGCGTTACACCTTCATGACCTGGTTGCTGACGGAACACATAGAACCAGGTATTCGTACCAAATGGATCGGACATCAGCGGTGTACCCAATGCGTACGCAACTTGTTGTTGCGTCATGCCAACACGTATTTTGGATACGTCGTTAGCGGTCAGATAGTTCCCCTGGTTGATGTCAGGACGGTAAACCACTCGCTCCAGAGTGGAACAGCCTGCGGTCAACATCAATAGTACTGCTGCTGCAGCAGTCAGCGTTTTACAGCGCATAGTGATTTGATTCCTTTTCGGGCCCGAGCAGTACGTGGCTCATCTGTAATATGCCGATGATAATAGACCTTTCATCACTTTAAAACCTTTTGCTTTCCGGTCTTACGGCGTTTTGCTGTTTACTCTGACCGTGAAGCAGGAAAAAAGTTTACGCCGCAAGCAGTTCTTTCGCATTCGCCAGTGTGTTACGTGTGACTTCACTGCCACCAAGCAGGCGCGCCAGCTCCTGTAACCGCGCTTTTTTGTCCAGCGACTCCATATGAGTTTCGGTCATCGCGCCATCGGTTTCTTTGCTGACAAAATAGTGTTGATGACCGCATCCTGCGACTTGTGGCAAATGGGTAACACACATCACCTGGGTTGATTCGCCAAGCTGACGTAGCAGTTTGCCGACAACTGCCGCTGTTGGACCGCTAATCCCAACATCCACTTCATCAAAAATCAGTGCCGGGGTTTCCATTTTACGCGCGGTAATGACCTGGATTGCCAATGCGATGCGGGACAATTCACCACCGGATGCGACTTTGGCAATAGGCTGCATTGGCTGACCAGGGTTGGTGGTTACCCGAAACTCAATACGATCGGCACCGTCAATGCCCAGGTGATGCTCGTCAAATTTAACATCAATCGTAAACTGGCCATGCGGCATAGAGAGTGCATGCATACTATCGGTGATCAGCTGTGCCAACTCATTTGCATAATGCTGGCGTTGCTGGTGTAACGCGCGTGCCGTTTCCAGTGCTTGCTGATGATGTTTCGTTACCGCCAGCGCGAGCGTTTCTTGTGAGTCGGCCTGATCGTCCAGTTGCTGCTGTTCTTCCAGTAGCGACTGATAATACTGTGGCAATGCCTCAGGGCTGACGTGATGTTTACGTGCCAGCGAAATCTGTTTTGAGATGCGCTGTTCAAGTTCAAACAAGCGGTTAGGGTCGAGATCCAGACGATCGCAGTAGTGGCGCAGTTCGTCGCTGGCTTCAGCAACCTGGATAGTAGCTTCTTCCAGCATATCAAGTACGCCGGACAGTTTGCTGTCCATGCCAATCAATTCGCTCACCAGCTGTTTAGCCGTGTAAAGCTGACTTTGCAGGTTTGCGTCTTCACCGTCGGCCATTAATGCCAATGCATTCTGGCTCGTAGTCAGTAATTGACCGCTGTTCGCCAGACGTTTGTACTCTTCGTCAATTTGCTCAAACTCTCCGGGCTGCGGATTAAATTCGTTAAGTTCTTTTAATTGGTATTGCAGCAGTTCCGCACGGGCGGCGCGTTCCTGACTTAGTTGTTGATGGTGCGCGAGGTCGCGGCAGCTTTGATGCCACAACTGATAACGTGCGGTCATTTCTTGGAGCAGAGAGGTTTCATTTGCGTAGCCATCAAGCAGGAATTTTTGGTGCTCGAGTTTGGTGAGTAATTGATGAGCGTGCTGGCCATGGATCTGAATCAGCAACTGACCCAGTTCGCGCAGTTGTGACAGAGGAACAGCTGTACCGTTGATAAAACCACGGGAGCGACCATCGCTACTGATTACGCGACGAAGCAGGCATTCATGGCCATCTTCCAGTTGGTTTTCTTCCAGCCAGCGCAGAGCTGCTGGCGTATCTTTCAGTGAAAAACGGGCGCACAGGTCAGCGCGAGCAGCGCCGGTACGCACCATGTCGGCTTCAGCGCGACCACCGAGACAAAGGCCGAGGGCATCTATCGCAATAGATTTACCCGCGCCGGTTTCACCGGTTATTACGGTCATGCCGCTGTGAAAATCAATCTCAAGCTCACGAACGATAGCAAAGTTGCTGATGGTCAGTTGTGCCAACATAGTCGTTTTCCTGTATGAAAAACCATTACTGTTATTGTGTACAGTATAAACTGGTTTTATATACAGTAAAGAGGCTGGCGTAAAATTAGAATAATTTTTTTGACCAGCCGAGCTTTGTGCTTAATGTATTGAAATAGCTGTAATCTTTCGGATGAATCAGATTCAGATGGTAATCACAGCGCCGAATCAGGACATCTTCACCTTCCTGAATCGGCAGTGCTATCTGGCTGTCGCAACTGATTTCCAGGTCGTTACGGCGATGCGAAAAACGCAGACGGATCGTGCTGCTGCTGTTTATGACCAGTGGTCGCGCTGACAATGTATGCGGGAACATTGGCACCAGGGTAATTGCATCCAGAGAGGGTGTCAGAATCGGGCCGCCCGCAGAGAGGGAATAGGCAGTGGAGCCTGTTGGCGTTGAAATAATTAGTCCATCAGATCGCTGAGAAAACGCAAAGATCTCGTCGATATACACTTCGAACTCAATCATATGCGCCACTTTGCCAGGATGTAGTACCACTTCATTAATCGCGGTGCTGATGCGTTTCTGGCAATCTTGCTGGCAAACTTGCGCTTCCAGCAAAAAACGTTTTTCGCTGATGTAATGACCTTCCAGTACATCGGCCAACTGTTGCTGTGCGTTATCGGGATCAAGGTCGGTCAGGAAACCCAGGTTGCCACGGTTGATACCGATGACTTTTATGTCGTAGCGGGCGAGTGTGCGCGCTGCGCCCAGCATATTGCCATCGCCACCAACGACTACTGCGAGATCAGCCAGTTGCCCAATCTCCGCGAGCGTGCCAGTTTTCACATTCTTCAGTTGCAGTTCGTGAGCGATTTGTTGCTCAACGATGACCTCGTAACCTTTTGTGCACAGCCAGCGGTAGAGCATTTCATGTGTTGTCAGTGCAGTAGGGTGCCGTGGGTGTCCCACAATGCCAATACACTTGAAATGATTATTCATTTTTCCGAGGTCCTTGTTGCGAAGATTGATGACAATGTGAGTGCTTCCCTTGAAACCCTGAAACTGATCCCCATAATAAGCGAAGTTAGCGAGATGAATGCGAAAAAAAACGCGGAGAAATTCATGAGTAGTAAAGAACAGAAAACGCCTGAGGGGCAAGCCCCGGAAGAAATTATCATGGATCAGCACGAAGAGATTGAGGCAGTTGAGCCAGAAGCTTCTGCTGAGCAGGTGGATCCGCGCGATGAAAAAATTGCGAATCTCGAAGCTCAGCTGGCTGAAGCTCAGACCCGTGAACGTGACGGTATTTTGCGCGTAAAAGCCGAAATGGAAAACCTGCGTCGTCGTACTGAACTGGATATCGAAAAAGCGCATAAATTCGCGCTGGAGAAATTCATCAACGAATTGCTGCCGGTAATTGATAGCCTGGATCGCGCGCTGGAAGTGGCTGATAAAGCTAACCCGGATATGTCTGCGATGGTTGAAGGCATTGAGCTGACGCTGAAGTCGATGCTGGATGTAGTACGTAAATTTGGCGTTGATGTGATTGCCGAAACGAATGTACCGCTGGACCCGAACGTGCATCAGGCCATCGCAATGGTGGAATCTGACGACGTTGCACCGGGTAACGTATTGGGTATCATGCAGAAAGGTTATACGCTGAACGGTCGTACGATTCGCGCAGCGATGGTTACTGTAGCGAAGGCGAAGTAAATGTCTGATGGCCGACGTTAAGTCGGCCATTTTTTAGCTTAAAAAATCCTGCACTTCCAGCCACGGCGTGTTGAAATCATCTATTTTTTCATATTCGCTCATTGGCAAAACGACCACGTTATAGGTGTCAGATCCTTCATTCAGATCAAAAATCTGAAAGCCCCTTTTATTGAGTTCGGTTTGGATGCGTTCAAAGATTTCGTCAAGGTAGCGGTCTCCGGCTTCACAGACATCGGAGATTTCATCCTCTTGGGTTATTTCGACAAGAAGACTCCTTAATTCCTCAGAAGCTGTCAGGTTTTTTGTGAGCCCATAAAAGCGATCTGCAGCAAAATTAGCCAGCTCACCTTCTTCATCTTCACCTTTCCAGTCAACGAGTTGAATTAATCCTTCACCGCGTAGAACCTGTAAAAATGCCTGCGCCAGGTCATGATTTCCGAGAGCGCCTCCACTGCAATCGAGGACGTCTTGCAATCCATATTCATCTTCGTCTTCAAAGATTTCAGGTTGCGTCGAAAGTTGAGCGAAAATAGTGGGCCATAAGGTTGGGGTGTGCTGTAAAAAAACGCTGGCGACGACGTTGAGGTCGTCTGCAAAATCCTTATCCCATTCAATTACATAGTCTTCTGACATAACATCAATATCCTTTCCGAATGCTTGAAAAGACATTATTACATTGCTAAGTAAATGACAGGAATTGATGGAATCCTAAAAGACGGCGATAAAAAAGGCGAACCGGAGTTCGCCATTGTGTTACTCCGCCACACTCTCGCGCAGCGGTTTCACAGGAAAAACTTTTACCTGCTTAATCATATTGTCCTGTACGTCGAGAATATCGATATCGTACTCGCCAATACGTACGCGGGTGCCTGCAACAGGGATCTCTTCCAGCGCTTCCAGAATGACGCCGTTAACAGTTCGAGCATCATCTTCCGGTAGATGCCAGTTAAAGGCTTTGTTAATTTCTCGCACGTTGGCGGTGCCATCGATAATCACCGAACCGTCGTTTTGCGGCGTGACTTCTTCGGCGAGGGTCGGCGACATGGATGTGGTGAAATCACCAACTATCTCTTCGAGAATATCTTCGACCGTCACCAGTCCCTGAATATCTCCGTATTCGTTGACGACCAGGCCGACTTTCTTTTTGTTGCGCTGAAACTTCACCAGCTGCGTGCTGAGCGGCGTACCTTCCGGGACAAAATAGATCTCGTCCGCGGCGCGTAGCATGGTTTCTTTGGTGAACTCTTTTTTCTCCGACATCAACCGCCAGGCTTCACGTACTCGCAGCATACTGATGGCGTCGTCCAGCGAGTCACGGTAGAGCACGATACGTCCGTGAGGTGAGTGGGAGAGTTGGCGCAGAATCGATTTCCAGTCATCGTTGATATCAATACCGATAATTTCACTGCGCGGCACCATGATGTCATCGACGGTCATTTTTTCCAGATCGAGTACCGACAGCAGCATATCCTGATTGCGACGGGAAATTTGTGAGCGCGATTCGTGCACGATAGTACGCAACTCTTCTTTGCTCAAAGAGCCGCTAACCACGATATCGGTTTTGATGCCCATCATGCGCATTAACATGCGGGTAATAGCATTCAGCAACCAGACCAGCGGCATCATCAAAATTTGCAGAGGTGCTAACAGAAAACTACTCGGATAAGCGACTTTTTCCGGGTACAGCGCGGCAATGGTTTTCGGCAATACCTCAGCAAAAACCAGTACGACAAAAGTCAGCACACCAGTCGCAATTGCCACGCCCGCATCGCCGTACAAACGCATCCCGACAATAGTGCCGAGCGCGGAGGCAAGAATATTGACCAGGTTATTGCCGATTAACACCAGGCTTATCAGGCGGTCTGGCTTACGCAGCAATTTTTCGACGCGTTTGGCCGAGCGATTGCCCTGTTTCGCCATATGCCGTAGACGATAGCGGTTGAGTGTCATCATTCCGGTTTCGGACCCGGAAAAATAGGCTGAAATGACCACCATGATGATCAGAATAATGATCAACGTAGTAGTAGAAATGTGTTCCAGGGGAAACTCCTTTTCTGGGTTTAGCTGATTAACTGCTGGACAATTCGACTGCCGAAGTAGGCCAGTGTCAGAATGACTGCACCCGCAACGTTAAACCAGACGACGCGGCGTCCACGCCATCCTTCATGATAATGTCCCCACAGCAGCACAATATAGACAAACCACGCCACGATAGAGAGCACAGCCTTGTCGATATTTTCCATGCTAAATAAGTTGTGCATGTAGAACAGGCCAGTGCAAAGAGTAAGCGTTAACAGCACCACGCCAATCTGCGTAATGTGGAACATTTTTCGCTCGATACTCATCAATGGCGGCATTTCCTGACTGAATGCCAACTTTTTATTCTTCAGTTGGTAATCAATCCATGCCAGTTGCAACGCGTACAGGGCGGCAATTATCAGCGTGGCGTAGGAAAAGAGCGATAAGCCAATGTGCACCAGCATCCCAGGCGTGGCTTCCAGATGGGTGATGTATTCATTGGGCATGAAGGTCGCCAGCGCCAGGTTGATAAGCGCAAATGCATAGACAATGGGTAGCAGCAACCAGCCACGATTGCGAGAAGCCACAATGGTCATTACCGTACAAATCATCAAACTGACCAATGAACCAACGTTCAGCAGGCTGAGGTTTTGTCCGCTATCGCCGCCTGGCAAAATGCGGGCTTCAAGAGCGATAGCGTGGCAGACCAGCGCGATGACCGCAGAAATAATAGCCATGCGCCGCCAGCCGCCGTTTTTTTGCAGCAGACCGGGAACAATCAGCGCAAGACTGACGGAGTAGGCGACAAGCGCGAGCAGAGCAAAAACGGGCATAGTAATGTCGACAGTTTGAGCAATAAGAAAGAGAAGCAGTATAGCGTCAGGTGAACGCTGCTCCAACCGTTGCATAACAACAAAGACGCCTTCATGTTATACTGCGGCAAAATACAGATGATGTGTCGCGATTGCGGCCAACCGTTTCCACCCCAGGCGAGAGACAATGTTTGATAATTTAACCGATCGTTTGTCGCGCACGCTGCGCAATATCAGTGGCCGTGGACGCCTCACTGAAGACAACGTAAAAGATACGCTGCGCGAAGTGCGCATGGCGCTGCTGGAGGCGGACGTCGCTCTGCCGGTAGTGCGTGAGTTTATCAATCGCGTAAAAGAGAAAGCGGTTGGTCATGAAGTTAATAAGAGCCTGACGCCGGGGCAGGAGTTCGTCAAAATCGTCCGTAACGAACTGGTTGCGGCGATGGGCGAAGAGAACCAGACCCTGAACCTGGCTGCGCAACCGCCTGCGGTCGTGCTGATGGCGGGCCTGCAAGGTGCCGGTAAAACAACCAGCGTGGGCAAACTCGGTAAGTTCCTGCGCGAGAAGCACAAGAAGAAAGTGCTGGTGGTTTCTGCCGACGTTTATCGTCCGGCGGCAATCAAACAGCTTGAGACGCTGGCAGAGCAGGTGGGCGTTGATTTCTTCCCTTCAGATGTTGGTCAGAAGCCGGTAGATATCGTTAACGCGGCGCTGAAAGAAGCCAAACTGAAATTCTACGACGTGCTGCTGGTGGATACCGCTGGTCGTCTGCACGTTGATGAAGCGATGATGGACGAGATCAAACAAGTCCACGCTTCGATTAATCCGGTTGAAACCCTGTTTGTGGTTGACGCTATGACCGGTCAGGATGCGGCCAATACGGCAAAAGCGTTCAATGAAGCGTTACCGCTTACCGGCGTAGTGTTGACCAAAGTGGACGGTGATGCGCGTGGCGGTGCGGCGCTTTCTATTCGCCATATTACCGGCAAGCCTATCAAGTTCCTCGGTGTTGGCGAGAAAACAGAGGCGCTGGAGCCGTTCCACCCGGACCGTATCGCTTCCCGTATTCTCGGCATGGGCGATGTTCTGTCGCTGATCGAAGATATCGAAAGCAAAGTTGACCGCGCGCAGGCTGAGAAATTAGCCAGCAAGCTGAAAAAAGGCGACGGCTTCGATCTCAACGACTTCCTTGAGCAGCTGCGCCAGATGAAAAATATGGGCGGCATGGCCAGCCTAATGGGCAAGCTGCCGGGCATGGGGCAGATCCCGGATAACGTCAAGTCGCAGATGGACGATAAAGTGCTGGTGCGTATGGAAGCCATCATCAACTCGATGACGATGAAAGAGCGCGCTAAGCCAGAAATCATCAAAGGTTCGCGTAAGCGTCGTATCGCTGCCGGTTGCGGTATGCAGGTGCAGGATGTTAACCGCCTTCTGAAGCAGTTCGACGACATGCAGCGCATGATGAAGAAAATGAAGAAGGGCGGAATGGCGAAGATGATGAGAAGCATGAAAGGGATGATGCCGCCGGGATTTCCTGGTCGCTAAATGACCTTATGCGACAGAGTTATTAACTGCTGATTGCATTTTCTCCAGAAATCAGTAAAATTTTCGGGCTTTTAATATGACACCGGACTCCGTTCCTCGATGGGGTCCGGTTGTTTTATTCACACAAGAGGATGTTATGGTAACTATTCGTTTAGCACGTCACGGCGCTAAAAAGCGTCCGTTCTACCAGGTTGTTGTCGCTGACAGCCGTAATGCACGCAACGGTCGCTTCATCGAGCGCGTTGGTTTCTTCAACCCAATCGCTAGCGAAAAAGAAGAAGGCACTCGCCTGGATCTGGATCGCATCGCTCACTGGGTTGGCCAGGGCGCAACTATTTCTGATCGCGTTGCTGCGCTGATCAAAGAAGTAAACAAAGCAGCTTAATCTGTCACGGTGGTCATGATGAGCAAACAACTCACCGCGCAAGCACCTGTTGATCCCATCGTTTTGGGAAAAATGGGTTCGTCTTACGGTATTCGTGGGTGGCTCAGAGTGTTTTCTTCCACCGAAGACGCCGAAAGCATTTTTGACTATCAGCCTTGGTTTATCCAGAAGGCGGGTCAGTGGCAGCAAGTCCAGCTGGAAAGCTGGAAGCACCACAATCAGGACATGATCATCAAGCTGAAAGGCGTTGACGATCGTGATGCGGCGAACCTGCTGACGAATTGTGAAATTGTCGTGGATTCATCGCAACTGCCTCAGCTTGAAGAGGGTGACTACTACTGGAAAGACCTGATGGGCTGCCAGGTAGTAACCACTGAAGGCTACGATCTCGGTAAAGTCGTCGATATGATGGAAACCGGATCTAATGACGTTCTCGTCATTAAGGCAAACCTGAAAGATGCGTTTGGTATCAAGGAACGTCTCGTACCGTTCCTCGATGGGCAGGTTATCAAGAAAGTCGATCTCACTACTCGTTCAATCGAAGTAGATTGGGATCCTGGTTTTTAAACCACCGGATAAACGGTAAAAGACGGCGCTATGTGGATTGGCATAATTAGCCTGTTTCCTGAAATGTTCCGCGCAATTACCGATTACGGGGTAACTGGCCGGGCAGTTAAAAATGGCCTGCTGAGCATCCAGAGCTGGAGTCCTCGCGACTTCACGCATGACCGGCACCGTACCGTGGACGATCGTCCTTACGGCGGCGGACCGGGGATGTTAATGATGGTGCAACCCTTGCGGGACGCCATTCATGCAGCAAAAGCCGCGGCGGGTGAAGGCGCAAAGGTGATATATCTGTCACCACAGGGACGCAAGCTTGATCAAGCGGGCGTCAGCGAACTGGCAACGAATCAAAAATTGATTCTGGTGTGCGGTCGCTACGAAGGTATAGATGAGCGCGTGATCCAAACCGAAATTGACGAAGAATGGTCAATCGGCGATTACGTTCTCAGTGGTGGTGAGTTACCAGCAATGACGCTGATTGACTCGGTTTCCCGGTTTATTCCGGGAGTATTGGGACATGAAGCCTCAGCAACGGAAGATTCCTTTGCTGAAGGATTGCTGGATTGCCCGCACTATACGCGGCCTGAGGTGTTAGAAGGGATGGAAGTTCCGTCAGTGTTACTGTCGGGCAACCATGCCGAGATACGTCGCTGGCGTTTGAAACAGTCGCTGGGCCGTACCTGGCTTAGAAGACCTGAACTTCTGGAAAACCTGGCTCTGACTGAAGAGCAAGCAAGGTTGCTGGCGGAGTTCAAAACGGAACACGCACAACAGCAACATAAACATGATGGGATGGCGTAAGCCCCCGAGATATCAGTTTACCCAGGATAAGAGATTAAATTATGAGCAACATTATTAAGCAACTTGAACAAGAGCAGATGAAGCAGGACGTACCTTCCTTCCGTCCGGGTGATACCGTGGAAGTGAAAGTATGGGTTGTTGAAGGTTCCAAAAAACGTCTGCAGGCATTCGAGGGCGTGGTTATCGCTATTCGTAACCGCGGTCTGCACTCTG
Source organism: Escherichia sp. E4742 (assembly GCF_005843885.1). Lineage (NCBI taxonomy): Bacteria > Pseudomonadati > Pseudomonadota > Gammaproteobacteria > Enterobacterales > Enterobacteriaceae > Escherichia > Escherichia sp. E4742. The sequence continues at coordinate 637,820 of NZ_CP040443.1, read as the reverse complement.
CATTCACTGTTCGTAAAATTTCCAACGGCGAAGGCGTTGAGCGTGTCTTCCAGACTCACTCTCCGGTAGTTGACAGCATTTCTGTCAAACGTCGTGGTGCTGTTCGTAAAGCTAAACTGTACTACCTGCGTGAGCGTACTGGTAAGGCTGCTCGTATCAAAGAGCGTCTTAACTAAGATTTCGCTTAAGCGACATCCTGTTAAGAAGGGCTGGCCAATTGGCTGGCCCTTTTTTTATTTATTGAAATTGCGTTTACGGTGCACTGATCACCACAGCGACGCGACGGTTCTCGGCGCGACCCTGTGCGGTCTTGTTACTGGCGATGGGGTATTTTTTCCCTAAGCCCTGAGTGGTGAGATTGCTGCGAGGAATTTGTCCACCTTCTGCCCACGCATCGGCGACGACATTTGCCCGCTTCAGCGATAAAGCTTCGTTGTAACTGTCCTCGCCGTAATTGTCGGTATGTCCATCCATACGGGCATGGGTTAAGCCCGTGGAGGTCAGTTTTGCGGCCATGGTCTGGATCTGTTGCTGACTTTCCGGGAGCAGTTTGTAGTCATTTTTAGCAAACAGAATGGTATCAGATAAGCCCAGCGACCAGTCGCCAGCGGATTCAGTAAAACCATAAGACTGCATAGCGGCGACTTGTTCTGGAGTAAACTTCCCTTGTGGTGACTGGCAGCCAGTCAGTATCAGTGAAGAGAACATCAGGGGAACTACCAGTTGCTTTATCATGTAGATATTTCCTTGTTATTTCACCAGCTTTTTAGCGCGCTGGTGTTTGGCCTGATACATATTATGGTCGGCCAGCTCTTGTAATTTTTCGGCGGAGACGTGCTCAATGGTCATCGCGTAACCAATGCTTAATGTCATAGTGGTTTGATGGCCATTATTAAGATCGAATGGTCGATTAAAAATTTGCGTCAGTGCCGTGCAAATCCGCTGCACTTCAGATTCCGACTGCACGCCATAGAGGACCATAGCGAATTCATCGCCGCCAATGCGGTATGCCTGATGTCGCAGCCCACCAAATTCAGCTAATCGTTTTGCCACTTCAATCAAGACCTGATCTCCCGTCGCATGACCCCAGGTATCATTGATATATTTGAAATTATCGCCATCAAGAAACAGTAATGCCGACGTTTTTCGGGCATCGGAACTGTTCATCAACGTGTTGATGCCGCTACGAAACGCTGCGCGGTTAGCCAGCCCGGTTAATGGGTCATGTAGCGCGGTACGTAGAAGCTGCGCATTTTTGGCCTGTAAACGAAGCTGCCACTCTTCCATTTCATCTAGCAGACTGTTGAAGTCGAGAGCGAAGCGGTGAAACTCTGCGATACGTTCTTCCGAAACTCGTCGGGAAAAATTGCGGTTGGAACGCACATCATGTACGACATCGGTGATGTTTTTTAACGCTTCAACCAGACCATTGTGCAAATGGCGGGTGAGGGTAATCGCGATGCCTGATGCCAGCAGAATACATGCAGTCAGGACAGCGAGTGAAAACCAGATAAAATGGCTAATTGAGCTGTCGCGTGCGGTTAACTGCACTTCGCCAATGGTTTCGCCATTGTGGCGAATTGGTTGAATGACGGGAGCCGGAAAGAGCCAGTGGCTAATGAAATTACTGAAGGTATCTCCCGGTTCTCTGGCAGTGTAGTGCCAGGAAGCAATAATGTTTTGCTGATTATCACGCACTTCTGCGGTTGAAAATTGGCCTTGCTGACCTAGTGCGGCCAGAGTTTCTGTTGCTGCAGGACCATCGGCAAAAACGACCGCAGCTTCCAGGCTGTAAGTCATTGTTGCAGCGGTTAGTGCCAGGTTTTTTTGCGCGTATTGTTTCAGGGTTAGTACTGACGTCACGGAAAGCAGCAGCCAGATCAGCGTCATAGTGATAAATATGCTAGTCATGCTGATGTTGCGTAATGCTCTTTTAAACGTGGGGCGCTTATGAAGAGAATTATCGTTATCCATCGTTTTTCTTCCGTGCGAGCATTAAGACATCCGGGTTGACCTTAACACCACTACGCGATAAGGCATCCAGGTTTACGGCAAACCTGACGTTATTATTGTTGATGACCAGACAAAATGCGCTGCCAATAATGCACTCGGTATTTTGTTCGGCAATTAATAATAACGCCTTAGACGGATATTGTTCGATTAATTCTGTCTGGAATGTCGGTGACTCGCTGCCAAAATAAAAACCATTGCAGCCTGAAATCATCGCCTCTTGTTTGTTGTTAACGATGACAGGCAGATAAGGTAAAGGCGTCGCACCTTTCTCTTGCAGGGCGGTGCTAAATCGTGAAGATGAAAAAATACATAGTCTTGGCGGGCCAGATACCGTCGGCCAGCGAGTGTAGCTTACGATACCGGAAACCATTAAACGCACATTTTTCGCAACGTCAGTGGTTTCCTGAGCGAGTAATGGCGCGCCTGCCAGAAGGAATAGCAGCAGTAAGAACAGTAGGTGAGAAAAGCGCATTCAGGGATCCTCACCATCTTCGCTCGAAACGCATCGAAAATTTTTCAGAATGTTCATTAAAATATCATTCTTTTGTGTAGTCGTCATCCAGAAGAGAATTAAAAATCGAATAAGTTAAATCTTATGATTAATTTTGTGGTGGGATTTAAATTAATTAAGTCTCATCGTGCGGGCATTTTCATCAGCTCCTTTTTGCCATACTTCATGCAATTGGCTGGCATTTTCTACATTGTTGCAGCTGGCAGGGAAACTTTTACCGGAAAGCCCTCGGGCATAAGTAAAATCGACCTGGCAGGTTTTCTTTTGCCCTTCGGCATATCCTTTAAGATATATCCCCCGATCAGCCTGTGAATCGTTAAAAGCATCGTCATTTTTTATAGCAACGCCTGATATCGCATCTTCCATACCAACATCATACCAGTCAGTGCTGGTCAAGGTTGGTGCGTGAGTATAGGGATCAATCTGACAGCCGCTAACAACCAAAGCTAACAAAGGTGCGATAAAGTGTTTCATTGTTTTTTCTCCTTTTTCAAAGCATAGCGGATTGTTTTTATTGTGTGTGTAAATTTATTTGTACATTTATTGATGGTTAAAACGCATATGAATTGCTTCTGTAAACTATTATTTACGAAATATGGATTGAAATCTTTACTCGTTGTGATATCGTTGCGTCATCCTCGCTGAGGATCAACTATCGCAAACGAGCATAAACAGGATCGCCATCATGCAAAAAGACGCGCTGAACAACGTACATATTACCGACGAACAGGTTCTGATGACCCCGGAACAGTTGAAGGCAGCTTTTCCATTAAGCCGACAACAAGAGGCCCAGATTGCTGATTCGCGTAAAACTATTTCAGATATCATCGCCGGGCACGATCCCCGGCTGCTGGTGGTGTGTGGTCCTTGTTCCATTCATGATCCTGAAACTGCACTGGAATATGCTCGTCGATTTAAAGCCCTTGCCGCAGAGGTCAGCGATAGCCTCTATTTGGTGATGCGCGTCTATTTTGAAAAGCCCCGTACTACTGTCGGCTGGAAAGGGTTGATTAACGATCCACATATGGATGGCTCCTTTGATGTTGAAACAGGATTAAAGATTGCACGTAAGTTGCTGTTGGAACTGGTAGATATGGGATTACCGTTGGCGACGGAAGCGTTAGATCCAAACAGCCCGCAATATTTGGGTGACCTGTTTAGTTGGTCGGCAATTGGGGCTCGTACCACGGAATCGCAAACGCACCGTGAAATGGCATCCGGGCTTTCCATGCCGGTTGGTTTTAAAAACGGCACTGATGGCAGTCTGGCGACAGCAATCAATGCTATGCGTGCCGCTGCACAACCGCATCGCTTTGTTGGTATTAATCAGGCAGGACAGGTGGCGCTGCTACAAACTCAGGGTAATCCTGACGGACATGTGATCCTGCGCGGCGGTAAAGCACCGAACTACAGCCCTGCGGATGTCGCGCAATGTGAAAAAGAGATGGAACAGGCGGGACTGCGCCCCTCACTGATGGTAGATTGCAGCCACGGTAATTCCAATAAAGATTATCGCCGTCAGCCTGCGGTGGCAGAATCCGTGGTTGCTCAAATTAAAGATGGCAATCGCTCAATTATTGGTCTGATGATCGAAAGTAACATCCACGAAGGCAATCAGTCTTCCGAGCAACCGCGCAGTGAAATGAAATACGGTGTATCCGTAACAGATGCCTGCATAAGCTGGGAAATGACCGATGCCTTGCTGCGTGAGATTCATCAGGATCTGAACGGGCAGCTGACGGCGCGCGTGGCTTAAGAGGTTTATTATGGTTGCTGAGTTGACCGCGTTACGCGATCAAATTGATGAAGTCGATAAAGAACTGCTGAAGTTATTAGCGAAGCGTCTGGAACTGGTCGCCGAGGTCGGCGAGGTGAAAAGTCGCTTTGGGTTGCCCATTTATGTTCCGGAGCGCGAGGCATCGATGCTGGCCTCGCGGCGCGCTGAAGCGGAAGCCCTCGGCGTGCCGCCAGATCTGATTGAAGATGTTCTGCGTCGGGTAATGCGTGAGTCCTACTCCAGTGAAAACGACAAAGGGTTTAAAACGCTTTGTCCTTCACTACGTCCCGTAGTCATTGTTGGTGGCGGCGGTCAGATGGGGCGCTTGTTCGAGAAGATGCTTACGCTGTCTGGCTATCAGGTGCGGATTCTTGAACAACATGACTGGGATCGCGCGGCTGAGATTGTTGCCGATGCCGGTATGGTAATTGTCAGCGTGCCTATTCATGTGACTGAACAGGTCATCGCCAAATTACCACGTTTACCGCAAGACTGTATTCTGGTCGATCTGGCATCAGTGAAAAATGGGCCGTTACAGGCCATGCTGGCGGCGCATGATGGTCCAGTGCTGGGGCTTCACCCGATGTTTGGTCCGGATAGCGGCAGCCTGGCGAAGCAGGTCGTGGTCTGGTGTGATGGACGTCAGCCAGAAGCGTACCAATGGTTTCTTGAACAAATTCAGGTCTGGGGCGCGCGACTGCATCGCATTAGCGCCGTCGAACATGATCAGAATATGGCGTTTATCCAGGCGTTGCGCCACTTTGCCACTTTTGCTTATGGCCTGCATCTGGCAGAAGAAAATGTTCAGCTTGAGCAGCTTCTGGCACTCTCTTCGCCCATATATCGTCTTGAGCTGGCGATGGTCGGGCGACTGTTTGCCCAGGATCCGCAGCTTTATGCCGACATTATTATGTCTTCAGAACGTAATCTGGCGTTGATCAAACGTTACTATAAGCGTTTTGGTGAGGCGATTGAGTTGCTGGAGCAGGGCGATAAGCAGGCGTTTATTGACAGCTTCCGCAAGGTGGAGCATTGGTTCGGCGATTACGCACAACGCTTCCAGAATGAAAGCCGCGTATTATTGCGTCAGGCGAACGATAGCCGCCAGTAATAATCCTGTGCCGGATGATTCACATCATCCGGCTTTTGTCATCAGGTTGGATCAACAGGCACTACGTTCTCACTTGGGTAACAGCCCAATACCTTCATTGAACGGGTGATTTCCCCTAACTCTTTTAACGCCTTTTGCATTTCCACGGATTCAAGATTGGCCTGAATATCCAGATAAAACATCTCTTCCCACGGATTACCGTGAATCGGGCGTGATTCCAGACGGGTCATAATCAGATTGTGGTTGCGCAATACCAGCAACGCTTCAACCAGAGCACCAGCTTGTTGTCCGGTAGCCATTAACAGTGTGGTTTTTGCCGGAACCTGGTCAGACACGTTAATGGCTTTACGTGCCAGCACCACAAATCGGGTGAAGTTTTGTCGTTGATTCGCCTCAATGCGCTCCAGTACCTGTAAACCGTACAAGGAACCGCCAGCTTCGCTTCCCAACGCAGCAACATGCGGTGATTTTGCCTGCGCAACCTTTTCCATTGCCGCGGACGTACTCTCGGTATATTCAATCTTCCAGTGCGGGTAACGGTTAAGGAATTTGCTGCATTGCTGGAACGGCTGCGGGTGGCTGTAGACCGTGTTGATAGCCGATAAATCGGTGGTGCCGGAAACCAGCAAACAATGGTCGATAGTTAACGTCATCTCACCAACAATCGACAAGCTGGTATGTTGCAGCAGATCGTAAACGTCGTTTATTGCGCCGGAGCTGGTGTTTTCGATCGGTACGACGGCATAGTCGGCCTGGCCGGTTTCCACCTGATTAAAAATATCGGCAAATTTGGCGCAGCCGCTTTCAATGAATTGCTCAAAGTGACGGGCAGCGTACTGGCGCGCCGCAAGATGTGAATAAGAACCTTTGGGACCGAGAAAAGCAATGCGGGCTGAGTGCGGATTAATTTTATTGAGATGCTGCTGGAGTAAAGCCTGCTGAGTTAATACGGAATCTTCAATGATGAGCTGGAACAGGCGAATAATGTAGTGGGCATCCAGATGGTGTGTCTTACCAAGCGTAATTAATCTTTCCAGCAAATCGCGCTCACGATCGATATCACGCACCGGGCGATGAGAAAGCAGTTTGGCTTTTCCCACCTCAACGGCTAGCTCGCGCCGCTCTGCCAGTAACGCCAGCAATTTTTCATCCAACGCGCTGATTTTCTCGCGCAGCGCCAGTAATGGGTTTTCCGATGTCATAGTGTTGCCTTTCTTGTTATCAATAAAAAAGGCCTCCCGATTTGGGAGGCCTTATTGTTCGTCTTCGCATTCTGTTTCACACGACGAAACGCCTCCCATTCAGGGGAGGGTAAAAAAGAATGCGAAGAAGAACGGCGTGTGTTTCATGTTTGTTTCCTTAAGCGACTTCAGTACAGTACCCGTACTGTTTTCACGCTGTCAACAAAAAACGCGCCCGAAGGCGCGTTGGCGATACACTCAATATAAAGGACTACTCTTCTTCAACTTCTTCGACGAAGTTGGCGTCTTTCACCGACGTTGCGGCACGACGTGCTTCGCCTTTGTGCTGCAGTTTATTGAGCTGCCGTTCCAGCTTGTTGATCAATTCGTTAATTGCAGTGTACATATCTTCATGTTTACCACTGGCAACCAGAACGCCGTTAGGTGTATTGATAGTGGCGTCAGCAACGAACCCTTGTGGTTCCTTGGACAGAATGATATGCGGATTAATCAGGTGCGTTTGCCATTTTTCCAGTTTGGCGAGACGGTCTTCGACATGTTGGCGGATTGCCGGAGTAATTTCCATTTGTTTGCTGGTAATGTTCATTGTCATAAATTTTACCTCTTGTCTTCCCGTCTTGGTGAATTCAGCATACCGCTCCTGATGTCAAAATGTGTGATGAAAATCTCATAATTTTGTCACTTTTTGTCAACGAAGTTTTTTTGTGAGAAATCGCAGGAAGAGGTGTTTTTTTACTTGAGGAATGTCTCAAAGCGAGCCATATTTGATAGGATCAGTCGCGACTGAATCGCTTTAGTTAGCGTTTAAATCGAATAAAAAAACGGCAGCTCCAGGGCTGCCGTTTTGCGTCTATCACACCTGTTAAGTGTTGCTGCTGTTAGCGGCAATAATTTTCGCGACTTTTTCAGCCTGAGCGTTCATCTGCATCTGGCGGTAAGCATTTTCCATCAGCGGCAGCGCATCACGCGTAGCCTGGGTATCCGGGTAGTCACGCAGCATGCCTTCGACGCGGTTGACGACGGCAACCCATGCGCCACGTTCGGTGTAGTACTCTGCAACGGAGTATTCATATTTCGCCAGACGATCTTTCAGGAACACCAGACGTTTGGTTGCATCAGTGGTGTACTGGCTGTTTGGATAGCCGCGCACCAGTTTGGAAAAGTCACTAAACGCAGCTCGGGCATGTTGAGGATCGCGATCGCTACGGTCAACGCCAAAGAACCCTTGCAATGCGCTATCATCCAGCGCCATATTGGTCAGGCCACGCATGTACATGACGTAATCGATATTCGGATGGGTCGGGTTGAGGCGAATAAAACGATCGATGGCAGCCTGTGCTAACGGCAGATCGGCGTTTTTATAGTAGGCGTAGATGAGATCCAGCTGCACCTGCTGCGAATACGGACCAAACGGATAGCGATTATCTAACGCTTCCAGTTGCGTTATTGCCTGTCTCCAGTTACCGTCCTGCAGCTTTTGTTGTGCAGTCGCGTAAATTTTATTTGGCGGATTATCAGGTACTTCTTCCTTTGACCCCGAGCAACCCGCCAAAAACAGGCTTAGTGTGGCGGCTGCCACCAGATATTTCATGCGCGTCATGACGTTTTGACTTTCCTCAAAATGTAATACGGGAGATTCTCTGTTCCTGCTCCCGGTTAAGACCAGCTACAATAGCACACTATATTAAACGGCAAAGCCGTAAAACCCCAACGATAAACGAAGAAGCAGTATATATGGCACAACGAGTAGAACTCACTGCAACAGTGTCCGAAAACCAACTCGGTCAACGCTTAGATCAGGCTTTAGCCGAAATGTTCCCGGATTATTCACGTTCGCGAATAAAAGAATGGATCCTGGACCAGCGCGTGCTGGTTAACGGCAAAGTTTGTGATAAGCCGAAAGAAAAAGTATTGGGTGGCGAGCAGGTTGCCATCAACGCCGAGATTGAAGAAGAAGCGCGTTTTGAACCGCAGGATATCCCGCTGGATATCGTCTATGAAGATGAAGACATTATCGTCATTAATAAACCGCGCGACCTGGTGGTACATCCTGGCGCGGGTAACCCGGATGGCACGGTATTGAATGCGTTGCTTCATTACTATCCGCCCATTGCCGATGTACCGCGTGCGGGCATTGTCCATCGTCTGGATAGAGACACCACTGGCCTGATGGTTGTCGCAAAAACCGTTCCGGCTCAGACGCGTTTAGTAGAATCTTTGCAACGGCGTGAAATTACTCGTGAGTACGAAGCGGTGGCAATTGGTCATATGACTGCTGGTGGCACGGTGGACGAGCCAATCAGTCGCCATCCGACCAAACGTACACATATGGCGGTGCATCCGATGGGCAAACCGGCGGTCACTCACTATCGCATTATGGAACACTTCCGTGTGCACACGCGTCTGCGGCTGCGTCTGGAAACTGGACGTACGCACCAGATCCGCGTGCATATGGCCCATATCACCCATCCGCTGGTGGGCGATCCGGTTTATGGTGGCCGTCCGCGTCCGCCAAAAGGGGCTTCGGAAGCGTTTATCTCCACGCTGCGTAAGTTTGATCGTCAGGCGCTTCATGCAACCATGCTGCGTCTTTATCACCCGATCTCCGGCATCGAAATGGAATGGCATGCGCCTATTCCACAAGATATGGTGGAGCTGATTGAGGTGATGCGCGCCGATTTCGAAGAGCATAAGGATGAAGTGGACTGGTTATGAGTAAGCTGATTGTCCCGCAGTGGCCGCTGCCAAAAGGTGTTGCGGCCTGTAGCTCTACCCGTGTCGGCGGCGTGAGCTTGCCGCCCTACGACTCGCTCAACCTCGGTGCTCATTGTGGTGATAACCCGGAGCACGTCGAGGAAAATCGCAAGCGACTTTTTGCTGCGGGTAATTTGCCTTCAAAACCGGTCTGGCTTGAGCAGGTACACGGTAAAGATGTGCTTAAGCTTACTGGCGAACCTTATACCTCAAAACGGGCGGATGCCTCGTATAGCAACACACCCGGCACGGTTTGTGCCGTAATGACAGCCGATTGCCTGCCCGTGCTGTTTTGCAATCGGGCAGGAACGGAAGTCGCGGCTGCCCATGCAGGCTGGCGCGGATTGTGCGCTGGCGTTCTGGAAGAGACGGTTTCCTGTTTTGCCGATAAGCCCGAAAACATTCTTGCCTGGTTGGGGCCGGCAATTGGTCCACGCGCGTTTGAAGTGGGGCCGGAGGTTCGCGAGGCGTTTATGGCAGTAGACGCCAAAGCGAGTACAGCTTTCATTCAGCATGGTGATAAGTATCTGGCGGATATTTATCAGCTTGCCCGACAGCGTCTGGCGAGCATTGGTGTTGAGCAAATTTTCGGCGGCGACCGTTGTACATATACGGAAAATGAGACTTTCTTCTCTTATCGTCGCGACAAGACCACCGGTCGTATGGCAAGTTTCATTTGGCTGATATAACCTAAAGAATCAAGACGATCCGGTACGCGTGATTTTCTTTTCACATTAATCTGGTCAATAACCTTGAATAATTGAGGGATGACCTCATTTAATCTCCAGTAGCAACTTTGATCCGTTATGGGAGGAGTTATGCGTCTGGATCGTCTTACTAATAAATTCCAGCTTGCTCTTGCCGATGCCCAATCACTTGCACTCGGGCACGACAACCAATTCATCGAACCACTTCATTTAATGAGCGCCCTGCTGAATCAGGAAGGGGGTTCGGTTAGTCCTTTATTAACATCTGCTGGCATCAATGCTGGCCAGTTGCGCACAGATATCACTCAGGCATTAAACCGTTTACCACAGGTTGAAGGTACAGGTGGCGATGTCCAGCCATCACAGGATCTGGTGCGCGTTCTTAATCTTTGCGACAAGCTGGCGCAAAAACGTGGTGATAACTTTATCTCGTCAGAACTGTTCGTTCTGGCGGCACTTGAGTCTCGCGGCACGCTGGCCGATATCCTGAAAGCAGCAGGGGCGACCACCGCCAACATTACTCAAGCGATTGAACAAATGCGCGGAGGTGAAAGCGTGAACGATCAAGGAGCTGAAGACCAACGTCAGGCTTTGAAAAAATACACCATCGACCTTACCGAACGAGCCGAACAAGGCAAACTCGATCCGGTGATTGGTCGTGATGAAGAAATTCGCCGTACTATTCAGGTACTGCAACGTCGTACTAAAAATAACCCGGTGCTGATTGGTGAACCTGGTGTTGGTAAAACTGCCATAGTTGAAGGTCTGGCGCAGCGTATTATCAATGGCGAAGTGCCGGAAGGGCTGAAAGGCCGCCGCGTACTGGCGCTGGATATGGGCGCGCTGGTGGCTGGGGCGAAATATCGCGGTGAGTTTGAAGAACGTTTAAAAGGCGTGCTTAACGATCTCTCCAAGCAGGAAGGCAACGTCATCCTGTTTATCGACGAATTACATACTATGGTTGGCGCAGGTAAAGCGGATGGCGCAATGGACGCCGGGAATATGCTCAAACCGGCACTGGCACGTGGTGAGCTGCACTGCGTGGGGGCCACGACGCTGGACGAATATCGCCAGTACATCGAAAAAGATGCTGCGCTGGAACGTCGTTTCCAGAAAGTGTTTGTTGCCGAGCCTTCTGTTGAAGATACCATTGCGATTCTGCGTGGCCTGAAAGAACGTTACGAACTGCACCACCATGTGCAAATTACTGACCCGGCAATTGTTGCAGCGGCGACGTTGTCTCATCGCTACATTGCTGACCGTCAGCTGCCGGATAAAGCCATCGACCTGATCGATGAAGCGGCATCCAGCATTCGTATGCAGATTGACTCAAAACCGGAAGAACTCGACCGCCTCGATCGTCGTATTATTCAGCTCAAACTGGAACAACAGGCGTTAATGAAAGAGTCTGATGAAGCCAGTAAAAAACGCCTGGATATGCTCAACGAAGAACTGAGCGACAAAGAACGTCAGTACTCCGAGTTAGAAGAAGAGTGGAAAGCAGAGAAAGCGTCGCTCTCTGGTACGCAGACCATTAAAGCGGAACTGGAACAGGCGAAAATCGCTATTGAACAGGCTCGCCGTGTGGGTGACCTGGCGCGGATGTCTGAACTGCAATACGGCAAAATCCCGGAACTGGAAAAGCAACTGGAAGCCGCAACGCAGCTCGAAGGTAAAACTATGCGTCTGTTGCGTAATAAAGTGACCGACGCCGAAATTGCTGAAGTGCTGGCGCGTTGGACGGGGATTCCGGTTTCTCGCATGATGGAAAGCGAGCGCGAAAAACTGCTGCGTATGGAGCAAGAACTGCACCAGCGCGTTATTGGTCAGAACGAAGCGGTTGATGCGGTATCTAACGCTATTCGTCGTAGCCGTGCGGGGCTGGCGGATCCAAATCGCCCGATTGGTTCATTCCTGTTCCTCGGCCCAACTGGTGTGGGTAAAACTGAACTTTGTAAGGCGCTGGCGAACTTTATGTTTGATAGCGACGAGGCGATGGTCCGTATCGATATGTCCGAGTTTATGGAGAAACACTCGGTGTCTCGTCTGGTTGGTGCGCCTCCGGGATATGTCGGTTATGAAGAAGGTGGCTACCTGACCGAAGCGGTGCGTCGTCGTCCGTATTCCGTCATCCTGCTGGATGAAGTGGAAAAAGCGCATCCGGATGTCTTCAACATTCTGTTGCAGGTACTGGATGATGGACGTTTGACTGACGGGCAGGGTAGAACGGTCGACTTCCGTAATACGGTGGTTATTATGACCTCTAACCTCGGTTCCGATTTGATTCAGGAACGCTTCGGTGAACTGGATTATGCGCACATGAAAGAGCTGGTGCTCGGCGTGGTAAGCCATAACTTCCGTCCGGAATTCATTAACCGTATCGATGAAGTGGTGGTCTTCCATCCGCTGGGTGAACAGCACATTGCGTCGATTGCGCAGATTCAGTTGAAACGTCTGTACAAACGTCTGGAAGAACGTGGTTATGAAATCCACATTTCTGACGAGGCGCTGAAATTGCTGAGCGAGAACGGTTACGATCCGGTCTATGGTGCACGTCCTCTGAAACGTGCAATCCAGCAGCAGATCGAAAACCCGCTGGCACAGCAAATACTGTCTGGTGAATTGGTTCCGGGTAAAGTTATTCGCCTGGAAGTTAATGAAGACCGGATTGTCGCCGTCCAGTAAATAAGAAAAGCGAGCCCTTCGGGGCTCGCTTTTTGTCTAATTTCCAACCGGAAATGGTCGTTTTTAAGGTGTTTTGCTTAAGAATTGAACGAACGATAAATTTTTTATATTTTCCGCTTGTCTCTTCAGAATAACTCCCTATAATGCGCCACCACTGACACGGAACAACGGCGAACAAGCCGCCGGGTCAGCGGGATTCTCCTGAGAATTCTGGCAGAGAAAAGCGAAAATAAACGCTTGACTCTGAAAGAGGAAAGCGTAATATACGCCACCTCGCGACAGTGAGCTGAAAGCCGCGTCGCAACTGCTCTTTAACAATTTATCAGACAATCTGTGTGGGTACTCGAAGATACGGATTCTTAACGTCGCAAGACGATAAATGAATACCAAGTCTCAAGAGTGAACACGTAATTCATTACGAAGTTTAATTCTTTGAGCATCAAACTTTTAAATTGAAGAGTTTGATCATGGCTCAGATTGAACGCTGGCGGCAGGCCTAACACATGCAAGTCGAACGGTAACAGGAATCAGCTTGCTGATTCGCTGACGAGTGGCGGACGGGTGAGTAATGTCTGGGAAACTGCCCGATGGAGGGGGATAACTACTGGAAACGGTAGCTAATACCGCATAACGTCGCAAGACCAAAGAGGGGGACCTTCGGGCCTCTTGCCATCGGATGTGCCCAGATGGGATTAGCTAGTAGGTGGGGTAACGGCTCACCTAGGCGACGATCCCTAGCTGGTCTGAGAGGATGACCAGCCACACTGGAACTGAGACACGGTCCAGACTCCTACGGGAGGCAGCAGTGGGGAATATTGCACAATGGGCGCAAGCCTGATGCAGCCATGCCGCGTGTATGAAGAAGGCCTTCGGGTTGTAAAGTACTTTCAGCGGGGAGGAAGGGAGTAAAGTTAATACCTTTGCTCATTGACGTTACCCGCAGAAGAAGCACCGGCTAACTCCGTGCCAGCAGCCGCGGTAATACGGAGGGTGCAAGCGTTAATCGGAATTACTGGGCGTAAAGCGCACGCAGGCGGTTTGTTAAGTCAGATGTGAAATCCCCGGGCTCAACCTGGGAACTGCATCTGATACTGGCAAGCTTGAGTCTCGTAGAGGGGGGTAGAATTCCAGGTGTAGCGGTGAAATGCGTAGAGATCTGGAGGAATACCGGTGGCGAAGGCGGCCCCCTGGACGAAGACTGACGCTCAGGTGCGAAAGCGTGGGGAGCAAACAGGATTAGATACCCTGGTAGTCCACGCCGTAAACGATGTCGACTTGGAGGTTGTGCCCTTGAGGCGTGGCTTCCGGAGCTAACGCGTTAAGTCGACCGCCTGGGGAGTACGGCCGCAAGGTTAAAACTCAAATGAATTGACGGGGGCCCGCACAAGCGGTGGAGCATGTGGTTTAATTCGATGCAACGCGAAGAACCTTACCTGGTCTTGACATCCACGGAAGTTTTCAGAGATGAGAATGTGCCTTCGGGAACCGTGAGACAGGTGCTGCATGGCTGTCGTCAGCTCGTGTTGTGAAATGTTGGGTTAAGTCCCGCAACGAGCGCAACCCTTATCCTTTGTTGCCAGCGGTCCGGCCGGGAACTCAAAGGAGACTGCCAGTGATAAACTGGAGGAAGGTGGGGATGACGTCAAGTCATCATGGCCCTTACGACCAGGGCTACACACGTGCTACAATGGCGCATACAAAGAGAAGCGACCTCGCGAGAGCAAGCGGACCTCATAAAGTGCGTCGTAGTCCGGATTGGAGTCTGCAACTCGACTCCATGAAGTCGGAATCGCTAGTAATCGTGGATCAGAATGCCACGGTGAATACGTTCCCGGGCCTTGTACACACCGCCCGTCACACCATGGGAGTGGGTTGCAAAAGAAGTAGGTAGCTTAACCTTCGGGAGGGCGCTTACCACTTTGTGATTCATGACTGGGGTGAAGTCGTAACAAGGTAACCGTAGGGGAACCTGCGGTTGGATCACCTCCTTACCTTAAAGAACTGTTCTTTGCAGTGCTCACACAGATTGTCTGATAGAAAGTAAAAAGCAAGGCGTCTTGCGAAGCAGACTGATACGTCCCCTTCGTCTAGAGGCCCAGGACACCGCCCTTTCACGGCGGTAACAGGGGTTCGAATCCCCTAGGGGACGCCACTTGCTGGTTTGTGAGTGAAAGTCGCCGACCACTGTATCTCAAAACTCACTTACGAGTGATGTTTGAGATATTTGCTCTTTAAAAATCTGGATCAAGCTGAAAATTGAAACACTGAACAACGCAAGTTGTTCGTGAGTCTCTCAAATTTTCGCAACACGATGATGAATCGAAAGAAACATCTTCGGGTTGTGAGGTTAAGCGACTAAGCGTACACGGTGGATGCCCTGGCAGTCAGAGGCGATGAAGGACGTGCTAATCTGCGATAAGCGTCGGTAAGGTGATATGAACCGTTATAACCGGCGATTTCCGAATGGGGAAACCCAGTGTGTTTCGACACACTATCATTAACTGAATCCATAGGTTAATGAGGCGAACCGGGGGAACTGAAACATCTAAGTACCCCGAGGAAAAGAAATCAACCGAGATTCCCCCAGTAGCGGCGAGCGAACGGGGAGCAGCCCAGAGCCTGAATCAGTGTGTGTGTTAGTGGAAGCGTCTGGAAAGGCGCGCGATACAGGGTGACAGCCCCGTACACAAAAATGCACATGCTGTGAGCTCGATGAGTAGGGCGGGACACGTGGTATCCTGTCTGAATATGGGGGGACCATCCTCCAAGGCTAAATACTCCTGACTGACCGATAGTGAACCAGTACCGTGAGGGAAAGGCGAAAAGAACCCCGGCGAGGGGAGTGAAAAAGAACCTGAAACCGTGTACGTACAAGCAGTGGGAGCCTCTTTATGGGGTGACTGCGTACCTTTTGTATAATGGGTCAGCGACTTATATTCTGTAGCAAGGTTAACCGAATAGGGGAGCCGAAGGGAAACCGAGTCTTAACTGGGCGTTAAGTTGCAGGGTATAGACCCGAAACCCGGTGATCTAGCCATGGGCAGGTTGAAGGTTGGGTAACACTAACTGGAGGACCGAACCGACTAATGTTGAAAAATTAGCGGATGACTTGTGGCTGGGGGTGAAAGGCCAATCAAACCGGGAGATAGCTGGTTCTCCCCGAAAGCTATTTAGGTAGCGCCTCGTGAATTCATCTCCGGGGGTAGAGCACTGTTTCGGCAAGGGGGTCATCCCGACTTACCAACCCGATGCAAACTGCGAATACCGGAGAATGTTATCACGGGAGACACACGGCGGGTGCTAACGTCCGTCGTGAAGAGGGAAACAACCCAGACCGCCAGCTAAGGTCCCAAAGTCATGGTTAAGTGGGAAACGATGTGGGAAGGCCCAGACAGCCAGGATGTTGGCTTAGAAGCAGCCATCATTTAAAGAAAGCGTAATAGCTCACTGGTCGAGTCGGCCTGCGCGGAAGATGTAACGGGGCTAAACCATGCACCGAAGCTGCGGCAGCGACACTATGTGTTGTTGGGTAGGGGAGCGTTCTGTAAGCCGTTGAAGGTGTGCTGTGAGGCATGCTGGAGGTATCAGAAGTGCGAATGCTGACATAAGTAACGATAAAGCGGGTGAAAAGCCCGCTCGCCGGAAGACCAAGGGTTCCTGTCCAACGTTAATCGGGGCAGGGTGAGTCGACCCCTAAGGCGAGGCCGAAAGGCGTAGTCGATGGGAAACAGGTTAATATTCCTGTACTTGGTGTTACTGCGAAGGGGGGACGGAGAAGGCTATGTTGGCCGGGCGACGGTTGTCCCGGTTTAAGCGTGTAGGCTGGTTTTCCAGGCAAATCCGGAAAATCAAGGCTGAGGCGTGATGACGAGGCACTACGGTGCTGAAGCAACAAATGCCCTGCTTCCAGGAAAAGCCTCTAAGCATCAGGTAACATCAAATCGTACCCCAAACCGACACAGGTGGTCAGGTAGAGAATACCAAGGCGCTTGAGAGAACTCGGGTGAAGGAACTAGGCAAAATGGTGCCGTAACTTCGGGAGAAGGCACGCTGATATGTAGGTGAAGCGACTTGCTCGTGGAGCTGAAATCAGTCGAAGATACCAGCTGGCTGCAACTGTTTATTAAAAACACAGCACTGTGCAAACACGAAAGTGGACGTATACGGTGTGACGCCTGCCCGGTGCCGGAAGGTTAATTGATGGGGTCAGCGCAAGCGAAGCTCTTGATCGAAGCCCCGGTAAACGGCGGCCGTAACTATAACGGTCCTAAGGTAGCGAAATTCCTTGTCGGGTAAGTTCCGACCTGCACGAATGGCGTAATGATGGCCAGGCTGTCTCCACCCGAGACTCAGTGAAATTGAACTCGCTGTGAAGATGCAGTGTACCCGCGGCAAGACGGAAAGACCCCGTGAACCTTTACTATAGCTTGACACTGAACATTGAGCCTTGATGTGTAGGATAGGTGGGAGGCTTTGAAGTGTGGACGCCAGTCTGCATGGAGCCGACCTTGAAATACCACCCTTTAATGTTTGATGTTCTAACGTAGACCCGTGATCCGGGTTGCGGACAGTGTCTGGTGGGTAGTTTGACTGGGGCGGTCTCCTCCTAAAGAGTAACGGAGGAGCACGAAGGTTGGCTAATCCTGGTCGGACATCAGGAGGTTAGTGCAATGGCATAAGCCAGCTTGACTGCGAGCGTGACGGCGCGAGCAGGTGCGAAAGCAGGTCATAGTGATCCGGTGGTTCTGAATGGAAGGGCCATCGCTCAACGGATAAAAGGTACTCCGGGGATAACAGGCTGATACCGCCCAAGAGTTCATATCGACGGCGGTGTTTGGCACCTCGATGTCGGCTCATCACATCCTGGGGCTGAAGTAGGTCCCAAGGGTATGGCTGTTCGCCATTTAAAGTGGTACGCGAGCTGGGTTTAGAACGTCGTGAGACAGTTCGGTCCCTATCTGCCGTGGGCGCTGGAGAACTGAGGGGGGCTGCTCCTAGTACGAGAGGACCGGAGTGGACGCATCACTGGTGTTCGGGTTGTCATGCCAATGGCACTGCCCGGTAGCTAAATGCGGAAGAGATAAGTGCTGAAAGCATCTAAGCACGAAACTTGCCCCGAGATGAGTTCTCCCTGACTCCTTGAGAGTCCTGAAGGAACGTTGAAGACGACGACGTTGATAGGCCGGGTGTGTAAGCGCAGCGATGCGTTGAGCTAACCGGTACTAATGAACCGTGAGGCTTAACCTTACAACGCCGAAGATGTTTTGGCGGATTGAGAGAAAGATTTTCAGCCTGATACAGATTACATCGACATGTCGAAGAAAGACGTGTTGATAAAACAGAATTTGCCTGGCGGCCTTAGCGCGGTGGTCCCACCTGACCCCATGCCGAACTCAGAAGTGAAACGCCGTAGCGCCGATGGTAGTGTGGGGTCTCCCCATGCGAGAGTAGGGAACTGCCAGGCATCAAATAAAACAAAAGGCCCAGTCGGAAGACTGGGCCTTTTGTTTTATCTGTCATCCGTCCTGAATAGCGTAGGCAGTAAAAACCACTTGATGTGGTTCTGACTAAGAAATAAAGACCCTACCATTCCCTTGCATACGCCAGATGTTCGCCCATTTCCATACGACAACCTCACCTGAAATCCTTCTTGGTCATCCAGAATAATCATTCTCCTGCTAACTAAATTCGCAGTTATGGTTGCATAAACATAAGTAACAAATGTATAACATTTATCTTACCAAATAATAAACAACATCGACCGACAAAAGCATCGGATTACGGCAGGAGACATAATGGCATGGCTGAAAGTACTGTAACGGCAGACAGCAAACTGACAAGTAGTGATACTCGTCGCCGCATTTGGGCGATTGTGGGGGCCTCTTCAGGTAATCTGGTCGAGTGGTTCGATTTCTATGTCTACTCGTTCTGTTCACTCTACTTTGCCCACATCTTCTTCCCTTCCGGGAACACGACGACTCAACTACTACAAACAGCAGGTGTTTTTGCTGCGGGATTCCTGATGCGCCCAATAGGCGGTTGGCTATTTGGCCGCATAGCCGATAAACATGGTCGCAAAAAATCGATGCTGCTATCGGTGTGTATGATGTGTTTCGGCTCACTGGTAATCGCCTGTTTGCCTGGTTATGAAACAATCGGTACGTGGGCTCCGGCATTATTGCTTCTCGCGCGTTTATTTCAGGGATTATCCGTTGGCGGAGAATATGGCACCAGCGCCACCTATATGAGTGAAGTTGCCGTTGAAGGGCGCAAAGGTTTTTACGCATCATTTCAGTATGTGACGTTGATCGGCGGACAACTGCTAGCCCTACTGGTTGTCGTGGTTTTACAACACACCATGGAAGACGCTGCACTCAGAGAGTGGGGATGGCGTATTCCTTTCGCGTTAGGAGCTGTGTTAGCTGTTGTGGCGTTGTGGTTACGTCGTCAGTTAGATGAAACTTCGCAACAAGAAACGCGCGCTTTAAAAGAAGCTGGATCTCTGAAAGGATTATGGCGCAATCGCCGTGCATTCATCATGGTTCTCGGTTTTACCGCTGCGGGCTCCCTTTGTTTCTATACCTTCACCACTTATATGCAGAAGTATCTGGTAAATACTGCGGGAATGCATGCCAACGTGGCGAGTGGCATTATGACTGCCGCATTGTTTGTATTCATGCTTATTCAACCACTCATTGGCGCGCTGTCGGATAAGATTGGTCGCCGTACCTCAATGTTATGTTTCGGTTCGCTGGCAGCCATTTTTACCGTTCCTATTCTCTCAGCATTGCAAAACGTTTCCTCGCCTTATGCCGCTTTTGGTCTGGTGATGTGTGCCCTGCTGATAGTGAGTTTTTATACATCAATCAGTGGAATACTGAAGGCTGAGATGTTCCCGGCACAGGTTCGCGCATTAGGCGTTGGTCTGTCATATGCGGTCGCTAATGCTATATTTGGTGGTTCGGCGGAGTACGTAGCGTTGTCGCTGAAATCAATAGGAATGGAAACAGCCTTCTTCTGGTATGTGACCTTGATGGCCGTGGTGGCGTTTCTGGTTTCTTTGATGCTACATCGCAAAGGGAAGGGGATGCGTCTTTAGTGACGGGTCAGTTGCCAGACGGTATAGCCGGTGCTTGCACCGGCGACATCCCAGGCCAAATCCTTCCAGCTCCAGCCGCTCCCTTCGGGGCGGCTATCCCAAAGCTCTTTTGACGCCCCCAAACTGACAGAGAACATCAATCCAAACATGGCACTGCGATCCCGGCTCATCCCCTGATGCTGTGAATATTCATTTCCGGCGGCGGAAAGCATCGCCGAGGCGATAAAGTGTTGAGCTTTATCCTGCCCGCTCCAGCTATCGTTAGCCATATGGCTGCATCCAGAAAGTAACAATAGCGAACAGACAAAAAGAATACGCAAAACGTGGCCTCCAAAAAACAAACCCCGTACAGGACGGGGTTGTGATTACAGGATGCGGCTAATTAATCGGTCGATGCGGATACGGCGCAAACGGCGGATGAGTTTACGAACCTTCACCGGATAATCGGCAATACTTTGCAGATCGCGATAGTGCTTAACGGTGGTGGTATGCTTGCGGATCAGCTCCAGTTCTTTCTCTCGCTGCGGCGCAAGCTCCAGTTGTGGATCGTGGATCAAAATGGCGTTTTCCAGATCCAGACGCCAGGCGCGCGGGTTCAGGTTATTACCGGTGATCAACATCCACTTATCATCAACCCACATCCCTTTTAGGTGATAGGTGTTGTCGTCATCTTTCCATAACCGAACCACTAGCTGGTCAGTATTGACGTAATACTGCAAACGGCTCAGGAAACGACGCAGATTGATCTCATAGAGATAAGGCAATGCGCCAATTATCTTGAAAGGTTCATCTTCCGGAATGTAGAAGTCGTTCGCGGTTTTATCACCAACAATAATTTCGACCTTTTTCCCTTCGCGCAGCAACTGGATAATATTGCGCACAAGGATTGCTGGCAGGTTGAAGTATGGCGTACAGATGGTTAGTTTCTGCTCGGCACAAGGCATAAGATGGAAAATGGTCTTGTTCAACAGACTCGATTTCCCCAGCCCCACTAGCGGCGTTACGGAAAGCTGATCGTTGTCGGCATCGCCCTGGAAATGATAAGCGGCATCACGCAGCTCCTGGCGGAACAGACGAATATCGTTCTTGATTTCCGGGCTTTTTGGCCGATTAACATCATCCAGACGATTAACGCCGCGGCCATTCATAATATTCTGTGTAACCCATTCAAACATAATGTCTGACATCTTACGGTTACGGATCAGATGATAACGGTCGTAGCGATATTTATCGTGCTTATGCAGGTAAACATCGTTCAGGCTGGCACCGCTATAAAGTACGCTATCGTCGATGATAAAGCCTTTAAAGTGCAGAACACCAAGAGCTTCACGGGTATTGATTGGAACGCCATAAACCGGAACATCTACGCCCGGATTTTCCTGCGCCATGCGGCAGTACCAGTCAGCGTTAGTGTTAGATGCCGCAGCGCCAATGCGTCCACGTTGTGCACGATGCCAGTCGACCAGCACCCGCACATCCAGTTCCGGACGCTGCCTTTTAGCTTCATACAACGCGTTCAGAATGCCTTTGCCACCGTCATCCTGTTCGAGATACAGGGCGACAATGCAAATGCGCTGCTTCGCGCTGGCTATTTTTTCCAGCAGCGTCTCCCGGAAGTCGGCGGGAGCGTAAAAGAAATCGACATCATCAACTGATTGAGAAATCTTGGGTAGTTGGGCAAGGTGTTGTTGATGTTTATTACGCTTAAATTTTGACAACATCACAGTGCATTTCTTCTCTGTTCATTGAAGGGTCCTCTGTGCAATGCAGACGACATAAGCGGGCAATAATAACACCAGTCCCGATTAAGTGGTCAACATTTCCAGTACCTTACTCATGATTCCTCGCGTTGGGCAAGATTTAGCGTAAGCCCAACGATCCCCTCTTCGAGCTGGATATCAACGTTAAACCCGAGCTTGCGGGCCAGCGCCACCATGCCACGATTGTTTGGCATCGTAATACCATTCAGACGTTGCAGTCCGTGATCTCGCGTATAGGTAATCAACTTTTCCATTAAGCGTCGACCTAAGCCTAACCCTTTGAGATCCGAGCGAACCAGCACAGCAAATTCGGCATCGATGTTATCAGGATCGGAAATCGCACGCGTGACGCCGAGGATCTCTTCCGTTTGATCAATACGTCGCACCGCCACAAACGCCATTTCCCGATCGTAGTCGATCTGCGTCATGTTAGCTAAATCTTCATGGGTGAATTCGTTGATCTCGCTAAAGTAGCGATAATAAAGATCTTCTTTAGTAACTCGTGAAATGAATTGCTGAAGCTGTGGCTCATCTTCTGGCAAAATCGGGCGGAACAAGCAGCGTTCACCGTTTTTCAATTCTACCCATTCTTCCAGCTGATGCGGATAAGGGCGCACTGCCAGCCGACTCTCGCTATCGCCTTCAAACGGCGCGATATCCAGCGTGACATCCAGCGCGGTAAATTCACTGCCAGAAGCCAGCAAAGGATGAATATCCAGACGCTGAATTTCCGGGCAATCGACAATCAAGTTGGAAACCTGCACCAGAAGCTGGCTCAAGCCTGCAACATCCAATGGGCGTAGCGCACTGCGCGCACGAATCTTTTTACTTTTTATTCCCTGAATGACCAGATAGCGGGCCAGATTCATGTTCAGCGGCGGTAATGCGACGACGGCTTGATCTTCTGGACGCCACTCCACACCGCCTTCACCAAGCATGATCAACGGTCCGAAAACAGGATCCTGCTCGACCACTACCCGCAACTCCTGGGCGCCAGCACGGTTAGCCATACTTTGTACCAGCAGACCGTGGATCCGCGCCTGCGGCCAGGCCATTTTTACGCGATCGAAAATAGCGTTCGCAGCTTGCTGGACTTCATTGGCTGTACGCAGGTAGAGCATGACGCCCTGAACTTCCGATTTATGTGGAATATCCGGCGAGCGTAATTTCAGCGCCACCGGATAACCAATCTGTTCAGCAATATGCACCGCTTCGGTACTATCGCTGGCAATCCAGGTGGGAAGCGTGTTCATGCCATACGCTTGCAGGATTGGCTGTACTTCATGGGTATCGAGTGACGTTGCCCCTTCGGCAATCGCCTGTTGCAACAGAAGATGCGCTTCTGCGGTATTAGAGGTCAGATTGCTGGGCAGCGCCGGCGTTTCGCGTAGTTGCTTCTGGTTACGTCGGTACTCCACCATATGCATAAAAGCGGTGATGGTTCCTTCCGGGGTGCGGTAGGTCGGCAGCCCGGCTTCGCTGAATAAACGTCGCGCCTCCTGCGAGGAGTATTCGCCGCACCAGTTCGTCAGCAGAGAGATATACTTGCTGCGAGGGTGATGCTTTACCGCTTCAATTAATGCCAGTGCGCTTTCTGTGGCTGGAGCAGCAGCACTGGGCGAATGAATAACCATCAGCGCATCAAAATCCTGGCTGTGGAGCAGAATATCCAGCGTTTTAATATAGTGCTCACTGCTGGCGTCATCGCGCAGATCGAGCGGGTTAGAGATTACTACATGTTCTGGCAGTGCATCGCGTAGTTTCTGGCAGGTTTCTTCGCTTAGCGTTGCCAGCTTGCCATTGCGTGACCATAAGGCATCCAGCGCCAGCGCAGCTGGCGCTGCACCGTTGCTGATAATCATCAGTCGGTCGCCACGCAATGGGCGCATATGGCTAAGGGTTTCCACTGCCGAAAACAGTTCGTGAGTGTCCTGCACTCGTAATAAACCGGCACGCTGAATAGCTGCATCCCATGCCGGGTCCATTCCTGCCGTCGTGTTGAGCAGTCGCTGTGCTGCCGGGCTACGTCCGCTTTTAATTACCAGAATCGGTTTATTACGCGAGGCACTACGGGCCGCCGAAACAAAGCGTCGCGCGTCGCTTAACTGTTCGAGATAGAGCAGGATGGCGCTGGTTTTACTGTCGCGCGCCAGATAGTCGAGCAATTCATCAACGTCGATATCCAGGCTGTCGCCGAGCGCAATAAAGTAGGAAAAACCCATCTCACGCTGTTGCGCCCAGTCGAGGATGGTGTTGGAGACGGCTGCCGATTGCGAAATAAACGCCAGCTTGCCGCGTTTAATCGGCACAGGCGAAAAGCTGGCATTCAGACCTTGCCACGGCGCCAGTAATCCCAGACTGTTTGGTCCAAGCAGGCGCATGTTATGACGCTGGGCGCAGGCTCGGAGATCTTCGTGTTGCGATGCCGGGGCAGAAAGAATAATGCAGGTTTTACAGCCTTTTTCACCGAGTTCTTCCAGAAGCGCCAGATTGCGGCTGGCATTGGTACACAGCACAGCAAGGTCGGGCGTAAATGGCAGACTGGCGATATCCGGCCAGGCCAGTACGCCTTGTACCGCTTTCCAGGCCGGCGTCACCGGTAACACCGGTCCGTTAAAGCCTCCCGCCAGCAGGTTACGCATCATCAGGTAACCTGCGCGATTGGGTTTCATCGATGCGCCAATTACCGCAATCGATTTTGGTCGCAGTAGTGCTTCCAGTCCTCGCTGACTCATACCGGTCTCCCGCAGAAGTGACCGAATGATTTTAAACGCTTTCTAACTGTTCTGCTGTGATGCTACCCAGATGTTGCGTTTTTCCTGCCAGATAGCGTGTTTTAAAGCGAGTGAAATGCTCGCCTAAGCTGGCCGCAGCCCCGGTATCGCCCGCCATATCTAAAAGTGCGATAGCCACTTCAGCGGTACAATATTGTCCTTCAGCCTGGGCTTCACGCAGGCGATAGGCAGAAAGCCGGGAAAGATCGACGGAAATGACGGGGAGATTATCCAGATACGGACTTTTACGAAACATCTTGCGCGCTTCCGGCCAGGTGCCATCGAGCATGATAAACAGCGGTGGCTTACCGGAAGGCGGGGTGAAGATCACTTCCCGTTGCTCATCAGCATATGAGGCGGGAAAGACCACCATTGGCTGATAGTCCGGGTTTTGTACCAGATCCAGTAAATCTTGCGAGGGTTCGGTACGCGACCATTGAAACGCAACGGTATCAGGCAAAATATCAGCAATCAGACGCCCGGTGTTACTTGGCTTCATTGGCTCGGTGTCGAACATCAGCAAACAGAAGCGACTTTTTGCTTCCGCTGGGGTAATTGTCGAACAGAGACATAATTTCTCTGGCAAAAGACAGCGTTGGCAGCGACGAACGCGATTACCGCGGGCAAGAAAAGGACGTGTTGCGCGCGCAATACGTTCGGCGCGTAACTGGAGAACAGCGTTTTCGGTCATAAGAGAGCGTCGAAAAAACGCCATTGTCGCAGAGGAGAAAACGGGGCACAAGATGCGCCCCGGTAAGATTAAAGAGATTCGTTCAACCAGCTATCGAACGGCGCTTTCGGCACTGCGCCATTAAGCATGTCGACAACCTGACCATTTTTGAAAATCATGATCGTCGGGATACTGCGAATACCAAAGCGGCTGCTTAATTCACGTTCAGCTTCGGTATTCACTTTCACAAAGCGCACTTTACCGCTACGCTCTTGCGCAACATCTTCAAAAATTGGCGCGAAGTTACGGCAGGGGCCGCACCACGGTGCCCAGAAGTCGATCACCACAGGTAGATCATCTTTCAGCAATTTGTCGAGCGTTTCACCGGTCGCATTAATCACCTCTCCGTCAAACAAGTCGTGACCGCAGCGTCCGCATTTTGCCGCATCTTCGATCCGATCGTCGGGAATGCGATTGATGGCCTGACAATGGGTACAAACGGTATTCATAACTAACCTCGGGATGAGTAAGGAGACTTATCGGTAATGACACCGGTATGTTTCTAATGTGTTGCATATTATCGAGAACATTGTTCAAGACAACAATCTGTTTTATTCAATGGGTATGATAGACGCAGGCTTTGGAACGAAATCATGGCGAACCGCGCGCACTTCGGGTAATCTGCGCGCTTCGCGCAGCGCTGGTGGAGAAAAGCATGAACGATGAAATGAAAAGCAAAAGCGGCAAGGTCAAAGTGATGTATGTCCGCAGTGATGATGATTCTGATAAACGTACCCATAACCCGCGTACCGGGAAAGGGGGCGGGCGTCCAGGAAAATCTCGTGCCGACGGTGGCCGTCGCCCCGCCCGCGATGACAAACAGAATCAGCCCCGTGACCGCAAGTGGGAAGAGTCGCCGTGGCGCACAGTTTCCCGCGCGCCTGGTGATGATGCGCCGGAAAAGGCCGATCACGGTGGCATCAGTGGTAAAAGTTTTATTGATCCGGAAGTGTTGCGTCGTCAGCGTGCGGAAGAAACCCGCGTCTACGGCGAAAATGCATGTCAGGCACTGTTCCAGAGCCGTCCGGAAGCAATTGTTCGCGCCTGGTTTATCCAGAGCGTAACGCCACGTTTTAAAGAAGCCTTGCGCTGGATGGCGGCAAACCGCAAAGCGTACCATGTGGTGGATGAAGCGGAACTGACAAAGGCGTCAGGTACGGAGCATCACGGAGGCGTGTGCTTCCTGATCAAAAAGCGTAACGGTACAACCGTGCAGCAGTGGGTAAGTAAGGCAGGTGCGCAGGATTGTGTACTGGCGCTGGAAAACGAATCTAACCCGCATAACCTGGGCGGCATGATGCGCAGCTGTGCGCACTTCGGCGTGAAAGGTGTTGTGGTGCAGGATGCGGCACTGCTGGAGTCGGGGGCGGCTATCCGTACCGCAGAAGGCGGCGCAGAGCATGTTCAGCCGATTACTGGCGACAACATTGTTGACGTGTTGGATGATTTCCGTCAGGCGGGCTACACCGTGGTGACCACTTCCAGCGAGCAAGGTAAACCGCTGTTCAAAACCAGTCTGCCAGAAAAAATGGTGCTGGTGCTGGGGCAGGAATATGAAGGGTTACCGGATGCCGCGCGCGATCCGAACGATTTGCGCGTGAAGATTGACGGTACTGGCAACGTTGCTGGACTGAATATTTCTGTCGCAACTGGCGTTCTGCTTGGCGAATGGTGGCGTCAGAATAAAGCCTGATAAATTAGCCGGGTGGCAACTCTGCCATCCGGCGTTTTCCTGCAAATTTACTCACCCTCTGCCGGTAATACTGGCATCCAGTCAATCGGCGTCTCGCCACGTTGTTCCAGCCACTGATTTGCCAGCACAAAATGGTTACAGCCAAAGAATCCACGATGCGCAGAAAGCGGTGACGGATGCGGTGCTTTCAGTACGTGATGGCGTTGCTTATCTATAATCGCCCCTTTCTTTTGCGCATGAGATCCCCACAACAAAAACACCACGCCTTCGCGATGCTGATTTATGAGGCTGATGACTTTATCAGTAAACGTCTCCCAACCGAGGCTGGCGTGGGAATGCGCCTGGCCTGCGCGTACAGTCAATACGGTATTGAGCAGCAGAACGCCCTGACGCGCCCAGCTTTCGAGATAGCCATGCGCCGGGCGGGTAAAGCCTGGAACGGTATTTTCCAGCTCTTTATACATATTCAGTAATGACGGCGGAGTGGGGATACCGGGGCGAACAGAAAACGCCAGGCCGTGAGCCTGTCCGGGGCCGTGATAAGGATCCTGGCCGAGAATCACGACTTTGACATCGCCTAACTCGGTAAAACGAAAGGCGTTAAAGACATCTTTTTGTGGCGGATAGATAGTGATGCCGGATTGCCGCTCGCTGGCGACGGTCTGAAGGGTATTAAGAAAATAGGGTTGTTGCTTCTCTTCAGCCAGCACGTCATGCCAGGTTAATTCGTTAGCCATCTCGCTCTCCTGCGAATCTTCAATCCGCCTAGCTTAACTGCTTCTTTCTACAGAACAAAATCAAGCTCATTTTATAGACATAATCGACTGTAAAAAAATGTAAATTGGTAAAATTTCACACCCGCATAAGTTGATGTAAAACAATAAAATCCACTTGGCGCTACATTTGGTGTGTGTTTTTTATTGATTTAAATCAAGGAATCAGGGGTCCTTGAGGAGTATATATACACTCAAGCAACAATGGTTTTACCAATTGGCCGCGACAGGCTGAACAAATCAAATAATTTTGCCGGGGAGGCATCATATGATTACAGGTATCCAGATTACTAAAGCCGCTAACGACGATCTGCTGAACTCTTTCTGGCTGCTGGACAGCGAAAAAGGCGAAGCGCGTTGCATCGTTGCGAAAGCAGGTTTTGCAGAAGATGAAGTGGTTGCAGTAAGCAAACTGGGTGACATTGAATACCGTGAAGTTCCAGTAGAAGTTAAACCAGAAGTTCGCGTTGAAGGTGGTCAGCACCTGAACGTAAACGTTCTGCGTCGTGAAACTCTGGAAGATGCAGTTAAGCATCCGGAAAAATATCCGCAGCTGACTATCCGTGTATCCGGTTATGCAGTTCGCTTTAACTCTCTGACTCCGGAACAGCAGCGCGACGTTATCGCTCGTACCTTTACTGAAAGCCTGTAAGGCTTAAGTAGCAAGTTACTAAGCGGAAGAGGGCGACCTCTTCCGCTTTTTTTCATTAATAGAAAATGCGTACCGCGCAATAGACCAGCAACAGCGCCAGCACGATATTCAACTGGCGGCCATAGCGGTTAAACAGTCGCTGAAACAGATGCCCCGCCAGCGCCCAGCACACATTGCCAAACGTCCCAATCATTGCCAGCAAAACGCTGACGCCAACTACCCAGCTTAACGCCTGCGTTTGCGGCAGGACAAACGTCGATAGTGCCGTAATGCCGTACAAAATGATTTTGACGTTCACAAACTGTAGCGCAAAGCTTGCCCAAAAGCTGATCGGTTTTGCCTGAAGCCCGTCTTCCTTTGTTGGGCTGGTAGCGATTTTCCACGCCAGCCAGACAATATATGCCGCCCCCGCCCAACTCAACAGATGCACTGCTGCCGGGTCAATAACAGCCAGTGAAAACGAAATTCCCGCACACAGCAACATGACGATTAAAAATCCCAGACTCATCCCTGCCAGCACGCGGGTACTCTGACGAAACCCATGCGTTGTGGCTGAGCTAAGGGCGAGAATATTGTTCGGTCCTGGCGTCATGGCGGTAATCAGGGTGTAGGTCCAAAAAGCACTTAAAAGGGTCGGTGTCACTTGTTATCTCCTCTGTTTTGGTAGACAGTACCCGACACGGAACATTTAAAAAAATGAATGTTTTCACATTCTAAATTCGATATTTTCGATAGGTTTGGAGTTATGGATCTGCGCCGTTTTATTACGCTTAAAACCGTGGTGGAAGAGGGTTCTTTTTTGCGAGCTTCGCAAAAATTGTGCTGCACACAGTCGACGGTGACTTTTCATATTCAGCAGCTTGAGCAAGAGTTCTCAGTCCAGTTGTTTGAGAAAATTGGTCGACGGATGTGCCTTACCCGCGAAGGAAAAAAGCTGCTGCCGCACATTTATGAACTCACCAGAGTGATGGATACCCTTCGTGAGGCTGCCAAAAAAGAGTCGGATCCGGACGGGGAACTACGCGTTGTTTCGGGCGAAACGTTGCTCTCTTACCGTATGCCGGAGGTGTTGCAGCGTTTTCGGCAACGAGCGCCAAAAGTGCGTTTATCATTGCAGTCACTGAACTGTTACGTGATTCGTGATGCACTACTGAATGATGAGGCAGACGTCGGCATCTTTTATCGCGTAGGGAATGATGATGCCCTGAACCGACGTGAGTTGGGTGAACAATCGCTAGTGCTGGTGGCTTCACCGCAAATTGCAGATGTCGATTTTACTGAGTCGGGAAGACATAACGCCTGTAGCTTTATTATCAATGAACCACAATGTGTCTTCCGTCAGATATTTGAGAGCACGCTTCGCCAGCGGCGGATCACGGTGGAAAACACCATTGAACTTATAAGTATCGAAAGCATCAAGCGTTGTGTCGCGGCAAATATCGGTGTCAGCTACCTGCCACGCTTTGCGGTAGCAAAAGAACTGGCGAACGGTGAATTAATTGAATTGCCCTTTGGCGAGCAGTCGCAGACCATTACAGCAATGTGCGCACACCATGCCGGAAAAGCGGTTAGCCCGGCGATGTACACTTTTATTCAGTGTGTTGAAGAGTGTTTTGTGGCTGGATAAAAAAATGCCGGGCTTAAACCCGGCATTATGATTACTCTTCTGTTGTTTGCGGTGGCACGCCCGTTCCGCTTGGTTTACGGCGTTTACCAATATTTTTGCTATCGCGATGGCGTTTTTTCACCCGCGGCTTCTCTTTCTCTTTAGCCTTTTTCTTCTCGGCGCGTTTTGCCAGTACTTTCTTCGATGGCTTGCCGGTCTGCTTCTCGCTTGGCGCACGCGTTTTCGGGCGTAACTCATCAATTACGCGAGCTTTAATTGGCTCTTCAATATAGCGACCAACTTTGCCCAGCAGCAGATGGTCATGAGCTTCAACCAGTGAAATTGCGGTGCCTTTACGACCGGCGCGAGCGGTACGCCCGATACGGTGCAAATAAGTATCACCACTGCGCGGCATATCGAAGTTAAAGACGTGGCTGACGTCAGGAATGTCAATACCGCGCGCGGCAACATCGGTTGCAACCAGTACGTTTACGCGGCCTTCGGTCAAACGCTTGATCGCTTCGTTACGCTTGCCTTGTACCATCTCACCTTCGAGATAGCAGTTGTTGATGCCCGCTTCGCGCAGCCAGTTTGCCAGCTCATGCACACGCTCACGCTTACGCACAAATACGATTGAGCGAGTCGCTTCAGGCTGTTTTAACAGATGCACCAGCAATGCGGTTTTATGCTCAAGATCATCGGCGCGGTAATACCACTGATGAATTTTTTTGCGCTCACGGGTAGACGGATTCGCAGAAACTTCCACCGGATCTTCCAGCAACCGCTCGGCAAAATCCTGAATAGCATCGCCTTCCAGCGTTGCGGAAAAGAGCAGGGTCTGTTTACGCCAGCGCGTTTCGCCAGCAATATGTTCGATATCCTGAGCGAAGCCCATATCCAGCATACGGTCCGCTTCGTCGAGGATCAGCGTTTCAACTGCGCGGCAATCGAAGTTCTCTTCTTTTATGTATTGCAGCAGACGCCCGGTCGTGGCGACCACGATGTCCTGGTTTTCGCTGAAAACTTCTGCGTGGTTCATATAGGCCACGCCGCCGGTGATAGTGGCGATATCCAGATGCGTATGTTTCGCCAGCTCGCGGGCATGATCGGCCACCTGCATCGCCAGCTCGCGAGTTGGGGTGAGAATCAAAATACGCGGCGGACCGGATTTCTTACGTGGGAAATCGAGCAGGTGCTGCAACGCTGGCAGCAGATACGCCGCCGTTTTACCGGTGCCTGTCGGCGCAGAACCGAGTACATCACGGCCATCGAGCGCAGGCGGAATGGCGGCAGCCTGAATGGCGGTCGGGCGAGTGAAACCTTTATCCTGGAGGGCTTCCAGCAGGCTTTCGTCGAGTTCAAGTTCGGAAAAAGTCGTTACAGTCATGTTCTACCTCTGTGTGGGGCGCTGATTATAGACGTTACGGCTGCAATCTTCATCTGTTTGTATGGATATCGCTTCTCAGGTATTGTTCTTACCCGGTGCTATCGCCGTTTTTTCAGCAAGGTTTTATTTACATGTCACAGTCTACATCCGTGCTTCGTCGTAATGGATTTACTTTTAAACAGTTTTTTGTCGGCCACGAACGATGTGCGATGAAAGTGGGAACGGATGGAATTTTGCTTGGCGCATGGGCTCCGGTGGCAGGGGTAAAACGCTGCCTTGATATCGGCACTGGTAGCGGGTTGTTGGCACTGATGCTGGCGCAGCGAACCGATGACAGTGTGATGATTGATGCAGTTGAACTGGAAAGTGAAGCTGCAGCTCAGGCGCAGGAGAATATTAACCAGTCTCCGTGGGCAGAGCGGATTAATGTCCATACGGCGGATATTCAGCAGTGGATCACACAGCAGACAGCACGCTTCGATTTAATCATCAGCAACCCGCCGTATTATCAGCAGGGAGTGGAGTGTGCAACACCGCAGCGGGAACAGGCGCGCTATACCACCACGCTGGATCATCAATCCTTGCTGACTTGCGCGGCAGAGTGCATTACCGAAGAGGGATTTTTCTGCGTGGTGCTGCCAGAGCAAATCGGTAATAGTTTTACGGAGCTGGCATTAAGCATGGGGTGGCATTTACGTTTGCGAACGGATGTGGCGGAAAACGAAGCGCGACTGCCGCATCGGGTGCTGCTGGCATTCTCCCCGCAGGCGGGAGAATGCTTTAGCGATCGCTTAGTGATTCGTGGGCCAGACCAGAACTATTCCGAAGCGTATACGGCGCTGACCCAGGCTTTTTATCTGTTTATGTAATGATTGGCGGGGGAAAGGATCGACGGACCGGAATGCGTGAGCAGTTCCGGATAATCCAGCGTGAAATGCAACCCCCGACTTTCCTTACGCATCATTGCGCAGCGAACAATCAACTCGGCAACCTGCACAAGATTACGCAGTTCCAGCAAATTATTTGATACGCGGAAGTGTGCGTAATATTCGTCTATTTCCTGTTGCAACATATTGATACGCCGCAGAGCGCGCTCAAGGCGTTTTGTTGTGCGCACAATGCCTACGTAATCCCACATAAACAGGCGTAACTCGTGCCAGTTATGTTGAATCACCACCAGTTCGTCAGGATTCTCAACACGGCTTTCATCCCACGGCGGTAACGTACTGACGCCACGCGCATAAGGCATACGTTTTGTAATATCTTCCGCTGCCGACCAGCCATAGACCAGACACTCCAGCAAGGAATTAGAGGCCATGCGGTTAGCACCATGTAAGCCCGTATAACTCACTTCGCCAATGGCATACAGGCCATCAACGTCCGTACGTCCATGATCGTCAACCATTACGCCGCCGCAGGTATAGTGCGCAGCAGGCACAATCGGCACCGGTTCTTTCGTGAGGTCAATACCCAACCCGAGCAACTTTTCATAGATCATCGGGAAATGCTGGCGAATAAATTCGGCGGGCTTATGGCTGATATCAAGGAACATACAATCCGCGCCGAGGCGTTTCATTTCATGGTCAATGGCGCGGGCGACAATATCGCGCGGGGCCAGTTCGCCGCGATCATCAAAATCAGGCATAAAACGTGTGCCGTCCGGGCGTTTCAAATAAGCGCCTTCGCCGCGTAAGGCTTCCGTTAACAGGAAATTCCGTGCCTGTGGGTGATACAGTGCGGTAGGGTGAAACTGATTAAATTCGAGATTGGCGACCCGGCAACCAGCACGCCAGGCCATGGCAATACCATCACCAGAGGAAATATCCGGATTGGTGGTGTACTGATAAACCTTGGATGCTCCGCCAGTTGCCAGCACCACCGCTTTAGCATGGCAAGTTTCCACGGTTTCTTTATTACGGTTCCACACCCACGCGCCGACAACCCGTCGCGTTCCAGGCAGACCAATCTTGTCAGAAACGATCAGATCAACCGCATTGCTGCGTTCCAGCACTCGAATATTCGGATGGTTCTGCGCCTTGCTCACCAGCGTGGTTTCTACTTCTCTACCAGTGGCATCGGCAGCATGAAGAATACGACGGTGACTATGCCCACCTTCACGAGTCAGATGGTAGCTCTCTTCGCCATTTGGCTGAACGTGGGTATCAAACAACACCCCCTGGTCGATTAGCCATTGCACGCAGGAACGCGCATTGCTGGCAACAAATTCAACAGCATGGCGATCGCAAATACCGGCGCCAGCAATTAATGTATCTTCCACATGCGAGTCAATGCTGTCAGTTTCATCAAACACGGCGGCGATTCCGCCCTGGGCATAAAATGTTGAGCCTTCCGTTACCGGGCCTTTGCTAAGAACGATGACCTGATGCTGGTCAGCCAGACGTAGTGCCAGTGAAAGCCCGGCTGCGCCGCTACCGATAATCAACACATCACAAGAATGTTCGGGAAAAGTATTCATTTTATTTGTTTAATTTACTAAACACAGTTTGGTCAGCATAGCATCACATTGTGTAATTAAACACCTGCTATTTTAATATTTGTTACAATGGCTAAACAGGGAGATCCTGGGTGGTGGAAAAAAGAGAAGTTGCTCGTCGGCAGAGGATTAGGTGGTGAAATAAAAAGGCCGTTGGGGTACTCTTCAGGCAGTTAAATGGGCATTTCTACACAGATAATGCGATGTTCAGATTCTGTAGACTTATAATGATAGATAATGATCCGTCTACAGCATGACAAACAAAAACAGATGCGTTACGGAACTTTACAAAAACGAGACACTCTAACGTTTTGCTTGCTCAAATTGCAGCTAATGGAGTGGCGTTTCGATAGCGCGTGGAAATTTGGTTTGGGGAGACTTTACCTCGGATGAGCGAGCAGTTAACGGACCAGGTCCTGGTTGAACGGGTCCAGAAGGGAGATCAGAAAGCTTTTAACTTACTGGTAGTGCGCTATCAGCATAAAGTGGCGAGTCTGGTTTCCCGCTATGTGCCGTCGGGTGATGTTCCCGATGTGGTACAAGAAGCTTTTATTAAAGCCTATCGTGCGCTGGATTCGTTCCGGGGAGATAGTGCTTTTTATACATGGCTGTATCGGATTGCTGTAAATACAGCGAAAAATTACCTGGTTGCTCAGGGGCGTCGTCCACCTTCCAGTGATGTGGATGCCATTGAAGCAGAAAACTTCGAAAGTGGCGGCGCGCTGAAAGAAATTTCGAACCCTGAGAACTTAATGTTGTCAGAAGAACTGAGACAGATAGTTTTCCGAACTATTGAGTCCCTCCCGGAAGATTTACGCATGGCAATAACCTTGCGGGAGCTGGATGGCCTGAGCTATGAAGAGATAGCCGCTATCATGGATTGTCCGGTAGGTACGGTGCGTTCACGTATCTTCCGAGCGAGGGAAGCTATTGATAACAAAGTTCAACCGCTTATCAGGCGTTGACGATAGCGGGATACTGGATAAGGGTATTAGGCATGCAGAAAGAACAACTTTCCGCTTTAATGGATGGCGAAACGCTGGATAGTGAGCTGCTTAACGAACTGGCTCACAACCCGGAAATGCAGAAAACCTGGGAAAGCTATCACTTAATCCGTGACTCTATGCGGGGTGATACTCCTGAGTTGCTTCATTTCGATATTTCATCACGCGTGATGGCCGCCATTGAAGAAGAGCCCGTTCGTCAACCGACGACATTGATCCCAGAGGCCCAGCCTGCGCCGCATCAATGGCAGAAAATGCCATTCTGGCAGAAAGTACGTCCATGGGCGGCACAGCTTACCCAAATGGGCGTAGCGGCATGTGTATCGCTTGCAGTTATCGTTGGCGTCCAGCACTATAATGGACAATCTGAAACGTCCCAGCAGCCCGAAACACCGGTATTTAATACTCTGCCGATGATGGGGAAAGCCAGTCCGGTAAGTCTGGGAGTACCTTCTGAAGCGACCGCAAACAATGGTCAACAGCAGCAGGTACAGGAGCAGCGTCGTCGCATTAATGCCATGTTGCAGGATTACGAACTGCAACGTCGACTCCACTCTGAACAGCTTCAGTTTGAGCAGGCACAAACACAGCAAGCCGCTGTACAGGTGCCAGGAATTCAAACTTTAGGAACGCAATCGCAGTAATGAAGCAACTTTGGTTTGCCATGTCATTAGTGACAGGTAGCCTGTTATTCTCTGCTAACGCCTCGGCCACTCCCGCGTCCGGGGCGTTATTACAGCAGATGAACCTGGCCAGTCAGTCACTGAATTACGAGCTGTCATTCATCAGCATCAATAAACAGGGTGTTGAGTCTCTGCGTTATCGACATGCACGCCTCGATAACCGTCCGCTTGCACAGCTGTTGCAAATGGATGGCCCGCGCCGGGAAGTGGTACAGCGCGGCAATGAAATCAGCTACTTTGAGCCGGGCCTTGAACCGTTCACGCTTAATGGCGATTACATTGTTGATTCTCTGCCATCGCTCATTTATACCGATTTCAAACGCCTTTCTCCTTACTACGACTTTATCTCCGTGGGACGCACGCGTATTGCTGATCGTCTTTGCGAAGTCATTCGCGTAGTCGCCCGTGATGGCACACGCTACAGCTACATTGTGTGGATGGACACCGAATCGAAATTACCGATGCGGGTTGATCTCCTTGATCGCGATGGTGAAACGCTGGAACAATTTCGCGTGATTGCTTTTAATGTCAATCAGGATATCAGCAGCAGTATGCAGACGCTGGCGAAGGCGAACTTGCCTCCACTGCTTTCTGTTCCTGTAGGTGAAAAAGCCAAATTCAACTGGACTCCAACCTGGTTGCCGCAAGGGTTTAGCGAAGTCTCCAGTAGCCGACGCCCGTTGCCCACGATGGACAATATGCCCATCGAATCACGTCTCTATTCCGACGGCTTGTTCAGCTTCTCGGTGAACGTTAACCGCGCGACGCCATCGAGCACCGATCAGATGTTGCGTACCGGACGCCGAACAGTCAGCACCAGCATACGTGACAACGCGGAAATCACTATTGTTGGTGAACTACCGCCGCAAACGGCGAAACGCATTGCCGAGAACATTAAGTTCGGGACCGCGCAATGATCAAAGAGTGGGCTACCGTCGTCTCCTGGCAAAACGGGCAGGCGCTGGTCAGTTGTGATGTCAAAGCCTCATGCAGCAGCTGCGCTTCCCGCGCTGGCTGCGGCAGTCGCGTGTTGAATAAACTTGGTCCGCAAACGACACATACCATCGTCGTACCCTGTGATGAGCCGTTAGTGCCGGGGCAAAAAGTGGAATTAGGAATCGCTGAAGGTAGCCTGCTTAGTTCCGCATTACTGGTTTATATGTCGCCACTGGTGGGATTATTCCTTGTTGCTTCGTTATTTCAGCTACTCTTTGCTTCAGACATCGCGGCGTTATGCGGCGCAATTCTTGGTGGCGTTGGTGGATTCCTGATTGCGCGCGGCTACTCGCGAAAGCTTGCTGCCCGGGCTGAATGGCAACCGATCATTTTAAGCGTGGCATTGCCGCCAGGCCTTGTGCGGTTTGAAACATCTTCGGAAGACGCGAGCCAGTGATTTCACTGGCTTTGTTGCATTTTGCATAACAAATGCGAGGACGTTTCCAGATACCACAATCCATACGGTATGAACATTTCCTCGCCTCAATGTTGTAGTGTAGAATGCGGCCTTTCTATTAATACAGACGTTAAGCTCAGAACAGCGACTTCTAAAAGCCTGGTTAACCGGGCGTTAAGGCACAATAATCATACTTTATGAAGAATATACGTAACTTTTCGATCATAGCTCACATTGACCACGGTAAATCGACGCTGTCTGACCGTATTATCCAGATCTGCGGTGGCCTGTCTGACCGTGAAATGGAGGCGCAGGTTCTCGATTCCATGGATCTTGAGCGTGAGCGTGGCATTACCATCAAAGCGCAAAGCGTGACGCTGGACTACAAAGCGTCTGACGGTGAAACCTATCAGCTTAACTTTATCGACACCCCGGGCCACGTAGACTTCTCCTATGAAGTTTCCCGTTCGCTGGCTGCCTGTGAAGGTGCATTGCTGGTGGTTGACGCCGGGCAGGGCGTAGAAGCGCAAACTCTGGCGAACTGCTACACCGCGATGGAGATGGATCTCGAAGTGGTGCCGGTACTGAACAAGATTGACCTGCCGGCAGCCGATCCTGAACGCGTGGCGGAAGAAATTGAAGATATTGTTGGTATCGACGCCACCGATGCGGTGCGCTGTTCAGCGAAAACCGGCGTTGGCGTGCAGGACGTTCTCGAACGTCTGGTGCGCGACATTCCGCCGCCGGAAGGCGATCCAGAAGGTCCGTTACAGGCGCTGATTATCGACTCCTGGTTCGATAACTACCTGGGCGTTGTTTCACTTATCCGTATTAAAAACGGCATCCTGCGTAAGGGCGACAAAGTGAAAGTTATGAGCACCGGGCAGACTTATAACGCCGACCGCCTGGGGATCTTCACGCCGAAACAGGTTGATCGTACTGAACTGAAATGCGGCGAAGTAGGCTGGCTGGTGTGTGCGATCAAAGACATCCATGGTGCACCGGTAGGCGATACCTTAACGCTGGCGCGTAATCCGGCAGAAAAAGCGTTGCCTGGGTTTAAGAAAGTTAAACCGCAGGTATATGCCGGTCTGTTCCCGGTAAGTTCCGACGACTATGAAGCCTTCCGTGACGCGTTGGGCAAACTCAGCCTGAACGACGCTTCACTGTTCTATGAGCCAGAAAGCTCAACGGCGCTGGGCTTTGGTTTCCGCTGCGGCTTCCTCGGCCTGTTGCACATGGAGATCATTCAGGAACGTCTGGAACGTGAATACGATCTTGACCTGATTACCACAGCACCGACAGTAGTGTATGAAGTTGAAACTACGGCAAAAGAAGTTATCTACGTCGACAGCCCATCCAAGCTGCCAGCGGTAAATAACATCTACGAACTGCGCGAGCCGATTGCAGAGTGTCACATGCTGCTGCCGCAAGCGTATCTCGGTAACGTCATTACCCTGTGCGTGGAAAAACGCGGTGTACAGACCAACATGGTCTATCACGGAAACCAGGTAGCGCTGACCTACGAGATCCCGATGGCGGAAGTGGTGCTTGATTTCTTCGACCGACTGAAATCTACCTCGCGTGGTTATGCGTCTTTGGATTACAACTTCAAACGCTTCCAGGCTTCTGACATGGTGCGTGTTGACGTCTTAATCAACGGTGAACGTGTTGATGCGCTGGCATTGATCACCCACCGTGATAATTCGCAAAACCGTGGTCGTGAGCTGGTGGAGAAGATGAAAGATCTGATTCCACGCCAGCAGTTTGATATCGCTATTCAGGCAGCGATTGGAACGCACATCATTGCGCGTTCTACCGTGAAGCAGCTGCGTAAAAACGTACTGGCTAAATGCTATGGTGGTGATATCAGCCGTAAGAAAAAGCTGCTGCAGAAGCAGAAAGAAGGTAAGAAACGTATGAAGCAGATCGGTAACGTTGAGCTGCCGCAGGAAGCGTTCCTTGCCATTCTGCACGTCGGCAAAGACAACAAATAACCCTTAGGAGTTGGCATGGCGAATATGTTTGCCCTGATTCTGGTGATTGCCACACTGGTGACGGGCATTTTATGGTGCGTGGATAAATTCTTTTTCGCACCTAAACGACGGGAACGTCAGGCAGCGGCGCAAGCTGCTGCCGGGGATTCACTGGATAAAGCAACACTGAAAAAGGTTGCGCCGAAGCCAGGCTGGCTGGAAACCGGGGCTTCTGTATTTCCGGTGCTGGCTATCGTATTGATTGTGCGTTCATTTATTTATGAACCGTTCCAGATTCCGTCAGGTTCGATGATGCCGACTCTGTTAATCGGTGACTTCATTCTGGTAGAGAAATTTGCTTATGGCATTAAAGATCCTATTTACCAGAAAACATTGATCGAAACCGGCCATCCGAAACGTGGCGATATCGTGGTCTTCAAATACCCGGAAGATCCGAAGCTTGATTACATCAAGCGAGCGGTAGGTTTACCGGGCGATAAAGTCACTTATGATCCGGTCGCGAAAGAAGTGACCATTCAACCTGGATGCAGTTCTGGTCAGGCTTGTGAAAACGCGCTGCCGGTAACTTATTCCAACGTTGAACCGAGCGATTTCGTACAGACCTTCTCGCGTCGTAACGGCGGGGAAGCGACCAGTGGCTTCTTTGAAGTGCCGAAAAACGAAACCAAAGAAAATGGTATTCGTCTTTCCGAACGTAAAGAGACGTTGGGCGATGTAACGCATCGTATCCTGACTGTGCCAATCGCCCAGGATCAGGTAGGGATGTATTACCAGCAACCAGGACAACAACTGGCAACCTGGATTGTCCCGCCGGGTCAATACTTCATGATGGGCGATAACCGCGACAACAGCGCGGACAGCCGTTACTGGGGCTTTGTGCCGGAAGCGAATCTGGTAGGTCGGGCAACGGCAATCTGGATGAGTTTCGATAAGCAAGAAGGTGAATGGCCGACAGGTGTGCGCTTAAGTCGCATTGGTGGCATCCATTAATTGCTGCTTCTCGTTCACGTTGTCGTCATTCTGGCGGCAACGTGAATTATTTATGAGATAAATCTCCCCAGGCTAACGACATCCCTTATCGTTGTGTATAGAATATTCCCCCGAAGTTTAAGGTTGGCGCCTTCTGGTTGCCACGGCACACGAAACAGCGTTGGTTTCCATATATGGCGTAATGAATCCGCGACAAAGCGGTTAACAGAGCCTATGTGTATCAGGTCTGTTTCGTGTGCTGAATTGTTGACGCATTTATTTATTGGTATCGCATGAACCCCATCGTAATTAATCGGCTTCAACGGAAGCTGGGCTACACTTTTAATCATCAGGAACTGCTGCAGCAGGCATTAACTCACCGCAGCGCCAGCAGCAAACATAACGAGCGTTTAGAATTTTTAGGCGACTCAATCTTGAGCTACGTTATCGCCAATGCGCTGTATCACCGTTTCCCGCGAGTGGATGAAGGTGATATGAGCCGGATGCGCGCCACGCTGGTCCGTGGCAATACGCTGGCAGAACTGGCACGCGAATTTGAGTTAGGCGAGTGCTTACGTTTAGGGCCGGGTGAACTTAAAAGCGGTGGATTTCGTCGTGAGTCAATTCTCGCCGACACCGTCGAAGCATTAATTGGCGGCGTATTCCTCGACAGCGATATTCAGACCGTCGAGAAATTAATCCTTAATTGGTATCAAACCCGCCTGGACGAAATTAGCCCAGGCGATAAACAAAAAGATCCGAAAACGCGCTTGCAGGAATATTTGCAGGGGCGCCATCTACCTCTGCCAACTTATCTGGTAGTTCAGGTACGTGGCGAAGCGCACGATCAGGAATTTACTATCCACTGCCAGGTTAGCGGCCTGAGCGAACCGGTGGTTGGCACAGGTTCAAGCCGTCGTAAGGCTGAACAGGCTGCCGCCGAACAGGCGTTGAAAAAACTGGAGCTGGAATGAGCATCGATAAAAGTTACTGCGGATTTATTGCCATCGTCGGACGTCCGAACGTTGGCAAATCCACACTGCTGAACAAACTGTTGGGGCAGAAAATCTCCATCACTTCCCGCAAAGCGCAGACAACTCGTCACCGCATTGTGGGTATCCATACTGAAGGCGCGTATCAGGCGATCTACGTCGATACCCCGGGCCTGCATATGGAAGAGAAGCGTGCTATTAACCGCCTGATGAACAAAGCGGCGAGTAGCTCCATTGGCGACGTTGAGCTGGTGATTTTTGTCGTTGAAGGCACCCGTTGGACGCCGGACGATGAAATGGTGCTCAACAAGCTGCGTGATGGCAAAGCGCCGGTGATCCTCGCGGTGAATAAAGTGGACAACGTGCAGGAGAAAGCCGATCTGCTGCCGCATCTGCAGTTCCTGGCAAGCCAGATGAACTTCCTCGATATTGTGCCGATCTCTGCCGAAACCGGGCTGAATGTCGACACTATCGCAGCAATCGTGCGTAAGCATCTGCCTGAAGCGACCCATCACTTCCCGGAAGATTACATCACCGATCGCTCACAGCGGTTTATGGCCTCTGAAATCATCCGTGAAAAACTGATGCGTTTCCTCGGTGCAGAACTGCCGTACTCCGTGACCGTGGAGATCGAACGTTTTGTCACCAATGAACGTGGTGGTTATGACATCAACGGTTTGATTCTCGTTGAGCGCGAAGGGCAGAAGAAGATGGTCATTGGCAACAAAGGAGCCAAGATCAAAACCATCGGTATTGAAGCGCGTAAAGACATGCAGGAAATGTTCGAAGCGCCTGTCCACCTTGAGCTGTGGGTGAAAGTGAAATCCGGCTGGGCTGATGACGAACGCGCACTGCGTAGTCTCGGTTACGTTGACGATCTTTAATTAGCATACTCTATGACTTTCGAGGTGCAGGAAGGCGGCAAGACCGTGAATCCCTGGGAGCTTACTAAAGTAAGTGACCAGGGGGAACGGGTGCAGCCAAGGCACCTGCAACTTGAAAGGCGACGAGTATGATGGAAGGCTGGCAGCGCGCATTCGTATTGCATAGTCGCCCGTGGAGCGAAACCAGCCTGATGCTGGACGTCTTCACGGAGGAATCGGGTCGCGTGCGTCTGGTTGCCAAAGGCGCACGCTCTAAACGCTCTACCCTGAAAGGTGCATTACAGCCTTTCACACCTCTCTTGCTTCGCTTCAGTGGGCGCGGTGAAGTTAAAACATTGCGCAGTGCCGAAGCTGTCTCATTGGCGCTACCATTAAGCGGTATCACGCTTTACAGCGGTCTGTACATCAACGAACTTCTCTCCCGCGTGCTGGAATACGAGACGCGCTTCTCGGAACTCTTTTTCGATTACTTGCACTGCATCCAGTCTCTGGCTGGCGCCACAGGCACACCGGAACCCGCGTTGCGCCGCTTTGAACTGGCATTGCTCGGGCATCTGGGTTATGGCGTCAATTTTACCCATTGTGCAGGTAGCGGCGAACCGGTGGATGACACCATGACGTATCGTTATCGCGAAGAAAAAGGGTTTATCGCCAGTGTCGTTATCGACAATAAAACGTTCACCGGAAGGCAGTTGAAAGCGTTACACACGCGGGAATTTCCTGACGCAGACACATTGCGTGCCGCGAAACGCTTTACCCGCATGGCGCTTAAGCCGTATCTTGGCGGTAAACCTTTAAAGAGCAGGGAACTGTTCCGGCAGTTTATACCTAAGCGAACAGTGCAAACACATAATGACTGATGAGGATTGTCATGGCTGAATTACTGTTGGGCGTCAACATTGACCATATCGCAACGCTGCGTAATGCACGTGGTACTGCTTACCCCGACCCGGTGCAGGCCGCGTTTATTGCCGAGCAGGCTGGCGCGGATGGCATTACCGTGCATTTGCGTGAAGATCGTCGCCACATTACTGACCGCGACGTGCGCATCCTGCGTCAGACGCTGGATACCCGCATGAATCTGGAAATGGCGGTGACCGAAGAGATGCTGGCGATTGCCATTGAGACGAAGCCTCATTTTTGCTGCCTGGTACCGGAAAAGCGCCAGGAAGTGACAACCGAAGGTGGCCTGGACGTCGCAGGTCAGCGTGACAAAATGCGCGATGCCTGTAAACGTCTGGCGGATGCCGGGATTCAGGTTTCTCTGTTTATCGACGCAGATGAAGAGCAGATCAAAGCTGCAGCAGAGGTAGGCGCCCCGTTTATCGAGATCCACACCGGTTGTTATGCCGATGCAAAAACTGAAGCTGAACAGGCGCAAGAGTTGGCGCGCATTGCTAAAGCCGCGATCTTTGCTGCAAGTCTCGGTCTGAAAGTTAACGCCGGCCACGGTCTGACCTATCACAACGTGAAAGCCATTGCCGCCATTCCTGAGATGCATGAACTGAATATCGGCCATGCCATTATTGGTCGTGCAGTGATGACCGGACTGAAAGATGCGGTGGCAGAAATGAAGCGTCTGATGCTGGAAGCGCGTGGCTAATGGCAATATTAGGTTTAGGCACGGATATCGTGGAGATCGCTCGCATTGAAGCGGTGATCGCCCGATCCGGTGAGCGCCTGGCTCGCCGCGTATTAAGCGATAACGAATGGGAAATCTGGAAAACGCACCAACAGCCAGTGCGTTTTCTGGCGAAGCGTTTTGCTGTGAAAGAAGCGGCGGCAAAAGCGTTTGGAACCGGGATCCGCAATGGTCTGGCGTTTAATCAGTTTGAAGTGTTCAATGATGAGCTTGGTAAGCCACGGTTGCGACTGTGGGGCGAGGCATTAAAACTCGCGGAAAAGCTGGGCGTCGCACATATGCATGTGACGCTGGCAGATGAACGTCATTATGCTTGCGCCACGGTAATTATTGAAAGTTAAAATAATACCGTTCTCTTTATAAAGTAAAACCCCCGAACTGGTAAGGAACGGGGGTTTTACTTTACAACTTTAATTTTGTGCAGCATGCACCCTCAACAACAGCGATTATGGATCAG
The DNA here is from genome assembly GCF_005843885.1 of Escherichia sp. E4742. Classification (NCBI taxonomy): domain Bacteria; kingdom Pseudomonadati; phylum Pseudomonadota; class Gammaproteobacteria; order Enterobacterales; family Enterobacteriaceae; genus Escherichia; species Escherichia sp. E4742. The sequence goes on along the minus strand of NZ_CP040443.1, from coordinate 594,071 downwards.
GGTGGTTATCTTTTACAAGCAACTTGCAATCTTTATCATAAAAACTCGAGCCTTTACGAAGAAAGCGATATTGATGGAAATATTAACGTGACTGCAAATTCGTAAGTACATTAAAATTGGCTTCGTTATTGGAGATTTTGCTGTGCTTTACACCATGCCACTGAATTCCCCCATTGAAACGAGTGGTGTCGTCAAAGCTCTGGTGTGGAGTGCAGCATGCATCCTCAATAACTCGCACGTTCAGTTTTGGGGAGATGTAAGGGCTAATCTGAACGGCTGCATTCCTTGTTTAAGGAAAAACGAATGACTGATTGTCGATACCTGTTTAAACGGGTCATTAAAGTCATCATTGCTGTTTTACAGCTGATCCTTCTGTTCTTATAACACAAGGAAACGTACTTAAGGCGCGTCAGGTTAACCAGCCAGGCGCGCCTTTAATAATTATAAATAAATGTCTGCGCAGATATTATATGAATTCATTTGGTGAATGATTATGCTGTTGTCATTATTTGAATAAATATAATAGTGTTAAGCTTTTGTCTATAAATAATTAATACTCTACTTCCAGAGCAGAATATTAAATTTTATCTGCGTGATGCATCAGCACAAATTTATCCCACAACTGCTCTTCTGTCTCGACATGCGCCGGATCTTTCACAATAGTATTAGGGATCGGACACACCTTCTGGCAGGTTGGCGTCTCGTAGTGACCTACGCATTCGGTACACTTATCGCTGTTAATCTCGTAGATATGATCTCCCATTGAAATCGCCTCATTCGGGCATTCAGGTTCACACATATCACAATTGATGCATTTTTTAGTGATTAACAGCGCCATAAGGAAACTCTCAAAACAACACAAACCGGGCGGGCATTATACGCGCATTCTTTGCTCAAACCAGTTTTTTCACCAGTGCTTCGCTGTGGCGAATGCGCTCAGGCGCCAGTTCCAGGTCCTGCTGGATTAGCGCAATGAACAGCAAATCTGTAAGCATTCCCTGAGCGTGACAAGCGGAGATCGATGCACTATTCGTCGCCTGTTCTTCGGCAATAGTATACAGGCAGTGGGACGCTCGTTGTTGCAGAGCATTCGGCGTGAAACCGGTAATTGCCAGCACCTTTCCACCCACGCGCAGCATCTCATCTGCCGCGAGATTTAACTCACGTCGTACACCAGTGTAAGAGATGGCTAATAACAGGTCGTCCGGTGAAGATGCCTGTACAGTAGCGAGCAACGCATGCATATCGCGTTCTGCGGCAGCATTGAAACCAATCTTCATCAGTTTCCAGGCAAAGTTTTGCGCTACCAGACCCGAAGCGCCAATGCCAGTCAAAATAATCCGCCTCGCAGAACGCAGCATCACCACGCATTCATGCAATTTCTCTTCACTGTTAACGTTCAGCGTTGCATACATGGCCGCCGTGTTTTCTTTTATGAGCTTTTCACCGACCAGTCGCAGCGGATCATCACCGCGAATTTGGTTATGAATGGGGACAGAAGGGGATTCCGGCTGGCTCGCCAGAGCTTCGCTTAACGCCAGTTTTAAGGCTGGAAAACCTTTATAGCCGAGTTTTTGTGCGAATTTCACTACGCTGGATTGACTGACCCCAGCTTCGTTGGCCAATTGCTGCGAACTTAAATGGCGCGCCGTATCAGGTTGTAGCAGGAGATAGTCCGCCAGTTTTTTATCACTCTGGGCAAGCTGCTGGTAACGCTGACGAATACGAAGTAAGCCGTTCATATCTTTCCTCGCGATGAAATAATGGCGACAACAGGCAATATGAGACACAAGCGAGTGAATATTATATTCCATAGCTTGTAAGATCTATGAATTAAAAATTCCATTCAGCATTATACGGTAGATTGTTGCCGGAAAAGTGATGATCTATCTGTTAGGCTATGTGGTAGCGATGATTAATCAGGATGTTTCAGTCCAGAGGAGTATGGTTTGGCAACTCACGAGCGTCGTGTGGTGTTTTTTGACTTAGATGGAACATTGCATCAACAGGATATGTTCGGTAGTTTTCTGCGCTACTTACTGCGTCGCCAACCGCTGAATACACTGCTTGTCCTGCCGCTATTGCCGGTTATTGCCATGGCATTATTGATAAAAGGCCGTGCTGCGCGCTGGCCGATGAGTCTGCTATTGTGGGGATGCACTTTTGGTCACAGCGAAGCGCGTTTACAGGCATTACAAGCCGATTTTGTACACTGGTTTCGCGACAATGTTACTGCCTTTCCGCTGGTGCAAGAGCGCCTGACCACCTACTTGCTCAGTTCCGATGCTGATATCTGGTTGATTACCGGTTCTCCACAGCCGCTGGTTGAAGCGGTCTATTTCGATACGCCCTGGTTACCTCGGGTGAATCTTATCGCCAGCCAAATTCAGCGTGGTTATGGCGGCTGGGTATTGACGATGCGTTGCCTCGGGCATGAGAAGGTCGCGCAACTGGAACGCAAAATCGGCACGCCACTGCGGTTGTACAGTGGTTACAGCGACAGTAATCAGGACAACCCGCTGCTTTATTTCTGCCAGCATCGTTGGCGAGTAACCCCGCGCGGTGAACTCCAGCAACTGGAATAGAGTAAAGCATAGCGTCCGTGTATAATGCGCCGCGCTTTTATAACCGGAGTTTTCTTTTTGTCTGAAGTCGAATTTAGTCACGAATACTGGATGCGTCATGCCATGACGCTGGCAAAGCGTGCCTGGGACGAGCGGGAAGTACCGGTCGGCGCGGTATTAGTGCATAACAACCGGGTAATCGGCGAGGGCTGGAATCGTCCGATTGGGCGGCATGATCCTACCGCGCACGCTGAAATCATGGCCCTGCGTCAGGGCGGTCTGGTGATGCAAAATTATCGCCTGATCGACGCCACATTATATGTCACGCTGGAGCCGTGTGTGATGTGCGCCGGAGCGATGATTCACAGCCGCATTGGTCGTGTAGTTTTTGGTGCACGAGATGCGAAAACGGGGGCTGCCGGATCATTAATGGATGTGTTGCACCATCCGGGCATGAATCACCGGGTGGAAATCACGGAAGGGATATTGGCGGAAGAGTGTGCAGCGCTGCTCAGCGACTTCTTTCGCATGCGCCGTCAGGAAATCAAAGCGCAGAAAAAAGCGAAATCTTCTGCGGATTAATTTTGTTTCTTTTCACTTCCCTTCCTGGAAAACAGCAGCGAAGGGGAGTGTGTCAGATAGTTAGATGACGACTGTGAAAGAAACGAGAGAAAAGGAAATTTCCCTTTACTCAATTCTGTTGGTGACACTGCCGGATAATCCTGAGCCAGCTGCATCGCCGCTTCTGCTGCCTGCTTTTCTTTCTCTTGCAGATACCCCACCAGACTAATCTGATACTTACGGATATTCTCGACATAGGCGTAAGCTTCATGTCCCCGTGCATAACCGTAAGTCAGCTTGCTGTAATAGGGCTTCTGGCTAAGTAAAGGCAGACGTTGTTTAACATCGGTCCAGCTGTCTGGATTACCTTTGGTTTTTGCCGTCAGGGCGCGTGCATCCAGCATATGCGCATAACCCATATTGTAAGCGGCGAGCGCAAACCAAATCCGTTCATTTTCTGGCACGCTTTCCGGCACTTTACTCATCATATCCTGCAAATAACGCGCGCCGCCGCTGATGCTTTGTTCAGCATCGGTACGATCGGTAATGCCCAGGCTTTGCGCGGTATTTTTGGTCAACATCATCATGCCGCGCACACCGGTCGGCGAGGTGGCCTGCGCGTCCCAATGTGATTCCTGGTAAGCAATAGCCGCCAGCAAACGCCAGTCAATTTCCTCGGCGTATTTCTCAAACAAAGGTTTTAATTGTGGCAGCACCGCATCGACGGCGCGTAAAAATGTGCGCGTATCGACATAATCAAAATCATCGCCATGCCCCAGGTATTTCTCTTCAATGCGTGCCAGCGTGCCGTCCTCATTCATTTTGTTGAAGAAGTCGAGCAGAGCTGCGGAAAGGGTATTATCGTCATCTAACTGGCTAAACCAGGTCACTGGTTGTTCATCGGTGATATCGAGTGCCACGGCGAGTTCCGGGTGAACTCGCTGGAACAGGCTGATGGCGACAGAATCAGCAATGGTGTAATCCAGCTTACCTCCGATGACATCTTCCAGTAATTCCGCTGAGCCTTTTTTGTCGTCCACCTTCCAGCTTAAATCCGGGAATTTAGTTTCTTTCAGTCTTTGTAGATCGTTAACGACGACGTGTCCTGGTGCGATGGAGAGCTGTTCCGCCGTCAAATTGCCCAGCGTGCGTGGGCGATATTGACCCACTTTGTAAACCAGTTGTTGTGAAACGGAATAATAGGTAGGACCAGGCTGATAGTTTTTTACCCGCTCACTGTTATAAACCAGACCTGCTGCCAGCAGGTCGGCGTTGCCGTTGTCGAGATCGTCAAACAACTGGCTGATATTCTGCCGTACGGTCACTTTCAGTTTCACACCGAGGTAGTCGGCAAATTGTTTGGCCAACTCATAATCCAGCCCGGAAGAGTTACCGTTAATCTCATTCCAGGTGAGGGGAGTATGAATGGTGCTCACGCGCAATTCTCCCCGCGCTTGAATGGCGGCGATACGGTTGTCGGCTTTACCAAACCACGGAATAGACGGCCAGAGAGCTACCGCAAGAAGCAGTGCCAGAATGCCAATGAACAGATAATTAATCTTTAATTTTTTCAATTAGTTAATTCTCTGTGTCGTTCGTGTCCTGGCTTGAAAAAACGATATGCTAAACAAAGGTATAATCATCAATGAGCGGCATTTTGCGTAAACCTGTGCCAGTTGGCAACTTATTACAGCCATTGGCGGCACGCGTTGCTAATTCACGATGGTGATTTTATTTCCACGCAAACGGTTTCGTCAGCGCATCAGATTCTTTATAATGACGCCCGTTTCCCCCCCTTGGGTACACCGAAAGCTTAGAAGACGAGAGACTTATGATGGAAATTCTGCGTGGTTCGCCTGCACTGTCGGCATTCCGAATCAATAAACTGCTGGCGCGTTTTCAGGCTGCCAGGCTCCCGGTTCACAACATTTACGCCGAGTATGTCCATTTTGCTGACCTCAATGCGCCGTTAAACGAAGAAGCGCACGCGCAACTTGAACGCCTGTTGAAATATGGTCCGGCACTCGCCAGCCATGCCCCGGAAGGCAAATTACTGCTGGTGACCCCGCGTCCAGGCACCATCTCTCCCTGGTCTTCAAAAGCGACCGATATCGCCCATAACTGCGGGCTGCAACAGGTAAACCGCCTTGAGCGCGGCGTGGCTTACTATGTAGAAGCCGCTACGCTGACCAATGAACAGTGGCAGCAGGTTACCGCTGAACTGCACGACCGCATGATGGAAACGGTCTTTTTTGCTTTAGATGATGCAGAGCAGCTGTTTGCCCATCATCAACCGACTCCAGTCACCAGCGTTGATTTACTGGGGCAGGGCCGTCAGGCGCTGATCGACGCAAACCTGCGTCTTGGCCTGGCACTGGCGGAAGATGAAATTGACTATCTGCAAGATGCTTTCACAAAGCTTGGTCGTAACCCGAACGACATCGAGTTGTATATGTTCGCCCAGGCGAACTCTGAGCACTGCCGTCATAAGATTTTTAACGCCGACTGGATTATCGACGGTGAACAGCAGCCGAAATCGCTGTTCAAAATGATCAAAAATACCTTCGAAACCACGCCGGATCACGTTCTCTCTGCGTATAAAGATAACGCCGCGGTGATGGAAGGTTCTGAAGTGGGCCGCTACTTTGCTGACCACGAAACGGGCCGCTACGATTATCATCAGGAACCGGCTCACATCCTGATGAAAGTAGAAACTCACAACCACCCGACGGCGATTTCTCCGTGGCCGGGCGCGGCGACCGGTTCCGGCGGTGAAATCCGCGATGAAGGTGCCACCGGGCGCGGCGCGAAGCCGAAAGCCGGTCTGGTTGGTTTCTCCGTTTCCAACCTGCGAATTCCTGGCTTCGAACAGCCGTGGGAAGAAGATTTCGGTAAGCCTGAGCGCATTGTCACCGCGCTGGACATCATGACTGAAGGTCCGCTGGGCGGCGCGGCATTTAACAACGAATTTGGTCGTCCGGCGCTGAACGGCTACTTCCGTACTTATGAAGAAAAAGTGAACAGCCACAACGGCGAAGAGCTGCGCGGTTATCACAAACCGATCATGCTGGCAGGCGGGATCGGTAATATCCGCGCCGATCACGTACAAAAAGGCGAGATCAACGTCGGTGCGAAGCTGGTCGTTCTCGGCGGCCCGGCAATGAACATCGGTCTTGGCGGCGGCGCGGCGTCTTCTATGGCGTCTGGTCAGTCTGATGCCGACCTCGACTTTGCTTCCGTACAGCGCGACAACCCGGAGATGGAGCGTCGCTGCCAGGAAGTGATCGACCGTTGCTGGCAGCTTGGTGATGCCAACCCAATCCTGTTTATCCACGACGTTGGTGCAGGCGGTCTTTCTAACGCCATGCCGGAACTGGTGAGTGACGGCGGGCGCGGCGGTAAATTTGAACTGCGCGATATCCTGAGCGACGAACCGGGTATGAGCCCACTGGAAATCTGGTGTAACGAATCCCAGGAACGCTACGTGCTGGCGGTTGCTGCCGATCAGTTACCGCTGTTTGACGAACTGTGTAAGCGTGAACGCGCGCCATACGCGGTGATTGGTGAAGCGACCGAAGAGCTGCATCTTTCTCTGCACGATCGTCATTTTGATAATCAGCCGATCGATCTACCGCTGGACGTACTGCTTGGCAAAACGCCGAAGATGACCCGCGATGTGCAAACGCTGAAAGCAAAAGGCGATGCGCTGGCCCGTGAAGGGATCACCATTGCTGATGCGGTGAAACGTGTGCTGCATCTGCCGACCGTGGCGGAGAAAACTTTCCTTGTGACCATTGGCGACCGTAGCGTAACCGGCATGGTGGCGCGCGATCAGATGGTTGGCCCGTGGCAGGTGCCGGTCGCTAACTGTGCGGTCACTACTGCCAGCCTCGACAGCTACTACGGTGAAGCGATGGCAATTGGCGAACGTGCGCCAGTTGCACTGCTGGATTTCGCCGCTTCTGCCCGTCTGGCGGTCGGTGAAGCGTTAACCAACATCGCCGCAACACAAATTGGCGATATCAAACGCATTAAACTTTCCGCCAACTGGATGGCGGCGGCAGGCCACCCTGGTGAAGATGCGGGCCTGTATGAAGCCGTTAAAGCTGTGGGCGAAGAGCTTTGCCCGGCGCTGGGCCTGACGATCCCGGTGGGTAAAGATTCAATGTCGATGAAAACCCGCTGGCAGGAAGGTAACGAAGAGCGCGAAATGACGTCGCCGCTGTCGCTGGTGATTTCTGCATTTGCCCGCGTGGAAGATGTACGTCACACCATCACGCCGCAGCTTTCTACCGAAGATAATGCACTGCTGCTGATTGATCTGGGCCTTGGCACTAACGCGTTGGGTGCAACGGCGCTGGCGCAGGTTTATCGTCAGCTTGGCGACAAACCGGCTGATGTGCGCGACGTCGCGCAACTGAAAGGTTTCTATGACGCGATTCAGGCGCTGGTTGCACAGCGTAAGCTGCTCGCGTACCACGACCGCTCTGACGGTGGCCTGCTGGTAACGCTGGCGGAAATGGCATTTGCCGGTCATTGCGGCATTGAAGCGGATATCGCCTCTCTGGGCGACGATCACCTGGCGGCGCTGTTTAACGAAGAACTGGGAGCGGTGATTCAGGTTCGTGCCGCTGACCGTGAAGCGGTCGAAGCGGTACTGGCACAGCATGGCCTTGCTGAGTGCGTCCATTATGTCGGCCAGGCGGTATCTGGCGATCGTTTTGTGATTACCGCCAACGGCCAGTCGGTATACAGCGAAAGCCGTACTACGTTGCGCGTCTGGTGGGCAGAAACCACCTGGCAGATGCAGCGCCTGCGTGACAACCCGGAGTGCGCCGATCAGGAACATCAGGCGAAATCCAACGACGCTGATCCGGGCCTGAATGTGAAACTGTCGTTCGATATCAACGAAGATGTGGCAGCTCCGTTTATCGCTACTGGCGCGCGCCCGAAAGTTGCCGTACTGCGTGAGCAAGGCGTGAACTCGCATGTTGAAATGGCGGCAGCTTTCCATCGTGCGGGCTTCGACGCTATCGACGTGCATATGAGCGATCTGCTGGCTGGACGCACTGGTCTGGAGGATTTCCACGCCCTGGTCGCGTGTGGTGGTTTCTCCTACGGTGATGTGCTGGGTGCCGGTGAAGGTTGGGCGAAGTCTATTCTGTTCAACAACCGTGTACGCGATGAGTTTGCAACCTTCTTCCATCGTCCGCAAACGCTGGCGCTGGGGGTATGTAACGGTTGCCAGATGATGTCTAATCTGCGTGAGCTGATCCCAGGTAGCGAGCTGTGGCCTCGTTTCGTGCGTAACACCTCCGATCGCTTTGAAGCGCGTTTCAGCTTGGTTGAAGTGACCCAAAGCCCGTCTCTGCTGTTGCAGGGGATGGTGGGCTCGCAGATGCCGATTGCTGTGTCTCACGGTGAAGGGCGCGTTGAAGTACGCGACGCGGCGCATCTGGCGGCACTGGAAAGCAAAGGGCTGGTTGCGCTGCGCTATGTCGATAATTTCGGCAAAGTCACTGAAACCTACCCGGCTAACCCGAACGGTTCCCCGAACGGTATTACGGCGGTCACTACCGAAAGCGGTCGTGTCACCATTATGATGCCGCACCCGGAACGTGTTTTCCGTACTGTCAGCAACTCCTGGCATCCGGAAAACTGGGGCGAGGATGGCCCATGGATGCGTATTTTCCGTAATGCGCGTAAGCAGCTGGGGTAAGGCTGCGGAAATTTCACGCAACCCATTGTTTTGTAGGCCGGATAAGGTTTTCACGCCGCATCCGGCATTACACACAACCAGTTAGCCAACAATTATAAGCTCCCAACTCGGGAGCTTTTTTTGTGTCTGTAAATCACGACAATGGGTGGTTTGCCGTGTCGCTTATAGGTGACATATAACTTATTGATTTAATTTAAAACAAATAATTTAAGCTTTGGGCGTCTCTTTTAAGCGACACACTGGCTGATTTATAGCCAACCAGTGGAACAGCCATTAATTCATTAAAGCTATGTTTTATCAGTACGTTATCAAACTATTTTATTTATTGGCACAGTTACTGCATAATAATAACCAGTGGCTCATTCACCCACTTATGTCAGTCCCTTCGGGACGTGCTACATAAAATTCGAATGACGCACAACAAGGTGCCTGCCGTCCAACTTCTGATATCAGCGTAGCTATATCAACCATCGGGCGAAACGTCGAGTTAGGCACCGCCTTATTCCACAACAAAGCCGGGTAATTCCCGGCTTTGTTGTATCTGAACTCCCCCTCGGTTAGCATCAGGCTATTCGCGTCTGACGAGAGTAACACCTTGAAACGCTGGCCTGTTTTTCCCCGTTCATTACGACAATTAGTCATGCTGGCATTCTTGCTGATTCTGCTGCCTCTGTTGGTACTGGCATGGCAAGCCTGGCAAAGCCTTAATGCGCTTAGCGATCAGGCGGCGCTGGTCAATCGCACAACGCTTATTGACGCCCGGCGCAGTGAGGCAATGACTAATGTGGCACTGGAGATGGAGCGTAGCTACCGTCAGTATTGCGTGCTGGACGACTCAACCCTGGCGAAGGTCTATCAAAGCCAGCGTAAACGTTACAGCGAAATGCTCGATGCCCACGCAGGCGTGCTGCCGGACGATAAACTTTACCAGGCATTGCGTCAGGATTTGAACAATCTTGCCCAACTCCAGTGTAACAACAGCGGGCCGGATGCGGCCGCCGCTGCGCGTCTGGAAGCCTTTGCCAATGCCAATGCTGAGATGGTACAGGCCACGCGCACCGTGGTGTTCTCACGCGGGCAGCAACTTCAGCGAGAGATAGCCGAACGCGGACAGTATTTCGGCTGGCAGTCACTGGTGTTGTTTCTGGTGAGTCTGATAATGGTGCTGCTTTTCACCCGAATGATTATTGGTCCGGTGAAAAATATCGAGCGGATGATCAACCGTCTGGGGGAAGGACGCTCACTGGGTAATAGCGTCTCGTTTAGTGGACCGAGCGAGTTACGCTCGGTAGGGCAACGTATTCTTTGGTTAAGTGAACGCCTGTCATGGCTGGAATCCCAGCGCCATCAATTTTTAAGACATTTATCTCATGAATTAAAAACGCCACTGGCGAGTATGCGCGAGGGCACTGAATTACTGGCTGACCAGGTTGTCGGGCCGCTTACGCCAGAGCAAAAAGAGGTGGTAAGCATCCTCGATAGCAGCAGCCGCAATTTGCAAAAACTTATAGAACAACTGCTTGATTACAACCGCAAACAGGCAGATGGCGTGGTGGCGCTTGAGAACGTTGAGCTGACACCGTTGGTGGAGATGGTGGTTTCTGCTCACAGCCTGCCAGCACGGGCTAAAATGATGCATACCGACGTCGATCTCAAGGCAACAGCATGCCTGGCGGAACCCATGCTGCTGATGAGCGTGCTGGATAATCTTTACTCCAATGCGGTGCACTACGGGGCTGAATCCGGTAACATTTGCCTTCGCAGCAGTTTACATGGCGCACGGGTTTATATTGATGTAATCAATACAGGCACACCCATTCCGCAAGAGGAACGCGCCATGATCTTCGAACCCTTTTTTCAGGGAAGTCACCAGCGAAAAGGGGCGGTGAAGGGGAGCGGTCTGGGATTAAGCATTGCCAGGGATTGTATTCGCCGTATGCAGGGGGAACTGTATCTGGTCGACGAGAGCGGGCAAGACGTTTGCTTCCGCATTGAATTGCCTTCGTCGAAAAACACGAAATAATGTTAAGGCCTATCCCATCAGGCTATTTTATTTGCCAGTTCGGCCTTGGGCAGTGCTCGAAATCCTCACGTACTACGTGTACGCTCCGGTTTCTCCGCGCTGTCCGTGTCCAAACTGCCTGCAACAATTACGCCCACTGGGATAGGCTCTGAGTCTGGTGAATATGCGACACATTTTTCAACGATTTTTATCCCGACGGCTGTGGCTGGCGGGGTTGCCTTGTCTGGCGCTGCTGGGCTGCGTGCAGAATCACAATAAGCCAGCCATTAATGCGCCAGTAGAAGAAAAAATCCCGGTTTATCAACTGGCTGATTATCTTCCTACTGAATGTAGCGACATCTGGGCGCTGCAAGGTAAATCAACTGAAACTAACCCGCTTTACTGGCTACGGGCGATGGATTGCGCCAACCGCTTAATGCCAGCGCAGTCGCGTCAGGAAGCGCGCAAGTATGGTGATGGCAGCTGGCAAAATACCTTTAAGCAGGGGATTTTGCTTGCCGATGCCAAAATCACGCCTTTTGAGCGCCGCCAACTGGTCGCGCGCATTGATGCGTTAAGTACTGAGATCCCGGCGCAGGTTCGCCCATTGTATCAACTCTGGCGCGACGGACAGGCGCTGCAACTGCAACTGGCGGAAGAGCGCCAACGTTACAGTAAACTCCAGCAATCCAGCGACAGCGAACTGGACGCCCTGCGCCAGCAACATCACGTTCTACAGCAACAACTGGAACTTACCACCCGCAAGCTGGAGAACCTGACGGATATTGAACGCCAACTCTCGACTCGCAAACCGGCCGGAAATTTCCCACCGGACACGCCGCACGAGAGTGAAAAAAACGCGCCATCCACCAATGAGGTCACCCCTGATGAGCCATAAACCTGCGCATTTGTTATTGGTCGATGATGATCCGGGATTGCTGAAATTGCTTGGCCTGCGCTTGACCAGCGAAGGCTACAGCGTGGTCACGGCAGAAAGTGGTGCCGAGGGGCTGCGGATACTGAATCGTGAAAAAGTGGATTTAGTCATCAGCGACCTGCGGATGGATGAAATGGATGGTATGCAACTGTTTGCTGAAATCCAGAAAGTGCAGCCAGGTATGCCGGTAATCATCCTCACCGCGCATGGCTCCATTCCCGATGCCGTTGCCGCGACACAGCAGGGCGTGTTTAGTTTCCTCACCAAGCCCGTTGATAAAGACGCGCTATATCAGGCAATTGATGATGCGCTGGAGCAATCCGCCCCAGCCACCGACGAACGTTGGCGCGAGGCGATTGTCACTCGCAGCCCGCTGATGCTGCGCTTGCTGGAACAGGCCCGGCTGGTGGCGCAATCAGACGTCAGCGTGCTGATTAACGGGCAGAGCGGCACCGGGAAAGAGATATTCGCCCAGGCTATCCACAACGCCAGCCCGCGTAACAGTAAACCGTTTATTGCTATTAACTGTGGTGCATTGCCCGAGCAGTTGCTGGAGTCGGAGCTGTTTGGTCATGCGCGTGGCGCGTTTACTGGTGCCGTCAGCAATCGCGAAGGTTTATTCCAGGCGGCGGAAGGCGGTACGCTGTTTCTCGATGAGATCGGCGATATGCCCGCACCTTTGCAGGTCAAATTGCTGCGCGTATTGCAGGAGCGAAAAGTCCGTCCGCTGGGCAGTAACCGCGATATTGATATCGACGTGCGGATTATTTCTGCGACCCACCGCGACCTGCCAAAAGCGATGGCGCGCGGGGAGTTTCGCGAAGATCTTTATTACCGCCTCAACGTGGTAAGCCTGAAAATTCCGGCACTGGCGGAGCGTACGGAAGACATTCCGCTGCTGGCAAATCACTTATTGCGTCAGGCAGCAGTACGGCATAAACCGTTTGTCCGCGCGTTCTCCACCGATGCGATGAAACGCCTGATGACCGCCAGCTGGCCGGGTAATGTGCGCCAGTTGGTCAACGTGATTGAACAGTGCGTGGCGCTGACCTCATCTCCGGTGATTAGTGATGCGCTGGTGGAGCAGGCGCTGGAGGGCGAAAACACGGCGCTGCCCACTTTTGTTGAGGCGCGTAACCAGTTTGAACTCAATTACTTGCGCAAGTTGCTGCAAATCACCAAAGGCAACGTCACCCACGCGGCGAGAATGGCGGGGCGCAACCGGACAGAATTTTATAAACTGCTTTCCCGACACGAGCTGGATGCAAACGATTTCAAGGAATGAATCGGTGTAATGTGTTACGTTTAGCAGATCAAAAGACAGGCGACCTTTTCAAGGAATAGCATGAAAAAGATTGATGCGATTATTAAACCCTTCAAGCTGGACGATGTCCGTGAAGCACTGGCCGAAGTCGGTATTACCGGCATGACCGTGACCGAAGTGAAAGGCTTTGGGCGCCAGAAAGGCCACACTGAGCTGTATCGCGGTGCGGAATATATGGTGGATTTTCTGCCGAAGGTGAAAATTGAGATCGTCGTGCCGGACGACATTGTCGATATCTGCGTAGACACGATTATTCGTACGGCGCAAACCGGCAAAATTGGTGATGGTAAAATTTTCGTCTTTGACGTGGCACGGGTCATTCGTATCCGTACCGGTGAAGAGGACGACGCGGCAATTTAAACCGCGTCATGGTTGCCGGATGTTTCCATCCGGCAACATCAAATCACAGCACTTTATGCGGGCCAAAGCATTCGTAATGAATGTTTTCCTGCTTCACACCCAGGTCCACTAACTGTTTCGCGGCAAATTGCATGAAGCCGACCGGACCGCAGAGATAGAACTGCATGGCCGGATCGCTGAACGCACCTTCCAGTTTGCTCAAATCCATCAGACCTTCGCTATCAAACTGACCTTTAGCGCGATCGGCTTCGCTCGGCTGGCGATACCAGGTATGCGCGGTAAAGCGCGGTAGTGCTTGCCCCAGTTCCTTAACTTCATCAGCAAAGGCGTGAACATCGCCATTTTCTGCCGCGTGGAACCAGTTTACCTGGGCGTTATGGCCTGCTTTTGCCAGCGTATCGAGCATAGCCAGCATTGGCGTTTGCCCTACACCCGCAGAGATCAGTGTTACCGGCGTTTCATCTGTCACATCCATAAAGAAATCACCCGCCGGAGCAACCAGCTTTACGACATCGCCAACGTTGGCGTGATTGTGCAGCCAGTTGGATACCTGCCCGCCATCTTCGCGTTTCACCGCAATACGATAGCCTTTGCCATCAGGTTTACGGGTCAAAGAGTACTGACGAATTTCCTGATGCGGGAAACCTTCTGGTTTCAGCCAGACGCCGAGATATTGTCCCGGACGGTATTCTGCCACTGCGCCACCGTCGACCGGTTCCAGTTCGAAGCTGGTGATAAGAGCGCTGCGCGGTGTTTTAGCCACAATGCGGAAATCGCGAGTACCTTCCCAGCCACCGGCTTTGCTGGCGTTTTCGTTATAGATTTCTGCCTCGCGATTGATAAATACATTAGCCAGTACGCCATAGGCTTTACCCCACGCGTCCAGTACTTCCTGGCCTGGGCTGAACATTTCGTCCAGGGTCGCCAACAGGTGTTCGCCGACGATGTTGTACTGTTCCGGTTTGATCTGGAAACTGGTGTGCTTCTGCGCGATTTTTTCTACCGCTGGCAGCAGCGCAGGCAGGTTTTCAATATTACTGGCGTAGGCGGCAATAGCGTTAAACAGGGCTTCACGTTGATCGCCATTACGCTGGTTACTCATGTTAAAAATTTCTTTGAGTTCTGGGTTATGAGTAAACATACGGTCGTAGAAATGGGCGGTTAACTTTGGCCCTGTTTCCACCAGTAAAGGGATGGTGGCTTTTACTGTAGCGATGGTTTGAGCGTCAAGCATATGGTCTTCCTTTTTTTGCATCTTAATTGATGTATCTCAAATGCATCTTATAAAAAATAGCCCTGCACTGTAAATGGTTCTTTTGGTGTTTTTCATCAAGAATGTGATGAAGTGAAAAATTTGCATCACAAACCTGAAAAGAAATCCGTTTCCGGTTGCAGGCCCTTTATTCTCCAAAGCCTTGCACAGCTTGAAGGTAATCGTTTGCGTAAATTCCTTTGTCAAGACCTGTTATCGCACAATGATTCGGTTATACTGTTCGCCGTTGTCCATAAGGACCGCCAAAATTAGGCGAAAAAATTTTATTGTTAGCTGAGTCAGGAGATGCGGATGTTAAAGCGTGAAATGAACATTGCCGATTATGATGCCGAACTGTGGCAGGCTATGGAGCAGGAAAAAGTACGTCAGGAAGAGCACATCGAACTGATCGCCTCCGAAAACTACACCAGCCCGCGCGTAATGCAGGCGCAGGGTTCTCAGCTGACCAACAAATATGCTGAAGGTTATCCGGGCAAGCGCTACTACGGCGGTTGCGAGTATGTTGATATCGTCGAACAACTGGCGATCGATCGTGCGAAAGAGCTGTTCGGCGCTGACTACGCTAACGTTCAGCCGCACTCCGGCTCCCAGGCTAACTTTGCGGTCTACACCGCGCTGCTGGAACCAGGTGATACCGTACTGGGTATGAACCTGGCGCATGGCGGTCACCTGACTCACGGTTCTCCGGTTAACTTCTCCGGTAAACTGTACAACATCGTTCCTTACGGTATCGATGCTACCGGTCATATCGACTACGCTGATCTGGAAAAACAAGCCAAAGAACACAAACCGAAAATGATTATCGGCGGCTTCTCTGCATATTCCGGTGTGGTTGACTGGGCGAAAATGCGTGAAATCGCTGACAGCATCGGTGCTTACCTGTTCGTTGATATGGCGCACGTTGCGGGCCTGGTTGCCGCTGGCGTCTACCCGAACCCGGTTCCTCATGCTCACGTAGTTACTACCACTACTCACAAAACCCTGGCGGGTCCGCGCGGCGGCCTGATCCTGGCAAAAGGCGGTAGCGAAGAACTGTACAAAAAACTGAACTCTGCCGTTTTCCCTGGTGGTCAGGGCGGTCCGTTGATGCACGTAATCGCTGGTAAAGCTGTTGCTCTGAAAGAAGCGATGGAGCCTGAGTTCAAAACTTACCAGCAGCAGGTCGCTAAAAACGCTAAAGCGATGGTAGAAGTGTTCCTGGAACGCGGCTACAAAGTGGTTTCCGGTGGTACTGATAACCACCTGTTCCTGGTTGATCTGGTTGATAAAAACCTGACTGGTAAAGAAGCTGATGCCGCTCTGGGCCGTGCCAACATCACCGTGAACAAAAACAGCGTACCAAACGATCCGAAGAGCCCGTTTGTAACTTCTGGTATTCGTGTAGGTACTCCGGCGATTACGCGTCGTGGCTTCAAAGAAGCAGAAGCGAAAGAACTGGCTGGCTGGATGTGTGACGTGCTGGACAGCATCAATGATGACGCGGTTATCGAGCGCATCAAAGGTAAAGTTCTCGACATCTGCGCACGTTACCCGGTTTACGCGTAAGCGAAACGGTGATTTGCTGATAATGTGCTCGTTGTTCATGCCGGATGCGGCATGAACGCCTTATTCGGCCTACAAAACCTTGCAAATTCAATATATTGCAATATCCGTGTAGGCCTGATAAGCGTAGCGCATCAGGCAATCTTACGTTTGTGATCATCAAGGCTTCCTTCGGGAAGCCTTTCTACGTTATCGCGCCATCAAATCTGCCGTAACTGCGCCTCAACATACAAATAGCCAATTCCCAGCACCTGTTGTGCGCGACTTAATTGCCCAAAGCCAATTTGCGTCGCTTTCACGCTCGGTCCTTCATCACGGTCGAACGGGTTAAATCCTGTCTGGCGAATAATGGTATTAAGCCAGTTCACACCAAAGGCGCAACTGCGACCATACAGCCAAATCTGATTAATATTGAGGATGTTGAGGAAGTTATACAGACTCAAACCAATGGCGTTGGCAGAGCGGTCAACCCAGCTGGTGATCCACGGTTCTCCACTCTGCCAGGCGGCAATTAATTGCGCGGTAGTCAGTTTTTCCGGATCAAGCTGAGTATTGCCAGGTTGTGATTTTAGCCATACTCGCGCCTGTTTTTTTAATGCGCTTAATGAGGCGATGGTTTCCAGGCAGCCATAACGCCCGCAGCCGCAGGCAATACCATCGGGATTCACAATGGTGTGACCAATCTGCCCGCTACCATACAAACTACCGCGATAAATTTGCTCGTTAATCACGAACGACGAGCCAATGCCATAATCAACGTTGATCACGCAGAAATCCCGTCCCTGCGAATTATTTTGCCATTTCTCCGCCAGCGCCAGCATCACACAGTCATTATCGACCATCACCCGAATACCGAGCTTCTCTTCCAGCAGATACTTCACCTCAACTGGCGTTGTCCACGGTGCTTGCGGCATGGTTTGCGATACACCAGTTACCGGATCAACCTGACCGTGAATTGCCAGCGCCAGGTTGATGGTGCGGCCCGGCCACAGTTTGCGATGACGATGCCAGCATTTTTCGATTTCGGACAGCAGTGCCTGCGGTGTCGGTGCATCAATCTGAAAATATTCAAATTCGCCTTTCGGACTTAAACAAGCGTTAGCGACCTGGCACTCAATGCTGGTGGGCGTCACGTTCAGGCATAGCGTCCAGTCACCTTCCGGCGCAATCAGCCATGTGCCGCTGCTATGCCCGCGCGTCTGGCTTTCATCGTCGATATTCACCACCCGCTTTTCGTTTGCCAGCTCCTGCAAAATGTTACTGACCGCTGGAATCGAAATTTGCGCCAGCCGGGCGAGCGTCGATTTATTGGCACGTTTTTGCCGGTACAGCAGTTCCAGAATCACACATTTGTTATGGTGGCGGATCTGTTGATTGTTAATGCAGGCTCTCATCTTCACTAAACCTTGTTTAGTTAATTGCGTGATTATTCCGCGAAAACATTGCCAGATTGTTCAATACACTGCCACAAATCTTTTAATTCAGTATGTCTTGTTAATATTGAGGGCACCATGACTCCAGTAAAAGTGTGGCAAGAGCGCGTTGAGATCCCGACCTATGAAACCGGGCCGCAGGATATACATCCCATGTTCCTGGAAAATCGCGTTTATCAGGGATCGTCCGGCGCGGTTTATCCCTATGGCGTGACCGATACGCTGAGTGAGCAGAAAACCCTGAAATCCTGGCAGGCGGTGTGGCTGGAAAACGACTACATCAAAGTGATGATCCTGCCGGAGCTGGGCGGTCGCGTGCATCGCGCATGGGATAAAGTGAAACAGCGCGATTTTGTCTATCACAATGAAGTCATTAAACCTGCGCTGGTGGGGCTGCTGGGGCCGTGGATTTCGGGCGGGATTGAGTTTAACTGGCCACAACACCATCGCCCGACCACCTTTATGCCCGTTGATTTCACCATCGAAGCCCATGACGACGGCGCACAGACGGTGTGGGTCGGCGAAACGGAGCCGATGCACGGTTTACAAGTGATGACTGGTTTCACCCTGCGCCCTGACCGGGCGGCGCTGGAAATCGCCAGCCGCGTCTATAACGGCAACGCCACGCCGCGTCATTTCTTGTGGTGGGCCAACCCGGCAGTGAAAGGTGGTGAAGGGCATCAGAGCGTTTTCCCGCCGGATGTGACTGCGGTGTTTGATCACGGCAAACGGGCTGTTTCAGCTTTCCCTATCGCTACCGGCACTTACTATAAAGTGGACTACTCCGCCGGAGTGGACATTTCTCGCTATAAAAATGTGCCTGTTCCTACCTCATATATGGCCGAAAAATCGCAGTACGATTTTGTTGGCGCGTGGTGTCACGATGAAGATGGCGGTTTGCTGCACGTTGCCAACCACCATATTGCGCCAGGTAAAAAACAGTGGAGCTGGGGGCACAGTGAATTTGGCCAGGCGTGGGATAAGAGTCTGACCGACAATAACGGCCCGTATATCGAGCTGATGACCGGCATTTTTGCCGATAACCAACCCGATTTTACCTGGCTTGATGCTTACGAAGAGAAGCGTTTCGAGCAGTATTTCCTGCCTTATCATTCTCTGGGCATGGTGCAAAACGCCTCCCGCGATGCGGTGATTAAATTACAGCGTAGTGAGCGGGGGATTGAGTGGGGACTGTATGCCATCTCCCCGTTGAGTGGATATCGCCTGGCGATCCGTGAAATCGGCAAATGCAACGCGTTGCTCGATGATGCCGTGGCCCTGACGCCAGCGACCGCCATCCAGGGCGTGTTGCACGGTATCGATCCGGGCAGACTGACTATCGAACTTTCCGATGCGGATGGCAATATTGTGCTGAGTTATCAGGAACATCAGCCACAAGAGTTACCGCTGCCGGACGTCGCCAAAGCGCCACTGGCAGCGCAAGACATTACCAGTACAGATGAAGCCTGGTTTATCGGTCAGCATCTGGAGCAATACCATCACGCCAGCCGTTCACCGTTCGATTACTACCTGCGCGGCGTGGCGCTGGACCCGCTGGATTATCGCTGCAACCTGGCGCTGGCGATGCTGGAATATAACCGCGCAAATTTCCCGCAAGCGGTGGCGTATGCCAGTCAGGCGCTGAAACGCGCACATGCGCTGAACAAAAACCCGCAGTGCGGACAGGCAAGTTTGATTCGCGCCAGTGCTTACGAACGTCAGGGACAATATCAACACGCCGAAGAGGATTTCTGGCGAGCGGTCTGGAGCGGCAACAGTAAAGCGGGGGGCTATTACGGTCTGGCACGGCTGGCGGCGCGTAATGGTAACTTCGACGCTGGTCTGGATTTTTGCCAACAAAGTCTTCGCGCCTGCCCAACCAATCAGGAAGTGCTTTGCCTGCATAACCTGCTGCTGGTGTTAAGTGGTCGTCAGGACAATGCGCGTTTGCAGCGCGAGAAACTGCTGCGTGATTATCCGCTGAACGCCACTCTATGGTGGCTGAACTGGTTCGATGGTCGTAGCGAATCTGCATTCGCACAATGGCGAGGCCTGTGTCAGGGACGCGACGTTAACGCCCTGATGACCGCCGGGCAGTTAATTAACTGGGGCATGCCCGCTCTGGCGGCAGAGATGCTGAACGCACTGGACTGCCAGCGCACGCTGTCACTTTACCTGCAAGCCAGTTTGTTGCCGAAAGCTGAACGCGGCGAATTGATTGCGAAAGCCATTGATGTCTTTCCGCAGTTTGTCCGTTTCCCGAATACGCTGGAAGAAGTGGCGGCGCTGGAGAGTATCGAAGAGTGCTGGTTTGCCCGGCATTTACTGGCCTGTTTCTACTACAACAAGCGCCGCTACGGCAAAGCAATAGCCTTATGGCAACGTTGCGTAGAGATGTCGCCGGAGTTTGCCGACGGCTGGCGCGGGTTAGCGATCCATGCGTGGAATAAGCAACACGATTATGAGCTGGCCGCCCGTTATCTTGATAGTGCTTATCAGCTTGCGCCGCAGGATGCACGTCTGCTTTTCGAACGGGATTTGCTGGATAAGTTAAGCGGAGCCACACCGGAGAAACGACTGGCGCGTCTGGAAAATAATCTGGAAATTGCTCTGAAACGCGACGACATGACCGCAGAACTGCTCAATTTGTGGCATCTCACAGGTCAGGCCGACAAAGCGGCGGACATTCTCGCTACGCGCAAATTCCACCCGTGGGAAGGCGGGGAAGGGAAGGTCACCAGTCAGTTTATCCTTAACCAATTGTTACGCGCCTGGCAGCATCTTGATGCCAGACAGCCGCAGCAGGCCAGCGAACTGCTTCATGCCGCGCTGCATTATCCGGAGAATTTAAGCGAAGGCCGTTTACCGGGGCAAACTGACAACGACATCTGGTTCTGGCAGGCGATATGCGCCAAAGCCCTGGGCGATGAAACTGAAGCGACGCGTTGTTTACGTCTGGCGGCGACCGGCGATCGTACCATTAACATCCACAGTTATTACAACGATCAGCCGGTTGATTATCTCTTCTGGCAAGGAATGGCGCTGCGACTGCTGGGCGAACAGCAAACCGCACAGCAACTGTTTAGTGAAATGAAACAGTGGGCGCAAGAGATGGCGAAAACCAGTATCGAAGCGGATTTCTTTGCCGTCTCGCAACCTGACTTGTTGTCGCTGTATGGCGATTTACAACAGCAGCATAAAGAAAAATGCCTAATGGTGGCGATGCTGGCGGCAGCGGGATTAGGGGAGATTGCGCACTATGAATCTGCTCGCGCTGAATTGACGGCGATTAATCCAGCCTGGCCTAAAGCGGCATTATTCACCACCGTGATGCCTTTTATTTTTAACCGCGTTCACTAAACCCTATTAACTGTAATATTTGAGCGGCACGCGCTGCCGCTCACGCTCAAATAATTAAAATAAGCCGTTGTAAATAAAAACCCTACAGGAGGCACTATGCCTAAAAAAATGAGAACAACCCGTAATCTATTATTAATGGCTACGCTATTAGGTAGCGCACTATTTGCCAACGCTGCGGATAAAGAAATGACCATTGGCGCAATATACCTTGATACTCAGGGATATTACGCTGGTGTGCGTCAGGGTGTTCAGGATGCGGCAAAAGATTCCTCAGTACAGGTACAGTTAATAGAAACCAACGCTCAGGGCGATATTTCAAAAGAAAGTACTTTTGTAGATACCCTCGTGGCGCGTAATGTCGATGCCATTATTTTGTCAGCTGTTTCTGAAAATGGCAGTAGCCGTACCGTTCGTCGCGCCAGTGAGGCGGGTATTCCGGTGATTTGCTACAACACCTGTATTAATCAAAAGGGTGTCGATAAATATGTCTCGGCGTATTTGGTGGGCGATCCGCTGGAATTTGGTAAAAAACTGGGTAACGCTGCCGCCGATTATTTTATTGCCAACAAAATTGACCAGCCGAAAATTGCCGTTATCAATTGCGAAGCCTTTGAAGTTTGTGTGCAACGACGTAAAGGGTTTGAAGAAGTATTAAAAGCCCGCGTTCCCGGCGCGCAAATTGTCGCTAATCAGGAAGGGACTGTTTTAGATAAAGCGATTTCTGTCGGTGAAAAACTGATTATCTCCACGCCAGATCTCAACGCCATTATGGGGGAATCGGGCGGAGCGACACTCGGTGCGGTAAAAGCGGTGCGCAATCAAAATCAGGCCGGAAAAATTGCCGTTTTCGGTTCGGACATGACCACTGAAATTGCTCAGGAGCTGGAAAACAATCAGGTGCTGAAAGCGGTAGTGGATATTTCCGGTAAGAAAATGGGCAATGCTGTTTTCGCGCAAACATTGAAGGTTATCAATAAACAAGCCGACGGTGAAAAAGTGATTCAGGTGCCAATCGATCTCTATACCAAAACTGAAGACGGTAAACAGTGGCTGGCAACGCACGTTGATGGTCTGCCCTAATAGCTGATTCGCAGAGGTCCCTATGTTCACGGCAACAGAGGCAGTCCCGGTAGCAAAAGTGGTGGCAGGAAATAAGCGTTACCCCGGCGTCGTTGCGCTGGATAACGTTAACTTCACGCTCAATAAAGGCGAAGTTCGCGCGCTGTTAGGCAAAAACGGTGCGGGAAAATCGACCCTCATTCGAATGCTTACCGGTAGCGAACGTCCGGATAGCGGTGATATCTGGATTGGCGAGACGCGACTGGAAGGCGACGAAGCTACGCTGACTCGCCGTGCCGCTGAACTGGGAGTACGCGCGGTTTATCAGGAGTTAAGTCTGGTGGAAGGGCTGACGGTGGCAGAAAACCTCTGCCTTGGTCAATGGCCCCGCCGCAACGGCATGATTGATTACCCGCAAATGGCGCAGGATGCCCAACGTTGCTTACAGGCGCTGGGCGTTGACGTTAGCCCTGAACAACTTGTTTCAACACTAAGCCCGGCGCAAAAGCAACTGGTGGAAATTGCGCGGGTGATGAAGGGCGAGCCGCGCGTGGTCATCCTTGATGAACCCACCAGCTCGCTTGCCAGTGCGGAAGTTGAACTGGTGATCAGTGCTGTGAAAAAAATGTCGGCACTGGGCGTGGCGGTGATTTATGTCAGCCACCGGATGGAAGAAATCCGCCGTATCGCCTCTTGTGCCACCGTCATGCGCGACGGGCAGGTGGCGGGCGATGTGATGCTCGAAAACACCTCAACTCGCCATATTGTGTCGTTGATGCTCGGGCGCGATCACGTTGATATTGCGCCGGTTGCAGCTCAGGAGATTGCGGACCAGACCGTACTGGAAGTTCGCGCGTTACGCCACAGACCAAAACTTACGGAGATCAGTTTTTCCCTGCGTCGTGGCGAAGTGCTCGGCATTGCTGGCCTGCTGGGGGCAGGGCGCAGTGAATTGCTGAAAGCGATAGTTGGGCTGGAAGCGTATGAACAGGGCGAAATTGTTATCAACGGCGAGAAAATCACGCGCCCTGATTACGGCGACATGCTGAAACGCGGCATTGGCTATACGCCAGAAAACCGCAAAGAAGCGGGGATCATTCCCTGGCTGGGCGTTGACGAAAATACAGTGCTGACCAATCGGCAAAAAATCAGCGCCAACGGTGTGCTGCAATGGTCCACCATCCGCCGCCTGACCGAAGAGGTGATGCAGCGGATGACGGTCAAGGCCGCCAGTAGTGAAACACACATCGGCACGCTTTCTGGCGGTAATCAGCAAAAAGTGGTGATCGGTCGTTGGGTCTATGCCGCCAGCCAGATTTTGTTGCTCGACGAGCCAACGCGTGGCGTCGATATCGAAGCCAAACAGCAGATTTACCGTATTGTCCGCGAGCTGGCTGCCGAAGGAAAAAGCGTGGTGTTTATCTCCAGTGAAGTGGAGGAGTTACCGTTGGTGTGCGACCGCATTCTGTTGTTACAGCACGGTACGTTCTCGCAGGAATTTCACTCTCCGGTCAATGTGGATGAGCTGATGTCCGCCATTCTGTCTGTGCACTGATGAATTTTACCGAGGAACCTGAAGATGTCTGCTTCGTCATTACCATTGCCGCAGGGCAAGAGCGTCTCGCTCAAACAATTTGTCAGTCGCCATATTAATGAGATCGGTTTGCTGGTGGTGATTGCCATTTTGTATCTGGTCTTCTCCCTGAACGCGCCTGGCTTTATCTCATTGAATAACCAAATGAACGTGCTGCGCGATGCCGCCACCATTGGGATCGCCGCCTGGGCGATGACGCTGATTATTATCTCCGGGGAAATTGATGTCAGCGTTGGGCCGATGGTGGCTTTTGTCTCGGTGTGCCTGGCATTTTTGCTGCAATTTGAAGTTCCGCTGGCGATTGCTTGTCTGCTGGTGTTGCTGTTAGGCGCGCTGATGGGAACGCTGGCTGGGGTGCTGCGCGGTGTGTTTAACGTACCAAGTTTCGTTGCCACGCTGGGGCTGTGGAGCGCCCTGCGCGGAATGGGGCTGTTTATGACTAACGCCCTGCCAGTGCCGATTGACGAAAACGAGGTACTGGAGTGGCTGGGTGGACAATTTCTCGGGGTGCCGGTATCCGCGCTGATCATGATGGTGTTGTTTGCGCTGTTTGTGTTCATCAGCCGCAAAACCGCCTTCGGGCGCTCGGTTTTTGCCGTTGGCGGTAATGCTACGGCGGCGCAGTTGTGCGGCATCAACGTTCGTCGGGTGCGCATTCTTATCTTTACCCTTTCGGGATTATTAGCGGCGGTGACCGGCATTTTGTTGGCGGCGCGCCTCGGTTCTGGTAACGCAGGTGCGGCAAACGGTCTGGAGTTTGACGTCATCGCCGCGGTCGTGGTCGGCGGTACGGCACTTTCCGGCGGTCGCGGTTCCCTGTTCGGTACATTGCTTGGTGTGCTGGTGATTACGCTAATCGGTAACGGTCTGGTATTGCTCGGGATTAACTCCTTTTTCCAGCAGGTGGTACGCGGCGTCATCATCGTGGTGGCAGTCCTGGCGAATATCTTGCTGACCCAGCGAAGCAGTAAAGCGAAACGCTAAACCTTAACGCCCCTGGCGCGGGTGCGGCAGGGATGAAAATTAATCGTATTGTTAATGAGGGATTTATGAAAACGATGCTGGCAGCTTATTTACCAGGAAATTCGACCGTCGATCTGCGGGAAGTTGCGGTGCCGACGCCGGGGATTAACCAGGTACTGATCAAAATGAAATCCTCCGGGATATGCGGAAGCGATGTCCACTATATCTACCATCAACACCGCGCCACGGCGGCGGCGCCCGATAAACCGTTATACCAGGGCTTTATCAACGGTCATGAACCGTGCGGGCAAATTGTGGCGATGGGGCAAGGCTGTCGCCATTTTAAAGAGGGTGACCGCGTGCTGGTGTATCACATTTCTGGCTGTGGTTTTTGCCCGAACTGCCGCCGCGGCTTTCCTATCTCTTGTACTGGCAAAGGAAAAGCGGCTTACGGCTGGCAGCGTGACGGCGGTCATGCCGAATATCTGCTGGCGGAAGAAAAAGATCTGATCCTCCTGCCGGATGCACTGAGTTACGAAGATGGTGCGTTTATCAGTTGCGGCGTTGGCACGGCCTATGAAGGGGTTTTGCGCGGCGAAGTTTCTGGCAGCGATAACGTGCTGGTGGTCGGTCTGGGACCGGTCGGGATGATGGCGATGATGCTGGCGAAAGGTCGCGGTGCAAAACGGATCATCGGCGTTGATATGTTGCCGGAACGTCTGACGATGGCGAAACAGTTAGGGGTGATGGATCACGGTTATTTAGCGACGACCGAAGGTCTGCCGCAGATAATTGCTGAACTTACCCACGGTGGCGCGGATGTTGCGCTCGATTGTTCCGGTAATGCCGCAGGTCGCTTGCTGGCACTGCAATCCACTGCTGACTGGGGACGGGTGGTTTACATTGGTGAAACCGGAAAAGTGGAATTCGAGGTCAGCGCCGATCTGATGCACCATCAACGGCGGATTATTGGCTCCTGGGTGACCAGTTTGTTCCATATGGAAAAATGCGCCCACGATTTGACTGACTGGAAACTGTGGCCGCGTAACGCCATTACCCATCGTTTCTCGCTGGAACAGGCTGGAGATGCCTATGCGCTGATGGCGAGCGGCAAATGCGGGAAAGTTGTGATTAATTTCCCGGATTAAGGAGTTAGCGGATGACCATCTATACCTTATCTCACGGGCCGCTAAAGCTGGACGTTTCTGACCAGGGCGGCGTAATCGAAGGCTTCTGGCGTGATACGACGCCGCTGCTACGTCCTGGTAAAAAAAGCAGTGTGGCAACCGATGCCTCCTGTTTTCCGCTGGTGCCGTTTGCAAACAGGGTGAGCGGTAACCGTTTTGTCTGGCAGGGGCGTGAGCATCAACTGCAACCGAATGTTGAGTGGGATGCGCACTATCTGCACGGCGATGGCTGGTTGGGCGAGTGGCAATGTGTCTCGCGCAGCGATGATAGCTTGTGTCTGGTGTATGAACATCGCACGGGGGTTTATCACTATCGGGCGAGTCAGGCGTTTCATTTGACGGCGGATACGCTGACGGTCACGCTCTCTGTCACCAATCAAGGGGCAGAGACGCTGCCATTTGGTACCGGCTGGCATCCTTATTTTCCGTTGTCGCCGCAAACGCGGATTCAGGCACAGGCGAGCGGTTACTGGCTGGAGCGGGAGCAGTGGCTGGCGGGTGAGTTTTGCGAGCAGCTACCGCAGGAACTGGATTTCAACCAGCTCGCGCCGTTGCCGCGCCAGTGGGTGAACAATGGTTTTGCCGGATGGAATGGTCAGGCACGCATTGAGCAGCCGCAGGAGGGTTACGCCATTATCATGGAAACGACGCCGCCTGCGCCGTGCTATTTCATCTTTGTCTCCGATCCCGCGTTTGATAAAGGATATGCGTTTGATTTCTTCTGTCTGGAGCCGATGAGCCATGCGCCGGATGACCATCATCGCCCGGAAGGTGGTGACCTCATTGCGCTTGCGCCGGGGGAATCAACAACTTCAGAGATGTCGTTGCGGGTAGAGTGGCTGTAATTTATAAAATGCCGGATGCGGGTAATTTCGATTTTGTAGCACTCGGTGCACCCTGCCTGATGCGACGCTTATCGCGTCTTATCAGGCCTACAATCGGTGTTGGAACGGTAGGCGGATAAGGCGTTCACGCCGCATCCGACACTCGGCGCACGATGCCTGATGCGACGCTTGCCGCGTCTTATCAGGCCTACAATCGGTGCCGGAACGGTCGGCAGGATAAGGCGTTCACGCCGCATCCGGCATCTTTCCTAACGCCGATCGAGAGAAATTGCCCCCGGCCCGGTAATTGCCAGCAGCAGGAATGCGCCAGCAATGCTGATATTCTTCCAGAAATTAATCATATTTGGCCCAACCGCATCGCCAGTCATATCCCAGTAATGATGACCAATCACCGCAGTTCCCAGCGTGTAGAAAATAAACAGCACCGCCAGCGGACGGGTGAAAAAGCCAAGTATGATTAATATCGCGGCGGGTACTTCCATAATCACCGTAATAACTGCCGCCAGCATCGGCATCGGTGCGCCCAGCGAGGCCATATATTGTACCGTTCCGTCAAAGCCCATCATTTTGGGAAAACCAAAAATAATGAAAATTAAGATGACAGCGATACGGGCAATTAATAACAAAACGGGGCGGGCAGCACCAAAATCAAAATAACGTAGTGAGTTCATAACCAATCCCTTTGCAAGATAATGTGATTTAAACGTAATACACACTCTTGCACCTCGCCACGCCCCAGGCGTTGAGATATTCGCTAATTATCCTGGTTACAGTGATTTAAGCGCGATGTTCTCATCTGTCAGCCGTTTCGCATCAAACGTTTTACCGCTCTGGATCCATTTGCGGATTGGGCGAATCTCACGCCCCTGATTCAGCGTTACCGCGCCGATAAGCACACCGCTTTGCAGATTAAACCAAATCGCTTTCTGGGCTTCCGGGTTGCCACGACAAATCCAGTCATCGCCACGCATATTGCCAATAAACTGTAAGTTATCACTGTACTGATCGCTCCAGAACCACGGCGGCGGCAGTAGCGGAAGCGGTAGCCCCAACATTGCGGCTGCGGCAATTTGCGCCTGGTTATTGGCGTTTTCCCAGCTTTCGCAGCGGTGCAGCAGACCATTATCCAGACGAGTGATTGCCACATCGCCACCGGCAAAGATCGCGGGATCGCAGGTGCGGCAAGCCTCGTCAATGACAATACCATTGGCAGTATCAAGGTCGGCCTCGCGTGCCAGTTGGTCGTTGGCGCTGATACCAATACCGTAAATCACCACATCGGCCTGAAGCGTTTCGCCGTTTAGCAGCGTCAGCTCTACTTTCTCACCATTGACCACATGCTCAATGGCATTGTTGAGCAAGACGCGCACACCAGCCTGCTGATGGCGCTGCAAAAGATAGCGTTGCACGGGTGGTGGCGCATTGCGGCCCATGACGGTTGCTGCCAGTTCAATCACTGTCACCTTACATCCGCGCTGCGTGGCGCTGGCAGCCAGTTCCAGACCAATAGTTCCGGCACCGACAATCACTACTGACCGTTCAGCTTGTAGTGCTTCCCGTAGTCTGGCGGCATCACCGGCATGGCGCAGGGTAAAGCAGCGTTCTCCCAGTGCATCAAGTAACGGCAGTGGTCGGGCTGCCGCGCCCGTTGCTATAAAAAGCTGATCCCAGTGCCAACTTTCGCCGTTGGCTAACACTAACTGCCGTGTGTCGCGTCCCAATGTTTTGATGGTTACGCCAGAATGCAGATGAACGTTGTTTTCCTCCCACCAGATAGCGGGTAACACGGGCTGCAACTGCGGGGAATCCTCCAGTAACATGGTTTTCGAGAGCGGTGGTCGTTCATAAGGAAGATGTTGCTCATCGGAAAACAGGCGCAGCTCACCTGAGAATCCTTGCTGGCGTAGCGAGGCGGCGGCCATAGCTGCCGCTTGCCCGCCGCCGACAATAATGATTGTTTTTTCTTTCATGGCACGTCCTTAAAGATCCAGCCCAGCCGCTACGTGGCGAATTCCGCGAATGGCTAAACCGGCATCGGCGTTGATCATCACCCCACTTAATGCGCGATTATTGCGCCGCGATGCCAGCATCACGTACGGGCCGGTAAAATCCATCGGTTGCGGGAAAAATTGCAGCGGTAAAATGGCGGCAATTTTCTCCGGCGTCAGAGACTGCATTATCGAGGTTTCACTTTGCCCGAGCGCCTGTGGGCCGCGCAGATCGCTGGCCATACCGCACGGGCCGACGCCATTCACCCGTACTTTCGGTGCCAGTTCATAAGCCAGTTGGCGAATAAGCCCGGTTGCGGCATGTTTACTGGCGGTGTACAGCGGGCCACCGCCGCCGGGGTACCAGGCGGCATTTGACAGTGTGAAAATCATGCTGCCTTCACTGGCGATTAACGCCGGAGTGCAGGCTTTTGCGCCCAGCAGATAACCGAGTACGTTGACGTTAAACAGTTCATGGAAGCCGGTTTCGAGCGTCTCTGCGGGAGTATTAACCAGCGAGGCATTGTGATCCCAGATGCCCGCATTGCCGATAAAACAATCCAGCTTGCCGGAACGGGTCAGGATCTGATCGACCGCGCGTTGATAATCGGCATAACAGGTTACGTTGCCTTCCACCGCCAGAATATGTTCACCAAATCGCTGACGCAGACTGGCGACTTTCGCCGCCGACAGTTCCAGCGTGGCAACCTGTGCGCCTTCTTCGATAAATCGCTCGACCAGCGCCAGGCCTAATCCCGAGCCTCCGCCGGTAATAAAAATGGATTCGTTATGCAGATCGCTCATGGCTGCGCCTCCGGTAAGTCGATGAAGATGTCACCACCTTCAACGTGTACTGGATAAGTGGTTAGCGGATCGGTGGCGGGCAGACATAATGCTTTGCCCGTTTTCAGGCAAAAACTGGCGGCGTGCAGTGGGCATTCCACCGTTGCGTCGTCTTCCAGATACCCTTCTGACATCGACGCATTACCATGACTGCAACGATCGTTAATGGCATAAAACTCGCCGCCGACGTTGAACAGGGCGATGACGGGCGAGGTATCGATCCGGAGAGCCTCACCCTCCGGCACATCCGCAACGGGACACGCATAAATTCGATTCATCAGAACAGTACACTCAGGTTATGGGAGGAGATGACCGCTTGATCCAGGACGATATCCCGTTCCAGTAAGCGCCAGTTCCCGTCTTCCAGACGGCGAACTTTGTCGAAACGCGTTCCAACATAGAACGTTTCATCGCGCTCTTTTTGTGCCCGGTAGAGCAAATAATTCACCCGCACGGCGAATACGTTTGGGATGTCGGTTTCGCTTATCTGGCAGTTGCTGATTAAGTGGCGGGTGCGTGACGGCGGTTCTTCCGCCCAGGCCATGCCCGTTTCCAGTCGCGCGATTCGCCGCTCCAACTGGTCTTTGGTGTCATTAAAAATCCAGGTTGTCGGCGGCTGAACGCCTTTGCGGCGGTCGCGTGTTTGCGCGTTAACTGTGGTGCGCATGGTGTAACGAATCTCTTCGTCGAGCTGCGCAAGCCAGTCACGAAATTTCCAGTCATCCAGTAAGCTGGCTTCGTGAAAGAGAAACTGACTAATACGGTGATGTAACTCCAGCGAAACTAAGGCACTCATTTCATCACCTCCTGCTGGTAAGCGGCGGTTTTATCGAGCACGTCCTGCCAGCTTTCGCTACTCAGGAGATCGGCCCAGCGTTGGTACATTCCACGGGCGGCCGTTTCTGAGAAGATATAGTTAGTAATGCCAGGAATGCCGTCGTCGCGACGTTTTTCCTGACCGAGCCCCATTTCCAGACACAGTTTGCTGTTGCGAGCGCGGTGGCCTTTCAGCAGTTTCTGGATTTCACACCAGTTTTCGGAGTCATCCTGCTCGAGAAAACCAGCCGGACCAAAAGCGCGGGTGGCACTGTTTTCAAAAGCGGCTTTAACTTCATCGGAGGCGGCTTTGTCGGTGATACAGAACGCCCACACTTCTACCTGGTCGGGGCCGCGCGGATGCCAGACGCGGAGCGTGGCAGTGCCGTTGAGCCAGGAAAGTGTCGGGAAGATGTTGTTATGACCAGCCAGGCGCAGGGCGCGAACTTCACCTAAACGTTGTTCCGCCTCGGCGTAGGTTTCGCGGTAATAGCTGGAAACTGCGCCATCAACCCAGACATTAGCATCCGGTTTTTCAGTAAAGAAGAAACCGCTGCCGTGACCGTCCTGACCAAATTGCAGGGCATCTTTAGCGGTTTCCCATACCGGGCGAGCGGTTTGCCCATCGCCGAGGCGTTTATCACTGCCATCATCTTTTGCTCCTAATACCTGAACGGCAGAAGCGTGGCTGAACAGAGCATGATATTGGTCGCTGGCGAATTGCTCCGCCGGGAATTTCCAGTTGCAGTTGATAACCCATTTCTGTACACCGCCGACAATTTCGGTGCCGCCTTCGCGACGATCCAGCATGCCATCCAGATACCAGGCAATGTCACCAAGGTAATCACGCAGGCCCGGTGCAGTGGTGTCCCAGTTGCCAAAAATCAACCCTTTATAACTTTCTACGCAGGGAACTTCGTTTAATCCCCAGTGGGATTTACACAGACCTTGCGGGTAGGCGCGAGGTTCCAGCGGTACGTCGATTAACTCGCCATTAATGCCGTAAGACCAGCCGTGATATGGGCAAGTGAAGGCGCGAGTATTGCCGCAATCGGCATAGCTCACGCGCATGGCCCGGTGGCGGCACTGGTTGAGAAACGCCTTAATGCTGCCGTCTTTCTGGCGCACCACGACAACCGCATCTTCCCCCATGTAGGTGTTAAAGAAATCACCGGGTTTTGGGATCTGGCTTTCGTGGGCGAGAAATAACCAGCAACGGCCGAAAATACGTTCAAGCTCCAGTTGGTAAATATCCGGGTCGGTATAAATACGCGGAGTGACCCGACCGTTTTGGGTGTCAATCAGTTGGTAAATGTTCAAATCTGAGGGGGTGGTCATATTTTTTAATCCTGAAAGATAAGATGTATTGACCTTCTATTTTTGTGCCATAAGGATGTTGCTGGTTGGTTGCTTATATGTGAAATAGTTAATTTCTACCAACTGAGACGTTTTTTCGATAACAAGGGGAAGGTGATGGAACTACGGCATTTACGCTATTTCGTCGCAGTAGCTCAGGCGCTGAACTTCACTCGTGCGGCGGAAAAACTGCATACCTCACAACCTTCGTTAAGCAGCCAGATCCGCGATCTCGAAAACTGTGTCGGTGTTCCGTTACTGGTGAGGGATAAGCGCAAAGTCGCGTTGACGGCGGCGGGAGAATGTTTTCTCCAGGACGCGCAGGCAATTCTCGAACAAGCGGAAAATGCCAAACAACGGGCGCGGAAAATTGTTCAGGAAGATAAGCATTTAACCATCGGTTTTGTGCCATCGGCGGAAGTGAATTTACTGCCAAAAGTATTGCCCATGTTCCGACTGAAGCAGCCAGAAACCTTGATCGAGTTGGTGAGTTTAATTACCACGGAACAGGAAGAAAAAATTCGCCGTGGTGAACTGGACGTCGGCTTAATGCGGCATCCTGTCTATAGCCCGGAGATTGATTATCTGGAACTTTTTGACGAACCATTAGTGGTGGTGTTGCCGGTTGATCATCCTTTAGCACAAGAAAAAGAGATCACCGCCGCGCAGCTTAATGGCGTTAATTTCGTCAGTACCGATCCGGCGTATTCCGGCTCGCTTGCACCGATTGTTAAAACCTGGTTTGCGCAAGAAAACAGCCAGCCAAATATTGTACAGGTGGCAACTAATATTCTGGTGACCATGAATCTGGTGGGGATGGGGCTGGGCGTCACTTTGATACCCGGTTATATGAATAATTTTAATACCGGGCAGGTTGTTTTTCGGCCCATTGCCGGAAATGTGCCTTCCATTGCTTTACTGATGGCGTGGAAGAAAGGGGGGATGAAACCGGCGTTACGTGATTTCATCGCCATTGTGCAGGAACGTTTGGCAAGCGTAACGGCATAATTACGCATTATTTTTGCAAGATGCGTCGCAGGTCGCATCTTTTTGTCATTTCCTGATATGCATGACAATTGGCGGGAAGCGGACTCGAATATTCTTATTTTTCAACTTGCACCAACATTCGATTAACTCCAGACTAACGCCTCCTGACGGGAGGGACTCATGGTTTTGCAATCCACGCGCTGGTTGGCGCTCGGTTATTTCACATACTTTTTTAGCTACGGTATTTTTCTACCTTTCTGGAGCGTCTGGCTTAAGGGGATTGGCTTAACGCCAGAAACCATCGGCCTGTTGTTGGGGGCCGGGCTGGTTGCCCGTTTTCTCGGTAGTTTGATAATTGCGCCTCGCGTCAGCGATCCTTCTCGCCTGATTTCTGCGCTGCGTGTGCTGGCGTTGCTGACGCTACTCTTTGCCATCGCCTTCTGGGCGGGTGCGCATGTGGCGTGGTTGATGGTGGTGATGGTTGGTTTTAACCTCTTTTTCTCACCGCTGGTACCGTTGACCGATGCACTGGCGAATACGTGGCAAAAGCAGTTCCCGCTTGATTATGGCAAAGTGCGACTTTGGGGCTCGGTGGCTTTTGTCATTGGCTCGGCGCTGACGGGCAAACTGGTCACTATGTTTGATTATCGGGTGATCCTCGCGCTGTTGACGTTGGGCGTGGCATCCATGCTGCTCGGCTTTCTTATCCGTCCGACGATTCAGCCACAAGGGGCAAGCCGTCAGCAGGAGAGCACGGGGTGGCCAGCGTGGTTGGCGCTGGTCCGCCAGAACTGGCGTTTTCTGGCCTGCGTTTGTTTATTGCAGGGGGCGCATGCGGCCTATTACGGTTTTAGCGCTATTTACTGGCAGGCAGCTGGCTACTCGGCCTCGGCGGTGGGCTATTTGTGGTCGCTGGGCGTGGTGGCAGAAGTCATTATCTTTGCGCTGAGTAATAAACTTTTCCGCCGTTGTAGCGCCCGTGATATGTTGCTGATCTCGGCAGTATGTGGGGTATTGCGTTGGGGAATTATGGGGGCAACCACTGAGCTACCGTGGTTGATTATGGTGCAAATTTTGCATTGCGGCACCTTCACCGTGTGCCACCTGGCGGCCATGCGCTACATTGCCGCTCGTCAGGGAAGTGAGGTTATCCGCTTGCAGGCAGTTTATTCTGCCGTCGCTATGGGCGGCAGTATCGCCATCATGACCGTCTTCGCCGGTTTCCTGTATCAATATCTGGGGCATGGCGTGTTCTGGGTGATGGCATTGGTGGCGTTTCCGGCAATGTTTTTGCGCCCGAAAGTCGTTCCCTCATGTTGATTCAAGTATTTTGCGGATCTGTTCCTGTTGATGTGCCGTCAGGGTCAGATCCGTATAAATCAGCGGTGGTGAAAAAAGCGGTAGCGGCATGGTATAAGGCGCAATAATAAGCGCGGTGTTGCGCGGCGCGCCAATCTGCAAAAATGTCTTCACAGACATGTGTTTAATATTGAGCGGCAGTATCGTTAGTTCACGCAATTGCAGCTCAATATTTGCTTCTCGTTCGCTGTCATTGCCCGTCAGCAAAATAATCTGTTTTTCGTGAATTTCATTTGCCTGCATCAGCCATGCACCGAAAATCACTGCCACCAGACAACTTTCTTCATCGGAAAGACTGACGTTGTACTCATTTTCAAACCCGACCAGCGCTTCGCGGGTGGTGTGCACGAGCCGTGGATAAAGTCGACGGAACTCTTCCGGTAAAGTGTTATCAATGCCGATAGAAAACAAACAGCGGTTTAACGCCTGGGCGAGGTGAGTATAAAGCTGGTAGCACAACCCCTGTTCATCATAGAAACGGACATTACTCAACTGCCGAAAATGCTGTACCAGACGGTTAATTGACAGGCGCAACTGTTTGCCATGCTGATGGGTGTCTCGCAGTGGATCGGGAACCCGCAACATGGAAAAAAGTAATGCCATAAATAGCGGCTCATCAGGGGGGACAGGTTGACGCGCCCGCCGTTGCCAGTGGCGGCCAATTTCCTGTGCAACCTGAAATTCAATGCAAGATTCCAACCAGTGACGTTGCAGCGGGTTAAACAGAGGCGAGATTCCGGCATGGTGTTGCAATAAGCAATATTGCAGATACAAACACAGGAAATGAACATCACGCGCGTCAAAGCGTTTTTGCAGCCTTCGCGAGCAGAGATTAACTAACGCCAGTAGATTGGTGTCGTCATAAAAATTACGAGCAATCCCCCGACGCTTTAGCTCCCCCTTTAACGCGGGCGTAAAATGGCTGCTGATAAATGACGGACAAAGACGAAAAGCGCGTCGTAGCCAATGAAATAAACATAAGCGTTGATTAAGTATTGTGCCTTCAATCCGGTAGCTCCCGTCATATCCAGTTGTAATGGTGAGTTGATGATAGCGCTGGATCTCCCGTCCTGTTTCGCTGATATCGCGACCCACCATTTCATCATCCACACCATTAATCTCGCTGAAAGTTGCCGTGGTGGCGCTCAACCCCGGCTGGAACAGCGTCAGCAATACCTGGCAACGGCGCTGGGGAGCTGAAAGTACAGATGGTGGGGCAAGTGTAGGTATCATCTGTAGATCTCCCATAAGCATAATTTATAAGAATAGCTAAAGTTTGCTTAGGGATACGGTGAATGGAATGCTATTAATCAGAAATGATGACAAATATCACAGAATTTTTATCGATATAAACACTTTCTGGCAGTTTAATGCCATCCCATAAGGTGATTTCTTGCTGTTTTATCTGGTTTCGACCATAAGGTTAATTCTGTGGATTCAATGCGCTAAGGATAAAGTCCACCATCTGCTCGCGATAAACGTCTCCGTGACGATCGGAAAAGGCATCAAGATGTTCGCCATCGGGGATCAAAATCAGGCGTTTTGGCTCTTTCGCCAGGGCAAATAATTTCTCGCTATGCTGCCATGGAATAA
Source organism: Escherichia sp. E4742 (assembly GCF_005843885.1). Taxonomy (NCBI): domain Bacteria; kingdom Pseudomonadati; phylum Pseudomonadota; class Gammaproteobacteria; order Enterobacterales; family Enterobacteriaceae; genus Escherichia; species Escherichia sp. E4742. The sequence continues at coordinate 558,406 of NZ_CP040443.1, read as the reverse complement.
CATGATCAGCTTTGCCGTGAATCAGTAAAAGCGGGATCGGGCTGACGCTGGCGATGTAATTTTCGCCGCTGTAACTCTCATCAAGTAAGTAGCCGCTGCCGGGTATCATCTGGTTGGCGATGGTCGAATAAGAGGCAAATGTGGAGTCGAGGATCACCGCACGTATGCCCTCGCGATCTCCTGACCCAATAACGTCAAGAATATTCGCTCCGCCAATACTCTGCCCGAACAGCACCAGCCGCTTGGGGTTTACATCGCTACGATGGCGCACCACATTAATGGCACTTTGCGTATCGTCCAGTAATCCGGCTTGTGATGGAGTGCCTTTAGATTTACCAAACCCGCGATAATCAAACATAAAAACATTGAAATTACGTTCTGGTAACCAACTGACCAGCGGCCAGTGGGCGGACATATTCCCGGCATTGCCATGAGCATGAATTACGGTAGCAATAGCGTTTTCGGCGGGACCAGTGGAAGAGGGGATAAACCAGCCTTGTAGCCGTGTGCCATCTTTAGCAGTAAATTCAACAGATTCAGCAGACCATGGATCAGGACCGTAAATTTTGTCGTCGGGATAATAAAAGAAGTTGATGGCGATGCGCGGCACTAAATAAACGCAGAAAGCAGCAATAAAAAGAATAAACAGAATCTTAAGAACGCGTTTGTTCGCTGGCAGAACCATGACCTTTCCTTACGACTTGCATTGTAATCCATTAATCGGGAAAGGATGGTGGGAGAGTGGCGCAGGAAAGTAAAGCGGTGCGAAAGTATTTCGGAATAGCGCCTGAAAGGCAAGGGCGGGTGAGGAACGTCACCCGCCAGAGAAATTAACGCTTCAGTGCGTCGCTTAACTCGTCACGCATGTTCGCCAGCATGGCTTTAACAACGCGCGGGTTACCGGCAACGATGTTACCGGTCAGCATGTAGTTATGGCCACCGATGAAGTCGCTGACGATACCGCCCGCTTCACGAACCAGCAGCTCGCCTGCCGCGAAGTCCCACGGACGCAGACCGATTTCAAAGAAACCGTCAACACGACCCGCAGCGACGTAAGCCAGATCCAGCGCCGCGGAACCAGTACGACGGAAGTCAGCACATTCGTTGAACAGTTTGCCAACGATGTTGATGTAGGTGGTGGCGTACTGTTTTGCTTTGAACGGGAAGCCGGTCGCCAGAATAGTACCGTCGAGATCGCGAGCGGTGCTGCCGCGCAGACGGTAGCCGTTCAGCTGTGCGCCCTGACCGCGAGTCGCGGTGAACAGTTCGTTACGCATAGGATCGTAAACCACAGCAACTTCGGTGCGGCCTTTGATACGAACGGCGATAGATACCGCGAAGTGCGGCAGACGTTTGATAAAGTTGGTAGTGCCATCCAGTGGATCGATAACCCATTGAACATCCTGATCAGTACCTTCAAGTTCACCGCTTTCTTCGGTGATGATGGTGTGCTGTGGGTAAGATTTACGAATCGTGTCGATAATCACCGCTTCGGCAGCTTTATCTACGTTGGTCACGAAATCGTTACTGCCTTTCTGGCTCGCTTCTACAGCGTCCGGGGTTTCATAGTTTTTGGCAATTAAATTACCCGCCTTGCGCGCTGCGCGCACGGCGATGTTCTGCATCGGATGCATCGGTCTCTCTCACTGGATGTTAAAGAACGGGAAAACGGCGCAGAGTATAGCAGCGAGATCGGCATCTGTCTTCGTTTTATGATAAGATGCGTGAATAATCTTTAGATGAAGAAAGACAATGCTGCAAAATATTCGAATTGTGCTGGTGGAGACGTCACACACCGGCAATATGGGGTCTGTTGCCCGTGCCATGAAAACAATGGGATTAACCAATCTGTGGTTGGTTAATCCACTGGTGAAACCCGACTCCCAGGCGATTGCCCTGGCGGCAGGTGCCAGCGATGTGATTGGTAACGCTCACATCGTCGATACGCTCGACGAAGCATTAGCTGGTTGTAGTCTGGTAGTGGGCACCAGTGCACGCTCCCGCACGCTGCCGTGGCCGATGCTCGACCCGCGCGAATGCGGTCTGAAAAGCGTCGCTGAAGCGGCAAATACCCCGGTGGCGCTGGTTTTTGGTCGCGAACGTGTCGGCCTGACCAATGAAGAGTTGCAGAAGTGCCATTATCATGTCGCGATTGCCGCTAACCCAGAATACAGCTCGCTGAACCTGGCGATGGCGGTTCAGGTTATTGCCTATGAAGTGCGCATGGCCTGGCTGGCAACTCAGGAAAATGGCGAGCAGGTCGAGCATGAAGAGACGCCGTATCCGCTGGTCGATGATCTGGAGCGTTTTTATGGTCATCTCGAACAAACGCTGCTGGCAACCGGTTTTATCCGTGAAAACCATCCGGGGCAGGTGATGAATAAATTGCGCCGTCTGTTTACCCGTGCGCGCCCGGAAAGCCAGGAATTGAATATCCTGCGCGGGATTCTGGCTTCTATTGAGCAGCAGAACAAAGGTAACAAGGCCGAATAACAGTGGTTGCCTGATGCGACGCTTATCGCGTCTTATCAGGCCTGGAAGTGTACGTAATCCCAGGTCGGATAAGGCGTTCACGCCGCATCCGACAACAGGTACAAACGCCACGATAAAAAAGGGCACTGAAAGTTAAATACCTGACTAAATCAGTCAAGTAAATAGTTGACCAAATTACTCGGGAATGTCAGACTTGACCCTGCTATGCAATACCCCCACTTTTACAATAAAAACCCCGGGCAGGGGCGAGTTTGAGGTGAAGTAAGACATGAGACTGACATCTAAAGGGCGCTATGCCGTGACCGCAATGCTTGACGTTGCGCTCAACTCCGAAGCAGGCCCGGTACCGTTGGCTGATATTTCCGAACGACAGGGAATTTCCCTTTCTTATCTGGAACAACTGTTTTCCCGTCTGCGTAAAAATGGTCTGGTTTCCAGTGTACGTGGACCAGGCGGTGGTTATCTGTTAGGCAAAGATGCCAGCAGCATCGCCGTTGGCGAAGTGATTAGCGCCGTTGACGAATCTGTAGATGCTACCCGTTGTCAGGGTAAAGGCGGCTGCCAGGGCGGGGATAAATGCCTGACCCACGCGCTGTGGCGTGATTTGAGCGACCGTCTCACCGGTTTTCTCAACAACATTACTTTAGGCGAACTGGTTAATAACCAGGAAGTGTTGGATGTGTCTGGTCGTCAGCATACTCACGACGCGCCACGCACCCGCACACAAGACGCGATCGACGTTAAGTTGCGCGCATAAAAGATAAAAAGTATTCAGAATCAGGCCGGGGCGTATCATGCTCCGTAAACACGGTCGTACATCCAGCCGGTAGCCTGATTCCTTGCATTGAGTGATGTACGGAGTTTATAGAGCAATGAAATTACCGATTTATCTCGACTACTCCGCAACCACGCCGGTGGACCCGCGTGTTGCCGAGAAAATGATGCAGTTTATGACGATGGACGGAACCTTTGGTAACCCGGCCTCCCGTTCTCACCGTTTCGGCTGGCAGGCTGAAGAAGCCGTAGATATCGCCCGTAATCAGATTGCCGATCTGGTCGGCGCTGACCCGCGTGAAATCGTCTTTACCTCTGGTGCAACCGAATCTGACAACCTGGCGATCAAAGGTGCAGCCAACTTTTATCAGAAAAAAGGCAAGCACATCATCACCAGCAAAACCGAGCACAAAGCGGTACTGGACACCTGCCGTCAGCTGGAGCGCGAAGGTTTCGAAGTCACCTACCTGGCGCCGCAGCGTAACGGTATTATCGACCTGAAAGAACTTGAAGCAGCGATGCGTGACGACACCATCCTCGTTTCTATCATGCACGTGAATAACGAAATCGGCGTGGTGCAGGATATCGCGGCTATCGGCGAAATGTGCCGTGCTCGTGGCATTATCTATCACGTTGATGCAACCCAGAGCGTGGGCAAACTGCCTATCGACCTGAGCCAGTTGAAAGTTGACCTGATGTCTTTCTCCGGCCACAAAATCTATGGCCCGAAAGGTATTGGCGCGCTGTATGTGCGTCGTAAACCACGCGTACGCATTGAAGCTCAAATGCACGGCGGCGGTCACGAGCGCGGTATGCGTTCCGGCACTCTGCCTGTTCACCAGATCGTCGGTATGGGCGAAGCCTATCGCATCGCAAAAGAAGAGATGGCGACCGAGATGGAACGTCTGCGCGGCCTGCGTAATCGTCTGTGGAACGGCATCAAAGATATCGAAGAAGTTTACCTGAACGGTGACCTGGAACACGGTGCGCCGAACATTCTCAACGTCAGCTTCAACTACGTTGAAGGTGAGTCGCTGATTATGGCACTGAAAGACCTGGCAGTTTCTTCAGGTTCCGCCTGTACGTCAGCAAGCCTCGAACCGTCCTACGTGCTGCGCGCGCTGGGGCTGAACGACGAGCTGGCACATAGCTCTATCCGTTTCTCTTTAGGTCGTTTTACTACTGAAGAAGAGATCGACTACACCATCGAGTTAGTTCGTAAATCCATCGGTCGTCTGCGTGACCTTTCTCCGCTGTGGGAAATGTACAAGCAGGGCGTGGATCTGAACAGCATCGAATGGGCTCATCATTAATCGGTATCGGAATCAGGAGAATTTATAATGGCTTACAGCGAAAAAGTTATCGACCATTACGAGAATCCGCGTAACGTGGGTTCCTTCGACAACAATGACGAAAACGTGGGCAGCGGCATGGTGGGTGCACCGGCCTGTGGCGACGTGATGAAGTTGCAGATTAAAGTCAACGATGAAGGTATCATTGAAGACGCGCGTTTTAAAACTTACGGCTGCGGTTCCGCTATCGCTTCCAGCTCCCTGGTGACCGAATGGGTGAAAGGGAAGTCTCTCGACGAAGCGCAGGCGATCAAAAACACCGATATTGCTGAAGAACTTGAACTGCCGCCGGTGAAAATTCACTGTTCTATTCTGGCAGAAGACGCGATCAAAGCCGCCATTGCGGACTATAAAAGCAAACGTGAAGCAAAATAAGAGTTGAGGTTTGGTTATGTCGATTACACTGAGCGACAGTGCAGCAGCGCGAGTAAATACCTTTCTGGCTAACCGCGGCAAAGGGTTTGGCCTGCGTCTGGGCGTGAGAACCTCCGGATGTTCAGGTATGGCTTATGTACTGGAATTTGTTGACGAACCGACGCCGGAAGACATCGTGTTTGAAGACAAAGGCGTGAAAGTCGTGGTCGATGGCAAAAGCCTGCAATTTCTGGACGGTACGCAGCTGGACTTCGTAAAAGAAGGCCTGAACGAAGGGTTTAAATTCACCAACCCGAACGTTAAAGATGAGTGTGGTTGCGGCGAAAGCTTCCACGTCTGATGCGCATACCGATAACCCCACCGTGGTCGCCTGCGCGTGGGGTTTGTTTTACCTGATTCGCCGCCATCGCGGCGGATCGCAGCCCTGAGAATGTTATGGATTACTTCACCCTCTTTGGCTTGCCTGCCCGTTATCAACTCGATACCCAGGCACTGAGCCTGCGTTTTCAGGATCTACAACGTCAGTATCATCCTGATAAATTCGCCAGCGGAAGCCAGGCGGAACAACTCGCCGCCGTACAGCAATCCGCAACCATTAACCAGGCCTGGCAAACGCTGCGTCATCCGTTAATGCGCGCGGAATATTTGCTTTCTTTGCACGGTTTTGATCTCGCCAGCGAGCAGCATACTGTGCGAGATACCGCGTTCCTGATGGAACAGCTGGAGCTGCGCGAAGAACTGGACGAGATCGAACAGGCGAAAGATGAAGCGCGGCTGGAAAGCTTTATCAAACGTGTGAAAAAGATGTTTGATACCCGCCATCAGTTGATGGTTGAACAGTTAGACAACGAGACGTGGGACGCGGCGGCGGATACCGTGCGTAAGCTGCGTTTTCTCGATAAACTGCGAAGCAGTGCCGAACAACTCGAAGAAAAACTGCTCGATTTTTAATTTCTGGAAGCTAAACATGGCCTTATTACAAATTAGTGAACCTGGTTTGAGTGCTGCGCCGCATCAGCGTCGTCTGGCGGCCGGTATTGACCTGGGCACAACCAACTCACTGGTGGCGACAGTGCGCAGCGGTCAGGCCGAAACGTTAGCCGACCATGAAGGCCGTCACCTGCTGCCGTCTGTTGTTCACTATCAACAGCAAGGGCATTCGGTGGGTTATGACGCGCGTACTAACGCTGCGCTTGACACCGCCAACACCATTAGTTCTGTTAAACGCCTGATGGGGCGCTCGCTGGCTGATATCCAGCAACGCTATCCGCATCTGCCTTATCAATTCCAGGCCAGCGAAAACGGCCTGCCGATGATTGAAACGGCGGCGGGGCTGCTGAACCCGGTGCGCGTTTCTGCGGACATCCTCAAAGCACTGGCGGCGCGGGCAACTGAAGCCCTGGCAGGCGAGCTGGATGGTGTGGTTATCACCGTTCCGGCGTACTTTGACGATGCCCAGCGTCAGGGCACCAAAGATGCGGCGCGCCTGGCGGGGCTGCATGTTCTGCGCTTGCTTAACGAACCGACCGCTGCGGCTATCGCCTACGGGCTGGATTCCGGTCAGGAAGGCGTGATCGCCGTTTATGACCTCGGTGGCGGGACGTTTGATATTTCCATTCTGCGCTTAAGTCGCGGCGTGTTTGAAGTGCTGGCGACCGGCGGTGATTCCGCGCTCGGCGGCGATGATTTCGACCATCTGCTGGCGGATTACATTCGCGAGCAGGCGGGCATTCCTGATCGTAGCGATAACCGCGTTCAGCGTGAACTGCTGGATGCCGCCATTGCTGCCAAAATCGCGCTGAGCGATGCGGATTCTGTGACCGTTAACGTCGCTGGCTGGCAGGGCGAAATCAGCCGTGAACAATTCAACGAACTGATCGCACCGCTGGTTAAACGGACCTTACTGGCCTGTCGTCGCGCGTTGAAAGACGCGGGTGTTGAGGCTGATGAAGTCCTGGAAGTGGTGATGGTTGGCGGTTCTACCCGTGTGCCGCTGGTGCGTGAACGGGTAGGTGAATTTTTCGGTCGTCCGCCGCTGACTTCCATCGATCCGGATAAAGTCGTCGCTATTGGCGCGGCAATTCAGGCGGATATTCTGGTGGGTAACAAGCCGGACAGCGAAATGCTGTTGCTGGATGTGATCCCGCTGTCGCTGGGCCTCGAGACCATGGGCGGCCTGGTGGAGAAAGTTATCCCGCGTAATACCACGATTCCGGTGGCCCGCGCCCAGGATTTCACCACCTTTAAAGATGGTCAGACGGCGATGTCTATCCATGTAATGCAGGGTGAGCGCGAACTGGTGCAGGACTGCCGCTCGCTGGCGCGTTTTGCGCTGCGTGGTATTCCGGCGCTACCGGCTGGCGGCGCGCATATTCGTGTGACTTTCCAGGTCGATGCCGACGGTCTTTTGAGCGTGACGGCGATGGAGAAATCCACCGGCGTTGAGGCGTCCATTCAGGTCAAACCGTCTTATGGTCTGACCGACAGCGAAATCGCCTCGATGATCAAAGACTCAATGAGCTATGCCGAGCAGGACGTAAAAGCCCGTATGCTGGCAGAACAAAAAGTAGAAGCGGCGCGTGTGCTGGAAAGTTTGCATGGCGCGCTGGCTGCTGATGCCGCGCTGTTAAGTGCCGCAGAGCGTCAGGTTATTGACGATGCTGCCGCTCACCTGAGTGAAGTGGCGCAGGGCGATGATGTTGATGCCATTGAACAAGCGATTAAAAACGTAGACAAACAAACCCAGGATTTCGCCGCTCGCCGCATGGACCAGTCGGTTCGTCGTGCGCTGAAAGGCCATTCCGTGGACGAGGTTTAATATGCCAAAGATTGTTATTTTGCCTCATCAGGATCTCTGTCCTGATGGCGCTGTTCTGGAAGCGAATAGCGGTGAAACCATTCTCGACGTTGCGCTGCGTAACGGTATCGAGATTGAACACGCCTGTGAAAAATCCTGTGCTTGCACCACCTGCCACTGCATCGTTCGTGAAGGTTTTGACTCGCTGCCGGAAAGCTCTGAGCAGGAAGACGACATGCTGGACAAAGCCTGGGGGCTGGAGCCAGAAAGCCGTTTAAGCTGCCAGGCGCGCGTCACTGACGAAGATTTAGTGGTCGAAATCCCGCGTTACACTATCAACCATGCGCGTGAGCATTAACAGAGGATAGTATGGGACTTAAGTGGACCGATAGCCGCGAAATTGGCGAAGCACTGTACGATGCGTATCCCGATCTTGATCCGAAAACGGTTCGATTCACCGATATGCATCAGTGGATTTGCGATCTGGAAGATTTCGACGACGACCCGCAGGCATCGAACGAGAAAATCCTCGAAGCGATTTTGTTGGTCTGGCTTGACGAGGCCGAGTAAATGAACGGGCTGCCTGGGGGTAGCCCGTTTTGCTGTTAAACGAATAAGGATAACTAAAATGACAGAAGCGATGAAAATTACCCTTTCTACCCAACCTGCCGACGCGCGCTGGGGAGAAAAAGCAACTTACAGCATTAATAATGATGGCATTACCCTGCATTTGAACGGGACAGACGATCTGGGGCTGATCCAGCGTGCGGCGCGCAAGATTGACGGTCTGGGCATCAAGCATGTTCAGCTAAGCGGTGAAGGCTGGGATGCGGATCGTTGCTGGGCATTCTGGCAAGGTTACAAAGCCCCGAAAGGTACGCGTAAAGTGGAGTGGCCGGATCTGGACGATGCCCAGCGTCAGGAACTGGATAACCGCCTGATGATCATCGACTGGGTGCGTGACACCATCAACGCACCGGCTGAAGAACTGGGGCCATCGCAACTGGCACAGCGTGCTGTTGATCTGATCAGCAACGTCGCAGGCGATCGTGTGACTTACCGGATCACCAAAGGCGAAGATCTGCGTGAGCAAGGTTATATGGGGCTGCACACCGTCGGGCGCGGTTCAGAACGTTCTCCGGTATTGCTGGCGCTGGATTACAACCCAACTGGCGATAAAGAAGCGCCGGTGTACGCGTGCCTGGTAGGTAAAGGTATCACCTTTGATTCCGGCGGCTACAGCATCAAACAGACTGCGTTTATGGACTCGATGAAGTCGGACATGGGCGGCGCGGCAACGGTTACCGGGGCGCTGGCATTTGCCATTACTCGTGGATTGAACAAGCGCGTGAAGCTGTTTCTCTGCTGTGCGGATAATCTGATCAGCGGCAATGCGTTCAAGCTGGGCGATATCATCACCTATCGCAACGGTAAAAAAGTTGAAGTGATGAACACTGATGCCGAAGGGCGTCTGGTGCTGGCCGATGGCCTGATTGATGCCAGTGCGCAGAAACCGGAACTGATTATTGATGCAGCGACTCTGACCGGGGCAGCGAAAACCGCACTGGGTAATGATTATCACGCGCTGTTCAGTTTCGACGATGCGCTTGCCGGTCGCTTGCTGGCGAGTGCTGCGCAAGAGAACGAACCGTTCTGGCGTCTGCCGCTGGCGGAGTTCCACCGCAGCCAGCTGCCGTCTAACTTTGCCGAACTGAACAATACCGGAAGCGCGGCGTATCCGGCAGGCGCGAGCACGGCGGCGGGCTTCCTGTCGCACTTTGTTGAGAACTATCAGCAAGGCTGGCTGCATATCGACTGCTCGGCGACTTACCGTAAAGCGCCGGTTGAACAGTGGTCTGCGGGCGCGACCGGGCTGGGTGTGCGCACGATTGCTAATCTGTTAACGGCGTAAACGCCTTATCCGGCCTACAAATTTTGCAAATTCAATAGATTGCGACTCCCTTGTAGGCCTGATAAACGTAGCGCATCAGGCACTTCCGCCCCGAACGTTGAATGAATTGTGGTTCTTATGTCCGAAACAAAAAACGAACTTGAAGACCTGCTGGAAAAAGCAGCAACCGAACCGGCGCACCGTCCGGCCTTTTTCCGTGCTCTACTGGAATCCACCGTCTGGGTGCCTGGTACGGCGGCGCAGGGCGAGGCTGTGGTTGAAGATAGCGCGCTTGATTTACAGCACTGGGAAAAAGAAGACGGCACCAGCGTCATTCCTTTTTTTACCTCGTTAGAAGCACTTCAACAGGCGGTTGAGGACGAACAGGCATTTGTCGTAATGCCCGTTCGCACATTGTTTGAGATAACCCTTGGCGAAACGCTCTTCCTTAATGCCAAACTGCCAACCGGTAAAGAATTTATGCCGCGTGAAATCAGTTTGTTGATTGGTGAAGAAGGGAATCCGCTGAGTAGCCAGGAAGTACTGGAAGGCGGTGAATCGCTGATATTATCGGAAGTCGCAGTGCCGCCAGCACAAATGATTGATTCACTCACCACCTTATTTAAAACCATTAAGCCAGTGAAGCGTGCTTTTATTTGTTCAATTAAAGAGAACGAAGAGGCACAGCCTAATTTACTTATTGGCATTGAAGCCGATGGTGATATCGAAGAAATTATTCAGGCGGCGGGAAGTGTAGCGACCGATACATTACCTGGCGATGAACCAATCGATATTTGTCAGGTGAAAAAAGGGGAAAAAGGAATTAGCCACTTTATTACCGAACATATTGCGCCATTCTATGAACGTCGCTGGGGTGGTTTTTTGCGTGACTTTAAACAGAATCGGATAATTTACTCTAAATAATTCGAGTTGCAGGAAGGCGGCAAGCGAGTGAATCCCCAGGAGCTTACATAAGTAAGTGACTGGGGTGAGCGAACGCAGACGCAGCACATGCAACTTGAAGTATGACGAGTATTTAAAATATGCCGCCCAAAAGGGCGGCATTCGGGCTTACCTGCTGTTCTGAAGGTTGTTAACCACCAGTAAATTGTTACCGGAGAGACTCCGGTTATTATTTACTTCGGAAAACAGCGCACCAGAAACAATAAGTACGATACAAAAGCACCGTATCTTCATTGCGCGGTCCATGCGAAGACCGCATCACGACAGCACCACTGGCGATATTGCCGCGATAGCAAGCACTGAGACGCGCTTGCCCTAACGGTCGCGGAACATCCTTTCCTAAAGCCAGCGCCCGCTTGCGAGACGGCGGAAAGGGCCGCAGTGGATAATACACTAACAGAACAATAATAACTCTCTTTTGCTTGACAAAAAGAGAGTTACTGGCGAGTATTGTTCTCGCTGAGACGCGCTTGCATTACTACGGTAATACAACCTGCTGGAAAGGCCGCGAACCAGACCAGCAATAAAAAACCGCCAAATTCGGCGGTTTTTTATTGCCTGTAAAAAGCTTATTTCACTGGCTCGACCGGTAAATCTGCTCGCGCGCCCCATTCACTCCATGCGCCGTCGTACAGTTTTACGTTTGGCACATCCAGCGTTGCGAGTGCCAACAAAACCACGGCTGCCGTTACACCAGAGCCGCAGCTGACAATAATTGGTTTGTCATAGCTGACGCCGCGACCAAAAAATATCGCATCCAGTTCATCGGTCGTTTTCAGTTCGCCTTCGCGCACCAGTTCTGTCCATGGAACATTCAGCGCGCCGGGAATATGTCCGCGACGTAAACCTGCGCGAGGTTCATCAACTTCCGCGTTAAAACGCGCAGCCGGGCGGGCATCGATAATTTGTGCCGTTTTTTCATGACTTGCCAATAACACATCGGTCACTTTCACCACGGCTTCCGGGGTAAACGCGACGTTAAACTCTCCTTCCGGCAGTTCCACTGCGCCTTCTTCTAACAGCAGATCATCACGTTGCCAGCCCGCTAAGCCACCGCCAAGGATTGACACTTTCTCCACACCCAAAGTGCGCAGCATCCACCACGCGCGCGGCGCAGAAAATAGGTTTCCTTCATCATAGACAATCAGATGCTTGTCCTGATTAACGCCCAGTTCACGCATCGCGACGGCGAACGTTTCCGGGCGAGGCAGCATGTGCGGAAGTGGGGATGTATGATCAGAAAGAGCTTCGATATCGAAAAATACTGCACCGGGGATATGCCCATTGAGATACTCCTGGGCAACGTTACGCTCTTCCTGCCCGGGCGGCGCCATACGAGCATCAATAATCTGAATTTCCGGGTCATCAATATGTTCGGCGAGCCAGTCGGCTCCTACAAACCATGTCGTGGACATAGGCATCTCCATTTTTGCCGGGGTTAAGTTAAATTGTCGGATGTTTGCCGAAAAGCGACAAGCAAAAGAGGCTGATTTGGCTGCCTGAGCCACATTTCTCACTAAAATTCGGATTTTGTAGCTGTGATAGTGAATTACATAACGTCATTTCTCACGCATAATAATCATTCGACGTTGCTAACGGGCCATTGTGGCAGGGATGAGAGATGAAAAAGTTACGCTTAGCCGCCTGTATGTTGATGCTGGCGCTGGCAGGGTGCGACAACAACGATAACGCGCCAACTGCAGTGAAAAAAGATACGTCTTCTGAAGTTGCTAAAGAGTCATCTTCGACAAATGCGACTTCTGCGAAACTCTCCTCGCCGGCGCGACAAAAACTGGCACAACAGAGTGCGGGTAAGGCACTGACATTGCTGGATCTCTCTGAGGTCCAACTCGATGGCGCAGCCACGCTGGTACTGACTTTCTCTGTCCCCCTCGACCCGGATCAGGACTTCTCGCGTGTTATTCATGTCGTCGATAAAAAGAGCGGCAAAGTGGATGGTGCCTGGGAGTTGTCAGATAATCTCAAAGAACTGCGTTTACGCCACCTCGAACCGAAACGTGATTTGATCGTCACTATTGGCAAGGAAGTTAAGGCACTCAATAACGCAACCTTCAGTAAAGATTACGAAAAAACCATCACCACCCGCGATATCCAACCCAGCGTCGGCTTTGCCAGCCGTGGTTCGCTGCTACCTGGAAAAGTCGTGGAAGGACTGCCGGTAATGGCGCTCAACGTTAACAATGTCGATGTTAACTTCTTCCGTGTTAAGCCGGAATCGCTGCCAGCGTTCATTAGCCAGTGGGAATATCGTAACTCACTGGCGAACTGGCAATCGGACAAACTGTTGGAGATGGCGGACCTGGTCTATACCGGGCGGTTTGATCTCAATCCTGCGCGTAACACCCGCGAAAAATTATTGCTGCCGCTGGGCGATATCAAGCCGCTTCAGCAGGCGGGCGTGTATTTGGCTGTAATGAATCAGGCCGGACATTACGATTACAGTAATCCAGCCACGTTATTTACGTTAAGTGATATCGGCGTATCGGCCCACCGTTATCACAATCGTCTGGATATCTTTACTCAAAGCCTGGAAAACGGCGCGGCCCAGCAAGGAATTGAAGTCTCGCTATTAAATGAGAAAGGGCAGACTCTGACTCAGGCGACCAGTGATTCACAGGGCCATGTGCAGTTGGAATATGATAAAAACGCGGCGCTACTGCTGGCGCGTAAAGACGGTCAAACAACGCTGCTCGATTTAAAACTACCGGCACTGGACTTAGCGGAATTTAACATTGCTGGCGCGCCAGGCTACAGCAAACAGTTCTTTATGTTTGGCCCGCGCGATCTTTATCGCCCTGGCGAAACGGTAATCCTCAACGGCTTACTGCGTGATGCAGACGGTAAAGCTCTGCCGGATCAACCCATCAAACTGGACGTGATTAAACCTGACGGGCAGGTACTGCGTAGTGTTGTTAGCCAGCCGGAAAATGGCCTCTACCACTTTACCTGGCCGCTGGATAGCACTGCGGCAACCGGAATGTGGCATATCCGAGCCAACACTGGGGATAACCAATATCGGATGTGGGATTTCCACGTCGAAGATTTTATGCCGGAGCGCATGGCGTTGAATCTGACCGGCGAGAAAACGCCATTAACGCCAAAAGACGAAGTGAAATTCTCCGTGGTGGGGTACTACCTGTACGGTGCGCCCGCTAATGGCAATACCTTGCAGGGACAGCTTTTCCTGCGACCGCTGCGTGAAGCGGTTTCTGCATTGCCTGGTTTCGAATTTGGCGATATTGCGGCCGAAAACCTTTCCCGCTCGCTGGATGAAGTTCAGTTGACGCTGGATGATAAAGGGCGCGGCGAAGTTTCTACAGAAAGCCAGTGGAAGGAAACGCATTCCCCATTGCAGGTTATTTTCCAGGGGAGCTTGCTGGAATCTGGCGGTCGCCCGGTGACGCGCCGTGCTGAACAGGCTATCTGGCCTGCCGATGTGCTGCCAGGGATCCGTCCGCAGTTCTCTTCAAAATCAGTTTACGATTATCGCACTGATAGCATGGTAAAACAGCCCATTGTTGATGAAGACAGTAACGCTGTTTTTGATATCGTTTATAGCGATGCGCAGGGCGTGAAAAAAGCAGTTTCGGGCTTGCAGGTACGACTGATTCGCGAACGTCGCGATTACTACTGGAACTGGTCGGAAGATGAAGGCTGGAAGTCACAGTTCGATCAAAAAGATCTGATCGAAAATGAGCAAACGCTGGATCTGAAAGCGGACGAAACCGGCAAGGTAAGTTTTCCGGTAGAGTGGGGCGCTTATCGTCTGGAAGTCAAAGCGCCGAATGAAGCGGTCAGTAGCGTGCGTTTTTGGGCCGGATATAGCTGGCAGGACAGTAGCGACGGTAGCGGCGCAGTGCGTCCGGACCGTGTCACGCTGAAACTGGATAAAGCCAGTTATCGCCCAGGCGACACCATTAAGTTGCATATCGCCGCGCCAACGGCGGGTAAAGGTTATGCGATGGTCGAGTCCAGTGAAGGGCCGCTGTGGTGGCAAGAGATTGATGTTCCGGCTCAAGGGCTGGATCTGACGATTCCGGTCGATAAAACCTGGAATCGTCATGATCTTTATTTGAGTACTCTGGTGGTGCGTCCTGGCGATAAATCTCGCTCCGCGACGCCAAAACGCGCGGTTGGTGTGTTGCATTTGCCGCTTGGTGATGAAAACCGTCGCCTCGATCTGGCGCTGGAAACACCAGCAAAAATGCGTCCCAATCAACCATTAACCGTGAAAATTAAAGCCAGCACTAAAAATGGCGAGAAGCCTAAACAGGTGAATGTGCTGGTGTCTGCCGTTGATAGTGGTGTGCTGAATATTACTGACTACGTCACGCCAGATCCGTGGCAGGCGTTCTTTGGCCAGAAACGCTATGGCGCAGACATTTACGATATTTACGGTCAGGTTATTGAAGGTCAGGGGCGTCTGGCTGCACTGCGTTTTGGTGGCGATGGTGATGAACTGAAACGCGGTGGCAAACCGCCAGTAAATCACGTCAATATTGTCGCGCAACAGGCGCTGCCGGTAACGCTCAATGAACAGGGCGAAGGCACGGTTACATTGCCGATTGGCGATTTTAACGGTGAATTGCGCGTCATGGCGCAAGCATGGACAGCAGATGATTTCGGCAGTAACGAAAGCAAAGTGGTTGTTGCCGCACCCGTGATAGCGGAACTGAACATGCCGCGCTTTATGGCTAGCGGCGATACCTCACGTCTGACGCTGGATATCACTAATCTTACTGATAAACCGCAAAAACTTAACGTTGCTCTGACCGCCAGTGGCTTGCTTGAACTGGTGAGTAATTCCCCCACACCTGTTGAATTAGCGCCAGGTGTGCGAACCACGCTGTTTATCCCGGTGCGTGCTCTGACGGGGTTTGGCGATGGTGAAATTCAGGCCACCATTAGCGGGTTAGCGTTACCTGGTGAAACCGTTGCCGATCAGCATAAGCAGTGGAAAATCGGCGTCCGTCCGGCATTCCCGGCACAAACGGTCAATTACGGTACGGCGTTACAGCCTGGTGAAACCTGGGCGCTCCCGGCTGATGGTTTGCAAAACTTCTCTCCTGTTACGCTGGAAGGGCAGTTGTTATTGAGCGGCAAACCACCGCTGAACATCGCACGTTATATTAAAGAGTTAAGAGCGTATCCATACGGCTGTCTGGAGCAAACCACCAGCGGCCTGTTTCCGTCACTTTATACCAATGCAGCCCAACTGCAGGCGTTGGGTATAAAAGGTGACAGCGATGATAAACGCCGTGCGGCAGTCGATATTGGCATTTCGCGTTTGCTGCAAATGCAACGGGATAACGGCGGCTTTGCCCTGTGGGATAAAAACGGTGACGAAGAGTACTGGTTGACCGCCTACGTGATGGATTTCCTTGTCCGCGCAGGTGAACAGGGTTACAGCGTGCCGACAGAAGCCATTAATCGTGGAAACGAGCGTCTGCTGCGCTATTTACAAGATCCGGGCATGATGTCGATTCCGTACGCTGATAATCTTAAAGCCAGTAAGTTTGCCGTTCAGTCTTACGCTGCACTGGTCCTGGCCCGGCAGCAAAAAGCGCCGCTGGGTGCGCTACGTGAAATCTGGGAGCGTCGTGCAGATGCGGCTTCTGGCTTACCGCTGCTGCAACTTGGCGTTGCGCTGAAAACCATGGGTGATGCGACGCGTGGTGAAGAAGCGATTGCGCTGGCGCTGAAAACGCCGCGTAACGATGAACGGAAATGGCTGGGCGATTACGGTAGCCCACTGCGCGACAACGCGCTGATGCTCTCTTTACTTGAAGAGAACAAGCTACTGCCTGATGCACAGCAGGCATTGCTTAACACTCTTTCACAGCAGGCATTTGGCGAACGTTGGCTCTCGACCCAGGAAAGTAACGCGCTGTTCCTGGCTGCCCGTACTCTTCAGGATTTACCGGGTAAATGGCAAGCGCAAACGTCTTTGTCTGCCGAGCCGCTGACAGGCGAGAAAGCGCAAACCAACAATCTGAATAGCGATCAACTTGCCACCTTGCAGGTGACCAACCGTGGTGACCAGCCGTTATGGCTGCGCGTGGATGCCAGCGGTTATCCGCAATCCGCACCACAACCAGCGAGCAATGTGCTGCAAATTGAGCGTCATATTCTTGGTACTGACGGTAAGAGCAAATCGCTGGACTCGTTACGTAGCGGCGATCTGGTGCTGGTTTGGTTGCAGGTAAAAGCGACTAACAGCGTGCCAGATGCGCTGGTGGTTGATTTGCTACCAGCGGGTCTGGAACTGGAAAACCAGAACCTGGCTAACGGCAGCGCCAGTCTGGAGCAAAGTGGTAGCGAAGTGCAAAACCTGCTTAATCAAATGCAACAAGCGAACATTAAGCATATTGAGTTTCGTGACGATCGCTTTGTGGCGGCGGTTGCCGTTGATGAATACCAGCCGGTTACGCTGGTGTATCTGGCGCAGGCGGTGACGCCGGGAACGTATCAGGTGCCGCAGCCGATGGTGGAATCGATGTATGTTCCTCAATGGCGGGCGACCGGCGCGGCTGAAGATCTGCTGATTATCAGACCGTAAATGCCTCGTCTGTTAACCAAACGTGGCTGCTGGATAACGCTGGCAGTCACGCCCTTTATTATCATTCTGGCGGCGTGGGGGGCAGATAAACTCTGGCCTCTGCCGCTACATGAAGTTAACCCCGCACGTGTCGTCGTGGCGCAGGATGGGACGCCGCTCTGGCGCTTTGCCGATGCTGACGGCATCTGGCGTTATCCAGTAACCATCGAAGATGTTTCTCCGCGTTATCTCGAAGCACTGATCAATTACGAAGATCGCTGGTTCTGGAAGCATCCAGGCGTGAACCCATTCTCGGTGGCTCGTGCTGCCTGGCAGGATCTTACTTCTGGTCGGGTTATCTCCGGCGGCAGTACGCTCACTATGCAGGTAGCTCGCCTGCTTGATCCACATTCGAAAACCTTTGGCGGTAAAATTCGCCAACTCTGGCGCGCATTTCAACTGGAATGGCACCTGTCTAAACGTGAAATTCTGACCTTGTATCTTAACCGCGCCCCGTTTGGCGGTACGTTACAGGGGAGCGGTGCGGCAAGCTGGGCTTATCTCGGAAAATCGCCTGCTAATTTGAGTTATTCCGAGGCAGCAATGCTGGCGGTGTTACCACAAGCGCCCAGTCGGCTACGCCCGGATCGCTGGCCGGAACGTGCCGAGGCCGCACGTAATAAAGTGCTCAATCGGATGGCTGCGCAAGGTGTGTGGTCCCGTGAGCAGGTAAAAGAATCTAGTGAAGAGCCCATCTGGCTGGCCCCCCGACAAATGCCGCAACTGGCACCGCTGTTTTCGCGCATGATGCTCGGTAAAAGTAAAAGCGACAAAATCGTTACTACGCTGGATGCAGGTCTTCAACGACGTCTGGAAGAACTGGCGCAAAACTGGAAAGGACGATTGCCGGCGCGCAGCTCACTGGCGATGATCGTGGTTGATCATACCGATATGCGTGTTCGCGGCTGGGTAGGATCGGTCGATCTCAACGATGATTCACGCTTTGGTCATGTTGATATGGTTAATGCGATCCGATCGCCAGGATCGGTGCTCAAACCATTTGTTTATGGTCTGGCTCTGGATGAAGGTTTGATCCACCCGGCATCGCTATTGCAAGACGTCCCCCGACGCACCGGTGATTATCGACCTGGTAACTTTGACAGCGGTTTTCATGGCCCGATCAGCATGAGCGAGGCGCTGGTGCGCTCGCTGAACTTACCTGCTGTGCAGATGCTGGAAGCCTATGGCCCGAAACGGTTTGCGGCAAAATTACGCAATGTTGGATTGCCGTTGTATCTGCCCAACGGTGCTGCGCCCAATCTTTCGCTCATTCTTGGCGGCGCTGGTGCAAAACTGGAAGATATGGCTGCAGCGTATACCGCGTTTGCTCGCCACGGCAAGGCGGGTAAGTTGCGCTTACAACCGGGCGACCCATTACTTGAGCGACCGTTAATGTCGCCGGGGGCCGCGTGGATTATCCGCCGTATTATGGCAGATGAAGCGCAGCCGCTTCCGGATGGTGCCTTGCCACGCGTCGTACCACTGGCGTGGAAAACAGGAACCAGTTATGGCTATCGCGATGCATGGGCAATAGGGATAAACGCTCGCTATGTGATCGGTATCTGGACCGGCAGGCCGGACGGCACGCCCGTTGTCGGTCAGTTTGGTTTTGCCAGCGCCGTACCGCTGTTGAATCAGGTCAATAATATCTTACTGTCGCGCAGTGCGAATCTGCCGGAAGACCCGCGTCCTGACTCCGTAAGCCGTGGCGTTATCTGCTGGCCTGGCGGACAGTCTTTGCCGGAAGATGACGGTAACTGTCGCCGCCGCCTGGCAACCTGGCTGCTGGACGGGAGCCAGCCGCCAACTCTATTACTACCGGAGCAGGAAGGCATTAATGGCATTCGTTTCCCCATCTGGCTGGATGAAAACGGCAAACGTGTTGCCGCTGATTGCCCTCAGGCGCGACAAGAAATGATAAATGTCTGGCCGCTACCGCTGGAACCCTGGCTGCCCGCATCGGAGCGCCGCGCCGCACGCCTGCCATCGGCATCCACAAGTTGCCCGCCGTACGGTCACGATGCCCAGCTCCCGCTGCAGCTGACAGGCGTTCGCGATGGCGCGATTATTAAACGTTTACCTGGCACTGCTGATGCTTCTTTGCCTGTGCAAACCACTGGTGGCGCAGGTGAACGATGGTGGTTTCTTAATGGTGCGCCGTTAACTGAACGCGGGCGTAACATTACGTTGCGTTTGAGTGAAAAAGGCGATTATCAGTTACTGGTGATGGATGAAATGGGACAGGTCGCGACCGTGAGATTTGCCATGCAGTAGTCTGTTTTGTCAGATTTTGTTGCTTAAACTCGGTTTATTTTAAAAAAATGTTACCTTCATCAATAGTCAACGGCCCTGTAGCTCATTATAATCCGCGCCATCTCGTACGCTGGTACAGACAACAACAGAATAATTTACAGAGGTAAAAATGGCTATTGAACGTACTTTTTCCATCATCAAACCGAACGCGGTAGCAAAAAACGTTATTGGTAATATCTTTGCTCGCTTTGAAGCTGCTGGATTCAAAATTGTCGGCACCAAAATGCTGCACCTGACCGTTGAACAGGCTCGTGGCTTTTATGCTGAACACGATGGAAAACCGTTCTTTGATGGTCTGGTTGAGTTCATGACCTCTGGCCCGATCGTGGTTTCCGTACTGGAAGGTGAAAACGCCGTTCAGCGTCACCGCGATCTGCTGGGCGCGACCAACCCGGCAAACGCACTGGCCGGTACTCTGCGTGCTGATTATGCTGACAGCTTGACCGAAAACGGTACCCACGGTTCTGATTCCGTAGAATCTGCCGCTCGCGAAATCGCCTACTTCTTTGGCGAAGGCGAAGTGTGTCCGCGCACACGTTAATATTTTCGTAAATGCCGCGTGCAAACGTGGCATCCATGCGCCAGAATTTGTACAATGCAGCGCCCCCGGACGAGCAGCAGCTCACCGGGGCGTTTCTTTTTTCAACCCTCCAGGGGCCATAACGTGTAATAACGAGGCCGGAATAGCATATGTCTGAACAATTAGTCACACCTGAAAACGTCACCACAAAAGATGGAAAAATCAACCTGCTGGATCTCAACCGTCAGCAGATGCGGGAGTTTTTTAAAGATTTAGGTGAAAAACCCTTCCGCGCCGATCAGGTGATGAAGTGGATGTATCACTATTGCTGCGACAACTTTGATGAGATGACCGACATCAACAAAGTGTTGCGCGGCAAGCTGAAAGAGGTGGCGGAAATCCGCGCACCGGAAGTGGTTGAAGAACAGCGTTCATCTGACGGCACCATTAAATGGGCAATTGCCGTGGGCGATCAGCGCGTTGAAACGGTGTACATTCCGGAAGACGACCGCGCCACACTTTGCGTCTCCTCGCAGGTCGGCTGTGCGCTGGAGTGTAAATTTTGTTCCACTGCCCAGCAAGGTTTCAACCGTAACCTGCGGGTGTCGGAAATTATCGGCCAGGTGTGGCGTGCGGCGAAAATCGTCGGCGCAGCAAAAGTCACCGGTCAGCGCCCGATCACTAACGTAGTGATGATGGGCATGGGCGAACCGCTGCTCAACCTGAACAATGTCGTTCCGGCGATGGAAATCATGCTCGACGACTTTGGCTTTGGCTTGTCTAAACGTCGCGTGACGCTCTCTACATCGGGTGTTGTTCCGGCACTGGATAAACTGGGCGATATGATTGACGTTGCGCTGGCTATCTCTCTGCATGCGCCGAACGACGAAATTCGTGACGAAATTGTACCGATCAACAAAAAGTACAATATCGAAACTTTCCTCGCTGCAGTACGCCGCTATCTGGAAAAGTCCAATGCCAATCAGGGCCGCGTCACCATTGAATACGTGATGCTTGACCATGTTAACGACGGTACTGAGCACGCGCATCAACTGGCGGAGCTGCTGAAAGATACGCCGTGTAAGATCAACCTGATTCCGTGGAACCCGTTCCCGGGCGCGCCGTATGGCCGCAGTTCGAACAGTCGTATCGATCGCTTCTCAAAAGTGTTGATGAGCTATGGGTTCACAACCATCGTGCGTAAAACGCGTGGGGATGATATCGACGCAGCCTGCGGGCAATTAGCGGGCGAGGTTATCGACCGTACTAAACGTACCCTGCGCAAACGAATGCAGGGAGAAGCCATCGACGTGAAAACGGTTTGATGTCTCTTGCGCCACGGTTACTTTTTGTACCGTGGCGTAATCTTTTATGAATATAGCATTAAGTTGCAATTGTCTGATCAATATTAACGGTGCGTTTTTGCTGACTTTAAGGCAGTATGTAACGATGCAACAGTGAGTTAGCTTTGATTCATGTGGGCTTTGTCATGAGCACACAGACAGTCTTATACTGTATGATAAAGGTTAACTTAATGGATGTCTCGCGGTGTGGGTGAGTATGATGACTCACCGGCATCTCAATTCTCATTTAAACGTACCTGCAGCGAATGAATACTGAAGCCACGCACGACCAAAATGAAGCACTTACTACCGGCGCTCGCTTGCGTAATGCCCGCGAACAACTTGGACTTAGCCAGCAAGCCGTTGCCGAACGACTTTGTCTGAAGGTTTCCACGGTACGCGATATTGAAGAAGATAAGGCGCCAGCCGACCTTGCATCAACATTCCTGCGCGGGTATATCCGGTCTTATGCACGACTGGTGCATATTCCGGAAGAAGAACTGCTGCCGGGGCTGGAAAAACAGGCTCCGTTACGGGCCGCAAAAGTTGCGCCCATGCAGAGTTTCTCTCTCGGCAAGCGACGTAAAAAACGCGATGGCTGGCTGATGACCTTCACCTGGCTGGTGTTATTTGTGGTGATTGGACTGAGCGGTGCCTGGTGGTGGCAAGATCACAAAGCCCAGCAGGAAGAGATCACGACTATGGCCGATCAGACCACAGCGGAACTGAACGGTAATAGCGGCCAGGCGCAGAGCGTGCCGTTAGATACCTCCTCAAACGCAAGTCAGAGTGACTCCACCACGACGTCAGCACCTGCGGATACTACCGCTGCAAACACGCAAACGTCAGACGTGACCACGCCAGCCCCTGCTGTTGAACCACAGCAGAACGCGGTTGTTCCGCCATCGCAGGCGAATGTGGATACCGCTGCTACGACCGCGCCAACTGCAACGACGCCAAATGACGCGGCACCACTGCCAACCGATCAGGCTGGTGTGACCACGCCGGCGGCTGACCCGAATGCACTGGTGATGAACTTTACTGCCGATTGCTGGCTGGAAGTCACCGATGCTACCGGTAAAAAACTGTTCAGCGGGATGCAGCGTAAAGACGGTAATTTGAATTTAACCGGCCAGGCACCGTATAAACTGAAAATTGGTGCGCCAGCCGCAGTACAGATCCAGTATCAAGGGAAACCTGTCGATCTGAGTCGTTTTATCAGAACTAACCAGGTTGCGCGTCTGACCCTCAATGCCGAACAATCACCGGCGCAGTAACAGACGGGTAACGCGGGAGATTTTGCATGCATAACCAGGCTCCAATTCAACGTAGAAAATCAACACGTATTTACGTTGGGAATGTGCCGATTGGCGATGGTGCACCCATCGCCGTACAGTCCATGACTAATACGCGCACGACGGACGTCGAAGCGACGGTCAATCAAATCAAGGCGCTGGAACGTGTTGGTGCCGATATCGTCCGTGTTTCAGTACCGACGATGGACGCGGCAGAAGCGTTCAAACTCATCAAACAGCAGGTTAACGTACCGCTGGTGGCCGACATCCACTTTGACTATCGCATTGCGCTGAAAGTGGCGGAATACGGCGTCGACTGTCTGCGCATTAACCCTGGCAATATTGGTAATGAAGAACGCATTCGCATGGTGGTTGACTGCGCGCGCGATAAAAACATTCCGATCCGTATTGGCGTTAACGCGGGATCGCTGGAAAAAGATCTGCAAGAAAAGTATGGCGAACCGACGCCGCAGGCGTTGCTTGAGTCCGCCATGCGCCATGTTGATCATCTTGATCGTCTGAACTTCGATCAGTTTAAAGTCAGTGTCAAAGCGTCAGACGTTTTCCTGGCAGTAGAATCTTATCGTCTGCTGGCAAAACAGCTCGATCAGCCGCTGCATCTTGGGATCACCGAAGCCGGTGGCGCGCGCAGCGGGGCGGTGAAATCTGCCATCGGTTTAGGTCTGTTGCTGTCTGAAGGCATTGGTGACACGCTGCGCGTTTCGCTGGCTGCCGATCCGGTTGAAGAGATCAAAGTCGGTTTCGATATCCTGAAATCGCTGCGAATCCGTTCGCGCGGGATCAACTTCATCGCCTGCCCGACCTGTTCTCGTCAGGAGTTTGACGTCATTGGTACGGTTAATGCACTTGAGCAGCGCCTGGAAGATATCATTACCCCAATGGACGTTTCGATCATTGGTTGCGTGGTGAATGGCCCTGGCGAGGCACTGGTTTCTACACTCGGCGTCACGGGCGGCAACAAGAAAAGCGGCCTTTATGAAGACGGCGTGCGTAAAGACCGTCTGGACAACAATGACATGATCGATCAGCTGGAAGCGCGCATTCGCGCGAAAGCCAGTCAACTGGACGAAGCGCGTCGAATTGACGTTCAGCAGGTTGAAAAATAATAACGTGATGGGAAGCGCCTCGCTTCCCGTGTATGATTGAACCCGCATAGCTCCCGAAACATTGACGGAAGCGTTGAGGGTTCATTTTTATATTCAGAAAGAGAATAAACGTGGCAAAAAACATTCAAGCCATTCGCGGCATGAACGATTACCTGCCTGGCGAAACTGCCATTTGGCAGCGCATTGAAGGCACACTGAAAAACGTGCTCGGCAGCTACGGTTACAGTGAAATCCGCTTGCCGATTGTAGAGCAGACCCCGCTATTCAAACGTGCGATTGGTGAAGTCACCGACGTGGTTGAAAAAGAGATGTATACCTTTGAGGATCGCAATGGCGACAGCCTGACTTTGCGCCCTGAAGGGACGGCGGGCTGTGTACGCGCCGGCATCGAGCATGGTCTTCTGTACAATCAGGAACAGCGTCTGTGGTATATCGGGCCGATGTTCCGCCATGAGCGTCCGCAAAAAGGCCGTTATCGTCAATTCCATCAGCTAGGTTGTGAAGTCTTCGGTCTGCAGGGTCCGGATATTGATGCCGAACTGATCATGCTCACCGCCCGCTGGTGGCGTGCGCTGGGTATCTCTGAACACGTTACCCTCGAGTTGAACTCAATCGGTTCACTGGAAGCGCGAGCGAACTATCGCGATGCGTTGGTGGCATTCCTCGAACAGCATAAAGAAAAGCTGGACGAAGACTGCAAACGCCGCATGTACACCAACCCGCTGCGCGTGCTGGATTCCAAAAATCCGGAAGTGCAGGCGTTACTCAATGACGCTCCGGCGTTAGGCGATTATCTTGACGAGGAGTCTCGCGAGCATTTTGCTGGTCTGTGCAAACTGCTGGAGAGCGCAGGTATTGCCTACACCGTCAACCAGCGTTTGGTGCGTGGTCTGGATTACTACAATCGTACCGTTTTCGAATGGGTGACTAACAGCCTCGGTTCCCAGGGAACCGTGTGCGCAGGCGGTCGTTATGACGGTCTGGTGGAACAGCTGGGTGGCCGTGCAACACCGGCAGTAGGTTTTGCGATGGGCCTCGAACGTCTTGTGTTGTTAGTTCAGGCAGTTAATCCGGAATTTAAAGCCGATCCCGTTATCGATATATACCTGGTGGCTTCAGGCGCCGATACGCAATCTGCGGCGCTGGCATTAGCTGAGCGTCTGCGTGATGAATTACCGGGTGTGAAATTGATGACCAACCACGGCGGCGGCAACTTTAAGAAACAGTTTGCCCGTGCTGATAAATGGGGCGCACGCGTTGCTGTGGTGCTGGGTGAGTCCGAAGTGGCCAACGGCACGGCAGTAGTGAAGGATTTGCGCTCTGGTGAGCAAATGGCAGTTGCGCAGGATAGCGTAGCCGCGCATTTGCGCACGTTACTGGGTTAAGGAAGGAGAAGGACAGCGTGGAAATTTACGAGAACGAAAACGACCAGGTTGAAGCGGTTAAACGCTTTTTTGCTGAAAATGGCAAAGCACTGGCTGTTGGGGTGATTTTAGGCGTTGGCGCACTGATTGGCTGGCGCTACTGGAACAGCCATCAGGTTGAGTCCTCACGATCCACTTCTCTTGCTTATCAAAATGCGGTTACCGCAGTGAGCGAAGGCAAACCAGACAGCATTCCGGCGGCGGAAAAATTCGCTGCTGAAAATAAAAATACTTATGGCGCGCTGGCTTCTTTGGAACTTGCGCAGCAATTTGTTGACAAAAATGAACTAGAGAAAGCTGCCGCCCAATTGCAACAAGGGTTGGCGGACACGAGCGATGAAAATCTCAAAGCCGTGATAAATCTGCGTCTTGCACGAGTTCAGGTGCAGCTCAAGCAGGCTGATGCCGCG
This sequence comes from Escherichia sp. E4742, assembly GCF_005843885.1. Lineage (NCBI taxonomy): Bacteria > Pseudomonadati > Pseudomonadota > Gammaproteobacteria > Enterobacterales > Enterobacteriaceae > Escherichia > Escherichia sp. E4742. The sequence continues at coordinate 532,710 of NZ_CP040443.1, read as the reverse complement.
CTGAAAACCCTTGAAACCATTAAAGGTGAAGGGTGGGCTGCTATTGTTGCCGATCTGCGTGGTGAAGCATTGCTGAGCAAAGGTGATAAGCAAGGTGCGCGTAGTGCATGGGAAGCAGGCGTGAAAAGCGATGCTACCCCGGCACTGAGCGAAATGATGCAGATGAAAATTAATAATTTGTCCATCTGAGAGGGACCCGATGCAATTGCGTAAATTACTGCTGCCAGGACTGCTTTCCGTTACTCTTTTAAGCGGCTGTTCGCTGTTTAACAGCGAAGAAGATGTGGTAAAGATGTCCCCATTGCCGACCGTTGAAAACCAGTTTACGCCGACCACGGCGTGGAGCACCTCTGTTGGTAGCGGCATTGGCAACTTCTATTCTAATCTTCATCCGGCACTGGCGGACAACGTTGTCTATGCAGCGGACCGCGCTGGTTTAGTAAAAGCGATGAATGCGGATGACGGTAAAGAAATCTGGTCTGTCAGTCTGGCCGAGAAAGATGGCTGGTTGTCTAAAGAGCCAGCATTGCTTTCTGGCGGCGTGACCGTAGCAGGTGGTCACGTTTACATTGGCAGCGAAAAGGCGCAGGTTTACGCGCTGAATACCAGCGATGGTACTGTAGCATGGCAAACTAAAGTCGCAGGCGAAGCACTTTCTCGCCCGGTGGTTAGTGATGGTCTGGTACTTATCCACACCAGTAATGGTCAGTTACAAGCGCTGAACGAAGCAGACGGTGCTGTTAAATGGACAGTTAACCTCGATATGCCTTCGCTCTCTTTGCGTGGCGAATCTGCGCCAGCCACAGCGTTTGGCGCAGCAGTCGTTGGTGGTGATAATGGCCGCGTCAGCGCAGTACTGATGCAACAGGGTCAGATGATTTGGCAACAGCGCATCTCCCAGGCGACCGGCTCTACTGAAATCGACCGTCTGAGCGATGTTGACACAACCCCAGTAATCATTAACGGCGTTGTTTTTGCACTGGCCTATAATGGTAACCTGACGGCGCTTGATCTGCGCAGCGGTCAGATTATGTGGAAACGCGAACTGGGTTCGGTGAATGATTTCATCGTCGATGGCAACCGCATCTATCTGGTCGATCAAAATGACCGGGTGATGGCGTTGACCATTGATGGCGGCGTTACGCTGTGGACGCAAAGCGATCTGTTGCATCGCCTGCTGACTTCTCCGGTGCTGTATAATGGCAACCTGGTGGTGGGTGACAGTGAAGGCTATCTGCACTGGATTAATGTGGAAGATGGACGTTTCGTTGCCCAACAAAAAGTTGATAGCTCCGGTTTCCAGACTGACCCGGTTGCCGCTGATGGCAAACTGCTGATCCAGGCAAAAGACGGGACCGTGTACTCCATTACACGTTAATCGTCTCTGTCGTTCACTTTGAAAACGGCTCCTGGACAGGGGCCGTTTTCCTGTTTTTAACAACGACGCAAAAAAAGCGATCGTTGTCTGATGATTTATAAAAATGAGGCTTTAAACATGGTACCTGTGGTCGCGCTTGTCGGGCGCCCTAACGTAGGAAAATCCACGTTATTTAACCGTCTAACTCGCACCCGAGATGCGCTGGTTGCGGATTTCCCGGGTCTGACTCGTGACCGTAAGTACGGTCGTGCAGAAATTGAAGGCCGCGAGTTTATCTGTATTGATACCGGCGGTATTGACGGTACGGAAGACGGTGTTGAAACCCGCATGGCGGAACAGTCGCTGCTGGCGATTGAAGAGGCGGATGTAGTGCTGTTTATGGTGGATGCGCGCGCGGGTCTGATGCCTGCGGATGAAGCCATTGCCAAACATCTGCGTTCCCGCGAAAAGCCAACCTTCCTGGTGGCGAACAAGACCGATGGACTGGACCCAGATCAAGCAATCGTTGATTTTTATTCACTCGGTTTAGGTGAAATCTACCCAATTGCCGCTTCGCATGGTCGTGGCGTATTAAGTCTGCTGGAGCACGTGCTGCTGCCGTGGATGGAAGATATCGCGCCGCAAGAAGAAGTCGACGAAGACGCTGAATACTGGGCGCAATTTGAAGCGCAAGAGAACGGCGAGGAAGAAGAAGAGGAAGACGACTTCGATCCGCAAAGTCTGCCGATCAAACTGGCGATTGTTGGTCGTCCGAACGTCGGTAAGTCTACGCTCACTAACCGTATTCTCGGTGAAGAACGCGTTGTGGTTTACGACATGCCAGGCACAACGCGTGACAGTATCTACATTCCAATGGAACGTGACGGACGTGAGTATGTACTCATTGACACCGCAGGCGTACGTAAACGCGGAAAAATCACCGATGCGGTAGAGAAGTTCTCAGTAATCAAAACGTTGCAGGCAATTGAAGATGCCAACGTGGTGATGCTGGTGATTGATGCGCGCGAAGGTATTTCCGATCAGGATCTCTCCCTGCTGGGCTTTATTCTCAATAGTGGGCGCTCACTTGTGATTGTGGTGAACAAGTGGGATGGCCTGAGCCAGGAAGTGAAAGAGCAGGTGAAAGAGACGCTGGACTTCCGTCTGGGCTTTATTGATTTTGCTCGCGTGCACTTTATCTCTGCATTGCACGGCAGTGGTGTTGGTAACCTGTTTGAATCAGTGCGTGAAGCGTATGACAGTTCCACTCGTCGTGTAGGTACGTCTATGCTGACACGTATCATGACCATGGCTGTTGAAGATCACCAGCCGCCGCTGGTTCGCGGGCGTCGTGTGAAGCTGAAATATGCCCACGCCGGTGGTTACAACCCGCCGATTGTGGTGATTCACGGTAACCAGGTAAAAGACCTGCCGGATTCGTACAAACGTTACCTGATGAACTACTTCCGCAAATCTCTGGACGTGATGGGTACGCCGATTCGTATTCAGTTCAAGGAAGGGGAAAACCCGTATGCGAACAAGCGAAACACCCTGACGCCGACTCAGATGCGTAAACGTAAACGCTTAATGAAGCATATTAAGAAAAGTAAGTAATTACTTATTGGGTTTCCCTTGCCATCCAGGAAGGGAAACCCAACCAATCGCGAGGAAGAAATATGGAACTCAACTGCCCAGTCTGCCAAAAACCTCTCGAACGCAATGGTGAGACGGCTCACTGCACAACTTGCGATAAAGATTTCACTGTTCAGGCGCTTTGCCCTGACTGTCACCAACCGTTACAGGTATTAAAAGCCTGCGGCGCGGTGGATTATTTCTGCCAGAATGGACACGGTTTAATTTCAAAAAAACGCGTTGAATTTATCGTTGCGTAATATCACGGGAATATATGTTTTTATTTTATATATTCACAACAAAAACACCACGAGCTATTTTCTATTAGCTTAACTCTTAATTAGAGTGAGTAAACTCTCGTTCTTATAACTTTAAGAATATATTTAGCATTTCTGGCGTGCAATCTCTGAACTATCTGAAATACAATATTGAAGCTAATTTCATATTATAAAATTTTTACAGGGAAAAGGCATGTTGCGATGGATACGCTATTTTATGTTAATTTTTATCTCTGGTGCTGCTTATGCGGCACCAGAGATAAATGTTAAGCAAAGTGAATCATCATTACCCGATTTGGGAAGCGAAGCTGCCTTACAGGAAGAACAAAATAACAAAGGTAAATCTCTTAAAGAGCGTGGTGCCAACTACGTCACCGAATCCGCCCAGCAGGGTTTTGAGAACCTGACCCCAGAAGCTCTGGAATCTCAAGCCAGAAGCTATCTGCAAGGGCAAATCACCTCATCTGCACAGTCTTATATTGAAGGCGCGCTTTCTCCATACGGTAAAGTCCGCTCGACGCTTTCTATTAGTCAGGATGGCTCGCTGGAAGGCAGTTCAATCGACTATTTTGTTCCTCTATATGATTCTCAAAAAAGTGTTTATTTCAGCCAGTTATCCGCCCAGCGTAAAGAAGAACGCACGATAGGTAATATTGGCTTCGGCGTTAGACATAATTTTGATAAATGGTTATTGGGTGGAAATATATTTTATGATTATGATTTCACTCGTGGACATCGTCGTTTAGGTTTAGGCACTGAAGCCTGGACAGATTATTTAAAGTTTTCCGGTAACTATTATCATCCGCTTTCTGACTGGAAAGATTCAAAAGATTTCGACTTCTATTTAGAACGACCTGCTCGTGGCTGGGATGTCCGGGCGGAAGCCTGGTTACCTTCTTATCCGCAGCTGGGGGGCAAAATTGTTTTCGAGCAATATTATGGTGATGAAGTGGCGCTCTTCGGCACCGATAATTTAGAAAAAGATCCCTTTGCAGTGACGCTCGGCGTGAACTATCAACCTGTTCCGTTACTGACGGTCGGGACGGACTATAAAGCAGGTACCGGAGATAACAGTGATCTTAGTGTTAACGCCACGATTAACTATCAGTTCGGTGTTCCGCTAAAAGATCAACTGAATAGCGATAACGTCAAAGTCGCTCACTCGCTGATGGGCAGCCGCCATGACTTCGTCGAACGTAATAACTTTATCGTCCTGGAATACAAAGAAAAAGACCCACTAGATGTCACCTTGTGGCTTAAAGCGGACGCCACCAATGAGCACCCGGAATGTGTGATTAAAGACACGCCAGAGGAAGCGATTGGCCTGGAAAAATGTAAATGGACCATCAACGCGCTGATCAACCACCATTACAAAATTGTCGCCGCCTCCTGGCAGGCAAAAAATAATGCCGCCCGTACGCTGGTGATGCCAGTAGTCAAAGCCAACACCATCACCGAGGGCAATAATAATCACTGGAATCTGATACTTCCCGCATGGCAATACAGCTCAGATCAGGTGGAGCAATTGAAACTGAATACCTGGCGAGTTCGGCTGGCGCTGGAAGATGGGAAAGGGAATCGGCAGAACTCTGGTGTAGTGGAGATTACTGTTCAACAGGATCGTAAAATCGAATTGATCGTCAACAATATTGCAGACGAACCGCAGGAAAATAATCATAGCCACGAAGCCAGCGCACAGGCTGATGGTGTTGATGGGGTTGTCCTGGATCTCAGTATCACTGATAGCTTCGGCGATGATACTGATCGTAATGGCAATGCCCTACCAGAAGATAACTTGTCACCACAGCTTTTCGACGTGAACGATCAAAAAGTGACGCTGGCTAATAAGCCCTGTACCACAGATATTCCCTGTGTGTTTATTGCCAAACAGGATAAAGAAAAAGGGACTGTCACACTTTCCAGTACACAGCCGGGAATTTTTCGCTGGAAGGCCAAAGCTGCCCCCTACGATGACAGTAACTATGTTGATATTACTTTCCTCGGTGACACTGTTGGCACAGTGAATGCTTTCATTTATCGCATCAATGATCCATCTCCCCATAATTTGATTGGGAAAACCGATGAACATATTCCGGTGGATGCTTCCTATCGCTTCGTGCTGTGGCACGACAAAAATAAAGACGGCGTGTTTCAACAATCGGAAAAATTAACCGATGAAGAGATGACGCAATACGAATATGAGTGGGAATTTACCGGCCAGAGTGCGCATGGTGAAACCGGAGCGCAAGCAAATACACAAAATGAAGATTTAACGATTCCAGCGACAAACCTGGATGCCGCAAAGAAATTTGGCGCCCAGGTTGGCGACGGCGTACAGGGGTATGGTCTACGCGTAGTGTATAGCCAAAGATAAGATCGGCGCTATGGCCGATCGGCCTGCCGCTGAAGTTTAACCAAGGAGAGTGTTTATGCAACAGGGTAAAAGTAAAGGTCTGACTAAAGTTGCGTTGGCGCTGGCATTAGCAGGGTATTGTGCTGTGCCGGTAGCGATGGCGGACGATCAGGCGCGTAATAATCTTAGAGCGGGTCAGTGGCAATCTGTATCGGAATCTACGGGCACAATTCAGGGGACTGTTCCGTGGATCACACGTAGTTCAACGGAGGTGGCAGAAGCGGATAAAGCACATGTCACGATTACCATTGATCGTAATGGTCGTACTGCCACTGGAGATGCAGATAAGCAGTTCCATATTGGCGATAAATTGAACGTTAACTGGGCAATCGGTGATACTCAGGGAGACCTGGATACTGACAATACAGCGACAAAAGCCACTGTTCAATGGATGAGTTATAGCGATCAGCAAGGTGGTGATCCTAAACCTATCGGTACGGTCGGGAGCGATTCCTATACCATTGCGGCTGCTGATGCGGATCGTTATATCGGTTTAAAAATTACGCCAACGACCACGACGGGTGATCCCAACGTCGCACCTCTTCTTGAACTGTACGACTTGTCAACAAATGCCGGTGGTGGTTCAGATAGCGATGATATTCCTGAAGGTCCGGTATTTGACGATGCAGTCAAAGTGGTAATTTACGAAGCCGATACAACCACTAACCTGTTGGGCTCAGCCACCAAACTCAAAACAGGCACCACCTATAAAGTGTTGCTGTGGAAAGACAGTAACGGTGATGGCACTTACGAGGCGGGGGAAGACGTTACTTCGCAGTACAACTATCGCTGGCGCTTCACGGGAACCAGCCTTCAGTTGGGAACTGCTGGTGGCCTTGTCAACCCAAGCCAGAACAACCAGGATCTGGTTATTCCGGTTACCAACGCCGATGCGAAAACGGCATTCGACTACACAGGCAACCTTACTCTCGGCAACGATGGTGTCCAGGGTTATGGTCTGTCCATCGATTACCAACGCAAATAAAAGCGACAAACACCATTCCCGAAGGGGAATGGTGTTTTCCGTGCGTTTTGCCTAATGTCAGCCATTAAGCAAAACGTATCGAATCAAAAGCATTAATCAGACTAAACGGGCGGGTTTCACTCATGGACGGGTACAAGAAACTAATAAAGTACATCACGTCGCTACTACTCATGCTGACGGTGGCAATGCCGGCTTTTGCAGCATTAAAAGGGGGGCAATGGCATAACGTACCCTCAACACAAGCCATTAATGGCACTGTCCCTGTCGCTGATAACGCCAGTATACCTGTTTATCAGGGAAGTATCCGGCTGGACCCTGCTCAGAGCCATAACGTAGAATTTACTGCAATGCCGAATGAATTCAGTATTGATAGTTCAGCTGCCAGATTAATTCTTAATAATCCTCGTGATACCGAAGGCGATCTTTTTGTCTCACCGACACCGATGATGTACTGGCAGGATCAAATCTTACCTGCAGTTTCGCTGATATGGGCAGATGCAGCCACGCCCGATACTCCTCTCAATCCACAACCTGTTAGTAATCGTTCGTTTTGTTCGCAGAATATGGCGGGGCGCTCATTGGTGGCATGGCCGGAGTTAAGTGCAGATCAGCAGGTCGCACCGTTATTGCATCTATTGACGATGACCGGGGTGCCAAATGATGGTGTAGTACCGCTTGCCTATCCGAAAGTTACGCTGAATATAGCTGCTGCCCAGAGTGATCTGGTGACAATGACCGCCAGTCACTACGACAACACGTTAAAAGCATCGAAAACCACGACTGCAAATACCATTACGCTAACTGTCACAACTAAAAATTGTGGCGGGGATATGGCGGCGAATATTCCATTTACCATCAAGCGCGGCGATGCAATAAATCGGCAGAATGGAGTGAATAATGTAGCTCCAGTTGTACTGGATTCGACAGAGTTGACGACGACGGTCACAGAATATCGCGGTGTAACAAATGCAGAAGGCGTGGCGAAAATTCAGGTTACACAGCCTAATGGCCCTGGAGTGAAAACGCCACTGACGGTGAGTTTGCCAGGGATCTCTCAGACCAGTAGTGCCGACGTGATTTTTACTGTGCTGACCAGCCCGGATGTTCCCGAGGCAAATATGTGGGGGCATATGGTTGATACGTTTGAAGCGTATGGCTACACCTTTAGTCGCCCAAAACTGGCAGCAGAAGCTAGCAACGAGAATGCTACAGTCGTCGACCATAATGAAACCTGGTCAACCTTCACCTGGGAGGGGGCTGATCAACATTGTGCCATTTTACCCGGAATGCGGCAGTTTGGTTTTCTGGCAACGGCAATCCGCAGTTCAGTACAAGCGGAGCTGGGCTGGCCTGTGCAGGGTGATTATTACTGGTCATCCCTGGCGGCTCTTGAGAATCAGCATTACGCCGTTGATATGACGAGTAACAGTGAAGCACCGAAATCAGATAGTGCTACGTTCCTTGTGAGCTGTGTTGATAAAGCCGCTCCTGATGTCGAACCTCAGATTACCCTGACGCCAGATAACTATGATTCGACGCTGAAAGCCGCGAAAGTCATGGTGGGTGATAGCATCACTACCGTGGTATCGATAACGGATAATAAAAACAACAACCAACCCCTGGCGTACTACTACTTTTCCCTGCACCTCGATAATGGGCAAAGCCGTAAAGGGGATACGGATGCGGCATGGGAAGCCTCTCCGGTACACATTGCTGGTGGCTCAGGGTTTAGACAGATAGACACACATAACTATGAAGGTGTAACCGATACTAATGGTCAGGCGACGCTAACACTGACTCAACCGGGAGGAAAGGGGGTTAAAACCCGGATAACGGGGAGTTTGCGTACCGGTTTTACCAATACCGATACCAAAGATGTCATCTTTACAACGGTAACCAGCCCGGACAGCGATAAGGCTCACATGTGGGGGCATATGCGCGGTTTTATTGTGTCAGGCAACATCTTTAAGCGTCCGGTTCTGGCTGATGAAACGTCGCATAAACTGGGGTCAAGGCACGAAAACAATGAAGACTGGGCGCTATTTGACCAGAACACCAGTATGCAGGCGGAGTGTGGGCTCGGGCATATTCCCCGCCAAACTGCGCTGGAAACCTTATATTCCACTTATCCTGGCAATCAGATTGGAGAGGAGCATGGCTGGCCAACCGTCGGTCAGGATTACTTATCTGCCGCAGAGAAGGTTGATACTCACTTTTCAGTAAATCTGGGCAACGGAAGTGTTGATAGTTATCCAGGGTTTAAGCCGAACTATCTTAGTTGTTCTGGCAATGAGCTGGTCACTCGTCTTTTGGTTGATACTGATAAAGATACCGCGCCAGATTCACTGCAGGCAAAAGCAAAAGTTGGAGACACGATTGTCATGACGGTTCGAACCGTCAACGCCATCAACAATGCCGTTGTTCCGTATGCCAGTTTCACTATTACCAAAGGCACAAGCCGTAACAGACAAGGTAGTGCGACCGGTTTTACTGATGCTACAAGCGGGGCAATAGAGATGAATGATGTGCTCTATGGTACATCTCAGCCGTCAATGGTATTTAGTGGAACGACAAATGCGCAGGGGATAGCAACTATCAGGATTGAGCAGCCGCAAGGTGCGGGTCTGGATACATCATTGGTGGTTGCGCCTGAAAGCTCCAGAATTATTGATAGCCATGTTGATTACAGTGTCATTTTTACTGTACCCACGAGTCCGGATGTTGCATCAGCACAGATGTGGGGACACATGGATGAGACAATTAAAGTCGATTCGTTGATCTTCAATCGCCCTAAATTAATGGCAGAAGTTAGCAGTCCCGGTGCTTCTTCGGATGAAAATAACGAAACCTGGGTTCGTGTATCACAGGCCAATATGGCAAATATCAATGCCGGAGGCTGTGGTGCCAATATGTTACCGCGCAGGACTCAGCTTTCCGGGTTGTATTCGGCAAATAGTAATAACACGATCAACAGTGAGCATGGTTGGCCGACGGGAGAAGAGCCTTACTGGAGTAGTACCCCCGTCGATAAAGTGCCGCACTATTCTGCCCTTTGGTTAAATAATGGCTTGCAGATAAATAATAACGAAGCTCCTGTCTATGTAAGTTGCCTGGCGACAGCTAATCCCGTGGCCAGCACCATTACTCTCGACGTTGTTAACAGCAGCCAGTGGAACAGTACGCTGAATGCCGCAAAACTGAAGAAAGGCGAGACGTTACAGGTGAAAGTAACAGTAAAAGATGCTTCAGGTAACCCAATGCCTGATATGCCTTTTACTCTAAAACGTGGTGACGGATATACCCGTACAGGTGAACAACACACGGCAGGAAGTGGCGATGGGATCGTGGCTCCCGTCGTGGTTGAGGGTACGTCATTGAATGATTCTGCGACCCTCTATACCGCAATGACAGGAAGTGATGGCTCAAAAAATTTGAATATTACTCGTCCTGATACGCACGGAACAAAAACGGCGATTACTGCAGCACTTTATTCTGACTCAACGATCAATGCGGCGATGGATACTATTTTTACGGTGGTCACCAGCCCGGACAGCGCAAAAGCAAAAATGTGGGGACACATGGCAGATACGTTATCCGTTAACGGTATAACGTTTAAGCGCCCATTGCTGTTTGCCGAGTTAAACAGTGGTGCGGGTAATGGTCGAAAAGGCCCGGAAGAAGATAACGAAATATGGGCACTGTTTAATCAGACCCAGGCTGAAAACATCAGTCATAATGGCTGTGGGGTGGGGGCGCTGCCAACGCTGGAAAATCTTCAGTTGTTGTACAGCGGTAATACTAACAATGCTATGAAAGATGTGCAGGGCTGGCCGTTGCTGAAAAACTACTATTCTTCAACGCCTGATAATATTGGGATGAATCAGCGCAAGTATAAGACGGAAAATCTGAGCAATGGCACCAGTTCATCTGTGACTGAAACAGAACAGAATTATCTCACTTGTCAGGTAACACCCGTGATACAGGCCAGCCAGATTATTCTTGAACCAGCGGATCAATCGCAAGTCGTGTCTATTGACGGCACAAGTATGTTGAAAACCCCGAAAGGTGAAAGACTTGCTATTCGTGTAACGACGAAAGATGCACAAGGTAATCCTGTTGGCAACACTGCATTTACTATTACACGACCAGTGAGTGTGAACCGCCAGAATGCAGTATCTGGTGATAATCAGCAGAGAATGTTGCAGGTTGATGATGCATGGGGGCATTCGGGATTCTATCTTGATTACTCGACGACGCTGTATGGTGTGACTGGCGTTGATGGCAGCACGACCTTTAGTGTTGGGCAAAATGCATCAATTGGGCTTAAAACCGTACTTACGGCAACACTGGATGCGACAGGGGGCAGTTCGAATACATTACCGTTGATCTATACGGTAATCACCAGCCCGGATAGCAGCAAGGCCAATCAATGGGGCCATATGCCGGAGACCTTTACCAGCAGTGCGGGAATCACATTTAAACGTCCTCAACTTGCCGCAGAGTTAATGGGGATTTCTTCGACGACGATTAATAATGAGTCCTGGGGCTGGATGACAAAAGCGGAACGGCTGGACAGTTCGAAATCCCATTGCGGGGAAGCCTGGCAGCCATTGGTCAATGAACTTCAGGGATTGTATGCCGATCATCCTGGTGGTGATTTGGCAACCGTTTTTGGGCTTCCTGTTAGCGCGGGCATGAACTGGTGGGCGTATGATCAAGTTGCAGAATCTAACAAATGGTACGATCAGTCCGTTAATTTGAGTGCTGGTGGCGTAACCAGAGAAACCAGCACAACCGCGAAAAATTTATTGATGTGTCTGACAGAACCTCACGCAGCACCTGCAACGATAGAGCTAACGTCGTCTGCACAGAGTGATGAGATGACGGCTAAAAACGGTGATCGTCGTTCTGCGGTGGCTAAAAAAGGTGAATTTATACCGTTAACGGTGACGGTAAAAGACAGTGCTGGCAATCCAGTACCCTATGCCCGTTTTACACTTTCGCGCGGCAATGCGACAAGCCGAAGCGGTACAATAATGAATGCTTCCCATGATGATCTCCTGTTGCAGGAAATCACACCAGTGGCAGGTAGCATGTCAATGACGTCTAACTCAAGCCAATGGGCAGGGACAACAGGTACGAATGGTTCTGTAACGTTTACTGTCAATCAGGATACAAGCTGGGGGCTGGCAACCCCGCTTACAGCTCAACTGGTACGAAACCGCGCCATAAAATCAGAACTGGATGTTGTTTTTACCGTACTGACCAGTCCGGATACCAGCAAGGCAGCTTATTGGGGACATATGCCGGATACCTTTACCAGTTCCGATGGTACAGAATTCCTCCGTCCGTTATTGCAGGCTGAGCTTTCTTCTACCACCAATACGTCCGCGAATGCTGTCAATAATGAAATCTGGTATACGTGGACGAAATACCCGAATCTCTATCAATCGAGCAATAGTCCGTGTGACCGTATGGGGATGCCGACATTAGAACAATTTAAAACGTTGTATAACGATTATGTCGGAAGCGGTGGGTTAACGCAGGCATTAGGGCTTCCTGTTGGAAGCAATAGTTCGTGGGGGAGTGGTAATTCCATCCCAACGAATGATGCCAGAAGCAATAACTTCCAATATATAAATCTGAATAATGGGAGTACGACTGCGACAAATGCTGCCAAAGCAACGGCACAGATGTGTCTGGTTAAACGCGCTAACTTAAATATGACGTTGTCATCCAGCGCCCTGGATGTGAATAAATCGACAGCTGTCGCGAAAAAAGGCGAGGTGATACCTCTCACCGTGACCGTTACGGATGGGAGTGGGAATGCTGCGGCAAATGTCACGGTTCGGCTCATGCGTGAACTCTCAAGAGGACGGTCAGGCGATATTGTAGATTCATCAGCATCGAGTAATCTGGCGTTAACGCCTGTATCGCCAGTTTCTTCGTCAATACCATTAATTTATACGTCCTCTGGCAATACCGGGCAGTCCATATGGTATGGGGTCACGGGGAATGATGGGAAGATTGAATTTGAGTTAACTCAGAATAATACCCTGGGAAGCCAAACATCTATTGGGGCAATATTGGCAGATGATTATGACAAAGTTTCTTCTCTGAATACCCGGTTTACTGTAATGACCAGCCCGGATACAGATAAAGCTCAGCATTGGGGGCATATGCCGGAGACAGTTACCACAAAAGACGGTGTTGTATTCGAGCGGCTGAAACTGTTTGATGAAGTACTACCATCAACAAATCTGACATCAAGAAGCGTCAATGGCGAGAACTGGCCTGCACTGTTCTGGAGTACGAAAGATAGCAATACACTTGCTCCTTGCGAGATGGCAAGGCAGCCGACATTAAGCGACCTGCAATCTCTCTTTAATAGTTACGATGCAGGTAAATTAACTGAAAATACAGGATGGCCATTAGATTCGTATAACTGGTTTACGACGGAGAAGGCAACATCAACGTATAAATCCATCAGTATGAACACAGGCGATATATCGACATCGGCCACGCGAGCATATCAGGCTTGCCTGGTCACGCCGAGAGTATCTGTCTCCAGTATAATTCTGAGTTCACCCTCTTTTGATGAAGGAACACAGGCGGCGATGGTGAAGAAAGGTGATGCACTACCGCTGATTGTTACCGTGAAAGACAGCGGCGGGAATCCGGTGCCAAATGTGACCTTTAACCTGAAACGCGGTGATGCAGCACCGCGCAATGCCGGAGCGGCCTTATATGGCGATGTGGCGGCAATGGATGACCTGACTGTTCAGCCGCCAACCGGTGCTACGGTCACCTTGACCGATAGTGGTAATTTGCTTCAGGGAACCACTGGTTCCGACGGCACCGCGACGTTTATGATTAAACAGGATAATTCACCGGGCTATAAAACCCCACTGACGGTAACGCTGAACGATAATATCAACATCACTGCGACGATGGATGCTATTTTCACCGTTATCACCAGCCCGAACGTCTCCTCGGCTCATTTCTGGGGGCATATGGCAGATATGGTCATGGTGAGTGGTAAATCACTGCATCGGCCCTTGTTGACGACGGAGTTACCCGCCGGGAAAAGCCCTGTTTCTTCGCCGGTAATGAACTACGAAAATTGGGCTACTGCGCATGTGGCTGATGCACGACAATGGGATATTGAGGAGCAGTGCGGCAATTTAGCTAACGCGCCGACATATAACGATTTAGCAGTGCTTCATTCTGGTTTTAGTTCGCTGGGATGGCCTTCTTCGCCGAGTTTCCCGTATTTATCAGCCGGGGAATGTGGAATGGATGAAGGGACAGGGGGACAGGATTGTAGTATTTCTGTGATGAATAAAGCAGGCCTTGCCACCTGCTTCCAGTAAGTTTTCGTCGCGGTAATAATACCGGATGTGTGCTGGCTGCATCACATCCGGTCGGGGATTTAGACTTTCTTACGCGGTTTGCGTGTTTTCGTCACGGCGCTCACTTCACTGACTACCACACCATCGCCCAGCCGTGTGGTCAACGTATCACCCGCTTTAACCTGCTTAACCTGCTTTAGCACCGTGCCATCGGCGGCGCTGGTGACGCTATAACCGCGCGCCAGCGTGGACAGTGGACTCACGGCTTCCAGATGTGTCACCACATTACCAAAGCGTTCGCGCGTGGCGCTAAGCTGTGCGCGCAGGGTTTCAGCCAGACGATATTCCAGTTGCTGAATGCGCGTTTGCGCGCGATGAATCTTCGGCTGTGGGTTTTGCTGATTCAGCCGCTGTGTTAACCGCTGCTGTTGCTGGCTCGTGCGTTTTAACTGATTTTCCAGCGCAAAGCTCATCCGCTTTTGCAGGCGCTCCAGCATGGTTTGCTGGCGTGCAAGGCGGAGTTGTGGATGCTGCTGCTGTAACCGATGATGGATCTGCGTAAAGCGTCGTGTGCGGTTAGCGAGATAGTAATCCATCGCCATTTCGAGGCGCTGCTGCGCAGACTGCACCTGACGCAGTAACTCCTGCTGATTGCGGCTTACTACTTCAGCTGCGGCAGATGGCGTTGGCGCACGCAGGTCGGCAACAAAATCAGCAATCGTCACATCGGTTTCATGACCGACGGCGCTGACAATCGGAATACGGCTGGCAAAAATCGCCCGCGCCACGCGCTCGTCGTTAAAGCTCCATAAATCTTCCAGCGAACCACCACCGCGCCCGACGATCAACACGTCACATTCGTTGCGAAGATTCGCCAGTTCAATGGCGCGTACAATTTGCCCCGGAGCATCATCGCCCTGAACGGCTGTGGGGTAGATGATCACCGGCAGAGACGGATCGCGACGTTTTAACACATGCAAAATATCGTGCAGTGCGGCACCGGTTTTTGAGGTGATCACACCAACGCAGTGGGCAGGAGAGGGAAGTAGCTTCTTAAACTGCTGATCGAACAAGCCTTCAGCCTGCAATTTCGCTTTGAGCTGTTCGTATTTCTGTTGCAACAAGCCTTCACCGGCTGGCTGCATACTCTCGACGATAATCTGATAATCACCGCGCGGCTCATACAGCGTAATGTTGGCGCGAACCAGCACCTGTTGCCCGTGCTGTGGGCGAAAGGTAACCCGGCGATTGCTGTTGCGGAACATCGCACAGCGGACCTGAGCGGTATCGTCTTTGAGGGTAAAGTACCAGTGCCCGGAAGATGGCTGGCTAAAGTTAGAGATTTCGCCGCTGATCCACACTTGCCCCATCTCCTGCTCAAGCAGCAAACGGACGGTCTGATTCAGGCGACTAACCGTAAAAATTGCGGGGGATTGAGATGGTAACATGTGAGCGAGATCAAATTCTAAATCAGCAGGTTATTCAATCGATAGTAACGTGCTGACCGGGGAGCGCAAGCATTATTTGCAAAAAGGGGTAGATGCAATCGGTTACGCTCTGTATAATGCCGCGGCAATATTTATTAACCACTCTGGTCGAGATATTGCCCATGCTACGTATCGCTAAAGAAGCTCTGACGTTTGACGACGTTCTCCTCGTTCCTGCTCATTCTACCGTTCTGCCGAATACTGCTGACCTCAGCACCCAGCTGACGAAAACTATTCGTTTGAATATCCCTATGCTTTCCGCAGCAATGGATACTGTAACGGAAGCGCGCCTGGCTATTGCTCTGGCTCAGGAAGGCGGTATCGGCTTTATCCACAAAAACATGTCCATTGAACGCCAGGCTGAAGAAGTTCGCCGTGTGAAAAAACACGAATCTGGCGTGGTAACTGATCCGCAGACCGTGCTGCCGACAACCACCCTGCGTGAAGTGAAAGAACTGACCGAGCGTAACGGCTTTGCTGGCTACCCGGTTGTTACCGAAGAAAACGAACTGGTCGGCATCATCACTGGTCGTGACGTGCGTTTTGTGACCGACCTGAGCCAGCCGGTTAGCGTTTACATGACGCCGAAAGAGCGTCTGGTAACGGTGCGTGAAGGTGAAGCCCGTGAAGTAGTGCTGGCAAAAATGCACGAAAAACGCGTTGAAAAGGCGCTGGTGGTTGATGATGAATTCCACCTGATCGGCATGATCACTGTTAAAGATTTCCAGAAAGCGGAACGTAAACCGAACGCCTGTAAAGATGAACAAGGCCGTTTGCGTGTTGGTGCTGCGGTTGGCGCGGGTGCGGGTAACGAAGAGCGTGTTGATGCGCTGGTTGCCGCAGGCGTTGACGTTCTGCTGATCGACTCCTCTCACGGTCATTCTGAAGGCGTTCTGCAACGTATCCGTGAAACTCGTGCTAAATATCCGGATCTGCAAATCATCGGCGGCAACGTGGCAACAGCTGCGGGCGCACGCGCTCTGGCAGAAGCAGGTTGCAGCGCGGTTAAAGTCGGTATCGGCCCTGGCTCTATCTGTACGACTCGTATCGTTACTGGTGTCGGTGTTCCGCAGATCACTGCCGTTGCTGACGCAGTTGAAGCGCTGGAAGGCACCGGTATTCCGGTTATTGCTGACGGTGGTATTCGCTTCTCCGGCGATATTGCGAAAGCTATCGCTGCTGGCGCAAGCGCGGTGATGGTCGGCTCCATGCTGGCAGGTACTGAAGAATCCCCGGGTGAAATCGAACTCTACCAGGGCCGCTCTTACAAATCTTACCGTGGGATGGGCTCTCTGGGCGCGATGTCCAAAGGCTCCTCTGACCGTTACTTCCAGAGCGACAACGCTGCCGACAAACTGGTGCCGGAAGGCATCGAAGGTCGCGTAGCCTACAAAGGTCGTCTGAAAGAGATCATTCACCAGCAGATGGGCGGCCTGCGCTCCTGTATGGGCCTGACCGGCTGTGGTACTATCGACGAACTGCGTACTAAAGCGGAGTTTGTACGTATCAGCGGTGCGGGTATTCAGGAAAGCCACGTTCACGACGTGACCATCACCAAAGAGTCCCCGAACTACCGTCTGGGCTCCTGATTCTCTTCGCCCGACTTCATGTCGGGCGATTTATATTATCTGTTTCACTTGCCTCGGAATAAGCGTCAATGACGGAAAACATTCATAAGCATCGCATCCTCATTCTGGACTTCGGTTCCCAGTATACTCAACTGGTTGCGCGCCGCGTGCGTGAGCTGGGCGTTTACTGCGAACTGTGGGCGTGGGATGTGACAGAAGCACAAATTCGTGACTTCAACCCAAGCGGCATTATTCTTTCCGGCGGCCCGGAAAGTACCACTGAAGAAAATAGCCCGCGTGCGCCGCAGTATGTTTTTGAAGCAGGCGTACCGGTATTCGGCGTTTGCTATGGTATGCAGACCATGGCGATGCAGTTGGGCGGTCACGTTGAAGCCTCCAACGAACGTGAATTTGGCTACGCGCAGGTTGAAGTCGTAAACGACAGCGCACTGGTTCGCGGTATCGAAGATGCTCTGACCGCAGACGGTAAACCGCTGCTGGACGTCTGGATGAGCCACGGCGATAAAGTTACCGCTATCCCGTCCGACTTCATCACCGTTGCCAGCACCGAAAATTGCCCGTTTGCCATTATGGCCAACGAAGAAAAACGCTTCTACGGAGTGCAGTTCCATCCGGAAGTGACCCACACCCGTCAGGGCATGCGTATGCTGGAGCGTTTTGTACTGGATATCTGTCAGTGTGAAGCCCTGTGGACGCCGGCAAAAATTATCGACGACGCAGTAGCCCGCATCCGCGAGCAGGTGGGCGACGATAAAGTAATCCTCGGCCTTTCTGGTGGCGTGGATTCCTCCGTAACCGCAATGCTGCTGCACCGCGCTATCGGTAAAAACCTGACTTGCGTATTCGTCGACAACGGCCTGCTGCGTCTCAATGAAGCAGAGCAGGTTCTGGATATGTTTGGCGATCACTTTGGTCTGAACATTGTTCACGTTCCGGCAGAAGATCGCTTCCTGTCAGCGCTGGCTGGCGAAAACGATCCAGAAGCGAAACGTAAAATCATCGGTCGCGTTTTCGTTGAAGTATTCGATGAGGAAGCGCTGAAACTGGAAGACGTGAAGTGGCTGGCGCAGGGCACTATCTACCCTGACGTTATCGAATCTGCCGCGTCTGCAACCGGTAAAGCACATGTCATCAAATCTCACCACAACGTTGGTGGCCTGCCGAAAGAGATGAAGATGGGCCTGGTTGAACCGCTGAAAGAGCTGTTCAAAGACGAAGTGCGTAAGATTGGCCTTGAGCTGGGCCTGCCGTACGACATGCTGTACCGTCACCCGTTCCCGGGGCCGGGCCTCGGCGTTCGTGTGCTGGGCGAAGTGAAGAAAGAGTACTGTGACCTGCTGCGCCGTGCTGACGCCATCTTCATTGAAGAGCTGCGTAAAGCGGATCTGTACGACAAGGTCAGCCAGGCGTTCACCGTCTTCCTGCCAGTACGTTCCGTTGGCGTAATGGGCGATGGTCGTAAGTATGACTGGGTTGTCTCTCTGCGTGCTGTTGAAACCATCGACTTTATGACCGCACACTGGGCGCACCTGCCGTACGACTTCCTCGGCCGCGTTTCCAACCGTATTATCAATGAAGTGAACGGTATTTCCCGCGTGGTGTATGACATCAGCGGTAAGCCGCCAGCTACTATTGAGTGGGAATGATTTAATTCCTGCACTATGAATGAACAAAACCCTCTGTTGCTACAGAGGGTTTTTTATATTGCTGGCTAAAGTCAGCAATATAAAAAAGCCCATAATCCTTACGAATCATAGGCTTGAAGTTACTGACATCAATTAATTAAACCAACCGTCTGATTTATTCTCTTCTGCTTTACCCACGCTTTTCATCAAATCGCGGCCACCTTCTGTCACATTCCTGTTAGCGTCAGCTTCAGATTGCACGACATCAGTTTGCGCGGCTTTGTGCTTCAGCTCCTGATCGATAAATTCGTTCTCGCGCTTAACGCGGGCTTCTTCTTTCGCCAGCGCCAGTTTTTGTTTCTGAATCTCTAAGCTGCGCAGCTCATCTTCATAACTTTGATCGCGTCTTTTATCCGCAGTGACTTCGGCGTCCAGTTTATCCTGGCGAGCTTTCTTATCCGCTGCTGCTGCCGCCGCTCTTTTATTGGCGGCGGCCTGAGCGTTTGCGCGCCGTTGTTTCTCTTGCTGAATTTCCCTGTTGCGCTCTGCTACCCATTCGTCATGCTGTCTTTGCTCTTCATTTTTACCTTGCTGCTCAGCTTCTGCGACCGCAGAGAGTTGATCCTGTAATGAAGAGGCGAAAGCTGAGCTACTAACAGCGGCTAAAATGGCGCAAAGAAAAACTTTCTTCATGAGTCCTCCTGATAGTTAGCTCTTTTCAGGACATTTGGTATTTGGCTGAATACGCGTTTCGTTATACGTAGTGGTAATGACAACGGCTAAACCCGTTGTGAACTGGCACTCTTTACCCACTTGAGTAGAGGTATACACCTTGGTCCCTTCTTTATAGGTTAACGAAACCCCTTCCACTAACGTCTTATCATTCACCATAGAACCTGCAGCCGCACCTACGGCTCCGCCGCCAACTGCACCCGCAGTAGTACCTGAATTGCTGCCAGACCCTACGTTATGTCCAATCACACCGCCTGCGACAGCGCCAATAAGCGCGCCAAAGGCTTGTGCGTTCCGTTTATTTTGTGAGTTATCTACCGCTACTTTCGCAGGTAGAATGGAAATGATATTAACGGTTTTGGTTTCTTGTTTGGTATTCAGTTGATCAGTTTGATAAACATCGGCGGCATGGTCGTCAGCATTTGACTGGCATCCTGCCAGGGTGAATGACGCTAAAATTGCCACAGGCAGAAGACATTTTTTAAATTTCATCACTATTCCTTGTTATAGACTTTACGAAAAACAAGACATTTAAGATCATCGAAAGAGGAAAGTAAATGTATAGACTATGGAGGAATAGATTAAATTTATTTAAATTCATCGAATAAATAAATCTGCATTAACGCATAATAGAAACATATATATTGTGTCTAATATACATTGCATCTTATTGCAGAATGATTCGAAATCAGGACAAAGAGGTAAAAATTTAGATAAATAAATGCCTGCCGCTTTGATAACAACAAAGAGCAACCGTGTCTGACAGCATTGAGCCGTCTTGTTCAGTAAAGGTGACGAAGGTAACCGCTAACGTTGTACCGGGGATTCGATAGAGAGTGTGGATTGCTGAGCTTCTTTTTTGCTCTGATGATGCTGCCAGGCGCCAACGGAGGAGTAGATAAAGCGGCCAAAGAAGAAGAGAAAGCTGATAAGCAATACGATACGAGTCATACGACTGTTAAATCGGTGTCGTTTTCGCATACTGGTTGGCTGACTCACAAAGGGTTCCTCAAGGTATGTCCATGCCATGGACGGTACTAACATTAAGGCATACCCGGGCGCAATGGTCAATTGTTCATTATGTAAAAAAGCGTTAGCTGATACATGTTTTAATGTTATGGAAGTTAATTTAATTATTTACAACAATGATGTAATAATGACGAGCCAACATTATAAACGTAATAATTCATTAATTAGGGTAATTTTGTTTGATATATATCAATTGGAACTTTCATATGACACTT
This sequence comes from Escherichia sp. E4742, assembly GCF_005843885.1. Lineage (NCBI taxonomy): Bacteria > Pseudomonadati > Pseudomonadota > Gammaproteobacteria > Enterobacterales > Enterobacteriaceae > Escherichia > Escherichia sp. E4742. Next base: position 512,016 of record NZ_CP040443.1, on the reverse strand, counting down.
AAAATCAATGCTCCTTAATAGCGATGAATAATCATCCATCGCAGTCAGGTGGGATGCCTGTCTGAATACACCCTTTCAGGATGTAGGGGGTTCTGCTGAGCATCTATGAAACTGAATGCAACTTATATAAATATACGTGATAAATGGTGGGGGCTTCCGCTGATCCTGCCGTCTATAATCTTGCCTGTTTTCGCCTATATAAATACTTACGCACATATTTCTTCTGGCGAAGTTTTTCTCTTTTATCTGCCGCTTGCGCTGATGATCAGCTTGATGATGTTTTTTAGCTGGGCAGCATTACCGGGTATTGCTTTAGGGATTTTTGTTCGTAAGTATGCCGAGCTTGGTTTATATGAAACGATCTCGTTAACGGTTAATTTCATAATCATTATCATTCTTTGTTGGGGGGGCTATAAGGTGTTTACGCCCCGGCGTAACAACGTTTCACATGGTGATATCCGCTTAATTTCCCAGCGCATTTTTTGGCAGATTGTTTTCCCTGCAACGTTGTTTCTGGTGCTCTTCCAGTTTGCGGCGTTTGTAGGTTTACTGGCGAGCAGAACAAATCTGGTTGGCGTCATGCCCTTAAATCTGGGAACCTTAATCAATTACCAGGCCTTGCTGGTGGGTAATCTGATAGGCGTCCCGCTTTGTTACTTCATCATTCGTTCTGTACGAAATCCATTTTATTTGCGAAGCTATTATTCTCAATTAAAACAACAGATTGACAGTAAGGTTACAAAAAAAGAGTTCACGCTGTGGTTGCTTGCTCTGGGCGCATTGTTATTTCTGCTATGTATGCCTTTAAATGAAAAAAGCACAATTTTCAGCACCAACTATACTTTGTCGTTATTGCTGCCGCTGATGATGTGGGGAGCGATGCGTTATGGCTACAAGCTGATCTCGTTGCTCTGGGCAATAGTGCTGATGATCAGTATCCATAGCTACCAGAATTATATTCCCCTTTATCATGGGTATACCACTCAACTAACCATAACCTCCTCCAGCTATCTGGTATTTTCTTTTATCGTCAATTACATGGCAGTTCTGGCAACGCGTCAACGAGCGGTGACCAGACGCATTCAGCGGCTGGCTTACGTGGACCCGGTTGTTCATCTGCCGAATGTTCGCGCTTTGAATCGTGCGCTGCGTGATGCGCCCTGGTCCGCGCTATGTTTTTTACGCATTCCCGGTATGGAAATGCTGGTAAAGAACTATGGCATCATGCTGCGTATCCAATACAAACAAAAGCTTTCACATTGGCTGGCACCTTTACTGGAACCCGGAGAAGACGTTTATCAGCTTTCTGGCAATGATCTCGCGCTGCGACTGAATACAGAGTCTCACCAGGAGCGCATTATCGTATTGGATAACCATCTTAAGCAGTTTCGTTTCTTTTGGGATGATATGCCATTGCAACCACAGATTGGTGTCAGCTATTGCTATGTCCGTTCGCCAGTGAATCATATTTATTTGCTGTTAGGTGAGCTAAGTACGGTTGCTGAACTCTCTATAGTGACTAATGCCCCGGAAAATATGCAGCGTCGCGGAGCAATGTATCTGCAACGAGAATTAAAAGACAAAGTGGCAATGATGAATCGGCTACAGCAGGCGCTTGAGCACGACGATTTTTGCCTTATGGCCCAGCCAATTACTGGAGTGCGCGGCGATGTCTATCATGAAATCTTGCTGCGTATGAGAGGGGAGAATGATGAACTCATCAATCCTGATAATTTCTTGCCGGTTGCTCATGAATTTGGCTTATCGTCCAGTATCGACATGTGGGTCATCGAACATACATTGCAATTTATGGCGGAAAATAAAGAGAAAATGCCCGCTCAACGATTTGCGATTAATTTGTCGCCAACTTCAGTTTGTCAGGCCCGCTTTCCTGTTAAAATTAGTAAGTTATTAGCGAAATACCAAATAGAGGCGTGGCAGCTTATCTTTGAAGTCACCGAAAGTAATGCCCTTACCAATGTTAAGCAGGCACAGAATACACTACAGCATCTTCAGGAGTTAGGATGCAAGATTGCTATTGATGATTTCGGCACCGGATACGCAAGTTATGCGCGGCTAAAAAATGTGAATGCCAATTTATTAAAAATTGATGGCAGCTTCATCCGTAATATTGCCTCGAATAGTCTGGATTACCAGATAGTGGCATCGATTTGTCATCTGGCACGAATGAAGAAAATGCAAGTGGTTGCGGAGTATGTTGAAAATGAAGAGATTCGCAAAGCCGTACACTCTTTGGGTATTGATTACCTGCAAGGCTTTTTGATTGGTGAACCGCAGCCGTTAATTGCGATTACGGCTGAAAGGGAACCTGTTCGAGAAAGCGCGTAATACATTTGGGCCAACGCAACAGGTTGGCCCGTTTTCATTTCATATTAAGCCGCGATTTCCGGCGTGCTTTCTTCTTCAATTTTTAACCGCCAGCCACTCACGCCTTCCCAGTATTCTTGCTCCTTTTCCAGATCAAGCAATACCAGCGCGTTCTGGCTAAACCAGTCATGTGGAAAACGTAGCGTCCAGTGGCTGTCATCAGTAATCAGAGTTAATGTCGGCGGTGTCGTGGTTGCCTGACGTTGATTATTAAGTAATACGCCAAGGCGCAACAGCTGAATTAACGGCAGGAACTGTTTTTTCTTAAACAGCGTAAAGCGCGGCAGATCGTCGAGCTTAATCGCTTTACGATGATAACGCACCAGCGTCGCCATCATCAGTTGTTGTTCCTGATTAAATCCTGGCAAGTCGCTGTTTTGCAGGATATACGCCGAATGGCGATGAAGGCCACTATGATTAATGCTTAATCCGACTTCATGCAGCATGGCGGCCCAGCGCAGTAATGCTTCTAGTTGTGGATGTGCCAACTTCGGTTGCTGCTCCCGCCATTGCTCGTACATTTGCATGGTAGTGTCGAGCACCCGTCGGGCCTGTTCACTGTCAATGTGATACTGGTTGGCCAGGCTGCTGGCGGTGCGGCTACGCACATCCTGATGGCGGAAACGCCCTTCCATTTCATACAAAACGCCTTCTCGCAGCGCCCCGTCAGAAAGCCGCAGTTCACGAATGGCTAATGCATCAAATACACCGCACAAAATAGCCAGACCAGGAACAAAAACCGTTTTCCGTTCTTCCGACAGACCCGGCAAACTTAACGCCGAGAAATTACGATGACGCAATACTTCTTTCACCAGTTTATCGAGGCGCTCTGGTGTAATGATGCCGTCTTTCTCGCCCATTTCCAGCAACACTTCATGGGCGGCTTTAATGGTGCCGGAAGCCCCCATTGCAACGTTCCAGCCCTGAATACGGAATTGCCAGGTTAATGTTTCCAGTTTTTGTGCAGCCGCCATGCGTGCGCGCTGAAAATTCTCTTTATTGATGACCCCGCCCGGAAAATAAAGCTGGGCAAAGCTAACGCAACCCATCCGGCGGCTTTCGACGAGAATCGGTTCGAAATTTTCTCCAATTACCAACTCCGTTGAGCCGCCGCCAATATCAATAACCAGTTTGCGACCTTTTTCCGGCTGGGTATGTTCCACACCCATAAAAATCAGACGAGCTTCTTCGTTGCCGGAAATAATTTCAATCGGATAGGGAATAACCTTTTCGGCGCGTTTCAGAAAATCAGTAGCGTTCAGCGCCTGACGCAGTGTATGTGTCCCGACAATGCAGACACTAGAGGGAGAGAAACCTTGCAAGCGTTCGGCAAACAGCGACAGACAGCTTAAACCGCGCGTCATCGCCTCCTCACTCAACATATTATCTGGCCCCAGACCATCTGCCAGGTGTACCCGTTGTTTCAGGCGGCCAATAATCTGCATGGCGCCATCCACCACACGGGCAATAACCATGTGGAAACTGTTTGAACCAAGATCGACCGCAGCAAACTCCTGCGGGCGAGGGGATTTGTCGTGTATTGGCATAGGTTATTCTGGTTGTTCGAGTGATTTTATGTAGTCGTAGATCGCCAACTGCGCCCGAACTTTCCGGCGATTACCGCGGGGAACGTAGCGATTACTGAGTTCTTTATCGATATAACGTGCTTTCACCGTATCGCTGAACAGAATATCTACGATATCCAGTACCCGCTGCTTCAGCCGCGGGTCGAGCAGCGGCGTAGCCACTTCAATACGATAATCAATGTTGCGCGTCATCCAGTCGGCGGAAGAAAGGTAAACCTTTTTATCGCCACCATTTTCAAAAATATATACCCGATCATGTTCAAGGTAACGGTCAACAATGCTGATAGCACGAATATTGTCGCTAATGCCTTCCAGATTGGGGATCAGCGAACACATCCCGCGTACCAGCAGATTTACCGGCACGCCGGAACTGGATGCCGCATACAGACGATCGACCAGTCCTTTATCGACCAGGTTATTCAGTTTCAGAGTAATACCGCTGGGCAGCCCTTGTTGTGCGTTGGCGATCTCGCGATCCACCATTTCATACAACAGACGGCGGGAGTTTTGCGGCGACACCATTAAATAATCAAATGTCACCGGACGGTATGGGTTTTCAATAAAGTTGAACACCCGCCGCACTTCGTTGGTGATGCGCGCATCGGCGGTCAGCAGCGAATAGTCGGTATAAAGACGTGCGGTTTTTTCGTTAAAGTTCCCGGTCCCAATATGCGCGTAACGCACGACTTCACCGTTTTCTTTACGTGAAATCAGGAACAGTTTGGCGTGAATTTTCAGCCCCGGCGCAGAGAAGATAACGTGCACGCCAGCTTCGGTTAGTCGCTTCGCCCAATGAATGTTAGCTTCTTCGTCAAAACGTGCCTGTAGCTCAACCACCACGGTCACTTTCTTGCCGTTGTGCGCAGCGTGGATCATCGAGTCGATGATGCGTGAATCTTTTGCCACACGGTAAATGTTGATTTTAATCGCCAGCACGCTCGGATCGAACGAGGCCTGACGCAACAGTTCCAGTACGTGCTCAAAGGTGTGATAAGGGTAATAGAGCAGAACATCGCGTTCGCGAATGGCATCAAAACCGTTGCGGAACTGGGCTTTATCAAACCAGATATGGCGTAAACGCGGCAGTGGTTTGTTAACCAGATTCGCTTTGCCGACATTAGGGAAATTAATAAAGTCTTTGAAATTGTGGTAACGGCCGCCAGGGACGATAGAGTCGTAACGGGAAATAGTCAGTTTTTCACGCAATACTTCAACCAGCGCGTTAGGCATATCACGCTGATAAACAAAACGTACGGGTTCTGCGGTTAGACGCTGCTTCAGACTGGAAGACATCAGCTCCATCAGGCTGGCCTCCATCTCGTGTACTAAATCGTATTCGGCGTCGCGGGTCATCTTCATCGAATAAGCGTTCAGCGCGTCATAATCAAAGAAGCCTTTGAAGATATCATCAAGGCAGTAACGCAGGATATTATCCAATAAAATCATTGGTTTGCGTCGACGCGGTGCTTCCGGCGGCAAATTCACAAAGCGCGGAACTTTATCCGATGGGATCTCCAGTAGCGCGTAACGGATTGTATCGCCACGAATAATTTCCACCGCCAGATAGGTATAATCATCTTTCAGAAACTGCACTAAGTCAGTGTCAGGATTGATTAAAATCGGCGTAATATGCTGGCGCAGATACTGCTTAAAATAATGACGCAGCCAGTTTTGTTGATTAACGGAGAGTTGGCGTTCATTAATCAGGAAGATCTGGTTACGCGCCATCTCCAGTAGCAGTTCATTGTAAAGGCCGTCAAATTCCTGATCGGCTTTCAGCACGCGGGATTGAATTTTGCCCAGCAAATGGCGGGAATGAGAGTTAGAACCTTGTTCTTCGCTAATAATGATACGTCGCTTCAGTTCAGCGAAGCGAACTTTATAGAACTCATCAAGGTTATTGGAATAGATCCCAAGAAAACGCATCCTTTCAATCAGCGGGTTAGATTTGTCCGCCGCTTCCTGAAGCACGCGTTCATTGAACGATAACCAACTGAGCTCTTTCTCGATGTATAGCTTTTCCTGACCCATTACCACTTTTACTCCGTTTTATTCACGGGACACTGCCTGGATATTATGGCGAGCAATGTTGGCAGATGTCCAACTATGCCAGAAAAGGGGGAAAAAAACTGCTGAAGCCTGCGATTTACAGGATAAATGAGAAGGGCCAGCAGTAGCGCTGGCGCTTTAAATATGCGTAAGATTACTCGTCGTCGGCGGCGTAGCCCTGCGGTGGAAGACGCTGATCATCCAGCCACGCGGCGTTTTCATGCATCTTCAGACGACCATCAACAAACCAGCTAATGACCAACGGGTAAATAGCATGTTCCTGAGTTTGCACGCGAGCGGTGATTTCATCTTCCGTATCACCGGCAAAAACCGGAACTTTAGCCTGCAAAATCACCGGGCCGCCGTCCAGCTCATCGGTGACGAAATGCACTGATGTACCGTGTTCTTCATCGCCATTTTCCAGCGCCTGACGATGGGTATGCAAACCGGGATATTTCGGTAGCAGGGAAGGGTGAATGTTCAACAAACGCCCGGCGTAGTGGGAAACAAACGCTGGGCTGAGAATGCGCATAAAACCGGCCAGAACTACAACATCGGGTGCGTACACGTCGATTTCGTGCATCAATTCCCGATCATAGTCTTCTCGACTGTCAAATTGACTGGCAATAAGCGTATGCGTTGCGATCCCTGCTGTGCGGGCGCGCTCAAGGCCGAACGCGTCGGCCTTATTGCTGAAAACTGCCCGTAGGGTGCCTTTAATTTTGTTGGTTTTGCAGGCATCAATAATTGCCTGCAAATTACTTCCGTTGCCGGAAATAAGCACCACAATATTCATTATTCGATAACCACGCGTTGTTCGGAATCAGAAGCTTTGATGATACCGATTTTCCACGCGTTTTCACCGTTGGCATTGAGCAGGGCGAGAGCTTTGTCCACTTCCGGAGCAGGTAGGGCGATAACCATCCCGACGCCGCAGTTGAAGGTACGATACATTTCATGGCGGCTGACGTTACCTGCTGTTTGCAGCCAGTTGAACACTGCCGGCCACTGCCAGGAGGATTCATCAATCACTGCCTGAGTGTTTTCAGGTAATACGCGAGGAATGTTTTCCCAGAAACCGCCGCCGGTCAGGTGCGCAATGGCGTGAACATCAACCTTTTCAATCAATTCCAGCACTGACTTCACATAAATACGGGTTGGCGCCAGCAGATGATCGGCTAAAGGTTTTCCGTCCAGCTCTGTAGTTTGCGGGTCGCAACCGCTGACTTCGAGAATTTTGCGTACCAGCGAGTAACCGTTCGAGTGCGGGCCGCTGGAGCCGAGCGCAATAAGCACATCGCCGTCGCTAACTTTAGAACCATCGATGATTTCTGATTTTTCTACCACCCCAACACAGAAACCAGCGACATCGTAATCTTCGCCGTGATACATCCCCGGCATTTCTGCCGTTTCGCCACCCACCAGTGAACAGCCCGATTGCAGGCAACCTTCCGCGATGCCGCTAATCACCGCTGAAGCGGTATCAACATCCAGTTTTCCGGTTGCGTAATAGTCGAGGAAAAACAGCGGTTCTGCGCCTTGCACCACCAGGTCATTAACGCACATGGCGACCAGATCAATACCAATGGTGTCGTGACGTTTTAAGTCCATCGCCAGACGCAGTTTGGTGCCTACACCGTCAGTGCCGGAAACCAGCACAGGTTCACGATATTTTTGCGGCAATGCACACAGCGCACCGAAGCCGCCCAGACCGCCCATGACTTCCGGACGACGCGTTTTCTTCACTACGCCTTTGATTCTTCCAACCAGAGCATTACCCGCGTCAATATCAACACCGGCATCTTTGTAGCTAAGAGAGGTTTTATCGGTCACTGCTTGGGTCCCCACGCGTTACTTGCGGTAGAAAAATAAAATTCGGCGCAATTCTAACAGGGAAAGCAAACGTTTGCGAGACTGCTTTACATAACCTTTTTCTGCCTACCAGGCAGCGTAGTAGCGCATAAATAAACGTATTGAATGATTGTATTGTGAGATAATGGAAATAAATAACCATTTGAATGTGAAGTGATTTTTTTATCAAACAGTTGTTGGTTTGCCTAAAGTCAACGAAAATTATATTGCCGCCTTAAAAAAAGGCGGTATAATCCGTCGATTTTTTTTGTGGCTGCCCTCAAAGGAGAAAGAGTATGAAGATCGTGGAAGTCAAACACCCACTCGTCAAACACAAGCTGGGACTGATGCGTGAGCAAGATATCAGCACCAAGCGCTTTCGCGAACTCGCTTCCGAAGTGGGTAGCCTGCTGACTTACGAAGCGACCGCCGACCTTGAAACGGAAAAAGTCACTATCGAAGGCTGGAACGGCCCGGTAGAAATCGACCAGATCAAAGGTAAGAAAATTACCGTGGTGCCAATTCTGCGTGCGGGTCTGGGGATGATGGACGGTGTTCTGGAAAACGTTCCGAGCGCGCGCATCAGCGTAGTCGGTATGTACCGTGATGAAGAAACACTGGAGCCGGTACCGTACTTCCAGAAACTGGTTTCTAACATCGATGAGCGTATGGCGCTGATCGTTGACCCAATGTTGGCAACCGGTGGTTCCGTTATCGCGACCATCGACCTGCTGAAAAAAGCGGGCTGCAGCAGCATTAAAGTGCTGGTGCTGGTGGCTGCGCCAGAAGGTATCGCTGCGCTGGAAAAAGCGCATCCGGACGTCGAGCTGTATACCGCATCGATTGACCAGGGGCTGAATGAGCACGGATACATTATCCCGGGCCTCGGCGATGCTGGTGATAAAATCTTTGGTACGAAATAACGAATAAAAAATAATTAAAGCCGACTTTAAGAGTCGGCTTTTTTTTGAGTAAAGCGCCTATAACACATAATATACAGAGGATAATACTATGACGCGCCGTGCTATCGGGGTGAGTGAAAGACCGCCACTTTTACAGACAATCCCGCTTAGTTTACAACATTTGTTCGCCATGTTTGGTGCAACCGTCCTGGTGCCCGTCTTATTTCATATCAACCCGGCGACCGTACTGTTATTTAACGGTATCGGAACGCTGCTGTATCTCTTCATCTGTAAAGGGAAAATCCCGGCTTATCTTGGTTCGAGCTTTGCCTTTATTTCTCCGGTGTTATTGCTGTTGCCGTTGGGTTATGAAGTCGCGCTGGGCGGCTTTATTATGTGCGGCGTGCTGTTCTGTCTGGTTTCTTTTATTGTGAAGAAAGCAGGGACTGGCTGGCTGGATGTGCTGTTTCCTCCAGCGGCAATGGGGGCAATCGTTGCTGTCATCGGTCTGGAGCTGGCGGGCGTGGCCGCTGGCATGGCTGGCTTACTCCCGGCTGAAGGGCAAACGCCAGATTCCAAAACCATCATTATCTCCATTACTACCCTTGCGGTTACGGTTTTAGGTTCCGTTCTGTTCCGCGGTTTCCTGGCGATTATCCCGATTTTGATTGGCGTGTTGGTGGGGTACGCGCTCTCCTTCGCAATGGGTATTGTCGATACCACGCCGATTATTAACGCTCACTGGTTTGCTCTGCCGACCTTTTACACGCCGCGCTTTGAGTGGTTTGCCATTTTGACCATTCTGCCTGCGGCGCTGGTGGTTATTGCCGAACACGTGGGGCATCTGGTGGTAACGGCTAACATCGTGAAAAAAGATCTGCTGCGCGATCCGGGCCTGCACCGTTCCATGTTCGCTAACGGCCTGTCGACCGTTATCTCCGGGTTCTTTGGTTCCACGCCAAACACCACTTACGGGGAAAACATCGGCGTTATGGCGATCACCCGCGTCTACAGTACCTGGGTAATCGGTGGTGCGGCGATCTTCGCCATTCTGCTCTCCTGTGTTGGTAAACTGGCTGCTGCTATCCAGATGATCCCACTGCCGGTGATGGGCGGCGTTTCGCTGCTGCTTTACGGTGTCATCGGCGCTTCTGGTATTCGTGTACTTATTGAATCGAAAGTGGACTACAACAAAGCACAGAACTTGATCCTGACTTCCGTGATCCTGATCATCGGCGTCAGCGGCGCGAAGGTAAACATCGGTGCGGCAGAGCTGAAAGGTATGGCGTTGGCGACCATCGTCGGCATTGGCTTAAGTCTGATCTTTAAATTGATTAGCGTGCTCCGTCCGGAAGAAGTGGTGTTGGATGCAGAAGACGCCGATATAACAGAAAAATAATGTCGCGGCCGGGCAGTAATGCTGCCCGGTTCAAACATGATGGAATTCTGTGGTAAACTTCTCGTGATTTTGTGAAATCCCTGGTTGAGGTATCTCTGAACACACCGGCACAGCTCTCTTTGCCACTTTATCTTCCTGACGACGAAACCTTTGCAAGTTTCTGGCCGGGGGATAACTCCTCTTTACTGGCCGCGATGAAAAACGTGCTGCGTCAGGAACATAGCGGTTACATCTATCTCTGGGCACGCGAAGGCGCGGGGCGCAGCCATCTGCTGCACGCGGCTTGCGCGGAATTGTCGCAGCGTGGCGATGCGGTAGGTTATGTCCCGCTGGATAAACGCACCTGGTTTGTTCCGGAAGTGCTCGATGGTATGGAACAACTGTCGCTGGTTTGCATCGACAATATTGAGTGTATTGCTGGCGATGAGTTGTGGGAGATGGCGATTTTCGATCTCTACAATCGGATTCTGGAGTCAGGTAAAACACGGTTGCTGATCACTGGTGATCGTCCACCTCGTCAGTTGAATCTGGGGTTACCGGATCTTGCGTCACGTCTCGACTGGGGGCAAATCTACAAGTTGCAGCCACTTTCTGATGAAGACAAATTGCAGGCATTACAGTTACGCGCCCGTTTGCGTGGTTTTGAACTGCCGGAAGATGTGGGACGTTTCTTGCTGAAGCGGCTCGACAGAGAGATGCGCACGCTATTTATGACGTTGGATCAGCTGGATCGCGCATCGATTACGGCACAACGTAAGTTGACCATTCCGTTTGTGAAAGAGATCCTGAAGCTGTAGACAGGACGTTTATTGTCGGATGCGGCGCGAGCGCCTTATCCGACCTACTCGAATCAAGTTCATTGTATTTGTAGGCCGGATAAGACGCGGCAAGCGTCGCATCCGGCAATATGCCTTAGCTACCGAAGGGGTACATCTTAACCAACGATTTCCAGCACTTGCTCCGGCGGGCGACCAATACGCGCTTTGCCATTCACGACCACAATCGGGCGTTCCATCAGCTTCGGATTATCCACCATCGCCTGAATCAGCACTTCTTCGCTAAGCGAACTGTCTGCAAGATTCAGCTCTTTATAAAGATCCTCTTTCTGGCGCATCAGTTCACGGGCGCTATTCATACCCAACATTTTCAGCAAATTACGTAGCGTTGCCGCATCGGCGGGTGTCTCAAGATAGAGCACTACTTCCGGCTCTACACCATTTTCTTTCAGCAGGTTCAGCGTTTCACGGCTCTTTGAGCAGCGTGGGTTGTGGTAGATTTTTACCTGTTTGGTCATTGTTCTTCCTTTAATGCGAATTACATCTTGGTATAAGGCTTAAAGCGTTCCTGCAACTGGCGCAACTGGTCGATGCGCGCATCGTAACGCGCTTGTTGTAGGCTGCCTAATTTCACCTGCGAACTTGCGCTACTTAACAGAGAAATGGCCTGGTCGAGTCGCCCGGCCAGCGCATAACCTTCTGCTCGCGCTGCCAGTTCCTGATCGCGGTTATTTAGCGCGGCCTCCGCCTGTGCCAGCAAATCCCAGCCATTGCTGTCATCTTTATTATTAAAAGTATAGCGATTCAGAATATTGGCCGCTTCCTGCGGTTGACCGCCTTGCAGATACGCGTTTGCCAGGTTGAGCTGCAACACCGGACTGGTGCGTAAATCGCGGGCATTTTTCAGCCTATTGATCGCGTCATTGGCTTTGTGTTGCCCAAGGTCAATATCGGTTGCCAGATCGAGAAACCATGCATTAGCCGGTTCTGCCGCTAATAATGGCTGAAGCGTTTTCCGTGCTTCATCGAATTTATTGGCTTCCATCGCCTGTAAAGCACGACCATATTGCGCCGCCCGTTGCTGACGAACGTTACCTTTCGCCCATTCATCCAGCAAATCACTGGTGAGCTGATTACGTCCGGAATTGTACATCCCCAGTGTGCGCGCTTTCGCCAGATAGAAATCCTCCGACGACTGCACCACCATCGGGCGCATCTGATTAGCACGGTTACGAGCATCAGCCAGACGGCTTTCCGGCAACGGGTGAGTCAGCAAAATTTCCGGCGGACGCGAAGAGTAACGCGCCTGATCGAGCAATTTTTCGAGGAAGGTCGGCATCGCCTGCGGATCGAACCCCGAGCGTTGCAGCACCTGAATCCCAATGCGGTCTGCTTCCTGTTCGTTTTGCTGGGTGAAGCTGATCATCCCCTGGCGTGTTCCCGCCAGCGTACCGGTCAGCGCTGCCATTCCCGCCTGCGGGCTGGCCATCGCCAGTAAAATAGAACCTAACGCCCCGACCCAGGTGAGTGGTGCGCTACGTTGCTGATCTTCCATCGCTCGCGCCAGGTGGCGCTGGGTGACGTGGGAGATTTCATGCGCCATAACCGAAGCCAGTTGGCTTTCGTTATCGGAATAACGGAACAGGGCTGAATGCAGCACTACGTTGCCGCCAAAGAAAGCAAAGGCGTTAATTTCGTCGTTATTGATCAGAAAGAAATGGAATGGCGTCTTAACTGAATTGGCATGCGAAACCAGACGCATCCCCAGCGAGTTAATGTATTGCGTTAATAGCGGATCATTAATTAACGGCGCGCTGCCGCGTAACTGGCGAACATAATAGTCGCCCATCTGCATTTCCTGACCAATGGAAAGTGTGCTTCCTGCGGAGGTTCCCATATCCGGCAAGGTGTCTGCGCTGTCGGCAAACGCCGGGGCTACCTGACCGAGGGTCACAGCAGCAATGAGGGTAGCAACCAGGTTTTTTTTCAACTGCCTGAACATAACCTCTGTCCTGTATTTCTGGAGATAGTCATTTGACCGATACTGTGAAATATCGTTCCCACCGCGCCGCCTTTGAGTGTAACGGTGAAGACTAGCCCACTCAAATGGCTTTTCAGTTTCCTTAATCCGTCATAAAAAGCGAAGTCTTTTTTGTGACATTTCGATACAATTGCGGATCGCAATCCCCCTCTTGAGGTTCAGGGAAGGTCTTTATGCTCGAAATGTTGATGCAATGGTATCGCCGCCGTTTTAGCGACCCGGAAGCGATTGCCTTGCTGGTTATTTTAGTTGCCGGTTTTGGCATTATCTTTTTCTTTAGTGGATTACTCGCGCCGTTGCTGGTGGCTATTGTGCTGGCCTATTTGCTGGAATGGCCCACTGTGCGCCTGCAATCTATTGGCTGTTCCCGCCGTTGGGCGACGTCGATTGTGCTGGTCCTGTTTGTTGGCATCCTGCTACTGATGGCATTTGTGGTCATGCCTATCGCCTGGCAACAGGGCATTTATTTAATCCGCGATATGCCGGGCATGCTCAATAAGCTTTCTGATTTTGCCGCCACGTTGCCGCGCCGCTATCCGGCGTTGATGGACGCGGGCATTATTGATGCGATGGCTGACAATATGCGTAGCCGGATGCTTACCATGGGCGATTCAGTGGTGAAAATCTCCCTCGCCTCGCTGGTCGGTTTGCTGACCATTGCCGTCTATCTGGTGCTGGTGCCATTGATGGTCTTCTTCCTGCTGAAAGACAAAGAGCAAATGCTGAATGCCGTTCGTCGGGTGCTGCCGCGCAACCGTGGACTGGCAGGGCAGGTGTGGAAGGAGATGAACCAGCAAATCACCAACTACATCCGTGGCAAGGTACTGGAGATGATCGTGGTGGGGATCGCCACCTGGCTGGGATTCTTACTCTTCGGGCTGAACTATTCGCTGCTGCTGGCGGTGCTGGTCGGTTTCTCGGTGCTTATTCCGTACATTGGCGCATTCGTGGTGACCATTCCGGTGGTCGGCGTGGCGCTATTCCAGTTTGGCGCTGGCACCGAGTTCTGGAGCTGCTTCGCGGTGTATCTGATTATCCAGGCGCTGGACGGTAACTTACTCGTACCGGTGTTGTTCTCTGAAGCCGTGAACCTGCATCCGTTGGTGATTATTTTATCGGTGGTGATTTTCGGCGGGCTGTGGGGATTCTGGGGCGTATTCTTCGCTATCCCACTGGCAACGCTAATCAAAGCAGTAATCCATGCCTGGCCGGATGGTCAAATCCCGCAAGAGTAATCTTCAGCGAAAAGGGCTTTGAAACGAGTGTCGCAGGGCGTGATTTACATCACCGGATGTGAAATGTGCTGGCCGCAAGCGCAGCCAGCACGGAATGGAGCAAAGTAATCAGGCGTGTTCTTTTAGCCAGTTAAGCACTACGTCGTGGTGATTGCTGGTTTTGAAATCGTCAAATACGTGTTCGATTTTGCCGTTGGCATCGATCAGGAAGCTGATACGGTGAATACCATCGTAGGTTTTGCCCATGAAAGACTTCTCGCCCCAGACGCCGAATTGTTCGCATACCTGGTGGTCTTCATCGGACAGAAGCGTAAAGTTAAGCAGTTCTTTATCTGCGAAACGGGAAAGTTTTTCAGGTTTATCGGTGCTGATACCGAGCACATCAACGCCCGCTTTTTTTAACTCTTCCATGTTATCGCGTAAGCCGCAGGCCTGTACGGTACAGCCGGGGGTCATGGCTTTCGGGTAGAAATAAACCAGAACACGCTGTCCCTGGAAGTCGGTCAAATTAACTTGTTCTCCGTCTTGGTCCGGCAAGCTAAATTTCGGTGCGATGTCACCGGCTTTCAGTGGATTCATTAATTAACTCCATCCTGTTCATCATGTTGGGAATAGTTGACGACGTTAATACTGCCTTGCGCATTGAGTTCTGTACATAGTGCTTTGAACGCTTGCTCAATATTTGCTGAGTCCGCAGACGCCGGGCTGTGGGCGGTGATCTGAATATGTAGCTGCGCAGCCCTTTCATTTTCAGCAGGTTGCGTGCGTGACACCAGTTCTGCAATGTTCATATGGTGCGCGTCGAAAAGTGCTGTGAAGCGCTCAATTAAATGCGGGGAGTCCGCCACATCGACCTGAACCCAGACAGATGCGGGCATCGGTGGACGTGGGCGAGCGGTCGTTCGTTTCATCACGATTAAAAGATCCAGCTCGGCGCCTTTCAACGGTAACGTTGATTCAATCAAGGTGATGGCGTTCCATGAACCGGAAAGCAGCATGATAAACGTGAACTCTTCTCCCAACATCGCCAGGCGACTGTCTTCGATATTACAGCCGCAACTACTGACATGACGGGTGATGGTATTCACAATTCCTGGGCGATCGGCACCCAGCGCAGTGATCACCAGATAATGTTGCGATGACAGTGTCAAACTGGTTATTCCTTTAAGGGGGTGAGATGTTCCTAAGGAAAGCATAAAAAAAACATGCATACAACAATCAGAACGGTTCTGTTTGCTTGCTTTTAATGCCATACCAAACGTACCATTGAGACACTTGTTTGCACAGAGGATGGCCCATGTTCACGGGAAGTATTGTCGCGATTGTTACTCCGATGGATGAAAAAGGTAATGTCTGTCGGGCTAGCTTAAAAAAACTGATTGATTATCATGTCGCCAGCGGTACTTCGGCGATCGTTTCTGTTGGTACTACTGGTGAGTCCGCCACTCTGAACCATGACGAGCATGTCGATGTCGTGATGATGACGCTGGAGTTGGCTGATGGGCGCATTCCGGTGATTGCCGGAACCGGTGCTAACGCCACCACAGAAGCCATTAACCTAACGCAGCGTTTCAACAACAGCGGTGTCGTCGGCTGCCTGACGGTGACCCCTTACTACAACCGCCCATCGCAAGAAGGTCTGTATCAGCATTTCAAAGCCATCGCTGAACATACTGACCTGCCGCAAATTCTGTATAATGTGCCGTCCCGTACTGGTTGCGATCTGCTACCAGAAACGGTGGGCCGTCTGGCGAAAGTAAAAAATATTGTCGGAATCAAAGAAGCAACAGGGAACTTAACGCGGGTAAACCAGATCAAAGAGCTGGTTTCAGACGATTTTGTTCTGCTGAGCGGCGATGATGCGAGCGCGCTGGACTTCATGCAGTTAGGCGGTCATGGCGTAATTTCCGTTACGGCTAACGTCGCAGCGCGAGATATGGCCCAGATGTGCAAACTGGCGGCAGAAGGGCATTTTGCCGAGGCACGCGTTATTAATCAGCGTCTGATGCCATTACACAACAAACTATTTGTCGAACCCAATCCAATCCCTGTGAAATGGGCATGTAAGGAACTGGGTCTTGTGGCGATCGATACGCTGCGCCTGCCAATGACGCCAATCACCGACAGTGGTCGTGAGACGGTCAGAGCGGCGCTTAAGCATGCCGGTTTGCTGTAAAGTTTAGGGAGATTTGATGGCTTACTCTGTACAAAAGTCGCGCCTGGCGAAGGTTGCGGGTGTTTCGCTTGTTCTTTTACTCGCAGCCTGTAGTTCGGACTCACGTTATAAGCGTCAGGTGAGCGGCGATGAAGCCTACCTGGAAGCGGCACCGCTTGCAGAACTTCACGCCCCGGCAGGAATGATTTTGCCGGTGACCTCCGGCGACTATGCGATTCCGGTAACTAACGGTAGTGGCGCAGTTGGCAAAGCGTTAGATATTCGTCCACCAGCCCAGCCGCTGGCGCTGGTTTCAGGCGCGCGTACCCAGTTTACGGGCGATACCGCTTCGCTGCTGGTGGAAAATGGTCGTGGCAATACTCTGTGGCCGCAGGTCGTTAGCGTGCTGCAGGCGAAAAACTATACCATTACCCAACGCGATGATGCCGGTCAGACGCTGACCACCGATTGGGTACAATGGAACCGTCTGGACGAAGACGAGCAGTATCGTGGTCGTTATCAAATCTCTGTTAAACCGCAGGGTTATCAGCAGGCGGTAACGGTGAAATTGCTGAACCTGGAGCAGGCTGGCAAGCCGGTTGCAGATGCGGCGTCTATGCAGCGTTACAGTGCTGAGATGATGAACGTCATTTCCGCTGGCCTGGATAAATCCGTCACTGACGCGGCTAATGCGGCGCAAAACCGTGCTTCCACAACAATGGATGTACAAAGCGGCGCTGACGACACTGGTTTACCGATGCTGGTCGTGCGTGGTCCGTTCAACGTAGTATGGCAACGTCTGCCTGCTGCGCTGGAAAAAGTGGGCATGAAAGTGACCGACAGCACTCGTTCACAGGGCAGCATGGCCGTAACTTACAAGCCACTGTCTGACAGCGACTGGCAGGAACTGGGCGCCCGTGATCCTGAACTGGCATCCGGCGACTACAAACTGCAGGTCGGTGATTTAGATAACCGCAGCAGCTTACAGTTTATTGATCCAAAAGGTCATACGCTGACACAAAGCCAAAACGACGCACTGGTATCAGTCTTCCAGGCTGCGTTTAGCAAGTAAAAATACAGGGCTGGAGTCATCCGGCCCTTTTTTCTGATATGATACGCAAACGTGTGCGTCAGCAGAAAAACGCGATTTTAGCGTTAATTCGCACGAAATTTGTTTGTCGGCGTAGGTCGGTTAAGGCGTTCACGGCACCGCCGACAAAACGACAGGCACACCAGACAGCAAAAGATTTTAAAACGTTAATTCACACCCAGGAGTGATAAAGATGCAAAAGCAAGCTGAGTTGTATCGTGGTAAAGCGAAAACCGTATACAGCACGGAAAACCCGGACCTGTTGGTGCTCGAATTCCGCAATGATACGTCAGCAGGGGATGGCGCGCGCATTGAGCAGTTTGATCGCAAAGGTATGGTGAACAACAAGTTCAACTACTTCATTATGAGCAAACTGGCTGAAGCGGGTATCCCGACTCAAATGGAGCGTCTGCTCTCCGATACCGAATGTCTGGTGAAAAAGCTGGATATGGTGCCGGTTGAGTGTGTCGTGCGTAACCGTGCTGCTGGCTCTCTGGTGAAACGTCTTGGAATCGAAGAAGGTATTGAGCTGAACCCACCGCTGTTCGATTTGTTCCTGAAAAACGACGCCATGCACGATCCGATGGTCAACGAATCTTACTGCGAAACCTTTGGCTGGGTAAGCAAAGAGAACCTGGCGCGTATGAAAGAACTGACTTACAAAGCGAACGACGTGCTGAAAAAACTGTTCGATGATGCCGGTCTGATTCTGGTCGACTTCAAGCTGGAGTTTGGTCTGTACAAAGGCGAAGTCGTGCTGGGTGATGAGTTCTCCCCGGACGGCAGCCGCCTGTGGGACAAAGAAACGCTGGAGAAAATGGACAAAGACCGTTTCCGCCAGAGCCTCGGTGGCCTGATCGAAGCCTATGAAGCCGTCGCCCGCCGCCTGGGTGTACAGCTGGACTGATTTTTCTGATTGCTTATTTTTCAGCCGGAGGATGCTCCGGCTAAATGTCTTCGTTACTCCCGCTACAATACTTCGCATTATCTCCCTTTGACAGAAAAGCAATACCAAGCCAATATGTATATACATAACGTATATCCCAAAGAAGGGGGGGCTATGGAAACTACTGTATTTTTAAGTAATCGCAGTCAGGCTGTCAGATTACCTAAAGCGGTCGCTCTGCCAGAAGACGTTAAGAAAGTAGAAATTATTGCGATTGGTCGTACAAGAATCATTACTCCCGTTGGTGAGTCCTGGGACAGTTGGTTTGATGGCGAAAATGTGAGTGCGGATTTTATGGATATTCGTGATCAACCCGCAATGCAGGAAAGGGAATCATTCTGATGCTGAAATTCATGCTGGATACCAATATCTGTATTTTCACTATTAAGAATAAACCAGTACATGTCAGGGATCGCTTTAACCTGAATTCTGGCCGGATGTGTATAAGTTCTGTAACATTGATGGAGCTTATCTATGGGGCAGAAAAAAGTCAGATGCCAGAACGCAATTTAGCGGTGATTGAAGGTTTCGTATCTCGTTTGGAAGTGCTTGATTATGATAGTGCTGCTGCGACGCATACTGGGCAAATCAGAGCCGAGCTTGCCTGGCAGGGAAGGCCTGTTGGACCTTTTGACCAGATGATAGCGGGACATGCTCGCAGTCGCGGTTTGATTGTGGTTACCAACAATACCCGAGAGTTTGAGCGAGTAGCGGGAATCAGACTAGAAGACTGGAGCTAACATTCTCTTTTACTTCTAACATTCGTAAATTATATAACGTGGAATGAAGCCTTAATTCCTCCATCATTTCCTCCCGCTTTCCTGTGGTAATCTTCCTCTGAACGACCTACGATCATTCCTATAATGAATATATTGTTGAGGTATCTATGCGCTGGCAAGGGCGTCGTGAAAGTGACAATGTTGAAGACAGGCGAAACAGCTCCGGTAGTCCGTCAATGGGCGGTCCCGGTTTTCGCTTACCAACCGGTAAAGGTGGGTTAATTTTACTGGTGGTTGTGTTGGTCGCTGGCTACTATGGTGTTGATTTAACTGGATTGATGACCGGGCAGCCCGTTTCCCAACAGCAATCAACGCGTTCAATTAGCCCAAATGAAGACGAAGCGGCAAAATTCACTTCGGTGATTCTGGCAACCACGGAAGACACCTGGGGACAGCAATTCGAGAAGATGGGTAAGACCTACCAGCAACCGAAGCTGGTCATGTACCGTGGAATGACTCGCACCGGTTGCGGGGCGGGGCAGTCCATTATGGGACCGTTTTATTGCCCGGCGGATGGCACAGTCTATATCGATCTCTCCTTCTATGATGACATGAAAGACAAACTGGGCGCGGATGGTGATTTTGCTCAAGGGTACGTTATCGCCCATGAAGTCGGTCATCACGTGCAGAAACTGTTAGGTATCGAGCCGAAAGTCCGTCAACTGCAACAAAACGCGACGCAAGCGGAAGTCAACCGCTTATCTGTGCGTATGGAACTCCAGGCCGACTGCTTTGCCGGTGTCTGGGGGCATAGCATGCAGCAGCAAGGCGTTCTGGAAACCGGCGATCTGGAAGAGGCGCTGAACGCGGCGCAGGCCATCGGCGATGACCGTTTACAACAGCAAAGTCAGGGGCAGGTGGTGCCAGACAGCTTTACCCATGGTACATCCCAACAACGCTATAGCTGGTTTAAACGTGGTTTCGACAGCGGCGATCCGGCACAATGCAATACTTTTGGTAAAAGCATTTAACTTCCGGGGCAGGGATGGCTGAACTGACGGCGCTTCACACATTAACAGCGCAAATGAAACGCGAAGGGATTCGCCGCTTGTTAGTGTTGAGCGGCGAAGGAAGCTGGTGCGGTGAGAATGCGCTTAAGTTGCGTGACGTATTACCGGGCGACTGGCTGTGGGTTTCGCCGCAGCCAGCTTCTGAAAACCACTGTACGCCATCAGCGCTACAAACTTTACTTGGGCGCGAGTTTCAGCACGCGGTATTCGACGCCCGCCAGGGCTTTGATGCCGCCACTTTTGCCGCACTTAGCGGAACGCTGAAAGCGGGAAGCTGGCTGGTGTTGTTGCTCCCTGCGTGGGAAGAATGGGAAAACCATCCTGATGTCGATTCGCTGCGCTGGAGTGATTGCCCTGGTCCTATTGCGACTCCGCATTTTGTCCAACATCTCAAACGCGTACTTGCGGCGGATAACAACGCTATCCTCTGGCGACAAAATCAGCCGTTCAAGTTGGCGCATTTTGCTCCTTATTCAGACTGGCGTCCTGCTACTGGCGAGCCGCAACCAGAACAACAGCACATATTACAGCAACTGCTGAGCATGCCGCCGGGCGTGGCTGCGGTAACTGCTGCGCGCGGGCGCGGTAAGTCGGCGCTGGCGGGGCAACTCATTTCCCGTATCTCTGGCAGTGCGATTGTTACTGCACCTGCGAAGGCTGCAACGGATGTGCTGTCGCAGTTTGCGGGCGAGAAGTATCGCTTTGTGGCGCCAGATGCCTTACTAGCCAGTGATGAAAAAGCCGACTGGCTGGTGGTTGACGAAGCTGCAGCCATTCCTGCGCCACTGTTGCATCAGCTGGTATCGCGTTTCTCACGCACTTTGTTAACTACAACGGTACAGGGCTATGAAGGCACCGGACGAGGATTTTTGCTGAAATTTTGCGCTCGCTTCCCGCGTCTTCAGCGTTTTGAATTGCAGCAGCCGATCCGCTGGGCGCAGGGCTGTCCACTGGAAAAAATAGTCAGTGAGGCACTGGTTTTTGACGATGAAAACTTCACTCACAAACCACAAGGTGACATCGTCATTTCCGCTTTTGAACAGGCGTTATGGCGAAGCGATCCGGAAACGCCGTTAAAGGTTTACCAGTTATTATCTGGTGCGCACTACCGGACATCACCACTGGATTTGCGACGGATGATGGACGCGCCTGGGCAACATTTCTTAAAGGCGGCTTGCGAAAACGAGATCACCGGGGCGCTGTGGCTGGTGGATGAGGGCGGATTATCTCAAGAACTCAGTCAGGCGGTATGGGCGGGTTTTCGTCGCCCGCGGGGTAATCTGGTGGCCCAGTCGCTGGCGGCGCACGGCAGCAATCCACAGGCGGCGACATTGCGCGGACGGCGGGTCAGCCGGATTGCAGTCCATCCGGCGCGTCAGCGCGAAGGCGTTGGGCAACAGCTCATTGCCAGCGCTTTGCAATATACGCCTGGCCTCGACTACCTTTCGGTAAGCTTTGGCTACACCGAGGAATTATGGCGTTTCTGGCAACGCTGTGGTTTTGTGCTGGTGCGAATGGGTAATCATCGCGAAGCCAGCAGTGGTTGCTATACGGCGATGGCGTTGTTACCGATTAGCGAAGCGGGTAAACAACTGGCAGAACGTGAGCATTTTCGTTTACGCCGCGATGCGCAAATTATCGCGCAGTGGAATGGCGAAACTATTCCAGTCGATCCGCTTAACGATATCGTGGTTACTGACGGCGACTGGCTGGAACTGGCTGGTTTTGCTTTCGCTCATCGTCCGCTTTTAACGTCATTAGGCTGTTTAACACGCCTGCTGCAAACCAGTGAACTGGCATTACCGGCGCTGCGCGGACGTTTACAGAAAAACGCCAGCGATGCGCAGTTATGTACCACACTTAAACTTTCAGGCCGTAAGGCGTTGTTGGCCCATCAGCGTGAAGAGGCGGCACAGGCGCTATTCGCACTTGATGATGCCCGCACTGAACGCCTGCGCGATCGCATAACGCAATGGCAATTTTTTCACTGACTCCTTCAATTTTATCCCATGGTCATTGTGAGTCAGCGGCGTAAAATTAATGACATTAGTTAAGGAGTTCGCCATGAAACATGACCATTTTGTTGTTCAAAGCCCGGATAAACCTGCGCAACAGTTGTTGCTGCTTTTTCACGGTGTCGGCGATAACCCGGTAGCGATGGGGGAGATCGGCAGTTGGTTTGCACCGTTGTTCCCGGATGCGCTGGTGGTGAGTGTCGGTGGCGCGGAGCCGAGCGGTAATCCGGCGGGGCGCCAGTGGTTTTCAGTGCAGGGCGTAACAGAAGAGAATCGCCAGGCACGGGTAGATGCCATCATGCCGACATTTATTGAGACGGTACGCTACTGGCAGAAACAGAGCGGAGTAGGGGCTAACGCCACGGCGCTAATCGGTTTCTCACAAGGCGCGATTATGGCGCTGGAGAGTATTAAAGCCGAGCCCGGCCTTGCCTCACGCGTCATTGCTTTTAACGGACGCTATGCCAGCCTGCCGGAAACCGCGTCTACAGCCACGACAATTCATTTGATTCATGGTGGTGAAGATCCGGTTATCGATTTGGCGCATGCGGTTGCGGCGCAGGAAGCGTTAATCAGTGCCGGTGGTGATGTGACGCTGGATATCGTGGAGGATTTAGGCCATGCGATCGACAATCGCAGTATGCAATTCGCCCTGGATCACTTGCGTTATACCATTCCGAAACATTATTTCGACGAAGCGTTAAGCAGCGGTAAGCCCGGCGATGATGATGTGATTGAAATGATGTAAAAGACAGGTGCCGGACGCGTAGGCCGGATAAGGCGTTCACGCCGGATCCGGCTATGATGCCTGATGCGACGCTGACGCGTCTTATCAGGCCTACGGTTGAGCGCCAGACATTATCCGGCCCCTCAGCTTACTTCTTCGGTTGATCCTTTTTCGGCCAGTCGTCGTCATCGTCCCACTTATCGTTGAAATCACGATGCGGGGGAAGCTCCGGCTTGTTGGCGAGAAATTTCTTATGGTCG
The DNA here is from genome assembly GCF_005843885.1 of Escherichia sp. E4742. Taxonomy (NCBI): domain Bacteria; kingdom Pseudomonadati; phylum Pseudomonadota; class Gammaproteobacteria; order Enterobacterales; family Enterobacteriaceae; genus Escherichia; species Escherichia sp. E4742. The sequence goes on along the minus strand of NZ_CP040443.1, from coordinate 488,807 downwards.
ACGCGCTTGAGATCTTTAATCACGTTCAGCAGGACGCCCACCAAAAAGACAATCACCAGAATCCACCAATATTTAGCCAGCCAGTCCATGCTTATTTCCTCTTACAGAACGACTCATCAGGCGACGAGCTGTTCCATGATACGTTGATACATACGGGCAAGTAGCTGCAGGTCGGCAGCATTCACACATTCATTAATTTTATGAATGGTAGCATTGACCGGCCCGAGTTCCACCACCTGCGCCCCCATGCGAGCAATAAAGCGCCCGTCGGACGTTCCGCCTGTGGTCAGTAGCTGCGGTTTAATTTCATTATAGTGCTCAACCGCGTTAACGACCGCATCCACCAGTTTACCGCGCGCGGTCAAAAATGGCTGCCCGGAAAGCCACCAATCCACTGTATAACGCAGTTGATGTTTTTCAAGCAGGGCAAGTACCTGCGCTTTGATCATCTCATCAGTCAGTTCGGTACTGAAGCGGAAGTTAAACTGCACAAACAGTTCACCAGGAATAACGTTGTTACTGCCCGTTCCCGCCTGAATATTGGCTATTTGCATACTGGTTGCCGGGAAAAATTCATTGCCCTGATCCCACTCAATAGCCACTAATTCATTAAGGAAAGGTGCTGCGCGATGTACTGGATTATCAGCCAGATGCGGGTAGGCCACATGCCCTTGCACGCCATGAATGGTGAGGTTGCAGGTCAACGATCCGCGACGGCCATTTTTCACTACATCACCGACCACTTCGATACTCGACGGTTCGCCAACCAGGCAGTAATCCAGCCGTTCATTACGCGCCATTAAAGCTTCGACCACTTTGACCGTGCCGTTGTGGGCGCTGGCCTCTTCGTCTGAGGTGATCAGAAACGCCAGTCGGCCTTTATGGTTGGGATGTTGCGCGACAAAGCGTTCTGCCGCCACGACCATTGCCGCCAGCGACCCTTTCATATCTGCCGCACCGCGCCCGAATAGCATACCGTCACGAATGGTCGGTTCAAATGGTGGATTGATCCAACGGTCGGCATCGCCAGGGGGGACTACGTCAGTATGTCCGGCAAAGGCCAGGGTTTCTCCTTGTCCACGCCACGCCCAAAAATTCTGCGTATCCGCAAAATCCATGCGTTCAATGGTAAAACCGATTGCCTGCAGACGGTCGATCATGATTGCCTGACATCCTGCATCATCAGGACTTAAGGATGGGCGGCGAATAAGCTGCTGTGTCAGCTCAATAACCGGACACGACATAGACTACACCTCATGGAAAAATTGCTGATAACTGGATTCACTGAAACCCAGCAGCATAGGCTTCCCGGGCGCGCAGAGCAATGGGCGTTTGATGATTGCAGGCATTTCAGTCATTAATGCCATAGCAGAGGCCGCATCGGTGATGTTGTTGCGGGTGGCTTCGTCCAGCTTGCGCCAGGTGGTGCCACGGGTGTTGAGTAACGCTTCCCAGCCTAATTCGTTGATAAAACCGTTCAATAATTCGCTGTCCAGCCCATCAACGCGGTAATCGTGAAAACGATAGTCGATGTTATTGGCTTCCAGCCAACGGCGAGCCTTTTTAATAGTGTCACAATTTTTGATGCCGTAAAGTGTAAGCATAATGAATCCTTTTTCGATTTATAAGAATAAATACTCATTTAACAGGCGATACATTTCCCCTGCAAATGAATACCAGAAAATATAACATTATTAAGGTGTTTCACTTAACAATTATTAAATAATTGTGAGCGTTTTGAATGCAATTATTAAGAATATTCCCCTAGGTATCTGTCTGTATTTCAAACAGAATTAAGCAAGTATTAGAATCCGTATGAATCTGTTGAAATGTTGCTTTGCATCACATAAAAATCCCTGTCTCAGGGCCATAGTATTTACATAGGTTTTGCCCCGGAGGTAGTAATCACAGCAATCGAATAAATTAGCTTCACCACGGTATATTGTTTCCGTAGAATACCCATAATTATAAGAGAGGTTGTTATGATTGAACGTGAACTGGGGAACTGGAAAGACTTTATCGAAGTTATGCTTCGCAAGTAATTACCAGGACAGAAGGTAAAATGAAAGAACCTGATGAACAGGTTCTTTATCAGAAAGTTGAAAAAGGCGACACGTTGGCATGTCGCCTTTTTTATTGCTTATTCCGGACGTGGCTTAAGAGGGAAGCGACGGCGTACCAGCACAAAGAACAGCGGTACGAAGTAAATCGCCAGAATGGTGGCAGAAATCATCCCGCCCATTACGCCAGTACCCACCGCATGTTGACCACCGGAACCGGCACCGTTGCTGATTGCCATCGGCAATACGCCGAAGATAAACGCCAGCGATGTCATCAGAATCGGACGTAAACGCTGACGACAGGCGTAGAGCGTCGCTTCAAACAGGTCGTGGCCTTTTTGATTCATTTCGTTGGCAAACTCAACAATCAGGATGGCGTTTTTCGCCGACAAACCAATGACTGTTAGCAGGCCAACCTGAAAGTACACATCGTTTTCTAGCCCACGCATCCAGGTTGCCAGCAGTGCGCCGATAACCCCCAGCGGTACAACCAGCATTACCGAGAACGGTACTGACCAACTTTCATAAAGTGCAGCCAGACACAGGAATACCACCAGCAATGAAATGGCATACAGCGCCGGAGCTTGCGCACCGGAAAGTCGTTCCTGGTACGACATCGCTGTCCACTCCAGTCCAAAGCCGTTCGGCAATTGCTTCACCAACGATTCCATAATATCCATCGCGGTACCCGTACTGATGCCCGGGGCGGCTTCCCCGACAATCTCTACCGCAGAATAGCCGTTATAGCGTTCCAGACGCGGCGAGCCTGTTTCCCAGCGAGAGGTCGCGAAGGCGGAGAAAGGCACCATGCCGCCGTCTTTGTTACGCACATACCACAGGTTAATGTCATCTGGCAGCATGCGATACGGCGCGGCAGCCTGCACATAGACTTTCTTCACGCGACCGCGATCCATAAAGTCATTCACATAGCTCGAGCCCCACGCGGTTTGCAGCGTGTCGTTAATATCGTCAATGGCAACGCCCAGTGCCTGTGCTTTGCGCTGGTCGATATCAATCTGCAATTGCGGGCTATCGTCCAGACCGTTATGGCGCACACGAGTAAGTTCTGGGTTTTCCGCCGCGAGCGCCAGCAGCTGATTACGCGCAGCCATCAGCGCATCGTGACCAGCCCCGGCGTGGTCCTGCAACTCCATATCAAATCCAGCGGAACTGCCAAGACCGCTGATAGCAGGCGGGCTACTGGCGATAACGCGAGCTTCTTTGATTTTATTAAATTCTTTTGTTGCACGTTCGATAATGGCAAACGAGGTGCCTGTTTTACTGTCGCGTTCGCTCCAGTCTTTCAGGCGGACAAACATTCGTGCCACGTTTTGCCCGTTACCGCCAGGGCCTGAACCGACCGTAGCAAACACCGACATGATGTTGTCTTTCTCATGGGTGAAGTAATACTTCTCGATCTGTTCCACCACTTTCAGGGTCTGTTGCTGAGTCGAACCGCTGGGTAACTGTACCGAGGTGGTAAACATGCCACGGTCTTCCAGAGGCAGAAACGACGTCGGCAGACGCAGAAACAGGAACACCATGCCGCCTAACAGCAGGACGTAAATCAAAATCCAGCGCAGGCTGCGGTGGAGAATTTTCGCTACCCCTTTTTCGTAGCGTTCGGCGTTGCGGTTGAACATCTGGTTAAACCAGGCAAAAAAGCCTTTCTGCCCGTGATGCTCACCTTTTTTCAGTGGCTTAAGTAGCGTGGCGCACAATGCTGGAGTCAGGATCATCGCCACCAGCACCGACAGCACCATTGCCGCAACAATGGTTATAGAGAACTGGCGATAGATAGCCCCGGTGGTGCCGCCAAAGAAGGCCATTGGCACAAATACAGCAGAAAGCACCATTGCAATCCCGACCAGTGCGCCCTGGATTTGCCCCATCGATTTACGTGTGGCTTCGCGTGGAGTGAGTCCTTCCTCACTCATAATACGTTCGACGTTTTCCACCACCACGATGGCGTCATCCACCAGCAGGCCGATAGCCAGCACCATCGCGAACATGGTTAAGGTGTTGACGCTATAGCCGAAGGCATAAAGCACCGAGAAGGTTCCCATCAACACTACCGGCACGGCGATAGTTGGAATCAGCGTAGCGCGGAAGTTTTGCAGGAACAGATACATGACGAGGAAAACCAGCGCGATAGCTTCTAACAGAGTTTTCACTACGTCTTCAATGGAGGCCTTAACAAACGAGGTGGTTTCATACGCCACCTTGTACTCCAGTCCGGGCGGGAAATACTGCGCCAGTTCATCCAGACGGTTGATCACCAGTTCTGCCGTTGCCATTTCGTTCGCACCGGAGGCCAGTTTTACCCCCAGCCCCGAGGCTGGTTTACCGTTGAAACGGCTAAGATAATCGTATTTCTCCGCTCCCATTTCGACGGTGGCGACATCACCCAGTTTCACTTCCGAACCGTCCTGGTTTACCCGCAGAGTGATATCACGGAACTGTTCTGGCGTTTGCAACAGTGATTGGGCGTTAATGGTGGCGTTGAGTGCCTGGTTATCGACCGACGGCGTACCGCCAAGCTGTCCGACCGCAATCTGCGCGTTCTGTGACTCAATGGCGTCGGTTACATCTTTAGCCGTCATCTGGAAGCTGTTCAGTTTTGCCGGATCAAGCCAGATACGCATCGAGTACTGTGAACCATAGGCGTCGATATCACCAACGCCGTTAACGCGGCTTAACGGATCCTGAATATTACTGGCAACGTAATCGGCAATATCTTGTTTATCCATCGAACCATCGGTAGAGACGAAAGCAATGGTCAGGATGTTAGTATCGCCGGTTTTACGTACTGTCACGCCCTGGTTTTGTACCGCCTGTGGGAGTTTACGCATGGCCGATTGCAGCTGGTTTTGCACCTGTTGCACCGCCTCGTCCGGGTCGGTTCCGGCTTTAAAACTTAAGGTGACAGATGCCTGACCGGTGCCACTGCTTTGTGACGACATATACATCAGGTTATCGAGGCCAGTCATATTCTGCTCGATAACCTGGGTTACGGTGTTTTCCAGCGTCTGGGCTGACGCGCCAGGATAGTTAGCGGTCACTCGCACATTCGGTGGCGCGAGATCCGGGTACTGTTCAACGGGCAATGAGAAAATGGCCAGGGTTCCTGTCAGACACAACAGAATTGCCAGCACCCAGGCAAAAATGGGGCGATCAATAAAGAAATTCGCCATTAAAAGAGGACCTCGTAGTTCTGCGTATCGTTATGGGCATGCCTTGCTTCACTGTAGCGGCAAGGTACGAGCCAATCGTGGAGAAAAAAAGGAGATAATGTAAATTATCATGCCCTTTTATACTGAACCTAAAATGCCAGTATTTAATGAACAGTAGGCAGCATCATATCTGCTGGCTTTCCTCGCTCTCCGCAGTGCGAAAGCTAATACTCACTAACGTGCCGCCGCCGGAAGGTTGCGAAAATGTCAGCGTTCCGCCCAGTCGTTCTGCGCGCTCGCGCATGATATTCAGACCATAATGGCCTTCAGGTTCTTTCGGTTCACCGATGCCAATACCGTTATCACGGATATAGACCGTGTGATTGCCATCCGGCGCGGTGACGCAGCTAACGGCAATTTCGCTGGCGTTGGCGTGCTTCATCGCATTCAGCACCGCTTCGCGAATAATTTGCAACAAATGCACCTGCATCTGCGCATCCAGCGCCAGGGTTGGCAGACGGCAGTCGAGAGTCAGTTTGGCGCTGGTTTGGTTTTGTAATGTATCCAGCATTTCACGCAGCGCAGAGGGGAGATCCGCCTGCTGTAGCGTCAGTCGGAAAGTGGTTAACAGCTCGCGTAACTGCCGATAAGCATCATTCAGCGCCTGGGAGAAATCGGCCATGATACTTTGTGCAGTGGCATTATCTTCGGGTATCGAACGTTTCAGTAACGTCAACTGGATACGTAAATAAGAAAGCACCTGAGCCAGAGAGTCGTGCAGTTCGCGGGCGATGGTCGCACGTTCTTCCATCAACAGTAACTGCTGAAAATGCTTCTGCGCCTGATTAAAGTACAAACCGCGTCCCAGCATCGATGAAACGCTGTTAAGTAGTGGTTCTGATGACGACACGTGGCTGTTTTGCCAGTGCAGCTCGCCGTAAACCGTCTCTTGCATGGTGACCGGTAAAATCTGCATTGGCAGCTCAGGGTTTGGCTTCCCTTCGCTAATCCGCCAGTTATCCCCAACGTTCAGCTCCAGATATTCAGCAGCCTCATTGTCGCGAACAATCTGCAAAATATGGCGGAAACAATGCACATCAATCTGGCTGGTGTTCAGTGCCTGCGAACACTGATAAAGAACCTCCAGGCGACGCTTGGCCTCGTGGAGATCGCGGGTTTTTTCTTCTACTGACGCTTCCAGCGAGCGGTACAACTTATGCAGCTCGCTCGACATCTGGTTAAAGGTTTTTGCAAGCAGTCCCAGTTCATTGGGTAGGCTGGTATCCAGCGGCGGTGAGTCGAACTGCCCGTGTTCAATACGCTGACTGGCGGTAACCAGTTGATTCAGCGGGGCAACCACCTGATGACGAATGCGGCGCAGAGTAAAAAAGACCAGCGTGAATATGCCGATACCGCCAGCCAGAGAAATGGCGACGACCAGCAGCATTTTTCGTTCGGCGTAGTGTTGCAAAGCCAGCACGAAGAGGTCTATCTGATTGACATAATTATTGATATTGGCCTGATACCACGGCAAATCACCCTTGCTGAGCCGATTATTCATCTCCAGCCAGTTGGCATTCAGATGCGCATAGCGGGTTTTTACTGCCTCAGGCACATACCAGACGTTGAGATTAGTTAATACCGGTGAGTGCAGTGCCTGCTGGAACAGCTGGCGATGCGCATTGAGCTGCGGACTGCCGCGTTGTAGATCGTAACCCAGACGATAACTCTGCATACGCAGCGATCCGGCAATATTGATGGCTTCGGCGTCGCGCAAACTGCTCGCCAGAGTTAGCAGAGCGATACCCGTGGAAAGAATCGACAGCAGCACAATGTAAAAAAAGGCCCGGGCTAGACTGGCCGAGACGGGTCGTTTAACAATCACACGCGTCTTCTCCACATAAAATAATTAATGTTCCAGAACGCTGAAACTCAATTTGATAAGCAATGGGATTATTTGATCTGCCACAGTTTATAGCGAAATAGTTACTTTTTCTGGGCACATGAACATTGCCGATTCCCCTGTAAGTCGGGTAATAACAACACTCATATAAAGAATAAGGTTTTTACAACCAAAAAAGAAGGTCGTTATGAATCGTTTTATTATGGCCAACAGTCAGCAATGCCTGGGGTGCCATGCTTGTGAAGTGGCCTGTGTGATGGCTCACAATGATGAGCAACACGTGTTGAGTCAGCACCATTTTCACCCCCGAATTACGGTTATTAAACATCAGCAGCAACGTAGCGCAGTGACTTGTCACCATTGTGAAGATGCGCCCTGCGCCCGTAGCTGCCCTAATGGCGCGATCAGCCACGTTGATGACAGCATTCAGGTCAATCAGCAAAAGTGTATTGGCTGTAAATCCTGCGTGGTGGCCTGTCCATTTGGTACGATGCAAATCGTCCTGACGCCCGTCGCGGCGGGCAAAGTTAAAGCCACCGCGCATAAATGCGACCTGTGTGCAGGGCGCGAAAACGGTCCTGCCTGTGTCGAGAATTGCCCGGCGGACGCGCTGCAACTGGTCACTGACGCTGCACTCTCCGGCATGGCGAAATCCCGCCGCCTGCGCACCGCGCGGCAGGAACATCAACCGTGGCATGCCAGTACCGCGGCACAAGAAATGCTGGTAATGAGTAAAGTCGAGCAAATGCAGGCAACGCCCGCGCGCGGCGAGCCGGATAAACTGGCGATTGAAGCGCGCAAAACTGGTTTTGATGAAATTTATCTGCCGTTTCGTGCCGACCAGGCACAACGGGAAGCCTCGCGCTGCCTGAAGTGCGGCGAGCATAGCGTTTGTGAATGGACCTGCCCACTGCATAACCATATTCCGCAGTGGATTGAACTGGTGAAAGCCGGAAACATCGATGCTGCCGTCGAGCTTTCTCACCAGACCAACACCCTGCCGGAAATTACCGGGCGTGTTTGCCCGCAAGACCGCTTGTGCGAAGGCGCGTGTACTATTCGCGATGAGCACGGTGCGGTGACTATCGGCAATATTGAACGCTACATTTCGGATCAGGCACTGGCGAAAGGCTGGCGTCCCGACTTAAGCCATGTCACCAAAGTCGACAAGCGAGTGGCGATTATTGGCGCGGGTCCGGCAGGGCTGGCCTGTGCGGATGTTCTGACCCGCAATGGCGTGGCGGTGACGGTGTACGATCGCCATCCCGAAATCGGTGGCTTGCTCACCTTCGGCATTCCTTCTTTCAAACTGGATAAGTCCCTGCTGGCACGCCGTCGGGAAATCTTCAGCGCGATGGGGATTCACTTCGAACTCAATTGTGAAGTGGGTAAAGATGTCTCTTTGGATTCGCTTTTGGAACAATACGACGCGGTCTTCGTTGGCGTAGGCACTTACCGTTCCATGAAAGCGGGTTTACCCAATGAAGATGCGCCGGGCGTTTATGACGCGCTGCCGTTCCTCATCGCCAACACTAAACAGGTGATGGGACTTGAAGAGTTACCGGAAGAGCCATTTATTAATACCGCCGGGATGAATGTGGTAGTACTGGGCGGTGGGGATACCGCGATGGATTGTGTGCGTACTGCGCTGCGCCACGGCGCGAGCAACGTCACCTGTGCCTACCGTCGTGATGAAGCCAACATGCCAGGTTCGAAAAAAGAGGTGAAGAACGCCCGTGAAGAAGGGGCTAACTTCGAGTTTAATGTTCAGCCAGTGGCGATTGAGCTGAATGAACAAGGTCACGTCTGCGGGATTCGTTTCCTGCGCACGCGTCTTGGCGAAGCTGATGCACAAGGGCGTCGGCGACCTGTACCGATTGAGGGCAGTGAATTTGTGATGCCAGCCGACGCGGTGATCATGGCATTTGGCTTCAACCCGCACGGGATGCCGTGGCTGGAGTCGCACGGTGTAACGGTGGATAAATGGGGCCGCATCGTGGCGGACGTTGAAAGCCAGTACCGTTACCAGACCACCAATCCGAAAATCTTCGCCGGTGGCGATGCCGTGCGTGGTGCGGATCTGGTGGTTACCGCAATGGCAGAAGGACGTCATGCGGCACAGGGGATTATTGACTGGCTAGGCGTAAAATCAGTCAAATCTCACTGATAGCCTGCGCAGACAAACCCGACTTCACAGCGTAAGATAATTGTTCATTTCGCGCTGTGGAGTCGGTATGACGCAACAAATCACCCTCATTAAAGACAAAATTCTCTCCGATAACTATTTCACTCTGCACAACATTACCTACGATCTTACCCGCAAAGATGGCGAAGTTATCCGCCATAAACGTGAAGTGTACGATCGCGGCAATGGTGCGACGATCCTCCTGTACAACGCGAAGAAAAAGACCGTGGTTCTGATTCGTCAGTTCCGTGTCGCTACCTGGGTTAATGGCAATGAAAGTGGGCAGCTGATTGAAACCTGCGCCGGGCTGCTGGATAACGACGAACCGGAAGTCTGTATTCGCAAAGAAGCGATTGAAGAGACGGGCTATGAAGTGGGCGAAGTGCGCAAATTATTTGAACTGTATATGTCGCCAGGCGGTGTGACTGAGCTAATCCACTTTTTTATCGCCGAATACAGTGACAATCAGCGCGCTAACGCCGGTGGCGGTGTCGAAGATGAAGATATTGAAGTGCTCGAGCTGCCGTTCAGCCAGGCGCTGGAGATGATCAAAACAGGCGAGATACGTGACGGTAAGACGGTGTTATTGCTTAACTATTTGCAAACGTCACATTTAATGGACTGAAAAATAACAATAATATTTCGTTGTTTATTATTGGCTCAATCCGATAAATCCGATTGAGCCGCGCTACCTGCGCAACGAAGATACGACTTGTGCTGTTTGTTTGAACTTCTGGGGTCGTACCGTCCATGCGCTATCGCATTTTCCTTCTCTTTTTTTTCGCTTTGTTGCCGACGTCTTTGGCGTGGGCGGCACCAGCGCAACGGGCGTTTTCCGACTGGCAGGTCACTTGTAATAACCAAAACTTCTGCGTGGCGCGCAATACTGGCGAACATAATGGACTGGTGATGACCCTGAGCCGCAGCGCCGGGGCGCATACCGACGCCGTTTTACGTATTGAGCGCGGCGGGTTGAAATCACCGGATGTGTCGGAAGGGGAAATAGCGCCACGGCTGCTGTTAGATGGCGAGCCGCTGGCGTTAAGTGGTGACAAGTGGCGGATTTCACCATGGTTATTAGTAACCGATGATACGGCAACCATTACCGCGTTTTTGCAGATGATTCAGGAAGGGAAGGCAATCACCTTACGCGATGGCGATCAGACCATTTCTTTGAATGGCTTAAAAGCGGCGTTGTTGTTTATTGATGCCCAGCAAAAGCGCGTTGGCAGTGAAACCGCGTGGATAAAGAAAGGGGACGAACCGCCGCTCAGCGTACCGCCCGCGCCTGCGCTGAAAGAGGTCGCGGTGGTTAACCCAACGCCGACGCCACTCTCACTCGAAGAACGTAACGATTTGCTGGATTATGGTAACTGGCGGATGAATGGTCTGCGCTGCTCGCTTGATCCGTTGCGTCGTGAAGTGAGCGTTACGGCACTGACCGATGATAAAGCGCTGATGATGATTAGCTGTGAGGCAGGAGCCTATAACACCATTGATTTGGCATGGATTGTATCGCGTAAAAAGCCACTGGCCTCGCGCCCGGTACGGTTACGTTTGCCGTTCAACAACGGTCAGGAGACGAATGAACTGGAACTGATGAACGCAACATTCGATGAAAAAACGCGTGAACTGGTGACCTTAGCGAAAGGTCGCGGATTAAGCGATTGTGGCATTCAGGCGCGCTGGCGTTTTGACGGCCAGCGTTTTCGCCTGGTTCGTTACGCCGCAGAACCGACCTGCGATAACTGGCATGGGCCAGACGCCTGGCCCACGTTGTGGATCACCCGTTAAACATCATGGCGTGGACATGTAGGCCGGATAAGACGCTGTAGGCCGGATAAGACGCGTCAGCGTCGCATCCGGCAATCAGCATCCGGCAATCAGCATCAGGCACCTTTTACTCCCAGCACCTTATGCGCTTTTGCCACAATATTCTCGGCGGTAAAGCCAAAGAACGGGAACAGCTTATCCGCCGGAGCAGACTCCCCGTAACCCGTCATCCCGACAATCGCCCCTTTCAAACCAACATATTTGTACCAGTAATCGGCTATACCCGCTTCTACCGCCACGCGGGCCGCAACGTTAGAAGGCAACACCGACTCGCGATATTCCTCATCCTGGGCGTCGAAAATATCGGTCGAGGGCAGGGAAACCACGCGAACATTACGCCCTTCGCCCGCCAGTTTCTCTGCCGCTTGCAGGGTAATTTCCATCTCTGAACCGGTGGCAATCAAAATAATATCCGGCTTGCCTCCGCTGTCTTTCAACACATAACCACCACGAGCAATCTCTTTAACCTGATCCGGCGTACGTTCCACCTGGGCCAGATTCTGCCTTGAGAGGATCAGCGCCGTCGGCCCGTTGTGGCGCTCAACCGCCAGCTTCCAGCCCACCGCTGCTTCCACCTGATCGCACGGTCGCCAGGTGCTGAAATTCGGCGTTAAGCGCAGACTGGCCAGTTGCTCAACCGCCTGGTGTGTCGGGCCATCTTCCCCCAGACCAATCGAGTCGTGGGTATAAACCATAATCTGCCGCGCTTTCATCAGCGCCGCCATCCGCGCGGCGTTACGGGCGTATTCAACAAACATCAGGAACGTCGCGGTATACGGCACAAAGCCACCGTGGTGCGCGATGCCGTTGGCGATGGCGGTCATACCAAATTCACGCACCCCGTAGTGAATATAATTCCCCGCCAGATCTTCCTTCAGCGACACAGAACCTTTCCAGATAGTGAGATTACTTGGGGCCAGATCCGCCGAACCACCGAGCAGCTCCGGCAGCATAGGGCCGTAGGCGTTAAGCGTATTTTGCGACGCTTTACGGGTAGCGATTTTCGCCGGATTCGCCTGCAACTCATTGATATATTTCTGAGTCGTTTTCTCCCAGTCCTTCGGCAGACCACCGCTCATTCGGCGAGTAAACTCTTCAGCCAGCTGTGGATGGGCCTTTTTATAAGCGGCAAACTTCTCATTCCAGCTCTGCTGGGCTTTTTCACCTTTTTCGCGGGCATCCCAGGCGTGATAAATCTCTTTGGGGATCTCAAAGGGCGGATGGTGCCAGCCCAGTTTTTGCCGTGCCAGCGCCACTTCTTCTTCCCCCAGTGGTGCGCCGTGCGCCTCCTCCTTACCCGCTTTGTTAGGCGAACCAAAGCCAATCACCGTGCGGCAGATAATCAGCGATGGTTTATCTTTCACGCTTTGTGCTTCAAGGATCGCTTCCTTAACCGCCTGCGGATCGTGGCCGTCGATCTCGTGGACAACATGCCAGTGGTAGGCTTCAAACCGTTTTGCCGTATCGTCGGTAAACCAGCCTTCGGTTTCACCATCAATCGAAATACCGTTGTGATCGTAAAAGCCAATCAACTTGCCGAGTCCCAACGTTCCTGCCAGCGAACAGACTTCATGAGAGATGCCTTCCATCAGACAGCCGTCGCCCATAAACACGTAGGTGAAGTGATCGACAATCTCATGATCTGGCTGGTTAAACTGCGCTGCCAGCGTGCGCTCCGCTATCGCCAGTCCAACCGCGTTCGCCAAACCTTGCCCCAGCGGCCCGGTGGTGGTTTCAACACCTGGCGTATAGCCAATCTCCGGGTGACCTGGGGTTTTCGAATGCAACTGACGGAAGTTCTTCAGCTCTTCCAGCGGCAGGTCATAACCAGTCAGATGTAGCAAACTGTAGAGCAACATCGAGGCGTGACCGTTGGAAAGAATAAAGCGGTCGCGGTCATACCAGGTCGGATCGGTGGGGTTATGTTTGAGAAAGTCGTTCCACAGCACTTCGGCAATATCGGCCATGCCCATCGGCGCGCCGGGATGACCAGAATTGGCTTTTTGCACCGCATCCATACTGAGCGCGCGAATCGCATTGGCAAGGTCTTTTCGGGACATAAAACACTCCGTGGCTGGTTTTAGAATTTGGCGGCAAGAAGATCTTCCAGTTTGCGTTGATCAACGGCGAACAGGCGGATGCCTTCAGACAGTTTTTCTACCGCCATCGCATCCTGATTGTGCTCCCAACGGAACTCCGCTTCGCTCATGGGGGCAGGGCGTGGGAACGTCTGAGAAGGCGGGATCAATTTGCGGACGACTGGCGAGACTTTTTCCTGCAACTCTTTCAGCAAGTTCGGCGCGATAGTCAGACGATCGCAACCGGTTAAAGCGAGGATTTGCTCGGTACGGCGGAAACTTGCGCCCATCACAATGGTTTCATAGCGGTGCTGCTTGAAATAGTCGTAGATATTACGCACCGACTTAACGCCCGGATCTTCTTCCACCACATACGGATCCAGCGGCTTGCGCGCCTGATACCAGTCATAAATACGCCCGACAAATGGCGAAATCAGAAAAACGCCAGCTTCTGCACAGGCCCGTGCCTGAGCAAAGGAAAACAGCAGCGTCAGGTTGCAATTAATGCCTTCTTTTTCCAGTTCTTCTGCCGCGCGAATTCCTTCCCAGGTTGAGGCCAGTTTTATCAGAATTCGTGATTTATCAACGCCTTGTTGTTGATACAAGTCCACCAGGTGGCGCGCTTTTTCGATACTCTTTTCTTTGTCAAAAGAGAGGCGTGCGTCAACTTCTGTCGACACGCGACCGGGTACGATTTTGAGAATTTCTGTACCGAAATTGACTGCCAGTTTGTCGCAGGCCGCAACGACTTGTTGTTCCTGGGTCTTGCCATTTTTTTTACCCCAGGCAATAGCATCGTCTATTAAATGTTCATATTGTGATAAACCGGCAGCCTTGAGTAAAAGCGAAGGATTGGTGGTGGCATCCTGGGGATGATAATGCCGAATGGACTCAATATCACCGCTGTCTGCCACGACAGTGGTGAACTGTTTGATGCCGTCTAACTCGTTCATGGAAATACTCCTTGAAAAGTAAAGTGTTAGATGAGTGCGTTAATTCACACTTCTGAGAAATTTCGCTAAACGCATCAAAAAAGCATAGCAGACAGGCATGGTATTGCTGGATGAAGCAGGTAACATCGGTGTTATGGGATTATTACCAAAACATTATTTGATGGGGGAGAGTTTGGGCTTGCTCAGAGTCTCGAAGCTCCGGCAAGGTAATAATGTGCGCCACGTTGTGGGCTGAGGCAGTTGCCCACACCTATTTTTGTGAACGTTACGTGAAAGGAACAACCAAATGGATGAGCAGTTAAAACAAAGTGCACTTGATTTCCATGAATTTCCTGTACCAGGAAAAATCCAGGTTTCTCCGACCAAACCTCTGGCAACGCAGCGCGATCTGGCGCTGGCCTATTCACCGGGTGTCGCCGCGCCTTGTCTTGAAATCGAAAAAGATCCGTTAAAAGCCTACAAATATACCGCGCGCGGTAACCTGGTGGCAGTTATCTCTAACGGTACTGCAGTGCTGGGGTTGGGTAATATTGGCGCGCTGGCAGGTAAACCGGTGATGGAAGGTAAGGGCGTTCTGTTTAAGAAATTCGCCGGGATAGATGTGTTTGACATCGAAGTTGATGAACTCGACCCGGACAAATTTATCGAAGTGGTCGCCGCACTTGAACCGACCTTCGGCGGTATCAACCTCGAAGATATTAAAGCGCCAGAATGTTTCTATATTGAACAGAAACTGCGCCAGCGGATGAACATTCCGGTATTCCATGACGACCAACACGGGACGGCAATCATCAGCACCGCCGCCATTCTCAACGGATTACGCGTAGTAGAGAAAAATATCTCCGACGTACGGATGGTAGTTTCTGGTGCGGGCGCAGCGGCAATTGCCTGTATGAACCTGCTGGTGGCGCTGGGTCTGCAAAAACATAACATCGTGGTGTGCGACTCAAAAGGCGTTATTTATCAGGGGCGTGAGCCGAACATGGCGGAAACCAAAGCGGCTTACGCGGTGGTGGATGACGGCAAACGTAGCCTCGACGATGTGATTGAAGGCGCGGATATTTTCCTTGGTTGTTCCGGCCCGAAAGTGCTGACTCAGGAAATGGTGAAGAAAATGGCCCGCGCGCCGATGATCCTGGCGTTGGCGAACCCGGAACCGGAAATTCTGCCGCCACTGGCGAAAGAAGTGCGTCCGGATGCCATTATCTGTACCGGTCGTTCCGACTATCCGAACCAGGTTAACAACGTGCTTTGCTTCCCGTTCATCTTCCGTGGCGCGCTGGACGTTGGCGCAACCGCTATTAATGAAGAGATGAAACTGGCGGCGGTACGTGCGATTGCTGAACTGGCTCATGCGGAACAGAGCGAAGTGGTGGCTTCTGCGTATGGCGATCAGGATCTGAGCTTTGGCCCTGAATACATCATTCCAAAACCGTTTGATCCGCGCTTGATCGTTAAGATCGCCCCTGCGGTCGCCAAAGCAGCAATGGAGTCCGGCGTGGCGACGCGCCCGATTGCCGACTTTGACGCCTACATCGACAAACTGACCGAGTTCGTTTACAAAACCAACCTGTTTATGAAGCCGATCTTCTCCCAGGCTCGCAAAGCGCCGAAGCGCGTGGTGCTGCCGGAAGGTGAAGAGGCGCGCGTTTTGCACGCGACTCAGGAACTGGTAACGCTGGGACTGGCAAAACCGATCCTTATTGGTCGTCCGAACGTGATCGAAATGCGCATTCAGAAACTGGGCTTGCAGATCAAAGCGGGCGTTGATTTTGAGATCGTCAATAACGAATCCGATCCACGTTTTAAAGAGTACTGGAGCGAATACTTCCAGATCATGAAGCGCCGTGGTGTCACTCAGGAACAGGCACAACGTGCGCTGATCAGCAACCCGACGGTGATCGGTGCGATCATGGTTCAGCGTGGTGAAGCCGATGCGATGATCTGCGGAACGGTGGGCGATTATCACGAACACTTTAGCGTAGTGAAAAATGTCTTTGGTTATCGCGATGGCGTTCACACCGCAGGCGCAATGAACGCGCTGTTGCTGCCGAGTGGTAACACCTTTATTGCTGATACCTATGTTAATGATGACCCAGACGCAGAAGAGCTGGCGGAGATCACGCTGATGGCGGCAGAAACTGTCCGTCGTTTCGGTATTGAGCCGCGCGTTGCCTTACTGTCGCACTCTAACTTCGGTTCTTCTGACTGCCCGTCGTCGAGCAAAATGCGTAAAGCGCTGGAGCTAGTCAGGGAACGTGCGCCTGAGCTGATGATTGATGGCGAAATGCACGGTGATGCGGCGCTGGTAGAAGCGATTCGCAACGACCGTATGCCGGACAGTACCCTGAAAGGTTCCGCCAATATTCTGGTGATGCCGAACATGGAAGCTGCTCGTATTAGTTACAACTTACTGCGCGTTTCCAGCTCGGAAGGTGTCACCGTCGGCCCGGTACTGATGGGCGTGGCGAAACCGGTTCACGTGTTAACGCCGATCGCGTCAGTGCGTCGTATCGTCAACATGGTGGCGCTCGCCGTGGTTGAAGCCCAAACCCAGCCGCTGTAATTCTTTCTTAACTCTTACGCTTACCCTGAGTAATTCGGGGTAAGCGATTTTTATATTATCAATACGTCTTACTGCTTTTACTAATAGCAAATAAATTACCCGACATAAAAATAAAGTAATATCTTTATATTTATTCATGCTCTGCATATGAAAGTTTATGTATCACGGTAAATATCTCTCCATTCTTAGTGATCCACCTCACCTTTTAAACGCGTTTGCCGAATTTTGTTATTTACTCTGACGAAAAATTGTCACGATATACGCACGTTTTTTACAGGCGGCGACTCATGGACAAAGAACGCATCATTCAGGAATTTGTACCCGGGAAACAGGTCACGCTGGCGCATCTGATTGCGCATCCGGGTGAAGAACTGGCGAAGAAAATCGGCGTTCCGGATGCTGGCGCAATTGGCATCATGACGCTAACTCCCGGCGAAACAGCGATGATTGCCGGTGATTTAGCATTAAAAGCTGCCGATGTACATATCGGTTTTCTCGACCGCTTCAGCGGCGCATTGGTGATTTATGGCTCGGTGGGCGCAGTCGAAGAAGCTTTATCACAAACCGTCAGCGGTTTAGGGCGTTTATTAAATTATACGCTGTGTGAAATGACCAAAAGTTAATACGAGGCATTCATGAAGCGAATTGCGTTTGTGGGTAGCGTCGGGGCAGGAAAAACAACGTTATTTAATGCGTTGCAGGGAGATTATACCCTCGCCAGAAAAACACAGGCCGTGGAATTTAATGATAATGGCGATATTGATACTCCGGGTGAATATTTTAGCCATCCCCGTTGGTATCACGCCTTAATAACCACGCTACAGGATGTGGACATGCTGATATATGTCCACGGCGCAAATGATCCAGAAAGCCGATTACCTGCCGGGCTGCTGGATATTGGCGCCAGTAAACGGCAAATCGCCGTCATCAGTAAAACGGACATGCCGGATGCTGACGTCACCGCAACGCGACAGTTATTGCTTGAGACTGGCTTTGAAGAGCCAATTTTCGCGCTAAACAGCCATGACCCGCAAAGCGTGCAGCAACTGGTGGATTATCTGGCATCTCTCACCGAACAGGAGGAAGCAGGTGAAAAAACTCATCACAGCGAATGATATTCGTGAAGCACACGCGCGCGGCGAACAGGCAATGTCCGTGGTTCTGCGCGCCAGCATTATTACCCCCGAAGCGCGCGAAGTGGCGGATCTACTGGGTTTTACCATCACCGAGTGCGATGAATCGACGCCTGTAACGTCATCCGTTCCCGCCAGTGCATCAGCCGATAAAACCGAAAGCCAGCGCATCCGCGAAACCATCATTGCCCAGCTACCGGAAGGCCAGTTTACCGAAAGCCTGGTCGCGCAACTGATGGAAAAAGTGATGAAGGAAAAGCAGTCGCTGGAGCAGGGGGCAATGCAGCCGAGCTTCAAATCGGTGACGGGCAAAGGCGGCATCAAAGTTATTGATGGCAGCAGCGTGAAGTTTGGTCGTTTCGACGGCGCGGAGCCGCATTGCGTGGGCTTGACCGATCTTGTGACCGAAGACGACGGCAGCAGTATGGCCGCTGGTTTAATGCAGTGGGACAACGCCTTCTTCCCGTGGACCCTGAACTACGACGAAATCGACATGGTACTGGAAGGGGAACTGCATGTTCGCCACGAAGGCGAAACCATGATCGCCAAAGCGGGCGACGTGATGTTTATCCCGAAAGGATCCAGCATCGAATTTGGTACGACATCCAGCGTGAAATTCCTGTATGTCGCCTGGCCGGCTAACTGGCAATCCCTATGAAAGATTTCATCACCGAAGCATGGCTAAGAGCGAACCATACGCTCAGCGAAGGCGCAGAGATCCATCTCCCTGCGGACAGTCGCCTGACGCCCTCTGCCCGGGAGTTGCTGGAAAGCCGCCATCTGCGCATCAAGTTTATTGACGAGCAGGGCCGCCTGTTTGTTGACGATGAACAGCAGCAGCCGCAGCCCGTTCACGGGCTGACCAGTAGCGATGAGCATCCGCAGGCGTGCTGCGAACTGTGCCGCCAGCCGGTGGCAAAAAAGCCGGATACGCTGACTCATCTGTCGGCGGAAAAAATGGTTGCCAAAAGTGATCCACGCCTGGGTTTTCGCGCTGTTCTCGACAGCACCATTGCGCTGACAGTGTGGCTGCAAATTGAACTGGCGGAACCGTGGCAGCCGTGGCTGGCGGACATCCGTTCGCGTCTTGGCAACATTATGCGCGCCGATGCGTTGAATGAACCGCTCGCCGGGCAGGCGATTGTCGGGCTTTCTGACGAAGACCTGCATCGGCTTTCTCACCAGCCGCTGCGCTATCTCGACCACGATCATCTGGTGCCGGAAGCCAGCCACGGACGCGATGCGGCGTTGCTGAATCTGCTACGCACCAAAGTGCGGGAAACCGAAACCGTAGCGGCGCAGGTGTTTATCACCCGCAGTTTTGAAGTATTACGCCCGGACATCTTGCAGGCGCTGAACCGCCTTTCCAGCACGGTTTACGTGATGATGATCCTGAGCGTAACGAAGCAGCCGCTAACGGTGAAGCAGATCCAACTACGACTGGGGGAGACGCAATGATTATTGAACGTTGTCGTGAACTGGCGTTGCGAGCGTCCGCCAGAGTGGTTTTTCCAGATGCGTTAGACCAGCGTGTGCTGAAAGCCGCGCAATATCTGTATCAACAAGGTCTGGCGACGCCCATTCTGGTCGCCAGCCCGTTTGAACTTCGCCAGTTTGCGCTCAGTCACGGCGTGGCGATGGATGGGCTACAGGTGATTGATCCACATGGCAACCTCGCAATGCGGGAAGAATTTGCCCATCGCTGGCTGGCCCGTGCGGGCGAAAAAACGCCGCCGGATGCGCTGGAAAAACTCACCGATCCGCTGATGTTCGCCGCCGCAATGGTCAGCGCCGGTAAAGCAGATGTCTGCATTGCGGGCAACCTCTCTTCCACGGCGAATGTGCTGCGTGCCGGATTACGCATTATTGGTTTGCAGCCTGGCTGTAAAACGCTCTCTTCCATTTTCCTGATGCTGCCACAGTACAGCGGTCCGGCGTTGGGCTTTGCCGATTGCAGCGTGGTGCCGCAACCGACGGCGGCACAACTGGCGGATATCGCGCTTGCCAGCGCCGAAACCTGGCAGGCCATCACCGGAGAAGAGCCGCGCGTGGCGATGCTGTCGTTTTCCAGCAACGGTAGCGCCCGTCACCCCTGCGTTGCCAATGTGCAGCAGGCGACCGAAATCGTCCGTGAACGCGCACCGCAGTTGGTAGTCGATGGCGAGTTGCAGTTTGACGCCGCCTTCGTGCCGGATGTCGCGGCGCAAAAAGCGCCCACCAGCCCGCTACAGGGCAAAGCTAATGTGATGGTTTTTCCGTCGCTGGAAGCCGGAAATATTGGCTACAAAATCGCACAACGACTTGGCGGATATCGTGCCGTCGGGCCATTGATACAAGGACTTGCCGCGCCGATGCACGATCTCTCTCGTGGCTGTAGCGTGCAGGAAATTATCGAACTGGCGTTGGTGGCAGCCGTACCGCGTCAGACAGAAGTGAACCGCGAAAGTAGTTTACAAACATTGGTTGAATGAACGGTCCCGTTCTGGACCCCTATAAAGAGGAAAACACAATGGAAGCATTAGGAATGATCGAAACCCGGGGCCTGGTTGCACTGATTGAGGCTTCTGACGCGATGGTGAAAGCTGCGCGCGTCAAACTGGTCGGCGTGAAGCAGATTGGCGGCGGCCTGTGTACTGCCATGGTTCGCGGTGATGTTGCAGCCTGTAAAGCCGCGACCGATGCAGGTGCCGCAGCGGCACAGCGTATTGGCGAGTTGGTATCCGTACACGTTATCCCGCGTCCGCACGGCGACCTGGAAGAAGTCTTCCCGATTGGCCTGAAAGGCGACAGCAGCAACCTGTAATCACCCTGTGTGACGTCGATTCGGGCGTCACGCTCTCTCCTTTTTCATTTTACCTTCCACGGAGGGTGGGGGGAGCTTTTACCTGAAATACGCCACGGAGGCGGGTATGAAACTGGCAGTCGTCACTGGACAAATTGTTTGTACCGTACGCCATCACGGACTGGCGCATGACAAATTGCTGATGGTGGAAATGATTGATTCACAGGGAAAACCTGACGGGCAGTGTGCCGTTGCCATCGACAATATTGGCGCGGGAACCGGGGAGTGGGTGTTGCTGGTGAGTGGCAGTTCCGCCCGCCAGGCGCATAAAAGCGAAACGTCACCGGTCGATCTGTGCGTGATTGGCATCGTCGATGAGGTGGTGTCTGGCGGTCAGGTGATTTTCCACAAATAAGGCAGAACATCATGAATCAACAGGAAATTGAACAGGTGGTGAAAGCGGTACTGCTGAAAATGCAAAGCAGTGACACGCCGCCCGCCGCCGTTCATGAGATGGGCGTTTTTGCGTCCCTGGATGACGCCGTTGCGGCAGCCAAAGTTGCCCAGCAAGGGTTAAAGAGCGTGGCAATGCGCCAGTTAGCCATTGCTGCCATTCGTGAAGCAGGCGAAAAACACGCCAGAGATTTAGCGGAACTTGCCGTCAGTGAAACCGGCATGGGTCGCGTCGAAGATAAATTTGCCAAAAATGTCGCTCAGGCGCGCAGCACACCAGGCGTTGAGTGTCTCTCTCCGCAGGTGCTGACGGGTGACAACGGCCTGACTTTAATTGAAAACGCGCCCTGGGGCGTAGTGGCTTCGGTGACGCCTTCCACTAACCCGGCGGCAACCGTAATTA
The DNA here is from genome assembly GCF_005843885.1 of Escherichia sp. E4742. Lineage (NCBI taxonomy): Bacteria > Pseudomonadati > Pseudomonadota > Gammaproteobacteria > Enterobacterales > Enterobacteriaceae > Escherichia > Escherichia sp. E4742. The sequence continues at coordinate 467,285 of NZ_CP040443.1, read as the reverse complement.
ACAACGCCATCAGCCTGATTGCCGCGGGCAACAGCGTCATTTTTGCCCCGCATCCGGCGGCGAAAAAAGTCTCCCAGCGCGCGATTACGCTGCTCAACCAGGCGATTGTTGCCGCAGGCGGGCCGGAAAACTTACTGGTTACCGTGGCAAACCCGGATATCGAAACCGCGCAACGCTTGTTTAAGTTTCCGGGCATCGGCCTGCTGGTGGTGACTGGCGGCGAAGCGGTAGTAGAAGCGGCGCGTAAACACACCAATAAACGCCTGATTGCCGCAGGTGCCGGTAACCCGCCAGTGGTGGTGGATGAAACCGCCGACCTCGCCCGTGCCGCTCAGTCCATCGTCAAAGGCGCTTCTTTCGATAACAACATCATCTGTGCCGATGAAAAGGTGCTGATTGTTGTTGATAGCGTAGCCGATGAACTGATGCGTCTGATGGAAGGCCAGCACGCGGTGAAACTGACCGCAGAGCAGGCGCAGCAGCTGCAACCTGTGTTGCTGAAAAATATCGACGAGCGCGGAAAAGGCACTGTCAGCCGTGACTGGGTTGGTCGTGATGCAGGCAAAATCGCGGCAGCAATCGGCCTGAACGTCCCGTCAGAAACGCGATTGCTGTTTGTGGAAACCACCGCAGAACATCCGTTTGCCGTGACAGAACTGATGATGCCGGTGCTGCCCGTCGTGCGCGTCGCCAACGTGGCGGATGCCATTGCGCTGGCGGTGAAACTGGAAGGCGGTTGCCACCACACGGCGGCAATGCACTCGCGCAATATCGAGAACATGAACCAGATGGCAAACGCTATTGATACCAGCATTTTCGTCAAGAACGGGCCGTGCATTGCCGGGCTGGGGCTGGGCGGGGAAGGCTGGACCACGATGACTATCACCACGCCAACCGGTGAAGGTGTAACCAGCGCGCGTACTTTTGTCCGTCTGCGTCGCTGTGTATTAGTCGATGCGTTTCGCATTGTTTAAGGAGTAACCGATGGCGCACGACGAACAATGGCTCGCCCCACGACTGCAAACTGCGGCAACGTTGTGTAACCAGACGCATGCCGCGACGGCATCGTCTGGGATTTCTTCGGCGCTGTCACCATTGTTCGTCGCCATCTCGACACTCTTGAGCAGCAATTCGGTCGCCGTTTTAGCCATGCGGCGACCTCATTTCCTCCTGGTACGGACCCGCGTATTTCCATCAACGTGCTGGAGTCTGCCGGACTGGAAGTGAGTCATGTGCTGGATGAGCCAACCGCAGTTGCGGATCTGCTGCAACTGGATAACGCAGGCGTCGTGGATATCGGCGGCGGCACCACCGGTATTGCCATCGTGAAACAGGGCAAGGTGACTTACTCGGCGGATGAAGCCACCGGCGGACATCACATCTCTCTGACTCTCGCCGGAAATCGTCGTATTTCGCTGGAAGAGGCGGAGCAGTACAAGCGCGGTCATGGTGACGAGATTTGGCCTGCGGTGAAACCGGTGTACGAAAAAATGGCGGACATTGTTGCCCGGCATATTGAAGGGCAGAGCATTACTGATTTATGGCTGGCGGGCGGCTCCTGTATGCAACCGGGCGTGGCGGAACTGTTTCGCAAACAATTCCCGACATTACAGGTGCATTTACCGCAGCACAGTTTGTTTATGACCCCGCTGGCGATCGCCAGTAGCGGGCGAGAGAAAGCGGAGGGGCTATATGCAAAATGAATTGCAGACCGCGCTCTTTAAGGCGTTCGACACCCTGAATCTGCAACGGGTAAAAACATTTAGCGTCCCGCCTGTCACACTCTGTGGTCTGGGCGCAGTGAGCAGTTGCGGGCAGGAAGCACAAACGCGCGGGCTGAAACATTTGTTTGTGATGGCGGATGGCTTTTTGCATCAGTCGGGGATGACCGCCGGGCTGATTCGCAGTCTGACCGTCAAAGGTATCGCTATGACGCTCTGGCCGTGTCCGGTGGGCGAACCGTGCATTACTGACGTGTGCGCAGCCGTGGCGCAGCTGCGTGAATCAGGCTGCGATGGTGTCATCGCGTTTGGCGGTGGCTCGGTGCTCGATGCAGCGAAAGCCGTGGCGTTGCTGGTGACGAATTCCGATAGCACGCTGGCAAAAATGTCAGAAACCAGCGTTCTGCAACCACGATTGCCGCTGATTGCCATTCCAACGACCGCCGGAACCGGCTCTGAAACGACTAACGTGACGGTGATTATCGATGCGGTAAGCGGGCGCAAACAGGTGTTAGCACATGCCTCGCTGATGCCGGATGTCGCGATTCTCGACGCTGCGCTAACCGAAGGCGTGCCGTCGCATGTGACGGCGATGACTGGCATCGATGCGTTAACTCACGCCATTGAAGCGTATAGCGCGCTGAACGCCACCCCATTTACCGACAGCCTGGCGATTGGTGCCATTGCGATGATTGGTCAATCACTGCCGAAAGCGGTGGGCTACGGGCACGACCTTGCCGCCCGCGAGAGCATGTTGCTGGCTTCATGTATGGCGGGAATGGCGTTTTCCAGCGCCGGGCTTGGGTTATGCCACGCGATGGCGCATCAGCCGGGCGCAGCGCTGCATATCCCGCACGGTCTGGCGAACGCCATGCTGCTGCCAACGGTGATGGAATTTAACCGGATGGTTTGTCGTGAACGCTTTAGTCAGGTTGGTCGGGCGCTGCGAACTAAAAAATCCGACGATCGTGACGCTATTAATGCGGTAAGCGAGTTGATTGCGGAAGTTGGGATCGGGAAACGACTGGGCGATGTTGGTGCGACATCGGCGCATTACGGTGCATGGGCGCAGGCCACGCAGGAAGATATTTGTCTGCGTAGTAACCCGCGTACCGCCAGCCTGGAACAGATTGTCGGCCTGTACGCAGCGGCGCAATAAATGCCGGATGCGACGCTTGCCGCGTCTTATCCGGCCTTCGGGATTGCACATGTAGGGCGGATAAGGCGTTTACGCCGCATCCGCCAATAAATAACAACTAACAGGGAGTAAAGGCGATGGGAATTAACGAAATCATCATGTACATCATGATGTTCTTTATGCTGATAGCTGCCGTAGACAGGATCCTGTCGCAGTTCGGCGGTTCTGCTCGTTTCCTCGGTAAGTTCGGTAAAAGTATCGAAGGATCCGGCGGGCAGTTCGAAGAAGGCTTTATGGCAATGGGCGCACTGGGCCTGGCGATGGTGGGTATGACCGCGCTGGCACCGGTACTGGCCCACGTACTCGGGCCGTTGATTATCCCGGTTTACGAAATGCTCGGCGCAAACCCGTCAATGTTCGCCGGAACGCTGCTGGCGTGCGATATGGGCGGCTTCTTCCTCGCCAAAGAGCTGGCGGGCGGTGATATGGCAGCGTGGCTATACTCTGGGTTAATTCTCGGGTCGATGATGGGGCCAACGATTGTGTTTTCCATTCCGGTGGCGCTCGGCATTATCGAACCTTCTGACCGTCGTTATCTGGCGCTCGGCGTGCTGGCGGGCATTGTGACCATTCCGATTGGCTGTATCGCTGGTGGTCTGGTGGCTATGTATTCCGGCGTGCAAATCAACGGTCAGCCAGTGGAATTCACCTTTGCCCTGATCCTGATGAACATGATCCCGGTACTTATCGTCGCGGTACTGGTGGCGCTGGGGCTGAAATTCATCCCGGAAAAAATGATCAACGGCTTCCAGATCTTCGCCAAATTTCTCGTTGCATTGATTACCCTCGGCCTTGCTGCCGCGGTGGTGAAATTCTTGCTTGGCTGGGAACTGATCCCGGGCCTTGATCCGATCTTTATGGCTCCTGGCGATAAACCAGGTGAGGTGATGCGCGCCATTGAAGTTATCGGCTCTATCTCCTGCGTGCTGTTAGGTGCGTATCCGATGGTGCTGCTGCTGACCCGCTGGTTTGAAAAACCGCTGATGAGCGTCGGTAAGGTGCTGAATATGAACAATATCGCGGCAGCAGGCATGGTGGCAACGCTTGCTAACAACATCCCGATGTTCGGCATGATGAAGCAGATGGATACCCGCGGCAAAGTCATCAACTGCGCCTTCGCCGTTTCCGCAGCCTTCGCCCTGGGCGACCACTTAGGCTTCGCCGCTGCCAACATGAACGCCATGATCTTCCCGATGATTGTCGGCAAGTTGATCGGCGGCGTAACGGCGATTGGCGTGGCGATGATGCTGGTGCCAAAAGAAGACGCGACCACAGCTAAAGCCGAAGCGGAGACACAATCGTGAACACTCGCCAGCTACTGAGCGTCGGTATCGATATCGGCACCACTACCACCCAGGTGATCTTCTCCCACCTGGAGCTGGTTAACCGTGCGGCGGTGTCGCAGGTGCCGCGCTACGAATTTATCAAACGCGAAATTAGCTGGCAAAGTCCGGTGTTCTTTACCCCTGTCGATAAACAGGGCGGTTTAAAAGAAGCGGAGCTGAAAACTTTAATCCTCGAGCAATATCAGGCTGCGGGCATTGCGCCGGAAAGTGTTGATTCCGGTGCCATCATCATCACCGGAGAAAGCGCGAAAACCCGCAATGCTCGCCCGGCGGTGATGACGCTTTCCCAGTCGCTGGGCGATTTTGTCGTCGCCAGCGCCGGACCGCATCTCGAATCTGTGATTGCGGGTCACGGTGCCGGGGCGCAAACCCTTTCAGAACAACGGCTGTGTCGGGTACTGAATATCGACATCGGCGGTGGCACCGCGAACTACGCCCTGTTCGACGCCGGAAAAATCAGTGGTACTGCCTGCCTCAACGTTGGCGGTCGCCTGCTGGAAACTGACAGCCAGGGGCGCGTGGTGTACGTCCATAAACCGGGGCAGATGATTGTGGATGAGTGCTTCGGCGCAGGCACCGACGCCCGTTCGCTGACTGGTGCGCAACTGGTGCAGGTTACCCGGCGGATGGCGGAACTGATTGTCGAAGTGATTGACGGAACGCTCTCGCCGCTCGCGCAGGCATTAATGCAAACCGGTTTGCTGCCCGCAGGTGTTACGCCCGAAATCATTACGCTTTCTGGCGGCGTGGGCGAATGTTATCGCCACCAGCCCGCTGACCCGTTCTGTTTCGCCGATATTGGCCCGCTTCTGGCAACGGCGCTGCATGACCATCCGCGCCTGCGTGAGATGAATGTGCAGTTTCCGGCGCAAACCGTGCGCGCCACGGTGATTGGCGCGGGTGCACATACCCTTTCGCTCTCTGGCAGCACAATCTGGCTGGAGGGCGTACAACTGCCGCTGCGTAATTTGCCGGTGGCGATCCCAATTGATGAAACGGATCTGGTGAGTGCCTGGCAACAGGCACTGATTCAACTGGATCTTTGCCCCAAAACTGATGCGTACGTGCTGGCGCTTCCCGCCTCGCTGCCTGTGCGTTACGCCGCGGTACTGACGGTCATCAACGCGCTGGTCGATTTCGTCGCGCGTTTTCCGAATCCGCATCCCCTGCTGGTGGTGGCCGGGCAGGACTTTGGTAAAGCTCTGGGCATGTTGTTGCGCCCACAGCTACAACAACTCCCGTTGGCAGTCATTGATGAAGTGATTGTCCGCGCGGGGGACTATATCGACATTGGTACGCCTCTTTTTGGCGGATCGGTTGTGCCGGTGACGGTGAAATCACTCGCATTTCCTTCCTGAGGGAACGACTTATGAAACTAAAGACCACATTGTTCGGCAATGTATATCAGTTTAAGGATGTAAAAGAGGTGCTGGCTAAAGCCAACGAACTGCGTTCGGGGGATGTGCTGGCGGGCGTTGCAGCGGCAAGCTCGCAGGAGCGCGTGGCGGCAAAGCAGGTGTTGTCGGAAATGACCGTAGCGGACATCCGCAATAATCCGGTGATTGCCTATGAAGATGACTGCGTCACGCGGCTGATTCAGGACGACGTCAACGAAACGGCCTACAACCAGATTAAAAACTGGAGCATCAGCGAGCTGCGTGAGTATGTGCTGAGTGACGAAACCAGCGTTGATGACATTGCCTTTACCCGCAAAGGGCTGACCTCGGAAGTGGTGGCTGCGGTAGCGAAGATTTGCTCTAACGCGGACCTGATCTACGGCGCGAAGAAAATGCCGGTTATCAAAAAGGCCAATACCACCATCGGTATTCCTGGCACCTTTAGCGCCCGTTTGCAGCCGAACGATACCCGTGACGACGTGCAAAGTATCGCCGCGCAAATCTACGAAGGGCTTTCCTTCGGGGTGGGCGATGCGGTGATTGGCGTCAACCCGGTAACTGACGACGTGGAAAACTTAAGCCGCGTGTTGGATACCATCTATGGCGTGATCGACAAATATAACATTCCGACCCAGGGCTGCGTGCTGGCGCACGTTACCACCCAGATTGAAGCGATTCGTCGCGGCGCGCCGGGCGGGCTGATTTTCCAGAGTATCTGTGGCAGCGAAAAAGGGCTGAAAGAGTTTGGCGTGGAACTGGCGATGCTCGACGAAGCGCGCGCAGTGGGCGCGGAGTTCAACCGTATCGCCGGGGAAAACTGCCTCTACTTTGAAACCGGACAAGGTTCCGCGCTCTCCGCTGGCGCGAACTTCGGCGCGGACCAGGTGACGATGGAGGCGCGTAACTATGGGCTGGCGCGTCATTACGATCCGTTTATCGTCAACACCGTGGTCGGTTTTATTGGGCCGGAGTATCTCTACAACGACCGCCAGATTATTCGCGCAGGTCTTGAAGATCACTTTATGGGCAAGCTGAGCGGCATCTCTATGGGCTGTGACTGCTGCTACACCAACCACGCTGACGCTGACCAGAATCTCAACGAAAACCTGATGATCCTGCTCGCCACAGCAGGCTGCAACTACATCATGGGGATGCCGCTGGGCGATGACATCATGCTCAACTACCAGACCACGGCCTTCCACGACACCGCCACTGTGCGTCAGTTACTCAACCTGCGCCCGTCACCGGAGTTTGAACGCTGGCTGGAAAGCATGGGCATTATGGCAAACGGTCGCCTGACCAAACGGGCGGGCGATCCGTCACTGTTCTTCTGATGACGCGGAGATAACACATCATGGATCAAAAACAGATTGAAGAAATTGTACGCAGCGTGATGGCGTCAATGGGACAAGCGGCCCCCGCGCCGTCAGAAGCAAAGTGTGCCACCACCACCTGTGCGACACCAGTGACCACGGAAAGCTGCGCGCTGGATTTAGGTTCCGCTGAAGCAAAAGCATGGATTGGCGTGGAAAATCCGCATCGCGCAGACGTATTAACAGAACTGCGTCGCAGCACCGTGGCCCGCGTTTGTACCGGTCGTGCCGGTCCGCGTCCGCGTACCCAGGCGCTGCTGCGTTTCCTGGCCGATCACTCTCGTTCGAAAGATACCGTACTGAAAGAAGTGCCGGAAGAGTGGGTGAAAGCGCAGGGCTTGCTGGAAGTGCGCTCTGAAATTAGCGACAAAAACCTCTACCTGACTCGCCCGGATATGGGCCGCCGCCTGTGCGCAGAAGCTGTTGAAGCGCTGAAATCACAGTGTGTTGCTAATCCGGACGTACAGGTCGTTGTCTCCGATGGCCTGTCAACTGATGCCATCACCGTGAACTATGAAGAGATCCTGCCACCGCTGATGGCGGGCCTGAAACAGGCTGGTTTGAAAGTCGGCACGCCGTTCTTTGTGCGTTACGGTCGCGTGAAGATTGAAGATCAGATTGGCGAACTTCTTGGCGCGAAAGTGGTGATCCTGTTGGTGGGCGAACGCCCGGGGCTGGGACAGTCGGAAAGCCTTTCCTGCTACGCCGTTTACTCACCGCGTATGGCGACCACCGTTGAGGCCGATCGCACCTGTATTTCTAACATTCACCAGGGCGGCACGCCGCCGGTTGAAGCCGCAGCAGTTATTGTGGATTTGGCGAAACGTATGCTGGAGCAGAAAGCATCCGGCATCAACATGACCCGATAAGGAGGCATCATGCCAGCTTTAGATTTGATTCGACCGTCGGTCACCGCCATGCGGGTGATTGCCTCCGTTAACGCCGATTTTGCGCGTGAGCTGAAATTACCGCCGCATATTCGTAGCCTTGGGCTTATTTCCGCCGACTCCGATGACGTAACCTACATTGCCGCTGATGAAGCGACCAAACAGGCGATGGTGGAAGTGGTGTATGGCCGCTCGCTGTATGCAGGAGCCGCACACGGCCCGTCACCGACTGCCGGTGAAGTGCTGATTATGCTGGGCGGGCCAAACCCGGCGGAAGTGCGTGCTGGTCTGGATGCAATGGTTGCGCATATTGAAAATGGCGCGGCGTTCCAGTGGGCGAACGATAAGCAAGATACGGCATTCCTCGCTCATGTGGTTTCGCGTACTGGTTCTTATCTCTCTTCCACTGCGGGTATTATGCTTGGCGATCCGATGGCGTATCTGGTGGCGCCGCCGCTGGAAGCGACTTATGGCATTGATGCAGCGTTAAAGTCTGCCGACGTACAGCTGGTGACTTATGTCCCGCCGCCGTCAGAAACCAACTATTCCGCCGCATTCTTAACGGGAAGCCAGGCGGCGTGTAAAGCGGCCTGTAATGCCTTTACCGATGCAGTGCTGGAAATCGCGCGGAATCCAATCCAGCGTGCGTAACGGAGGTTGCCGATGATCAATGCACTGGGATTGCTGGAAGTGGACGGCATGGTCGCCGCAATTGATGCGGCAGATGCCATGCTGAAAGCGGCCAACGTGCGCCTGCTCAGTCATGAAGTACTTGACCCTGGTAGGTTGACGCTGGTGGTGGAAGGCGATCTGGCGGCGTGTCGTGCGGCGCTGGACGCAGGTTGTGCTGCTGCGATGCGTACCGGGCGCGTCATCAGCCGCAAGGAGATCGGTCGGCCAGACGATGACATCCAGTGGCTGGTTACTGGCTTTAACCGCCAGCCGAAGCAAGCTGACGCGTCAGCTATTGCCGAGGGATCTGCTGGCGAGTTGTTGGCGCTGTTAACATCAGTACGTCAGGGAATGACGGCAGGAGAAGTGGCTGCCCACTTTGGCTGGGCGTTGGAAAAAGCCAGAAATGCTCTCGAACAGCTCTTTTCTGCCGGGACGTTGCGTAAACGCAGTAGTCGTTATCGTCTCAAGCCCCATTAATCTGTCGGAGGTGCCGGGTGTCATATAACACCCGGCATTAACATCATGAAAAAGCCCCGTACAGCTAATTTGCACCATCTTTATCATGACCCCTTATCCGAAAACCTGAAGCTTACGCCGAAGGTCGAAGTGGATAATGTTCATCAACGACAGACAACGGATGTCTATGAACATGCTTTGACGATTACCGCCTGGCAGCAGATTTACGATCAGCTGCATCCGGGCAAGTTTCATGGTGAATTTACGGAAATTCTGCTCGATGATATTCAGGTTTTCCGTGAATACACCGGTCTGGCACTGCGTCAGTCGTGCCTGGTCTGGCCGAACTCTTTCTGGTTTGGTATTCCGGCGACACGCGGCGAACAGGGATTTATCGGCTCACAATGCCTGGGAAGCGCGGAAATTGCCACGCGCCCTGGTGGCACCGAGTTTGAACTGAGTACACCGGATGATTATACGATCCTTGGCGTGGTGCTTTCTGAAGATGTCATTACCCGGCAGGCTAACTTTTTGCATAACCCGGAAAGGGTGCTGCATATGTTACGTAACCAGTCGGCGCTGGAAGTGAAAGAGCAGCATAAAGCCGCGCTGTGGGGCTTTGTCCAACAGGCGCTGGCGACATTTTGCGAGAACCCGGAGAATCTTCATCAGCCTGCGGTGCGTAAAGTGCTGGGGGATAATTTGCTGATGGCTATGGGGGCGATGCTGGAAGAAGCGCAACCAATGGTGACGGCGGAAAGTATTAGTCATCAGAGTTACCGCCGTTTGCTTTCCCGCGCCCGTGAATATGTGCTGGAAAACATGTCCGAACCGGTAACCGTACTGGACTTGTGTAATCAACTGCATGTCAGCCGCCGCACCTTACAAAACGCGTTTCACGCTATTTTAGGCATTGGCCCGAATGCGTGGCTAAAACGCATTCGCCTGAATGCCGTGCGCCGTGAACTGATTAGTCCGTGGTCGCAAAGTATGACGGTAAAAGACGCCGCCATGCAGTGGGGATTCTGGCATCTGGGGCAATTTGCCACGGATTATCAGCAACTGTTTGCCGAGAAGCCGTCACTGACACTGCATCAGCGGATGCAGGAGTTGGGGTGAGGGAATTAAACCCAATCCCTGACCTTAATAAACTCACTCAACGCAGCTTCCGGACTGCCTGCTTCTGGCTGATAATCATACTCCCAGCGTACCAGCGGCGGCATGGACATCAGGATTGACTCGGTGCGCCCGCCGGTTTGTAAGCCAAACAGCGTACCGCGATCCCAGACCAGGTTGAATTCGACATAACGACCGCGACGGTAGAGCTGGAAATTACGCTCGCGCTCGCCGTATTCCATCGCTTTACGTCGCTCAACAATCGGCAAGTATGCGTCGGTGTAGCCTTTGCCTACCGCCTGCATAAAGGCGAAGCAGTGGTCGAAGTCTGGCGTGTTCAGGTCATCAAAGAACAGCCCGCCAATGCCGCGCTGTTCGTTACGATGTTTGAGGTAGAAGTATTCGTCGCACCACTTTTTATAACGTGGATAAACGTCTTCACCAAATGGCAGGCAAAGGTCACGGGCGGTGCGGTGCCAGTGAATGGCGTCTTCTTCAAAGCCATAGAATGGGGTTAAGTCGAATCCACCGCCAAACCACCAGACGGGATCGGCGCCTGGTTTTTCGGCAATAAAAAAGCGCACATTCGCGTGGCTGGTGGGGACATACGGGTTATTTGGATGCACTACCAGCGATACGCCCATCGCCTCGAAACTGCGCCCGGCAAGTTCCGGGCGATGAGCGGTCGCGGAAGCGGGCATCGCGTCGCCGTGGACGTGAGAAAAGTTGACGCCCGCCTGTTCGAAAACACCACCATTACGCAACACTCGACTACGCCCGCCGCCACCAGCTTCGCGCTGCCAGCTATCTTCGACAAACTCTGCGCCATCTACGGCGCTCAGTTGCTGACAAATTGTGTCCTGAAGGTTGAGCAGGAACTGTTTAACCTGGTGTGCGTCGGGCTTCATAACTTACCGCTTTTTCGAGTGTGCTTTCTGGTTATCAAACCAGTGGAAATAACTGATCACGCCTTCAGCAATCGCTGTGGCGATTTTCTGACGAAACGCCGCCGTGCCTAACAGCCGTTCTTCTTCCGGGTTGGTGATAAACGAAGTTTCCACCAGCACTGAAGGAACCGACGGCGATTTCAACACCACAAACGCGGCTTGTTCGGTGTTGCGGCTGTGCAGTTTATGCACCGGCTTAATCTTCTTCAGAATATGCGAGCCGAGCGTCAGACTATTTTTAATGGTATCTGTTTGCACCAGATCAAACAGCACTTGTTGCAATAGGTGATCCCTGTCAGTCGCCTTTTTCCCGGCAACTTCATCAGCACGGTTTTCGCGTTCGGACAAATATTTTGCCATCGCGCTACTTGCGCCACGGTTAGAGAGGGCAAAGACCGATGCACCGGCAGCTTTCGGGTTGGTAAAGCCGTCGGCGTGAATTGACATAAACAGGTCAGCGCCATGTTTATGGGCGATTTCAACGCGATCATACAGTGGAATAAAGGTATCGCCAGAACGCGTCAGCCGCGCATCAATGCCATGATTGCGCAAAATTGAACGGACGTTTTTGGCAATCGCCAGCACCACGTGTTTTTCTTTTGACCCGTTGCGGCCAATCGCACCGGTATCAATCCCGCCGTGACCTGGATCGAGAACGACTATCCGCTTGCCCCCGGCTTTTTTGGCTTTCGGCTTAGTGTGTCCGTTGCTGGTTTTTAAAGGTTCTTCTTTGGCGATGGCTTGTGACATTCCTGACAACGTCAGGGCAGCCAATCCGGCTTTCAGCACCTGGCGGCGCGAAGTGAGTGTTTTTAGTGGTTTAAAAGTGCTCATACGGCCTGAGTTGTAATAATGAAGTTCCAGATGTTATATCGTATCGCGTAATCCGTTACGACGGTTTGCTGGTGAGAATTGTTTTACTTTTCATTTCAATAAATGACAACGCGTCATTATGCCACTTTTTCAACCGATTTTCGTCAGATATTGGCTAATTCGGTCGTTCACGCCATAATCACCCTTTTAACCCCCAAAAAGGTAACTCATACCATGGAGATACGCGTATTTCGCCAGGAAGATTTCGAAGAGGTCATCACCCTTTGGGAGCGTTGCGACTTGCTGCGTCCGTGGAACGATCCGGAAATGGACATCGAACGCAAGATGAACCATGACGTCAGTTTGTTCCTGGTCGCGGAAGTGAATGGTGAAGTGGTGGGAACGGTGATGGGCGGTTATGACGGGCATCGCGGATCTGCTTATTATCTTGGCGTGCATCCGGAGTTTCGCGGGCGCGGCATTGCTAACGCGTTGCTTAATCGGCTGGAGAAAAAGCTAATTGCCCGCGGTTGCCCGAAAATTCAGATCAACGTGCCGGAAGACAACGACATGGTGCTCGGAATGTACGAACGCCTGGGATATGAACACGCTGATGTGCTGAGTCTGGGTAAGCGTTTGATTGAAGATGAAGAGTACTGAGTTTCATCCTGTCCATTATGATGCGCACGGACGCCTGCGTTTACCTTTTCTCTTCTGGCTTGTGCTACTGCTTCAGGCGCGAACCTGGGTGCTGTTCGTGATTGCCGGTGCGTCGCGTGAGCAGGGTACTGCGCTGCTGAATCTGTTTTATCCCGATCACGATAATTTTTGGCTGGGGTTAATTCCCGGCATTCCAGCAGTGCTGGCGTTTTTGCTGAGTGGTCGGCGCGCTACGTTTCCCCGTATCTGGCATGGGCTCTATTTTCTGTTGCTGTTGGCGCAAGTGGTTTTACTTTGCTGGCAACCGTGGCTGTGGCTGAACGGCGAATCGGTTAGCGGAATCGGTCTGGCGCTGGTAGTGGCGGATATTGTGGCGTTAATCTGGCTGCTGACCAATCGACGTTTACGCGCTTGTTTTGTGGTTGAGAAAGAATAACGGCACTTTTTTGCAAATTCGCACTCCAAGCAACGTTATTGAATAACCAAAGGAAGTGAGATGAAATCGCTGCGTTTAATGTTATGCGCTATGCCGTTGATGCTGACCGGCTGTTCCACGATGTCGTCAGTTAACTGGTCTGCCGCGAATCCGTGGAACTGGTTTGGGTCGTCCACCAAAGTGAGCGAGCAGGGCGTGGGTGAATTAACGGCGTCCACACCACTGCAAGAACAAGCGATTGCCGATGCGCTTGATGGCGATTATCGCCTGCGCAGCGGAATGAAAACCGCGAACGGCAACGTGGTGCGCTTTTTTGAAGTGATGAAAGGCGACAACGTGGCGATGGTGATTAACGGTGATCAAGGTACAATCAGCCGCATTGACGTTTCAGATAGCGATATTCCTGCGGACACCGGTGTAAAAATCGGTACACCGTTTAGCGACCTTTACAGCAAAGCATTTGGCAATTGCCAAAAAGCCGATGGTGATGATCGTGCTGTCGAATGTAAAGCTGAAGGCAGTCAACATATTAGCTACCAGTTCAGCGGTGAATGGAGTGGTCCTGAAGGGTTAATGCCTTCGGACGATACCTTGAAAAACTGGAAAGTCAGTAAAATTATCTGGCGACGTTAATTTGCGTCTGAACAAACCGTTAATCACAAAAAACACGTAAAATAGCGCCCAACAATGCCACGGATTGCGTGGCATTATTATTTTCAGGAGGAACAATGTCTCAGGTTCAGAGTGGCATTTTGCCAGAACATTGCCGCGCGGCGATTTGGATCGAAGCCAACGTAAAAGGGGAAGTTGATGCCCTGCGTTCGGCCAGTAAAACATTTGCCAACAAACTGGCGACTTTTGAAGCGAAATTCCCGGACGCACATCTTGGTGCAGTCGTTGCCTTTGGTAACAACACCTGGCGTGCTCTGAGCGGCGGCGTTGGTGCCGAAGAGCTGAAAGATTTTCCGGGCTACGGCAAAGGTCTTGCGCCGACCACTCAGTTCGATGTGTTAATCCACATTCTTTCTCTGCGTCATGACGTAAACTTTTCTGTCGCCCAGGCGGCGATGGAAGCCTTTGGTGACTGCATTGAAGTGAAAGAAGAGATCCACGGCTTCCGTTGGGTTGAAGAGCGTGACCTGAGCGGCTTTGTTGACGGCACAGAAAACCCGGCGGGTGAAGAGACGCGTCGCGAAGTGGCGGTTATCAAAGACGGCGTGGATGCAGGCGGCAGCTATGTGTTTGTGCAGCGTTGGGAGCACAACCTGAAGCAACTCAACCGTATGAGCGTTCACGATCAGGAGATGATGATCGGCCGTACCAAAGAAGCCAACGAAGAGATTGATGGCGACGAACGTCCGGAAACCTCTCACCTGACCCGTGTTGATCTGAAAGAAGATGGCAAAGGACTGAAGATTGTTCGCCAGAGCCTGCCGTACGGCACCGCCAGTGGCACTCACGGTCTGTACTTCTGCGCCTACTGTGCGCGTCTGCATAACATTGAGCAGCAACTGCTGAGCATGTTTGGCGATACCGATGGTAAGCGTGATGCGATGTTGCGTTTCACCAAACCGGTAACCGGCGGCTATTACTTCGCGCCGTCGCTGGACAAGCTGATGGCGCTGTAAGCGTTTCTGTTTCGATGATTAAAGGCCAGCCAGTAGCGTTACTGACTGGCCTCAGATTGTTGATAAAGTGCGCGTTGTACACGCCGGATGCGACGTGAACGTCTTATCCGGCCTACGAAATCGTGCTAATTCAATACATTGCAGGGGCGGCGTAGGCCTGATAAGCGTAGCGCATCAGGCAGTTTTGCGTTTGTCAGCAGTCTCAGGCCAGCCAGTAACAAAACTGACGGGCCTTTTTATTACTTTTGCTTCAACGCCGCATACACCTGATCAACTACCCAACCATAAGTTGCAATCGGTAACTGACCGCTTTCGAACATATTGGGATTTTTTTGTGGATCGGCAACTGGCGAATGGGGCTTGTTGCTTAACATCACAATCGCCATATGATTGACCGGATCGATAACGGTTACCGTCCCGGTCCAGCCAGTGTGACCGTAGGTTTGCGGGCTTGCCTGCGTGCCAAACGTCGGCGTCATGGTGGCATTACCATTCACGCGCCAGCCAAGGCCAAAAGTGGCGTCTTCCTTTGAGCTGGTGGTGAACATCTTCACCGTTTCCGCACTGAACAGCTTCACATCACCATAGCCACCGCCGTTCAGCATCGTTTGCATTAACACCGCAATATCGCCGGTATTGGAAAACAAACCTGCGTGTCCGGAAACGCCGCCCATCGAATAGAACGCTTTTTCATCGTGCACCTGACCCCAGATAGTGGAGGTGCGGATATTCGGAAAGTGGATCACGCCATCGCGGGTATTACCGTTCAGTTCCGTCGCGGCAATTTGCTGCGGTTTAAAGCCTTTCAGTAGCGGATTAAACACCGTGTGCGTCAGGCCGAGCGGGCGATAAATCGACTCTTCAACATAGCGGTCAAGCGGCTGGCCAGTAACTGACTCGACGATAAATCCAAGCAGCATATAATCGACATCGCTGTAGATATGTTTGCTGCCGGGCTGATACTCCAGCGGTGTGCGCTTGATCATCTCCAGCGTCTGGCCTTTATCCTGCGAATATAACGCGCCCGCGACCGCTTTATTCGGGTATTGTGGGTCCGCCGGGAAACCGCCGCTGTGATGCAGCAGATCAGAAATCCGCAGCGTGTTTTTGCCTTTGATGGTGTCATTTGGACTGTCGGCAAACCCTGGAATATATTTCGCAATCAGATCGTCGGGATGCAGTTTGCCTTCGCTCATCAGCTTTTGCAGAGCGAAGTTTGTGGCGTACATCTTGGTGTTTGAGGCCAGGTCATACAGCGTCTCGGTGGTGGCTTTTACAGGCTGCGCCATCAACACGCTGCCATCGTACTTTTTCGCCATCCCCCAGGCTTTGCGATACACAATCTGATTATCTTTAATAATCAGTAGGTTTACGCCGGGATAACCGGCATCAACTTGCTGGTTAATCCAGCGATCCATTTGGTTAAGCCGTTCGACATTGAACCCTGCTTTCTCTGGCGAACTTTCTGTCAGAACAGGGTATTTTGCGGCGCTGACGCTACAGCTGACAGCCAGCAGAGAAAGATAGAGCATTGTCCGTTTCATAATCAGTCCAGATTGACGTTACGGCAGCCAAAGAGCGTGGTGAAAATAAACCCACTAACCCATGCCACCAGAATCCCACCTGCATATACCGCCATTGCCGGAAGGATACCTTGAGCGGAAGTCATCAGTGGCAGCGCCACCAGGCCAGACGGTCCGAAGGCGCTGTTTAAGCCCATTGGCAGACCCCACCAGGCTATCAGGCCGATAAACAAACCGCCCGCTGCGCCGCCTAAACAGGCGGTAACAAACGGCTTCATGCGGGGCAGGGTGACGCCGTAAATCAACGGTTCACCAACGCCCAGCAGACCGGGAATAATCGCCCCGCGTACCTGACTGCGTAATGCGCTATGCGGTTGCGCCCGCCAGTAGAGCGCCATCGCCGCGCCCACCTGGCCCGCGCCTGCCATCGAAAGGATTGGAAATAAGCTGTTGAACCCCTGACTGTCCATTAAAGCCAGATAAACAGGAATGAAGCCCTGATGCACGCCAAACACCACGGCGATCAGGAACAGCCCGGCTAAAACCGCACAACCGAGCGGATTACTGTTCAGGTGCATAAACAGCCACGACATGCCTTCAAACAGCCAGCCGCCCAGCGGCATAATGATCAGGTACGCAAGCGTAGCGGTGATCAACAGAGTGATTAACGAGGTCAGCAGCATGTCGAGATCGTCCGGCATAAAGCGGCGCACCATGCCTTCAATGCGGGCGCAGGCCCAGGCGGCAATCAACACGCCGATAATATTGCCGCGCGGATCGATGGGCAGACCGAAGAAATCGTGAAATCCGGCGTAGTAACCAGTGGTGGCAGCAGGGTTATAACCGAGCAAAAAGAGCGCGGCGATAATTGCGCCATTGACGCCCGTGCCGCCGAACGCCTGGGCCGCGTTATAGCCCACCAGAATTACCAGGAAGGTGAACAAGCCTTTGCTGAACACCTTCATAAAATTCAGCGCGTCGGGCAGCGTTCCCTGAGCATCTGCCGGAACGTGCATCACTGTGGCGATTAGCGTCGCTATCCCCAGCAACAGACCAGCAGCAATAAAACCGGGGATCAGCGGTGTAAAGATGGTGGCGAATTTGGCGAGAAATTGTTGTACGCCGGAAGTTTGCTTGGCTTTTAACTGGCGTTTATTCTGGGCGGCGATCTCCGCGGCATCCTGCACGGGTGCTTCGCCCAGCAACTCGCTCATGGCTTTTGCGGCACGATGCGCTTTGCCCGGCCCAAAAACCACCTGCACCTGATCGCTGGTCAAAATGACGCCCTTTACGCCTTCCAGGGTTTTGATATCGGGATCAACCAGTGAACTGTCATGTACACCCAGACGCAGACGCGTCATACAGTTACCACAGCTGGCGATGTTTCCCGGGCCACCGACCCGGGTAAGAATGGTGTTCAGAAGTTCACTGCTGATCTCTTTAGCCATGGGTTATTCCTTTTCCAGAGCTTTGCGAATAAAGCCGCCGTGTTGATCCAGGCGTTTTTTAGCTTCTGCGGCATCGAGATTTTTCAGCACCATCACAATAGCCGTTTTACAGTGGCGGTCGCAGGCAACCAATGCCGCTTCCGCTTGCTCAGCGCTACATCCGGTGGCGTTTTTGACGATATTGACCTGGCGTACATGCAGTTTTTCATTGGTGGCGACCACATCGACCATCAGGTTGCCGAACACTTTGCCTGACTTAATCATCAACCCGGTGGAGAGCATATTGAGCACCAGTTTCTGCGCTGTGCCTGCTTTCATTCGCGAAGAACCAGTGACCACTTCGGCACCAACTACCGGCGTAATGGCAAACTCTGCGGTGGTGGAAACCGCGCTTCCCGGATTACAGGAAATACCGACCGTGCGGCAACCGAGCTGGCGGGCGTATTCCAGTCCGGCAATCACATACGGCGTACGACCGCTGGCGGCAATACCGACCACCACATCCTGTGCCGTTAAATTAATATTTTTCAGATCGTTAACGCCGCCTTCCCGGCTATCTTCCGCGCCTTCTACTGCGTGCTGAATTGCATATTCGCCGCCAGCAATCAAACCAACCACCAGGCCCGGTTTCACGCCGTAGGTAGGCGGACATTCACTGGCATCAAGAATACCCAGACGACCAGAGGTCCCCGCACCGATGTAAATCAGACGGCCGCCGCCGCTCACCTGGGCGTGAATAACATCGATCGCCGCTGCAATATCCGGCAGTACGCGTTCAACGGCGAGTGGTACGGTTTTATCTTCATCGTTGATAATCCGGCACATTTCCAGCGTCGAAACGCGGTCAATTTCAGCCGAGGCGGCATTCGAGCCTTCGGTAATCATCTTTTCAAGTTGCATCAGTGGTGACCTTAGTATTCATATTCAAATAATTGCAGATTGATGGAATCATATATCTCGATTTGCTAGTTTTAAAGGAATCATTGAGTCTTAAGTCACAGAGTGTGAAGAGCGTCAAAGGGCAAAATCCGTGTGCTATGCTGCGCGCAGGATGTGGTGAGGGAGTGGAAGATGCTGTACCTGACAAAATTACGCAATGCAGAAAGTGACTTTACTGAAAATGAGCAAAAGATAGCCGACTTTCTGCAAGCCAGGGTGAGCGAACTGAAATCCGTTTCTTCACGAAATATGGCGAAACAGCTCGGTATTAGCCAGTCGAGTATTGTTAAGTTTGCTCAGAAACTCGGCGCGCAAGGGTTTACTGAATTGCGTATGGCGTTAATTGGCGAATACAGTGCCAGCCGGGAGAAAACGAATGCCACGGCGCTGCACCTGCACAGTTCGATTACCAGTGATGATTCGCTGGAGGTGATCGCGCGCAAACTGAATCGTGAAAAAGAGCTGGCGCTGGAGCAAACCTGCGCGTTGCTCGATTACGCGAGGCTGCAAAAAATCATTGATGTCATCAGTAAAGCGCCATTTATTCAGATAACGGGCCTGGGCGGATCGGCGCTGGTGGGGCGCGATCTGTCGTTCAAACTGATGAAAATTGGCTATCGCGTGGCCTGCGAAGCCGACACGCACGTACAAGCCACCGTTTCCCAGGCGTTGAAAAAAGGCGATGTACAAATCGCTATCTCTTACAGCGGCAGTAAAAAAGAGATTGTCTTGTGCGCAGAAGCGGCACGAAAGCAGGGGGCAACGGTGATTGCCATTACTTCTTTGACTGACTCTCCGCTGCGGCGGCTGGCGCATTTCACGCTCGATACCGTTTCCGGCGAAACCGAATGGCGTAGCTCGTCCATGTCCACCCGCACGGCGCAAAATTCTGTTACCGATTTACTGTTTGTTGGCCTTGTGCAACTCAATGATGTGGAGTCATTGAAAATGATTGTGCGCAGCAGTGAGCTAACACAACGCCTGAAATGATGCATAAAGCAGCAACTGGATTGAGATTTTCCTTAATTAGTGAGCTGATGCGCAGCAATATTTTGTTTATCCTGTATTTTCAGAGGTAATGGAGTGTAACGCTCTGTATTAACAAGGAGAGCATTAAAATGGGTAAACTCACGGGCAAGACAGCACTGATTACAGGCGCATTGCAGGGAATTGGCGAAGGAATTGCCAGAACTTTTGCACGTCATGGCGCGAACCTAATCTTGCTGGATATCTCCCCTGAGATCGAAAAGCTGGCGGACGAACTGTGTGGTCGTGGTCATCGCTGTACGGCGGTTGTCGCCGATGTGCGTGACCCGGCGTCGGTAGCCGCTGCTATCAAGCGCGCGAAGGAAAAAGAAGGGCGCATTGATATCCTGGTGAATAACGCAGGCGTTTGTCGCCTGGGCAGTTTCCTCGATATGAGCGATGACGATCGCGATTTCCATATTGATATCAATATTAAAGGCGTATGGAACGTCACAAAGGCGGTGCTGCCGGAGATGATTGCCCGCAAAGATGGCCGCATTGTGATGATGTCTTCGGTCACTGGCGATATGGTGGCCGATCCTGGCGAAACGGCGTATGCCTTAACGAAAGCGGCGATTGTTGGCCTGACTAAATCGCTGGCGGTGGAGTACGCGCAGTCTGGTATTCGCGTAAATGCGATTTGTCCGGGCTACGTTCGCACGCCAATGGCGGAAAGTATTGCCCGCCAGTCGAACCCGGAAGATCCAGAATCGGTGCTGACTGAAATGGCAAAAGCAATCCCGATGCGTCGCCTCGCCGATCCGCTGGAAGTCGGCGAACTCGCGGCCTTCCTCGCATCCGATGAATCCAGCTATTTAACCGGTACACAGAATGTGATCGATGGCGGCAGCACGTTGCCGGAGACGGTTAGCGTCGGCATCTGATTCACCTCTGTTTCCTCCCTGCATTTGTGGGGAGGATTTCGTTTTGAACCCGGTTCTTATTCCCTTTTCAACTTCCAAATCACCAAACGGTATATAAAACCGTTACTCCTTTCATGCCCGTTATAAATATGATGGCTATTAGAAAGTCATTAAATATATAAGGGTGCGCAATGGCCGTTAACTTACTGAAAAAGAAATATCTCGCGCTGGTTGCTTCTCTGCTGCTGGCAGGCCATGTACAGGCAACAGAACTGCTGAACAGTTCTTATGACGTCTCTCGCGAGCTGTTTGCCGCCCTGAATCCGCCGTTTGAGCAACAATGGGCAAAAGATAACGGCGGCGACAAACTGACGATTAAACAATCTCATGCCGGGTCATCAAAACAGGCGCTGGCGATTTTACAGGGCTTAAAAGCAGACGTTGTCACTTATAACCAGGTGACCGACGTACAAATCCTGCACGACAAAGGCAAGCTGATTCCGGCGGACTGGCAGTCGCGCCTGCCGAATAATAGCTCGCCGTTCTACTCCACCATGGGCTTCCTGGTGCGTAAGGGCAACCCGAAGAATATCCACGACTGGAACGATCTGGTGCGCTCCGACGTGAAGCTGATTTTTCCGAACCCGAAAACCTCCGGTAACGCGCGTTACACCTACCTTGCAGCATGGGGCGCAGCGGATAAAGCTGACGGTGGCGATAAAGCCAAAACCGAACAGTTTATGACTCAGTTCCTGAAAAACGTTGAAGTGTTCGATACCGGCGGTCGTGGTGCGACCACCACCTTTGCCGAGCGCGGTCTGGGCGATGTACTGATTAGCTTCGAATCGGAAGTGAACAACATCCGTAAACAGTATGAAGCGCAGGGCTTTGAAGTGGTGATTCCGAAAACCAACATTCTGGCGGAATTCCCGGTGGCGTGGGTCGATAAAAACGTGCAGGCCAACGGTACGGAAAAAGCCGCCAAAGCTTACCTGAACTGGCTCTACAGCCCGCAGGCGCAGGCCATCATCACCGACTACTACTATCGCGTGAATAACCCGGAAGTCATGGACAAACTGAAAGATAAATTCCCGCAGACCGAATTGTTCCGCGTGGAAGACAAATTTGGCTCCTGGCCGGAAGTGATGAAAACCCACTTCACCAGCGGCGGCGAGTTAGACAAGCTGTTAGCGGCGGGGCGTAACTGATGTTTGCCGTCGCCTCCAGACGTGTGCTGCCGGGGTTTACCTTAAGCCTCGGCACCAGTCTGCTGTTTGTGTGCCTGATTTTGCTGCTGCCACTCTCCGCGCTGGTGATGCAGCTTTCTGAGATGAGCTGGGCGCAGTACTGGGAAGTGATCACCAACCCGCAGGTGGTCGCGGCCTACAAAGTAACGCTGCTGTCGGCGTTTGTCGCATCGATTTTTAACGGCGTTTTCGGTCTGCTGATGGCGTGGATCTTAACCCGCTATCGCTTTCCGGGACGCACGCTGCTTGATGCGCTGATGGATTTGCCGTTTGCACTGCCGACGGCGGTAGCAGGTTTGACGCTGGCTTCGTTGTTTTCGGTCAACGGTTTTTACGGCGAGTGGCTGGCGAAATTTGATATCAAAGTCACCTACACCTGGCTCGGGATTGCGGTGGCGATGGCGTTTACCAGCATTCCCTTTGTGGTGCGAACCGTGCAGCCGGTGCTGGAAGAGTTAGGCCCGGAATATGAAGAAGCGGCAGAAACGCTCGGCGCAACGCGCTGGCAGAGTTTCTGTAAAGTGGTGCTGCCGGAGCTTTCTCCGGCGCTGGTGGCGGGCGTGGCGCTGTCGTTTACCCGTAGCCTCGGTGAGTTTGGCGCGGTGATATTTATCGCCGGGAACATCGCCTGGAAAACCGAAGTGACGTCGCTGATGATTTTTGTTCGCTTACAGGAGTTTGATTACCCGGCGGCGAGCGCGATCGCTTCGGTGATCCTCGCGGCATCCCTGCTGCTGCTGTTCTCAATTAACACTCTGCAAAGTCGCTTTGGTCGGCGTGTGGTAGGTCATTAATGGCGGAAGTTACCCAATTGAAGCGTTATGACGCGCGCCCGATTAACTGGGGCAAATGGTTTCTGATTGGCACCGGGATGCTGGTTTCGGCGTTCATCCTGCTGGTGCCGATGATTTACATCTTCGTGCAGGCATTCAGCAAAGGGCTGATGCCGGTTTTACAGAATCTGGCTGACCCGGACATGCTGCACGCCATCTGGCTGACGGTGATGATCGCGCTGATTGCCGTGCCGGTAAACCTGGTGTTCGGCATTCTGCTGGCCTGGCTGGTGACGCGTTTTGATTTCCCGGGGCGTCAGTTGTTGCTGACGCTGCTGGACATCCCGTTTGCGGTGTCGCCGGTGGTCGCAGGCCTGGTGTATCTGCTGTTCTACGGCTCCAACGGCCCGCTGGGCGGTTGGCTCGACGAGCATAACCTGCAAATTATGTTCTCGTGGCCGGGAATGGTGCTGGTCACCATCTTCGTGACGTGTCCGTTTGTGGTGCGCGAGCTGGTGCCGGTGATGTTAAGCCAGGGCAGCCAGGAAGACGAAGCGGCGATTTTGCTTGGCGCGTCCGGCTGGCAGATGTTCCGCCGCGTCACATTGCCGAATATTCGCTGGGCGCTGCTTTATGGCGTGGTGCTGACCAACGCCCGCGCGATTGGCGAGTTTGGCGCGGTGTCGGTGGTTTCCGGCTCGATTCGCGGCGAAACACTTTCGCTGCCGTTACAGATTGAATTGCTGGAGCAGGACTACAACACCGTCGGCTCCTTTACCGCTGCTGCGCTGTTGACGCTGATGGCGATTATCACCCTGTTTTTAAAGAGTATGTTGCAGTGGCGCCTGGAGAATCAGGAAAAACGCGCGCAGCAGGAGGAACATCATGAGCATTGAGATTGCCAATATTAAGAAGTCGTTTGGTCGCACCCAGGTGCTGAACGATATCTCACTGGATATTCCTTCTGGTCAGATGGTCGCATTGCTGGGGCCGTCCGGTTCCGGGAAAACCACGCTGCTGCGCATTATTGCCGGGCTGGAGCATCAAACCAGTGGACATATTCGCTTCCACGGCACTGACGTCAGCCGCCTGCACGCGCGCGATCGTAAAGTCGGTTTCGTGTTTCAGCATTATGCGCTGTTCCGCCATATGACGGTGTTCGACAATATCGCCTTTGGCCTGACGGTGCTGCCGCGTCGCGAGCGGCCAAATGCCGCGGCGATCAAAGCGAAAGTGACAAAATTGCTGGAGATGGTCCAGCTTGCCCATCTGGCGGATCGTTATCCGGCCCAGCTTTCCGGCGGGCAGAAACAGCGCGTGGCGCTGGCGCGTGCGCTTGCCGTGGAACCGCAAATTCTGCTGCTCGATGAACCGTTTGGCGCGCTGGATGCGCAGGTGCGTAAAGAGCTGCGTCGCTGGCTGCGTCAGCTGCACGAAGAGCTGAAATTCACCAGTGTATTCGTTACCCACGACCAGGAAGAGGCGATGGAAGTCGCCAACCGCGTGGTGGTGATGAGCCAGGGCAATATCGAACAGGCCGATGAACCGGATCAGGTATGGCGCGAACCGGCGACCCGTTTTGTGCTCGAATTTATGGGCGAAGTAAACCGCCTGCAGGGAACCATTCGCGGCGGGCAGTTCCACGTTGGCGCACATCGCTGGCCGCTGGGGTATACGCCTGCGTATCAGGGGCCGGTGGATCTCTTCTTGCGCCCGTGGGAAGTGGATATCAGCCGCCGCACCAGCCTTGAATCGCCACTGCCGGTCCAGGTGCTGGAAGCCAGCCCGAAAGGGCACTACACCCAATTAGTCGTGCAGCCGCTGGGGTGGTACAACGAACCGCTGACGGTCGTGATGCATGGCGACGACGCTCCGCAGCGTGGCGATCGTTTGTACGTTGGTCTGCAACATGCGCGGCTGTATAACGGCGACGATCGTATTGAAACCCGCGATGAGGAACTTGCTCTCGCACAAAGCGCCTGATAGGTTGAGTGAATGTTAAACGCCCGGAGGCGCTTCCCGCGATCCGGGCTTTTTAATGGCAAGGTTTGTAACCTGTAGGCCTGATAAGACGCGCAAGCGTCGCATCAGGCAACACCACGTATGGACAGAGATCGTGAGTACATTAGAACAAACAATTGGCAATACGCCTCTGGTGAAGTTGCAGCGAATGGGGCCGGATAACGGCAGTGAAGTGTGGTTAAAACTGGAAGGCAATAACCCGGCCGGCTCGGTGAAAGATCGTGCGGCGCTATCGATGATCGCCGAGGCGGAAAAGCGTGGGGAAATTAAACCGGGCGACGTGCTGATTGAAGCCACCAGTGGCAATACTGGCATTGCGCTGGCGATGATTGCGGCGCTAAAAGGCTATCGCATGAAATTGCTGATGCCGGACAACATGAGCCAGGAACGCCGTGCGGCGATGTTGGCTTACGGTGCGGAGCTGATTCTGGTTACCAAAGAACAGGGCATGGAAGGGGCGCGCGATCTGGCGCTTGAAATGGCGAATCGTGGTGAAGGCAAGCTGCTCGATCAGTTTAATAATCCTGATAATCCCTACGCCCATTACACCACCACCGGGCCGGAAATCTGGCAGCAAACTGGTGGTCGCCTTACCCATTTTGTCTCCAGCATGGGGACGACCGGCACCATTACCGGCGTGTCACGGTTTATGCGCGAGCAATCCAGTAATGTGACAATTGTCGGCCTACAACCGGAAGAGGGCAGCAGCATTCCCGGCATTCGCCGCTGGCCTGCGGAATATCTGCCAGGCATCTTTAATGCATCGCTGGTGGATGAGGTACTGGATATTCATCAGCGCGATGCGGAAAACACCATGCGCGAACTGGCGGTGCGGGAAGGGATTTTCTGCGGCGTAAGCTCTGGCGGTGCGGTTGCTGGCGCGATACGCGTGGCAAAAGCTAACCCTGGCGCGGTGGTGGTGGCGATCATCTGCGATCGCGGCGATCGCTACCTTTCTACCGGGGTGTTTGGGGAAGAGCATTTTAGCCAGGGGGCGGGGATTTAAGATTATTGCGCAGGCACTGTTTTATCCGTCTGCGCAATCAGCGCATGTAAAAAAGGTTGCGCATTTTCATCGCTCTTACCGGGCATCTTCACGATGTAAGGCTTACCAGTAATCGATGATGACGAAGCCACCTTATCAATAAACTGCTCGGCGGTATCAATGCGGTTGCGCGTGTTGCCGAGCTTCAACTTCAGATGCGAAACTGCTTCATCACAGGTATGTTCATCACCGTTGCGCACAAATATCAAATCCTTTTGCTGCGCTAATCCCTCCAGCATGGCGTTGATACGGGCTTCTTCGTGGGCAGTTAACTTCGCGTAAGCGGGGAGTGTCATCAACAGTGTAATGACCAGACAAATGATTTTCTTCACTGAATTACCTTATCCTTGTTTTGTGATAGCCGATTTGACTGCCAAAATCAGGTAAAGTTTCGGTTGGGATGCGATGAGGATCATCGGCAAGGAGAAAAAATCTAATGAGTAGTTTGTTGTTGTTTAACGATAAGAGCAGAGCGTTGCAGGCGGATATTGTCGCTGTGCAGTCGCAGGTAGTGTACGGCAGCGTAGGCAACAGCATTGCCGTGCCTGCTATTAAACAGAACGGCCTGAATGTCTTTGCCGTGCCGACCGTGTTGCTCAGCAATACGCCACATTATGATACGTTCTACGGTGGTGCGATTCCGGACGAATGGTTTAGCGGCTATTTACGTGCACTACAGGAGCGTGATGCGCTGCGCCAGCTGCGCGCTGTCACCACCGGTTATATGGGAACCGCGTCGCAAATCAAAATACTTGCCGAGTGGCTGACTGTATTACGCGAAAATCATCCTGACTTATTGATTATGGTCGATCCGGTGATTGGCGATATTGATAGCGGTATCTACGTCAAACCTGACCTGCCCGATGCGTATCGGCAATATTTGTTGCCACTGGCGCAGGGAATTACGCCAAATATCTTTGAGCTGGAAATCCTGACCGGTAAAAACTGCCGCGATCTCGACAGCGCCATTGCCGCAGCAAAAAGTTTGCTTTCAGACACATTAAAATGGGTGGTTATTACCAGCGCCTCTGGTAACGAAGAAAATCAGGAGATGCAGGTGGTGGTGGTCAGTGCCGACAGCGTGAATGTCATTTCCCATTCTCGGGTAAAAACCGATCTGAAAGGTACAGGCGATCTGTTTTGCGCCCAGCTTATCAGTGGATTGTTGAAAGGTAAGGAATTAACTGACGCGGTACATAGCGCAGGCTTACGCGTGCTGGAGGTGATGCGCTACACCCAGCAACATGAGAGCGATGAATTGATTTTGCCGCCGTTGGCGGAAGCATAAAAAATGGCGCCGATTGGCGCCATTTTTCACTGCGGCAAGAATTACTTCTTGATGCGAATAACCGGGGTTTCACCCACAGTCACGCTACCGGACAGTTTGATCAGTTCTTTGATTTCGTCCATGTTGGAGATAACAACCGGAGTCAGGGTAGACTTGGCTTTCTCTTCCAGCAGCGGGAGATCGAATTCAATCACAGTATCGCCAACTTTCACGCGCTGACCTTCTTCAGCAATACGCTTGAAGCCTTCGCCTTTCAGTTCAACAGTGTCGATACCGAAGTGAACGAACAACTCAACGCCGCTATCAGATTCGATGGAGAACGCGTGGTTGGTTTCAAAGATTTTACCAATGGTGCCGTCAACCGGAGCGACCATTTTGTTACCAGTTGGTTTGATTGCAATACCATCACCAACGATTTTTTCCGCAAAAACGACATCCGGCACGTCTTCGATATTGACGATCTCGCCAGAGAGCGGAGCAATGATCTCAATAGTTCCAGTATCCTTCTTGTCGTCGGAAACCAGAGATTTCAGTTTATCGAACAAACCCATGATCTTCTCCTAAGCAGTAAATTGGGCCGCATCTCGTGGATTAGCAGATTGTTTTTTCTTCAATGAACTTGTTAACCAGCGTCATTAACTCGTCCGTTGTCGGTTGAGCAAGAGCCTGCTCTGCTAACACCTTCGCATCTTCGAAGTTCGTGTTACGGATAATCTTCTTAATGCGCGGGATAGAAATGGCGCTCATAGAGAATTCGTCCAGACCCATCCCCAGCAACAGAAGTGTAGCACGTTCATCGCCAGCAAGCTCACCACACATACCTGTCCATTTGCCTTCAGCATGAGAAGCATCAATAACTTGCTTGATCAAGTTCAGCACGGACGGTGACATTGGCTGGTAAAGGTGTGAAATCATATCATTACCACGGTCAACTGCCAGAGTGTACTGCGTTAAATCATTGGTGCCGATACTAAAGAAATCAACTTCTTTGGCCAAATGACGCGCAATTGTCGCGGCAGCCGGTGTTTCCACCATTACGCCAATTTCAATTGACTCGTCAAACGCTTTACCTTCGTCGCGCAGTTCCTGTTTGTAGATTTCGATCTCTTTGCGCAGTGCACGCACTTCTTCAACAGAGATGATCATCGGGAACATGATGCGCAATTTACCGAAAGCAGAGGCACGCAGGATAGCGCGAAGCTGATCGCGCAGGATCTCTTTACGATCCATCGCGATACGGATAGCACGCCAGCCGAGGAACGGGTTCTCTTCTTTCGGGAAGTTCATGTACGGCAGCTCTTTATCGCCGCCAATGTCCATGGTACGAACAATAACTGCCTGTGAGCCACACGCTTCAGCCACCGCTTTGTAAGCAGCAAACTGTTCTTCTTCGGTTGGCAGCGCGTCACGGTCCATGAACAGGAATTCGGTACGATACAGACCAACGCCTTCAGCGCCGTTACGCTCTGCACCTTCAACGTCACGAACAGTACCGATGTTAGCGCACACTTCGACCTGGTGACCGTCCAGCGTAATTGCTGGCAGATCTTTCAGTTTAGCAAGCTCTGCTTTTTCAGAAGCAACTTGCTCCTGAACGGCGCGCAGTTTATCAATAACTTCATTGGTTGGATTGACGTAAACCTGATTGTTTACGGCATCCAGAATCAGATAGTCGTCGTTTTTCACCTGAGAGGTGACGCTACCGGTACCCACGATGGCTGGCAGTTCCAGAGAACGCGCCATAATAGAGGTGTGGGAAGTCCGGCCACCCGCGTCGGTGATGAAACCCAGCACCTTCTTCAGGTTTAGCTGTGCGGTTTCAGACGGCGTCAGGTCAGCGGCAACCAGGATTACTTCATCCTGAATGGCGCTCAGGTCGATGATCTTCAGCCCAAGGATGTTGCGCAGCAGGCGCTTACCGATATCACGTACGTCGGCCGCACGCTCTTTCAGGTATTCGTCATCCAGTTCTTCCAGGGCAGAAGCTTGACCTTCGATAACTTC
The DNA here is from genome assembly GCF_005843885.1 of Escherichia sp. E4742. Classification (NCBI taxonomy): domain Bacteria; kingdom Pseudomonadati; phylum Pseudomonadota; class Gammaproteobacteria; order Enterobacterales; family Enterobacteriaceae; genus Escherichia; species Escherichia sp. E4742. Next base: position 438,454 of record NZ_CP040443.1, on the reverse strand, counting down.
ATGAGCAGCTGCATCAGCGGTCATGTGCTTATCTTTAATCAGGGCTATGATTTCCTGCTCCAGCTCCTCATCTTCGAGCAACATAATATGCCCTTCGAAGATGGCTTCTTTTTCTTCACCGAACGTTTCACCAGCTTTCGTTTTGATCGTTTCCAGCTGGGCAGATGCCTTGGCACGACCGCTCAGAAAACGTTCAACTTCCTGATCAACCTGGTCGGCAGAAATTTTTTTCCGGTCAATGACGATTTCGTCTTCTTTCAAAAGCAGAGCTTTACCGAAAGCGATACCCGGGGATGCTAAAATGCCTGAAATCATAACCCTACCTTACTTGTGACTGATTTTTAAAAGAACCCGGGAAATTACTCGAGTTCCGCCATCAGTTTAACCAGATGTTCAACCGCTTTTTGCTCGTCTTCGCCTTCCGCAGAGATAGTCACAACGGTGCCTTGAGTCAGGCCCAGAGTCTGCAGTTTGAACAGGCTTTTGGCGCTGGCGCTTTTGCCGTTAGAAGTCACAGTAATTTCAGAAGTGAAGCCCTTAGCTTCTTTTACAAACTGGGCAGCAGGGCGGGTGTGCAGACCGTTCGGAGCGGTAATGGTAACTTCTTGCTGGAACATTGTATTTCCCCAACTTATAGGTTTAGTGTTGTGGAACTAAAGTCTAGCCTGGCGGTTCGACTTTAGCCTGTATTGTTAGCGCCAGTTTTAACAGACGCGACGCACGAAGTGCTCTATACAGTCCATTGCTGGCGGATGTTGGCCGCTGACGTTTCGTTCATCATTAAACATTATGCCGCTAAAGGAAGACTTGAACCAAATCATAAAATCGATTCAGCTAAGGCTTTTCCTGTAACGATTAATTTCGCGCATCAAAATAATTAGTCAGGTTAAATACCAGTTCCGACAAGTTGAATCAATGCCAGGAGGGGTGAAAGTTTGAAGCAGGCCACAAAAAAGCACCTGAAAAGGTGCTTTTTTACGCATTTTTAACAAGCTGGCATTACTGTTGCAGTTCTTTCTCAGTAAAGAGATCGGCAAACAGTGCAGTGCTTAAATAACGCTCACCCGATGATGGTAGAATAACCACAATATTCTTATTGGTAAAGCTTTCATCTTCTTGTAGTTTCAACGCCGCAGCAACAGCCGCGCCGGAAGAGATCCCGGCAAGAATGCCTTCTTCTTCCATCAGGCGACGCGCAGTAGAGATGGCTTCTTCATTGGTGATGCCAATAACTTTGTCGACTAGTTTGAGATCAAGGTTAGCCGGGATAAAGCCAGCACCGATGCCCTGGATTTTATGCGGCCCGGGTTTGATTTCTTCACCTGCCAGCGCCTGGGCGATAACCGGAGAGTCGGTTGGTTCAACGGCGACAGAGATGAGGTCAGTCTTGCCTTTGGTGCCTTTAATGTAGCGGCTGACGCCGGTCAGCGTACCGCCAGTGCCGACACCAGCAATAAACACATCGACCTGACCGTCAGTATCTTCCCAGATCTCCGGGCCGGTGGTTTTTTCATGAATTTCCGGATTCGCCGGGTTGCTGAATTGTTGCAGCAGCAAGTATTTTTCTGGGTTGCTGGCAACAATTTCCTCCGCTTTTTGAATCGCACCTTTCATGCCTTTAGCACCTTCGGTCAGCACCAGGTTTGCACCTAACGCTTTGAGCAGCTTGCGGCGTTCAATACTCATGGTTTCCGGCATGGTCAGAGTGAGTTTATAACCGCGAGCGGCAGCCACATACGCCAGTGCAATCCCGGTATTGCCGCTGGTTGGCTCCACCAACTCAACGCCCGGCTTCAGTACACCGCGCTTTTCGGCATCCCAAATCATATTTGCACCGATACGGCACTTAACGCTGAAGCTGGGGTTTCGGGATTCCACCTTCGCCAGAATACGTCCGTTACCGATGCGATTCAGGCGAACCAGCGGTGTGTGACCGATAGTCAGCGAGTTATCTTCAAAAATCTTACTCATGGCCTGTCCTTAACTGTATGAAATTGGGATACAACAGGTAGCATACCCGCTCAGAGAATATGCGGAAGTAAGGATTTAGCATATCTATATGCAGAAGGGAAATAATGGCTCGCAAGATGGAATAAGGGGCGGCATAAGCCACCCCTGTTCCACACATAATGTTTACAAAATAATCGGTAAATTGTTACCGCCATAATGCATGTTTAGCGCGGTAGCAATCGACCCACATCGCCGTAGCGCCACAAACGGCCACCGGCATAATGAACAGGTTGAGTACCGGGATCATCGTGAACAAGCTGGTTAAAGCACCAAACTGCATATTAGTGATTTTGCGCGTGCGCAGGGCAGTGCGCATATCTTTGAAGGGCACTTTGTGGTTATCGAACGGATAGTCGCAGTATTGGATGGCTAACATCCAGGCGCTGAACAGGAACCACAGCACCGGTGCGACGGTTTGCCCAATGCCAGGGATGAAGTAAAGGATCAGCAATACAATCGCGCGCGGCAGATACCAGGCAAACTTTTGCCATTCACGTTTCATAATCCGCGGCACATCTTTCATGATGCCGAAAATACCGGTATCCGGTGGCGTAGCGCCAGTCAGTCTTGCTTCCAGTTGTTCAGCCAACAAACCGTTAAATGGTGCGGCAATCCAGTTGGCGATAGTGGAGAAAAAATAGCCAAAAACCAGTAGCACGGAGATGACCGCTACAGGCCACAGCAAATAGCTCAACCATTGCAGCCAGTCAGGTACGTGACTCATTAACGACGGGATCCAAACATCCAGTTGGCTAAAGAGCCACCAGAACGCGCCTCCCATCAACAAGATATTGATCAACAGCGGTAAGATGACAAAACGGCGAATCCCAGGTTGCAAGACGAGCTTCCAGCCTTGCGCAAAATAGTAAAAACCGCTGCGAGAGGCAGATGTGAATGTTGAAACCATAATCAGGATATGCTCCTTTTGACCAATCCCAGGAAAGTTCTGCGTATTTTACCGGGTATTTGCGCAATGGACAGTTAGGATATGTTCGAAAAACCAGCAAAAAGCACGATTTCATCTATCTTTGTGCTGTGAAAGTTAATAGTGCACTTGCACTTGAGGTAATCGACAAATACTCTTAGTGAGTAAATGTTTGCCGTGGTGGCAAGGTGTTAGAACAACAGAGAATATAATGATGCAGGATTTGCGTCTGATATTAATCATTGTTGGCGCGATCGCCATAATCGCTTTACTGGTACATGGTTTCTGGACCAGCCGTAAAGAACGATCTTCTATGTTTCGCGATCGGCCACTAAAACGAATGAAGTCAAAACGTGACGACGATTCTTATGACGAGGATGTCGAAGATGATGAGGGCGTTGGTGAGGTTCGTGTTCACCGCGTAAATCATGCCCCGGCTAACGCCCAGGAGCATGAGGCTGCTCGTCCGTCGCCGCAACACCAGTACCAACCGCCTTATGCGTCTGCGCAACCGCGTCAACCGGTTCAGCAGCCGCCTGAAGCGCAGGTACCGCCGCAACATGCTCCGCATTCAGCGCAGCCTGTTCAGCAACCGCAGCCAGTGCAACAACCGCAGCCAGTACAGCAGCCGGCTTACCCGCCGCAGCCTGAACAGCCGGTTGCTTCGCAGGTGCCTCCAGCTCCGCAGCCGACTTTCCAGACCGCGGAACCTGTAGCGGCACCGCAGCCTGAACCTGTAGCTGAACCAGCGCCTGTGATGGATAAGCCGAAGCGCAAAGAAGCGGTGATCATTATGAACGTCGCGGCGCATCACGGTAGCGAGCTGAACGGCGAACTGCTTCTTAATAGCATTCAACAGGCGGGCTTTATCTTTGGCGATATGAATATTTATCATCGCCATCTTAGCCCGGATGGCAGCGGCCCGGCATTATTCAGCCTGGCGAATATGGTGAAACCGGGAACGTTTGATCCTGAAATGAAGGATTTCACAACGCCGGGTGTCACTATCTTCATGCAGGTGCCGTCTTACGGTGATGAACTGCAAAACTTCAAGCTGATGCTGCAATCCGCGCAGCATATTGCCGATGAAGTAGGCGGCGTAGTGCTTGACGATCAGCGCCGTATGATGACTCCGCAGAAACTGCGCGAGTATCAGGACATTATCCGCGAAGTGAAAGACGCCAACGCCTGATACACTTAAGGCAAATTAACTCTTCTTCGAACCCCCGCTTGTCGGGGGTTTTTAGCATTGATGGTGCGATATGGAATCAATCGAACAACAACTGACAGAACTGCGAACGACGCTTCGCCACCATGAATATCTTTATCATGTGATGGATGCGCCGGAAATTCCCGACGCTGAATACGACAGGCTGATGCGCGAGTTGCGTGAGCTGGAAGCCAAACATCCTGAGCTGATTACCCCTGATTCACCTACCCAACGTGTAGGTGCTGCGCCGCTGGCAGCCTTTAGCCAGATCCGTCATGAAGTACCCATGCTGTCTCTGGATAACGTATTTGATGAAGAGAGTTTTCTCGCCTTCAACAAACGCGTACAGGACAGGCTTAAAAGCAACGAAAAAGTGACCTGGTGCTGCGAGTTAAAGCTCGATGGGCTTGCCGTCAGCATTCTGTATGAGAATGGTGTACTGGTAAGCGCGGCGACCCGTGGCGATGGCACTACTGGGGAAGACATCACGTCTAACGTGCGTACCATTCGCGCTATTCCGCTGAAACTGCAAGGTGAGAATATTCCAGCACGTCTGGAAGTGCGTGGTGAAGTGTTCCTGCCGCAGGCGGGTTTTGAGAAGATTAACGAAGAGGCGCGACGCACGGGCGGAAAAGTGTTTGCTAACCCACGTAATGCGGCGGCAGGTTCTCTGCGTCAGCTTGATCCGCGTATTACTGCGAAGCGACCGCTTACTTTCTTCTGCTATGGCGTTGGTGTACTGGAAGGTGGCGAGTTGCCGGACACTCATCTGGGCCGCTTAATGCAGTTTAAAGCGTGGGGATTACCAGTCAGCGATCGGGTAACGCTTTGCGAATCAGCAGAAGACGTGCTGGCGTTTTACCACAAAGTGGAAGAAGACCGCCCGACGCTGGGCTTTGATATTGACGGTGTAGTCATTAAGGTCAACTCGCTGGCGCAGCAGGAGCAACTTGGCTTTGTTTCCCGCGCCCCGCGCTGGGCTGTTGCGTTTAAATTTCCGGCGCAGGAACAAATGACTTTTGTGCGTGATGTAGAGTTTCAGGTTGGGCGTACAGGTGCGATTACGCCCGTTGCGCGTCTGGAACCTGTCCATGTTGCAGGCGTGCTGGTGAGCAACGCTACACTGCATAATGCCGACGAAATTGAACGTCTCGGTTTACGCATTGGCGATAAAGTGGTGATTCGCCGCGCAGGAGACGTGATCCCACAAGTGGTTAACGTCGTGCTTTCTGAACGCCCGGAAGATACCCGTGAGGTTGTATTCCCGACGCATTGTCCGGTATGTGGTTCTGACGTGGAACGTGTGGAAGGTGAAGCGGTTGCTCGCTGTACTGGTGGCCTGATTTGCGGTGCTCAACGTAAAGAATCGCTGAAACACTTTGTTTCCCGTCGTGCGATGGATGTTGACGGAATGGGTGACAAAATTATCGACCAGCTGGTTGAAAAAGAGTACGTCCACACTCCGGCGGACCTGTTCAAACTCACCGCAGGCAAACTTACCGGGCTGGAGCGAATGGGGCCGAAATCGGCACAAAATGTGGTTAACGCGCTGGAAAAAGCGAAAGAAACCACCTTTGCCCGCTTCCTCTATGCACTTGGCATCCGTGAAGTCGGTGAGGCTACCGCAGCCGGTCTGGCGGCATATTTTGGCACGCTGGAAGCGCTGGAATCAGCCTCGATTGAAGAGCTGCAAAAAGTGCCAGACGTCGGGATCGTGGTGGCATCTCATGTTCACAACTTCTTTGCCGAAGAAAGCAACCGCAATGTCATCAGCGAGCTGTTGGCGGAAGGCGTTCACTGGCCTGCGCCGGTCGTCATCAACGCAGAAGAGATCGACAGTCCGTTTGCCGGTAAAACCGTGGTACTCACGGGTAGCTTAAGTCAGATGTCGCGTGATGACGCCAAAGCTCGCCTGGTCGAACTGGGCGCGAAAGTGGCGGGCAGCGTGTCGAAGAAAACCGATCTGGTGATCGCCGGAGAAGCCGCAGGTTCTAAACTGGCGAAAGCGCAGGAACTGGGCATTGAAGTGATCGACGAAGCTGAAATGCTACGTTTGCTGGGTAACTGAGATGGAAAAAGAGCAGCTGATTGAAATAGCCAATACGATAATGCCGTTTGGCAAGTACAAAGGGCGTCGCTTAATCGACCTGCCGGAAGAGTATCTGCTGTGGTTTGCCCGCAAGGATGAATTTCCGGCAGGGAAGCTCGGTGAGCTAATGCAAATCACGCTGCTGATTAAAACCGAGGGGCTGACGCAACTGGTTCAGCCCCTGAAACGTTCGCTTTAAATCTTCCCTGCGTGGCTTTCCTGCTGCGCCTGTAGTTGCTCGGTCTGGCGCTTATAACGACGCGCCAGCACCGCGCAAACCATCAGTTGGATCTGATGGAAAATCATCAACGGCAGTACCATCATACCGATCACCGATGTGGGGAACAGAATGTTTGCCATCGGGATGCCATTTGCCAGACTCTTTTTCGAACCACAGAAGACAATCGTTATCTCATCCGCTTTATTGAAACCCAGTCGGCGTGCCATAAAGACGTTAACTACAATCACGATAGCCAGAAGAACGCAGCTGACCACCACGATAAACAGCAATGATCCCCAGCCAACTTTATGCCAGATACCATTAACGACGGCTTCGCTGAACGCTGTATAGACCACCAACAGAATGGAGGTCTGGTCAGTTTTCGCAATCCACTTTTTATTGCGCGCCACCCAGTTGCCAATCCATGGGCGAGAAAGATGCCCCAGCACGAACGGCAGCAGTAGTTGCAGCATAATTTTACCGACCTGCTCAAGGCTGCCTCCTGCCCCGTGAACATTCATCACCAGACCAACCAGCAATGGCGAAAGGAAAATACCCAGCAGGCTGGATGCTGATGCAGAACAAACGGCAGCCGCGACGTTACCGCCCGCCATCGAAGTAAAAGCGATTGCAGACTGCACGGTGGCAGGAAGAATACAAAGATAGAGAAAGCCGGAATAGAGCATGGGATCGACGTTTACGGGTTTCCACCAGGCAAACAACACACCCAGAATCGGAAACAGTACGAAGGTGCTGCACATTACCCATAAATGCAACCGCCAGTGACTACCGCCAGCAATTATCGCCTCACGCGACAGCTTAGCGCCGTGCATAAAGAACAACAGGGCAATAGCTGCCGTGGTCAGATTTTCAAAGAAGGGGACGAAACCGCCTCTGGCCGGAAAGAAAGAAGCCAGTAACACCACCGTGACCAGGGTTAAGGTGAAAGGATCGAGGATACGAAAAAGTTTCATAAATACTCCAGATGATCGATGGTGCTATTGTGCTTCTTTCAGTTTGAGAAATAAAATTGATTTATTGCATTCATTCATGAAGAAAATAGATGAATTACTCAGTAAAACAATTAAATGTTTTCGTCACAGTAGCGCAGGAAGAACCGGTCACTTTCAACAACTGCTGAAGCATTAGAGGACGTGGTGCAAGAACAAGGGGAATAGTGATGGCAGGGCGAGAAGGGGATTCGTTGTATCATATATCGTGTTATGTATTTCTGCCGGGAATCCCGGCAGAAATGGTTCAGAAGTTAAATTTGACCGAGTAAATGATGGCGTCCTGATACCAGGCTTCTCCCAGCTTGTCGTCCGCGTAGCGGTACTGGAGCCCCGTAGTTATATTCGGAGTAGCGTTCCACCAGAGGGCGACCGCACCGTTCAGCCCTTCTTTACCGCCATTACCTGCTGCGTAGGTGGCATCACGGTCAAACTCGTACTCGTTCCAGTTGGTGAGGGTGAATTTCTCTCTGCCCAGCATAAAGCTGTAACCCGCAACCCAACCTGCCACGTAGCCGTTATCGCCAGTGTAATAGGTTTGGTCCGTATAGCGTTTGGCAAAGAAAGGCTTGAACCACCAACCGTTGCCGGTGAAGTTGTAGCCGAAACCGTACAGGAACATATCATCGTGGAAATTTACCCGATTTGCAGAACCGTAGGTGCCATACGCGTGTAGGTAGAGATTAAATCCGGTATCGCCCAGGTAAATGCGGTTGGTATTTTTAAAGGTATAACGCTGCTCGCTACCTGGTTTATCGTGGCGGTCGTTATAAAAGTTTTCCCAGTCGAAGAACCCGTACATTTCTCCCCAACTAAAGTTAGCACCACCTTCCAGTTCAAGATAACCAAAATCATCTTTGTGTGATTTGGCCGACGATTTCTCAGTAGTTCGGCTGGTCCAGTCCAGGTAATGCACGCCGATATCTGCAAATCCACCTTTAAATTCTGCATGAGATATAGCAGGTATAGCTAATAAAGAGGAAAGTGTCAGAGTCAGAAGATGTTTTTTCATAGCATAAATCCCTATGCCGATCGTTATTAGTAGATTGCTTAATAAAATGGTTGCTTAAAAACGGCATATTGTTAATGCAAGGGAGTGAATATCGCCAATACAGTTTTTGCTGAGAATTAATAGTGAAAAGATATAAATCCATCGATATAGAATCACTATTGAATGCGTGAAAAAAGTGTATTGGTAAGAGCCGGGACAACCTCGCTATAAAAAGGCGTTAGATTCAAACCTACAGAAAAAGGATATATATGTCTCAGGCAAATTTTTCTCATAACCCACTGTATTGCGTCGATATTATCCGGGCTTATAAACCAGATTTCACGCCACGAGTGGCCTTTATTTTAGGTTCCGGGCTGGGCGCGCTAGCCGATCAGATTGAGAACGCAGTCGCAATTTCCTACGAAAAGTTGCCTGGATTCCCGGTGAGTACCGTTCATGGTCATGCGGGTGAACTGGTGCTGGGTCACCTCCAGGGCGTGCCGGTGGCATGCATGAAAGGTCGGGGACATTTCTATGAAGGTCGTGGAATGACCATCATGACCGACGCGATTCGTACTTTCAAATTGCTGGGTTGTGAACTGCTGTTCTGCACCAATGCGGCTGGCTCACTGCGTCCGGAGGTGGGGGCGGGCAGTCTGGTTGCACTGAAAGACCACATTAACACCATGCCGGGTACACCGATGGTGGGTCTTAACGATGAACGTTTTGGAGAGCGATTCTTCTCGCTGGCGAATGCCTATGATGCGGATTACCGGGCGCTGTTGCAAAAAGTGGCGAAAGAAGAGGGATTCCCCCTGACGGAAGGTGTGTTTGTTTCGTATCCGGGGCCGAATTTCGAAACGGCGGCTGAAATTCGCATGATGCAAATTATTGGCGGGGATGTCGTTGGAATGTCCGTTGTGCCTGAAGTTATTTCAGCACGCCATTGTGACCTGAAGGTAGTGGCCGTTTCTGCGATTACCAATATGGCAGAAGGTCTGAGTGACGTGAAGCTCTCGCATACCCAAACGCTGGCAGCAGCAGAGCTCTCTAAGCAGAACTTTATCAACCTTATTTGCGGGTTTCTGCGCAAAATTGCCTGATTAAAACAACAATAAACGGCCTCACGGGTGAGGCCACATGATGCGACAAGGAAACGATTATGAGCATCGCTTTGCGCTTAAAGGTAATGTCCTTTTTGCAATATTTTATCTGGGGGAGCTGGCTGGTTACCCTCGGTTCTTACATGATTAATACCCTCCATTTTACCGGCGCTAATGTCGGCATGGTTTACAGCTCCAAAGGTATTGCCGCGATTATTATGCCTGGCATTATGGGGATCATCGCGGACAAATGGCTGCGCGCTGAACGAGCATATATGCTGTGCCATCTGGTGTGCGCGGGCGTACTTTTTTATGCGGCGTCGGTGAGTGATCCGGATACGATGTTTTGGGTGATGTTAATCAATGCGATGGCATTTATGCCGACTATCGCATTATCGAACAGTGTCTCTTACTCTTGCCTGGCCCAGGCAGGGCTTGATCCGGTGACTGCTTTCCCACCCATTCGCGTTTTTGGTACGGTGGGATTCATTGTCGCGATGTGGGCGGTAAGCTTACTGCATCTGGAATTGAGCAGTCTGCAACTGTATATCGCTTCCGGTGCGTCTCTGCTGCTGTCGGCTTATGCGCTGACTTTGCCTAAGATTCCTGTTGCGCAGAAAAAAGTGGCTACTTCGCTTGCCAGTAAGCTCGGTCTGGATGCTTTCGTGCTGTTCAAAAATCCACGCATGGCCATCTTTTTCCTCTTCGCCATGATGCTGGGCGCGGTACTGCAAATTACCAACGTTTTTGGCAACCCGTTCCTGCATGATTTTGCTCGTAACCCGGAGTTTGCTGATAGCTTCGTGGTGAAGTATCCGTCCATTTTACTGTCAGTTTCACAGATGGCTGAAGTCGGTTTCATTCTGACGATTCCGTTCTTTTTAAAGCGTTTCGGTATCAAAACGGTCATGCTTATGAGTATGGTGGCCTGGACGCTACGCTTTGGCTTCTTCGCTTATGGAGATCCGTCACCAACCGGGTTTGTTTTGCTGCTGCTGTCGATGATTGTTTACGGCTGTGCATTCGATTTCTTCAATATTTCAGGTTCGGTCTTTGTCGAACAGGAAGTTGATTCCAGCATTCGTGCCAGCGCACAGGGGCTCTTTATGACCATGGTAAATGGTGTCGGTGCGTGGGTGGGCTCGATTCTGAGCGGCATGGCAGTAGATTACTTCTCGGTAGATGGCGTAAAAGACTGGCAAACTATTTGGCTGATGTTTGCAGGATATTCTCTTTTCCTCGCAGTGATATTTTTCTTTGGGTTTAAATATAACCATGACCCTGAAAAGATAACACATCGAACAGTGACACATTAAAAGGATTTGCAGCTCTGTTTTTCGGGGCTGCTTTTATGATAAAGGTTAATTAGTGAAAGATATTTTATTTTCTTCTGGCGTCGGTTTTGGTATTGGTGCTTTATTTACAATCGTGCGATTACCTATTCCTGTGCCAAATGTATTGCCGGGTATATTATCTATTGTGTTTATGTATGTAGGTTATCTGGTGGTGAAATACTTTATGCCGTGATAATTTAACAAGATATATGTTTATTAAACGGAGCACTTAATTATGGAACGCATTTACAGAACAGACCTTAAGTTGCTCCGTTATTTTCTTGCTGTAGCGGAAGAGTTACATTTTGGCCGCGCAGCGGCGCGTTTAAATATGTCTCAGCCTCCGCTCAGTATTCATATTAAAGAGCTGGAAAATCAACTTGGCACACAGCTTTTTATTCGTCATTCGCGCAGCGTCGTCCTGACACACGCGGGCAAAATCTTGATGGAAGAATCCCGCCGATTGCTGATGAATGCAAATCAGGTGTTGGCTCGGATTGAACAAATAGGCCGGGGAGAAGCAGGGCGGATTGAACTCGGTGTGGTTGGAACGGCAATGTGGGGACGAATGCGACCGGTTATGCGGCGATTTCTTAGGGAAAATCCCAACGTTGAAGTATTGTTTCGCGAAAAGATGCCTGCGATGCAAATGGCGCTGTTGGAGCGTCGCGAACTCGATGCCGGGATTTGGCGAATGGCGACAGAACCTCCAGAAGATTTTACCAGCTTACGCTTGCATGAATCGGCGTTTCTGGTAGCGATGCCTGAAGAGCATCACCTCTCATCATATTCCGCCGTTCCTCTGGAAGCACTACGTGACGAGTATTTTGTCACAATGCCGCCCGTGTACACTGACTGGGATTTTTTGCAGCGCGTTTGCCAGCAGGCGGGGTTTTCACCGGTTGTTATTCGCGAAGTTAATGAACCGCAAACGGTGCTGGCCATGATCAGTATGGGCATTGGTATCACCTTGATAGCAGACAGCTACGCACAGATGAACTGGCCTGGTGTCATTTTCCGTCCGCTCAAAGAGCGCATCCCGGCAGATTTGTATATTGTTTATGAAACGCAGCAGGTGACACCTGCGATGGTTAAGCTATTGGCAGCATTGACACAGTAGGCGAGGAGTTGCCAGAAATTGTAGATTTGATAAGCGAAGCGCATCAGGCAATTTCGCAAATCGCAGATAGCAAAAAAAGCGCCTTTAGGGCGCTTTTTTACATTGGTGGGTCGAGCAGGATGACTCGCTTCGCTCGCCCTTCGGGTCGTAGCCGCAAGCGGCTCCGTTGTTTCGCTGCGCTCAACTCGAACCTGCTGCAGGTTCGAATCTTTGAATATCGCACATAGCAAAAAGGCGCCTTTAGGGCGCCTTTTTACATTGGTGGGTCGTGCAGGATGACTCGCTTCGCTCGCCCTTCGGGCCGTCGCCGCGAGCGGCTCCGTTGTTTCGCTGCGCTCAACTCGAACCTGCTGCAGGTTCGAATCTTTGAATATCGCAGATAGCAAAAAAGCGCCTTTAGGGCGCTTTTTTACATTGGTGGGTCGTGCAGGATTCGAACCTGCGACCAATTGATTAAAAGTCAACTGCTCTACCAACTGAGCTAACGACCCGAAGTGGTGGGTGATGACGGGATCGAACCGCCGACCCCCTCCTTGTAAGGGAGGTGCTCTCCCAGCTGAGCTAATCACCCACTTCGGTACTTCACATTGTTACAAGAAATTTAGCTGGCGAGAAAGTGGTGGGTGATGACGGGATCGAACCGCCGACCCCCTCCTTGTAAGGGAGGTGCTCTCCCAGCTGAGCTAATCACCCACTTCTCAATTTCTTGCTACACGGCGGAGACTACATAAAGTAGTTGGTGGGTGATGACGGGATCGAACCGCCGACCCCCTCCTTGTAAGGGAGGTGCTCTCCCAGCTGAGCTAATCACCCCCGCTGTGTGGAGTCGCATTATAGGGAGAGTTGAAAATGAGTCAATGCATTTTCTAAAGAAATTGTTCGTTCGTCGTAATTTTAAGCAAGATGATCGCGAAACAGACCGTGTTGCGCAATTTGTCAACGAAAACAATAATGCATCATGTAGCAACCCGAACTACATTGAGGAATCAGGCTGGAGTGATAGAATATCGCCCACTCAATTTTTCCAGGATTTGCCGGTTGTCGGCATCTTTCTAAACGTAAGGCCATTTCATGAAAATCAAAACTCGCTTCGCGCCAAGCCCAACAGGCTATCTGCACGTTGGCGGCGCGCGTACTGCTCTTTACTCCTGGCTTTTTGCACGTAACCACGGCGGTGAGTTCGTGCTGCGTATTGAAGACACCGATCTTGAGCGTTCCACGCCGGAAGCTATCGAAGCCATTATGGATGGCATGAACTGGCTGAGTCTGGAGTGGGATGAAGGCCCGTACTTCCAGACCAAACGTTTCGATCGCTATAACGCGGTTATCGATCAGATGCTGGAAGAGGGTACTGCCTATAAATGCTACTGCTCTAAAGAGCGCCTCGAAGCGCTGCGTGAAGAGCAGATGGCAAAAGGCGAGAAGCCGCGTTATGACGGCCGTTGCCGCCACAGCCATGAACATCACGCTGATGATGAACCGTGCGTTGTACGTTTTGCTAACCCACAGGAAGGTTCCGTTGTTTTTGACGATCAGATCCGTGGTCCAATCGAGTTCAGCAACCAGGAGCTGGATGATCTGATTATCCGCCGTACCGATGGTTCTCCGACCTATAACTTCTGTGTGGTTGTCGACGACTGGGATATGGAAATTACTCACGTCATCCGTGGTGAAGACCATATCAACAACACGCCGCGCCAGATCAACATTCTGAAAGCTCTGAAAGCGCCCGTACCGGTTTACGCACACGTTTCTATGATCAACGGTGATGACGGTAAAAAATTGTCCAAACGTCACGGTGCAGTCAGCGTAATGCAGTATCGTGATGACGGCTATCTGCCAGAAGCACTGTTGAACTATCTGGTGCGTCTGGGCTGGTCCCACGGCGATCAGGAAATCTTCACTCGTGAAGAGATGATCATATACTTCACCCTGAATGCCGTCAGCAAATCGGCCAGTGCGTTCAACACCGACAAGCTGCTGTGGCTGAACCATCATTACATTAACACGCTGCCGCCGGAGTATGTTGCTACCCATTTACAGTGGCACATCGAGCAGGAAAATATTGATACCCGTAACGGCCCGCAGCTTGCTGAGCTGGTGAAACTGCTGGGCGAACGCTGCAAAACGCTCAAAGAGATGGCACAGAGCTGCCGTTACTTCTACGAAGATTTTGCTGAGTTTGATGCCGATGCTGCGAAAAAACATCTGCGTCCGGTAGCGCGTCAGCCGCTGGAAGTGGTACGTGACAAACTGTCTGCTATCACTGACTGGACGGCGGAAAATGTTCACCACGCGATTCAGGCTACAGCGGATGAGCTGGAAGTGGGGATGGGTAAAGTAGGGATGCCGCTGCGTGTTGCTGTCACTGGTGCTGGGCAGTCTCCGGCACTGGATGTTACCGTTCACGCGATCGGTAAAGCACGTAGCATTGAGCGTATCAACAAAGCGCTGGCCTTTATTGCTGAACGCGAAAATCAGCAGTAATTAGAGTATAAAAAAAACGGCAGGAGATAATATCCTGCCGTTTTTTTACTTATGCTGATTCGTCAATATCGAGACGGGCGAGGAAATTGCGAATTCCTTCACGTGACAAAAATTGCGCGACTTTTTCCTGCTCAATGTCTGTCATATTATCTATCGCGTTGATGATTTGTCGATACGCCGGGGCGCGTGCACCAGGAGCGTATTCAGCAATTCTCTCTTCAGCTTCCATCAACATTGGTGTGTTATGGAACGCAGGCGTGTTCTGAATAAACTCGCAAACCTGCGAATCGACCAGAATAAGTCTGGCACGACCTCCTTTCACGCCGGGAAATTTTTCCGTTCTCCAGCCCTTTTCTCTGATCCAACGGTTAACAGTTTGTTTAGCCACACCGAGGCATTCCGCCAGCTCTTCGGTGGTCATTTTATTGCGTAATCTTTTCATATTATTTGCTGTCGCGAATCCCTAAGCGTTGTAATAATCCGATAATCCCTTCCCGCAGAAGCAAGGATGTAAACTGTTTTTGTTCAAGAGGCGTCATTTCTTTCGCCAGCGTTACCAGCAGCATTTCAAGCGGCGTATCGCCAGACAGTTCAGGTGCTTCTCTCTGACCGTCAGGGCGTTCTGCATTACGAATATATTCACGAACTTGTTTATTGACGTGAATCAGTCGGGCCTTGCCACCCTGGACACCTGGTTTTGGTGATGTCGTCCAGCCTTGCTTGCGTACCCATTTATTGATGGTCTGGCGGCTATAACCGGTCAGCCTGGCAAGTTCATCTGGCGTCATCCTCTCCTTGAACATAACAATTCCCTGAATGATTGCGGGTCTATTAGTGGTTCATTTTATAACACCACTTTACAAGAAACCGTGACAGGAATAACTACTGAATGCGAGCGACTATCCAAAATAGTTCATTTGCCTGATTTTTCAGCGATTGAAACTACGCCTTGCAATTTGCCGTTGACACATTCGGGCGGAATTCATATGATGCCGCCCGTCAACTCGACAAGCTTTACGTTATGGGGCTATAGCTCAGCTGGGAGAGCGCTTGCATGGCATGCAAGAGGTCAGCGGTTCGATCCCGCTTAGCTCCACCAAATTTTGCACCCAGCAAATTTGGTACGTAAACGACTCGTGGGGCTATAGCTCAGCTGGGAGAGCGCTTGCATGGCATGCAAGAGGTCAGCGGTTCGATCCCGCTTAGCTCCACCAAATTTCAAACCCTCGCTGCGAAGCGGGGGTTTTTTGTCTCTGCTTTTTGCCGCTTTTGTAATACAGTCTACGCCCCGGGTTAGTGTTGCCTGTTGGAAACATCATTGGATGAAATATCGGCAACAGGTCGGTCCCTGTTTGCTTCGCGATGCGAATAAACATATTATTTGTGTGCCTTAAAACCCCGATCAGTGAGAGTAGTGTACTCATGTTTGTGGAGCATAACCTGATAAAAAATATCAAGATATTTACACTAGCGTTTACGCTCACCGTGGTACTTATTCAGCTATCCCGTTTTATATCGCCACTTGCTGTTATCCACTCCAGCTATATTTTCCTGGCGTGGATGCCACTGTGCGTAATGCTATCAATATTCTTTATCTTCGGCTGGCGCGGTGTCGTTCCCGTTTTATGTGGAATGTTTTGCACCAATCTGTGGAATTTTCATCTCTCATTTTTGCAAACCGCCGTTATGCTTGGCAGCCAGACGTTTGCTGTGCTGTGTGCCTGCGCGATATTACGCTGGCAGTTGGGAACGCGTTGGCGCTATGGATTAACCACCCGAAACGTATGGCAACGTCTCTTCTGGCTTGGTTTGGTGACGCCGTTCGGCATCAAATGCAGCATGTATCTCGTGGGCAGGTTCTTTGATTTCCCACTAAAGATATCAACCTTTTTCGGCGATGCCGACGCGATTTTCACGGTCGTTGATTTACTAAGCCTTTTCACCGCCGTGTTGATTTACAACATGCTCTTCTACTATCTCACTCGCATGATTGTAAGTCCTCACTTTGCACAGATATTGTGGCGCAGAGATATCGCGCCGTCGCTGAGTAAAGAAAAACGCACATTTACCTTAAGTTGGCTGGCGGCTCTTAGCGTTCTGCTACTTTTGATGTGCACGCCTTATGAAAACGACTTTATCGCCGGCTATCTGGTACCTGTTTTCTTTATCATCTTTACCCTTGGTGTCGGTAAACTTCGTTATCCGTTTTTAAATCTTACCTGGGCTGTATCGACGCTTTTCCTCCTGAATTACAACCAGAATTTTTTACAAGGGGTGGAAACAGAATATTCGCTGGCATTTATTCTCGCGGTGCTGATTTCCTTTAGCGTTTGCCTGCTTTACATGGTACGCATTTATTATCGTAGCGAATGGCTTAACCGTCGCTGGCATTTGCAGGCCCTGACCGATCCGTTAACGCTATTACCCAACTTTCGTGCACTGGAGCAATCGCAGGAGCAAGAGGCTGGTAAGAGTTTTTGCTGTCTGCGCATTGATAATCTTGAGTTTATGAGTCGCCATTACGGGTTAGTAATGCGCGTTCATTGTATCCGCTCAATTTACCGTACATTACTGCCATTGATGCAGGAAAACGAAAAGTTGTATCAATTGCCGGGGAGCGAATTGTTGTTGGTACTGACCGGGCCGGAAACGGAAGGGCGGCTACAGCATATGGTTAACGTTCTCAACAGTCGGCAAATCCACTGGAACAACACCGGGCTGGATATGGGCTACGGTGCTGCCTGGGGGCGTTTTGATGGCAATCAGGAAACCCTGCAGCCCATGCTGGGGCAGTTAAGCTGGCTGGCGGAACAATCCTGCGTTCATCATCACGTTCTGGCGTTGGATAATCGAGAGGAGATGGCGTCCGGGCAGACCACCAAACAGGTACTGTTGCTGAACACCATTCGTAAGGCGTTAGATAATGGTGATTTGCTCCTCTACGCTCAACCCATTCGTAACAAAGAGGGGCAGGGCTATGATGAAATCCTTGCGCGTCTGAAATACGACGGCGGCATAATGACGCCTGATAAATTTTTGCCGCTTATTGCCCAATTTAACCTTAGTGCGCGATTCGATTTACAGGTGCTGGAATCCCTACTGAAGTGGCT
Source organism: Escherichia sp. E4742 (assembly GCF_005843885.1). Taxonomy (NCBI): domain Bacteria; kingdom Pseudomonadati; phylum Pseudomonadota; class Gammaproteobacteria; order Enterobacterales; family Enterobacteriaceae; genus Escherichia; species Escherichia sp. E4742. The sequence goes on along the minus strand of NZ_CP040443.1, from coordinate 420,845 downwards.
GGCAACCCACCCTTGCGACAAGAAAGGCCCGCGCTTTTCAGTCAATTTAATGCCACTCACTCTACTGCAAAAGAATATCGCCGGGCGAATTATTCGTCTGTTTAAACGTTACCGTGTCTCCCCGGAGGCTGTGATTATTGAGATCACCGAGGAGCAGGCGTTTTCTAACGCAGAAAGCAGTATGTACAATATCGAACAACTGCATAAGTTTGGCTTCCGTATTGCGATTGATGACTTTGGCACAGGCTATGCCAACTACGAACGGTTAAAACGTTTGCAGGCTGATATCATCAAGATTGATGGCGTCTTCGTTAAGGATATCGTCACTAATACACTGGATGCGATGATAGTGAGATCAATTACCGATCTGGCGAAAGCGAAGTCATTGAGTGTGGTCGCGGAGTTTGTCGAGACGCAACAGCAGCAGGCGCTATTGCATAAGCTCGGGGTGCAATATCTGCAAGGGTATTTAATTGGTCGCCCGCAACCATTAGTTGATTAACAGGCGTAAAAATGCCGGGGAATTATCCCCGGCTTTTTTAATGGATTCGCTTACAGTACCAGTGCTGCGATTGACGCAGACAGCACACTAACCAGCGTAGAGCCGTAAACCAGTTTCAGACCGAAGCGAGAAACCACGTTACCTTGCTCTTCGTTCAGGCCTTTAACTGCACCCGCGATAATCCCGATAGAAGAGAAGTTAGCAAAGGATACCAGGAATACAGAGATGATGCCTTCTGCACGCGGAGAAAGCGTGGAAGCAATTTTCTGCAGATCCATCATTGCTACGAACTCGTTGGAAACCAGTTTGGTCGCCATGATACTGCCCACTTGCAGTGCTTCGTTGGACGGAACACCCATTACCCATGCAACCGGATAGAAGATGTAGCCCAGGATGCCCTGGAAGGAGATGCTGTAGCCAAACCAGCCGGTCACGGTGGCAAACAGTGCGTTCAGCGCGGCGATCAGGGCGATAAAGCCGATCAGCATCGCTGCAACGATAATGGCGACTTTGAAACCTGCCAGAATGTATTCACCCAGCATTTCGAAGAAGCTCTGACCTTCGTGCAGGTTGGACATCTGAATGTTTTCTTCGCTGGCATCAACACGGTAAGGGTTGATCAGCGACAGCACGATAAAGGTGCTGAACATGTTCAGTACCAGCGCCGCAACGACGTATTTCGGCTCCAGCATCGTCATGTATGCGCCAACGATGGACATAGAAACGGTGGACATCGCAGTTGCTGCCATGGTGTACATACGATTACGGGAGATTTTGCCGAGGATATCTTTATAGGCGATAAAGTTCTCGGACTGACCCAGAATCAGGGAGCTGACGGCGTTAAAGGATTCCAGTTTGCCCATGCCGTTGACTTTGGAAAGCAGGAAACCAATCGCGCGGATAATCACCGGCAACACGCGAATGTGCTGGAGAATACCGATTAACGCAGAAATAAAGACGATAGGGCACAGCACTTTCAGGAAGAAGAATGCCAGGCCTTGATCATTCATGCTACCAAAGACGAAGTTAGTACCTTCGTTGGCAAATCCGAGCAGTTTTTCGAACATTTCGGAGAAGCCTTTCACGAAGCCCAGACCAACGTCAGAGTTCAGGAAGAACCACGCCAGTAATACTTCGATAACAAGCAGTTGAATAATATAACGGATACGAATTTTTTTGCGGTCGCTACTTGCCAGCAGTGCGAGAATCGCAACAACGGCAAGTGCCAGTACAAAATGAAGGACGCGGTCCATATTTGCTCCAAATATGAGGCAGGTTAAATTTCCGTGCACATTCTATGTAACATGGGTAAGGAAAACGAGATCTGACACACACTATAATGACGTCCTGTGACAAGCTTCAAAAATAGTGACCTGTCATACATTTTTTCTATGTTGTGTATGGAAGCTGAAAGTTATGTAAATGTGCTAACATTAAACATAATTATAACATTCAAATCATCAATCTTTTCGTAGTCATAATCCTGGCCTATCAGAGAAATCACCACAATCCATTTAAATGAATTTGATAATCATTCTCGTTTGACATAGCATGAAACATAGCAAAGGCTATGTTTTAGAGGCACAACAAGATGACGAACTATCGCGTTGAGAGTAGCAGCGGACGGGCGGCGCGCAAGATGAGGCTCGCATTAATGGGACCGGCGTTCATTGCGGCGATTGGTTATATCGATCCCGGTAATTTTGCGACCAATATTCAGGCGGGCGCCAGCTTCGGCTATCAACTGTTGTGGGTGGTCGTCTGGGCTAATCTGATGGCGATGCTGATTCAGATCCTCTCTGCCAAACTGGGGATTACCACCGGTAAAAATCTGGCGGAACAAATTCGCGATCACTATCCGCGTCCTGTCGTCTGGTTCTATTGGGTTCAGGCAGAAATTATTGCGATGGCTACCGACCTGGCGGAATTTATTGGTGCGGCGATCGGTTTCAAACTCATTCTTGGTGTTTCTTTATTGCAGGGGGCGGTGCTGACAGGTATCGCCACTTTCCTGATTTTAATGCTGCAACGTCGCGGGCAAAAACCGCTGGAGAAAGTGATTGGTGGGCTTCTGTTGTTTGTGGCGGCGGCCTATATTGTTGAGCTGATTTTCTCCCAACCGAATCTGGTGCAGTTGAGCAAAGGTATGGCGATACCGAGTTTACCGACCTCGGAAGCGGTCTTCCTGGCGGCTGGCGTGTTAGGGGCGACGATTATGCCGCATGTGATTTATCTTCACTCTTCGCTTACCCAGCATCTACACGGTGGTTCACGCCAGCAACGTTACTCTGCGACCAAATGGGATGTGGCGATTGCCATGACCATCGCTGGCTTTGTCAATCTGGCGATGATAGCAACGGCTGCCGCCGCGTTTCACTTTTCTGGTCATACTGGTGTTGCCGACCTTGATGAGGCTTACCTGACGCTGCAACCGCTGTTAAGCAATGCTGCGGCAACGGTTTTTGGTTTAAGTCTGGTGGCGGCGGGGCTTTCGTCAACGGTAGTGGGTACGTTGGCAGGGCAGGTGGTGATGCAGGGGTTCATTCGCTTTCATATCCCGCTGTGGGTACGCCGTACGGTAACCATGCTGCCGTCATTTATTGTCATTCTGATGGGATTAGATCCGACACGGATTCTGGTTATGAGTCAGGTGCTGCTCAGTTTTGGTATTGCTCTGGCGCTGGTGCCACTGCTGATTTTCACCAGTGACAGCAAGTTGATGGGCGATCTGGTCAATAGCAAATGGGTTAAACAAATAGGCTGGATGATTGTGGTGCTGGTGGTAACGCTGAATATCTGGTTGTTGGTGGGAACGGCATTGGGGCTGTAGTTGAATGAGCGTCGCATCAGGCACCACTGGCGGATGCGGCGTAAAACGCCTTATCCGCCCTACGCGTTAAGTGTAGCGGGTTTGTAGGCCTGATAAGACGCGCAAGCGTCGCATCAGGCACCACTGGCGGATGCGGCGTAAAACGCCTTATCCGCCCTACGCGTTAAATGAAGTGGGTTTGTAGGCCTGATAAGACGCGCAAGCGTCGCATCAGGCACCACTGGCGGATGCGGCGTAAAACGCCTTATCCGCCCGCGCGTTAAATGGAGCGGGTTTGTAGGCCTGATAAGACGCGCAAGCGTCGCATCAGGCATTGTGCTCCATTAGCGAATGTGTTTAATGACGATGCCCATGTCCACGGCCTTTTCCACGATGATCATCACGGTCGCGCCAGCCTTCGCGATAGCCACGCTCATACGCTTTACGCTTATCCCAGCCACGGTGATGGCCATTATCATGACGCCACCAGCGGTTTTTACGCCATTCATAATTACGGTGCCAGTAGTCACGATCGCGCCAGTGGCCACCGTCCCAGTAGTTACCATAATTATCGCGATCGCCAATTTGTAATTTAATTGATGGCAGTAAGGTAATTTCACCTGCGTTTGCTGCAAGCGGGATAAATGCCATCAGGGCGGCCGCCAGAAACAGTGACCTGAACATTGTTATTCTCCTTCACGATCGAAGCCGTCAGCGGCCTGTTAACGCAATATTACGGGGAGGTAAAGCCCCGTTTCATCGCCATAACTCTTAAATCATAAGGGAGAGCATTTTTTGCTAAAGGTTATCGTGGGGTGGCTGTTGTTTTGGACGATTCACCATCATCATCGGTTTACCTGCCAGTAATAACCATGCCGGAAGCATGACGATACACAGTAGCGGTAACAATGTGGAATCAGGTACAACGACCGCCGCCATAAACAAACTTAGCCAGCCATCGCGCGTTACCACCAGTACGAGGCCGAGAATCGCGCAGGAAACGGTAATGGCCGCTGGAACGGCGGGAACGTGCGCATGCAGCATCAAACCTAACGCTACGCCGACAAATACCGCCGGGAAGATTCGCCCGCCGCGAAACCCGCTGGCGGCGGCAATGACCAGGGCGGCAAGTTTGATTACCGCCAGCAATAAGTAATCACTGGTGCTGAAAGCCTGATTTGTCACCATCTGCTGCATCTCGTCCAGCCCTTTAAATAGCGAAACAGGCCCACCAATAACACCCAGAATACCGAGAATAAAGCCGCCACCTCCCAGCATGAGGACCGGATTTTTAATCTGATGCATCATCGCGTGCACCCGTGGGAAACACCACACTGCAACCATACCTGCCGCGATGGCGATCGCCGTCACAATTGCACCACTGATGATGTCTGCTAACTGCATCTGTCCGTAATGAGCAATGGGCAGCGAAAAATGAGGATGGATAAACAATCCGGTGGTTAGTGCGCCAGCCGCCGCTGCCATTAACGGCGCAAAGAGACGATCCCAAAGTGGAACGTCGTGGCTGCCATTTAAGGTTTGCGAAAATATCAACGCCGCCGCAACAGGTGTGCCAAACAGTGCGCCGATGGTGCCCGCAGAGGCTAAAATAGTCCACTCCATCCGGTTCACTCGTGGTAACAGACGCGCGCCAATCGCCACCGCGAGGGCGATATTGACGGTCATAATGGGATGTTCCGGCCCAAGACTGACGCCGCCAGCAAGACCGAGAATTAATGCTACGATAAGTCCAGGTAGCGCAGAGGGGGGGACTGGCGCGCCAATCAGCGCTTCACAGGCAGGATCCGGCCCGGCATGACCCCGGCTGAAACGGATGACTAGCCCAACAGCAGCCCCTGTCAGCGTTAAAATTCCAATGATCCAGAGCGGTGAATCCTGGGCTATCCCCAGACTTCCCGGCAGTCGTTGCCAGAGCAGATTCTGTAATACCGAGGCGATTTTCATTACCACCATCAGAATAAGACTGGACGCAATCCCAATTGCCAGAGCGGGGAGCGATAATAACAACATGGTTCTGGCTCGCGGATGGAGCATGTTCTATTCCTTTATGCGGGTTCAGATATTTAGTTTGCCCAGCTTGCATAAAGACATCGCTGCAATTGGTGCTGAAACGATAAAGTAAATGTGTGACCCAGATCGATATTTACAGGGAGCCCGCCTCTACGGCGTTGTTGTTATGCCCCCATGAACTTACAGTGTGAGAAAGAATTATTTTGACTTTAGCGGAGCAGTTGAAGAATGACAAAGTATGCATTAGTCGGTGATGTGGGCGGTACTAACGCACGTCTTGCTCTGTGTGATATTGCCAGTGGTGAAATCTCGCAGGCTAAAACCTATTCAGGGCTTGATTATCCCAGCCTGGAAGCGGTCATTCGCGTTTATCTTGAAGAGCATAAAGTCGAGGTGAAAGATGGCTGCATCGCCATTGCTTGCCCAATTACCGGTGACTGGGTGGCAATGACCAACCACACCTGGGCGTTTTCGATTGCCGAAATGAAAAAGAATCTCGGTTTTAGCCACCTGGAGATTATTAACGATTTTACGGCGGTTTCGATGGCGATCCCGATGCTGAAAAAAGAGCATCTGATCCAGTTTGGCGGCGCAGAACCAGTTGAAGGTAAACCTGTCGCGGTGTACGGTGCCGGGACAGGGCTTGGGGTTGCACATCTGGTCCATGTCGATAAACGCTGGGTAAGCCTGCCTGGTGAAGGCGGTCACGTTGATTTTGCGCCAAACAGTGAAGAAGAAGCCATTATCCTTGAAATACTGCGCGCGGAAATTGGCCATGTCTCGGCTGAACGCGTGCTCTCTGGCCCTGGTCTGGTGAATTTGTATCGCGCGATTGTGAAAGCTGACAACCGCCTGCCGGAAAATCTCAAGCCAAAGGATATTACCGAACGCGCGCTGGCTGACAGCTGCACTGATTGCCGTCGTGCGTTGTCATTGTTTTGCGTCATTATGGGGCGTTTTGGCGGCAATCTGGCGCTCAATCTCGGAACATTTGGCGGCGTCTATATTGCGGGCGGTATCGTTCCGCGTTTCCTTGAGTTCTTCAAAGCCTCCGGTTTCCGTGCCGCTTTTGAAGACAAAGGGCGCTTTAAAGATTATGTTCATGATATTCCGGTCTATTTAATTGTGCACGATAACCCTGGGCTTCTCGGTTCTGGTGCACATTTACGCCAGACCTTAGGCCACATTCTGTAAATCCTTCCTGTCATATCGGGAGGTGACTCTCCCGATAATCTTTTAAATCAAGCGGTTAATTCAATTTTTCTTTGTGTCTCTTCACAAGGCCGACCTGCGTCACACTTCCGCACTACGGGATTAATTCTCCAGTAAATGCATTATTTGTCTGGTAACGGCAATTTGTTTTGCACGTTCATAATTTCATTCGTCAACTATAAACGAACGAGGAAATAACGATGAGTAAGAAACTGATTGCCTTATGTGCCTGCCCAATGGGCCTGGCTCACACCTTTATGGCCGCCCAGGCGCTGGAAGAAGCGGCGGTGGAAGCCGGCTATGAAGTGAAAATTGAAACTCAGGGCGCGGATGGCATCCAGAACCGCCTGACGGCGCAGGATATCGCCGAAGCGACCATCATCATTCATTCCGTGGCAGTAACACCAGAAGATAACGAGCGTTTCGAATCACGCGACGTTTATGAAATCACTTTGCAGGACGCAATTAAAAACGCTGCGGGCATCATCAAAGAAATCGAAGAGATGATTGCCGCTGAACAACAGTAATATTCGACAGGGATAATTATTATGGCCATTAAAAAACGCAGTGCAACCGTTGTGCCTGGCGCATCCGGTGCGGCAGCGGCAGTTAAGAATCCGCAGGCCTCTAAAACCAGCTTCTGGGGTGAACTCCCGCAGCATGTGATGTCAGGGATTTCACGCATGGTGCCGACCTTAATTATGGGCGGTGTGATCCTCGCTTTCAGCCAGCTGATTGCTTATAGCTGGCTTAAAATTCCCGCAGACATCGGCATTATGGATGCTCTTAATAGTGGGAAATTTTCCGGTTTCGACCTCTCCTTACTGAAATTTGCCTGGCTGTCGCAGTCCTTTGGCGGCGTGCTGTTTGGCTTTGCCATTCCGATGTTTGCCGCTTTTGTGGCGAACTCTATTGGCGGCAAACTGGCGTTCCCGGCTGGGTTTATCGGCGGGTTGATGTCTACCCAGCCCACGCAACTGCTGAACTTTGATCCCAGCACTATGCAGTGGGCGACCTCTTCACCAGTCCCGTCTACCTTCATTGGTGCGCTGATTATTTCTATCGTCGCGGGTTACCTCGTGAAATGGATGAACCAGAAAATCCAGTTACCGGATTTCCTGTTAGCGTTCAAAACCACATTTTTGCTACCGATTCTTTCCGCCATTTTTGTCATGCTGGCGATGTACTACGTGATCACGCCGTTTGGTGGCTGGATCAACGGCGGTATCCGTACCGTGCTGACCGCTGCTGGTGAGAAGGGCGCGCTGATGTACGCAATGGGCATTGCTGCGGCGACCGCAATCGACTTGGGTGGTCCAATCAACAAAGCAGCTGGTTTCGTCGCCTTCAGCTTTACCACCGACCATGTATTACCGGTCACCGCGCGTTCTATCGCTATCGTTATTCCGCCGATTGGTCTGGGTCTGGCGACCATTATTGATCGTCGTTTAACCGGCAAACGCCTGTTCAACGCTCAGCTTTATCCGCAGGGTAAAACCGCGATGTTCCTTGCGTTTATGGGGATCAGTGAAGGTGCGATTCCGTTTGCGCTGGAAAGCCCCATCACCGCCATTCCGTCCTATATGGTTGGCGCGATTGTCGGTTCCACCGCTGCTGTCTGGCTGGGTGCAGTGCAATGGTTCCCGGAATCCGCTATCTGGGCGTGGCCGCTGGTTACTAATCTGGGCGTCTATATGGCGGGGATCGCGCTGGGAGCAATCATTACTGCGCTGATGGTGGTGTTCCTGCGTCTGATGATGTTCCGCAAAGGCAAATTGTTAATCGATAGCCTGTAAGAAGGAAAAATCCAGATGACATTACTCGCTTCGCTGCGCGACTGGCTTAAGGCGCAACAACTGGATGCGGTGCTTCTCTCCTCACGGCAGAACAAACAGCCGCATCTGGGGATCTCCACCGGATCAGGTTATGTAGTGATTAGCCGTGAAAGTGCGCACATTCTGGTGGACTCGCGCTATTACGCGGATGTAGAAGCCCGCACGCAAGGCTACCAGCTGCATTTGCTCGACGCGATGCACACGCTTGCCACCATCGTCAATCAAATCATTGCCGATGAACAGCTGCAAACGCTCGGTTTTGAAGGCCAGCAGGTGAGTTGGGAAACCGCGCACCGCTGGCAGTCCGAACTCAATGCGAAACTGGTTAGCGCCACGCCGGATGTGCTGCGGCAAATCAAAACGCCAGAGGAGGTGGAGAAAATCCGCCTCGCCTGTGGGATTGCCGATCGTGGCGCAGAGCATATTCGCCGCTTTATTCAGGCGGGGATGAGCGAATGCGAGATAGCCGCTGAACTGGAGTGGTTTATGCGCCAGCAGGGCGCAGAAAAAGCCTCTTTTGACACCATTGTTGCCAGCGGCTGGCGTGGGGCGCTGCCGCACGGTAAAGCCAGCGACAAGATTGTTGCAGCAGGCGAGTTTGTCACTCTCGATTTCGGTGCGCAGTATCAGGGCTACTGCTCTGATATGACGCGCACCGTCCTGGTTAATGGCGAAGGGGTGAGCGCCGAATCTCACCCGCTGTTTAATGTGTATCAGATTGTCTTGCAGGCACAGCTCGCGGCAATCTCTGCGATTCGCCCCGGCGTGCGCTGCCAACAGGTTGACGATGCCGCGCGCCGGGTGATTACAGAAGCCGGTTATGGCGACTATTTCGGCCATAACACCGGTCATGCTATCGGCATTGAAGTACACGAAAATCCGCGTTTTTCACCGCGGGACACCACGACGCTACAGCCAGGCATGTTACTGACCGTGGAGCCGGGGATTTATTTGCCAGGGCAAGGGGGCGTGCGCATCGAAGATGTTGTGCTGGTCACCCCGCAAGGCGCAGAAGTGCTCTACGCCATGCCGAAAACAGTGTTGCTCACGGGAGAGGCATAATGGATTTATCGCTATTAAAAGCGTTGAGCGAGGCAGATGCGATCGCCTCCTCGGAACAGGAAGTACGGCAGATCCTGCTGGATGAAGCGGATCGCCTGCAAAAAGAGGTGCGATTTGATGGTCTGGGATCGGTGCTGATCCGCCTCAATGAATCGACAGGTCCGAAGGTGATGATCTGCGCGCATATGGACGAAGTGGGATTTATGGTGCGCAGCATCTCCCGGGAAGGAGCGATTGATGTGCTGCCAGTTGGCAACGTGCGCATGGCCGCCCGCCAGCTGCAGTCGGTGCGGATCACTACCCGTGAAGAGTGCAAAATTCCCGGCCTGCTTGATGGCGAGCGGCAGGGGAATGACGTTAGCGCCATGCGCGTGGATATTGGTGCGCGCTCCTATGACGAAGTCATGCAGGCGGGAATTCGTCCAGGCGATCGCGTCACCTTCGATACCACTTTTCAGGTTCTCCCCCACCAGCGAGTGATGGGGAAAGCCTTTGATGACCGCCTCGGTTGCTATCTGCTGGTGACGTTACTGCGCGAACTGCACGGCGCCGAGCTGCCTGCGGAAGTGTGGCTGGTGGCCAGCTCCAGCGAAGAGGTGGGATTACGCGGCGGGCAAACCGCCACCCGCGCGTTGTCGCCGGATGTCGCCATTGTGCTTGATACCGCCTGCTGGGCGAAAAACTTTGATTATGGTTCGGCTAACCATCGCCAGATTGGTAACGGCCCGATGCTGGTGTTAAGCGATAAATTGCTGATTGCGCCGCCAAAACTCACCGCGTGGATTGAAACCGTGGCGGCAGAAATTGGCGTACCGTTGCAGGCGGATATGTTCAGCAACGGCGGCACGGACGGTGGAGCGGTGCACTTAACCGGTACTGGCATACCCACAGTGGTGATGGGGCCAGCAACCCGCCATGGACATTGCGCCGCATCGATTGCCGATTGCCGCGACATTTTGCAGATGCAGCAACTTTTATCTGCCCTTATTCAACGTCTTACGCGTGAGACGGTTGTTCAACTGACGGATTTCAGATGATCTCCTGATTAACCCGGAGCGGTTATGTTAACGATTCAATTTCTCTGTCCTTTGCCTAACGGTCTACATGCTCGTCCGGCGTGGGAACTTAAGGAACAGTGCAGCCAGTGGCAAAGCGAAATCACCTTCATCAACCATCGCCAGAACGCGAAGGCGGATGCCAAAAGTTCGCTGGCGCTGATTGGCACAGGCACCTTATTTAATGACAGTTGCAGCCTGAACATTAGCGGCAGCGATGAAGAGCAGGCGCGGCGCATGCTGGAAGAGTACATCCAGGTTCGCTTTATCGACAGCGACAGCGTCCAGCCGACGCAGGCAGAACTGACGGCGCATCCACTGCCGCGTTCATTAAGCCGCCTGAACCCCGATTTACTGTACGGCAATGTGCTGGCAAGCGGCGTCGGCGTGGGTACGCTGACCCTGTTACAGAGCGACAGCCTCGACAGTTACCGGGCGATCCCCGCCAGTGCGCAAGATTCCACCCGGCTGGAGCACAGCCTGGCAACGCTTGCCGAGCAACTGAATCAGCAGTTGCGCGAGCGTGACGGCGAAAGCAAAACCATCCTCAGCGCCCATTTGTCGCTGATTCAGGATGATGAATTTGCAGGGAATATCCGTCGCCTGATGGCAGAACAGCATCAGGGGCTGGGAGCGGCGATCATCAGCAATATGGAGCAGGTTTGCGACAAGCTTTCTGCTTCTGCCAGCGATTATCTGCGCGAACGTGTCAGCGACATTCGCGATATTAGCGAACAGTTGCTGCATATCACCTGGCCGGAACTGAAGCCGCGTAATAATCTGGTGCTTGAAAAACCGACCATTCTGGTGGCTGAAGATTTAACCCCAAGCCAGTTTTTGAGCCTTGATTTGAAAAATCTTGCGGGCATGATTCTGGAGAAAACCGGGCGCACCTCGCATACCCTGATTCTGGCCCGCGCCTCGGCGATTCCGGTTTTGAGCGGCCTGCCGCTGGATGCGATTGCCCGTTATGCCGGGCAACCGGCGGTGCTTGATGCCCAGTGCGGCGTACTGGCAATTAATCCCAACGATGCGGTGAGCGGTTATTACCAGGTGGCGCAGACGCTGGCGGACAAACGCCAAAAACAACAGGCGCAGGCCGCCGCGCAACTGGCCTATTCCCGTGATAACAAGCGTATTGATATTGCGGCGAATATCGGCACTGCTCTGGAAGCGCCAGGTGCGTTTGCCAACGGCGCGGAAGGCGTCGGGCTGTTCCGTACCGAAATGCTCTATATGGATCGCGACAGCGCGCCGGATGAACAGGAGCAGTTTGAAGCGTACCAGCAGGTGTTACTGGCGGCGGGCGACAAGCCGATTATCTTCCGCACGATGGACATCGGCGGTGATAAAAGCATTCCTTACCTCAACATTCCCCAGGAAGAGAACCCGTTCCTCGGCTATCGTGCGGTACGTATTTACCCGGAATTTGCTGACCTGTTCCGCACTCAACTGCGGGCCATTTTGCGTGCCGCCAGTTTTGGCAACGCTCAGTTGATGATCCCGATGGTCCACAGTCTCGATCAGATCTTATGGGTGAAGGGCGAGATCCAAAAAGCGATCGTTGAGCTTAAGCGCGATGGCCTGCGTCATGCAGAGACGATTACGCTGGGTATCATGGTGGAAGTGCCGTCGGTGTGCTACATCATCGATCACTTCTGCGATGAGGTCGATTTCTTCAGTATCGGCTCCAACGATATGACCCAGTATCTGTATGCGGTCGATCGTAATAACCCGCGCGTATCGCCGCTGTATAACCCGATTACGCCATCGTTTCTACGCATGTTGCAGCAGATAGTTACCACTGCGCATCAGCGGGACAAATGGGTAGGTATTTGCGGTGAACTGGGCGGTGAAAGCCGTTATCTGCCGCTACTGCTTGGGCTGGGCCTGGACGAGTTAAGTATGAGTAGCCCACGCATTCCGGCGGTGAAAAGCCAGCTTCGTCAACTGGATAGCGAGGCGTGTCGGGAACTGGCGCGTCAGGCATGTGAATGCCGCAGCGCGCAGGAAATTGAAGCGTTACTCACCGCGTTTACGCCGGAAGAAGACGTTCGCCCACTGCTGGCGCTGGAGAATATCTTCGTTGATCAGGACTTTAGCAATAAAGAGCAGGCGATTCAGTTCCTGTGCGGTAACCTCGGCGTTAACGGGCGCACTGAGCATCCGTTCGAGCTGGAAGAAGATGTCTGGCAGCGGGAAGAGATTGTGACTACTGGCGTTGGTTTTGGCGTGGCGATCCCGCACACCAAATCACAGTGGATCCGTCATTCCAGTATCAGCATTGCCCGGTTGGTGAAACCGGTTGACTGGCAGTCAGAAATGGGCGAAGTCGAACTGGTGATCATGCTGACGCTGGGCGCTAACGAAGGGATGAATCACGTGAAAGTCTTCTCGCAGCTGGCGCGTAAACTGGTGAATAAAAACTTCCGCCAGTCGCTGTTTGCCGCGCAAGATGCACAAAGTATTCTGACGCTGCTGGAAACGGAATTAACCTTCTGAAGTTAGCCCTGAAAACGTGCGCTGTACTCTCCCGGCGTCAGACCAAACTGACGCCGGAAAACGCGACAAAAATAGTCGCTATCCGGAAACCCGCAACGCTGCGCCACTTCATGAATCGACAGATGATATTTTTGCAAAATCATCCTCGCTTTTGCCATTCGTACCCAGCGAACATACTCGATAAAACGCATCGTCCCATGCTGCGCAAACAGTTTTGACAGATGATTGGGCGTGATATTAAAGAACTGCGCCACGCTCTCGCGGGTGAGCGGCTGGGCGTAGTTATCCTGAACCCAGTTACAAATGCTGTGGTAGAGAAAATCGCCGCGCGGTTGCGAATTGCCCGGTGGCATGTTGACCACGTTGCGGCAAAGATGCAGCAAACTTAACACCAACGGTTGAATGATACTCTGCTCCAGCGGCGAACGGCTGAGATGGGTGAGGGCGGTGAGCATTGCTTCACCTTCGCCGCGTTGCAGGCTGGGAAGTTGGATCTGGCGAACCGGATGCAACAACGACGTTGTGCGGCTATCGTAAAACGATAATCCCAGCCAGGTCGGCGCAAACACCAGGCTTAACAGCATTACCGGTTTGTGGTTGACCGGTAAATTAGCTGCGCGCGCCGGAATAAACAGCATTTCTCCTTCCACCATATGCTGCTGCTTTGCTTCCAGCAGATTGCCATATTCGCCGCGCAGCACAATATCCAGTCGGGGAAAATCAATACACAAACTGCCTACCGGCAGCGAGGCGGGCTGGCAGGCAAACCAGACGCGCCCAAGCAGTTGCGGGTTAAGCACCAGGCCGCTGAACAGATCGGCGAAAAATTGTTGATCGGCGGGCAAGCCTGCTGCTTTCATGAAAGTTCCCGATTACAGATGCATTAACTGGCGGAATTCTTTAACTTTGCTGCGGCTGACTGGCACTTCAAAATCCAGATCTTTCAGCCGCAGAATATAGGTATTATTAAACCACGGTTCTATCTCGCGGATTTTGTTCAGGTTGACGCAAAACGAGCGATGGCAGCGGAAAAAGTGCGACGACGGCAGTTTGCTGCAAAACTCGGTGATGTTCATTGGCATCACATAAGATTCACGCCGCGTATAGACAAAGGTCATTTTCTCGTGCGCTTCGGCGTAGTAGATATCATTAACTGGCGTCACGATGAGGCGTTCATCTTTCACCAGATTAATGGTGTCATTCTCACGCGTTACCGTTGCGGCAGGCGTACTGCTGGTTTGCTGTTGCTGCCAGGCCGCTTCCAGCTTTTGCAGCATCCCGGTAATGCGTGATTCCTGATACGGTTTGAGAATGTAGTCAAACGCTTCCAGTTCAAATGCTTCCACCGCATGTTCTTTCCACGCGGTGATGAACACAATAAACGGTTTATGGGCGAACTGGCTGATGTTTTGTGCCAGCAGCACGCCATCCAGCGACGGAATATTGATATCCAGAAAAATGGCGTCGACGCGGTTATGCTGCAAAAACTTCAACACGTCCAGACCGTCGTCAAAGGTGCCGACAATCTCCATCTGGCTGTGCTCTTTAATAAGCCAGCTAAGTTCCTGTTGTGCCAGGAATTCGTCTTCAACAATGATGACTTTCACAATATCACTCCGGCTCAAAGCAATAACGTAGCCTGTGAGGCGACAGGGGTGCGTTGGTTAGGAATGTAAAACGCAATTTCCGTTCCTGGTTCCAGGCGGCGGATATGCAGCCCCTCGCCATATAACAACTTCACGCGATGATGCACATTCAGCAGGCCGATTTTATTGCCCGGCATTTCATTCGCTTCGACCCGCTCAATCACCTTTGGATCGATGCCATGCCCGGTATCTCTTACCGCAATGCGTACCCGATTACCGCACTCCGCAACGCTAATGGTGACAACACCTTTTCCCTTGCAAGGCTGAATACCGTGGACAATGGCGTTCTCCACCAACGGCTGGATCAGCAGGCTGGGAATGCAGCAATTCACCTCTTCATCAATATCATAGATAACCGTCAGCTTGTCGCCAAAGCGGGCCTGCTCAATGGCAATATAGTCTTTAATTTGATACAGCTCTTTTTTGATATCGATTTGCTCATCGTCTTTTAATTCAATGTTATAGCGCAGATAGCGCGACAAATTAAAGATTAGCTGGCGAGCAGTGTCTGGATTCAGACGAATCGACGATGAAATTGCGTTCAGAGCGTTAAACAGAAAATGGGGATTAATTTTGCTTTGCAGGGCGCGAAGCTCTGCCTTATTTGCCATTTCCCGTAGCTGCTCGGCACGCGAAACCTCCAGTTGCGTGGAGATGATTTGCGACAGACCGACCGCCATTTCCTGCAATGACGAGGTGATCTGATGCGCGTGGCAGTAGTAGATTTTCAGCGTCCCGGTCACGACTCCTTTCTCCCAAAGCGGGATCACCAGCATCGAGTGGATTTCCGGCGTGCGATGGGCTTCATCGTTGTTTTTAATGATGATTTTACCGTAATTCATCGCCTGCCGTGTGGTTGGGCTAATAAAGTCATCACCATTCTGATAGTTATGTTCACCCACGCCAACATAGGCCAGTACATGATCGGTATTGGTGATTGCTACCGCATCGGCGTGAATATCATCGCGGATAATTTCGCAGACTTTACGTAACGATTCGCTATTCACATGGCGAAACAGCGGCAGCGTTTTGTTGGCGATATCCAGCGCCAGCTTGGCCTGCCGCGCGGCGCTGGCCTCTTTTTCGCCCTCAACGCTTTGCACCAGCAGCACAATAAAGCCGATACAGACACTGCCGAGGATCATCGGGATACCGATTTTGGATACGATATCCAGCCCCAGCTCAGTGGTCGGCGCCCAGACAATTACCAGAATCATGGTCAACGTTTCACAGAGCATGCCGCCGAGAATACCGACGCGCCAACGCTGCGCTTTAGGGATTTTTAGATTGATCCAACCAGAGATGCATCCCGCCAGAATACTGGTGATAAAGCAGGGGATAGCCGTCACGCCGCCGATATCAATTAAATAACGATGAATACCCGCGATTACCCCGGTAATGATGCCCACCCATGGGCCAAACAGAATCCCGCCCGACATCACCGCAATAATACGCACGTTAACCAGCGAACCTTCCACCGGTACGCCGGACCAGGTGCTGAACAAGGCGAACATCGAGAAAATGGCGGTAACAGCGAGCAGCTCTTTCGCTGAGTGCGCCGACTTGTGCAACAGCTCGCGAAACAGGCGGATACGAATGAGGAAAAACAGGCAGATAAGCATTAGCGCTGCCCGATCGAAGACCGCCAGCAGCATGTTGAATATTTCGTGCACGGGTGACTCTGAATAAGGTTTAAACCTCTATGATAGGTAACCTGAAGGCTGATGACCAGTGCGCTGCTTTTGAGGAAAAACCACAAATTTAAAAGGGGATTGTAAGGTAAATGGTGTATTGCCAATGCATTTCTTAATAATGCACGCGTAACAGGTAAATTTATTGAAATTATAATGTTAATTAATATGAGTTTAATTTTCTTGAAAGAAAATAAGGATTTCCTGTTTTATTAAAGATGTTCCTCTTTTTTGGTAGAAAATTTTTTTTGCTAAAACGCTCGACAGACAGAAATTAATCAGGCTATTTTCAAAACAGCCACCCATCGTGGCAGCGTCGCTCGGACGGTCCGGGCGCTAACGTTAATCTGAGGAAATTATGGCTGACACTCGCCCTGAACGTCGCTTTACGCGTATTGATCGTCTCCCGCCCTACGTTTTTAACATTACCGCTGAACTGAAGATGGCTGCGCGTCGTCGCGGCGAAGATATTATCGATTTCAGTATGGGCAACCCGGACGGCACGACCCCGCCGCATATTGTCGAAAAATTATGTACTGTGGCGCAGCGACCGGACACACACGGTTACTCCACCTCGCGCGGTATTCCTCGGTTACGTCGCGCGATTTCCCGCTGGTATCAGGAACGTTACGACGTTGAAATCGACCCGGAATCAGAAGCCATCGTCACCATCGGTTCGAAAGAGGGGCTGGCGCACCTGATGCTGGCGACGCTGGATCACGGTGACACCGTGCTGGTGCCGAATCCAAGCTACCCCATTCATATTTATGGCGCGGTGATTGCTGGTGCTCAGGTACGTTCAGTGCCGCTGGTGGAAGGTGTCGATTTTTTCAACGAACTGGAACGCGCTATTCGTGAAAGTTATCCGAAACCGAAGATGATGATCCTTGGCTTCCCATCAAACCCAACCGCGCAATGTGTGGAACTGGAGTTTTTCGAAAAAGTAGTGGCGCTGGCGAAACGCTACGATGTGCTGGTGGTCCATGACCTGGCCTATGCGGATATCGTCTACGATGGCTGGAAAGCGCCGTCAATCATGCAGGTGCCGGGCGCACGTGACGTAGCAGTCGAGTTCTTTACGCTGTCGAAAAGCTACAATATGGCGGGCTGGCGTATCGGCTTTATGGTCGGCAATAAAACACTGGTCAGCGCGTTGGCGCGCATCAAAAGCTATCACGATTACGGCACCTTTACGCCATTACAGGTTGCCGCCATCGCGGCGCTGGAAGGCGATCAGCAGTGTGTGCGTGATATTGCCGAACAGTATAAGCGTCGCCGCGATGTGCTGGTAAAAGGGCTGCATGAAGCGGGCTGGATGGTTGAAATGCCGAAAGCCTCGATGTATGTCTGGGCGAAAATACCGGAACCGTATGCGGCAATGGGCTCGCTGGAATTTGCCAAGAAGCTGCTTAACGAAGCGAAAGTGTGTGTCTCGCCAGGAATCGGCTTTGGCGACTATGGTGATACGCATGTACGCTTTGCGCTGATTGAAAACCGCGACCGTATTCGTCAGGCGATTCGTGGGATTAAAGCGATGTTCCGTGCTGACGGTTTACTGCCCGCCAGCAGCAAACATATTCACGAAAGCGCGGAATAAACACCATCGTCAGAAATGCAAACAGGAGCCTGATGGCTCCTGTTTTTCGTTTCGCAGTTTACTTTTAGATCATCAGGGCAAAAGTACCGGCCCAAACGATGACCATAAAAGAAATGCCCATAAAGAAATATTTCACTTTACATCTCTCCGCGTAATTACTGTTACGCCTGAATGACTTCATTACACCTGTTACAGTGAGCTGACACCCGCGGGCATCACCTCAGAATTCTGAGCATATTGGCTCGAGACGGCGCTAATGTACGCCTAAAACTAAATCGAAACAAGTGGCATTTTCTTATTTACTTTTAGTAACTTACGAGTGTCGCATATCGGCGACAGATTGATTTCTGGAAGTAATAATTCACGATTCAGCGAAGGGAAAAATCTTAAGAAAAAAGCCATAAAAACCATGATGTTATTATGGCTTATCTGAGGAGGGAAAAAGCCTGGGTTATTTGCTAAACGTATAACGAGGCTTCACCCACCGGACGCGTTTTGAAGCGGCGATGGATCCAGAGATACTGCTCTGGTGCGCGCATAATCTCTTTCTCAATAATTTTGTTCATATAGGCGGCGGCCTGAATTTCATCAGTCGGATAGCCTTCCATTTCTGGCGTAATAAACAGACGGTAACCGCTATAATCGGTTTTTCGTACCATCGTCACAGTTAGCATAGCTGCGCCAGAGAGGCGAGAGAGAACGTAGGTACCATTGGTCGTAGCAACATTTTCTACCGCAAAGAACGGCGCGAAAGAGCTACCTTTACGACCATAATCCTGGTCAGGAGCAAACCATACGGCTTCACCTTTTTTCAGCGCACTGACAATGCCGCGCAGATTATTTCTACCGATCATCGCTTTATTGGAACGCATGCGACCACGGGTCTGTACCCATTCCATCAGTTGATTATTATGCGGACGGTAAGTTGCCATCATCGGTTGGCAAAGCCCCATTACGCGGCCACCCAACTCCAGTGACATAAAATGCACACCGACAACCATCACGCCGCGATTTTGCATTTGCGCGCGTTGCAGGTTATCCAGCCCTTCGACATCAAACCATTTACGCACGCGACGATCTGGCCAGAACCACGCCATTCCAGTTTCTACCAACGCCATTCCGAGCGAGCGAAAGTTGTCAGTAATCATCTTCTCGCGCTCTTCGGAGGAAAGCTGCGGGAAGCAAAGCTCAAGGTTTTTGCGGGCGATGGATTCGCGACGTTTCAAGAACGGTCTGGCCATTGTGCCGATACGCGTGCCAAGGAAGCACAGAACAGGGTAAGGAAGTTGTACCCAAAGCCAGAGTACGCCAAGACCAAACCACGTCAGCCAGTAGCGAGGATGCAGGAACTCGCGGGAAAATTTGCATTGTGGAAACATAGTTACCTTCTGTAGATACGAATTGTTGTATCGCAGAAGATTCCATGTCTACAGCGGTACACTCAATTGATTGGGCCATCATGTACGACAATGGTTCCTGTAAAGAGTGTAAAGACTAGCCAGGACATAACCACGAGGAGCATGAATGCGGTATTCCTATTTTATCACCAGCTGATTATTTTCAGCTACTGATTATTTATTATTCAAGTGAATATTTTTCAGTGATTTATAGTCATGTTGGTAATATATTGTTTTTATTAATATTTTGCTGAAATTGCCAGTGGTTAAGAATTGTCTTACTATTGGAGTAATTGAAGTAACACGTTTTTTAGCACGGCAGGAGGTTGAGCTATGATTTATTTTTATTTTTCAGTATACGGTAGAACTCGAGTGCCAGTTGCTGCGCTATTTTCAGCTCCGGTTCTTTTTCACACATCTGACTAATAAATCGGGAAGTATAATTTTCTTCACCCCTGATTATTCTCCAGGGCATCAACCAGCGACTTACTCGGGACGCTGAAGGAAGTCTGCCGGCAGTAGTAACTGGCGGGATCCAGCCTTTACGCCATTTGGCAACGGTATCCCTGACGATGGTTTCACTGCCTGTAAACCCCTTAGACACCATTTCCCGCCATATCCGGCTGGCATTATAATTACCACGTTCTCGTTGCTCTTTTAAACACTCCCTCCATGGGTCCAGAGCCCTCGCTTTGGAGGTCGGGTCGACATTTCAGTGAATGTTCCTGAACGCACCCAGCGACTTGACTGTCATACGCGATAAGCCTGTGATACGGGATATTTCCCTGAACCCACATCCCCTGTTATGCAATACCATAACCTCCGTTCAGCGCTGATGCCGTTTTTTGCGGAGTTGCTGTTTAAGCCGTTCCGACCGACGGAGTGATAGTGCAGGCACAGATGGTTCTGGCTCAGGTGATTTCGTTGGTGACAACTCACTGGCAACAAGACGTATCAGAGGCATATGTCTGTACATCATTCGTTCAAGCGCATCGCCAATATTTTTTAGCAGGTGCCATCGATCGGCCGCCTGTCTGGCTTGAGGTGCAACTTCACGTGCTGCTGTAGCATAGATACCGCTGCGATCACGCGAGACAACCTGTATTTCCGGATATTTTCTGGACCAGACCGCCAGTGTACGTTGATCGCGACCGGGAAGCCGGACGAGGGGACGGTGAGTATCCAGATTGACTATTTATGTACCGTAACGGTGGCCCCGATGCCACGTCCACTCATCGATACCGACATGGGGCGAGCCTGACGGTTTCGTCTCCGGGGTATTGATAACCCGGCGAAGAAGAGTATCTGCACTGCTACGAAGACCCTCTGCCGTTGCAGTCTGTTTTCCAGACCCACCTCCGGCTATTAACCCCAGTTTACGCTGTAAATTTTGTAACGCCAGTGAAGACTGCTGATGTGAAACTGCGAAGGGAGCCAGCGACTCGGCAAAAATTTTTGTGAATAGGCAGGGTTACGGCAGTACCAGTGGCGAACGGCAAATATAAGCCATAGCGTCTAGCCTGAGCTGGGGGGATGCTATATCCGTCGCCGACGACAACTATGAACAGGGTCGCTGCGCTTAAGGCATTCAGGACATAGTGCTGTTTTGCATTTTCTGCGGAGATGAAGGGTTATACCGTCAGAGCTAATAACTTGTCGACCACTTCAGTATTGGCTGAAGTTACGATGCTAAGAAATTTTCATCCTCTCCTGAACCAGACAAAACCAAAGAGCAGATAATTCAGGAGGCAACCCTTGAAAAAGATGGGGCATAAAGTTAGCCAACGAATACATGAACAGCAAGCAGTGGCCCGGTAAAGCTGCGATTGGATGTATGAAGGGTGACGAATTGGCCCAGTACAATCTTTGGCTTGATTATCTGGATGCACTGGAGGCTGTCGATACTTCAACTGCACCAGAAATAGACTGGCCAGAAGAGCCAGACATGGAATGATGCAACCCGCCCAAATTAATGGGCGGATTACTTATAATGATATTGAAATGTCTTCAGGTAGGAAACGCTTGTATTTGTTTATAGAATTTAGGATGTTTTCCTTGCTTATGGTATAGAAACATTCTTCATCGGACTCATCGTTAAGTTTCGCACCGAATCTTTCGTGAAACTTCATAACGGAAGCGTTTCCCTTCGTCACACTGAAGTGAGCACCTGTAAAACCAAGCGTCAAAGCATACTTATATACCATCAGAGCAGATTCAATGGCGAAATGACTAGGCGCATCACTTGACAGAATCCAAGAACCCCAGCAGAAAGAATTTTCATGCTGATCATAAATTCTGACCGTACCGAATCGCTTCCCATTTACATCAGTTATAATAAAGTACGCCTGATTAGATGATTCTCTATAGCCATTTAACCACTTAATTTGAGCAGATATATCAGAAGATGTAGCACTGATAAATTTGCCTTTCTTTTCATCATTTCTTAACTGTACGATGAACTGAGCATCGCTGACATCAGCATCCCTAAGGGCTACTGTTCTGCCGACAATCTGTTTGCACTTAGTTATGACTGGCAATACAGGATAACCATTCACCTTTAAAGCCTCCTGAACAATTTCTGATTTATCATTAAACAAAATCTCTACTACACCCAGGGGGATTTTCTGGTTGTGAAGCAATGCAGCACGTACGACAGAGTCAGAATCCAGAGAAAGCAATTTTAGGTTTTCATCCGTGGTTTCTATGGAGTTTGCTGCCCTGAATCGCTCAACTAGCGTCTGATTCATTACACTTCCTTAAAAATAGCCAATTTGCGGTCATGACGCAGAGGATAACGCAATCACACGCATGTAATCTAAAAAAAGAGTTCGACTATTGTTCATGATTATCATTTAATTTATTGAGTTGTGATCATTTTATAGCAACTAACCATTGTTAGCTATGCTGTCACCTTGTAAACAAGATGGTTATGTGGCATCACCGTCTATCCAGTTGACTCACCACTGCATCATCTTACGCCTTTTATACAGATACTGGGCATGCTTATAGCTCCCGCGAACAGAGTGTTTATCTGTGTGGGCAAGCTGGCGCTCTATCGCCTCAGAAGGCCATTCATGCTCGTGTAAAATGGTGCTGAATAGGTGGCGGAAGCAGTGGCCGATAGCAAGTCCCTCATAGCCGATTTGGCGAATGACTAGTAGAACGGCATTTTCACTAATCAATTTCTTTTTATCGTTTCTTCCTGCAAATACGAACTGTGAAACTAGTTCAGTGATCGGTTTTAATGTTTTAAGCAATTCGGCGACCTGGCACGACATAGGAACAATATGCGGCTTACGATTTTTCATGACTGATTCGTCGATCGTAATTAGCCCAGAAGTGAAATCGACGTCAGTCCATTGCATAGATCTGAGCTATTTAGTTCTCAGGACTGTGTATTGCAAAACTATAGTGGCAATCTTCGAAACTGTACTGCCAGAATATCCCCCTAACGCTTGGTTGAATGCAGGGACCTGATCGGCTGGAAGGAAGAGGAAATTTTTCTTCCTGTCCCCCTTCATTGCGTCAGCGAGATCAAGAGCCGGATTGTATTTTGCTCTTCCCGTCACGATGGTGTAACGAAACACCTCACCACAACGACGCTTGGCTTTGTTTGCTCTTTCCATGGCTCCGTGCTCTTCAATTCTCTGCACAACAGACAAAAGAGCCATTGGCTAGATTTCGTCCATCTCCATCGCTCCTTTGAGTGGGAGAATATCAGTTTCAAACATCCGCTGTAATTCAGTAGCGTACCCTTCAGACCATACCTGACACTTGTGGGCGTACCGCTCCTTATAGATCGCTGAGAATGAGTTATCTTTCTTGTTTCTCTTTTTGGTCCTTACCGGATCTATACCATCGGTCACGTCCTTTCTTGCTTGGTAGGCTTTGTCACGAGCCTCCTGTAAAGATACAATAGGATATTTCCCATAGTTAAAATTTTCTCCTTACCGTCAATCTTGTAGCGAAGCTGCCATACCTTTTCCCGGATACAGGGACATAAAGGTACAGACCATTACCATCAACAAGTCGATATGGTTTTTCTTTCGGCTTTGCTGCTTCAATCTGCTTAACAGTGAGCATGGGTAAAAATCCGGTGGGTAAAATTATTTTATCCACTTTTTACCCGTCATGAAGTGCGGCTGTTAACAATCTTACGCGAACCATGACGAACTGTGGATGCACGGAAAGCTTGATATTCAAGGGGATTTTGCGGACTGGTACAGATGATGGGAGCGAACTGATAAATGGTGTCCCCTGCAGGAATCGAACCTGCAATTAGCCCTTAGGAGGGGCTCGTTATATCCATTTAACTAAGAGGACAGCGCGGCATGAGTATACCCGCTAATGGACAGCGGGGTAAGTACACTGCCGCTCGATTGCTTAAACGCTCGCCACTCATGCCGGATTTTTATCATTTTTCTTAATGTTTTCCGCACGTTCTGCTTTCTGACGTGCTTCTTCTTTTCGCTTATTGCTCATGTCGTTGCGAATTTGCGCATGACTCATCAACGCGAAGATAAAGGTGCCGCCACAGATGTTTCCCGCCAGAGTGGGAAGCGCAAATGGCCAGACAAAATCGCTCCAGTGTAGTGTGCCGTTAAACACCAGATAGAGGATCTCTACGGAACCGACGACGATATGGGTAGTGTCACCCAGTGCGATAAGCCACGTCATCAATATAATTACGACAATCTTTGCTGCTTCCGCCGCAGGGAACATCCATACCATTGTGGCTATAAGCCAGCCGGAGATGATCGCGTTGGCAAACATCTCGCTGGGGGTGTTCTTCATTACATCCATGCCGATTTTAACAAACGCATCGCGGGTTTCTTCATTAAAGATAGGCATATACTCAAACGCCCACGCCGCAATACCTGTTCCGAGAATATTACCCAGCAGCACGACGCCCCATAACCGCATCAGTAAGCCGACATTGCCCATTGTCGGTTTTTGCATTACGGGCAGTACCGCAGTAACTGTATTCTCGGTGAATAATTGCTGGCGCGCCATAATAACGATAATAAAACCAAAGGTATAACCAAGATTCTCCAGCAAGAAACTCCCTGGCACGCCTTCCAGCTCGACATGAAATATCCCTTTTGCCAGTAGCGACGCACCCATCGACAGACCCGCAGCAATGGCAGACCATAGTAGCGCCATCGCGTCGCGCTCCAGCTCTTTTTCACCGTCCTGGCGGATATGTTCGTGAATAGCCATCGCTCTGGAGGGGAGCCGGTCTTCATCTATTTCTATTTTTTTCCCGCGTTCTTTTTCTTCGCTCTCTACTTCAAGTTCGTCGCTGTGTTTATCTATTTTGTCGTTGTCCATTGTGTCGTCTCTTGAATTAGCACGTATAGCTAAAGCGTAGCGGCTTTTTTGCTCGCAACTGGCGGGAGTTACTCTGAAAATGTATAAAAGGCTGCGTTTGCCTTTTTCTGTTTCTACAGAATCAAGTAGCCTACAGGGCGGCGATTACCAGGCTATGATCAAGTCAGCAAACCAGGGCGTCTGGACATCAGTTGACGTGCTGCTACAATCGCCCACACCTAAACAGGCGGATACGGTATCGATCCGTCATGGATGGCAAACTGCATAAGCCATAAAAAAGCCATAAAAAACAGGGAGACATTTATGAAGCTTCGCCTGTCGGCGCTTGCTCTGGGAACTACGCTTCTGGTGGGGTGTGCGAGTTCCGGTACAGATCAGCAAGGGCGTTCTGACCCGTTAGAAGGGTTCAACCGCACCATGTACAATTTTAACTTCAATGTGTTAGACCCGTATGTGGTTCGACCGGTAGCTGTTGTCTGGCGTGATTATGTTCCGCAACCGGCGCGTAACGGTTTGAGCAACTTCACCGGCAACCTTGAAGAACCTGCGGTGATGGTTAACTACTTCTTGCAGGGTGACCCTTATCAGGGGATGGTTCACTTTACCCGCTTTTTCCTGAATACCATTTTGGGGATGGGCGGCTTTATTGATGTTGCGGGGATGGCGAATCCGAAACTGCAACGAACGGAACCTCACCGTTTTGGTAGTACGCTCGGTCACTATGGTGTGGGCTATGGGCCATACGTTCAGTTACCGTTCTATGGTAGCTTTACGCTGCGTGATGACGGCGGTGATATGGCAGATAGTCTTTACCCGGTACTTTCGTGGCTGACCTGGCCGATGTCGGTGGGTAAATGGACGCTTGAAGGGATCGAAACCCGTGCACAGTTGTTGGATTCCGACGGCCTGCTTCGCCAGTCCTCCGATCCTTACGCCATGGTGCGCGAGGCGTACTTCCAGCGTCATGATTTCATCGCCAATGGCGGAGAACTCAAACCGCAGGAAAACCCGAATGCGCAAGCGATTCAGGATGATTTAAAAGATATCGATTCTGAATAAGCCGCAAATAAAAAAGGTGAGTCGTAAAACTCACCTTTTTTCTTATTAAACTTACGTGTTATTAGAACGCGTAGTTAAAGTTAGTACCGAACAGCCAGGCTTTACCTTCAGACTCGAACTGATATGGCCCTTCGTTGATCTTCACGCTCTGACCGTGCATATAAGAGACACCAACATCTACAGAAGCATCTTTATTAAATGCATAAGTAGTACCTGCGCTCAGCCAGAAACGGTCCTGATCCGGAATGGAGATAGAACGGTTCTGTGCCGGAACCGGGCTGTCATCGAAGGCAATACCGGTACGGAAGGTCCAGTTATCATCGTAGTAATAAGTTGTACCCAACGCTATGCGGTAAGCATCTTTAAAGCCTTCATGCTTCTGGAACAGCGTATCACCACTGGTTGATGTTGCTTTCAGTTGTTGGAACTGACTCCAGCTAGTGTAAGCCAGACTATAGTGAATCGCCCACTGCGGCGCTACACGGTTATAACCAGATACTTCCCACATTTCAGGCAGATTCAGCGTCAGATATCCTGACTGTGTTGCGCCACCTGTGGCACCTGGCAAACCAAAGTTGTAGTTATTCAAACCAATTGGCAGATCGCTGCTGTAGTTACCTTTGAAATCAATTTTTACTTCAGAACGGTAGGTCAACGCGTAGCGGTTATTTTTATCCAGTTCATACAGGATACCGGCATTCCAACCGAAGCCCCATTGGTTACCGTTCAGGTGAGCGATTTTGGTATTGCTTTCAATACCATTAGCGGTTGCCGCCAGTGCTTGTCCCTGTGGTGTCCGTCCGGCTGGAGATTGCATAATCTGACCAGCAACCAGTTGCCCCAGATCGCCCGCGAAACGTTCAATTTTCGCACGAGCATAGACGGCGTTCAGACCAAGACCGAAACTCCAGGCGTTGTTTAAGCGGTAGGCACCGCTTAAGTTCATGTTCACGGTTTCAAGGTCAGTTGTACCGCCGACAGAACCGCCTGCATAAGTGTCGTTAAATTCTGTTGCCAGACCATAGTTAGAGGTAATGGAAGCCCCCCAACCAAATTGGTCATTAATCGGCGCAACAAAGTGTGCGTTCGGAACCCATGCCGTAGGTGCGATGTTATCTGCGTCGAGGCTACGACCAGACGGAGAAGTTCCGCTGATATTCACATCCGGATCAATATAAACCGCGCCCGCTGAAAAAGTTGGGCGGTCAAACATGGTAATCAACGCGGGGTTACGGCTGACGTTACCTGCATCATCGGCAATTGCGCCTTCCCCTGAATAAGCCCGACCCAGGCCAGAGGAAGAAAATTCGTTTAACTGAAAGCCTGCCGACCAGGCCTGGGTGGAGATAAGTGCCACTGCGACTGCGAGAGCAGACTTTGTAAACAGGGTTTTCTGGCTCATGACCATAACCTCAATAATTTATTTTTATACAAACTATGTTACGTGCTGTAACAGGAGCGCGAAGTGTAGGGGCTGATGTACATCTTAGAAATCAGACCAGTGGCGAGAGTATAGGTCTGACCAGATGGAATGTTGCAAGTATGTTTCCATATTTTTTCAAATATGATCTAAGAAACGCGATCCAGCTGGCAAAATTTAGAGGTGACGCACTCATGGATTCGGGTGAATTTTGTTTTAGATCATTTTTAATTGTGATTTCGGTCACTTATCCGATTTTGCAGAATTAACAACTGGAGCAGTACTTTCCGGAAGCGTAAAATATCCGCAACGTTTATCTGGCACCTTGGGTGCACATACAGAGGAAATCAACGATGAGTAAATGTAGTGCTGATGAAACCCCGGTTTGCTGCTGTATGGATGTTGGCACCATTATGGACAACTCCGATTGCACCGCGTCTTACAGCCGCGTGTTTGCAAACCGCGCAGAAGCAGAACAAACGCTGGCGGCGCTGACTGAAAAAGCCCGTGGCGTGGAATCCGAACCTTGCAAAATCACCCCGACTTTCACTGAAGAGTCTGACGGTGTTCGCCTGGATATCGATTTCACTTTTGCCTGCGAAGCTGAAATGCTGATCTTCCAGCTGGGTCTGCGTTAATTCCTCTCGGGTACGTACGCCCCTGCCAGCAACAGGCAGGGGCGTTTTCTTTTCTTTCTCCTGTCTTCACTGTGTCATAGCTCCCACTTTCCCTTTTCTCCACTTGGCTAAATGTAAAAAAATGGTTAAGACTATGATCAGGTCAGACCACTTTATATATTTTTTTACAGGGGAGTGTTATGGGTCAGGTTTTACCGCTGGTTACCCGCCAGGGCGATCGTATCGCCATCGTTAGCGGATTACGCACGCCTTTTGCTCGCCAGGCGACGGCTTTTCATGGCATTCCCGCAGTTGATTTGGGGAAGATGGTTGTCGGAGAACTGCTTGCTCGTAGCGAGATCCCCGCCGAAGTGATTGAACAACTGGTATTTGGTCAGGTTGTGCAAATGCCGGAAGCCCCCAACATTGCGCGTGAAATTGTTCTTGGCACCGGAATGAAAGTCCATACCGATGCTTACAGCGTCAGTCGTGCCTGTGCCACCAGTTTCCAGGCTGTTGCAAACGTCGCCGAAAGCCTGATGGCGGGAACTATTCGTGCGGGGATTGCCGGTGGGGCAGATTCCTCGTCGGTATTGCCGATTGGCGTTAGTAAAAAGCTGGCGCGCGTGCTGGTTGATGTCAACAAAGCCCGCACGATGAGCCAACGGCTGAAACTCTTTTCTCGCCTGCGTTTGCGTGACTTAATGCCCGTACCGCCTGCGGTAGCGGAGTATTCCACCGGATTACGGATGGGCGACACCGCCGAACAAATGGCGAAAACCTATGGCATCACCCGCGAACAACAAGATGCATTAGCGCACCGTTCGCATCAGCGAGCCGCTCAGGCGTGGTCGGAAGGTAAACTCAAAGAAGAAGTGATGACCGCCTTTATCCCTCCTTATAAACAACCGTTCGCGGAAGATAATAATATTCGCGGTAATTCCACGCTTGCCGATTACGCAAAGCTGCGTCCGGCGTTTGATCGCAAACACGGAACGGTAACGGCGGCAAACAGCACGCCGCTGACCGATGGCGCTGCGGCGGTGATCCTGATGACCGAATCGCGGGCGAAAGAATTAGGGCTGGTGCCGCTGGGATATCTGCGCAGTTATGCATTTACCGCGATAGATGTCTGGCAGGACATGTTGCTTGGTCCAGCCTGGTCAACGCCGCTGGCGCTGGAACGTGCCGGTTTGACGATGAGCGATCTGACATTGATTGATATGCACGAAGCCTTTGCCGCCCAGACGTTGGCGAATATTCAGTTGCTCGGCAGTGAACGTTTTGCCCGCGACGTGCTGGGGCGTGCTCATGCCACCGGTGAAGTGGATGATAGCAAATTTAACGTACTTGGCGGTTCGATTGCTTATGGGCATCCCTTCGCAGCGACCGGCGTGCGAATGATAACCCAGACATTGCATGAACTTCGCCGTCGTGGCGGTGGATTTGGTTTAGTGACTGCCTGTGCTGCCGGTGGGCTTGGCGCAGCAATGGTTCTGGAGGCGGAATAATGGAAATGGCATCAGCATTTACCCTCAATATGCGTCTGGACAACATTGCCGTCATCACCATTGATGTTCCTGGCGAGAAAATGAACACCCTGAAGGCGGAGTTTGCCTCGCAGGTGCGCGCCATTATTAAGCAACTCCGCGAAAATAAAGATCTGCGCGGCGTGGTGTTTATCTCCGCGAAACCGGACAACTTTATTGCCGGTGCGGACATCAACATGATCGGCAACTGCAAAACGGCGCAAGAAGCGGAAGCCCTGGCGCGGCAGGGGCAACAGTTGATGGCGGAAATTCATGCCTTGCCCGTTCCGGTTATTGCCGCCATTCACGGCGCTTGCCTGGGCGGCGGGCTGGAGCTGGCATTAGCGTGCCACGGTCGCGTCTGCTCTGACGATCCTAAAACGGTGCTCGGCTTGCCGGAAGTACAACTTGGATTGTTACCCGGTTCAGGCGGCACCCAGCGTTTACCGCGCCTGATCGGCGTCAGCACAGCATTAGAGATGATCCTCACCGGTAAACAACTCCGGGCAAAGCAGGCGTTAAAGCTGGGGCTGGTGGATGATGTCGTTCCGCACTCCATTTTACTGGAAGCCGCTGTAGAGCTGGCGAAGCAGGAGCGTCCGGTGTCGCGGACTCTCCCGGTTCGTGAACGTGTGATGGCGGGGCCATTAGGTCGTGCGCTGTTATTCAAAATGGTAAGCAAAAAAACAGAACAGAAAACCCAGGGCAACTACCCGGCGACAAAACGTATTCTTGAGGTTATCGAAACAGGGTTAGCGCAGGGCACCAGTAGCGGCTATGACGCTGAAGCACGGGCGTTTGGCGAACTGGCGATGACGTCACAATCGCAGGCTCTGCGTAATATCTTTTTTGCCAGTACGGAAGTGAAGAAAGATCCCGGCAGTGATGCTGCTCCTGCGCCATTAAACAGCGTGGGGATTTTAGGCGGCGGCTTGATGGGCGGCGGTATTGCTTACGTCACTGCCTGTAAAGCGGGTCTGCCGGTACGAATTAAAGATATCAACGCTCAGGGGATTAATCATGCGCTGAAATACAGTTGGGATCAGCTGGAGAGTAAAGTGCGCCGCCGACATCTCAAAGCCAGTGAACGCGACAAACAGCTGGCGCTGATTTCGGGGGCGACGGATTATCGCGGCTTTGCTCATCGCGATCTGATTATTGAAGCAGTATTTGAAAATCTCGAATTAAAACAAAAGATGGTGGCAGAAGTTGAGCAAAACTGCGCCGCTCATACCATTTTTGCTTCTAATACCTCATCTTTACCGATTGGCGATATTGCCGCCCACGCCACGCGACCAGAGCAAGTTATCGGTCTGCATTTCTTCAGTCCGGTAGAAAAAATGCCGCTGGTGGAGATCATTCCTCATGCAGGAACATCGGCGCAAACTATCGCCACCACGGTAAAACTGGCAAAAAAACAGGGTAAAACGCCAATTGTCGTGCGTGACAAAGCCGGATTTTACGTCAATCGCATCTTAGCGCCTTACATCAATGAAGCTATCCGCATGTTGACCGAAGGCGAGCGGGTAGAGCACATTGATGCCGCGCTGGTGAAATTTGGTTTTCCGGTAGGGCCAATCCAACTTTTGGATGAGGTAGGAATCGACACCGGGACTAAAATTATTCCTGTACTGGAAGCAGCTTATGGAGAACGTTTTAGCGCGCCTGCAAATGTTGTTTCTTCAATTTTGAACGACGATCGCAAAGGCAGAAAAAATGGCCGGGGTTTCTATCTTTATGGTCAGAAAGGGCGTAAAAGCAAAAAACAGGTCGATCCCGCTATTTACCCGCTGATTGGCGCGCAAGGGCAGGGGAGATTGTCCGCACCGCAGATTGCTGAACGGTGCGTGATGTTGATGCTGAATGAAGCAGTACGTTGTCTGGACGAGCAGGTTATTCGAAGTGTGCGTGACGGAGATATTGGCGCGGTATTTGGTATTGGTTTTCCGCCGTTTCTTGGTGGGCCATTCCGCTATATCGATGCTCTCGGCGCGGGGGAAGTGGTTGCAATAATGCAGCGACTGACCACACAGTATGGTTCTCGTTTTACCCCTTGCGAGCGTTTAGTCGAGATGAGCGAGCAGGGGGAAAGTTTTTGGAAAACAACTGCAACTGACCTGCAATAAGAAGGTCAAAGCTATATGAATCCGCGCTGAATGGCGGAGTGTTGGTCAAAATGTAAACAGATATTGACTATACTTACGCCATTGAGGTAAAAAACAGCGTTTCATTCGGTGAATGGATAAGGCACAATGCCGGCCACCGCCTTGTTTCTCTGGTTTCAGATGAAAAAAGGCGGGCGAATCTGGTTAACAAAAGCGGTGCAATATGCAAGTTTTTATCATGCGTCACGGCGACGCAGCCCTCGATGCCGCCAGTGATTCGGTTCGTCCTCTGACCACTAACGGTTGTGACGAATCTCGCCTGATGGCGAACTGGCTGAAAGGTCAAAAAGTGGAAGTCGAACGTGTTCTGGTGAGCCCGTTCCTGCGAGCCGAGCAAACTCTGGATGTCGTAGGTGCTTGTATGGATCTGCCCTCCAGTGTCGAAGTTCTGCCAGAATTGACGCCCTGCGGCGATGTCGGTCTGGTTAGTGCTTATCTTCAGGCATTGGCCAACGAGGGAGTCGGGTCGGTACTGGTTATCTCTCACTTACCCTTAGTCGGTTATCTGGTTGCCGAATTATGTCCGGGCGAAACGCCGCCTATGTTTACCACTTCAGCCATTGCCAGCGTAACGCTTGATGAAAGCGGAAAAGGCGAATTTAACTGGCAAATGAGCCCGTGTAATCTGAAGATGGCAAAAGCAATTTGATATGAACGTGTAAGGCCCGCTGGCGTAAGCTGTCGGGCCTTAGTTTTGTGTACTATATTGAAATCATTGCTATTAAAATGCGTTTAATAGACCTTCCATGAACAACAAATTGTTTCTCTTTATCGCTGAATCGTTTTTTATTTGCATAAAGTTACATATAGAAATAATTGTTGCTTTTTTTCATAGGTTATTATCTTTCGCAAAGATGTGTTAAAAAACAATAGATGAAATTATGGATTGGGTATTTTGGGGTCTTGATATAATATTAATTCAGAGTGATTAATATTATATCCTCGGAAAATTAAAATCACAATTGCCATATTTGTTTTTGATTGTTTTGTGTTCTCGCTTATTCATGAGTTAAAGTGTTTTTTATCATAGTGATGAAAAAATATGCTATTCTTTGAGGGAAATCTCAAAACATTATTTGCCTTGTCAATTGTTTAAAAAATTCTACATGGTGTTGTTAGTAAATTTAAATTGAATCAATCTCATTAAAATATCATCATTGCCGCCACGCCAAAGAATATCATCTCGTGCAACCCGTATTTTATGGATCAGGAATCCTATTCAATGGTTGGTTAAAAGCTACTGAAGAAAGATTGAGGGACTTCATCGTCAATATTTCAGTTAGTTTATATTCTAATTATTTATGGTTTAAGGACAAATAATGAGTAAGTTTGTAAAAACTGCTATTGCAGCGGCAATGGTAATGGGTGCGTTCACTTCAACATCTTCTTTCGCAGAAGGTAACAACGGTACTGCACGTTTTTACGGCACCATTGAAGATTCCGTTTGCTCTATCGTTCCAGACGATCACAAACTGGAAGTGGATATGGGTAATATCGGTGCGGAAAAACTGAAAAACAACGGGACTACCACACCGAAAGATTTCCAGATCCATCTGCAAGATTGCGTGTTTGATACTCAAACTACCATGACCACAACTTTCACTGGTACGGTTTCCGCAGCGAATAGCGGTAATTACTACACTATTTTCAATACCGATACCGGTGCTGCGTTTAATAACGTGAGCCTGGCGATTGGCGATAAACAAGGAACCTCATACAAAAGTGGCGTAGGCATCGACCAGCAGATCGTAAAAGATTCAGCAACAACCAAAGGCAAAGCGAAGCAAACTTTAAACTTTAAAGCTTGGTTGGTCGGTGCTGCAGATGCACCTGATCTGGGTGGTTTTGAAGCCAATACCACCTTCCAGATTACCTATCTCTAAGGTATTTCCCCCTCATAGCAGTAATGCTATGAGGGTTTTTAGCGTTTTACATAATCACGGATGAATACGTGTATGCCTGACCATTCCCTTTTCCGCTTACGGGCGCTTCCCTGGTGCGTTGCAGTGGCAATATCTGGATGCCATATCAATGCCTGGGCTGAGGAAGATATTCAGTTTGATTCCCGTTTTCTGGAATTAAAAGGCGATACAAAGATCGATCTGAAGCGTTTTGCCAGCCAGGGGTATGTTGAACCGGGAAAATATAATTTACAGGTTCAGGTAAATAAACAACCGTTACCCGATGAATATGATATTTACTGGTATGCGTCAGAAAACGATAAAAATAAAACTTATGCCTGCCTGCCGCCAGAACTGATGGCGCAACTCGGTTTTAAAGAAGACATTGCGCAAAATCTGCAATGGGCTCACGACGGTCAGTGTCTTAAACCAGGCCAACTTGAAGGTCTGGAAATTCGTGCTGATTTAAGCCAGTCCGCATTATTAATCACCCTGCCGCAGGCTTATCTTGAATATAGCGATGTAGACTGGGACCCGCCTTCGCGCTGGGATGATGGCATTTCCGGTTTAGTTGCCGATTACAGCATCAACGCTCAAACCCGACACGAAGAGAATGGCGGTGATGACAGCAACGACATCAGCGGCAACGGTACGGTTGGGGTTAACCTCGGGCCGTGGCGCCTGCGAGCCGACTGGCAGAGCGATTATCAGCATACCCGCAGTAACGATGAAGAAACTGACAACAGCACTGAGAAAAACTGGGACTGGAGTCGTTACTACGCATGGCGCGCGTTACCGAGCCTGAAAGCCAAACTGTCGTTGGGCGAAGACTACCTCGACTCCGATATTTTCGATGGCTTTAACTATATTGGCGGTAGCATCAGCACCGACGATCAAATGTTGCCGCCGAACCTGCGCGGCTATGCCCCGGATATTTCCGGCGTGGCGCATACGGCAGCGAAAGTCACCGTCAGCCAGGCAGGGCATGTTATCTATGAAACACAGGTGCCTGCCGGACCATTCCGTATTCAGGATCTTGGCGAATTTACCTCCGGTACACTGCACGTACGCATTGAAGAACTGAACGGGCAGGTGCAGGAATATGACATCAGCACCGCCTCCATGCCGTTCCTGACGCGCCCCGGCCAGGTGCGTTACAAAGTGATGATGGGGCGTCCGCAGGAGTGGGGACACCATGTGCAAGGCGGATTCTTCTCCGGTGGCGAAGCCTCCTGGGGGATCGCCAACGGCTGGTCGCTGTACGGCGGGGCGCTGGGTGATGAAAATTATCAGTCTGCTGCGCTTGGTGTTGGACGCGACCTCTCTGTTCTCGGGGCGATGGCGTTTGATATCACCCACTCACATACCCGGCTTGACGATTCGACCGCTTATGGAAAAAGCACACTCGACGGTAACTCTTTCCGTGTCAGTTACTCTAAAGATTTTGATGAGTTAAACAGCCGCGTCACCTTCGCCGGATACCGCTTCTCGGAAGAGAACTTTATGACCATGAGCGAGTATCTGGACGCCAGTGACAGCGATATGGTGCGTTCTGGCAACGATAAAGAGATGTACACCGCTACTTATAACCAGAACTTCAGAGATATCGGGGTTTCTATTTATCTGAACTATACGCGCCATACCTACTGGGATCGCGAGGAACAGACCAACTACAACGTAATGCTCTCCCACTATTTCAATATGGGCAGCATTCGTAACATGAGTATCTCCCTGACCGGTTATCGCTACGAGTATGACAACAGTGCCGATAAAGGCGTCTATATCTCATTAAGTATGCCGTGGGGCGACAACAGCACCGTGAGTTACAACGGCAACTACGGCAGTGGTTCAGACAGTAGTCAGGTGGGGTATTTCAGCCGTGTTGATGATGCCAGTCATTATCAGATAAACGTTGGCACCAGCGAAAATCACTCCAGTGTCGATGGCTATTACAGCCATGACGGTTCAATGGCGCGCGTGGACCTTAGCGCTAACTACCATGAAGGGCAATACACCTCTGCCGGGTTGTCGCTGCAAGGCGGAGCCACGCTGACCGCGCACGGCGGCGCTCTGCACCGCATACAAAACATGGGCGGCACACGCCTGCTGATTGACGCGGATGGTGTCCCGGACGTGCCGGTTGAAGGTAATGGATCGGCGGTTTACACCAACATGTTCGGTAAAGCAGTCGTTGCGGACGTCAATAACTACTACCGCAACCAGGCCTACATCGACCTGACTAAACTGCCCGAAGACGCCGAAGCCACTCAGTCAGTGGTACAGGCGACGCTGACCGAAGGGGCGATTGGCTATCGTAAATTTGCCGTTATCAGTGGGCAAAAGGCGATGGCTGTGCTGCGCCTGAGCGATGGCAGTTATCCGCCATTTGGTGCAGAAGTGAAAAACGAACATGACCAACAGGTCGGTCTGGTTGATGACGACGGCAATGTTTACCTTGCAGGCGTAAAAGCTGGCGAACGTATGCGCGTTTCGTGGAATGGGGTGCCTCACTGTGAGATCTCGCTACCGGACCCGCTGCCTGCCGATTTGTTCAACGGCCTGTTAC
Organism: Escherichia sp. E4742; assembly: GCF_005843885.1. Classification (NCBI taxonomy): domain Bacteria; kingdom Pseudomonadati; phylum Pseudomonadota; class Gammaproteobacteria; order Enterobacterales; family Enterobacteriaceae; genus Escherichia; species Escherichia sp. E4742. Next base: position 384,918 of record NZ_CP040443.1, on the reverse strand, counting down.
TGCCCTGCCAGCAAAAAAGTGCAGCGGTGCCCGCCACTCCGGCGGAAATCAAACCGATGATTCAGGAACAGACGCAGCAGGTGACACCCACCGCAGCGCCAACCTCAATTTCAATAAACCAATAATGTGATTAAGGAATGATCCATGTTTACTCTGACTAATACAGCAAAAATGGTTGTTCCGGCGCTGGCGATCGCCGCCAGTTTTGCCGCTCACGCGTCGGTGACGCCCGACCGCACTCGCTTGATTTTCAACGAAAGCGACAAATCCATCAGCGTCACTTTGCGCAACAATGACCCTAAGCTGCCGTACCTGGCGCAAAGCTGGATAGAAGACGAAAAGGGCAACAAAATCAGCTCACCTTTGACGGTACTGCCACCAGTACAGCGTATTGATGCGATGATGAACGGTCAGGTAAAAGTCCAGGGAATGCCGGATATCAACAAATTGCCCGCTGACCGTGAGAGCATGTTCTACTTTAACGTGCGTGAGATACCGCCAAAGTCGAACAAACCCAACACCCTGCAAATTGCGCTGCAAACGCGCATCAAACTGTTCTGGCGACCGAAGGCGCTAGCCGAAATCAATATGAGAGATCCGTGGCAGCACAAGGTGACCTTAACCCGCAATGGGCAGGCCTTCACCGTCAATAACCCAACGCCGTATTACGTGATTATCAGCAACGCCAGTACCCAGAAAAATGGCAATCCGTCGGCCGGGTTTACGCCGTTGGTGATGTCGCCGAAAACGTCTGCGCCGCTGAATGTGAAGATGGACAGTGTGCCGGTGCTGACTTACGTCAACGACTATGGTGCCCGATTGCCGCTGATCTTCAAGTGCAATGGTAATAGTTGCCAGGTAGATGCAGAGCAGAGCCGTAAAGGCTGATGCCAGGAGAGTTTTATGAAACATACGTTTCTGTTGGGAGCGGGTATCTTTCTGCTGAACGCCTGGCTGATGGGCAATGCTGTTGCAGGGGACATCAAGCAAGTGCAATTAACGTTGCGCATTCTGGTGGATGCGCCGCCGCCTTGTTCCGTGAAGGGGAGCAATGTTGAGTTTGGTGATGTGCACATTAAAGACATTAATGGCACTAATTACCGCACCGCTGACGCGCTCTATACATTGAACTGCGGCAACAAAACGTCCGGCGTCGATGACTTACGTATGCAGCTTAAAGGCACCACCACCGTCATTAACGGGGAAACGGTCATGGCTACGGAAATTCCAGGTCTCGGTATCCGCATTGAAAACGGTGCTGATAACTCTCTGTTTACGGTAGGCGAAAACAACTGGACCGATTTCAATATTAACAGGCAGCCAGTATTGAAAGCCGTGCCGGTAAAACAGAGCGGGGTGCAGCTTACGCCTGCGGAATTTAACGCCAGCATGACGATGGTGGTGGATTACCAATGAAAAAACTCTCGATTCTTTTACTCTGCGCTTGCGGTGGCATTGCGTTGGCGGCTGAAGATGACATCACCTTCCACGGCACGCTGGTGGCACCGCCTGCCTGCATCATCAGCGGTGGGCAGACTATTGAAGTGGAATTTCGCGATCTCATTATCGACAGCATCAATGGTGATTATGGTCGCAAGGAAGTGCAATACGACCTGAGCTGCGACTCTGAAAAACGCGATCCCGGTTGGGAGATGACCCTCACCTGGACCGGCACGCAAACCGCGTACAACGACTCGGCAATCGAAACTGACGTTCCCGGCTTCGGGATTGAACTTCAGCACGATGGTCAGCGTTTTCAGCTGAATACGCCGCTCACAATTAACGCCACTGATTTTACGCAAAAGCCGAAGCTGGAGGCTGTACCGGTGAAAGCGAGTGATGCGGTATTGAGCGACACCACGTTTTCTGCTTACGCCACATTACGGGTGGATTATCAATGAAGACAGTAAGTACACATTCACCCGGCTACGCGCTGCTGGCTGGGTTGCTGCTGACAGGTAGCCCAGGCGCACTGGCGGTGGATAACAACCTGCACTTTTACGGCAACCTGTTAAGCCGTTCCTGCACGCTGGTGGTTGACGGGGCGAATCTGGCAGAAGTCCATTTTCCTACCGTCAGCCGCCAGGATCTCATGGTGGCAGGAGAATCTGGCCGTGTCCCGGTGGTTTTCAGATTAAAAGATTGTAAGGGGCCGACGGGATACGCAGTGAAAGTGACCCTCACGGGCACGGAAGACAGCGAACAGCCGGGTTTTCTGGCGCTGGATAACACATCAATTGCCCAGGGCGTGGGGATTGGTATGGAAATGACTGATGGTGTGCGGGTGCCGATTAACGACCCGACTGGCGCGCGATTTACGCTAAGCGACGGCAACAATGACATTAATTTCAGGGCCTGGATCCAGGCGAAAAGCGGGCGAGATGTCACGATCGGTGATTTCACCGCCAGCCTGACTGCAACTTTTGAGTATATTTAAGATGAAAAAAATGCGCTTACTGCTGGGTTTCATTTTGTCGCTGCTTTTACTTCCTTCCGTACAGGCGGAAACATTTAAGAAGGTCATGGTCTATTACGGTGGTTATAGTTGGAACACGCAAATACAGGTTGAACTGACTGTGGCGACAACGACTGGCGTCTATTATGGCAAATACTATCAGTCTGGCTATGTCTCTAAGACGGGGCCAGTTCCCGTTCAGGAATGGAGCGGCCCAGCAGGCGTAACACCACCAGGTCTTGTATTTAACGAAGCCTATGATACCGATCTTTCAAATTGTCCTGGTATCCATGACGTATCTAATATGCTCGAATGTTATAGTGAACCGTTGACCATTACTGTGGATGGTACATTAGGCGGATGTCCCTGGATTGTCTCAACCAAGATTACCAGCCGATCGCGCATAAGTTTTGTGTGGTATGAATACTTCGGCCCTCAGACGGTGATTTCCGTTTGCGGTGCGGTTCCTCTGGAACCTTATGATGTGTCATGGAATCAGGATCGTGTTGTTCACGACAAAGTGGTGCGGTTGCAGTCTAACGGGCAGGTTATTGAACAAACGCTTCCCACCTTCCTGATGAAAGATGGCAAGCTATGCGACGGCAGCAAGTTCGATGAAGACGGTGCTTATTGTCGCTTCGTGGCTCAGCAGATGTCCTTTTCATTTTCCGGTTGTGATAATGCAAACGTGACGGTAACACCCGTGGCACATCCTATTACCGACAGGCAACTGCACGATATGAATCTGCGAGTTGATACCACCGCAGAACAACCGATAGATTCCACCTGCCGGTTCCAGTACATACTGAATATGCTGTAGCAAGTAGTGCATAAGCCGGATAAGGCGTTTACGCCGCATCCGGCATTCGATCTCCGTATTTAAGGCGAAACGGTAAAACCCATTCGCCTCTGAATATTCAGGGCAACTCCGGCGGCAGCCACTCTTCCACTTCAATCAACACCAGTAACGCCGCGTCGCCGCCGTACTCTTTCGGTGCCTGGTGAAATGCCATGACATGCGGATGCTGTGCCAGCCATAGCGGTGTTTGTTGCTTCAAAATATGCTTACCGTGCCCATGCATCACACAGGCGCAAAACACATGTTCGCGGCGGCAGGCGGCAATCAACGCGCCTAACTCTTGTTTGGCCTGAAGCTGCGTCAGACCGTGTAAATCCAAAAACAGCTCCGGCGAATAATCACCGCGTCGCAGTTTCTTTGCCTCAAAATGGCTCACATCCGGGCGGACATATTTCACCGGACCTTCAGTATTTAATAACGGCTGAAACTCATCAGAGAAATAATGGCTGGCATCAGCCTGCTCCTGAATCAACCGCTTGACCGGCACTTCGCTGATTTTTTTACGCTGTGGACGATGGACAATCGTGTCCTGCTTAATTTTGCGAGTGCCCGCCATCAACTGGCGAAACAGTGCCTGATCCTCCTCGCTGAGTGTTGTTTTCTTTTTCATTTATGCATCTCTATTTTAATTTTCCTACAGTTTACCCGACTCGTAGCGCAATCGATCGGTCAAAACATAATTTTCCTGCGTCATCGCCGCGTGAATGCTGATTTATCGTCATCTTCATGGCAAACTAGCCGCCGAAATTAATGCGACCATGCCCTGGAGGAATACGTGGATAAAATTTTCGTTGATGAAGCAGTAAATGAGCTGCAAACCATTCAGGACATGTTGCGCTGGTCGGTTAGCCGCTTCAGCGCGGCAAATATCTGGTACGGTCACGGCACCGATAACCCGTGGGATGAAGCAGTGCAACTGGTATTGCCGTCGCTCTACCTGCCGCTGGATATTCCGGAAGATATGCGCAACGCCCGCCTGACCTCCAGCGAAAAACACCGTATTGTTGAGCGCGTGATCCGTCGCGTCAACGAACGCATTCCGGTAGCCTACCTGACCAACAAAGCCTGGTTCTGCGGCCATGAATTTTACGTCGATGAACGCGTGCTGGTGCCGCGCTCGCCGATTGGTGAACTGATCAACAATAAATTTGCCGGACTTATCAGCAAGCAACCGCAACATATTCTGGATATGTGTACCGGTAGTGGCTGCATAGCTATTGCCTGCGCTTATGCCTTCCCGGAAGCGGAAGTCGACGCGGTGGATATCTCTCCCGACGCGCTGGCGGTAGCCGAACAAAACATCGAAGAACATGGTCTGATCCACAACGTCATTCCGATTCGTTCCGATCTGTTCCGTGATTTGCCGAAAGTGCAGTACGACCTGATCGTCACTAACCCGCCGTATGTCGATGCGGAAGATATGTCCGACCTGCCAAACGAATATCGTCATGAGCCGGAACTTGGACTGGCGTCTGGTTCTGACGGCCTGAAACTGACGCGTCGCATCCTCGGTAACGCGGCAGATTACCTTGCAGATGATGGCGTGCTGATTTGTGAAGTCGGCAACAGCATGGTACATCTGATGGAACAATATCCGGATGTTCCGTTCACCTGGCTGGAGTTTGATAACGGTGGTGATGGTGTGTTTATGCTCACCAAAGAGCAGCTTATTGCCGCACGAGAACATTTCGCGATTTATAAAGATTAAGTAAACACGCAAACACAACAATAACGGAGCCGTGATGGCTGGAAACACAATTGGACAACTCTTTCGCGTAACCACCTTCGGCGAATCGCACGGGCTGGCGCTCGGCTGTATCGTCGATGGTGTTCCGCCAGGAATTCCGCTCACGGAAGCGGATCTGCAACACGATCTCGACCGTCGTCGCCCTGGGACATCGCGCTATACCACCCAGCGACGTGAGCCGGATCAGGTCAAAATTCTCTCCGGCGTTTTTGAGGGCGTTACCACCGGCACCAGCATTGGCTTGCTGATTGAAAACACCGACCAGCGTTCTCAGGATTACAGTGCGATTAAGGATGTTTTCCGTCCGGGCCATGCCGATTACACCTACGAACAAAAATACGGCCTGCGCGATTATCGCGGCGGCGGACGTTCTTCCGCCCGCGAAACCGCCATGCGCGTGGCGGCAGGGGCGATTGCCAAAAAATATCTCGCAGAGAAATTTGGCATTGAGATTCGCGGTTGCCTGACCCAAATGGGCGACATTCCGCTGGAAATCAAAGACTGGTCGCAGGTCGAGCAAAATCCGTTCTTCTGCCCGGACCCGGACAAAATCGACGCCTTAGATGAACTGATGCGTGCGCTGAAAAAAGAGGGCGACTCCATCGGTGCGAAAGTGACCGTTATTGCCAGTGGCGTCCCCGCCGGACTTGGCGAGCCGGTCTTTGATCGCCTGGATGCCGACATCGCCCATGCGCTGATGAGCATCAACGCGGTGAAAGGTGTGGAAATTGGCGATGGTTTTGACGTGGTGGCGCTGCGCGGTAGCCAGAACCGCGACGAAATCACCAAAGACGGTTTTCAGAGCAACCACGCAGGCGGCATTCTTGGTGGCATCAGCAGCGGGCAACAAATCATTGCTCATATGGCGCTGAAACCGACCTCCAGCATTACTGTGCCTGGGCGCACGATCAACCGCTTTGGCGAAGAAGTTGAGATGATCACCAAAGGCCGTCACGATCCTTGTGTCGGGATACGTGCGGTGCCGATCGCTGAAGCGATGCTGGCGATCGTTTTGATGGATCACTTGTTACGGCAACGGGCGCAAAATGCCGATGTGAAGACTGATATTCCACGCTGGTAAAACATGAACAAAACCGCGATTGCGCTGCTGGCTCTGCTTGCCAGTAGCGCCAGCCTGGCAGCGACGCCATGGCAAAAAATAACCCAACCTGTGCCGGGTAGCGCACAATCGATAGGCAGTTTTTCTAATGGTTGTATCGTTGGCGCTGACACGCTGCCGATACAGTCCGAACATTATCAGGTGATGCGTACCGATCAGCGTCGCTATTTCGGTCACCCGGATCTGGTGATGTTTATCCAGCGTCTGAGTAGCCAGGTGAACAATCTGGGCATGGGTACGGTGCTGATTGGCGATATGGGAATGCCCGCTGGTGGGCGTTTTAACGGCGGTCACGCCAGCCACCAGACCGGACTGGATGTCGATATCTTCCTGCAACTGCCGAAAACACGCTGGACCTCCGCGCAACTCTTGCGCCCGCAGGCATTAGATTTGGTTTCCCGTGATGGCAAGCGTGTCGTTCCCACGCTGTGGAAGCCGGAAATTTTCAGCCTGATCAAACTCGCCGCACAGGACAAAGACGTCACCCGCATTTTTGTTAATCCGGCGATTAAACAACAACTTTGCCTTGATGCAGGCACCGATCGCGACTGGTTGCGTAAAGTGAGACCCTGGTTCCAGCATCGTGCGCATATGCATGTACGATTACGTTGTCCTGCCGATAGCCTGGAGTGTGAGGACCAACCTTTACCACCGCCGGGCGATGGTTGCGGGGCAGAACTGCAAAGCTGGTTTGAACCACCGAAACCAGGAACAACCAAGCCTGAGAAGAAGACACCGCCTCCGTTGCCGCCTTCCTGCCAGGCGCTACTGGATGAGCACGTGATCTAATGGAAACGTTTAATAGCCTGTTTATGGTCTCCCCGCTACTGCTGGGTGTTCTCTTTTTTGTCGCCATGCTGGCGGGATTTATCGATTCGATTGCCGGTGGCGGTGGGTTACTCACCATTCCGGCATTGATGGCGGCGGGGATGTCTCCGGCTAACGCGCTGGCAACCAATAAACTGCAAGCCTGCGGTGGCTCTATTTCCGCCACTATCTATTTTATTCGCCGCAAAGTAGTCAGCTTAAGCGATCAGAAACTCAATATCGCCATGACCTTTGTCGGTTCAATGAGCGGCGCATTGTTGGTGCAATATGTTCAGGCTGATGTCCTGCGGCAGATTTTGCCCATTCTGGTGATTTGTATCGGCCTCTATTTTTTGCTGATGCCAAAACTGGGAGAAGAAGATCGCCAGCGCCGGATGTACGGCCTACCTTTCGCGTTAATTGCCGGTGGTTGCGTCGGTTTTTACGACGGATTCTTTGGTCCGGCAGCCGGTTCGTTTTACGCACTGGCTTTCGTTACGCTGTGCGGATTCAACCTTGCCAAAGCCACGGCTCACGCCAAATTACTCAACGCAACGTCAAACATCGGCGGTTTGCTGCTGTTTATTCTCGGCGGCAAAGTGATTTGGGCGACAGGGTTCGTGATGCTGGTGGGGCAGTTCCTCGGCGCGCGTATGGGTTCAAGACTGGTGTTGAGCAAAGGACAAAAGCTGATCCGCCCGATGATCGTTATTGTCTCGGCGGTGATGAGTGCCAAATTACTTTATGATAGCCACGGACAGGAGATCCTCCACTGGTTGGGGATGAACTAATGAACAGTACACACCACTACGAGCAGTTGATTGAAATTTTTAATGGCTGCTTTGCCGATGAATTTAATACCCGTCTGATTAAAGGCGACGACGAACCGATCTATCTTCCTGCTGATGCGGAAGTACCGTATAACCGAATCGTCTTCGCTCATGGCTTTTACGCCAGCGCCATCCACGAGATTTCGCACTGGTGTATTGCCGGGAAAGCACGCCGTGAACTGGTTGATTTCGGCTACTGGTATTGCCCGGACGGACGCGATGCCCAAACGCAAAGTCAGTTTGAAGATGTTGAAGTGAAGCCGCAGGCGTTGGACTGGTTGTTCTGCGTGGCGGCGGGATATCCGTTTAACGTCAGTTGCGACAATCTGGAAGGCGACTTCGAACCGGATCGCGTGGTGTTTCAACGGCGTGTACATGCGCAGGTGATGGATTATCTGACAAATGGCATTCCGGAACGCCCGGCACGCTTAATAAAAGCATTACAAAATTATTATCACACGCCGGAACTTACGGCGGAACAATTCCCGTGGCCGGAAGAGCTCAACTGAAGCCAGCGCCACGTTTTACAATGAGGAAAGAAGATGATCGCGGAGTTTGAATCACGCATTCTGGCATTAATCGACGGTATGGTTGACCATGCCAGTGATGATGAGTTGTTTGCCAGTGGATATTTGCGTGGCCACCTGACATTAGCCATCGCAGAACTGGAAAGTGGTGATGACCACTCCGCTCAGGCGGTGCATACGACCGTTAGCCAGAGTCTGGAAAAAGCCATTGGTGCCGGTGAATTGTCGCCGCGTGACCAGGCGCTGGTAACCGATATGTGGGAACACCTGTTTCAGCAGGCGTCACAGCAGTAAGTTGCGGCGTCTGGAGCACCATGCCTGATGCGACGCTTATCGCGTCTTATCAGGCCTACAGGTCACACGTAGGTCGGATAAGGCGTTCACGCCGCATCCGACATTGGGAGCACCATGCCTGATGCGACGCTTACAGTGTCTTATCAGGCCTACAGGTCACACGAGGTCGGATAAGGCGTTTACGCCGCATCCGACATTGGGGGCACCATGCCTGATGCGACGCTTACAGTGTCTTATCAGGCCTACAGGTCACACGAGGTTGGATAAGGCGTTTACGCCGCATCCGACAAACCATGCCAAAGCAGATTACCCCGCCTTAACCGCTTTACCTTTCAACAACTTCCGCACCCATAACCTATTCGGATTTAACGCCGCCAGCGTACTGGCATCCATCGGAATCGGTTCTTCACTCATCTGTGCCGCCAGAATTTCGGCGCACAGTGGGGCAGAACACAAACCACGCGAACCCAAAGCTGCAAGCATAAACAGATCGTCATAAATCGGCGCGCTTACCGCTTCATCTTTCTGTTCCGCCAGTGACGCATATTCCGCGAGAGTTGCGTCATAATCAGGCACGTTGCCCACCATTGGCAGATGATCGCGTGTGGCACAACGTACACCGCAACGCGCTTCTTCATCACTGACATCGACGTCTGTCGCCCATTGCGCCTGTGGGAAACAATCAATCAACCGCTGGCGATTCTGCTGCTGATCATCTTCACTGTACGTCGTATCTTCACTACCGCGATGGTAACTGGCACCAATACAATGATGCTGATTCGCCGGATTTTGCGGCGTGAGATAACCGTCATAACACAGCACCTGCCGCAGCTTCGCCAGTTCCGACGTTGTTGGAATATGGCTAACCTGCCCGGCAACTGAATACACTGGCAGAGGCGATGTTTGGCTGAAACGGCTAATTTGATGCCCGTTCGCCAGTACCACCACGCTATGCATCGTCTGCTGATTATCCGCAAATGTCAGGTGCCACTCATCATCTTTACGGGACAAATCCTTTAACTGATGCTGATAACGAATCTGCAAACCTTTCTGTTCCGCCCGTTCCAGCACATTACGGGTTAATTCTGCCGGACACAGCCAGCCACCCTGCGGATAAGTAATACCGCTGCAATTTGTCGCAACGCCCGTAATTTGTTCAACCGCATTTGCCTCAACGGCTACAGCCAGTTCTTCGGGTAAATCCATCGACAGCATCTGTGCGATTTTATGCTGGCTTTTTTCATCCCAGCCTAACTGCGTGACGCCGCACCAGTCATGATCAAATTTAACGGGCAATAAATCGTAAAGTCGACGACCAAAAGTAAACGCATTAGAGAAAAAGCGGTTCAACGCTTCATCGTGTTTACTTAAGAGCGGATACAGCGCCCCCTGGCGATTGCCGGAAGCACCAAGTGCGGGAGTCTCATCCGCGCAATAAAGCGTTACCTGCCAGCCGCGCCGTAATAGCGCCAGCGACAACAACGCGCTGGCAATACCGCCGCCGATAATTGCCGCTTCCCGTTTGCTGCTGCCCGTACGGTTAAACCACGGCGTGGAACAGGGGAGTGGTAATGTTTGTTCCATCACCCCGCAAAGCATTTCCCGTTTCCGCCCAAAGCCCTTACGCTTTTGCATCGTGAATCCAGCTTCCTGCAAACCGCGACGGACAAATCCCGCAGATGTGAAGGTCGCCAGCGTGCCGCCAGGACGCGCCACACGCGCCATGGCGTTAAACAGGTTTTGCGTCCACATATCCGGGTTCTTTGCGGGCGCAAAGCCGTCCAGAAACCAGGCATCCACTTTTTGATTTAGCGAATCGTCCAGTTGGCTGGTCAGTTCGTTAATGTCGCCAAACCATAAATCCAGCGTTACGCGGCCTTCATCGAGCAATAAACGATGGCAACCGGGCAGGGGCAAAGGCCACTGTGCCTGAAGCTGTTCCGCCCAAGGCGCAAGTTCCGGCCAGTGTTGGTGCGCTAACACTAAATCGGCACGAGTGAGGGGAAATTTCTCAAAACTAATGAAATGTAAGCGTTGTAATTGCGCCTGCGGATGCACTTCGCGAAACTGATCAAATGCCTGCCATAGCGTCAGGAAGTTTAATCCGGTGCCGAAGCCGCTCTCTGCTACCACAAACAGAGGATGTGGATGACAGGGGAAGCGTGCCTCTAATTGGTTACCCCCAAGAAAAACATAACGCGTCTCTTCCAGTCCGTTATCGTTGGAAAAATAGACATCGTCAAAATCTTGGGAAACAGGTGTACCCTCAGCATTAAATTCAAGGTTGGCAGGTTGTATGGCGTAGTGTTTCACGTAAGTTACTCGTCTTACAGGCGGTGGCTCGATCTTAGCGATGTGTGCCAGGCTGCGCAAATTTCTCTATTAATTGGCTGATCGGACTTGTTCGGCGTACAAGTGTACGCTATTGTGCATTCGAAACTTACTCTATGTGCGACTTACAGAGGTATTGAATGAAACGTGCAGTGATTACTGGCCTGGGCATTGTTTCCAGCATCGGTAATAACCAGCAGGAAGTCCTGGCATCTCTGCGTGAAGGACGCTCAGGGATCACTTTCTCTCAGGAGCTGAAGGATTCCGGCATGCGTAGCCACGTTTGGGGCAACGTAAAACTGGATACCACTGGCCTCATTGACCGCAAAGTTGTGCGCTTTATGAGCGACGCATCCATTTATGCATTCCTTTCTATGGAGCAGGCAATTGCAGATGCTGGCCTCTCCCCGGAAGCTTACCAGAATAACCCGCGCGTTGGCCTGATTGCAGGTTCCGGCGGCGGTTCCCCGCGTTTTCAGGTGTTCGGCGCTGACGCAATGCGCGGCCCGCGCGGCCTGAAAGCGGTTGGCCCGTATGTGGTCACTAAAGCGATGGCATCTGGCGTTTCTGCCTGCCTCGCTACGCCGTTCAAAATCCACGGCGTTAACTACTCCATCAGCTCCGCGTGTGCGACTTCCGCACACTGTATCGGTAACGCAGTAGAGCAGATCCAACTGGGCAAACAAGACATCGTGTTTGCTGGCGGCGGCGAAGAGCTGTGCTGGGAAATGGCCTGCGAATTCGACGCAATGGGCGCGCTGTCTACTAAATACAACGACACCCCGGAAAAAGCCTCCCGTACTTATGACGCTAACCGTGACGGTTTCGTTATCGCTGGCGGCGGCGGTATGGTGGTGGTCGAAGAACTGGAACACGCGTTGGCACGTGGTGCTCATATCTACGCTGAAATCGTTGGCTACGGCGCAACGTCTGATGGTGCAGACATGGTTGCTCCGTCTGGCGAAGGCGCAGTGCGCTGCATGAAGATGGCGATGCACGGTGTTGATACCCCAATCGACTACCTGAACTCCCACGGTACTTCGACTCCGGTTGGTGACGTGAAAGAGCTGGCGGCTATTCGTGAAGTGTTCGGCGATAAGAGCCCGGCGATTTCTGCAACCAAAGCAATGACCGGTCACTCTCTGGGCGCTGCTGGCGTACAGGAAGCTATCTACTCTCTGCTGATGCTGGAACACGGCTTTATCGCCCCGAGCATCAACATTGAAGAGCTGGACGAGCAGGCTGCGGGTCTGAACATCGTGACCGAAACGACCGATCGCGAACTGACCACTGTTATGTCTAACAGCTTCGGCTTCGGCGGCACTAACGCCACGCTGGTAATGCGTAAGCTGAAAGATTAATTCGGAGTAGGTCGGATAAGACGCGTCAGCGTCGCATCCGACGTTACACGCCAATGCTGCCTCCGGCACTAAAGAATAAGGGAACCCGATGGTTCCCTTTTTCACATCATTGACAATCGGCGCCTGTTCCAGGCAAACTTCCCGCTTTGTCGATTTCCTTCTGAAAAGACGTACGCGTTAAATCCTGCCAACGCACCGTAACCCTGAAAACCAGAGAGATGAGACGGGGAGACTCCTCGCCTTGCGCTGCATTCTGGAGTAATGCATGACTGCTGTAAGCCAAACAGAAACACGATCTTCTGCCAATTTTTCGCTCTTCCGCATCGCTTTTGCGGTTTTTCTAACCTACATGACCGTAGGGCTGCCGTTGCCGGTTATCCCGCTGTTTGTTCATCATGAACTGGGCTATGGCAACACCATGGTCGGGATTGCCGTCGGCATTCAGTTTCTGGCTACGGTGCTGACGCGTGGCTACGCCGGACGACTGGCCGATCAATATGGTGCAAAACGTTCGGCGCTTCAGGGCATGTTCGCCTGTGGTCTGGCTGGCGGCGCGTTGCTGCTGGCGGCGCTTTTGCCTGTCTCCGCACCGATTAAATTTGCCCTGCTGGTCGTCGGGCGGTTGATTCTTGGTTTTGGCGAAAGCCAGTTGCTGACGGGCGCTTTGACCTGGGGATTGGGCATTGTCGGGCCGAAACACTCAGGCAAAGTGATGTCGTGGAATGGGATGGCGATTTATGGCGCACTGGCGGTGGGCGCACCGCTTGGCTTGTTGATTCATAGCCATTTCGGTTTTGCCGCACTGGCGCTTACGACAATGGCATTGCCTTTACTGGCGTGGGGTTGTAACGGCACAGTACGCAAAGTACCCGCAATGGCAGGAGAACGCCCATCGCTGTGGAGTGTTGTCGGACTTATCTGGAAACCAGGTCTTGGTCTGGCGCTTCAGGGCGTTGGCTTTGCGGTTATCGGAACCTTTGTATCGCTCTACTTTGCCAGCAAAGGATGGGCGATGGCAGGTTTTACACTCACTGCATTTGGCGGCGCATTTGTCGTGATGCGCGTGATGTTCGGCTGGATGCCAGACCGTTTTGGCGGCGTGAAAGTGGCGATTGTCTCTTTGCTTGTCGAAACAGTAGGTTTGTTGCTGCTCTGGCAAGCGCCTGGCGCGTGGGTGGCGTTAGCTGGTGCGGCGTTAACCGGGGCAGGGTGTTCACTTATCTTCCCGGCGCTTGGTGTGGAAGTGGTTAAGCGCGTTCCGTCTCAGGTTCGCGGTACTGCGCTCGGCGGTTATGCAGCGTTTCAGGATATCGCCCTCGGTGTTTCCGGGCCACTGGCAGGTGTCCTGGCGACCACATTTGGCTACTCGTCGGTATTCCTTGCCGGGGCGATATCGGCGGTGCTGGGGATTATCGCGACGATACTGTCATTTCGTCGTGGTTAACTCAATAACCAGACCAGCATCACGATGATGGCGGTCAGCAATATCCACAGGCTGGGGCGCATGGCCATTTCTTGCATCGTGTTAATGAATGGCGTAAAGGGATTGAGCAACGGTTGAATATCTCGCGGTTCAGTCCCATTCACCCGCCGCTGATAAAGCAGGTTGAGGATATCCTCGGCCTGTGCGGAAGTCAGGGCTGATTGCTGAGAAAGGCCATATTTTTGCTCAACATAGCTCGATAATACTGTCAACTCGCTGGCATCCAGTGGCTGTTTTAGCGCCATCTGAAGCGACTCCAGCGTCGGTGTATTTTGCTGACTTAACACCTGGCGTGCCTGCAACCAGGTAACCAGGTGGGTAAACATTTTTGCCGGGATCAACTCACCATTTTTTACCCCAGAAAGTTCCAGCATAGATTGCCAAATCTGTTTGCTGGGTTCTCCTGTTGCCGCCGCGAGTTTAGTCACCAGTTGCTTAAGCGTATTGTGTTCTGCCGGTAACAAAGGGCGATCGGTCGCCTGGCGCTGTTGCGGCTGCGGGATAACCATCTTCCCTTCCTGTAACAGCGTCAGGACGGTTTTTAATTGCTCCGGTGAGAGTTGATTCAGCGGCGTCTGACCAAAGTTATGACGAATGTAATCTGTGACCGCCTGACGATTATTCCCCAGCCGTAAGTACTCGCTCAATTGCGCCAAAAGCTGGCGGACAGAATGGCTTTCTTGCGCGGCCAGTAAACGTTGTGCAAGGTTTTGTTCTGCGGCGGGAAAATTGCGTGAAAGTAACGGTGAGTCGCCCGGCAGACCGATGTCGTGCTTTATACCGGCCCACAATTCCGCGCTCTGCTGTTGCGTCAGCGAAGTCACTTTGGTTATCAAACTTTCCAGCACTGTACGTTGCAAGCTGGATAAAGGCTGATTGCCTGCGCCAGACGACAGTTTATCCCCCTGACCCGGTGGTTGCCCAGGAGGGGCGGAAATTGGTTGTATCATTACGTATCCTTATACCTGAAATCATCGCAAGTATGCCTGGCCGCGAGATTATGGCACACTTGTCCGGTTAACTCTCGTTCTCATACAGGTACCACAAACGTGAAAATCCTTGTTGATGAAAATATGCCTTATGCCCGCGAATTATTTAGTCGTCTGGGGGAGGTGAAAGCGGTTCCGGGGCGTCCAATTCCAGTTGCTGAACTGGATGATGCAGATGCTTTGATGGTGCGTTCGGTCACGAAAGTGAATGAATCTTTGCTGGCAGGAAAACCGGTAAAATTTATTGGCACCGCGACCGCGGGGACGGACCATGTCGATGAAGCGTGGTTAAAGCAGGCGGGAATTGGTTTTTCTGCTGCACCTGGCTGCAATGCGATTGCGGTAGTGGAATATGTTTTCTCGTCACTGCTGATGCTTGCCGAACGCGATGGATTTTCACTGCACGAGCGTACCGTGGGGATCGTGGGCGTCGGCAACGTCGGGCGACGGTTACAGGCGCGGCTGGAAGCGTGGGGGATCAAAACCTTACTTTGCGATCCACCACGCGCCGAACGAGGGGATGAAGGGGATTTCCGTCCTCTTGATGAACTGGTCGCGCAAGCAGACATTCTGACTTTCCATACGCCACTCTTTAAAGATGGTCCGTACAAAACGCGGCATCTGGCGGATGAAAAACTGATTCGCAGCCTGAAGCCGGGGACAATTCTGATTAACGCCTGCCGTGGTGCCGTTGTCGATAATACCGCACTTCTGACCTGCCTGAATGAAGGTCAGAAGTTAAGCGTGGTGCTGGATGTCTGGGAAGGCGAGCCAGAACTCAACGTTGAGCTGCTGCAAAAAGTGGATATCGGCACGCCGCATATCGCGGGCTATACCCTCGAAGGTAAAGCGCGTGGCACAACGCAAGTGTTTGAAGCCTACAGCAAGTTTATTGGTCATGAACAGCACGTGGCGTTGGATACTTTACTGCCCGCGCCGGAGTTTGGCCGCATCACGCTGCATGGTCCGCTCGATCAGCCGACGCTAAAAAGGCTGGTGCATTTGGTGTATGATGTGCGCCGCGACGACGCACCGCTGCGTAAAGTCGCCGGAATTCCGGGTGAGTTCGATAAACTGCGCAAAAATTACCTTGAGCGCCGCGAATGGTCGTCTCTGTATGTGATTTGTGATGACGCCAGTGCGGCATCATTACTGTGTAAACTGGGTTTTAACGCCGTTCATCATCCGGCTCGTTAATCTCTTCTTCATGCTCTCTGCTGTAACATAGGCAGGGAGCTTTGCATTTTCTGGAGTAAACCACCATGTCTGAAGGCTGGAACATTGCCGTCCTGGGCGCAACTGGCGCTGTGGGCGAAGCCCTGATTGAAACGCTGGCTGAACGTCAGTTCCCGGTTGGGGAAATTTATGCACTGGCACGTAACGAAAGCGCAGGCGAACATCTGCGCTTTGGTGGTAAGACAATCACCGTGCAGGATGCCGCCGAATTTGACTGGACGCAGGCGCAACTGGCGTTTTTTGTCGCAGGCAAAGAAGCGACCGCGACTTGGGTTGAAGAAGCAACCAACTCAGGCTGCCTGGTTATCGACAGCAGCGGATTGTTCGCTCTCGAACCCGACGTACCGCTGGTGGTGCCGGAAGTAAACCCGTTTGTACTTGCTGATTACCGTAACCGTAATGTCATCGCCGTACCGGACAGCCTGACCAGCCAGCTGCTGGCTTCTCTCAAACCGTTAATCGATCAGGGCGGATTGTCGCGTATTAGCGTTACCAGCCTGATTTCAGCCTCCGCACAGGGCAAAAAAGCAGTCGATGCGTTAGCGGGGCAGAGTGCGAAATTGCTCAACGGCATTCCGATTGACGAAGAAGATTTCTTCGGACGTCAGCTGGCGTTCAACATGCTGCCGTTACTGCCGGACAGGGAAGGTAGCGTGCGTGAAGAACGTCGTATCGTCGATGAAGTGCGCAAAATCATGCAGGACGAAGGGCTGATGATTTCGGCAAGCGTCGTGCAGGCACCGGTATTTTACGGTCACGCTCAGATGGTCAACTTTGAAGCTCTGCGTCCGCTGGCGGCAGAAGAAGCGCGTGATGCTTTTACTCAGGGCGAAGATATTGTGCTTTCCGAAGAGAATGAATTCCCAACTCAGGTGGGCGATGCTTCCGGGTCTCCGCATCTTTCTGTGGGTTGCGTGCGTAATGACTATGGTATGCCGGAGCAAATTCAGTTCTGGTCGGTGGCTGATAACGTTCGCTTTGGCGGCGCACTGATGGCAGTGAAAATCGCCGAGAAACTGGTGCAGGAGTATCTGTACTAATGTCCGACCAGCAACAACCGCCAGTTTATAAAATTGCGCTGGGCATTGAGTACGACGGCAGTAGGTATTACGGCTGGCAACGGCAGAACGAAGTCCGCAGTGTGCAGGAGAAGCTGGAAAAGGCGCTCTCCCAGGTGGCGAACGAGCCCATCACCGTCTTCTGCGCCGGGCGTACTGACGCAGGCGTACACGGCACCGGGCAGGTAGTGCATTTCGAAACCACCGCGCAGCGCAAAGACGCCGCGTGGACATTAGGCGTAAATGCGAATTTACCTGGTGACATCGCCGTGCGTTGGGTTAAAGCTGTACCTGATGATTTTCATGCCCGATTTAGCGCCACGGCTCGCCGTTATCGCTACATCATCTACAATCATCGGCTGCGCCCGGCGGTGTTGAGTAAAGGTGTGACCCACTTCTACGAACCGCTGGATGCCGAACGGATGCATCGGGCTGCGCAATGCTTGTTGGGCGAGAATGATTTCACCTCATTTCGCGCGGTGCAGTGCCAGTCCCGAACGCCGTGGCGCAACGTTATGCATATTAACGTCACGCGACATGGTCCTTATGTGGTGGTAGATATCAAAGCGAATGCCTTTGTACATCATATGGTGAGGAATATTGTCGGTAGCCTGATGGAAGTAGGCGCCCACAACCAGCCAGAGAGTTGGATAGCAGAGCTGTTAGCGGCAAAGGACAGAACGCTGGCGGCAGCAACGGCGAAAGCGGAAGGGCTGTATCTGGTTGCGGTAGATTACCCTGACCGATTTGATCTTCCAAAACCGCCAATGGGCCCGCTGTTTCTGGCGGACTAATGAGAATAATGCTCTAAAAATTTCAGGCTGTAGCCAACGCAGTTACAGCCTGAGAAATGAAGAGTACAAGGCATAGGCAATTATGGACCTGATTTATTTCCTCATCGATTTTATTTTGCATATTGATGTGCATCTGGCTGAGCTGGTCGCAGAGTACGGCGTCTGGGTTTATGCCATTCTGTTTTTGATTCTGTTCTGTGAAACCGGGCTTGTGGTAACGCCATTCCTGCCTGGTGATTCGTTGCTGTTTGTCGCTGGCGCGTTGGCATCTCTGGAGACTAATGATCTCAACGTCCATATGATGGTGGTACTGATGTTGATTGCTGCAATTGTGGGTGATGCGGTCAACTACACCATTGGGCGACTGTTCGGTGAGAAGTTATTCAGTAACCCCAATTCGAAAATTTTCCGTCGCAGTTATCTCGACAAAACGCACCAGTTTTATGAGAAACATGGCGGCAAAACCATTATTCTCGCTCGTTTTGTGCCTATCGTCAGAACGTTCGCCCCGTTCGTTGCGGGTATGGGCCACATGTCGTACCGTCATTTCGCCGCTTATAACGTGATCGGCGCACTGTTATGGGTACTGCTTTTTACCTATGCAGGTTATTTCTTCGGTACAATCCCGATGGTTCAGGATAACCTTAAGCTGCTGATCGTCGGTATTATTGTGGTTTCCATTTTGCCGGGCGTCATCGAAATTATCCGTCACAAACGCGCTGCGGCCCGCGCCGCAAAATAAAAAGTAACTCCGCGGTTCGACCACTTTTTTATCCAAAGTTTCGGGCTGTTATGTTTTAATGTGCAACATTCATGGTCTGTTGGGGGCAAAAATGGCATTATGCGTCCCCAAAGATAAAACTGGCATCGAACCAGGTTCAGACAGAAAGGTCCCTAATGAGCTGGATTGAACGAATTAAAAGCAACATTACTCCCACCCGCAAGGCGAGCATTCCTGAAGGTGTGTGGACTAAGTGTGATAGCTGCGGTCAGGTTTTATACCGCGCTGAACTGGAACGTAATCTTGAGGTCTGTCCGAAGTGTGACCATCACATGCGTATGTCGGCGCGTAACCGCCTGCATAGCTTGTTAGATGAAGGCAGCCTTGTGGAGCTGGGTAGCGAGCTTGAGCCGAAAGATGTGCTGAAGTTCCGTGACTCCAAAAAGTATAAAGACCGTCTGGCCTCTGCGCAGAAAGAAACCGGCGAAAAAGACGCGCTGGTGGTGATGAAAGGCACTCTGTACGGTATGCCGGTTGTCGCTGCGGCATTCGAATTCGCCTTTATGGGCGGTTCAATGGGTTCAGTGGTTGGCGCTCGTTTCGTGCGTGCCGTTGAGCAAGCGCTGGAAGATAACTGCCCGCTGATCTGCTTCTCCGCTTCTGGTGGCGCACGTATGCAGGAAGCGTTAATGTCGCTGATGCAGATGGCGAAAACCTCTGCGGCACTGGCGAAAATGCAGGAGCGCGGGTTACCGTACATTTCTGTACTGACCGACCCGACTATGGGCGGTGTTTCTGCAAGCTTCGCGATGCTGGGCGATCTCAATATTGCTGAACCGAAAGCGTTAATCGGCTTTGCCGGTCCGCGCGTTATCGAACAGACCGTTCGCGAAAAACTGCCGCCAGGATTCCAGCGCAGTGAATTCCTGATCGAGAAAGGCGCCATCGATATGATCGTCCGTCGACCGGAAATGCGCCTGAAACTGGCTAGCATTCTGGCGAAGCTGATGAATCTGCCAGCGCCTAATCCTGATGCGCCGCGTGAAGGCGAAGTGGTGCCACCGGTGCCGGATCAGGAACCAGAGGCCTGATAACTGATAAGGGCAGGGCCACTGGCTCTGCCCTTTTGCTATTTATTCTCCCCGTAACGAATCAGCGGATACCATGATTATCAAACGCACTCCTCAAGCCGCGTCGCCTCTGGCTTCGTGGCTTTCTTATCTGGAAAACCTGCACAGTAAAACTATCGATCTCGGCCTTGATCGCGTCAGCCTGGTTGCGGCGCGTCTTGGCGTCCTTAAACCTGCACCGTTTGTGTTTACCGTTGCGGGAACTAATGGCAAAGGCACGACCTGCCGTACGCTGGAGTCGATTCTGATGGCGGCAGGGTACAGGGTGGGGGTCTACAGTTCGCCGCATCTGGTGCGTTATACCGAGCGCGTTCGTATACAGGGCAAAGAACTGGCGGAGTCGGCCCATACGGCTTCTTTTGCCGAGATTGAGGCCGAGCGCGGCGATATTTCTCTGACTTATTTTGAATACGGTACGCTGTCGGCATTGTGGTTGTTCAAAGAGGCGCAACTCGATGTGGTGATTCTGGAAGTAGGTCTGGGCGGTCGTCTGGATGCGACTAACATTGTCGATGCTGATGTTGCCGTGGTGACCAGTATTGCGCTGGATCATACCGACTGGCTGGGGCCAGATCGTGAAAGCATTGGTCGTGAGAAAGCGGGGATCTTCCGCAGTGAAAAACCGGCGATCGTCGGTGAACCGGAAATGCCTTACACCATTGCCGATGTAGCACAGGAGAAAGGCGCACTGTTGCAACGTTGTGGCGTTGAGTGGAATTATTCAGTCACTGACCATGACTGGTCATTTACCGACGCTCACGGCACGCTGGCGGGGTTACCGTTGCCACTTGTCCCGCAACCGAATGCCGCAACAGCGCTGGCGGCACTGCGTGCCAGCGGCCTGGAAGTCAGTGAAAAGGCAATTCGCGACGGTATTGCCAGCGCAATTTTGCCTGGACGTTTCCAGATTGTGAGCGAGACGCCACGCGTTATTTTTGATGTCGCCCATAATCCTCATGCGGCGGAATATCTTACCGGACGCATGAAAGCGTTACCGAAAAACGGGCGCGTGCTGGCGGTTATCGGTATGCTACATGATAAAGATATTGCCGGAACACTGGCCTGGTTGAAAAGCGTGGTTGATGACTGGTATTGTGCGCCACTGGAAGGGCCGCGCGGTGCCACGGCAGCACGATTGCTTGAGCATCTGGGGAACGGCAAACCATTCGATAGCGTTGCGCAGGCATGGGAAGCCGCAATGGCGGACGCTAAACCGGAAGATACCGTGCTGGTGTGTGGTTCGTTCCATACGGTCGCACATGTCATGGAAGTGATTGACGCGAGGAGAAGCGGTGGCGAGTAAGTTTCAGAATCGGTTAGTTGGCACTATTGTGCTGGTAGCTCTGGGAGTTATTGTGCTTCCAGGATTGCTTGATGGGCAGAAAAAACATTATCAGGATGAGTTCGCAGCGATCCCGCTGGTGCCGAAAGCGGGCGATCGTGACGAGCCAGATATGATGCCAGCCGCCACTCAGGCGTTGCCGACACAGCCGCCAGAAGGCGCGGCAGAAGAGGTGCGGGCAGGTGATGCCGCAGCGCCTTCGCTCGACCCGACAACCATTGCGGCCAATAATACCGTGTTTGAACCGGAGCCTGCACCAGTCGCTCCACCGAAACCGAAACCGGTGGATCCGCCTAAGCCGAAGGTTGAAGTGCCGCCCCCGCCGAAGCCAGAACCGAAGCCGGTTGTTGAAGAAAAAGCAGCGCCGACGGGTAAAGCCTATGTTGTGCAACTGGGCGCGCTGAAAAATGCCGATAAAGTGAATGAGATTGTCGGTAAGCTGCGTGGCGCGGGATATCGGGTTTATACTTCGCCGTCGACGCCAGTGCAGGGTAAAATCACCCGTATTCTCGTGGGGCCAGATGCCTCAAAAGATAAGCTGAAAGGATCGCTTGGCGAACTGAAGCAGATCTCTGGTTTGAGCGGCGTGGTTATGGGCTACACGCCGAATTAATACGGTTTTACCTGATGCGACGCCAGCATGTCTTATCAGGCCTGTGCTGGAGCAGTACCGTAGGTCGGATAAGGCGTTCACGCCGCATCCGACAGCCGTTGCCTGATGTGACGCCAGCGCGTCTTATCAGGCCTACGCAGGGATAGAACCGTAGGTCGGATAAGGCGTTCACGCCGCATCCGACAATGATTGCCCGGTGCCGCAAAGGCATAAAAAGTCGATGGCGTTGAATATTTTTTCAGCGCCATTTTTATTGATGCGCGGGAAGGAAATCCCTACGCAAACGTTTTCTTTTTCTGTTAGAATGCGCCCCGAACAGGATGACAGGGCGTAAAATCGTGGGACACATATGGTCTGGATTGATTACGCCATAATCGCGGTGATTGCTTTTTCCTCTCTGGTTAGCCTGATCCGCGGCTTTGTTCGTGAAGCGTTATCGCTGGTGACATGGGGTTGTGCTTTCTTTGTTGCCAGTCATTACTACACTTACCTGTCAGTCTGGTTTACGGGCTTTGAAGACGAACTGGTTCGAAATGGGATTGCCATCGCGGTACTGTTTATCGCTACCCTGATCGTTGGTGCTATCGTGAACTTCGTGATAGGCCAGCTGGTGGAGAAAACGGGATTGTCAGGCACCGATCGGGTGCTGGGCGTCTGTTTCGGTGCGTTGCGCGGTGTGTTGATTGTTGCTGCCATTCTCTTCTTTCTCGACTCCTTTACTGGAGTGTCGAAAAGCGAAGACTGGAGTAAATCACAACTGATCCCGCAGTTCAGTTTTATCATCAGATGGTTTTTTGATTATCTGCAAAGCTCGTCAAGTTTCTTGCCCAGGGCGTAAGTGCTCTGAGATGTGGCTTAACGAGGAAAAAGACGTATGTGCGGTATTGTCGGTATCGCCGGTGTTATGCCGGTTAACCAGTCGATTTATGATGCCTTAACGGTGCTTCAGCATCGCGGTCAGGATGCCGCCGGCATCATCACCATAGATGCCAATAACTGCTTCCGTTTGCGTAAAGCGAACGGGCTGGTGAGCGATGTATTTGAAGCTCGCCATATGCAGCGTTTGCAGGGCAATATGGGCATTGGTCATGTGCGTTACCCTACGGCTGGCAGCTCCAGTGCCTCTGAAGCGCAGCCGTTTTACGTTAACTCTCCGTATGGTATTACGCTTGCCCACAACGGCAATCTGACCAACGCTCACGAGTTGCGTAAAAAACTGTTTGAAGAAAAACGCCGCCACATCAACACCACTTCCGACTCGGAAATTCTGCTTAATATCTTCGCCAGCGAGCTGGATAACTTCCGCCACTACCCGCTGGAAGCCGATAATATTTTCTCCGCCATTGCCGCGACTAACCGCCAAATTCGCGGCGCGTATGCCTGTGTGGCGATGATTATCGGCCACGGCATGGTTGCTTTCCGCGATCCTAACGGGATTCGTCCGCTGGTACTGGGAAAACGTGATATTGACGATAATCGCACAGAATATATGGTCGCTTCCGAAAGCGTTGCGCTCGATACGCTGGGCTTTGAGTTCCTGCGTGACGTCGCCCCAGGCGAAGCGATTTACATCACTGAAGAAGGGCAGTTGTTTACCCGTCAGTGTGCTGACAATCCGGTCAGCAATCCGTGCCTGTTTGAGTATGTTTACTTTGCCCGTCCTGACTCGTTCATCGACAAAATTTCCGTTTACAGCGCGCGTGTGAATATGGGCACGAAACTGGGCGAGAAAATTGCCCGTGAATGGGAAGATCTGGATATCGACGTGGTTATTCCAATCCCGGAAACTTCCTGCGATATCGCGTTGGAAATTGCCCGAATTCTGGGCAAACCGTACCGCCAGGGCTTTGTTAAAAACCGCTATGTTGGTCGTACCTTCATCATGCCGGGTCAGCAGCTGCGTCGTAAATCTGTGCGCCGTAAATTGAACGCCAACCGCGCTGAGTTCCGCGATAAAAACGTCCTGCTGGTTGATGACTCCATCGTGCGCGGCACCACCTCTGAACAAATTATCGAGATGGCACGCGAAGCCGGAGCGAAGAAAGTGTACCTCGCCTCTGCGGCACCAGAGATTCGCTTCCCGAACGTTTATGGTATTGATATGCCGAGTGCCACGGAGCTGATCGCTCACGGCCGTGAAGTGGATGAAATTCGCCAGATCATCGGTGCTGACGGTTTGATTTTCCAGGACCTCAACGATCTGATCGAAGCTGTTCGTGCTGAAAATCCGGATATTCAGCAGTTTGAATGCTCGGTGTTCAACGGCGTCTACGTCACCAAAGATGTTGATCAGGGCTATCTCGATTTTCTCGATACTTTACGTAATGACGACGCCAAAGCATTGCAACGTCAGAACGAAGTGGAAAACCTGGAAATGCATAACGAAGGATGATGCCTTCACTCAGGGTGCCAGTCTGGCACCCTGACTTGCAACTCCCGCCGAAATCCTGCAAAGTCTGCCTGCAAGTCTGACAGGGCAACTCTCTATGAAACGACTCATTGTAGGCATCAGTGGTGCCAGCGGCGCGATTTATGGCGTGCGCTTATTACAGGTTCTGCGCGATGTTGCAGACATCGAAACGCATCTGGTTATGAGCCAGGCGGCGCGCCAGACCTTATCCCTCGAAACGGATTTTTCCCTGCGCGAAGTGCAGGCGTTAGCCGATGTAACTCATGATGCGCGCGATATTGCTGCCAGCATCTCTTCTGGTTCTTTCCAGACGCTGGGCATGGTGATTTTACCCTGTTCAATCAAGACCCTTTCCGGCATTGTCCATAGCTATACCGATGGCCTGTTGACCCGCGCGGCAGATGTGGTGCTGAAAGAGCGTCGCCCGTTGGTGCTCTGCGTGCGTGAAACACCGTTGCACTTAGGCCACCTGCGTTTAATGACTCAGGCGGCTGAAATCGGTGCGGTGATTATGCCTCCCGTTCCGGCGTTTTATCATCGCCCGCAATCCCTTGATGATGTGATAAATCAGACGGTTAACCGTGTTCTTGACCAGTTTGCGATAACCCTTCCCGAAGATCTCTTTGCCCGCTGGCAGGGCGCTTAACTCCGCTGTTGCCCTGTTTCAGGGCAATTTTGCAACCGCGATCAAATCCTCGACATTTTGTTCCTTCCATTGAATCGAAACGCTGCGATTCAACCGCCATACCTGCTATCTTCAATTTCAGGACAATAATGCAACGTCTTATTAACATATTTTACGTTGAATGTTGCTGCTGTCGGCAAGATGGCATAAGACCTGCATGAACGAGCCTGCAAACACACAACACAATACACAACATAAAAAAGCCATTTCACTTGAGGGTTATGTATGAAGAAGTCGATTCTCGCTCTGTCTTTGTTAGTCGGTATCTCCGCAGCAGTTTCCAGCTACGCGGCGCTGCCGGAGACGGTACGTATCGGAACGGATACCACCTATGCACCGTTCTCATCGAAAGATGCCAAAGGTGACTTTGTTGGCTTTGATATCGATCTCGGTAACGAGATGTGCAAACGGATGCAGGTGAAATGTACCTGGGTTGCCAGCGACTTTGATGCGCTGATCCCCTCACTGAAAGCGAAAAAAATCGACGCTATTATTTCGTCGCTCTCCATTACCGATAAGCGTCAGCAGGAGATTGCTTTCTCCGACAAGCTGTACGCCGCGGATTCCCGTCTGATTGCCGCTAAAGGTTCGCCGATTCAGCCAACGCTGGATTCACTGAAAGGTAAACATGTCGGAGTGCTGCAAGGCTCCACTCAGGAAGCCTATGCTAACGATACCTGGCGCAGTAAAGGTATTGATGTTGTGGCCTATGCCAACCAGGATTTAGTCTATTCCGATCTTGCTGCGGGGCGTCTGGATGCTGCGTTGCAAGATGAAGTCGCCGCCAGTGAAGGATTCCTTAAGCAACCTGCCGGTAAAGAGTTCGCCTTTGCAGGACCATCAGTGAAAGACAAAAAATACTTCGGTGACGGTACCGGTGTCGGGCTGCGTAAAGATGATGCCGAACTGACAGCCGCCTTTGACAAAGCGCTTGGCGAGCTGCGGCAGGATGGTACTTACGACAAGATGGCGAAAAAGTACTTCGATTTTAATGTCTATGGTGACTGATTCGTCGCAGGGAAGCTGCACCTGATAGTGTCATTATCATGGTGCGTTATAGGTTTGTTGCACTATCGTGGTGCATTGAAATGCATACTTAAGCAATTTTAATGAAAAATAATACGATTAACTGGCCAGGATATTTTGCCTTGTTGGTCAATTTTATGGCACGATAAGTGTAACAAACCTGTAAATATTCCCTACTAAAAGACTGTCAGTTGAGGACATTATGAAAAAACTGGTGCTATCGCTCTCTCTGGTTCTGGCCTTCTCCAGCGCGACTGCTGCTTTTGCTGCTATTCCGCAAAATATTCGCATCGGTACTGACCCAACTTATGCACCGTTTGAATCAAAAAATTCACAAGGTGAATTGGTTGGCTTTGATATCGACCTGGCGAAGGAACTGTGCAAACGCATCAATACGCAATGTACATTTGTCGAAAACCCGCTGGATGCGTTAATTCCGTCATTAAAAGCGAAGAAGATTGACGCCATCATGTCATCGCTTTCCATCACCGAAAAACGTCAGCAGGAAATAGCCTTCACCGACAAATTGTACGCCGCCGATTCTCGCCTGGTTGTGGCAAAAAATTCCGACATTCAGCCGACAGTAGAATCGCTGAAAGGCAAGCGGGTAGGGGTATTGCAGGGCACGACCCAGGAGACATTTGGTAACGAGCACTGGGCGCCAAAAGGCATTGAAATCGTCTCTTATCAGGGGCAGGACAACATTTACTCTGACCTGACCGCCGGACGTATTGATGCAGCGTTCCAGGACGAAGTTGCCGCCAGCGAAGGTTTCCTCAAACAGCCAGTCGGTAAAGATTACAAATTCGGTGGCCCGTCTGTTAAAGATGAAAAACTGTTTGGCGTAGGCACCGGCATGGGCCTGCGTAAAGAAGATAACGAACTGCGCGAGGCACTGAACAAAGCCTTTGCCGAAATGCGCGCTGATGGTACTTACGAGAAATTAGCGAAAAAGTACTTCGATTTTGATGTTTATGGTGGTTAATCACCATCGGTGAAAGAAAGCCCGCTCCCTTCGGGTAACCGGAGGGAGACAAGAGGCGGTAATTCACCACACACGACAGGACAGGCAGCATGTTGTATGGGTTTTCAGGTGTTATTTTACAGGGTGCGCTCGTCACGCTGGAGCTGGCCATCAGCTCTGTAGTGCTCGCTGTAATCATCGGTTTAATTGGCGCTGGCGGTAAGCTTTCGCAAAATCGGCTTTCGGGACTGATTTTCGAAGGATATACCACGCTGATTCGCGGTGTGCCGGATTTAGTGTTGATGCTGCTGATATTTTACGGTTTGCAGATTGCGCTAAACGCGGTGACGGAGGCGATGGGCGTCGGGCAGATTGATATCGACCCGATGGTTGCCGGTATTATCACCCTGGGTTTTATTTACGGTGCTTACTTCACCGAAACGTTCCGTGGCGCGTTTATGGCGGTGCCGAAAGGGCAAATAGAGGCGGCGACGGCGTTCGGTTTTACTCGTGGGCAAGTGTTTCGGCGGATTATGTTTCCGGCGATGATGCGTTACGCTCTGCCGGGCATTGGCAACAACTGGCAGGTGATCCTCAAATCTACCGCTCTGGTTTCGTTACTCGGCCTGGAAGATGTGGTGAAAGCCACCCAACTGGCAGGCAAAAGTACATGGGAACCGTTCTATTTCGCCATTGTCTGTGGCGTGATTTATCTGGTTTTCACCACCGTTTCCAATGGTGTGCTGCTGTTCCTTGAGCGCCGCTACTCCGTGGGTGTGAAGAGGGCTGACCTGTGATCGAAATCTTACATGAATACTGGAAACCGCTGTTGTGGACCGACGGTTATCGCTTTACCGGCGTGGCGATTACCCTTTGGTTGCTGATTTTGTCAGTAGTGATAGGCGGAATTCTGGCGCTGTTTCTGGCGATTGGTCGCGTCTCAAGTAATAAATACATCCAGTTTCCAATCTGGTTATTTACCTATATTTTTCGCGGTACGCCGCTGTATGTGCAGTTGCTGGTGTTCTATTCCGGCATGTACACGCTGGAGATTGTTAAAGGGACCGAGTTCCTTAACGCTTTCTTCCGCAGTGGCCTGAACTGTACCGTGCTGGCGCTGACGCTTAACACTTGTGCTTACACCACCGAGATTTTTGCCGGAGCTATCCGCTCGGTGCCGCACGGGGAAATTGAAGCTGCCAGAGCCTATGGTTTCTCGACCTTTAAAATGTATCGCTGCATTATTTTACCGTCGGCGCTGCGCATTGCTTTACCGGCCTACAGCAACGAAGTGATCCTGATGTTGCACTCTACTGCGCTGGCGTTTACTGCCACGGTGCCGGATCTGCTGAAAATAGCCCGTGATATAAACGCCGCGACGTATCAACCTTTTACCGCCTTTGGCATTGCTGCGGTACTCTATTTAATCATCTCTTATGTCCTGATCAGCCTCTTTCGCAGAGCGGAAAAACGCTGGTTGCAGCATGTGAAACCTTCTTCAACGCACTGAGAATACGATGTCCGAGAATAAATTAAACGTTATCGATTTGCACAAACGCTACGGCGAACATGAAGTGCTGAAAGGGGTGTCACTGCAAGCGAACGCCGGGGATGTGATCAGCATCATCGGATCGTCGGGATCGGGGAAAAGTACCTTTCTGCGTTGCATTAACTTCCTCGAAAAACCGAGTGAAGGCTCGATCGTGGTTAACGGCCAGACTATCAATCTGGTGCGGGATAAAGACGGCCAACTCAAAGTCGCTGATAAAAATCAGCTGCGCTTGCTGCGCACACGCCTGACGATGGTGTTCCAGCACTTCAATCTCTGGAGCCACATGACGGTGCTGGAAAACGTCATGGAAGCGCCGATTCAGGTGCTGGGCCTGAGCAAGCATGAAGCGCGCGAGCGGGCGGTGAAATATCTGGCGAAAGTCGGCATAGACGAACGTGCGCAGGGGAAATATCCGGTGCACCTTTCTGGCGGTCAGCAACAGCGTGTTTCCATCGCAAGGGCGCTGGCAATGGAACCAGAAGTTCTGCTGTTTGATGAACCTACATCGGCCCTTGACCCAGAGCTGGTGGGCGAAGTGCTGCGCATTATGCAGCAGCTGGCGGAAGAGGGGAAAACGATGGTGGTGGTAACCCACGAAATGGAATTTGCTCGCCATGTCTCCACACATGTTATTTTCCTCCATCAGGGGAAAATCGAAGAAGAGGGTGCGCCAGAACAATTATTTGGCAACCCGCAAAGTCCTCGTTTGCAACAGTTCCTCAAGGGATCGCTGAAATAATTTCCTCTCCGGTGGCTAATGCTGCCGGAGTATTTTCAAGGCTAATTTGCGAGTTGGCTTCCATTGACATGTATATATTGCAGTCCACTTAAAATATTTCTGAATTCGCTGTCCAGATATAAAAACTGCCTGCTGCATTGCTTATAAAGGGTGGTTATTGTCTCGTCATCTTAAATTTGAGGGGTGACGGAACGCCATGACCATATCGCCAACTTCCACACCGCATGATGCGGTATTTAAATCCTTTTTACGTCATCCGGACACCGCACGGGATTTTATTGATATTCACCTTCCTGCGCCGTTACGTAAACTTTGTGATTTATCGACGTTAAAACTGGAACCCAACAGTTTTATTGATGAAAACCTGCGGCAATATTACTCCGACATCTTGTGGTCAGTGAAAACTGAGGAGGGGATGGGATATATTTATGTCGTCATTGAACACCAAAGTAAGGCGGAAGAATTAATGGCTTTTCGCATGATGCGCTATTCTATCGCGGCAATGCAAAACCATCTTGATGCAGGCTATAAAGAACTGCCTTTGGTGATCCCGATGCTGTTTTATCATGGTTGCAGAAGTCCTTATCCTTATTCTCTATGTTGGCTTGATGAATTTGCGGAACCTGCTATTGCCCGCCAAATTTATTCATCGGCTTTTCCGCTGGTGGATATTACCGTAGTGCCGGATGACGAGATTATGCAACACCGCAAAATGGCGTTGCTGGAGTTAATGCAGAAACATATTCGCCAACGCGATCTGTTGGGATTAGTCGATCAAATAGTTTCTCTGCTTATTACAGGCAACACTAATGACAGGCAGCTAAAAGCCCTGTTTAATTACGTATTACAAACGGGAGATGCCCAGCGTTTCCGTGCATTTATTGGTGAGATAGCGGAACGAGCACCACAAGAAAAGGAGAAACTAATGACCATTGCTGACAGATTACGTGAAGAAGGCGCAGTGCAGGGTAAACACGAAGAAGCCCTGCGTATTGCTCAGGAGATGCTGGAGAGAGGTTTAGACAGAGAATTAGTTCTGATGGTGACCCGACTTTCACCAGACGACCTTTTGGCGAAAAGCCACTAATTCAGAATTACCAGGAACTAACTGGCGGATGTTCGCGGTAAAACACATCAGCGAACAACATCTGCCAGCGCCTCGTCTAAATCGTACCAGCGAAACGCAAAACCCGCTTCTTCCAGCCTTTTAGGTAGCGCGCGTTGTCCACCTAACACCAGAACTGAAGATTCGCCCATTAACAGCCGAATGGCGGTCGCGGGGACGCGCATAATTGCCGGGCGATGCAGTACATGGCCAAGCGCATGGGAAAATTGTTCATTGCGTACCGGGTAGGGGGCAACCATATTAAACGGTCCGCGTAGAGAGTTATCCAGCAGCCAGAGAATCCCGTTGACCATATCATCGATATGAATCCAGGCCAGATACTGCCGACCAGAGCCAATCGGTCCACCTAAACCGAGGCGAAACGGCGGCAGCATTTTGCCGAGAATACCGCCATCTGGTGCCAGTACCACACCGGTACGCAGCAGGCACACTCGCGTTTTGTCGCTTTGCGCCCGACAGGCAATTTCTTCCCAACGAGCGCAGAGTTTATGGGTAAATTCGTTATGCGGAGGCTCTTCTTCGGTAACTACAACTTCACCTAAATCACCGTAATATCCCGTCGCCGAACCGGAAATAAGGACCGACGGCGGCGTGTCGCTGGCATTAATTAAATCCACCAGTTTTTGCGTAATATTCCAGCGACTTTGGCACAGCCGGTCTTTTTGCTCGCGAGTCCAGCGTTTGTCGGCAATCGGTTCGCCAGCCAGGTTGATTACCGCGTCAACGCCGTTGAGGTTGCTTTGATTGGCAAGCCCTTGCCATAGTGTCACCTGGGGGCCGAGGATTGAACTGGCTTTCTGCGTGTTACGCGTCACCACTGTGACCTGATTGCCCAACTCCAGCAAACGCGGGATTAAATGGCGACCAATTAATCCAGTCCCTCCGGTGATCACTATATTCATGCAGCCTCCCAATATGGCGGTTAACGCTGCCAGCTCAAGGTCATTGATACCGAATCGGCGTAGCGCAGCGCGTGCAGTTTATCGATCTCCACTTCAGCATAGGTTACCCAGTGATGTTCACGTGCGATATCGAGCACATCCTGAGTTAATTTTTCCAGCAAAGAGAAACGGTTATTCTCCACGTGTTGAATGATGTTTTTGGTGACGGTGCGATAGTTCAGCGCGTCATTAATATCTTCACTGGTACGCGCTTTATCGGCGGGGTAGTGGATCGTGACATTGATAACGATATCCTGACGGTTGTTAATCTCCTCGTCCTTAATTCCGATAAATGTACGTAAACGAAGGTTCTTTATACGAATAATAGCGGCAGGTTGTGACATTGCAGGTTCCCTATTGTTTTACTTAGACAGGAATAATACACGAGAACCTTTCTCAGTTAACTATCTGAGATCTCATCATTCAATTGAGCCTTTAATAGTGATTGCCCGGTGGCAGGGCGCGAACGGATCCGCTCATGCCAGTTCTTCGCTGCCGGGTACATAGCAAGGTCAATCCGCTGACGAGCATATGCATTTACCCACGGCCAACAGGCAATATCCGCAATGCTGTAATCCTCACCGCCAAGCCAGGGGGCGTTTTCCAGGCGCTTATTGAGTACGTGATACAGACGCTGGGTTTCAACCTGATAACGTTCAATAGCGTAAGGAATAGTCTGTGGCGCAGCATGATTAAAATGATGATTCTGTCCGAGCATTGGCCCCAGGCCGCCAACCTGCCAGAATAACCATTGTAAGGTGGTGGCGCGCTCACGCGGGTTGTGACTTAAAAATAGTCCCGTTTTCTCTGCCAGATACAACAAAATTGCACCTGACTCAAAGAGGTTTAACGGTTCGCCGCCATCAGTCGGTGAATGATCCACAATTGCCGGAATCTTATTGTTCGGCGATATGCGCAAAAACTCCGGGCGAAACTGACTGCCTTTCCCCAGGTCAACCTTGATTAAACGATAATCCAGTCCCGCCTCTTCGAGAAACAACGTAATTTTGTGACCATTCGGTGTTGGCGCGAAATAGAGATCGATCATTGCAGCTCCGGTTATCTAATAATCTGAACACATCAAGTATAGAAAGCGCAGCGACTTGTGTAAGTTTTCATCAAGTAACCGTGACAAAAAGGCTCTATAGTTTGAGAGCAAGCCCCTTTATCGCCGAGGATATAATGAGTAAACCCGCTATCACGCTTTGGTCAGATGCCCATTTTTTCTCACCCTACGTGTTATCCGCCTGGGTGGCGTTGCAGGAGAAAGGACTACCTTTTCATATAAAGACTATCGACCTTGACAGCGGTGAACATTTACAGCCGACGTGGCAAGGTTACGGGCAGACACGCCGCGTGCCATTGTTACAGATTGATGATTTTGAGTTGAGTGAATCCTCTGCCATAGCGGAATATCTGGAAGACCGTTTTGCGCCGCCGACCTGGGAACGCATTTATCCATTAGATCTGCAAAACCGGGCGCGTGCACGGCAGATTCAGGCATGGCTGCGAAGCGACCTGATGCCTCTGCGTGAAGAGCGTTCGACGGATGTCGTTTTTGCTGGCGCCAAAAAAGCACCGCTAACGGCGGAGGGAAAAGCCAGCGCGCAGAAACTGTTCGCAATGGCAGAACATTTACTGACGCATAACCAGCCTAATTTGTTTGGCGAGTGGTGCATTGCCGACACTGATTTAGCGCTAATGATTAATCGTCTGGTGCTGCACGGCGATGAGGTGCCGGAACGTCTGGTGGATTATGCGGCATTCCAGTGGCAGCGGGCTTCAGTTCAGCGTTTTATTGCACTTTCGGCGAAGCAATCTGGCTGATAGCAGCGACAGAATCCAGTATCATAGCTTACGTTTTTTCGACGAGGAGTGAGTGATGAAACTGATGTTTGCATCGGACATTCATGGGTCGTTACCGGCGACGGAACGTGTACTGGAGTTGTTTGCCCAAAGCGGCGCGCAGTGGCTGGTGATTCTTGGCGACGTGCTGAATCACGGCCCACGCAATGCTTTACCGGAGGGCTATGCGCCGGCAAAGGTGGCGGAACGGTTGAATGAAGTGGCGCATAAAGTCATCGCTGTACGTGGCAACTGCGACAGTGAAGTGGACCAAATGCTGCTGCATTTCCCAATGACCGCGCCATGGCAACAGGTGTTGCTGGAAAAACAGCGCCTGTTTCTGACACATGGGCATCTGTTTGGCCCGGATAATCTGCCGGCGTTAAACCAGAACGACGTGCTGGTGTATGGTCATACCCATCTGCCGGTGGCGGAGCAGCGGGGGGAGATTTTCCACTTCAACCCCGGTTCGGTTAGCATTCCGAAAGGCGGCAATCTGGCGAGCTACGGCATGCTCGAAGATGACGTACTAAGCGTAATCGCACTCAATGATCAAAGTATCATTGCGCAGGTCGCGATTAATCCGTAATTTACCCAACAACTCAAAATGCGCCGTAAGAGCGCCAGAAAAAGAAGGTTTCCTGATAATGGAACAGCGTCGTTTGGCAAGTACTGAATGGGTGGATATTGTCAATGAAGATAACGAAGTCATTGCACAAGCCAGCCGGGAACAAATGCGGGCACAGTGTCTGCGTCATCGTGCAACTTACATCGTCGTGCATGATGGTATGGGCAAAATTCTGGTCCAGCGTCGTACCGAGACAAAAGACTTTTTACCCGGCATGTTAGATGCTACTGCTGGTGGTGTGGTCCAGGCTGATGAACAACTGCTGGAATCCGCACGTCGCGAAGCGGAAGAAGAGTTGGGCATTGCCGGTGTCCCCTTTGCCGAGCACGGGCAGTTCTATTTTGAAGACAAAAATTGCCGTGTCTGGGGTGCGTTGTTCAGCTGTGTTTCTCACGGTCCCTTCGCCCTTCAGGAAGATGAAGTCAGCGAGGTCTGCTGGCTGACGCCAGAAGAAATCACCGCTCGTTGCGATGAGTTCACACCAGACTCGCTAAAAGCTTTGGCGTTGTGGATGAAGCGCAATGCCAACAATGAAGCCGTAGAGACTGAAACGGCAGAATGAAAAAAGAGCCGCAGTTGCGGCTCTCAGGTTGTAGACAAAGTGCGCTTTGTTTATGCCGGATGCGGCGTAAATGCCTTATCTGGCCTACAAAATATTGCAAATTCAATATGTTGTATGGGCCATGTAGGCATGATAAGCGTAGCGCATCAGGCAATTTTTCCGTTGTCATCAATCTAAGAGCCGCAATCACGGCTCTTAACGTTTTTAATGGTAGCCCATCAACTGGGCGCCTATCACAACCACGCTGGACATAATAAACAGCAGTCCAAGCAGTGTTGCACCCACTTTTATCCAGTTACGGAAGTCCACCCGGCAAACACCGAGCGTTGCCATTAACGAAGCCGAGGTCGGGTAAATGATATGACTGAAGCCATCGCCAAACTGGAAGGCCAGCACGGTAACCTGACGGTTAACGCCGACCAGATCGCCAAGCGGTGCCAGTAACGGCATGGTTAACGCGGCCTGGCCAGAACCGGATGTCACGAAGAAATTAAATACCGCCTGGAAGAGCAGCATAAACCACGCCGCGACCGCATTATCAAGGCCGCTAATGGCATTGGCAATGCTGTTGAGGATGGTATTCAGTACGCTGGCATCACCGGCTTCGCCGTTACCTACCAGCAGCAAAATCCCTTTGGCGAAACCAACCAGCAGGGCGGGGGCTATCATCATTCGCGCGCCTTCGGTAAATGATGAAGCCATGGTGTTTACCGTCATACCATTCAGACGGAAGACAACGCCGATGATGCCAATTACCAGACCCATAGCGAAGAACTGGCTGGCAATTTCAGGAATAAACCAGGCATTGACGATAACGCCCCAAATCACCCAGATCATGACGGCGGTTAAAACAATTAATACCAGCCAGTCACCAAAGGTAAATGGGCGCTGTTCGACATCCGCCTGTTTTTCGCGGAAGAAACGATCGGACTCATGAACGCGTGACAACAGAGGATTCTTTTTCACCCGTGAGGCGTACACCATGGTGAAGACCAGGCCAATCAGAGTAGAGATTACCCATACCACGATGCGCAAACCGGAGCCAGAAAGCACCGGAACACCAGCGATCCCCTGGGCGACGACCACGCAGAACGGGTTCATCCACGAGCTGGCAAAACCGATTTGCGTAGCGATATAGGTTACCAGGACGGTGGTGATACTGTCATAACCCAGCCGTACCATGAGTGGCGCGATGATGATGGCAAAGGCGACAGCCTCTTCCCCCATGCCAAATACCGCACCGCCGAGTGAAAAGAGAATAAATAACGCCGGAATGAAAAGAATTTCATTCCCTCGTGTGTGGCGGATAAGCGCCAGGATGCCGTTATCAATAGTTCCTGTACGCATCACGATGCCAAACGCGCCGCCAATCACCAGCATAAACATGATGATGCCAACGGCGGTCCCATATTTCGAGCCAGAGGTTAGCCCTTCAAACGGGAAGTTCATCAGGCCGGGACGTTCATCGCCCGTCGAGAACAGTTGCACGCGGTGATACTCTGGTTCGCCCGCCTCGTTGGTCAGAATGCGAAATGAGTGAGGGTCTACAACCTTGCGTGTTTTTGTCTGACCATCAACCTGATATTGCACTTCCTGACTGTCAAACATTCCCACCGGAACAACCCAGGTGGCGAGGCTGGTTAAAATAGCAACAAAAAAGATAATCACCAACGTATCGGGCATTGCCCATCTTCTGGTTGGTTTGGATTCAGTGATTGCTGACATAGCGCAAATTTTCCCTTGCACAAGACAAAGTGGTAAGTATGCAAAGTGAGATGACGCAATTCATTGATGCAGCGCAGTTAAGCAAGATAATCAGAAAGGAGTAATGCAAATTAAGAGAATAAAAAACCGGAAATAGTGGCTATTTCCGGTTCTGATATCCGCAGCAGTAAGGCTGCGGATTATGACGAGATTACTGCTGCTGTGCAGACTGAATCGCAGTCAGCGCGATGGTGTAGACGATATCGTCAACCAGTGCGCCACGGGACAGGTCGTTAACCGGCTTGCGCATACCCTGCAGCATCGGCCCGATGGAGATCAGGTCGGCAGAACGCTGTACCGCTTTGTAGGTGGTGTTACCGGTGTTCAGATCCGGGAAGATGAACACGGTAGCGCGACCTGCAACCGGAGAGTTCGGCGCTTTAGATTTCGCAACGTCAGCCATTACCGCAGCGTCGTACTGCAGCGGGCCGTCGATCATCAGGTCAGGGCGTTTTTCCTGCGCCAGACGAGTTGCTTCGCGAACTTTCTCTACGTCGCTACCTGCACCAGAAGTACCGGTGGAGTAGGAGAGCATAGCCACACGCGGTTCGATACCGAAGGCTGCGGCGGAATCCGCGGACTGGATGGCGATTTCAGCCAGCTGTTCTGCGGTCGGATCCGGGTTGATCGCACAGTCACCGTAAACGTAAACCTGTTCCGGCAGCAGCATGAAGAACACGGAAGATACCAGAGAGCTACCCGGTGCAGTTTTGATCAGCTGCAGCGGCGGACGGATGGTGTTTGCGGTGGTGTGAACAGCACCGGAAACCAGACCATCAACTTCATCCTGTTCCAGCATCAGGGTACCGAGAACCACGTTGTCTTCCAGCTGTTCGCGGGCAACAGTTTCGGTCATGCCTTTGTTCTTACGCAGTTCGACCAGACGAGCAACATATTTTTCGCGAACCACTTCTGGATCAACGATTTCAATGCCTGCGCCCAGTTCTACGCCTTGAGACGCTGCAACTCGGTTGATCTCTGCCGGGTTACCCAACAGTACGCAAGTTGCGATACCACGTTCAGCACAGATGGCGGCTGCTTTAACGGTACGCGGTTCGTCGCCTTCCGGCAGAACGATACGTTTGCCCGCTTTGCGCGCCAGTTCGGTCAGCTGATAACGGAACGCAGGCGGAGACAGACGGCGGCTGCGCTCGGAAGTGGCAGTCAGAGAGTCAATCCAGTCAGCGTTGATATAGTTAGCAACGTATTCCTGAACTTTCTCGATGCGCTCGTGATCGTCAACCGGAACTTCCAGGTTGAAGCTCTGCAGGCTCAGAGAAGTCTGCCAGGTGTTGGTGTTTACCATGAATACCGGCAGGCCGGTAGCGAAAGCGCGTTCGCACAGTTTAGAAATGCGCGCGTCCATTTCGTAGCCGCCAGTCAGCAGCAGGGCGCCGATTTCTACGCCGTTCATGGCAGCAAGGCAAGCGGCAACCAGTACGTCAGGACGGTCTGCGGAAGTTACCAGCAGAGAACCTGCACGGAAGTGCTCCAGCATGTGTGGAATGCTGCGTGCACAGAAAGTTACAGATTTCACGCGGCGAGTGTTGATGTCGCCTTCGTTGATGATGGTAGCGTTCAGGTGGCGTGCCATATCGATAGCACGAGTCGCGATCAGATCAAAGCTCCACGGCACAGCGCCGAGAACCGGCAGCGGGCTGGATTCTTGCAGCTTCGCCGGATCAACATTGTTGATTTTAGCTTTGGAAGAGTCGTCGAAAATCTCGGACAGATCCGGGCGAGTACGACCCTGTTCATCAACCGGTGCGTTCAGTTTGTTAACGATAACGCCAGTGATGTTGGTGTTTTTTGCACCACCGAAGCTGTTGCGAGTCAGTTCGATACGCTCTTTCAGCTGTTCCGGGGTGTCGGTGCCCTGAGACATAACGAAGACGATTTCCGCGTTCAGCGTTTTGGCGATTTCGTAGTTCAGAGACTGGGCAAACTGGTGTTTACGTGTCGGTACCAGACCTTCAACCAGAACCACTTCAGCGTCTTTGGTGTTAGCGTGGTAGTTCGCGACGATCTCTTCCATCAGCACATCTTTTTTATTGCTGGAAAGCAGACCTTCAACGTAGCTCATTTTCAGCGGTTCGGCGGCTGTCGTGGTGGAAGAGCTCGCACGCACGATAGTCGTTGTCTGATCGGGCGCATCGCCACCGGTACGCGGCTGAGCAATAGGTTTGAAAACGCTCAGACGAACGCCTTTGCGTTCCATTGCACGGATCACGCCGAGGCTGACGCTGGTCAGACCGACGCTGGTTCCGGTAGGGATCAGCATAATAATACGGGACACGGTTTATCCTCTTTCGTTACCGCCGGTTGGCGGGTTACAAAACAGCACCGCCAGCTGGGCTGGCGGTGTGAAATCAGGCAGTCAGGCGGCTCGCGTCTTGCGCGATGACCAGTTCTTCGTTGGTTGGGATAACCACCGCAGGACGGGTACCTTCTTTGTTGATGAAACCAGATTTGCCGAAACGTGCAGCCAGGTTGCGTTCGCGATCAACTTCAAAGCCCAGCACGCCCAGTTTGCCCAGAGACAGTTCACGAACCATCGCAGCGTTTTCACCGATACCACCGGTGAATACAACAGCGTCCAGACGACCATCCATCAGCGCGGTGTATGCACCGATGTATTTCGCCAGGCGGTGGCAGTAAACGTCCATTGCGCGCTTCGCGTCTTCTTTCGTCGCGTAGTTATCTTCAACATAGCGGCAGTCGCTGGTCACTTCGGTCAGACCCAGCAGGCCAGACTCTTTGGTCAGCAGTTTGTTGATTGCATCAACGCTCATGCCGAGGGTGTCGTGCAGGTGGAAAATGATCGCCGGATCGATGTCACCAGAACGAGTACCCATTACCAGGCCTTCCAGCGGAGTCAGACCCATAGAGGTATCAACGCATTTGCCGTTACGGATAGCAGAAACGGAACCACCGTTGCCCAGGTGGCAGGTGATGATGTTCAGTTCTTCTACCGGTTTGTTCAGCATTTTTGCCGCTTCCTGAGTTACATAGAAGTGGCTGGTGCCGTGCGCGCCATAACGACGGATGCCGTGCTCTTTGTACAGGTTGTACGGCAGGGCGTAGAGGTAAGACTCTTCCGGCATAGTCTGGTGGAACGCAGTGTCGAATACCGCAACGTTTTTATCTTTCAACTGCGGGAAAGATTTCAGTGCTTCTTCGATACCGATCAGGTGAGCCGGGTTGTGCAGCGGTGCAAAAGAAGCTGCATCTTTGATACCCTGAATAACAGACTCGTCGATCACTACGGAGCTGGTATACTTCTCACCGCCGTGTACGATACGGTGACCGATAGCGGTCAGCTGCGCAGACAGTTCTGGTTTTTGTGCCAGAATAGTATTAACGATAAAGTTGAGCGCTTCGCTGTGAGCGGCGCCTGCACCTAAAGCCGCTTCTTGTTTATTGCCGTCCATTTTCCATTTGATACGTGCTTCGGGCAGGTGGAAACATTCGGCTAAACCAGAAAGGTACTCTTCACCATTCGCTGCATCGATGAT
The DNA here is from genome assembly GCF_005843885.1 of Escherichia sp. E4742. NCBI lineage: Bacteria > Pseudomonadati > Pseudomonadota > Gammaproteobacteria > Enterobacterales > Enterobacteriaceae > Escherichia > Escherichia sp. E4742. Next base: position 345,464 of record NZ_CP040443.1, on the reverse strand, counting down.
TGCAAATTTCAGTGAAGAACTACCGCAGTTCAGAACCAGTACTAACTTACTCGACATGGAAGTACCTATAATTGATACGTGGCTAAAAAAACGTCAGGGAGCCATAGAGCGTAGCGCATGATGACACCGACATTTATGATTAACATCATGCACTGCAAATTTTTTTTGCATGATGGAAGAAATATCTTGAGTCTATGCCATTTTGCGTAATTTTCAGCCAATGGCATAATGTTTATGAATTTGACGACTCAATGAATATGTACTACTCGGCCATTTCAGGCTGCTAAAGGATACCTGATTGTGGGTATGGAAGACAAAATGTTTTGAACGTTGTCCCGCTGAGTTGTGAATTTGCACAAATTTTTGAATCTTTATATGTGAAGTTGAGGTGAAGCATGTCAACGCCGGATAATCGTTCTGTTAATTTTTTTAGCTTGTTTCGCCGGGGACAGCATTACTCAAAGACGTGGCCGCTGGAAAAACGCCTTGCCCCGGTCTTTGTTGAGAATCGAGTCATTAAGATGACGCGCTATGCGATCCGCTTTATGCCGCCGATCGCCGTGTTTACTCTCTGCTGGCAGATTGCGCTGGGCGGTCAGCTTGGTCCGGCAGTCGCCACGGCGTTGTTCGCCCTAAGCTTACCCATGCAGGGACTGTGGTGGCTGGGCAAGCGTTCTGTAACGCCATTACCACCTGCAATCCTCAACTGGTTTTATGAAGTTCGCGGTAAATTGCAGGAGTCTGGACAGGTGCTGGCACCTGTTGAAGGCAAGCCTGATTACCAGGCATTAGCTGACACGCTTAAGCGCGCCTTCAAACAACTGGATAAAACTTTCCTTGATGATTTGTAATTGACCCCTGATTACGCATATAAAAGAAGGCAGACATCGGCCTTCTTTTTTTTCACCGTAGTAGAGTGATACAGGAGTCAACAATGGAAATGACCAACGCGCAACGTCTTATTTTGTCTAACCAGTACAAAATGATGACTATGCTCGATCCGGCAAATGCTGAACGTTACCGTCGCCTGCAAACAATCATTGAGCGTGGTTATGGTTTACAAATGCGCGAACTGGATCGCGAGTTTGGCGAGCTGAAAGAAGAAACCTGCCGCACTATCATCGACATTATGGAGATGTATCACGCGCTGCATGTTTCCTGGTCTAATTTACAGGACCAGCAATCCATCGATGAACGTCGTGTCACCTTCCTCGGCTTTGACGCTGCCACCGAAGCACGTTATCTCGGTTATGTCCGCTTTATGGTTAACGTTGAAGGGCGTTACACCCATTTTGATGCCGGAACTCACGGCTTTAATGCCCAGACGCCAATGTGGGAGAAATATCTGCGCATGTTGAATGTCTGGCATGCCTGCCCGCGTCAGTATCACCTGAGCGCTAACGAAATTAACCAAATCATCAACGCCTGAGGAGGCCCGCGTGCGGTGTAAAGGTTTTCTGTTTGATCTGGATGGAACGCTGGTGGATTCGCTGCCCGCGGTAGAGCGGGCGTGGAGCAACTGGGCCAGACGTCATGGGCTAGCACCGGAAGATGTGCTGGCGTTTATTCATGGTAAACAGGCGATTACGTCTCTGCGCCATTTCATGATGGGCAAATCGGAGACGGAAATTGCCGCCGAGTTTACCCGTCTGGAACAAATCGAGGCTACGGAAACCGAAGGTATTACCGCACTCCCAGGGGCGATAGCTTTACTCAATCATTTGAATAAAGCGGGGATTCCGTGGGCCATTGTCACTTCTGGTTCCATGCCTGTTGCGCGAGCCCGCCACAAAGTCGCCGGACTTCCCGCGCCGGAAGTGTTTGTCACCGCAGAGCGGGTTAAACGTGGAAAACCAGAGCCGGATGCATATCTGTTAGGTGCACAACTGCTGGGCCTTGCGCCGCAGGAATGTGTGGTGGTGGAGGATGCTCCCGCTGGCGTGCTTTCAGGCCTGGCTGCGGGGTGTCATGTCATTGCGGTTAACGCACCGGCTGATACCCCGCGTCTGAATGAGGTAGATTTGGTCCTCCATAGTCTGGAACAAATTACTGTGATCAAACAGCCAAATGGTGACGTTATTATTGCGTGAAACGCCAGATCATGATTTAGCCCCGTCCCGTCGGGGCTTTTTTGTGGCAGAATCAGGCTATCCCCCTCAATTAACAAGGATACGTTGTGAACGGTGAATTGATCTGGGTTCTTTCATTACTGGCGGTTGCCATCGTCTTGTTTGCGACGGGCAGAGTGCGTATGGATGCGGTCGCTTTGTTTGTCATTGTTGCGTTTGCATTAAGCGGTACGCTGACCGTTCCTGAAGTGTTTTCCGGCTTTTCCGATCCTAACGTGGTACTGATCGCCGCCTTGTTTATTATTGGCGATGGTTTAGTCCGCACGGGTGTCGCCGCCGTAATGGGGACATGGCTGGTTAAAGTGGCAGGCAAAAGTGAAATCAAAATGTTGGTTTTGTTGATGCTGACCGTTGCGGGCCTTGGCGCGTTTATGAGTTCAACGGGCGTCGTCGCTATCTTTATCCCTGTGGTGTTAAGCGTCGCTATGCGCATGCAAACGTCGCCGTCGCGCCTGATGATGCCGTTGAGTTTTGCCGGGCTTATCAGCGGCATGATGACGCTGGTGGCAACGCCACCTAACCTGGTGATTAATAGTGAATTGCTGCGTGAAGGCTATCATGGTTTTAGTTTCTTTAGCGTAACCCCCATCGGTCTGGTCGTACTGGTGCTGGGCATCTTGTATATGTTAGTGATGCGTTTCATGCTGAAAGGGGATACCCAGACCCCGCAGCGCGAAGGCTGGACGCGTCGTACCTTTCGCGATCTTATCCGTGAATACCGACTTACCGGGCGCGCGCGTCGCCTGGCCATTCGTCCCGGTTCGCCGATGATTGGCCAGCGACTGGACGATCTCAAATTACGTGAACGTTATGGCGCTAACGTCATCGGTGTTGAACGCTGGCGGCGTTTTCGTCGCGTTATTGTGAACGTGAACGGGGTTTCTGAATTCCGGGCGCGTGACGTTTTGCTTATTGATATGTCCGCAGCTGATGTCGATCTCCGACAATTTTGCAGTGAACAATTGCTGGAGCCGATGGTGCTGCGCGGTGAGTATTTTTCCGATCAAGCCCTTGATGTCGGCATGGCGGAGATTTCATTAATTCCTGAGTCTGAGTTGATTGGTAAATCGGTGCGCGAAATTGGCTTTCGTACGCGCTACGGACTGAATGTGGTGGGCCTGAAACGCAACGGCCTGGCGCTGGAAGGTTCGCTGGCGGATGAGCCTCTGCTGCTGGGCGATATCATTCTGGTCGTCGGTAACTGGAAGCTTATCGGTATGTTGGCAAAACAGGGCCGCGACTTCGTGGCGCTGAACTTACCGGAAGAGGTGAGTGAAGCATCGCCTGCGCACAGTCAGGCACCCCATGCCATTTTCTGTCTGGTGTTGATGGTGGCTTTAATGCTGACTGATGAAATCCCTAATCCCATCGCGGCCATCATTGCCTGCCTGCTGATGGGGAAATTCCGCTGTATCGATGCTGAAAGCGCCTATAAATCCATTCACTGGCCGAGCATTATTTTGATCGTTGGGATGATGCCGTTCGCGGTGGCGCTACAGAAAACAGGCGGTGTCGCGCTGGCGGTGAAAGGGTTAATGGACATCGGCGGCGGTTACGGGCCACATATGATGCTTGGCTGTTTGTTTGTCTTGTCGGCAGTGATTGGTTTGTTTATTTCGAATACGGCAACGGCTGTGCTGATGGCGCCGATTGCGCTGGCGGCGGCTAAAACAATGGGCGTCTCGCCGTATCCATTTGCCATGGTGGTTGCGATGGCAGCATCCGCCGCCTTTATGACGCCAGTTTCCTCACCGGTTAACACGTTGGTTTTAGGGCCGGGAAATTACAGCTTTAGTGATTTTGTGAAGCTGGGAGTACCGTTCACCGTTATTGTGATGGCGGTTTGCGTGGTGATGATTCCGATGCTGTTTCCGTTTTGACGAAAGCCTGATGTCGCATCTGGCGCTTATTGCCTGATGCGACGCTGGCTCTGGCAACTTACAGCGGCGAATCCTGGCTAATTTCATCGAGCGATAGTTGGAAGCTGGGAACAAAGACCTCAATGAAGTAGTCCATCTCCTGGCTACGGCGCGCTTCAAGTGTCGCTTCCAGCCGCGTTTTTGCCAGCAAAAATTCATTATTTCCGGCTGCGAGCTCTTCCAGACATTTCAGATAGGCACAAAGTGCATCAGCCTGTTTCACCAGCGACTTTTCTTCATCGCTATACGCATTTTCATCGATTAATGGCGCGAAAATATCCCGCAACTCCTCCGGAACCATATCGACCAGCTTTTGTTGGGCGATTTTTTCAATGGCTTTGTATTCCTGAGCGATTTGCGAGTTGAAATATTTCACTGGGGTAGGGAGATCGCCGGTGAGCACTTCAGAGGCATCGTGGTACATCGCCAGCAGAGCGATGCGTTCAGCGTTGACATTTCCGCCAAACTTACGGTTTTTAATGGCAGCCAGCGCATGGGCGACCATCGCCACCTGCAAACTGTGCTCAGACACATTTTCTGTCCGTACATTGCGCATTAACGGCCAGCGGTTAATGAGTTTCAGACGGGATAGATGGGCAAAAAAATGGCTCTGCTTCATAACGACCTTGCGTGTGATGACTTCATGAGATCATTGTGGGGGGATAACACTGCCGGATGCAATCTCCGGCAGTGAATTTAAGATTACAGCTGATGATAGCCAGAAAGGAAACGAGCGAATTTACTTAATGACAGTTCGATATCATCAACGCGCGGCAGCGTAACTATGCGGAAGTGATCCGGCCACGGCCAATTAAAAGCCGTCCCCTGAACCAGCAGAACTTTTTCCTGTAACAGGAAGTCCAGCACCATCTTCTGGTCGTCGTGAATATTAAAACGTTTGGCGTCGATTTTTGGGAACATGTACAGCGCGCCGCGTGGCTTCACGCAGGAAACGCCTGGAATGTCGTTAATCAATTCCCATGCGCGATTACGCTGCTCGTAAAGACGCCCGCCTGGTAAGATAAATTCACTGATACTCTGATAGCCGCCCAATGCGGTCTGAATCGCGTGTTGTGCGGGAACGTTGGCGCAAAGTCGCATTGAGGCTAGCATTTCCAGACCTTCGATGTAGCCTTTGGCGTGTTTTTTCGGCCCGTTCAGCACCATCCAGCCCTGACGGAAGCCTGCCACACGATACGTTTTCGACAGACCGTTAAAGGTAATGGTCAGCAGGTCAGGCGCCATCGCCGCAATCGAGTGATGCTCGGCGTCGTCGTAGAGAATTTTGTCGTAAATTTCATCGGCGAAGATAATGAGATTATGCTGACGCGCAATCTCCACAATTTCCATTAAAAGCTCTTTGGAATAAACCGCGCCGGTAGGGTTGTTCGGGTTGATAATAACGATACCGCGCGTACGAGGCGTAATTTTAGCGCGAATATCATCAAGGTCCGGGAACCAGTCAGAGGACTCGTCACAAAGGTAGTGCACCGCTTTACCGCTGGAGAGCGAAACCGCCGCGGTCCATAGTGGGTAATCAGGTGCAGGAACCAACATTTCATCCCCGCTATTCAGCAAGGCCTGCATTGCCTGAACGATAAGCTCCGATACACCATTGCCGATGTAAATGTCTTCCACGGTAACATCACGCATGCCTCGCGCCTGATAGTGCTGCATGATGGCCTTACGCGCAGAGTAAAGGCCTTTTGAATCACAATAGCCCTGAGCGGTCGGGAGGTTGCGTATCACGTCAACCAGGATCTCATCAGGAGCGTCAAAACCGAACGGGGCTGGGTTGCCGATGTTCAGTTTCAATACCTTGTTACCTTCTTCTTCCAGGCGTTTTGCTTCTTTCAGCACCGGACCACGGATGTCATAACAGACATTCTCTAACTTGCTGGATTTTTCAATGGGTGACATGAATCTTGACCTTTTTTGCTGTTATCGCCACTCCCTGCCGTGGAAGTCAGCTTAGAACAATGTACTCCCCCGAGGCGGTGTTTTGAAGTTCTGCAGAACAAGATTTTGCGAGAGTAAAAGAAGGGAATGTGCTGTTAATAACTTAATAATCGTTAAATATTGAGATGCATATGCTTAATGATTTGTGTTTTGTAGTGATTTATTCCAAGTATTAATCTAATGCATAGTTTTTTGTCTGGTAGATAAATGTGCGAATTTCCTTTGATTTAAGAAATCACGAACATCTCATATTCATGATATTTTCATTATAAGTGAAACATTAACAGAGTAGTGATCGCCGAAGTGTCGTATAGGTGATGACGTGCGAAACTATTGTTAAGCGGAATTAATGAATGCAGGGTGTGCTAATTAATTATTATTTAATATTCAAAAAGGTTTTGTTGTGCTTATTAATAATAGAAGATTACTTTGCCTAACATAACATAACTTTGCATCAGATAATTCGCAATGGCCCTTATAAATAAATGGGTTTTAGGGTAAAATGCTCGCTTAAATGACGGAACCCCCACTTTTGATGCAGACAAATCATCGCCGCTTATGCGTGTTCACGCTGGGTTGGCGCCGCTTTGCTAGTAGTGGAACAAGGAACAACATTTACATTTACACAAACACTCGCATGTCATAAATAGAAAAGAGTGAGTAACTTAATAGATATGCGATTCCTGAAGATATATTCTGTGAACTACTTCAGGCATTATAACGGAACAATGTGAGTCGTTCTTATTAGTGCAACTCATATGCATTTTAACTTTCATCCAGACCTCCGGATGAAACTGCCAGGGAGGCACATTACAAATGGAATTGCTTGTTTGTGTGTGCACAGCATTAACCAGCTCAGTATGAGCCGCCAGTAAGTGATAATATATGATAAGTGCAAATCGTCCGATAATTAACCTCGACCTCGATCTGCTGAGAACATTTGTTGCTGTTGCCGATCTGAACACTTTTGCTGCCGCAGCTGCCGCCGTGTGTCGTACTCAGTCCGCTGTTAGTCAGCAAATGCAACGTCTTGAACAACTCGTTGGGAAAGAACTGTTCGCTCGGCATGGTCGTAACAAACTGTTAACTGAACATGGCATTCAGCTTCTTGGCTATGCCAGGAAGATCCTGCGTTTTAATGATGAAGCTTGCTCATCATTGATGTTCAGTAATCTTCAGGGCGTGTTAACAATCGGCGCTTCAGATGAATCTGCTGATACGATCTTACCTTTCCTGCTTAATCGCGTGAGTTCGGTTTATCCGAAACTTGCGCTAGATGTCCGCGTTAAGCGTAATGGTTATATGGCAGATATGCTGAAGTCCCAGGAAGTGGATTTAATGGTTACCACAAATCGCCCTGATACCTTTAAGGCGTTGAACCTGAGAACTTCTCCAACGCACTGGTATTGCGCTGCGGAATACGTATTGCAAAAAGGCGAGCCGATCCCTCTCGTGTTGCTGGATGATCCTAGTCCGTTCCGCGATATGGTTCTGGCAACACTCAATAAAGCGGATATTCCATGGCGTCTGGCTTATGTCGCCTCCACGTTGCCGGCGGTTCGTGCTGCCGTGAAAGCGGGATTGGGTGTAACGGCAAGGCCGGTTGAGATGATGAGTCCGGACCTGCGCGTCTTGAGTGCTGTGGACGGTTTACCACCACTGCCAGATACCGAATATTTGCTCTGCTATGATCCGTCCAGCGGTAATGAACTGGCCCAGGTGATATACCAGGCAATGGAGAGTTATCAGAATCCATGGCAGTTCAGCACGATAGGTGCCCATGAAGGGGATGATTCTCTGTTAATTGAAGGCGATTACGAATAATTGTCTGGTACCAGATAACCACATTTGTAAAAACAAGCCACTGATGTTTTTTTGAACGTTAGTGGCTTTTTTTTACAATAAATGATAACGACTTTTCCTGATATTGAACAAAAGTGTTCATTTTTCAATCGACCTCCATTCTCTATACGCGCGAACAAAAAATCGCCGGATAAAAATCTCCTGCTACAATGATGTTAAAAAATACGTGAACTTGTTGCTGTATTTTTGTTATGGATTAACAAAAGCGTGTCACAGATCAAGAAAATACTCTCTTTTAGGGGGAGGAATCGGCACAAATTCCTGTCAAAATAGACCCGTATTTTTTCCATTGCTTCACAACGGACACGATTCAACAACATCTAATTTTCCTGGAGTCGTCAATGATCTGGGATGAAGAGCATTAAATGCAAGAGTTGTTGGTATTATGTAAATTAATGTGAAGAAACTTTTGTTAAAGTTGACAAAAGGTTATAGAAAGGGGTAAAAGACCACATCAATTCACTGTATAAAATTGTTACTACAGTAGTTGTAAGGTTTTTTTTATTCCTCCCCATGAATCGATGTGGCGTCCATCTGCCGTGAAGAGCAGTGAATCTGGCGCTACTTTTGATGAGTAAGCAATGAGTATGTCAACATCCACTGAAGTCATCGCTCATCACTGGGCATTCGCTATCTTTCTTATCGTTGCCATTGGCCTGTGTTGCCTGATGCTGGTAGGCGGTTGGTTTTTAGGCGGTCGCGCACGCGCGAGGTCGAAAAACGTTCCGTTTGAATCCGGTATCGACTCGGTCGGCTCCGCCCGCTTACGCCTGTCCGCCAAGTTTTATCTGGTGGCCATGTTCTTCGTTATCTTCGACGTTGAAGCGCTGTATCTGTTCGCATGGTCAACCTCAATCCGCGAAAGCGGCTGGGTAGGCTTTGTGGAAGCTGCAATTTTTATTTTTGTGTTACTGGCAGGTCTGGTTTATCTGGTGCGTATTGGCGCGCTGGACTGGACGCCCGCGCGTTCACGCCGCGAGCGTATGAACCCGGAAACGAACAGTATCGCTAATCGTCAACGCTAACCGCGAGGCATTAAGATGGATTATACGCTCACCCGCATAGATCCCAACGGTGAGAACGACCGTTACCCCCTGCAAAAGCAGGAGATCGTAACCGACCCTCTCGAGCAAGAAGTTAACAAAAACGTGTTTATGGGCAAGCTCAATGACATGGTTAACTGGGGTCGTAAAAACTCAATTTGGCCGTATAACTTCGGTCTTTCCTGCTGTTACGTTGAGATGGTGACTTCGTTTACCGCGGTGCATGACGTGGCGCGTTTTGGCGCAGAAGTATTGCGTGCTTCGCCGCGTCAGGCTGACCTGATGGTGGTGGCAGGAACCTGCTTTACCAAAATGGCACCGGTTATTCAGCGTCTGTATGACCAGATGCTGGAACCAAAATGGGTTATCTCAATGGGTGCCTGTGCCAACTCCGGCGGTATGTACGATATTTATTCCGTTGTGCAGGGCGTCGATAAATTCATCCCGGTTGATGTGTATATCCCGGGCTGCCCGCCGCGTCCTGAAGCGTACATGCAGGCACTGATGCTGTTGCAGGAATCTATCGGTAAAGAACGTCGTCCGCTCTCCTGGGTGGTTGGCGATCAGGGCGTTTATCGCGCCAATATGCAATCAGAGCGCGAACGCAAGCGCGGTGAACGCATTGCCGTAACCAACCTGCGTACACCTGACGAGATTTAATTTGCGCCTGTCGGCAAAGGGATTTTTCTTCGCTTATTCCTAAATCTATTTCGCGAAGCTTACTGCGCCGACAGTCACCACGGACCATTTGCAATGGTGAACAATATGACCGACTTAACCGCGCAAGAACCCGCCTGGCAGACCCGCGATCATCTTGATGATCCGGTGATTGGCGAACTGCGCAACCGTTTTGGGCCGGATGCCTTTACTGTTCAGGCGACTCGCACCGGGGTTGCCGTTGTGTGGATCAAGCGTGAACAATTACTGGAAGTGGGCGATTTCTTAAAGAAACTGCCGAAACCTTACGTCATGCTGTTTGACTTACACGGCATGGACGAACGTCTGCGCACACACCGCGAAGGGTTACCCGCCGCGGATTTTTCCGTTTTCTACCATCTGATTTCTATCGATCGTAACCGCGACATCATGCTGAAGGTGGCGCTGGCAGAAAACGACCTGCACGTACCGACCTTTACCAAACTGTTCCCGAACGCTAACTGGTATGAGCGTGAAACCTGGGATCTGTTTGGCATTACTTTCGACGGTCACCCGAACCTGCGCCGCATCATGATGCCGCAAACCTGGAAAGGTCACCCGCTGCGTAAAGATTACCCGGCGCGCGCTACCGAATTCTCGCCGTTTGAGCTGACCAAAGCCAAACAGGATCTGGAGATGGAAGCCCTGACCTTCAAGCCGGAAGAGTGGGGGATGAAGCGCGGCACCGAAAACGAGGACTTCATGTTCCTCAACCTCGGCCCGAACCACCCGTCGGCGCACGGGGCTTTCCGTATCGTTTTGCAACTCGATGGTGAAGAGATTGTCGACTGCGTACCAGACATCGGCTACCACCACCGTGGTGCGGAGAAAATGGGCGAGCGCCAGTCCTGGCACAGCTACATTCCGTATACCGACCGTATCGAATACCTCGGCGGCTGTGTTAACGAAATGCCTTACGTACTGGCGGTAGAGAAACTGGCCGGGATCACCGTGCCGGATCGCGTTAACGTCATTCGCGTAATGCTTTCCGAACTGTTCCGTATTAATAGCCACCTGCTGTACATCTCCACCTTTATTCAGGACGTCGGCGCGATGACGCCCGTGTTCTTCGCCTTTACCGATCGTCAGAAAATTTACGATCTGGTGGAAGCGATTACTGGTTTCCGTATGCACCCGGCATGGTTCCGTATCGGCGGCGTAGCGCATGACCTGCCGCGAGGCTGGGATCGCCTGCTGCGTGAGTTCCTTGACTGGATGCCGAAACGTCTGGCTTCTTACGAGAAAGCCGCGCTGCGTAACACCATCCTGATTGGCCGTTCCAAAGGCGTTGCTGCTTATGGCGCGAAAGAGGCGCTGGAGTGGGGCACCACCGGTGCTGGCCTGCGTGCCACCGGGATCGACTTCGACGTGCGTAAGGCGCGTCCTTATTCTGGCTATGAAAACTTCGACTTTGAAATCCCGGTTGGTGGTGGTGTTTCTGACTGCTACACCCGCGTAATGCTTAAAGTGGAAGAGCTGCGCCAGAGTCTGCGCATTCTTGAGCAGTGCCTCAACAACATGCCGGAAGGCCCGTTCAAAGCGGATCACCCGCTGACCACGCCGCCGCCGAAAGAGCGCACGCTGCAACATATCGAAACCCTGATCACCCACTTCCTGCAAGTGTCGTGGGGGCCAGTGATGCCTGCCAATGAATCCTTCCAGATGATTGAGGCGACCAAAGGGATCAACAGTTACTACCTGACCAGCGACGGTAGCACCATGAGTTATCGCACTCGTATCCGCACGCCGAGTTATGCGCATTTGCAGCAAATTCCGGCGGCGATCCGCGGCAGCCTGGTGTCTGACCTGATTGTTTATCTGGGCAGTATCGATTTTGTTATGTCAGATGTGGACCGCTAATTATGCACGAGAATCAACAACCACAAACCGAGGCTTTTGAGCTGAGTGCGGCAGAGCGTGAAGCGATTGAGCACGAGATGCACCACTACGAAGACCCGCGTGCGGCGTCCATTGAAGCGCTGAAAATCGTTCAGAAGCAGCGTGGCTGGGTGCCGGATGGCGCGATCCACGCGATCGCCGATGTGCTGGGTATTCCGGCGAGCGACGTCGAAGGTGTGGCAACGTTCTACAGCCAGATCTTCCGTCAGCCAGTAGGCCGCCATGTGATCCGTTATTGCGACAGCGTGGTCTGTCACATCAATGGTTACCAGGGCATTCAGGCGGCGCTCGAGAAAAAGCTGAACATCAAACCAGGGCAAACGACATTTGATGGCCGCTTTACGCTGCTGCCAACCTGCTGCCTGGGGAACTGTGATAAAGGGCCAAACATGATGATCGATGAGGATACTCACGCGCATCTGACCCCGGAAGCGATCCCTGAACTGCTGGAGCGGTATAAATGAAAAACATTATCCGTACTCCCGAAACGCATCCGCTGACCTGGCGTCTGCGCGATGACAAACAGCCAGTGTGGCTGGACGAATATCGCAGCAAAAACGGTTACGAAGGCGCGCGTAAGGCGCTGACTGGGCTGTCTCCGGACGAAATCGTTAATCAGGTTAAAGACTCTGGTCTGAAAGGGCGCGGCGGCGCGGGCTTTTCGACTGGCCTTAAGTGGAGCCTGATGCCGAAAGACGAATCCATGAACATCCGTTACCTGCTGTGTAACGCCGATGAAATGGAGCCGGGCACCTATAAAGACCGCCTGCTGATGGAGCAACTGCCGCACCTGCTGGTGGAAGGTATGCTCATCTCCGCGTTTGCGCTGAAAGCTTACCGTGGCTACATCTTCCTGCGTGGCGAGTATATCGAAGCGGCAGTGAATCTGCGTCGTGCCATTGCCGAAGCCACCGAAGCAGGGCTGCTTGGCAAAAACATTATGGGAACAGGTTTCGATTTCGAACTGTTCGTCCATACCGGGGCAGGGCGCTACATCTGCGGCGAAGAAACAGCGTTAATCAACTCCCTGGAAGGGCGTCGTGCTAACCCGCGTTCAAAGCCGCCATTCCCGGCAACCTCCGGTGCATGGGGCAAACCGACCTGCGTTAACAACGTTGAAACTCTGTGTAACGTTCCGGCGATCCTCGCTAACGGCGTGGAGTGGTATCAGAACATCTCGAAAAGTAAAGATGCTGGCACCAAGCTGATGGGCTTCTCCGGTCGGGTGAAAAATCCGGGTCTGTGGGAACTGCCGTTCGGTACTACTGCGCGTGAAATCCTTGAAGATTACGCCGGTGGAATGCGTGATGGCCTGAAATTCAAAGCCTGGCAGCCAGGTGGCGCGGGCACCGACTTCCTGACCGAAGCGCACCTTGACCTGCCGATGGAATTCGAAAGTATCGGTAAAGCGGGAAGCCGTCTGGGTACGGCGCTGGCGATGGCGGTTGACCATGAGATCAACATGGTGTCGCTGGTGCGTAACCTGGAAGAGTTTTTCGCCCGTGAGTCCTGCGGCTGGTGTACGCCGTGCCGCGACGGTCTACCGTGGAGCGTGAAAATTCTGCGTGCGCTGGAGCGTGGCGAAGGTCAGCCGGGCGATATCGAAACACTTGAGCAACTGTGTCGATTCTTAGGCCCGGGTAAAACTTTCTGTGCCCACGCACCTGGTGCAGTGGAGCCGTTACAGAGCGCCATCAAATATTTCCGCGAAGAATTTGAGGCGGGAATCAAACAGCCGTTCAGCAATACCCATTTGATTAATGGGATTCAGCCGAACCTGCTGAAAGAGCGCTGGTAACCGAATTTCGATTAACGCTCGGTCCCTGACCGAGAAAACTGGAAGCATGCTAATGGCTACAATTCATGTAGACGGCAAAGAATACGAGGTCAACGGAGCGGACAACCTGCTGGAAGCTTGTCTGTCTCTGGGCCTTGATATTCCTTACTTTTGCTGGCATCCGGCGCTGGGAAGCGTCGGTGCTTGCCGCCAGTGTGCGGTGAAGCAATACCAAAACGCGGAAGACACGCGTGGTCGCCTGGTGATGTCCTGTATGACACCGGCTTCCGATGGCACCTTTATTTCCATTGACGACGAAGAAGCGAAACAGTTCCGTGAAAGTGTGGTCGAGTGGTTGATGACCAACCACCCGCACGACTGTCCGGTATGTGAAGAGGGCGGTAACTGCCATCTTCAGGATATGACCGTGATGACCGGGCATACCTTCCGTCGCTACCGTTTCACCAAACGTACCCACCGTAATCAGGATTTGGGGCCATTCATCTCTCACGAAATGAACCGCTGCATCGCCTGCTACCGCTGCGTGCGTTACTACAAAGATTACGCTGACGGTACAGATCTGGGCGTTTACGGTGCGCACGACAACGTATACTTCGGTCGCCCGGAAGACGGCACGCTGGAAAGCGAATTTTCCGGTAATCTGGTCGAAATTTGCCCGACCGGCGTATTTACCGACAAAACGCACTCCGAGCGTTACAACCGTAAATGGGATATGCAGTTTGCGCCGAGCATCTGCCAGCAATGTTCCATCGGCTGTAACATCAGCCCCGGCGAGCGTTATGGCGAACTGCGTCGTATCGAAAACCGTTACAACGGTACGGTAAACCACTACTTCCTCTGCGACCGTGGTCGTTTCGGTTACGGCTACGTCAACCTGAAAGATCGTCCGCGTCAGCCAGTACAGCGTCGTGGCGATGATTTCATTACCCTCAACGCCGAACAGGCAATGCAGGGCGCAGCAGATATTCTGCGTCAGTCGAAGAAAGTGATCGGCATCGGTTCTCCGCGAGCCAGCGTGGAAAGTAACTTTGCGCTGCGTGAGCTGGTGGGTAAAGAAAACTTCTATACCGGTATCGCTCACGGTGAGCAGGAACGTCTGCAACTGGCGCTGAAAGTGCTGCGTGAAGGCGGCATTTATACGCCGGCACTGCGCGAAATCGAATCTTATGATGCGGTACTGGTGCTGGGCGAAGACGTTACCCAGACCGGCGCGCGCGTCGCGCTGGCAGTTCGTCAGGCGGTGAAAGGTAAAGCGCGCGAAATGGCGGCAGCACAGAAAGTGGCTGACTGGCAGATTGCGGCAATTCTTAACATCGGCCAACGTGCGAAGCATCCGCTGTTTGTTACCAACGTTGATGACACCCGTCTGGATGATATCGCGGCGTGGACTTACCGCGCACCGGTTGAAGATCAGGCGCGTTTAGGTTTTGCCATCGCCCATGCGCTGGATAACTCCGCGCCAGCGGTTGACGGTATTGAGCCTGAGCTGCAAAGCAAAATCGACGTCATCGTGCAGGCACTGGCTGGTGCGAAGAAACCGTTGATTATCTCCGGGACGAACGCCGGTAGCTTAGAGGTGATTCAGGCTGCGGCTAACGTCGCGAAAGCCCTGAAAGGTCGCGGCGCTGACGTCGGTATTACCATGATTGCCCGTTCCGTCAACAGCATGGGGCTGGGCATTATGGGCGGCGGTTCGCTTGAAGAAGCGTTAACCGAACTGGAAACCGGACGCGCCGACGCGGTGGTGGTGCTGGAAAACGATCTGCATCGTCACGCTTCCGCTACCCGCGTGAATGCTGCGCTGGCTAAAGCGCCGCTGGTGATGGTGGTTGACCATCAACGCACAGCGATCATGGAAAACGCCCATCTGGTGCTTTCCGCTGCCAGCTTTGCTGAAAGCGACGGTACGGTAATTAATAACGAAGGCCGCGCCCAACGTTTCTTCCAGGTTTACGACCCGTCCTATTACGACAGCAAAACTGTGATGCTGGAAAGCTGGCGCTGGCTGCACTCGTTGCACAGCACCTTGCTGAGCCGTGAAGTGGACTGGACGCAGCTCGACCACGTGATTGACGCCGTTGTGGCGAAAATCCCGGAACTGGCAGGTATCAAAGATGCTGCGCCGGATGCGACATTCCGCATTCGTGGGCAGAAACTGGCCCGTGAGCCGCACCGTTACAGCGGTCGTACCGCCATGCGCGCCAATATCAGCGTTCATGAGCCGCGTCAGCCGCAGGATATCGACACCATGTTCACCTTCTCGATGGAAGGTAACAACCAGCCAACCGCGCACCGTTCACAAGTGCCGTTTGCCTGGGCGCCGGGCTGGAACTCCCCGCAGGCGTGGAACAAATTCCAGGACGAAGTGGGCGGCAAACTGCGCTTTGGCGATCCCGGCGTGCGTCTGTTTGAAACCAGCGAAAATGGTCTGGATTACTTCACCAGCGTACCGGCACGCTTCCAGCCGCAGGACGGGAAATGGCGTATCGCGCCGTACTACCACCTGTTTGGCAGCGATGAATTGTCACAGCGTGCTCCGGTCTTCCAGAGCCGTATGCCGCAGCCGTACATCAAACTCAACCCGGCAGATGCCGCGAAGTTGGGCGTGAATGCGGGGACACGCGTCTCCTTTAGCTACGATGGCAACACGGTCACGCTGCCGGTTGAAATTGCCGAAGGGCTGACGGCAGGGCAGGTGGGCTTGCCGATGGGGATGTCCGGCATTGCTCCGGTGCTGGCTGGCGCGCATCTTGAGGATCTCAAGGAGGCACAACAATGAGTTGGTTATCACCGGAACTGATTGAGATCCTGCTGACCATCCTCAAAGCGGTGGTGATCCTGCTGGTGGTTGTCACCTGCGGGGCATTCATGAGCTTTGGCGAACGTCGCCTGCTGGGTCTGTTCCAGAACCGTTACGGACCTAACCGTGTTGGCTGGGGCGGTTCGCTCCAGCTGGTCGCGGACATGATCAAAATGTTCTTTAAAGAAGACTGGATCCCGAAATTCTCGGATCGCGTCATCTTTACCCTGGCACCGATGATTGCCTTTACCTCGCTGCTGCTGGCCTTTGCAATTGTGCCAGTCAGTCCGGGTTGGGTGGTTGCCGACCTGAACATCGGGATTTTGTTCTTCCTGATGATGGCAGGTCTGGCGGTTTACGCGGTGCTGTTTGCGGGCTGGTCAAGTAACAACAAATACTCGCTGCTGGGTGCGATGCGTGCTTCTGCGCAGACCCTGAGCTACGAAGTGTTCCTCGGGCTTTCCCTGATGGGCGTGGTGGCGCAGGCCGGTTCATTCAACATGACCGACATCGTCAACAGCCAGGCGCATGTGTGGAACGTCATCCCGCAATTCTTTGGTTTTATTACCTTTGCCATCGCGGGCGTGGCGGTGTGTCACCGTCACCCGTTTGACCAGCCGGAAGCCGAGCAGGAACTGGCAGATGGTTACCACATTGAATATTCCGGTATGAAGTTCGGTCTGTTCTTCGTGGGTGAATACATCGGGATTGTGACCATCTCTGCACTGATGGTGACGCTGTTCTTCGGTGGCTGGCAAGGCCCGTTGTTACCGCCATTCATCTGGTTCGCGCTGAAAACCGCGTTCTTTATGATGATGTTCATTTTGATTCGTGCGTCGTTACCACGTCCGCGTTATGACCAGGTAATGTCCTTCGGCTGGAAAATCTGCCTGCCGCTGACGCTGATCAACTTGCTGGTAACGGCGGCTGTCATTCTCTGGCAGGCGCAATAAGGGGCAATAAGACCATGACCTTAAAAGAATTGTTAGTAGGTTTCGGCACCCAGGTTCGTAGCATCTGGATGATCGGCCTGCACGCGTTCGCCAAACGCGAAACGCGAATGTACCCGGAAGAGCCGGTCTATCTGCCGCCCCGTTATCGTGGTCGTATCGTTCTGACCCGCGACCCGGACGGCGAAGAGCGTTGCGTAGCCTGTAACCTCTGCGCGGTAGCCTGCCCGGTTGGCTGTATCTCGCTGCAAAAAGCAGAAACCAAAGACGGTCGCTGGTATCCGGAATTTTTCCGCATCAACTTCTCACGCTGCATTTTCTGTGGTCTGTGCGAAGAAGCCTGTCCGACCACGGCGATTCAGTTAACCCCGGATTTCGAAATGGGGGAATACAAGCGCCAGGATCTGGTTTACGAGAAAGAGGATCTGCTGATCTCCGGTCCGGGCAAATACCCGGAATATAACTTCTACCGGATGGCAGGTATGGCAATCGACGGCAAAGATAAGGGCGAAGCAGAGAACGAAGCCAAGCCTATCGACGTCAAGAGCCTGTTACCGTAAGGAGAGGGGCAATGGAGTTCGCTTTTTATATCTGTGGCCTGATAGCCATACTTGCGACCTTGCGAGTGATCACCCATACCAATCCGGTACACGCACTGCTGTACCTGATTATTTCGCTGCTGGCGATTTCCGGGGTGTTCTTCTCACTGGGCGCTTACTTCGCCGGTGCGCTGGAAATAATCGTCTACGCGGGTGCCATTATGGTGCTGTTCGTGTTTGTGGTGATGATGCTCAACCTGGGCGGTTCAGAAATCGAACAGGAACGCCAGTGGCTGAAACCGCAGGTGTGGATTGGTCCGGCAATTTTGTCGGCCATCATGCTGGTGGTGATCGTTTACGCCATCCTCGGTGTTAACGATCAGGGTATCGACGGTACGCCAATCAGTGCTAAAGCAGTGGGTATTACGCTGTTCGGGCCTTACGTACTGGCGGTGGAACTGGCTTCTATGCTGCTGCTGGCTGGTCTGGTTGTGGCCTTCCACGTCGGTCGTGAAGAGCGTGTGGGTGAAGTGCTGAGCAATCGTAAAGACGACAGCGCGAAAAGAAAAACGGAGGAGCACGCATGATCCCCTTACAACATGGACTGATCCTCGCGGCAATCTTATTCGTTCTTGGCTTAACCGGTCTGGTTATCCGTCGCAATCTGCTGTTTATGCTGATTGGCCTGGAAATCATGATTAACGCCTCCGCGCTGGCCTTTGTGGTCGCCGGAAGCTACTGGGGCCAGACCGACGGTCAGGTGATGTACATTCTCGCCATCAGCCTCGCGGCGGCAGAAGCGAGTATCGGCCTTGCGCTGCTGCTGCAACTTCACCGTCGTCGCCAGAACCTGAACATCGATTCAGTAAGTGAGATGCGCGGATGAACATGCTTGCCTTAACCATAATTTTGCCATTGATTGGCTTCGTCCTGCTGGCGTTCTCCCGTGGGCGCTGGTCTGAAAACGTCTCGGCGATCGTCGGCGTTGGCTCTGTGGGCCTGGCGGCGCTGGTAACTGCCTTTATTGGCGTCGACTTCTTCGCTAACGGCGAGCAGGCTTACAGCCAGCCGCTGTGGACGTGGATGTCGGTAGGCGACTTTAACATCGGTTTTAACCTGGTGCTGGACGGTCTGTCGCTGACCATGCTCTCGGTGGTCACCGGTGTGGGTTTCCTTATTCACATGTACGCCTCCTGGTACATGCGCGGTGAAGAGGGCTACTCTCGCTTCTTCGCCTACACCAACCTGTTCATCGCCAGCATGGTGGTTCTGGTTCTCGCCGACAACCTGCTGCTGATGTACCTCGGCTGGGAAGGCGTGGGCCTGTGCTCCTATCTGCTGATCGGTTTCTATTACACCGATCCGAAGAATGGCGCAGCGGCAATGAAAGCGTTTGTCGTGACCCGTGTGGGTGACGTGTTCCTCGCTTTCGCGCTGTTCATTCTCTACAACGAGCTGGGTACGCTGAACTTCCGCGAAATGGTGGAACTGGCGCCTGCGCACTTTGCTGACGGCAATAACATGCTGATGTGGGCGACGCTGATGCTGCTGGGCGGTGCGGTCGGTAAATCTGCGCAGTTGCCGTTGCAGACATGGCTTGCCGACGCGATGGCGGGCCCGACGCCTGTCTCCGCGCTGATCCACGCCGCAACGATGGTAACCGCGGGTGTCTACCTGATCGCCCGTACCCACGGCCTGTTCCTGATGACGCCGGAAATTCTGCATCTGGTGGGCATTGTTGGGGCGGTTACGCTGCTGCTGGCCGGTTTTGCCGCGCTGGTACAGACCGACATCAAACGTGTTCTCGCTTACTCTACCATGAGCCAGATTGGCTACATGTTCCTCGCGCTTGGCGTGCAGGCATGGGATGCGGCGATTTTCCACTTGATGACCCACGCGTTCTTTAAAGCGCTGCTGTTCCTGGCATCCGGTTCCGTCATTCTGGCCTGCCATCACGAACAGAACATCTTCAAGATGGGCGGTCTGCGTAAATCTATTCCGCTGGTTTATCTCTGCTTCCTGGTGGGCGGCGCAGCACTGTCGGCACTGCCGCTGGTCACTGCGGGCTTCTTCAGTAAGGATGAGATCCTCGCGGGTGCGATGGCTAATGGTCATATCAATCTGATGGTGGCAGGTCTGGTCGGTGCGTTTATGACCTCGCTCTACACCTTCCGTATGATTTTCATCGTCTTCCACGGAAAAGAACAAATTCACGCTCACGCCGTGAAAGGGGTAACTCACAGCCTGCCGCTGATTGTGCTGCTGATCCTTTCCACCTTCGTTGGCGCACTGATTGTACCGCCGCTGCAGGGCGTGCTTCCGCAAACGACGGAGCTGGCGCACGGCAGCATGTTGACCCTGGAAATTACCTCTGGCGTGGTCGCGGTGGTCGGCATTCTGCTGGCAGCCTGGCTGTGGCTGGGTAAACGTACTCTGGTGACCTCCATCGCCAACAGTGCGCCGGGCCGCCTGCTGAGTACCTGGTGGTACAACGCCTGGGGCTTTGACTGGCTGTACGACAAAGTGTTCGTCAAGCCGTTCCTGGGTATTGCCTGGTTGCTGAAACGCGATCCGCTGAACTCAATGATGAACATTCCGGCGGTTCTTTCCCGCTTTGCAGGTAAAGGTCTGCTGTTAAGCGAGAACGGCTACCTGCGCTGGTATGTGGCATCCATGAGTATCGGTGCGGTCGTGGTGCTGGCACTGTTGATGGTACTGCGTTGAGTTAAGGATTGTGGGCTTGCCCGTGGGCATATAAGAACGTAGGTCGGATAAGCCATCTTCGCGGCGCATCCGACACTACAACCACAATCCGAAGAGAATTTTCTGTCGTGAGAATTCGTTGAAAATCCGGTCCTGACGGGACTTTTACAAGGAATAAAGATCGCCATGTTACTACCCTGGCTAATATTAATTCCCTTTATTGGCGGCTTCCTGTGCTGGCAGACCGAACGCTTTGGCGTCAAGGTGCCGCGCTGGGTAGCGCTGATCACCATGGGATTGACGCTGGCGCTGTCGCTGCAACTGTGGTTGCAGGGCGGTTATTCACTGACGCAATCCGCCGGAATTCCGCAGTGGCAGTCTGAATTCGACATGCCGTGGATCCCGCGTTTTGGTATCTCTATTCATCTCGCCATCGACGGTCTGTCGCTGCTGATGGTCGTGCTGACCGGTTTGCTCGGCGTGCTGGCCGTACTCTGTTCGTGGAACGAGATCGAAAAATATCAGGGCTTCTTCCACCTCAACCTGATGTGGATCCTGGGCGGCGTTATCGGCGTGTTCCTTGCCATCGACATGTTCCTGTTCTTCTTCTTCTGGGAAATGATGTTGGTGCCGATGTACTTCCTGATCGCACTGTGGGGGCATAAAGCTTCTGACGGTAAAACGCGTATCACGGCGGCAACCAAGTTCTTCATTTATACCCAGGCGAGTGGTCTGGTGATGTTGATCGCCATCCTGGCGCTGGTTTTTGTTCACTACAATGCGACTGGCGTCTGGACCTTCAACTATGAAGAGCTGCTGAATACGCCGATGTCTAACGGCGTGGAATACCTGCTGATGCTGGGCTTCTTCATCGCCTTCGCGGTGAAAATGCCGGTGGTTCCGCTGCATGGCTGGCTGCCAGATGCGCACTCCCAGGCACCGACCGCTGGTTCCGTGGACCTCGCAGGGATCTTGCTGAAAACCGCCGCTTACGGTCTGCTGCGTTTCTCCCTGCCGCTGTTCCCGAACGCGTCGGCAGAGTTTGCACCAATCGCTATGTGGCTGGGGGTTATCGGCATCTTCTACGGTGCGTGGATGGCCTTCGCCCAGACCGATATCAAACGTCTGATCGCCTACACCTCGGTTTCCCACATGGGCTTCGTGCTGATTGCTATCTACACCGGCAGCCAGTTGGCCTACCAGGGCGCGGTAATCCAGATGATTGCGCACGGCTTGTCGGCGGCGGGTCTGTTTATTCTCTGCGGTCAGCTTTATGAACGTATCCATACCCGCGACATGCGCATGATGGGCGGTCTGTGGAGCAAGATGAAATGGCTGCCAGCACTGTCGCTGTTCTTTGCGGTGGCAACGCTTGGGATGCCTGGCACCGGTAACTTCGTCGGCGAATTTATGATTCTGTTCGGCAGCTTCCAGGTTGTCCCGGTGATTACCGTTATCTCTACCTTTGGGCTGGTCTTTGCATCTGTTTATTCGCTGGCGATGTTGCATCGCGCTTACTTCGGTAAAGCGAAAAGCGAGATTGCCAGCCAGGAACTGCCAGGGATGTCGCTGCGTGAGCTGTTTATGATCCTGTTGCTGGTGGTGCTGCTGGTACTGCTGGGCTTCTATCCGCAGCCGATTCTGGATACCTCGCACTCCGCGATTGGCAATATCCAGCAGTGGTTTGTTAATTCCGTTACTACTACAAGGCCGTAAATCGCCATGACAATAACTCCACAAAACCTGATCGCACTGCTACCGTTGCTGATCGTCGGCTTGACGGTGGTGGTTGTGATGCTCTCCATTGCGTGGCGACGCAATCATTTCCTCAACGCTACGCTCTCGGTTATTGGGCTTAACGCGGCGCTGGTTTCGCTCTGGTTTGTCGGCCAGGCGGGCGCTATGGACGTTACGCCGCTGATGCGCGTTGATGGTTTCGCCATGCTTTACACCGGGCTGGTATTGTTGGCGAGCCTCGCCACCTGTACTTTCGCCTACCCGTGGCTTGAAGGCTATAACGACAACAAGGACGAGTTCTACCTGTTGGTGTTAATTGCCGCCCTGGGCGGGATCCTGCTGGCGAATGCCAACCATCTGGCGTCTTTGTTCCTCGGTATCGAACTGATCTCTTTGCCGCTGTTTGGCCTGGTCGGTTACGCTTTCCGCCAGAAACGTTCGCTGGAAGCCAGTATCAAATACACCATTCTTTCTGCCGCAGCGTCTTCTTTCCTGCTGTTCGGTATGGCGCTGGTGTATGCGCAGTCTGGCGACCTGTCGTTTGTCGCGCTGGGTAAAAACCTCGGCGACGGTATGCTCAACGAGCCGCTGTTGCTGGCAGGTTTCGGCCTGATAATTGTTGGCCTCGGCTTCAAACTCTCTCTGGTGCCGTTCCACCTGTGGACGCCAGACGTATACCAGGGCGCGCCTGCGCCGGTTTCCACTTTCCTGGCGACGGCGAGTAAAATCGCTATCTTCGGTGTGGTGATGCGTCTGTTCCTCTACGCACCGGTGGGTGACAGCGAAGCGATTCGCGTGGTGCTGGCGATTATCGCCTTTGCTTCCATCATCTTCGGTAACCTGATGGCGCTGAGCCAGACCAACATCAAACGTCTGCTCGGTTACTCGTCTATCTCTCACCTCGGCTATCTGCTGGTGGCGCTGATTGCGCTGCAAACCGGCGAGATGTCGATGGAAGCGGTAGGGGTTTACCTCGCCGGTTATCTGTTCAGCAGCCTCGGCGCGTTCGGTGTGGTCAGCCTGATGTCCAGCCCGTATCGTGGCCCGGATGCTGATTCCCTGTTCTCTTACCGCGGACTGTTCTGGCATCGTCCGATCCTCGCGGCGGTGATGACGGTGATGATGCTGTCTCTGGCCGGTATCCCGATGACGCTGGGCTTTATCGGTAAGTTCTACGTGCTGGCGGTCGGTGTCCAGGCACACTTGTGGTGGCTGGTGGGTGCCGTGGTTGTTGGTTCGGCAATCGGCCTCTACTACTACCTGCGTGTGGCGGTGAGCCTGTATCTTCACGCCCCGGAACAACCGGGTCGCGATGCACCATCAAACTGGCAGTACAGCGCAGGCGGTATCGTGGTGCTGATCTCTGCACTGCTGGTTCTGGTGCTGGGTGTATGGCCACAACCGTTGATTAGTATTGTGCGTTTGGCAATGCCGCTGATGTAAGCAGTCAGTTCGTAAGTCAGAAAGCCGCCGACATGTTCGGCGGTTTTTTTATGGTGCCTTTGACACCATCACCCAACAATAACCGTCAGCGCATGATTCCCTTGCCGCAGCATACGTCGATACGCACTAATCAGCTTTTCCATATCAAGCATGATCGAAGCAAAGAGTTGCCCCTCTAACTCTTCTGAAAAGGTCACTCCCGGATAAATCTCCATTTCATTGAGTCGCTGAATGGAAAACTGTTTACGCAGCTCACTTCGATCCAGAGCTTCCAGTCGGTCGATTGTCGCGGCTAACTCCTGATTCCAGGTCAATCCCAGGAAACCATCTATGCCATCTTCGAGGCTGTGTTCACCAAGCACTGCGCGACTTAGCGGGTCATTCTTCGCGGGGTCAAATGCAGATGTACCCGTCAGGCCAAAATGTAAAAAATCCCAGCGTTTATCAATATCCAGACGGCGTAAACCTGAAA
This sequence comes from Escherichia sp. E4742, assembly GCF_005843885.1. NCBI lineage: Bacteria > Pseudomonadati > Pseudomonadota > Gammaproteobacteria > Enterobacterales > Enterobacteriaceae > Escherichia > Escherichia sp. E4742. The sequence continues at coordinate 321,514 of NZ_CP040443.1, read as the reverse complement.
GCGTGTCATGTATATTATCCATCAAAGGTTTTTCAGTAGACTCAAGCAGTTGGTTAATTTTTTCTGAGTCAATTTCTGCAAAATAGCCAATCATTCCCATTTGTTTTTCCTCCGTTGAATTTAATTTTTCGCATCTTAAAACAGACGAGGGAAAATAAAATGTGCATGTTGCTTTTTCTGGATCCTCCTCGAGAAATTTTTATTATTTACTGTTTTGCAACAAGGTTATAATGCCATCCACCACCTGAGCCATTTTCTGATAATTGAGTCTGTCTGCGGTATCACCGGGCAAGTGGTATTGTTTATTACGATAAAAAGCGGTGTCAGTAATCATTACGGCGGGAATATCGTGTTGCCAATAATTTAGGTGGTCGGAGAAATCGATACCGGGAATAAAACCAGGCGCATTAATAGAATAAACAGGCAACTCTGTTGCTGATAACAACGCAGATTTTACCTGACGCACAGCGCTGATATCCTGCACTCTGCCGACGACAGCAATATAATCACCACGGTCGGGATAAAGCCAGAACATTGCAGAGTAAGGGTAATCCTGACTTCCGGGTGCGGAGTCGTAATAACCAATCATCTCCAGCGCTATCATTAATTTCACCGGACGCTCAAGCGAAGCGGCGTGTACCGCGCTCCCCATTTCATCGCTACGAAAGAAGGGCGGTTCTTCCGACGCATAGGCGACCAGTTGCACACCTATTTTCGGCGCTTGCTGCTGTAACAAACGTGCCAGTTCGAGTAATCCTGCCACGCCGCTGGCGTTATCATCCGCGCCCGGCGTATAGGTTAATTGATCGTTTTCGTAACTGCTGGCAGAGTCATAGTGCGCACCAATAATAATCTGCGGTCCATCGGCAGGACCATAATCAGCAACAATGTTTTTGTAGGGGCCACCAGTAATGGGGACGTCCTGCACGGTAACTCTGGCACCGCTACTGACAAAGACCTCTTTTATATACTCTGCGGATCTATTCAGATTATCAATATTGTCGGCACTACGTGGATGCACAGTTTGTGTAAAATAGCGAACTGTTTTTTCTAATTGCTCGGGACTTGCGTGCTGGGGCGTTGGCGGTAATGCATTGACCCAGGGTTGATAAAAAACAATCAGAGGAAGTGAAAGCAGGAATAATATAAAAAAAGAAAAAGTTATTTTTTTCATATGCAAATTATTAATAGGTTTCGTTGTTGAATCATTATTTGTTATGGGTTTCGAGATTGTATTTTATTAAGGTTGGTCGGATTATACAAAGAGTCTATTTTATGTCTGGTGGCTGAGTTTATTTAAAAGGATTTTATATGCGAAATAAAAATATAATCATGTTGCTTATTAGTAGTTTGATTTTGTCAGGATGTGGGCCGGAATCTGATGATAAGGAAAGTCAGCAACAACAATCTACTACACCCACAGACCAACAAGTACTTGCTGCGCAACAAGCGGCAACAAAAGTGGCGGAGCAAAGAGCCGCCGCCGCTAAAGCCGCTGCAGACGCGAAAGCAAAAACCTTAGCCCAGCATGAAGCGCAACAATCCTCAGACAAACAGGCTTTGCAGGGGCGATTGCAGGAAGCGCCAACATTTGAAAGAGCAGCTAAAGCAAAAGCTACACGTATTGCAAATCCAGGAACAGCTCGCTACCAGCAGTTCGATGATAATCCGGTTAAGCAGGTAGCGCAAAACCCGTTGGCGACGTTTAGCCTTGACGTCGACACCGGCAGCTATGCAAATGTACGGCGTTTCCTCAATCAAGGGCAGTTGCCTCCGCCAGATGCAGTGCGGGTGGAGGAGATGGTGAATTATTTCCCGTCTGACTGGAATATCAAAGACAAACAATCTATTCCCGCCACTAAGCCAATACCTTTCGCTATGCGCTACGAACTGGCACCTGCACCCTGGAATGAGCAGCGAACATTGCTGAAAGTTGATATCCTGGCGAAAGATCGCAAAAGTGAAGAGTTACCAGCTTCTAATCTGGTCTTTCTTATCGACACTTCTGGTTCAATGATTTCTGATGAACGTTTGCCACTTATTCAGTCTTCGTTGAAATTATTGGTCAAAGAACTTCGTGAGCAGGATAACATTGCCATCGTGACCTACGCTGGCGACTCCCGTATTGCGTTGCCTTCTACCTCAGGGAATCACAAGTCAGAAATTAATGCCGCGATTGATTCGCTGGATGCGGAAGGCAGTACCAATGGCGGTGCCGGGCTGGAACTGGCTTATCATCAGGCGGCGAAGGGGTTTATTAAGGGCGGCATCAATCGCATTTTATTGGCCACTGACGGTGACTTTAACGTTGGCATTGACGATCCAAAATCGATTGAATCAATGGTCAAAAAACAGCGGGAGTCCGGTGTTACTCTTTCGACGCTTGGCGTGGGGGATGACAATTACAACGAGGCAATGATGGTGCGAATTGCCGATGTTGGTAACGGCAACTACAGCTACATTGATACCCTCTCTGAAGCGCAGAAAGTGTTGAACAGTGAAATGCGGCAGACGTTGATTACCGTAGCAAAAGATGTCAAAGCGCAAATAGAGTTTAACCCCGCGTGGGTAACGGAATACCGTCAGATTGGTTATGAAAAGCGCCAACTTCGGGCGGAGGATTTTAATAACGACAACGTTGATGCGGGGGATATTGGCGCAGGTAAACATATAACGTTGTTATTCGAATTAACGCTGAGTGGGCAAAAAGCATCAATTGATAAGCTACGCTATGCCCCGGATAACAAATCAGCGAAATCAGATAAAGCGAAAGAACTGGCCTGGTTAAAGATTCGTTGGAAATACCCGCAGGGAAAAGAAAGTCAGTTAGTTGAATTCCCGTTGGCACCCACAATAAACGCACCTTCAGAAGATATGCGTTTTCGCGCAGCAGTCGCTGCGTTTGGGCAAAAATTGCGCGGTTCTGAATACCTGAATAAAACATCCTGGCAGCAGATCGAACAGTGGGCGCGGCAAGCGAAAGGACCGGATCAACAAGGCTACAGAGCGGAATTTATTCGCCTGATTGGGCTGGCGGAAGGTCTGGACAATTCACAAAACTAAAAATGATAAATCTGTTTGCCGGATATCGACATCAAGCGTATTCGGCAAACAGATGAAAAATACGTCAAATAAGTGCGTTGGCATCATTAAATTAATCTGCCAACTAGCCACCGCTTTCGACTTAAATGCTAAACACCGCGAAATCGCTCGCCAGTTCAGTTGCCGGGAAAATCGTCCGGCACTCGTGTAACAAGTGCTGACAGCCTTTATCATCATAGCGCGAACTAACATGGGTAATGATTAGCTTACCGACACCAGCTTCACGGGCCAGTGCCGCCGCCTGGCGTGTGGAGCTGTGGCCGCGACTGTTGGCTTTGGCCTCCATCGCCAAATCCAGAGTCGCTTCGTGAACCATTATGTCGACACCTTTAGCCAGCGCCAGCGCGGCATCGCAAGGACCAGTATCGCCGAAAATGGCGATCGCTTTACCTGGTGTAGGCGCGGCTAAGTAATCAGCGCCGTTAATCTGCCGACCGTCTTCCAGTGTGACAGTTTTTCCGGCTTTCAAATCCTGAAACAATGGGCCTGGCGGTACGCCTGCGGCCTTTAATGCCTGGGCATTCAGCGCACCAGGCTTATCATGTTCTTCTACGCGATAGCCGTAACATTCCAGCGGATGTTCCATCGGATATGCCGTTACCTTTCGCAGGCCATCATCAAGAATTTCGCCTGCGCTAATTTCAATAATCTCCAGTGGATAATCGGTCCACGAGCCACTAATGCGTAACGCTGTCTCAACAAATTCACGGATACCTTTCGGACCATAAATGGTTAAGGGTTGCACAATGCCTGACATGGAACGACTGCACAGCAAACCGGGCAGACCGAAAAGATGATCGCCATGAAGATGGCTAATAAAAATCCTGTCCAGTTTGCCGGGATTAAACACCGTGTGCAGCATTTGGTGTTGAGTGCCTTCGCCACAGTCAAATAACCAAAGTCCGGCCTGGGTCGGATGTTGCAGATTAAGCAATACTGCTGTGACATTACGTGTCCGGGTCGGAACACCTGCCGAAGTGCCTAAAAAAATTAATTCCATGAGATCATCACGCTGCTGAAAATATTCCGGCTAGTATAAAGCAAACAGCACAAAGGAGCCTTCCATGATCGACTGGCAAGATCTTCATCACTCTGAATTATCGGTTTCTCAGCTTTATGCCTTATTACAACTGCGTTGTGCAGTGTTTGTAGTGGAACAAAACTGTCCTTACCAGGATATCGATGGTGACGATCTGGAGGGAGAAAATCGCCACATTCTCGGTTGGCATAACGGGACACTGGTGGCGTATGCGAGGATTCTGAAAAGTGACGATGAACTGCAACCCGTCGTGATTGGTCGGGTGATTGTCAGCGAGGACTTACGCGGCGAAAAAATCGGTCAGCAATTGATGAGTAAGGCGCTGGAATCGTGTACTCGCCACTGGCCGGAGAAGCCGATTTATCTGGGAGCGCAGGCGCACTTACAAAACTTTTATGGGCAATTTGGTTTCATCCCTGTGACCGACATTTACGAGGAAGATGGTATTCCGCATATCGGAATGGCGCGCGAAGTCGTTCAGGCGTAATCGATAACCGTTGTCTATAGTTAGTGGCAGGTTTTAAGCAAATGGAGAACGAGAATGTCTAATCAATTTGGTGATACACGCATCGATGACGACCTGACGTTGCTGAGTGAAACACTTGAAGAGGTACTACGTTCCTCTGGCGATCCCGCCGATCAGAAATATGTTGAGCTAAAGGCGCGAGCAGAGAAGGCGCTGGATGATGTGAAAAAAAGGGTCAGTCAGGCTTCAGACAGCTATTACTATCGGGCGAAGCAAGCGGTTTATCGTGCCGACGACTACGTTCATGAAAAACCGTGGCAGGGGATTGGCGTTGGCGCTGCGGTTGGTTTGGTATTAGGACTGTTGCTGGCACGCCGTTAAAACCTCCCTACACTGGGGTACTGCATTTTTTTTGCAGTACCCCGTATAATGTGAGGCTTTTAACAGGGAGAGGTCCGCGTGCAATCACTTACTACGGCGCTGGAAAATCTATTGCGCCATCTGTCGCAAGAGTTTCCAGCGACGCCCGGCATTCGGGTTTTTGACATTCCTTTCCCATTAAATGACGCCTTTGATGCCTTAAGCTGGCTGGCCAGCCAGAAAATGTATCCGCAATTTTACTGGCAACAACGCAATGGTGATGAAGAGGCTGCCGTGCTGGGTACAATAGCCAGCTTTTCGTCGCTGGCACAGGCGCAGCGTTTTCTCCGACAACACCCGGATCACACCGACTTACGTATCTGGGGGCTGAATGCGTTTGACCCTTCTCAGGGCAATTTACTCCTCCCGCGGTTGGAATGGCGACGCTGTGCAGGCAAAGCGACCCTTCGACTGACCCTTTTCAGCGAAAACTCCCTTCAGCAAGACGCACATCAGGCAAAGGAATACATTGCTGCTCTGGCAAACATTAAACCGTTGCCAGCTCTGCATTTAACCATCACCCAAGAAAATCACTGGCCGGACAAACCAGGTTGGACGGGGTTAATTAAACTGGCGACCGATACCATTGCTGAAGGCGAACTGGATAAAGTGGTGTTGGCGCGGGCGACCGACCTGCATTTCTCCGATTCAGTTAACGCGGCGGCAATGATGGCTGCCAGCCGTCGGTTGAACCTGAACTGCTACCATTTCTACATGGCCTTTGATGGCGAAAGCGCGTTCCTGGGTTCATCTCCTGAGCGGCTATGGCGGCGGCGAGACAAAGCTCTGCGTACCGAAGCTCTGGCGGGAACGGTAGCGAATCATCCTGATAATAAACAGGCGCAGCAGTTGGGTGAGTGGCTTATGGCAGATGATAAAAACCAGCGCGAGAACATGCTGGTGGTGGAGGATATCTGCCAACGATTGCAGGCTGATACCCAGACGCTGGATGTGTTACCGCCGCAGGTACTGCGTCTGCGTAAAGTGCAGCATCTGCGTCGCTGTATCTGGACCTCGCTTAATACGGCAGATGATGTGGTTTGTCTGCATCAGTTGCAGCCAACGGCAGCGGTGGCAGGTTTACCGCGCGAATTGGCGCGGCAGTTCATCGCCCGGCACGAACCGTTTACCCGTGAATGGTATGCGGGTTCTGCGGGCTATCTCTCATTACAACAAAGCGAATTCTGCGTTTCCCTGCGCTCGGCGAAAATCAGTGGCAATGTGGTGCGATTGTATGCCGGAGCGGGTATTGTCCGAGGCTCAGACCCCGAACTGGAGTGGCAGGAAATCGACAACAAAGCGGCAGGACTGCGCACTTTATTACAATTGGAATAGTAATGAGTCGCATCATTACCGATTCATATCAATAATCTATTTTTGTAGCTCCTTATACTTAGCCGCAATATTGATACCGGACAAACTCATGTCAGTAAGCGCATTTAACCGACGCTGGGCGGCGGTCATTCTGGAAGCATTAACACGTCACGGCGTCAGACACGTCTGCATCGCCCCTGGCTCTCGTTCTACGCCATTAACTCTGGCGGCGGCGGAAAATTCCGCATTCATTCATCACACTCATTTTGATGAGCGTGGGCTGGGGCATCTGGCGCTGGGGCTGGCGAAGGTCAGCAAACAGCCGGTGGCGGTGATAGTGACTTCCGGCACGGCGGTAGCGAATCTCTATCCGGCACTGATTGAAGCTGGGTTAACCGGAGAAAAACTGATCCTGTTAACCGCCGATCGTCCTCCGGAACTGATTGACTGCGGCGCGAATCAGGCAATTCGTCAGCCGGGTATGTTCGCCTCTCATCCTACGCATAGCATTTCACTACCGCGCCCGACTCAGGATATTCCCGCCCGTTGGCTGGTTTCTACTATCGACCACGCTTTAGGCACGCTGCATGCGGGTGGAGTCCATATCAACTGCCCGTTTGCCGAACCGCTTTATGGCGAGATGGACGATACCGGACTTAGCTGGCAACAACGTCTTGGCGACTGGTGGCAGGGCGACAAACCGTGGCTGCGTGAAGGGCCTCGTCTTGAGAGCGAAAAACAGCGCGACTGGTTCTTCTGGCGGCAAAAGCGCGGCGTGGTTGTTGCAGGGCGCATGAGTGCGGAAGAGGGCAAAAAAGTTGCACTGTGGGCGCAAACTCTTGGCTGGCCGCTGATTGGCGACGTGCTGTCGCAAACCGGGCAGCCGCTGCCGTGTGCCGATCTCTGGTTAGGCAATGCCAAAGCGGTGAGTGAGTTACAGCAGGCGCAGATTGTCGTGCAATTGGGGAGCAGCCTGACTGGCAAACGGTTACTGCAATGGCAGGCGAGTTGTGAGCCAGAAGAGTACTGGATTGTTGATAACATCGAAGGGCAGCTTGACCCGGCACACCACCGTGGACGTCGACTGGTCGCCAATATTGCCGACTGGCTGGAGTTGCATCCGGCTGAAAAACGCCAGCCCTGGTGCGTGGAGATCCCGCGTCTGGCTGAACAGGCGATGCAGGCAGTTGTTGCCCGTCGCGATGCGTTTGGCGAAGCCCAACTGGCGCATCGCATCAGCGACTATTTGCCTGAACAGGGGCAACTGTTTGTCGGTAACAGCCTGGTCGTGCGTTTGATCGATGCTCTCTCGCAACTTCCGGCAGGTTATCCGGTATATAGCAACCGTGGGGCCAGCGGAATTGATGGGCTGCTCTCTACCGCCGCAGGCGTTCAGCGGGCGAGTGGTAAACCGACGCTGGCGATTGTGGGTGATCTCTCAGCTCTTTACGATCTCAACGCGCTGGCGCTATTGCGTCAGGTTTCCGCGCCGCTGGTATTAATTGTGGTGAACAACAACGGCGGGCAAATTTTCTCGCTGTTGCCGACGCCGAAAAGCGAGCGCGAGCGTTTCTATCTGATGCCGCAAAACGTCCATTTTGAGCACGCTGCCGCGATGTTTGACCTGAAATATCATCGTCCGCAAAACTGGCAGGAACTTGAAACGGCGCTTGCTGACGCCTGGCGCACTCCAACCACCACGGTAATTGAAATGGTGGTTAACGACACCGATGGTGCGCAAACCCTCCAGCAACTGCTGGCGCAGGTAAGCCATTTATGATCCTGCACGCGCAGGCAAAACACGGCAAACCAGGTTTACCCTGGCTGGTGTTTTTGCACGGTTTTTCCGGCGATTGCCATGAATGGCAAAAAGTGGGCGAGGCGTTTGCCGACTACTCGCGGTTGTATGTTGATCTCCCAGGTCACGGCGGTTCGGCGGCAATTAGCGTCGATGGATTTGATGATGTCACCGACGTACTGCGTAAAACCCTTGTTAGTTACAACATCCTTAACTTCTGGCTGGTGGGGTACTCGCTCGGCGGACGGGTGGCGATGATGGCGGCTTGTCAGGGGATGGCGGGGCTGAGTGGGGTAGTTGTCGAAGGTGGGCATCCCGGGCTGCAAAATGCTGAACAACGCACGGAACGTCAGCTTTCCGATCATCGCTGGGCGCAGCGTTTTCGCACAGAACCATTAACGGCGGTGTTTACCGACTGGTACCAACAGCCTGTTTTTGCCTCGCTCAATGATGATCAACGCCGGGAGCTGGTGGCGCTGCGCAGCAACAATAACGGCGCAACCCTTGCCGCGATGCTGGAGGCCACTTCTCTCGCCGTCCAGCCTGATTTACGTGCTAACCTTAGCGCCCGCACATTTGCGTTTTATTATTTATGTGGTGAACGTGACAGCAAATTCCGCGCTCTGGCGGCGGAACTGGCTGCCGACTGCCATGTCATTCCTCGCGCCGGACATAACGCGCATCGGGAAAATCCCGCTGGCGTAATCGCAAGTCTGGCGCAGATCTTGCGTTTCTGACTAAAGGACACAATATGATTTATCCTGATGAAGCAATGCTTTACGCACCGGTTGAATGGCACGACTGCTCCGAAGGTTTCGAGGACATTCGTTATGAAAAATCCACCGACGGTATCGCAAAAATCACCATTAATCGTCCGCAGGTGCGCAATGCCTTCCGTCCTCTGACGGTAAAAGAGATGATCCAGGCGCTGGCAGATGCCCGTTATGACGACAACATCGGCGTGATCATTCTGACTGGCGCGGGCGATAAAGCGTTCTGCTCCGGCGGTGACCAGAAAGTACGTGGCGACTACGGCGGCTATAAAGATGATTCCGGCGTACATCACCTCAACGTACTGGACTTCCAGCGTCAGATCCGTACCTGCCCGAAACCGGTCGTCGCGATGGTGGCTGGCTACTCCATCGGCGGCGGTCATGTTCTGCACATGATGTGCGACCTGACTATCGCGGCAGATAATGCCATCTTCGGTCAGACTGGCCCGAAAGTCGGTTCCTTCGACGGCGGCTGGGGAGCTTCCTATATGGCTCGCATCGTCGGGCAGAAAAAAGCGCGTGAAATCTGGTTCCTGTGCCGTCAGTACGACGCAAAACAGGCGCTGGATATGGGGCTGGTTAACACCGTTGTACCTCTGGCCGATCTGGAAAAAGAAACCGTCCGCTGGTGCCGCGAAATGCTGCAAAACAGCCCGATGGCGCTGCGTTGCCTGAAAGCTGCACTGAACGCCGACTGTGACGGTCAGGCGGGGCTGCAAGAGCTGGCGGGTAACGCCACCATGCTGTTCTACATGACGGAAGAAGGTCAGGAAGGTCGTAACGCTTTCAACCAGAAACGTCAGCCTGATTTCAGCAAATTTAAACGGAATCCGTAATGCGTAGCGCGCAGGTATACCGCTGGCAGATCCCCATGGACGCGGGGGTGGTTCTGCGCGACAGGCGGTTAAAAACCCGCGACGGGCTGTACGTTTGCCTGCGCGACGGCGAGCGCGAAGGGTGGGGAGAGATCTCCCCACTGCCGGGCTTCAGTCAGGAAACCTGGGAAGAGGCACAAAGTGTGCTGCTTGCCTGGGTAAATGGCTGGTTGGCAGGTGATTGCGAGCTACCACAGATGCCTTCCGTCGCCTTTGGCGTGAGCTGCGCGCTGGCTGAACTGGCAGATACGCTCCCGCAGGCGGCCAATTACCGTGCTGCGCCGCTGTGTAATGGCGATCCAGACGATCTGATCCTCAAACTTGCCGATATGCCTGGCGAGAAAGTGGCGAAGGTCAAAGTGGGATTGTACGAAGCCGTGCGCGACGGCATGGTGGTCAATCTTTTGCTGGAGGCTATTCCGGATCTGCATTTGCGTCTTGACGCGAACCGCGCCTGGACGCCGCTGAAAGGCCAGCAGTTTGCCAAATACGTTAACCCGGATTATCGCCACCGTATCGCTTTTCTTGAAGAGCCGTGCAAAACCCGCGATGATTCGCGAGCCTTTGCCCGTGAAACCGGCATTGCCATTGCCTGGGATGAAAGCCTGCGCGAGCCGGATTTTGCCTTTGTGGCGGAAGAGGGCGTGCGCGCGGTAGTTATCAAACCCACGCTCACGGGCAGCCTGGAGAAAGTGCGCGAGCAGGTGCAGGCCGCGCACGCACTGGGGCTGACGGCGGTGATCAGTTCTTCCATCGAGTCGAGCTTAGGCTTAACGCAACTGGCGCGGATTGCGGCCTGGTTAACGCCAGAGACCATTCCGGGGCTGGATACGCTGGATCTGATGCAGGCGCAGCAGGTTCGTCGCTGGCCGGGTAGCCCACTGCCATTAGTGGAAGTTGATGCACTGGAGCGGCTGTTATGATCTTCTCTGACTGGCCGTGGCGTCACTGGCGGCAGGTGCGGGGAGAAGCCATCGCTTTACGTCTTAATGACGAGCAACTCAACTGGTGCGAGCTTTGTGCTCGCGTCGATGAGTTAGCCTCAGGCTTTGCGGCGCAGGGTGTGGTTGCAGGCAGCGGCGTAATGTTGCGGGCGTGGAATACGCCACAAACGTTGCTCGCCTGGCTGGCGTTACTGCAATGCGGGGCGCGTGTGCTGCCCGTGAATCCACAACTGCCGCAACCGTTGCTTGAAGAATTGCTGCCAAATCTCACTCTGCAATTTGCGCTGGTGCCGGAAGGGGAAAACACGTTTCCGGCATTAACGTCGCTGCATATTCAGCTGGTTGAAGGTGTACATGCCGCTGTGTGGCAGCCGACACGTCTGTGCTCAATGACATTGACCTCCGGCTCCACTGGCTTGCCAAAAGCCGCTGTTCATACTTATCAGGCCCATCTTGCCAGCGCCGAAGGGGTGTTATCGCTAATTCCATTTGGCGAGCACGATGACTGGCTGCTCTCTTTGCCGCTGTTTCACGTCTCCGGTCAGGGAATTATGTGGCGCTGGTTATACGCTGGTGCGCGGATGACGGTACGCGATAAACAACCGCTGGAGCAAATGCTGGCAGGTTGTACTCACGCATCGTTGGTGCCGACGCAGCTCTGGCGTTTGCTGGTTAACCGTAGTTCAGTTTCCCTGAAAGCGGTGTTGCTTGGTGGCGCAGCGATCCCGGTCGAGTTGACGGAACAGGCGCGCGAGCAGGGGATTCGCTGCTTTTGTGGCTATGGTCTGACGGAGTTCGCTTCCACGGTTTGCGCGAAAGAAGCGGACGGCCTGGCTGACGTCGGTTCGCCGCTGCCCGGTCGGGAAGTGAAAATCGTTAACGATGAAGTGTGGCTGCGGGCTGCCAGTATGGCAGAAGGTTACTGGCGTAACGGGCAACTGGTGCCGCTGGTGAATGACGAAGGCTGGTACGCCACGCGCGATCGCGGTGAGATGCATAATGGCAAGCTGACCATTGTCGGACGTTTAGACAATCTGTTCTTCAGTGGTGGCGAAGGCATTCAGCCAGAAGAAGTCGAACGTGTGATTGCCGCACATCCTGCGGTTTTGCAGGTGTTTATCGTCCCCGTTGCCGACCACGAGTTTGGTCATCGTCCGGTAGCAGTGGTGGAGTATGACCAGCAAAGCGTTGATCTTAGCGAATGGGTGAAAGATAAGCTGGCCCGTTTTCAACAACCGGTGCGTTGGCTAACGCTGCCGCCTGAACTGAAAAACGGCGGCATTAAGATTTCACGTCAGGCGCTAAAAGAGTGGGTGCAACGTCTGCAATAATTAACCATCCGTTTCACTTCTCATTTTTACCATTCCATTGCCATTGATAATGAGTTTATATGTTAATCTGTAAATTAATGTGAAAATTCTTATCTGACAGGCAGGTGCAATGGAGTGGTTAGTAAAAAAGACGTGTTGCAGCGCGGCGAAAAATCGTCACGTATTGGTCCTTAGTGATACCAGTGGTGCTCTCAAAATGATTGCCGAAGTGTGCAATGATGTCATTGTTCAGCCTGGTGATTTACTCTCACCGCTACAGGATGCTATGTACTGTATTAACCGGGATACACAACGCACAATTAAAGTTATTGATGCCCGAAGCTACAGTGGCGAAGAGTGGGAGAATGTACGCAAAACGGCCAGAAATCGTCAGTGATTTTTATTTCGAACTGGCAGGAAAATCAGCGTTAATCCACCCATAATACAGGCCACTCCAAGCAGTGCCTTCACAGAAAAAGTCCCTTCCCAGCCGGGAAGTACTATTGATGCAATCCATACCAGTACATAACTCACACTCAGCAAAGTATAGGCTTTACTGAGAGTGAGTTGATGAAGTGTTTTGTACCAACAAAAAACGGAAAGCAGATAACCCAGTAGCCCGATCACCAGCATCCGGGCATCCAGGCCAAAAGCCAAAAGCGCAGCGATAAATTCCCACAACTGCGTCATCGGCGGTAGATGACTTGCTGCAAAACCGAGGCTTAATTGTGCAGCAGAAGCAATAATGACGCTGAATAATCCCCACATCAGGCCCATTACACCGTGCTCCCCAAAATCACAATGCCGCCAATAATGAAGGCTACCCCACACCAGTGACGAAAAGACACTGGTTCGTGCCACAGTTTTATCGCAGCCAGCGTCACCCAGACAAAATTCAGACTCAACATTGGGTAAGCAATGCCTACCGGTACGTTCTGCAATACCAGCAGCCAGAGCAGCATTGCCAGCCCCAGACAAACCAATGCCAGCCCCAGCCACAGCGCGATATGTTTACGCCGTTTGTTTATCGCCACAAAGCACGTCGCCTGTTTCTGACAGAGTTGCCCGGCAACACTAAGCAAGCTGGCAAATACTAATATCAGCCAGATCATTTAGGCCGATACTGAAAGAGCACCAGACGTCCCTGATGATCGGTGGCGTCTGCAGGTGGAATGGGGAGACTGTTAATGTCTTCATCGTGGTCAACCGAAAGTACGAGAGTAATAATCCCCTCCTGACGATGCTTATTAAGCCAGTTGGCGAAATCATCACCGCTGACAAACCTGCCTTTCGCATCCGGGTAGTTAAGGCCATATTTCAACTCACCCGTCTGACGATACATGATGATGTCATCGCGTTGCAGACTCCATGCCAGACCTGCGGCAACGCCGACGCTATCAGTAAGAATATAGCGGCTCGGCTGGAGTGACTCTTGCGTCATCTCAACAAAAAACTGCGGATGTTTGCCTTCCATGACTCTATCAGGGATCGCAATACCCACGAGCAATGTCAGCCCCAACGGGCAAAGTGCCGCAAAAGGCCAGTTTTTTTCAATGTTCGTTAATGTGTACCAGCCGAAAAATGCCCATAGCGAAAAAATCGACCATGCGCAAAAGACTTTATAGATTTCGAAAGTTTGCCAGACTGGCGTACTCATTGGTCCCCAGGGAGAGACAACAAACGTGGCAATAATGCCAGTAACGCCAAATGCGATGTTAATCCAGCCATTAATTCGCAACGCCAGAGGATTATTTTTTGCTGCCTGCAACGCGTAATACGCCATCAACATCGCTAAAGGCGCAAAGCAGGAGAGAATATAGGTGGGTAATTTGCCTTTGGCGATGGAGAAAAACAGCAGTGGCATCACCGTCCAGCTCAACAAATAGACGGTTGCGGAATGATTGCGGTTTTTCCAGCCAGCACACAGTGCGCCGGGGAGTAATCCCAACCATGGCAGGCTACCGGCAATGATGACAGGCAAGTAGTACCAGAACGGGGCTTTATGTTGGGCATCATCCATCGCAAAGCGTTGAATATGCTCAACCCAGAAAAAATAGTGCCAGAAGTCAGGCTCCCGTTGCGCTATTGCTAACCCCCAGGGGAGAACCGTCAGCACACAACTGATGATTGCCAGCCAGCCGTAAATAAAGAAATCTTTCCAGCGTTTTTGCGTCGCCACCCACGGCAGCACGCTGAATACCGGCACGGCGAGGGCGAGAAAACCTTTGGTCATTATCCCCATACCGCAGGTGATTCCCAGCAGTAAAAATCCCGCGCTTTTGCCTTTCCACGTTTGCGCATCCATTGCCAACCAGAAGCTACACATTCCCGACACCAGCCAGAATGCAATAAACGGATCGAGCACGGCGTAAGTGCCGATGGCGTAGACAATAAACAGCGAGAGATAAATCACGGCGGCGAGTAGTGCCAGACGTTTATCGCGCCATAAGCGCAGAGTAAACCAGACCACCAGCGCGACGGTTAACAGGGTCGCAAAGATAACGCCTGCCCGAACACCAAAGTTATTCGCGCCAAATAGCCATTGCCCAATACTGTTAATCCAGTATCCGGCAATGGGTTTTTCGAAATAACGTAGCCCTAACAGATGGGGCACAATCCAGTCGCCGGAAGCCAGCATTTCCCGACTGATTTCCGCATAACGCGTTTCATCAGGTTGCCATAGCAGGCGATAATTAATCGGCAAGAGATAATAGACGGTAATAAACGCAAAGAATGCTGCGTAATAGCGAATGGATTTCATGGACGAGTTCCTGCAACTTGTTGGCAACCCAGCCAGCCTTCACGTCCAGCGATTCTTCCACGCACAACATGTCCGAGCGGCAACGTCTCCGGCAGCAGCTCGCCTAATGGACAAAACGTAATACCTTCACGGGCGGCACGCTTCAGGAGATCAACAAAATCAGGATGATAAGCACAACCTTCAACTTCAGCATGGATGGTATAAACCGGCGTCCCTTTATCTCGCAGGATGCGGTTGAGCAGCCAGCCATTAAAATCTTGCGCTTTCACATCCCGACCAATCACTTCATCCCAGGTGGGTAATGTCACCGGGATTTGCGCAGTGCCGGGTTTTCCTGATTCGAGCAAGGGACGAAACGGCATCGCCCCACGACAATCGCTGTTGTAGCGCAAATGGAACGCTTCTTTTGCTTCGATCACCTGTTGGTCGGCACGCCAGCCAGCGGCAGCGGAGCAGGTTATCGGTTGGCCGATAATCTCTTCCAGGGTGCGAAGGCCGCGTGCAATATCGTCGACCATCGTTTGCCGATCCCAGTTGCCGCTATGGGCTTGCCAGGCGTGGTGATCCCAGGCGTGCAGGCCAACTTCGTGGTATTTAGCCGCTTCACGAATGATATCGGCATTGGCATGACCAATCTCTTTACCTGGCCACGCTGTACCTGCCAGTAAAATATCCCAGCCATAAAGCGATGCCGCGTTTGAGCGCAGCATCTTCCACAAAAACTGTGGCTTCACCAGTCGCCAGAGATGGCGGCCCATATTGTCCGGGCCGACGCTGAAAAAAATGCTGGCCTGAATATTATACTTACTTAAGGTTTCCAGCAGACGTGGCACCCCTTCGCGGGTGCCACGAAAAGTATCGACATCAATACGTAAACCTACTTTGGTCATGATGACTTATCCGTAAGATCGACAGTGCGCAGGAAGAAATCCAGCGTTTCATCGATGGTTTCCTGCATATCAATTTTCGGTTCCCAGCCGAGGCAACGGCGGGCATTGCGGATGCTCGGTTTACGATGTGCCACGTCCTGATATCCTTTGCCGTAGTAACTGCTGCTTTCGACAACGCGAAAGCCCGCAAACGGTGGGAAGTGATGGCGCAGCGGATGTTTTTCGAAGCTCGCCAGCAGCATCTCGCCCAGTTCCTCAATGCTCGCTTCGTTATCAGGATTACCAATGTTGATAATTTCGCCGTCGCAGCGATTTCCCGCATTTTCGATAATGCGGTATAACGCCTCGATACCATCCCGAATATCAGTAAAGCAGCGTTTTTGTTTTCCGCCATCAATCAGCTTAATCGGTGAACCTTCCACCAGATTGAGAATGAGTTGCGTAATAGCGCGTGAGCTACCAATTCTCGCCGCATTAAGGTTATCCAGTCGTGGCCCCATCCAGTTAAACGGGCGGAAGAGGGTGAACTGCAACCCCTCTTTTTCGCCATAGGCCCAGATCACCCGATCAAGTAATTGTTTTGATACTGAATAAATCCAGCGTGGTTTATTCACCGGGCCGACGATTAAATTAGAATGGTCCTCATCGAAGTATTTATCGCTACACATCCCATAAACTTCTGAAGTCGACGGGAAGATGATTCGCTTACGGTACTTCACGCAATAACGGATAATGCGCAGATTCTCTTCAAAATCGAGCTCAAATACGCGCAGCGGATTGCGGGTATATTCAATCGGCGTGGCTATCGCCACCAGCGGCAACACGACATCACATTTTTTGACGTGATACTCAATCCATTCGGAATGAATGCTGATATCGCCTTCAACAAAATGAAAATGCGGATGATTCAGAAAACGGCTTATCGCGTCGCTGCCAATATCCAGACCGTAAACTTCATAGTGATCTTCGCGCAGCAGGCGTTCTGTCAAATGGTTACCGATAAAACCATTTACCCCGAGGATCAACACCCGGGTACGGCGTCGGGCGGTGCAGGCAGGCTGGCTATTCAAGCGTGAACCTTGCACCAGCCCCAGCGTCTGGGCTAATTGTGAGCCCTGCATAGTAATGCCGTCGCCCGCCTGTCCGGTGACGATTTCCAGCGCGCCATCACCACAGGCAATCAGCAACGGCGCAACAGAAATCACGCTTCCCGGCTGTGCTGCGGACGTATGAGGATGTACGCGTGACGACCAGACGGTAAATTTTTGATTACCAACATAGCTGAAGGCACCCGGCCACGGATCGGCGACGGCGCGGACCATGTTATGCAATACGGCTGCCGGTTTGTGCCACTCGAGGAAGCTGTCTTCTGGTGTTCTGCGACCAAAACAGGTGGCTTCGTTCTCGCGTTGGGCTATTTCCAGAATCTTACCGTGTTTAATGGAGGGTAACGTCTGTTCCAGTAACTGACGCGCGGCATGGCACAATTTATGATGTAGCGTAATGGCGATATCATCCGGCGCAATGGCAACGCGCAGTTGCGCCACAATGGCCCCGGCATCGGCACGTTTCACCATTCGGTGCAACGTAACGCCCGTTTCCGTTTCACCGTTCACCAGCACCCAGTTCAGCGGCGCGCGACCACGATATTTTGGTAACAGCGAACCATGCAGATTAAATGCACCTGCGGGAGCGAGCTGCAAAATCTCGTCGCAAATAAGATGGCGATAATAAAAAGAGAAAATCACCTCTGGTGATAGTTGGGCAATGCGTTCCACCCACAGCGGATGATTAACGTTATCCGGCGCATAAACCGGAATGCCTCTTTCCGCCGCCAGGCGAGCGACTGAACCATAAAAGGCTTTTTCACCGGGATTATCGGTATGGGTAAAAATGGCGCTAATTTCGTAACCGGCAGCCAGCAGGGCTTCAATACCGAGGCATCCCATATCGTGGTAGGCAAAAACGACGGTTTTCATTATTCATTTTCCTTGCTGGATGGACGGATAACTTGCTGAACAAAATAGCGGGGGCGGGCGCGGACATCGGTGTAGATCCTGCCAATATATTCACCGAGCAATCCCATGCCGATAAACTGAGCGCCAATAAAAGTAAACAGCACGGCAAATAGCATAAAGACGCCTTCCGCGGCCCATTGTGGTCCGAAGGTCAGGCGTAAAATCACCAGTAATACCGCGATGCTAAAACCTCCAATCGCAATAATGCTGCCGAGCAGACTCAGCATACGTAGCGGTGTGGTCGTGAGGCAGGTCACCAGGTCGTACATCAAATTAATCAGGCGCATAAAGCTATATTTGGATTCACCAAATTCACGCTCGGCATGATGCACTGGAATTTCAATGGCGCGGCGGGCGAAGATATTCGCCAGAATTGGGATGAAGGTGCTGCGTTCATGGCAGTGCAACATGGCATCGACAATATGACGGCGATAGGCGCGCAACATACAGCCGTAGTCGCCCATCGCTTTGCCGGTGGTGCGCTGGATTAGCCGGTTAATCATCTTTGATGCCGTTTTACGAAACCAGGTGTCCTGGCGGTTCTGACGCACAGTTCCTACCACGTCGTAACCTTCATCGGCTTTTTCCACCAGACGGGGGATCTCCTCTGGCGGATTCTGGAGATCGGCATCAAGAGTAATGATTAAGTCGCCGGTAACGTGACTGAATCCCGCCATAATTGCCGAATGTTGTCCGTAATTGCGATTAAGCAAAATGGACACAATATGGCTGCCCTCCGTTTGTGAGGCATCGACCAGCATTTGCGCGGAGTTGTCGTTACTGCCGTCATCAACAAGCAGTATTTCATACTCTTTGCCCAGCGATTCACAGGCTGCGGTGGTGCGCCTGATTAATTCCGGTAAACTTTCCTGCTCGTTATAAACGGGAATAACCACCGAGACTTTCTTAACAGGGTGGATTTCAAACATGGCTTAATGTCCTGCGAGTTGCTGAAGGGCAGTGATGACGCGGTCGGCATCGTCGGTGGTCATATCCGGGAAAAGCGGCAACGAACAGATGCGTTCGCTATTCCATTCCGTATTTGGCAACGACAGCATGGGAAAACGCTTGCGGTAATATTTTTGCGTGTGGGCAGCTCGGAAATGTAACCCGGTTCCAATGCCCATTTTTTTTAACGCTTCCATCAGGGCATCCCGGCTGATACCACAACGATGTTCATCAACACGAATAATAAACAGATGCCAGGCGTGAACGTGCGACCATGTAGGAACGCTTAAAGGCTGGAAAGGGAGATCCTCCAGTGCATATTGATATCGCAGGGCAATTTCGCGCCGACGAGTGTTGAGTTGCTCTAATTTATTCAACTGCGTCAGAGCTATCGCAGCGTTAATATCGGTCAGATTGTACTTATAGCCCGGCGTTAATACTTCTGCTTGCGGGGCTCGTCCCCAGGTTTGCCTGTCGTAAGCATCGACGCCCAGACCATGAAATTTCAACATGCGTAACTGGCGGGCGAGGTTTTCATTATCGGTAACGATCAGGCCGCCTTCCGCGCAGGTAATATTTTTGATGGCGTGGAACGAAAAAATAGCGGTGCCCTTTGCACCAGTATGCTGACCTTTGTAATACGTACCGACGGCGTGGGCGGCATCTTCAATGACCGCGATACCGTGGCGTTCAGCAATGGCGCGAATGGCGTCAATATCTGCTGGCGCTCCGGCATAATGCACCGGGATAATCGCTTTGGTGTAGGGCGTAATGGCCGCTTCGATCGCTTCAGGCGTGATCATCAGCGTATCGCGATCAACATCCACCATCACCGGCGTTGCGCCCAACAGGGAGATCATATTGAGGGTTGAAACCCAGGTCATGGAGGGTGTGATGACTTCATCATCAGCGCCAATCCCCAGCGCCATCAGCGTGATATGCATTCCAGCAGTGGCCGAGCTGACTGCGATGGCATGTTGATTTCCGGTCAACTTACAAAAGGCCACTTCCAGTGCCTGATTCTTCGGGCCAGTGGTTATCCACCCGGATTCGAAAACCTCTTGAACTGCAGCGAGTTCTTCCGCGCCTATTGCCGGACGCGAAAAAGGTAAAAAGTCTGACATTGTTTTTCCTTCGGCCATTGAATACCGTTCCCCGCTATTCGCTAATATTTGTCATAGGGAACGCTATATGTATTTTGCCATTTGGAATGGAATTCTAAGGTTAGAATATTAATTTAACCTTAAGGAATGAATATAAGACTTAAATATTATTTTTTTGTTTTTTTTATCTTATTCGGGCTTTTAATTTGACAAGATTTAAGGCATTTTGCGTGCATCGTTAATGTTTTAATATTATCCCAGCCACTATTTATCGGTGAAAATGTCGTTTGTTTTTGCGGTCATTTAGCTGGCTACGCTTGTCTATAGGTGGAACTCAGGTGTTAGCTTTTTGTCGGACTTCGTTGAAGTCTAAAAAATATATCTACATTTTACTGGTACTTGCTGTAATTGCCGGGTTGGGTAGTCATGCTGCCTGGAGTAGCAATGGGTTGCCACGAATCGACAATAAAACGTTGGCAAGGCTGGCGCAGCAGCACCCGGTGGTGGTTCTGTTTCGCCATGGAGAACGCTGCGATCGTTCCTCCAATCAATGCTTGTCAGACAAAACAGGTATTACGGTAAATGGCTCTCAGGATGCGCGTGAACTGGGCAAAGCCTTCAGCGCAGATATCCCTGATTTCGATCTTTATTCCAGTAATACCGTTCGAACTATTCAGTCGGCAACCTGGTTTTCTGCGGGCAAAAAACTGACGGTAGATAAACGACTGCTACAATGTGGTAATGAGATTTATAGCGCAATTAAAGACTTACAAAGTAAAGCGCCTGATAAAAATATCGTTATTTTCACCCATAACCATTGTCTGACCTATATCGCGAAAGATAAACGTAACGTGACATTTAAACCAGATTATCTGGATGGACTGGTGATGCATGTGGAAAACGGTAAAGTTTTACTGGATGGGGAATTTGTCAATCACTGATCTTTGAATCTGACAGCCAGTAATGGCTGTCATCACTATCACAGAAGACCCTTCAAACGTAACGTTTTCTGAGTGGCGACATTCAAATCGTATTGCGCCAGATCTTCAGGTTTTACCCATGCGTATTCCTGAAACTCTTCGTTAATTTTCACTTCACGGTTGGCAGAAACGCAGTCAAAGATCAGGTAAATCATATAAATCTCTTCCTTGCGACCATCTGCATATGTCTTGATGCGAATATCATCACTGAACGTCCACGGCGTGATGTCCGTAAGAATCAGTTGGTCGCCAAGCTCTTCTCTGATTTCACGACGTAATGCTTCTTCAATGCGCTCACCGGGTTCTACGCCGCCGCCAGACAGTGCCCATTGTCCGGGGAAAACGCCGCGATCGTCAGCCATTTTACACAGCAGATAAGCACCATCATTTTGAATTAAGGGACAAACTATAGTCCGTTGCCGCATGGGAATATTCCTTACCACCGAAAATAAAAACAAAAGAATACGGCAATGGATCAACACGTGAAAGTGGCATTGGCCTTTTTTGCGACGATAAACACGATGATTATTTTGGTGGCAATCGATTTTTGCTGGCTACTTTTTCTGCACTTAATTATTCAAGAAGTATTTAGTTACAATAAGTTAGCAGATCGCTTTTTTCACGCATTGAATCCTCTGTATCAGGCAGTACAATCCCGCAGCTTTGGGGACTTTTAATTATCTTCTTGCGGGAAAAGGTAAAAATGAAAAAATTTGCGCTGCCAGTTCTGGCTGGAATGCTATTGGTTTCTGCATCGGCAAATGCGATAAGCATTAGCGGTCAGGCGGGAAAAGAATATACCAATATTGGTGTCGGTTTCGGTACTGAATCGACCGGTCTGGCATTAAGCGGTAACTGGACACATAACGATGACGACGGTGACGTCGCGGGCGTCGGTCTGGGATTGAATCTGCCGCTGGGACCGTTAATGGCAACGGTGGGCGGTAAAGGTGTTTACACCAATCCGAATGACGGCGATGAAGGCTATGCCGCAGCGGTAGGCGGTGGCTTGCAGTGGCAAATTGGCGATAGCTTCCGTCTGTTTGGCGAGTATTACTACTCTCCGGATTCGCTCTCCAGCGGTATTAAAAGTTATGAAGAAGCGAATGCTGGCGCGCGTTACACCATTATGCGTCCGATCAGCATTGAGGCGGGCTATCGCTACCTGAACCTGTCGGGGAAAGACGGCAACCGCGATAACGCGGTGGCTGACGGCCCATATGTCGGGGTTAGCGCCAGCTTTTGATGCCTTCCGGCGCGGCGTTCTGCCGCGCCATTCAGTTTCTTACTACGCCTTATCTCCCTTTGCGTTATAGTGATTCGATAACAAAAGCAGGAGATAACCATGTTAAAAGTGGAAATGTTATCCACCGGGGATGAAGTGTTACACGGGCAAATCGTGGACACTAACGCTGCCTGGCTGGCGGATTTTTTCTTTCACCAGGGACTGCCATTATCTCGCCGCAATACAGTGGGCGATAACCTTGATGATTTAGTGACCATTCTTCGCGAACGTAGTCAGCACGCCGATGTACTGATCGTCAATGGCGGGCTGGGGCCGACCAGTGATGATTTAAGCGCACTCGCCGCAGCGACCGCCAAAGGTGAAAACCTGGTTCTTCATGAAGCCTGGCTTAAAGAGATGGAACATTATTTCCGCGAACGTGGTCGCGTGATGGCGCCGAGCAACCGTAAACAGGCGGAACTGCCAGCGAGTGCCGAGTTCATCAATAACCCCGTAGGCACCGCCTGTGGTTTTGCCGTGCAGCTTAATCGTTGCCTGATGTTCTTTACCCCCGGCGTACCGTCAGAATTTAAGGTGATGGTCGAGCATGAAATCCTGCCGCGCCTGCGTGAGCGTTTTTCTTTGCCACAGCCGCCGGTTTGCCTGCGCCTGACCACCTTTGGTCGTTCGGAAAGCGATCTGGCGCAAAGCCTGGATGCGTTGCAACTGCCACCAGGTGTGACGATGGGCTATCGCTCCTCCATGCCGATTATTGAACTAAAACTCACTGGACCGGCAAGCGAGCAACAGGCGATGGAAAAACTATGGCTGGACGTTAAACGCGTCGCCGGACAGAGCATGATTTTCGAAGGCACCGAAGGCCTGCCTGCACAAATCAGTCGCGAACTGCAAAGCCGCCAGTTCAGTCTGACGTTGAGTGAGCAATTCACCGGTGGCTTGCTGTCTTTGCAACTTTCTCGCGCTGGTGCGCCATTACTGGCGTGTGAAGTGGTTCCTTCACAGGAAGAGACCCTGGCGCAAACCGCGCACTGGATCACAGAGCGGCGGGCCAACCACTTTGCCGGGCTGGCGCTGGCTGTTTCTGGTCTGGAAGATGAGCATCTCAACTTTGCGCTGGCTACGCCAGACGGCACTTTCGCCCTGCGAGTACATTTCAGCACCACGCGCTACAGTCTGGCTATTCGTCAGGAAGTGTGTGCAATGATGGCGCTTAATATGCTGCGGCGCTGGCTAAACGGCCTGGATATTGTCAGCGAGCATGGCTGGATTGAGGTTGTTGAGTCTATGACTTTAACTGCCTGATCAGTCACTCAGTGCCGGTTTTACCACACCGGCACGTTCCCTCCGACAAAGTTTGTCCAACCTGTTGTACTCAATAAGAAAAAATCCGTGCGCTGATTCACAAATTTGTACGTAATTTCTCCAGTCCGCTGGACGAGAAACGGGATTTGACGCGCTTCACAATTTTACTCCCCCTGAGCAACGAGACTGATTCCAGTATCTAAGACTGGAGTCCAGTATGTTGGAATCAAGCAAAGTTCCCGCCCTGACACGGGCTATTGATATTCTCAATTTAATTGCCCGCATTGGTCCCTGTAGTGCTGCAACGATCATCGACACATTGGGGATACCTAAAAGCACGGCCTATTTGCTGCTTAACGAACTCAGACGCCAGCGTTTTCTTAGCCTTGATCACCAGGAAAATTTTTGTTTGTGGACCAGGCTGGTGGAGCTTTCCGGTCATGCGTTAAGCAAGATGGATCTCCGGGAACTGGCACGACCGCGTTTGACGCAACTTATGGATACCACTGGGCTGTTATGCCACCTGGGGATCATCGATAACGGATGCGCATATTACATTTTAAAAGTGGAATCATCAGCCACTATCAGCGTGCGTTCCCATGAAGGAAAAAGCCTTTCGCTTTATCGCTCCGGAATAGGTAAATGCCTGCTTGCCTGGCAACCTGAAGCTGTACAGCAAAGTATTATCGAAAGGCTGGTCTGGGAACAGGCAACACCCACCACGATTACTTATCCACAGCAGCTCCACGAGGAACTGGCGCGTATTCGCCGTCAGGGCTGGAGCTATGACAACGGCGAAGATTACGCCGATGTTCGTTGCGTCGCCGCGCCGGTTTTTAACGCCAATAACGAACTTACCGCCGCGATCTCGGTGGTCGGGACTCGCTTACAAATCAATGAAGAATACCGTGATTATCTGGCGGGCAAAGCCATCGCCTGCGCCAGGGATATTTCACGTCTGTTGGGATGGAAAAGTCCCTTTGACTTACTGGCCTCATAACAATGGAGAACATCATGACCCTACCAAAAATCAAACAGGTTCGCGCCTGGTTTACCGGCGGTGCGACGGCAGAAAAAGGTGCTGGCGGCGGTGATTATCACGATCAGGGGGCGAATCACTGGATTGACGATCATATTGCCACCCCGATGAGTAAATACTGCGATTACGAGCAGTCCCGCCAGTCATTTGGCATTAACGTTCTGGGCACATTGATTGTTGAGGTTGAAGCTGAAAACGGGCAGACCGGATTCGCCGTTTCAACTGCAGGTGAAATGGGGTGCTTTATCGTCGAAAAACACCTTAACCGTTTCATTGAGGGCAAATATGTCAGTGATATCAAACTGATCCACGATCAAATGCTCAATGCCACCCTGTATTACTCCGGTTCTGGTGGCCTGGTGATGAACACGATTTCCTGTGTCGATCTGGCTCTGTGGGATCTGTTCGGGAAAGTGATCGGGCTTCCGGTTTACAAACTTTTAGGCGGCGCAGTCCGTGATGAAATTCAGTTCTACGCCACGGGCGCGCGCCCGGATCTGACAAAAGAGATGGGATTTATCGGCGGCAAGATGCCGACGCACTGGGGGCCACATGATGGCGATGCGGGCATCCGCAAAGACGCCGCCATGGTCGCGGATATGCGTGAAAAATGCGGTGAAGATTTTTGGTTAATGCTCGATTGCTGGATGAGTCAGGACGTGAACTACGCCACCAGAGTGGCTCACGCTTGCGCCCCCTATAACCTGAAATGGATCGAAGAGTGCCTGCCGCCACAGCAATATGAAGGTTATCGCGAACTAAAACGCAACGCACCAGCAGGGATGATGGTCACCAGTGGCGAGCACCACGGCACACTGCAATCTTTCCGTACGCTTTCAGAAACCGGTATCGACATTATGCAGCCAGATGTGGGCTGGTGCGGTGGCTTAACCACGCTGGTGGAAATTGCCGCAATTGCCAAATCACGCGGGCAGCTGGTGGTGCCGCACGGTTCGTCTGTTTACTCCCACCATGCGGTGATCACCTTCACCAATACGCCATTCAGCGAATTCCTGATGACCAGCCCGGATTGTTCAACGATGCGTCCGCAGTTTGACCCGATTCTGCTCAATGAACCTGTACCGGTGAATGGTCGTATTCACAAATCAGTACTTGATAAACCTGGTTTCGGCGTCGAACTCAATCGTGACTGCAATCTGAAACGCCCTTACAGCCACTAATCACTCCGGGCGTTGCTGTGACAACGGTAACGTCCACATATTCTAAGGAGCTTTTATGAGCACCGCTTTGCTTGACGCCGTGGTGAAGAAAAACCGCGCGCGTTTGATCCCGTTTATGTTGGCGCTGTACGTGCTGGCGTTTCTCGATCGTTCGAATATTGGTTTTGCCAAACAGACCTACCAGATTGATACCGGGCTGAGTAATGAAGCTTATGCGCTGGGGGCGGGGATTTTCTTTGTGGTTTACGCCTTTCTTGGTGTTCCGGCGAATCTGTTGATGCGCAAACTGGGGGCCAGAACCTGGATTGGTACGACGACACTGCTGTGGGGATTTCTTTCGGCGGCAATGGCATGGGCCGATACTGAAGCGAAATTTCTGATAGTTCGCACTCTGCTTGGCGCTGCGGAAGCCGGGTTCTTCCCTGGTATGATTTATCTCACTTCGCAATGGTTTCCGCAGCGTAATCGCGCCAGCATTATGGGGCTGTTCTATATGGGCGCACCGCTGGCGTTAACGCTGGGATCACCGCTCTCCGGCGCGCTTCTGGAGATGCATGGATTTATGGGGCACCCCGGCTGGTTCTGGATGTTTGTGATAGAGGGATTGCTGGCAGTAGGCGCTGGAGTATTCACTTTCTTTTGGCTTGATGACACACCGGAGCAGGCACGTTTTCTGAGCAAAGAAGAAAAAACATTGCTCATTAATCAACTGGCCGGTGAAGAGCAACAGAAAGTGACTTCACGACTGAGCGATGCGCTGCGTAATGGGCGAGTCTGGCAACTGGCAATTATCTACCTGACCATTCAGGTGGCGGTTTACGGGTTAATTTTCTTCCTGCCGACACAGGTTGCAGCTTTGCTGGGGACAAAAGTGGGCTTCATGGCTTCAGTTGTCACCGCCATTCCGTGGGTTGCAGCATTGTTTGGGACCTGGCTGATTCCGCGCTATTCCGATAAAACCGGCGAACGGCGCAATGTCGCGGCGCTGACTTTACTGGCTGCGGGCATTGGTATTGGTCTTTCTGGGCTGCTTTCGCCGGTACTGGCGATCGTTGCATTGTGTGTCGCAGCAATAGGGTTTATTGCAGTGCAACCAGTGTTCTGGACGATGCCGACACAACTACTTTCAGGTACTGCTCTGGCGGCGGGGATTGGTTTTGTAAACCTGTTTGGCGCAGTGGGGGGATTTATCGCCCCAATTCTGCGTGTGAAAGCAGAAACGCTGTTTGCCAGCGATGCGGCAGGTTTGCTGACGCTGGCAGCGGTAGCGATCATCGGTTCGCTGATTATCTTCACTCTGCGTGTAAATCGCGCTATTGCGCAGACCAACGTGGCACATCATTAACAGGTTAAGGAACACGATGAACGCATTATTAACCAACCCCTTCAAAGAACGCTTACGCAAGGGCGAAGTACAAATTGGTCTGTGGTTAAGCTCAACCACCGCCTATATGGCAGAAATTGCTGCCACCTCCGGTTATGACTGGTTGCTGATTGACGGGGAGCATGCGCCAAACACCATTCAGGATCTTTATCACCAGTTACAGGCGATAGCGCCCTATGCCAGCCAGCCCGTAATCCGTCCGGTGGAGGGGAGTAAGTCGCTGATTAAACAAGTCCTGGATATTGGTGCGCAAACTCTACTGATTCCTATGGTCGATACTGCCGAGCAGGCACGTCAGGTGGTGTCTGCCACGCGCTATCCTCCATACGGAGAACGTGGTGTCGGGGCTAGTGTTGCACGGGCTGCGCGCTGGGGACGCATTGAGAATTACATGGCGCAAGTCAACGATTCGCTTTGTCTGCTGGTGCAGGTGGAAAGTAAAACGGCGCTGGATAATCTGGACGAAATCCTCGACGTCGAAGGGATTGATGGCGTGTTTATTGGGCCTGCGGATCTTTCTGCGTCATTGGGCTACCCGGATAACGCCGGGCATCCGGAAGTGCAGCGTATTATTGAAACCAGCATCCGGCGGATCCGCGCTGCGGGTAAAGCGGCTGGTTTTCTGGCTGTGGCTCCTGATATGGCGCAGCAATGCCTGGCGTGGGGAGCGAACTTTGTCGCCGTTGGCGTCGACACCATGCTCTACAGTGATGCCCTCGACAAGCGACTGGCGATGTTTAAATCAGGCAAAAATGGGCCACGCATAACAGGAAGTTATTGATATCAAAGGCCCATGGGGATTGCTTGTGGGCCTGTGTTAATTAGTGGTTATTCGCTGCCAGATCGGTTTCGCTTAGTTGGGTGGCTGCGAGCACCAGGTCACGATCAATGCCCTGCTCCAGCATGCGCAAAGCGATTTTAATGGCTTGTTCATGCATGCCTTCTTGCCAGCCTTCAATCTTACCTTCCTGCCAGCCAATTTGATGCCCTTCCTGCCGTAGCCGTTCAGCAATGGTCATTAATCTCTCCTTTTGTAGTGGTGAACGTTCGGCAATCTCCTCAATAAAGCGGGTGAAACGGGAGGTATCGCCGCATTGCAGCAGATAATTAAACAGCGTTTGTACCTGGCTGTCATTAGTGAAGCCTCTAACCAAAAGTGTGGTGATCCTGTCGACCATACCGATTAAATCGCGGTCGCGAATATGCTTTTGAATCAGTTCCAGCAGAGCTATACGCCGATGTTGCATAATCTCATCGTCAGGCACGATGGTGATATCCACCAACGGAAAAGCCTCGGTATAGAGCTGTCGGGCAAGTTGCGGATCGTTAAATTCATCCAGCCAGTTGAGAGAATACGGGTAGGGCGAGGTTTCGCCATGATAAAACAGCAATGGCACTACCAGCGGGACTTTGTCATAACCTTTATCCAGGTGACGCTGCATGGCGGCGGTGGCATAGCGCATCAGCCGAAAGGCCATATTCTTTTCTGCAGAACTTTGATGTTCAATCACACAGTAGATATAACCTTCGCCGTCGCTGGTTTCTACCGACCACAAAACATCCGAGTAGTAAGCGCGTAAACTTTTTTCAATAAAACTGGTGGGTTCCAGGCGTAAGGTTTGCAGGTTGCAAAGCTTACGTAGCGGTTCCGGCAGGTGTATTTCCAGAAAATCCCGTGCGGTTTTGGGCGAGAACATAAATGTTTTAAACACCGCATCATGCGGGGAGGATGTTGTTGATTCAGTCATGGTTGTCCGTCACCTGATTATTATGATGACGGGACATTACGGGGATCGCAGGCCGATGGCATCTGGCAGTTTTAGCCTTTGCGAGACGTTTTCAGAGGAATTTTCACTGCGATGCAACGCATACATTGGGTACGGAACCGTGCACGCAAAAATGCCCGATAAGCCATGAACTCATCGGGCATCAGAAGGTCGCTTAAGCCAGCGCTTTTGCCAGCAGTGTGATCGGATGCTCGCAGCGAAGGCTTGTGGACATCTCAATCTGCCATTTGCAGGTTTCGCAGTCGGTAACGACCAGATCCGCGCTGCTCTCTTCTATCTGGCGGAACAGTGGTGCGCCGATGGCTTGTGAGGTGGGGTAGTTCTCTTTTTTGAAACCGTAAGTACCCGCAATACCGCAGCACTGGGAGTCCAGCACTGTCAGCTCAAGTCCCGGGATCTTACGTAAAAGTTCCAGGGTGTAGAGCGTCCAGCCCATTTTTTCCATATGGCACGGCGTGTGATAAACCACTTTCAGCGGCAGCGTTTTCAGCGGTAACGTTTTTCCTTCGTCCAGCTTGCGCCACAGCCAGCGGGTCGCCAGTTCGATATGATCGCGTAAGCCTTTGTTGTCGACATTCAGCACTTCCGGATATTCGTCGCGCAGGGCAAATGTACAGGTTGAGGAGGTGGCAATCACCGGAATGCCTTTTACTCCCACAGCTTCGCGGATCGACTCTACATTTGTGATTGCCTGTTTACGTGCTTTATCGGTAAAACCGTTGGCGATCAGCGGTACGCCGCAGCATTTTTCTTTGCTGAGCAGTTGTACACCGGTACCCATTGCGTTGAGCACTTTAATTAAATCTTTACCTAACTGCGGATGGTTGTAGTTAACGAAGCAGCCGTGAAAGAAAGCGACCTGGTCTTTATATTGTGCCTGCTGAGCGGCCACGCTGCGATACCAGCGACGGAAAGTGCCGAAAGAGTATTTTGGCAACGTGCGGCGATGGTCAATTTTTAAGGCTGCATCAAGCAGCTGCCGCACTGGTTTCAGCGAGGTAGCGGTGTTGACGATTGGTGCGAACGGCGTGGAAACGCTACCCATCAGGTCGGTATGACTCAACACAAAATTGCGCAGCGACGGGCGTGTGGTGTCATATTTCGCCCGGGCGCGCTGGATGATATCGCCAATCTTCACATCGGACGGGCAGGCGACCTCGCAACGTTTGCAGTTAATGCAATATTTCAGCGCCTCGTCATACAGTGCGCCATCTTTCAGACGCAGACGCTCGCCATCCGGCCCGGCTTGTTTTGGCCCCGGATATCCCGGATTCACCCGGCTCACCGGGCAGGCGGTGGTACAGACGGTGCACTTAATGCAGTTTTCGAAGCTGGTATCGTTCATTGTTGGCCTCCTGCGCGTTGGGCAATCTGTTGAGCGGCATGTAAAGCACTGACAGCACAAACACCACCGCCGCATCCCTGGGCGATGGGATCAAATCCGCCCAGCACCGAACCGATGGCAAACAGGTTCTCTACTGTTTGACCAGCCTGTGACGGGCGTAGCGCCTCGTCAGTGGTCACGCCGAACTGTTGCCACGGTTGCGCAGCAAAAAAGTCACTTCTATACCACTCACCCCGCGTGGCAGTTTGCAGTACATCAAGGCCGAGAATCGGCTCACGAATGCCGTCGCGTTCTGCCACCAGCCCGCCGCTAAAGAAACTGCCGCTGGCAAGTACCGCAAAGCGCGGACGTAGCGGAATATCGGCGTGATTGCGGGTCCAGATTTCGCTCACCACGCCGTTTTTGCAGGTCACTTTTTTCACTTCATCGCCCGGTATCCACACGCCGCCCTGGCGCACAAACTGGCGCTGTAACTGGTTTTGCAGACGAATACCCAGCACGGAAGGCGGCAGCGTTGGCAAAAGCATAAGTGAACAAGGTAGTTTTTCATTCAACCAACGCCACAGTTTGTCATCGGCCAGGCCGAAGCAGGCGGGCATCAGGATCATTTCACAGGTATTGGCGACAGGGATTAGCGCATCAATTAACAGCGGCCAGTTTTCTTCGTTATCAAGGAAACGGGCGATATTCACCGCGCGAAACTCGGTGGCGTTATTGCGTAGCACATCCAGTTCCGGCAGTTCTATTTCTGCGGTTTCAACCGAAAGATCCAGTTCACGTAACGAAGCTGCTGCAAGATGTGCCTGAAAATCCATTAGCCCGCTGATACCTACCACACATATCTTCTTCGCTGGCAACGGCCAGACGGGGACTTCTGGCGAGCTTAGCCATGTTGAGCGCAGAGTGCCGAGTGGTGTAACCCGCTGGTGAGCCAGTTCCACGCTACCCTGCAATTGTGCACCGCTTTCAGCGATCAAGGCCTGTGCCCTGCAAGCGAGATCGAGCACGCGCTGTGAGCCGAGAACACTGTAAGGGTGGGCAGGTGCCTGATGGCACAAAGACTCCAGCCCTGCATGAATGTCGGCCACCGGTTGACCGTCCGGTAGATGGCTCAGTAAATCCAGCGATCCGGATGAGAAATGCAGAGCGCTCTGTCCACGGGTGACAATGGCACAGCGCAGACCGTGTTTTTGCAATTGCAGACCGCAGAGTAATCCGGCAAGACCGCCGCCCATAATGACAGTATCAAATCGCATCTTTCTGCTCCTTCTCCAGACCACAAAGTCCCTGATAAACCCAGCGGGTAAATTCGCTTTCGCGCAGCGCATCGCCCCAGGCAATAGGTTGCACGCCTTTCCAGCGTTCGTTAAGGAAGGTGGAAAGTTGCTCGATAGATTGCGCAGATGTGGTGACATTAAAGCGTTGCAGCAGTCCTGCGGCGCGGCAGGCGCAGAGTTCGCCCTGGCAGGTACCCATTCCCACACGGGTACGACGACGCAAATCTAACAGGCTATTAACGTTTAAATTCTCTACTGCGTACTGCACTTCTCCTGCAGTGACGGCTTCGCATTCACAGACCAGGCTGCGGTGCAAACGACCCTCACTTAACCAGGCAGGCGTGCGATCGCCATGACGGTAAACCGCAGAACCGCGCAGCGGGGCAGGCAGGGAGATGACTTTACGCAAGGTAACTTCAGCGGGTTCCTGTGAACCAGGAAGTGCCAGATCGGCGGTCGTACAGGGGCGCGTGTTGCCCAGTTTGCGACATACCGCGTCGGTAGCCCATTCCGCCATCAGACGATAGGTCATCAGTTTGCCGCCGGTAATGGTGATAAATCCGTCCAGCCCATCGCGTTCGGCGTGATCGAGCAGCACGATGCCGCGACTGACGTTACGTCCGCTCGGGTCGTCATCGCTGGCAACCAGTGGGCGCACGCCAGAGTAGGCTCGCAGAATACGCGTTTTCGCCATCACCGGAGCCAGTTTTTCCCCTTCACGCAGCAGAATATCCACTTCTTCTGCTGTCACCCGGTTGTCGTCGATTTCATTGTAATCAATACGTAAAGAGGTGGTGCCAATCAGCGAAATGGTATCGCCAGGCACCAGAATATCGGCGTCGGAAGGTTTACGGCAGCGGTTGATCACATGCTGATTAATGCGGTGGTCCATGATCAGCAGCGATCCTTTCGCCGGGAACATGCGAATGCGCAGATCGGCATACTCGGCAATGTGTTGCCCCCAGATCCCGGCGGCATTAACTACGACAGGCGCATGAAGTGCCTGAGTTTCGCCGGTGAGATGATTACGTACACGAACACCGCACACCATCGCGCCTTCACGAATTAGTCCCGTAACTTCATGAGCAGTAAGGATAACGGCACCATGTTCTTTTGCATCGAGCATGTTCGCTGCGGTCAGCCGGAATGGGTCAACGGTGCCATCCGGAACTTTTACCGCGCCAATCAGTGCCGGGTTAACGGAAGGTTCGATAATGCGTGCTTGCTGTGGATCAATGGCTTCAGCACTGATTCCAGCCTCTTCGCAAGCACGAATAAAAGTCGCCTGGAAGGAGAGATCATCTTCCGGCAGGGTGATAAACAGGCCGTTGGTTGGTTCGACACAGTGACGCGCAATGCGTTTTAAAATCTGGTTTTCACTAATACATTCGCGGGCTGATTCCGCATCGGTAACCGCATACCGTGCGCCGCTGTGCAGCAGACCGTGGTTACGCCCGGTGGCTCCCGTTGCGATGTCGTGGCGTTCAACCAAAATCACTTTCAGCCCGCGCAGGGCACAGTCGCGGGCAATCCCGGCTCCCGTTGCGCCGCCGCCAATGATAATCACGTCACTTGTTTGCGAATCGCGAGTTTTCATTGTTATCCCTCAAAAGTTCGTTTTGTCTCATTTAGCCACAGAAAAAACATGTATTGTTTGATTTCGCGCATAATCGCTCATAATTCGAAAGTGAAACGTGATTTCATGCGTCATTCTGAACATTTTGTGAATCTTATTTAATAATGTGTGCGTTAATTCACATTTAATTTATGAATGTTTTCTTAACATCGCGGCAACTCAAGAAACGGCGGGTTCTTCCATTGAATCAGGCTGTTAATCATAAATAAGACCACGGCCACGGAGGCTATAAATGTTGAGTATTTTTAAACCAGCGCCACACAAGGCGCGCTTACCTGCTGAGGAGATCGACCCGACTTATCGTCGATTACGCTGGCAAATTTTCCTGGGGATATTCTTTGGCTATGCTGCTTACTATTTGGTTCGTAAGAACTTTGCTCTCGCGATGCCCTACCTGGTGGAGCAGGGGTTCTCACGTGGTGATTTAGGTTTTGCCCTTTCAGGGATCTCAATTGCTTACGGATTTTCGAAATTCATCATGGGGTCGGTGTCGGACCGCTCGAATCCGCGCGTTTTCCTGCCAGCAGGTTTGATTCTTGCTGCGGCAGTGATGCTATTTATGGGCTTTGTGCCGTGGGCGACTTCCAGTATTGCGGTGATGTTCGTGCTGCTGTTCCTCTGCGGTTGGTTCCAGGGGATGGGATGGCCGCCGTGCGGTCGTACTATGGTGCACTGGTGGTCGCAGAAAGAACGTGGCGGCATTGTGTCGGTGTGGAACTGTGCGCATAACGTCGGTGGTGGTATTCCGCCGCTGTTGTTCTTGCTGGGGATGGCCTGGTTCAATGACTGGCACGCGGCGCTTTATATGCCGGCTTTCTGTGCCATTCTGGTGGCTCTGTTCGCCTTTGCGATGATGCGCGATACCCCGCAATCATGTGGCCTGCCGCCGATCGAAGAGTACAAAAATGATTACCCGGACGACTATAACGAAAAAGCAGAACAGGAACTGACCGCGAAACAGATCTTCATGCAGTACGTGCTGCCGAATAAACTGCTGTGGTACATCGCCATCGCCAACGTGTTCGTCTATCTGCTGCGCTACGGTATCCTCGACTGGTCACCGACTTACCTGAAAGAGGTGAAACACTTCGCGCTGGATAAATCTTCCTGGGCCTACTTCTTCTATGAGTATGCGGGCATTCCAGGCACTCTGCTGTGCGGCTGGATGTCAGATAAAGTTTTCCGTGGCAACCGTGGGGCAACAGGCGTCTTCTTTATGACTCTGGTGACCATCGCGACTATTGTTTACTGGATGAACCCGGCAGGCAACCCAACTGTCGATATGATTTGTATGATTGTTATCGGCTTCCTGATCTACGGCCCAGTCATGCTGATTGGTCTGCACGCGCTGGAACTGGCGCCGAAGAAAGCGGCAGGTACGGCGGCGGGCTTTACCGGACTGTTTGGTTACCTTGGTGGCTCCGTAGCGGCAAGCGCGATTGTCGGCTACACCGTTGACTACTTTGGCTGGGATGGCGGCTTCATGGTGATGATTGGCGGCAGCATCCTGGCGGTTATCTTGTTAATTGTCGTGATGATTGGCGAAAAACGTCGCCATCAGGAATTACAGCAAAAACGCAACGGAGGCTAATGGCATGAAATTGACGCTGAAAAACCTTAGCATGGCTATCATGATGAGTGGAATGATCATGGGAAGCAGTGCAATGGCGGCGGATAACAGTGAGAAAATAGTGATTGCCCATCGTGGCGCCAGTGGTTATTTGCCGGAGCATACGCTGCCTGCAAAGGCGATGGCGTATGCTCAGGGGGCCGATTATCTTGAACAGGATTTGGTGATGACGAAGGACGACCATCTGGTCGTTCTGCATGACCACTATCTTGACCGGGTAACCGATGTCGCCGATCGTTTCCCGGATCGGGCGCGTAAAGATGGCCGTTACTACGCGATAGATTTTACACTGGATGAAATTAAGTCTTTAAAATTCACTGAAGGCTTCGATATTGAAAACGGTAAAAAAGTGCAGACTTTTCCCGGGCGTTTCCCGATGGGTAAATCTGACTTCCGGGTGCACACTTTCGAAGAGGAAATTGAATTTGTTCAGGGGCTAAACCATTCGACCGGGAAAAATATTGGTATCTATCCAGAGATTAAAGCGCCGTGGTTCCATCATCAGGAAGGGAAGGATATTGCGGCAAAAACCCTGGAAGTGCTGAAGAAATATGGTTACACCAGCAAAGGGGATAAAGTTTATTTGCAATGCTTTGATGCCGATGAGCTGAAACGCATTAAAAATGAGCTGGAACCGAAAATGGGCATGGATCTCAATCTGGTTCAGTTGATTGCTTATACTGACTGGAATGAAACTCAGCAGAAACAGCCGGACGGAACCTGGGTAAATTACAGCTATGACTGGATGTTTAAGCCGGGTGCCATGAAGCAGGTGGCGGAATATGCCGACGGTATTGGCCCCGATTACCATATGGTGATTGATGATAAATCGCAGCCGGGTAATATCAAGCTTACCGGAATGGTAAAAGATGCACAGCAGAATAAGCTGGTGGTGCATCCTTATACCGTGCGGGCCGACAAGCTACCGGAATATGCCACCGATGTGAATCAATTGTATGACGCTCTGTATAACAAAGCAGGTGTTAATGGGCTGTTTACGGACTTCCCGGATAAGGCAGTAAAATTCCTCAATAAAGAGTAAATTCAGTGTCGGATGGCACTTATGTGCCATCCGGTGCCTCTCTTCATTCACACCCCTGCACATAGCGGACATATTTCATTCTTCAATAAAGTCTGTTGGTTATCCTTACTTGCTGTTATTTAGAGCGGGATGACTTGTTTCCGGCAAAAGAGATCCAGTAAGAAACACTTTTTATTAAGTTTTTCTTAAGGTAAACACCTATAGTCATTGTCGTTAACAATAAAGACAGGCGACAGGGTATGGCTGTTTCAGCAAAACACGATGAGTTTAATCATTGGTGGGCTACAGAAGGTGACTGGGTTGAAGAGCCGAATTTCCGCCGCAACGGCATGAGCGGGGTGCAATGCGTCGAGCACAACGGCAAAAAGTTGTACGTGAAGCGCATGACTCACCACTTGTTTTATTCTATCCGCTATCCGTTTGGGCGTCCGACGATTGTGCGCGAGGTTGCGGTGATAAAAGATCTGGAACGCGCTGGCGTGATTGTGCCGAAAATCGTTTTTGGAGAAGCGGTGAAAATTGATGGCGAATGGCGCGCGTTGCTGGTGACAGAAGATATGGCGGGGTTTGTCAGCATTGCTGACTGGTATTCACAACACGCAGTAACGCCTTATTCCGACGATGTGCGGCAAGCCATGTTGAAAGCGGTGGCGTTGGCATTTAAAAAGATGCATAGCGTTAATCGTCAGCATGGTTGCTGTTATGTTCGCCATATCTATGTGAAAACAGAAGGTAAGGCAGAAGCCGGTTTTCTTGATCTGGAGAAAAGTCGCCGTCGTCTGCGTCGCCATAAAGCGATCAATCATGACTTCCGTCAACTGGAAAAATATCTGAAGCCGATTCCCAAAGCCGACTGGGAACAGGTGAAAGCGTATTACTACGCCATGTAATCGTTGTAGGCCAGATAAGACGCATAAGCGTCGCATCTGGCGCTAGTACCCGATCACATCTCGATTTCGATATCGCCTTTTGCCCGGCAACAACAGGGCAAAATCTCCCCTGGCTGAATAAAGGCTAACGGTTCGGCAATCCAGTCCACCTGGCCTGCGACAAGGCGCGTGCGACAGGAGCCGCAGTAGCCTTCGCGACACTGGTACTCAACCGCCACATTATGGGATTCCAGCGCCGCCAGAAGAGAAGTGTGTTCATCCTGGCACAGCAGTTGTGTGCCAGTGATGCGCAAGGTAACGCGGGTCATCAGAGCTGGAAGTTACTCAAATCGTCGGTGTCCACTTCCGAGTCAATTTGACCGACCAGATAAGAACTGACTTCCACTTCCTGCGGAGCAACCTGTACGTTATCCGATACCAGCCAGGTGTTGATCCACGGGATCGGGTTGGAGCGCGTCTGGAACGGCAGATCCAAACCAACCGCCTGCATACGGATATTGGTGATGTACTCGACGTACTGGCAGAGAATGTCTTTATTCAGACCAATCATCGAACCGTCGCGGAACAGATAATCCGCCCAGTCTTTTTCTTGCTGTGCTGCCTGAACGAACAGGTCATAGCACTCTTGCTTACATTCTTCGGCTATTTCCGCCATTTCCGGATCATCCGCGCCGCTGCGCAGTAGATTCAGCATATGCTGAGTACCGGTCAGGTGCAGGGCTTCGTCACGGGCAATCAGGCGAATAATCTTGGCGTTACCTTCCATCAGTTCGCGTTCTGCAAAGGCAAAGGAACAAGCAAAGCTGACGTAGAAACGAATGGCTTCCAGCGCGTTAACGCTCATCAGGCAGAGATAAAGTTTTTTCTTCAGCTCGCGCAGGCTGACGGTCACGGTTTTTCCGTTGACGGTATGGGTGCCTTCGCCCAGCAGGTGCCAGTAACTGGTCATTTCGATCAGTTCGTCGTAGTAAGCTGAAATCCCTTCCGCGCGTTTCTGGATCTGCTCGTTGGTGACGATATCGTCAAACACAACAGACGGATCGTTAACGATATTACGAATGATGTGCGTGTAGGAGCGGGAGTGAATAGTTTCCGAAAATGCCCAGGTTTCTACCCAGGTTTCCAGTTCCGGAATGGAGATCAGCGGCAACAGCGCCACGTTCGGGCTACGACCCTGAATAGAGTCCAGCAGCGTCTGATATTTCAGGTTGCTGATAAAGATGTGTTTTTCGTGCTCCGGCAGCGCCTGATAATCGATACGGTCGCGGGAGACGTCAACTTCTTCCGGACGCCAGAAGAAAGAGAGCTGCTTTTCGATCAACTTTTCGAAGATTTCATATTTTTGCTGATCGTAGCGAGCCACGTTGACCGGCTGACCAAAGAACATGGGTTCTTTGAGCTGATCATTTTTCGTCTGTGAAAAGGTGGTATATGCCATGAATGTGTCCTGTTAGGAGTTTAATGCCGGATAAGGCATTTTACGCCGCATCCGGCATCCAGAGCCTGATGCGACGCTGGCGCGTCTTATCAGGCCTACAAATTCGAGCCGTAGGCCGGATAAGGCGTTCACGCCGCATCGGCATCTCAATATCAGATCTTACATGCGCCGCTTTCGCAGCCATCGTCCTGGATTGACGGCACCAGATCGTCCTGCGCGTCTTCAGCGCCATCACGGGTGTTCTGATAATACAGCGTCTTGACCCCGAATTTGTAGGCGGTGAGCAGGTCTTTCAGCAACTGCTGCATCGGCACTTTTCCTGACGGGAAGCGTGACGGATCGTAGTTAGTATTCGCAGAGATCGACTGATCGATAAATTTCTGCATGATACCCACCAGTTGCAGGTAGCCATCGTTACCCGGCATTTCCCACAGCAACTCGTAGGCGTCGTGCAGATGTTCATAGTCAGGCACCACCTGGCGCAGAATACCGTCTTTAGACGCTTTAATGCTGACGTAACCGCGCGGCGGCTCAATACCGTTAGTGGCGTTGGAGATCTGCGAAGAGGTCTCGGACGGCATCAGAGCGGAAAGCGTGGAGTTGCGCAGACCGTGCGTTTTGATTGACTCCCGCAGTGCTTCCCAGTCGTAATGCAGCGGCTCATTAGCGATGGCATCCAGATCTTTCTTATAGGTATCGATCGGCAGGATGCCTTTCGCGTAAGTGGTTTCGTTAAACCACGGGCACGCGCCTTGTTCTTTCGCCAGCTCGTTAGACGCTTTCAGCAGGTAATATTGAATAGCTTCGAAGGTTTTATGCGTCAGGTTGTTGGCGCTGCCGTCGGAGTAGCGTTTACCGTGCTTCGCCAGGTAGTAAGCGAAGTTGATCACACCAATACCCAGTGTACGACGACCCATCGCTCCACGTTTGGCTGCCGGGATCGGGTAATCCTGATAATCCAGCAGCGCGTCAAGTGCGCGTACCGCCAGAACGGCCAACTCTTCCAGTTCATCCAGGCTGTTAATTGCTCCCAGGTTGAAAGCAGAAAGCGTACACAGGGCAATTTCACCGTTTTCGTCGTTAACGTCATTCAGCGGTTTGGTCGGCAGAGCGATTTCCAGGCACAGGTTAGACTGGCGCACAGGCGCGATGGCCGGATCAAACGGGCTGTGGGTGTTGCAGTGGTCAACGTTCTGAATATAGATACGACCAGTAGACGCACGTTCCTGCATCATCAGTGAGAACAGCTCAACGGCTTTCACACGCTGCTTGCGGATGCTGTCGTCTTTCTCATATTTGGTGTACAGGCGTTCAAACTCTTCCTGATCGGCGAAGAACGCGTCGTACAGCCCCGGTACGTCGGACGGGCTGAACAGGGTGATCTCTTCACCTTTCAGCAGGCGGGTATACATCAGTTTGTTGATTTGTACCCCGTAGTCCATATGACGCACGCGGTTGCCTTCTACACCACGGTTGTTTTTCAACACCAGCAGGCTTTCTACTTCCAGATGCCAGATTGGGTAGAACAGCGTTGCCGCACCGCCGCGCACGCCGCCCTGGGAGCAGGATTTCACCGCCGTCTGGAAATGTTTGTAGAACGGAATGCATCCGGTATGGAACGCTTCACCACCGCGAATCGGGCTACCCAGTGCACGAATACGCCCGGCATTGATGCCGATCCCCGCACGCTGGGAAACGTATTTCACAATCGCGCTGGAGGTCGCGTTAATGGAATCCAGGCTGTCGCCGCACTCGATCAGCACGCAGGAGCTGAACTGGCGAGTCGGAGTACGCACGCCTGACATGATTGGCGTCGGCAGCGAAATTTTAAATGTGGAAACCGCGTCGTAAAAACGCTTCACGTATTGCAGACGCGTTTCGCGCGGGTAGTTCGAGAACAGGCACGCCGCAACCAGAATATAAAGGAACTGGGCGCTCTCGTAGATTTCGCCGGTCACGCGGTTCTGTACCAGATATTTGCCTTCCAGCTGTTTAACGGCAGCATAAGAGAAGGTCATATCACGGTCGTGATCGATAAACGTGTCCATCTGCTTGAACTCTTCTTCCGTGTAGTCTTCCAGCAGATGATTATCGTATTTGCCCATTTCAACCATTTTTACCACGTGGTCGTACAGCGCAGGCGGTTCAAACTGACCGTAGGCTTTTTTACGCAGGTGGAAGATAGCCAGGCGCGCGGCAAGATACTGATAATCCGGTGCTTCACGGGAGATCAGGTCTGCGGCGGCCTTGATAATGGTTTCATGGATGTCAGAGGTCTTGATACCGTCATAAAACTGAATGTGGGAGCGCAGCTCGACCTGGGAAATCGAAACGTTATGCAGTCCTTCTGCCGCCCAATCCAGAACGCGATGGATTTTGTCGAGATTGATGCGCTCTGTGCTACCGTCGCGCTTTGTCACCAGCAGATTCTGATTCATGTATGTAGTACCTGTTTTTTCCTCAATAGTTTTGCGCAACTACCTGTAGTAAGGAAAGCTGCAACGAACACTATATATAGGGGGTCTATTTGGGATTCACTGCAAGATAGTGTGAAAATGGCCCTGTTGCAAGTGCATAACTTTGTGGATAACTCAGGAAGGAAAAAGTGACTTCCGCGTACCTTAGGTCAGACAAGGTGTTCGGGAAAGTCAATGGGAAGAGAAAAATTTGTTAAAAATAACCGTTCGGTGATTTCTTGAACGTTCAATTTAAGATAATTATTGATCCAGGTTATTTGTTGCGCTTAATTCAATTCAACAAAAATTGATTTTGCCACAACAGCATCTGGAGCAATCATTTATTTTCATTGTTCACAATATGAGCATTTGTAACCTGCTGTAAGGTTGGTAACGGTGTTTTTTTATTCAGTCAATGTTAAATAATCACTCTCAATGTTGATTTTTCTTATGGTTGATAAATGATTTAATAAAATTAATGTTATTTAAGTATTGTTAATTAAAGAATTAATGTGAGTTTAAGAAAGTTTTCAGATCTATTTATTATCATTAACTGCCATGTCATAAGATTAATCTATTTGCGATTTACAATTAATTTTTATTTAAAGGCATAACCTGTTTTTTAATAGACCGATATTATTTAAGTGGTAACCAGGTCATGCAAAGTAAAAAATGGATTCTTTTTTCTGCTAAAGGGATGATATGGGGTATACCTGCCATAATGGCGGGGTCATTAACAGCCGCAAACGCCTCGTCGCAGGGTTTTGAATCATGCCAGGGAAACAACGTAACCAGCAGTTGCCAGGCCAGCAGGCAAAGCCTTTCAGGCATTACACAAGACTGGAGCGTCGCTGATGGACAATGGCTGGTTTTTTCGGATATGACAAATAGCGCTAGCGGAGGGGCAGTATTTTTGCAACAAGGGGCGGGACTTTTACTATCGCCAGAAAATGAAAGCGGTATGACCTTGTTTGCGAATAATACCGTTAATGGTGAATATAATAATGGTGGGGCAATATTTGCCAAAGAAAACTCAACGCTGAATCTTGATAATGTTATTTTTGTGGATAACGTAGCCGGAGGATATGGTGGCGCGATCTATTCTTCTGGCACCAACGACTCCGGCGCGGTAGATATACGTATTACCAATGCTGTGTTCAGCAAAAACATTGCCAATGACGGCAAAGGTGGTGCAATTTATACTATCAATAATGACGTCTATTTAAGTGATGATATTTTTGATAATAACCAAGCATACACATCAACAAGTTACAGTGATGGTGATGGTGGTGCAATCGATGTCACCGATAATAATAGCGATATTTCACACCTTTCAGGTTATACGATAATAAATAACACTGCCTTTACAAATAACACTGCCGAAGGTTATGGCGGGGCGATTTATACCAATAGCGCGACGGCTCCCTATCTTATTGATATTTCTGTTGATGACAGCTACAGCCAGAACGGCGGCGTGTTAGTGGATGAGAACAACAGCGCAGCAGGTTATGGCGATAGCCCTTCTCCAGCGGCGGGCGGCTTTATGTTCGTCGATTCAAGCCAGGTAAGGTTTGATATCGCTGCCAATAAAACCCTGGTTATCGGTGACGTAAGTAACGATGGTGCGATCGATTCCATTGCCGGAACCGGGAGTATCAGCAAAACCGGAGCGGGCGAACTGGTGCTCAATGCGGATAATAATAATTTTACCGGCGAGATGCGGATCGAAAACGGTGAAGTGACGTTGGGGCGTAGCAATTCGCTGATGAATGTCGGCGATGACCGTTGCCAGAGTAATTCGCAAAATTGCTATGGCCTGATGGTCGGCAGTATCAGCCATCGGGATGACCTGGCGGAATTGAACGTTGGCGCTACACAGCAGACTTTTGTTCACTCCCTGACGGGGTTTCAGAATGGCACCTTAAATATTGATGCTGGCGGTAATGTTACCGTTAATGCAGGCGGTTTTAGCGGAACCATCGAAGGTGAAGGGCAACTCACGATTGCTGAAAACGGCAGCTATGTGCTGGCGGGGGCGCAGTCGATGGCGCTGACTGGCGATATTGTGGTGGAAGATGACGCAATCCTCTCGCTTTCGGGTAACGCCACAGACCTTGCGGAGATGCAGGACGATCCGCAGTCCATCGTGTTAAATGGCGGCGTATTGGATCTCTCCGATTTCACTACCTGGCAGAGCGGTACGTCAGAGAACGATGGTCTGGAAATCAGTGGCAGCGGCGGTACGGTGATTGGTCAGCAGGATGTTGTCGATCTTTACGGTGGCGACGATCTGCATATTGGCGATGACGGGAATAATGGTGTTTATGTGGTGGTGGATGCAGGTGACGGGCAGGTCAGCCTGGCAAATGACAATCAATACCTCGGCACAACACAAATCGCTTCCGGTACGCTGGTGGTGAGCGACAACTCTCAGCTTGGTGATACCCACTATAACCGCCAGGTTATTTTTACTGATAATCAACAAGAAAGCGTGATGGAGATTACCTCCGACGTTGACACGTGTTCAGATGCGGCAGGCCACGGACGTGATATCGAAATGCGCGCCGATGGTGAAGTGATGGTGGATGCGGGAGCCGACACGCAATGGGGGGCACTGATGGCCGACGGCAGTGGGCAGCAGCAGGACGCGGGAACCACACTGACGAAAACTGGTGCAGGGACGCTAGAACTGACTGCCAGCGGCACGACGCAGTCGGCGGTGAGAGTAGAAGAAGGCACGCTGAAAGGTGATGTTGCGGATATCTTTCCTTATGCTTCGTCGCTGTGGGTTGGGGACGGGGCAACGTTCGAGACTGGCGCGGATCAGGATATTCAGTCTATTGATGCTACTTCCAGCGGCACTATCGACATCAGCGATGGTACGGTTTTACGCCTGACTAGTCAGGATACTTCCGCCGCACTGGATGCCTCGCTGTTTAACGGTGGCGGTACGCTGGTGAATGCCACCGATGGCGTTACGCTGACAGGCGAGCTTAATACCGACCTTGAAACTGACAGCCTGACTTATCTTTCAGGCGTGACGGTCAATGGTGATCTGAGCAATACTTTCGGTGCGATCAGCCTGCAAAATGGTGCCGCTGGCGATACTCTGACCGTAAACGGTGATTACAACGGTGGCGGTACGCTGTTTGTCGACAGCGAATTAAACGGCGATGACTCGGTTAGCGACCAGTTGGTGTTGAACGGTAATACCGCTGGCAATACGACCGTGGTGGTTAACCCCATTACTGGCATTGGCGAGCCGACATCTACAGGTATTAAAGTGGTTGATTTCGCTGGCGATCCCAAGCAATTTCAAAATAATGCGCAGTTCAGTCTGGCGGGCAGCGGCTACGTCAATATGGGCGCTTACGACTATACGCTGGTGGAAGATAACAACGACTGGTATCTGCGTTCGCAAAAAGTCACTCCGACGCCACCGCCCGATCCGGATCCGACACCCGATCCCACGCCTGAGCCCGACCCAACACCCGCTTATCAGCCTGTGCTGAATGCCAAAGTTGGGGGATATCTTAATAATTTGCGGGCAGCAAATCAGGCATTTGTGATGGAGCGACACGATCACGCTGGTGGCGATGATCAGATGCTGAATTTGCGCGTGGTCGGCGGCCATTATCAATACAGCAACGCGGGGCAGCTGGCGGAGCACGAAGACACTTCTACGGTGCAGCTTAGCGGCGACCTGTTTAGCGGGCGCTGGGGCGATGATGGCGAGTGGATGCTTGGGATTGTAGGTGGCTACAGCGATAACCAGGGGGACAGCCGCTCGAATATGACCGGAACTCGCGCCGATAACCAGAACCACGGTTATGCCGTTGGGCTGACGTCCAGCTGGTTTCAGCACGGTAATCAAAGACAGGGGGCCTGGCTGGATAGCTGGCTGCAATACGCGTGGTTTAACAATGATGTTTCCGAACAAAGCGACGGCGCGGATCATTATCACTCGTCGGGGATCATCGCCTCGCTGGAGGTAGGGTATCAGTGGTTATCGGGGCATGATGTGGTAATTGAACCACAGGCGCAGGTGATTTATCAGGGCGTGCAGCTGGATGATTTTACCGCCGCTAACCATGCGCGGGTGTCACAATCGCAGGGCGATGATATTCAGACGCGGCTGGGATTACACAGCGAATGGCGTACCGCTGCTCATGTCACACCAACATTAGAT
Source organism: Escherichia sp. E4742 (assembly GCF_005843885.1). Taxonomy (NCBI): domain Bacteria; kingdom Pseudomonadati; phylum Pseudomonadota; class Gammaproteobacteria; order Enterobacterales; family Enterobacteriaceae; genus Escherichia; species Escherichia sp. E4742. Next base: position 276,931 of record NZ_CP040443.1, on the reverse strand, counting down.
CTGAATTATTATCACGATCCCCATTCGACGGAAATTGAAGAAGATGGTAGCCAAATCAGTGACGATGCGGTGAAACAACGGGGTGAAATAAAAGTGGGAGTAACGGGCAATATCAGTCAGCGAGTTTCGCTGCGTGGCAGCGTGGCGTGGCAGAAAGGAAGCGATGATTTTGCCCAGACGGCAGGTTTTTTGTCGATGACGGTGAAATGGTAATCGCTGTCCACCCTGCATCATTGCCGGATGCGGCGTAAATGCCTTATCCGGGCGACGGGGAGCATTTGTAGGCCTGATAAGACGCGGCAAGCGTCGCATCAGGCATTGGCACGGTTGCCAGATGAATCCAAACAACAACCTTACTTATTCTGCGTGTGCAGCATATAGTTCACATCAACGCCGGGACCGAGCTTAAAAGTATTAGTGATCGGGTTATAATGCAGCCCGATCATATGGCGCTCTTTTAGACTGGTTTGATCCACCCAGCCCAGCAATTCTGCCGGTTTAATAAACTTCTTCACGTCGTGCGTGCCTTTAGGCACCATGCGCAAAATATATTCAGCGCCGACCACCGCCATTAGCCACGACTTGCCATTACGATTAAGCGTGGAGAAAAAGACATCGCCACCCGGCTTCACCAGTTGCGCGCAGGCTCTGACCACTGACTGCGGATCGGGAACGTGTTCCAGCATCTCCATGCAGGTCACCACATCATACTGCCCGGCATGTTTTGCCGCGTGTTCTTCCACGGTTTCCTGTACGTACTCTACCTGAATACCGCTTTCCAGCGCGTGCAGCTTTGCCACCTGCAATGGCTCAAAGCCCATATCCAGACCGGTCACCGTCGCGCCTTCTCGCGCCATACTCTCGGCCAGAATGCCGCCGCCGCAACCGACATCGAGCACCTTTTTGCCAAATAAACCGCCAGCACGCTCGGCAATATAGCCCAGACGCAGCGGGTTAATGCGGTGCAGTGGTTTGAACTCGCCTTCCAGATCCCACCAGCGGGAGGCGACGGCTTCAAATTTAGCGATCTCTTCGTGGTCTACGTTATGGTTTACCGGCGATTTTTCGGCATTCATTGGCACTTCTACTCCGTAATTGGCAAGGCAATCGAGTATATCAGGCATTGGATGTGAATAAAGCGTATTGGTTTACCTCAATCTGCGCGGCTGTGTTATAATTTGCGACCTTTGAATCCGGGATACAGTAGAGGGATAGCGGTTAGATGAGCGACCTTGCGAGAGAAATTACACCGGTCAACATTGAGGAAGAGCTGAAGAGCTCCTATCTGGATTATGCGATGTCGGTCATTGTTGGCCGTGCTCTGCCAGATGTCCGAGATGGCCTGAAGCCGGTACACCGTCGCGTACTTTACGCCATGAACGTACTAGGCAATGACTGGAACAAAGCCTATAAAAAATCTGCCCGTGTCGTTGGTGACGTAATCGGTAAATACCATCCCCATGGTGACTCGGCGGTCTATGACACGATCGTCCGCATGGCGCAGCCATTCTCGCTGCGTTATATGCTGGTAGACGGTCAGGGTAACTTCGGTTCTATCGATGGCGACTCTGCGGCGGCAATGCGTTATACGGAAATCCGTCTGGCGAAAATTGCCCATGAACTGATGGCCGATCTCGAAAAAGAGACGGTCGATTTCGTTGATAACTATGACGGCACGGAAAAAATTCCTGACGTCATGCCGACCAAAATTCCTAACCTGCTGGTGAACGGTTCTTCCGGTATCGCCGTAGGTATGGCAACCAACATCCCGCCGCACAACCTGACGGAAGTCATCAATGGTTGTCTGGCGTATATCGATGATGAAGACATCAGCATTGAAGGGCTGATGGAACACATCCCGGGTCCAGACTTCCCGACGGCGGCAATCATTAACGGTCGTCGCGGTATTGAAGAAGCTTACCGTACCGGTCGCGGCAAGGTGTACATCCGCGCCCGTGCAGAAGTGGAAGTCGACGCCAAAACCGGGCGTGAAACCATTATCGTCCACGAAATTCCGTATCAGGTGAACAAAGCGCGCCTGATCGAGAAGATTGCGGAACTGGTAAAAGAAAAACGCGTGGAAGGCATCAGCGCGCTGCGTGACGAGTCTGACAAAGACGGCATGCGCATCGTGATTGAAGTGAAACGCGATGCGGTCGGTGAAGTGGTGCTCAACAACCTCTACTCCCAGACCCAGTTGCAGGTTTCTTTCGGTATCAACATGGTGGCATTGCACCATGGTCAGCCGAAGATTATGAACCTGAAAGACATCATCGCGGCGTTTGTTCGTCACCGCCGCGAAGTGGTGACCCGTCGTACTATTTTCGAACTGCGTAAAGCTCGCGACCGTGCGCATATCCTTGAAGCATTAGCCGTGGCGCTGGCAAACATCGACCCGATCATCGAACTGATCCGTCATGCGCCAACGCCTGCAGAAGCGAAAACCGCGCTGGTTGCTAATCCGTGGCAGCTGGGCAACGTTGCCGCGATGCTGGAACGTGCTGGCGACGATGCTGCGCGTCCGGAATGGCTGGAGCCAGAGTTCGGTGTGCGCGATGGTCTGTACTATCTGACCGAACAGCAAGCCCAGGCAATTCTGGATCTGCGTTTGCAGAAACTGACCGGTCTTGAGCATGAAAAACTGCTCGACGAATACAAAGAGCTGCTGGATCAGATCGCGGAACTGCTGCGTATTCTGGGTAGCGCCGATCGTCTGATGGAAGTGATCCGTGAAGAGCTGGAGCTGGTTCGTGAACAGTTCGGTGACAAACGTCGTACTGAAATCACCGCCAACAGCGCAGACATCAACCTGGAAGATCTGATCACCCAGGAAGATGTCGTCGTCACGCTCTCTCACCAGGGCTACGTTAAGTATCAGCCGCTTTCTGAATACGAAGCGCAGCGTCGTGGCGGGAAAGGTAAATCTGCCGCACGTATTAAAGAAGAAGACTTTATCGACAGGCTGCTGGTGGCGAACACTCACGATCATATCCTGTGCTTCTCCAGCCGTGGTCGCGTCTATTCGATGAAGGTCTACCAGTTGCCGGAAGCCTCTCGTGGTGCACGCGGTCGTCCGATCGTCAACCTGCTGCCGCTGGAGCAGGACGAACGTATCACCGCGATCCTGCCGGTGACCGAGTTTGAAGAAGGCGTGAAAGTCTTCATGGCGACCGCTAACGGTACTGTGAAGAAAACCGTCCTCACCGAATTCAACCGTCTGCGTACCGCCGGTAAAGTGGCGATCAAACTGGTTGAAGGCGATGAGCTGATCGGCGTTGACCTGACCAGTGGCGAAGATGAAGTAATGCTGTTCTCCGCCGAAGGTAAAGTGGTGCGCTTTAAAGAGTCTTCTGTCCGTGCGATGGGCTGCAACACCACCGGTGTTCGCGGTATTCGCTTAGGCGAAGGCGATAAAGTCGTGTCTCTGATCGTGCCGCGTGGTGATGGCGCAATCCTTACTGCAACACAAAATGGTTACGGTAAACGTACTGCTGTGGCGGAATACCCAACTAAGTCGCGTGCGACGAAAGGGGTTATCTCCATCAAGGTTACCGAACGTAACGGTTTAGTGGTTGGCGCGGTGCAGGTAGATGATTGCGACCAGATCATGATGATCACCGATGCCGGTACGCTGGTACGTACTCGCGTTTCGGAAATCAGCATCGTGGGCCGTAACACCCAGGGCGTGATCCTCATCCGTACTGCGGAAGATGAAAACGTAGTGGGTCTGCAACGTGTTGCTGAACCGGTTGACGAAGAAGATCTGGATACCATCGACGGCAGTGCTGCGGAAGGGGACGATGAAATCGCTCCGGAAGTGGACGTTGACGACGAGCCAGAAGAAGAATAATTTTATTTCTTCATGACAGAAGGGAGTAAACATCCCTTCTTCGAAATGAAAAGTCCAGGCTGCAAAGTCTGGGCTTTTGTCGTATTAGGGCGCGCTAAAGTTGCGCATCGCCCATAAAAAATGGCTGGCTTTACACAAGGAATGTGGCAATGAGTGGTGAAAAAAAGGCGAAAGGCTGGCGGTTCTATGGCTTTGTAGGTTTGGGTGCAATAGCACTGCTTTCCGCAGGCGTCTGGGCATTGCAATATGCTGGTAGTGGGCCTGAAAAAACGTTGTCGCCGCTGGTGGTGCACAACAATCTGCAAATCGATCTCAATGAGCCTGACCTCTTTCTCGATAGCGACTCTCTAAGCCAGCTTCCCAAAGATCTCCTTACCATTCCTTTTCTCCACGATGTCCTGAGTGAAGATTTCGTTTTCTATTATCAGAATCATGCCGATCGTCTGGGCATTGAAGGCAGTATTCGCCGCATTGTCTATGAACACGATCTCACGCTGAAAGATAAGCTCTTTTCGTCACTCTTAGACCAGCCTGCGCAGGCGGCACTGTGGCACGATAAACAGGGCCATCTTTCACATTACATGGTGCTTATCCAGCGTAGTGGCTTGAGCAAGTTGCTGGAGCCATTGCTGTTTGCTGCTACCAGCGATAGCCAGTTAAGCAAGACGGAAATCAGTAGTATTAAGCTAAATAGTGAAACCATCCCTGTTTATCAGTTGCGCTATAACGGCAAGAACGCCCTGATGTTCGCGACATATCAGGACAAGATGCTGGTGTTTTCCAGCACGGATATGCTGTTTAAAGATGACCAGCAGGATACCGAAGCCACGGCGATCGCAAGTGATTTGTTGAGCGGTAAAAAACGCTGGGAGGCCAGTTTTGGCCTGGAAAATCGTACTGCCGAAAAAACGCCAGTACGCCAGCGCATCGTGGTTAGCGCAAATTTGCTGGGTTTTGGCTACCAGCGATTAATGCCTTCTTTTGCTGGCGTGCGCTTTGAAATGAACAACGACGGCTGGCATAGCTTTCTGGCGTTAAATGATGAATCCGCAAGCGTAGATGCCAGTTTCGATTTCACGCCCGTGTGGAACAGTATGCCTGCCGGTGCCAGTTTCTGTGTGGCGGTGCCGTATTCGCACGGTATTGCCGAAGAAATGCTTTCGCAAATCGCTCAGGAAAACGACAAGTTGAATGGGGCGTTAGATGGTGCCGCCGGGCTGTGCTGGTATGAGGATTCAAAACTGCAAACCCCGCTGTTTGTTGGTCAGTTTGATGGCACTGACGAACAGGCGCAATTGCCAGGGAAACTGTTTACCCAAAATATTGGTGCTCGTGAAAGCAAAGCGCCAGAAGGCGTATTACCGGTAACTCAAACTCAGCAGGGCGAAGCGCAAATCTGGCGTCGCGAAGTGAGTTCCCGATACGGTCAGTATCCGAAAGTACAGTCAGCGCAACCAGATCAATTAATGTCGGATTATTTTTTCCGCGTGTCGCTGGCGATGCAAAACAAAACGCTGCTTTTTTCCCTCGATGACATGCTGGTTAATAACGCGCTGCAAACACTGAATAAAACCCGCCCGGCAATGGTGGATGTGATACCCACTGATGGCGTCGTTCCGGTCTATATCAATCCACAAGGAATGGCGAAACTGCTGCGTAACGAAACGCTGACTAGTCTGCCGAAGAATCTCGAACCGGTTTTTTATAACGCCGCACAAACTTTATTAATGCCGAAACTGGACGCTTTATCGCAACAGCCTCGTTATGTCATGAAGCTGGACCAGATGAAACCGGGCGCCGCCTGGCAATGGTTACCAATCAACTGGCAGCCATTATGAGGCGTGGACTGCTGGCACTGATTTGCTGGCTGTGTTGTTTTTGCGTTCAGAGTGAAATGCTGAATGTCGAACAATCGGGGCTGTTTCGTGCCTGGTTTGTGCGCATTGCGCAGGAACAGCTACGCCAGGGGCCAAGCCCACGTTGGTATCAACAGGATTGCGCAGGTCTGGTGCGCTTTGCAGCGAACGAGTCGCTGAAAGTTCACGATAGCAAATGGCTAAAAAGTAACGGTCTGTCAAACCAGTATCTACCGCCAGAAATGACGCTAACATCTGAGCAACGACAACTGGCACAAAACTGGAATCAGGGGAACGGGAAAACCGGCCCCTACGTAACCGCGATTAATTTGATTCAGTACAACAGCCAGTTTATTGGCCAGGACATAAACCAGGCACTGCCTGGCGATATGATTTTTTTCGATCAGGGCGATGCCCAGCACTTAATGGTCTGGATGGGGCGTTACGTCATCTACCACACCGGAAGCGCCACGAAAACTGACAACGGAATGCGCGCAGTCAGTCTGCAACAACTTATGACATGGAAGGACACCCGATGGATACCCAACGATTCCAATCCCAATTTCATTGGCATTTATCGTTTAAATTTTCTGGCGCGATAGCAGCGTGCTTGAGCCTGTCTCTTATGGGGACGGGGCTTGTTAATGCTGACGATTCGCTTCCTTCCAGCAACTATGCGCCGCCAGCCGGGGGAACGTTCTTTTTGCTCGCTGACAGCAGTTTTAGTAGCAGCGAAGAGGCGAAAGTGCGGCTGGAAGCGCCGGGGCGCGATTATCAACGTTATCAGATGGAAGAGTACGGCGGCGTGGATGTTCGCCTGTATCGTATTCCTGATCCGATGGCATTTCTGCGTCAGCAGAAAAACTTGCACCGCATTGTGGTACAACCGCAGTATCTGGGCGACGGTCTGAACAATACGCTAACCTGGCTGTGGGATAACTGGTACGGCAAATCTCGCCGTGTAATGCAGCGTTCTTTCTCTTATCAGTCACGGCAGAATGTGACCCAGGCATTACCGGAATTGCAGCTCGGAAATGCCATCATCAAACCTTCCCGTTATGTACAAAACAGCCAGTTTTCACCGCTGAAGAAATATCCACTGGTGGAACAGTTCCGTTATCCACTATGGCAGGCAAAACCGGTTGAGCCACAGCAAGGGGTAAAACTGGAAGGCGCATCCAGTAACTTCATCTCGCCGCAACCGGGCAACATCTATATTCCTCTAGGCAAACAAGAGCCGGGGCTGTATCTCGTCGAAGCGATGGTGGGTGGTTATCGGGCAACAACGGTGGTGTTTGTCTCCAATACCGTGGCGTTGAGTAAAGTGTCGGGTAACGAGCTTCTGGTTTGGACCGCTGGCAAAAAGCAGGGGGAAGCGAAGCCTGGATCAGAAATCCTGTGGACTGACGGTCTTGGCGTGATGACCCGAGGCGTCACCAATGACAGCGGCACCTTGCAGTTACAACATATATCGCCTGAACGCTCATACATTCTGGGTAAAGATGCTGAAGGCGGCGTTTTTGTCTCCGAGAATTTCTTCTACGAGAGCGAAATCTACAACACCCGCTTGTATATCTTTACCGATCGCCCTCTGTACCGCGCAGGCGATCGTGTTGATGTCAAAGTGATGGGGCGCGAGTTCCACGACCCGCTGCATTCATCCCCCATCGTCAGCGCCCCGGCAAAACTCTCGGTGCTGGACGCCAACGGCAGCCTGTTGCAAACCGTCAATGTCACGCTGGATGCGCTCAATGGCGGGCAGGGTAGTTTCCGCCTGCCAGAAAATGCCGTTGCCGGAGGTTATGAGTTACGCTTGGCTTACCGCAATCAGGTCTACAGCAGTAGTTTTCGCGTAGCCAACTACATCAAACCACATTTTGAGATTGGCTTAGCCCTCGACAAAAAAGATTTCAAAACTGGCGAAGCGGTCAGCGGCAAATTGCAACTGCTCTATCCGGATGGCGAACCGGTAAAAGATGCCCGCGTGCAGTTAAGTTTGCGCGCTCAGCAACTTTCAATGGTTGGTAACGATTTGCGTTATGCCGGACGTTTCCCGGTATCGCTGGAAGGTAGCGATGCTGTTTCGGACGATAAAGGCAATGTGGCGTTAAACCTTCCCGCCGCCGATAAACCGAGCCGCTATTTACTGACTGTCTCCGCCAGCGACGGCGCGGCATATCGTGTCACCACCACCAAAGAGATCCTCATTGAACGTGGTCTTGCGCATTACTCTCTAAGCACCGCCGCGCAATACAGTAATAGCGGCGAGCCGGTTGTTTTTCGTTATGCCGCGCTGGAATCTTCAAAACAGGTTCCTGTTACGTATGAGTGGTTGCGTCTGGAAGACCGCACAAGCCACAGCGGGGACCTGGCGTCTGGTGGCAAATCCTTTACCGTCAATTTCGATAAACCCGGCAACTACAACCTGACGTTACGCGATAAAGACGGCTTAATTCTCGCCGGGTTAAGCCATGCAGTCAGCGGAAAGGGCAGCACGGCTCATGCCGGTACGGTAGATATCGTGGCGGATAAAACGCTGTATCAGCCAGGCGAAACCGCGAAGATGCTGATTACCTTCCCGGAGCCAATCGATGAAGCGTTATTGACGCTGGAACGCGATCGCGTGGAACAGCAGTCGCTGCTATCGCATCCGGCAAACTGGCTGAAGTTACAACGTTTAAACGATACCCAGTATGAAGCCCGCGTTCCGGTGAACAATGCCTTTGCGCCTAACATCACTTTTTCGGTGCTGTATACCCGTAACGGTCAGTACAGTTTCCAGAACGCTGGGATCAAAGTCGCCGTTCCCCAGCTGGATATCCGGGTGAAAACGGACAAAACCCATTACCAGCCAGGTGAACTGGTAAATGTTGAATTAACCTCGTTGCTGAAGGGTAAACCAGTTTCCGCGCAGCTAACGGTTGGCGTGGTCGATGAAATGATCTACGCGCTGCAACCGGAAATCGCACCGAATATCGGCAAATTTTTCTATCCGCTGGGGCGTAACAATGTGCGCACCAGCTCCAGTTTGTCATTTATCAGCTACGACCAGGCGCTCTCCAGCGAGCCGGTTGCGCCAGGCGCGACTAACCGCAGCGAGCGGCGAGTGAAAATGCTGGAGCGTCCACGACGCGAAGAAGTTGATACCGCAGCATGGATGCCGTCACTCACAACCGATAAACAAGGCAAAGCATATTTCACGTTCCTGATGCCTGATTCGTTAACCCGTTGGCGCATCACCGCGCGTGGCATGAACGTCGACGGACTGGTCGGGCAGGGGCGTGCTTATCTGCGTTCGGAAAAAAATCTCTACATGAAGTGGAGTATGCCAACGGTCTATCGCCTTGGCGACAAACCGGCGGCAGGGCTGTTTATCTTCAGTCAGCAGGATAACGAACCGGTAGAGCTGGTGAGTAAATTTTCGGGCGACGAGATGCGCCAGACGCTGACGCTGCATAAGGGGGCTAACTATATTTCGCTGGCGCAGAACATTCAGCAATCTGGCTTGTTAAGCGCAGAACTGCAACAAAATGGGCAAGTGCAGGACAGCATTAGCACAAAACTGTCTTTTGTTGATAACAGCTGGCCCGTTGAACAGCAGAAAAACGTCATGCTCGGCGGTGGCGATAACGCGCTGATGTTGCCCGAGCAGGCGAGTAATATCCGGCTGCAAAGTAGCGAAACGCCGCAGGAGATTTTCCGCAACAATCTTGATGCGTTAATAGAGGAACCCTGGGGGGGCGTGATCAACACCGGTAGCCGTCTGATCCCACTAAGTCTCGCATGGCGTTCGCTTGCCGATCATCAAAGTGCCGCCGCTAACGACATTCGTCAGATGATTCAGGATAACCGTCTGCGGCTGATGCAACTGGCGGGGCCAGGCGCGCGTTTTACCTGGTGGGGTGAAGATGGTAATGGCGATGCATTCCTCACGGCATGGGCATGGTACGCCGACTGGCAGGCCAGTCAGGCGCTTGGCGTAACGCAACAACCGGAATACTGGCAGCATATGCTCGACAGCTACGCGGAGCAGGCGGATAACATGCCGTTATTGCATCGCGCGCTGGTGCTGGCGTGGGCGCAGGAGATGAATCTGCCGTGCAAAACGTTGTTAAAAGGGTTGGATGAAGCGGTTTCCCGGAAAGGAATCAAAGAACTCTCTGAGGAAGGCTCCCGCGATATCAATGACAGCCTGATCCTCGATACACCGGAATCTCCGCTGGCAGATGCGGTGGCAAACGTCTTAACCATGACGTTGCTGAAAAAAGCGCAGTTGAAGTCCACTGTGATGCCACAGATTCAGCAATACGCGTGGGATAAAGCGGCAAACAGCAATCAGCCGCTGGCGCACACAGTTGTGCTGCTCAATAGCGGGGGCGACGCTACCCAGGCGGCTGCTATTTTAAGTGGTTTGACCGCTGAGCAATCCACTATTGAACGCGCGCTGGCCATGAACTGGCTGGCGAAATATATGGCGACAATGCCTCCGGTTGTGTTGCCTGCGCCTGCGGGCGCATGGGCTAAACATAAGTTAACTGGAGGGGGCGAATACTGGCGTTGGGTTGGTCAGGGCGTGCCGGACATTCTCTCTTTTGGTGACGAATTATCGCCGCAAAATGTGCAGGTCCGCTGGCGTGAACCGGCAAAAACGGCTCAACAAAGTAACATTCCGGTGACCGTTGAACGCCAGTTGTATCGGCTTATCCCTGGTGAAGAAGAGATGAGCTTTACTCTGCAGCCGGTGACCAGCAATGAGATTGACAGCGATGCGCTGTATCTCGATGAAATCACCCTTACTAACGAGCAGAATGCATCTCTACGCTACGGTCAGGTAGAAGTCCCACTGCCGCCGGGAGCCGATGTTGAACGGACAACGTGGGGAATATCGGTCAATAAACCCAACGCTGCGAAACAGCAGGGGCAATCGCTGGAAAAAGCGCGTAATGAAATGGGCGAACTGGCCTATATGGTACCGGTGAAAGAACTGACGGGAACGGTCACTTTCCGCCATCTGCTGCGCTTCTCGCAAAAAGGGCAATTCGTTCTGCCGCCTGCTCGCTATGTGCGTTCCTATGCACCTGCGCAGCAAAGCGTTGTGGCAGGTAGCGAATGGACCGGAATGCAGGTGAAATAAGTGAACTGGCGCAGAGTCGTTTGGCTATTAACGCTGGTTACCCTGCCGACTTTTGCACAGGAGACGCCGTTACAACTGGCGCTGCGGGGCGCGCAGCATGACCAACTGTATCAGTTATCGTCGTCAGGCGTGACAAATGTCTCGACGTTACCTGACACGCTCACCACGCCGTTAGGGAGTTTGTGGAAACTGTATGTTTACGCCTGGCTGGAGGATACCCATCAACCGGAGCAGCCCTACCAGTGTCGCGGCAACTCCCCGGAAGAAGTGTATTGTTGCCAGGCGGGGGAGAGCATAACGCGCGATACCGCGCTGGTACGTTCCTGTGGACTCTATTTTGCGCCGCAGCGGTTGCACATTAGCGCGGATGTATGGGGGCCATACTGGCAACAGCGTCAGTCTCCGGCGTGGTTAGCATCTCTTTCTACGCTGAAACCAGAAATGTCGGTAACGGTTACATCGCTGCTTGATTCATTAGCGACATTACCCGCGCAAAACAAAGCTCAGGAAGTCTTACTGGATGTTGTGCTGGACGAGGCGAAAATCGGTGTTGCGTCTATGCTCGGTAGTCGAGTGCGGGTGAAAACCTGGAGCTGGTTTGCCGATGATAAACAGGAAATCCGCCAGGGTGGTTTTGCCGGATGGTTAACTGATGGCACGCCGCTGTGGGTTGCAGGTGGCGGCACCAGCAAAACGGTACTGACCCGTTATGCGACGGTACTTAATCAGGTTTTGCCTGTGCCGACGCAAGTTGCCAGCGGGCAATGTGTACTGGTGGATCTGTTTGCTCGCTATCCGTTGAAGAAAGTCACTGAGGAAAAGAGCACGACGGCAGTAAAACCTGGAGTGCTCAATGGGCGCTATCGTGTGATGTTCGCCAATGGTAACCACATTATGTTGGTCAGCCACGGAGAGACGTCATTAGTGATCGAAAAGGGCAAACTGAAATTACAGTCGCATCTCGATCGTGAAGAGTATGTTGCCAGAGTTCTGGATCGCGAAGCGAAAAGCTCGCCTCCTGAAGCAGCGAAAGCCATGACCGTGGCGATTCGCACGTTTTTACAGCAAAACGCCGATCGGGAAGGCGATTGCATGACCATCCCGGACAGCAGCGCCACGCAGCGTGTTTCTGCTTCGCCAGCTACCACGGGGGCGCGAACGATGACTGCCTGGACGCAGGATCTCATCTATGCGGGCGATCCGGTTCATTATCACGGCAGCCGTGCTGCCGAAGGCACGCTATCCTGGCAGCAAGCCATCACCCAGGCAGGGCGGGGAGAGCGTTACGACCAGATACTCGCGTTTGCTTATCCCGACAACAACCTTAGCCGCTGGGGAGCTCCACGCTCCACTTGCCAGATTTTGCCAAAAGCGAAAGCCTGGCTGGCGAAAAAAATGCCCCAGTGGCGGCGGGTGTTACAAGGCGAGACGGGTTATAACGAGCCAGACGTGTTTGCGGTCTGCCGTTTAGTCTCGGGTTTTCCCTTTACCGATCGGCAGCAGAAACGGCTATACATTCGCAATTTCTTTACGCTTCAGGATCGGCTTGATTTAACCCATGAGTATCTTCACCTGGCCTTTGATGGTTATCCCACCGGGCTGGATGAGACGTATATCGAAACGCTGACCCGACAATTATTAATGGACTAATGCTATGCGAAAGATTTTTCTTCCGTTGTTACTGGTGGCGCTTTCGCCTGTTGTTCACGGCGAAGGTGTGCAGGAAGTCGAGATTGATGCGCCGCTCTCTGGCTGGCATCCGGCAGATGGCGAAGATGCCAGTTTTTCACAGTCGATCAATTACCCCGCGTCATCTGTCAACATGGCTGATGATCAAAATATCTCTGCGCAAATCCGCGGCAAAATAAAAAATTATGCGGCGGCGGGAAAAGTCCAGCAGGGGCGACTGGTGGTCAATGGCGCCAGTATGCCGCAGAGAATTGAATCCGATGGTTCATTTGCGCGCCCTTATATTTTCACTGAGGGCAGCAATAGCGTGCAGGTTATCAGCCCGGATGGGCAAAGCCGACAAAAAATGCAGTTTTATTCAACGCCGGGTACAGGAACGATTCGTGCGCGTTTACGGCTGGTTCTTTCGTGGGATACGGATAATACCGATCTCGATCTCCATGTCGTTACGCCTGATGGCGAACACGCCTGGTACGGTAACACGGTGCTGAAAAACAGTGGCGCACTGGATATGGATGTCACGACGGGGTACGGACCCGAGATTTTCGCCATGCCAGCGCCGATTCACGGGCGCTATCAGGTGTATATCAACTACTATGGCGGCCGCAGTGAAACGGAATTAACCACGGCCCAACTGACGCTGATCACCGATGAAGGGTCGGTCAATGAGAAACAGGAAACTTTTATTGTGCCGATGCGTAATGCTGGTGAACTGACGCTGGTGAAAAGTTTTGACTGGTAAAATGCCCCCGCAGCCCGGCACTCTTTTTTCAGACAAGACTGCTGGGCGACCAGCCGACTCCAGGATATAACCATTCACAAGTGTCGGCAGAATGGTCATTTCATATTGTGTCTTCTGAAATCTTTCTATTTGTTCCGGCTTCTGGGGTTAAGGCAATGGTTTCTAAACGATACATACTGTTGCAATGATGACGGAACATTGCGGTGGCACGCTTTTACCGCTACCTTAACCACACTCCATCGTTCACCTGAGGCGGAGCTTCGCCCCTTTGAAATACCTTGCTTCTTTTCGCACAACCCTGAAAGTCTCGCGCTACATGTTCAGAGCGCTGGCGTTATTGATCTGGCTGTTGATTGCTTTTTCATCAGTGTTTTACATCGTCAACGCTTTACATCAACGAGAATCTGAGATTCGTCAGGAATTTAATCTGAGCTCCGATCAGGCCCAGCGGTTTATTCAGCGCACCTCTGATGTCATGAAAGAGCTGAAGTACATTGCTGAAAATCGCTTATCTGTAGAAAACGGCGTGCTTTCTCCGCGTGGGCGTGAAACGCAAGCGGATGTGCCGGTTTTCGAACCGTTGTTTGCTGATTCCGATTGTTCCGCAATGAGTAACACCTGGCGAGGCTCGCTGGAGTCACTGGCGTGGTTTATGCGCTACTGGCGCGATAATTTCTCTGCGGCTTACGATCTCAACCGCGTGTTTTTAATCGGCAGCGATAACCTCTGTATGGCTAACTTTGGCCTGCGTGATATGCCCGTCGAACGTGACACAGCTCTGAAAGCCCTGCATGAACGCATTAACAAATATCGTAACGCGCCACAGGATGACAGTGGCAGTAACCTTTTCTGGATCAGTGAAGGGCCGCGTCCTGGGGTGGGATATTTCTACGCGCTGACGCCGATTTATCTGGCAAACCGTTTGCAAGCGCTTTTAGGCGTAGAACAGACCATTCGGATGGAGAACTTCTTCCTGCCGGGGACGTTGCCGATGGGCGTCACCATTCTTGATGAAAATGGCCATACCCTGATTTCTCTGACCGGACCGGAAAGTAAGATTAAAGCCGAACCGCGTTGGATGCAGGAGCGATCCTGGTTTGGCTATACGCCAGGTTTCCGTGAGCTGGTACTGAAGAAAAATCTACCGCCGTCTTCGCTAAGTATTGTCTATTCCGTGCCTGTTGATCAGGTGCTGGAACGTATTCGCATGTTGATACTTAACGCGATTTTGCTGAACGTGATTGCGGGTGCTGCATTGTTTACCCTCGCGCGGATGTATGAGCGACGTATTTTTATTCCGGCGGAAAGTGACGCCCAGCGACTGGAAGAGCATGAGCAGTTTAACCGCAAGATAGTCGCCTCTGCGCCTGTGGGCATCTGCATTTTGCGAACTGTCGATGGCGTTAATATTTTGAGTAACGAACTGGCGCATACCTATCTCAACATGCTTACGCATGAGGATCGCCAACGGCTGACACAGATTATTTGTGGCCAGCAGGTCAATTTTGTCGATGTCCTTACCAGTAACAATACAAACCTGCAAATCAGCTTTGTTCATTCGCGCTATCGTAATGAAAACGTGGCAATTTGCGTACTGGTAGATGTGTCTTCACGTGTGAAGATGGAAGAGTCGCTGCAAGAAATGGCGCAGGCAGCAGAACAGGCGAGCCAGTCAAAATCGATGTTCCTTGCTACCGTCAGCCACGAACTGCGAACGCCGCTGTATGGCATTATCGGCAACCTGGATCTATTACAAACCAAAGAGTTACCAAAAGGTGTTGACCGTCTGGTGACGGCAATGAATAACTCTTCCAGCCTGTTATTGAAAATTATTAGCGACATTCTCGATTTCTCGAAGATTGAATCGGAACAGTTGAAAATCGAACCACGCGAGTTTTCACCGCGCGAAGTCATGAACCACATTACCGCCAACTATTTGCCGCTGGTGGTACGCAAGCAACTTGGTTTGTACTGCTTTATTGAGCCAGATGTACCGATGGCGCTCAATGGCGACCCAATGCGCTTACAGCAGGTGATCTCCAACCTGTTGAGTAATGCTATTAAATTTACCGATACCGGCTGCATTGTTCTGCATGTTCGCGTTGATGGTGATTATCTTTCTATTCGCGTACGCGATACCGGGGTGGGCATTCCAGCTAAAGAAGTGGTGCGGTTATTTGATCCATTCTTCCAGGTGGGGACGGGCGTACAGCGTAACTTCCAGGGGACTGGTCTGGGGCTGGCGATTTGTGAAAAACTGATCAGCATGATGGACGGTGACATCTCGGTGGATTCTGAACCGGGAATGGGCAGCCAGTTTGCGGTGCGTATTCCACTGTATGGCGCGCAGTATCCGCAGAAAAAAGGTGTCGAAGGATTAACGGGTAAACGTTGCTGGCTGGCGGTACGCAATGCGTCGCTCTGTCAGTTCCTTGAAACCAGTTTGCAGCGTAGCGGCATAGTCGTTGCAACATACGAAGGGCAGGAACCGACTCCCGAAGATGTGTTGATCACCGATGATGCGATGAGTAAAAAATGGCAGGGCAGGGCGGTTGTGACTTTCTGTCGTCGCCATATCGGTATCCCTCTGGAGAAAGCGCCTGGTGAATGGGTACACAGTGTGGCAGCCCCGCACGAGTTACCGGCATTGCTGGCGCGCATCTATTTGATAGAAATGGAGAGCGACGATCCTGCTAACTCTCTGCCATCGACCGACAAAGTGGTCAGCAATAACGACGATATGATGATTCTGGTCGTGGACGATCATCCGATTAACCGTCGTCTGTTGGCCGATCAGCTTGGCTCGTTGGGCTATCAGTGTAAGACGGCGAATGATGGTGTTGATGCACTTAATGTCCTTAGTAAGAATCACATTGATATTGTGCTAAGTGATGTCAACATGCCGAATATGGATGGTTACCGATTAACGCAACGTATCCGCCAGCTGGGACTCAAGTTGCCGGTTATAGGGGTAACGGCCAATGCGTTGGCTGAAGAGAAACAGCGGTGTCTGGAGTCCGGTATGGATAGCTGTCTGTCTAAGCCAGTGACGTTGGATGTCATCAAACAGACGCTGACGATGTATGCCGAGAGGGTCAGGAACGCGCGGGAATCGTAGACCGGATAAGGCGTTTACGCCGTATCCGGTAATCGGTGCAAATGCCAGATGCGACGCTGACGCGTCTTATCTGGCCTACATTATTGTAATCCATTGAAATAATGGAATTTGTAGGCCGGATAAGGCGTTTACGCTGCATCCGGTAATCGGAGTTTATCGGGACTGCGGGAAATTACTCTTTATCCGCCGGACTTAACGTCACAGAAGAGAGATAATTCAACAGAGCGATATCGTTCTCGACACCCAGCTTCATCATTGCGGATTTTTTCTGGCTACTGATGGTTTTAATGCTCCGGTTCAGCTTTTTAGCAATCTCGGTAACCAGGAAGCCTTCGGCAAACAGGCGCAGAACTTCACTCTCTTTTGGTGAGAGGCGTTTGTCACCGTAACCGCCAGCGCTGATTTTCTCTAACAGCCGAGAAACGCTTTCCGGAGTAAATTTCTTACCTTTTTGTAGCGCTGCGAGCGCTTTCGGAAGGTCGGTCGGCGCGCCTTGTTTCAGAACGATCCCTTCGATATCCAGATCCAGTACCGCGCTAAGAATTGCCGGGTTGTTGTTCATGGTCAGAACAATAATCGACAGGCTTGGGAAGTGGCGCTTGATGTACTTGATTAAGGTAATGCCATCGCCGTATTTATCGCCAGGCATGGAGAGATCGGTAATCAAAACATGCGCATCCAGCTTCGGCAGGTTATTGATCAGTGCTGTAGAGTCCTCAAATTCGCCGACAACATTCACCCACTCGATTTGCTCAAGTGATTTGCGAATACCGAACAAGACTATCGGATGGTCATCAGCAATAATTACGTTCATATTGTTCATGTAATAGGCTACCTTGCTACAGCAAGCTCTTGACATAGCTGTCAATGTCGCTGATGTATTTTTCTATTCCTGGGACATCCTTCTCGCGAATAAGATGTTCCAGCGTTTCACATAACTGCTTGCCGGGTACCAGATTAAGCATGGCAAACACGCCTTTCAGACGATGAGCCGTTTGGGCTAACGCAGCAAAGTCACTGGTTGCTGCCTCAGTATATAGCCTCTTAACATCATCCGGTACTGTGTCTACAAAGAGCGCATAATAGCCGCTGGCATGGAGTTGTGCATTTTCATCTCCGCCCAGAGGCGATTCTGTCACCTCTTCCTGCGCTAGTTGCACTTCGATCAATTGTAAGACCGCTTCCTGCATAGCGTTGCTCATATTGAAGTTGACGCACAATTGACCAGGTCCAATTTCCCGTACGCCAGACTCATCATCGCTTAAAAGCAAGCCAGAGGCAGTAAGATTAGACGGATTATCCGTTAAAAAGATATCATAATCTTGACTAATTAATCTTTCATCCGGTGTGATGCAGGTTGCCCCCCAATTTTCTAACTGGCGAGTGACAATATTCCGAATTTCTGCGGAAGTTATGTCCATCATCACGCTAACATCATCCAGTAAACGCTCTTCTTCCTCTTCGACTTCCGGTTCCGCAGTGGGCATTTTGATATGCACGGAATAACGTGTACCAAGCTCGTCGCGCGTTTTGATGTTTAAATGACCGCCTAGCTTGCGTGCCAGTTGATCGCTCAACCAGAATGCTAACGGATCCGCTTTGCCGTAGCGATCGCTTTGGGTCCGGTTGATGAACGGGAAGTGCAAATTATCCATTTCATGAATGCTTATGCCATCTCCGGTGTCCAGAATGCGGAAAGTCAGACGTTCTTCGGAAGATTCGTCCTGGTCAACCTCAAGGGTAATTTTCCCCATTTGCGTTGAGGTGACAGCATATTGCATCAGTAACAGCAAAATACGACGTAGGGCATCGCGATCGCCGCAGCGCATATCGTGTGCTTTTAGATGATTGTTAATCAATAGCTGCAAACCTTTACGCTTGATGGCTGGCAACACGGAAGGCACGACTTCATCAATTAAATCCTGCACGGAGAAAAGCTCGTTCTCGCTTTTCCAGCTATCGTCGGCAAGCATATTTGCTAACTGGATTTCATCGACCCGGCGCACCAGCACATCAGCCTGATTCGCCAGTTGTTTGCTTTCCGGTGTGTTGAGTTTGGCTGCGCTTGCCGCCAGGGAGCGTGCTGGTTCTTTTAGTGCGTCGCCAATATTTTTCATAAAGGCCATCCGGCCTTGCTGATTTTTCTCGTACAGACGCTGTGCCTGCTTGAGTTTCTTGTTCACCAGTACTTCGCGATCTTGATCGCGAATAATGAAGATTTGTGTACGCGGCGCGACCTGGCTGCGGAACATACGGATCTCATACAGTTCGTTATTGATCGTCGCCTGAATGATGCCCTGATGCTGTTCTGCCATAGTGGTGATGTTTTGCAGATTCAAATGCGGCAGCAGGAGGTCGGCAATTTTGTTGCTTATTACTGTGCGATTCGATTCCTGATCGTGAACCAGCAGGCCGAGCGGCAGCAGTGACACGATCTCTTCATTGATGGCCCGCAAAACGCGCAGTTCATTGTTCACTGCTGTGCTGGGTACGCTTTCAGTGGTGCGGCCAGAGAAATGGCGGAAGGTGGTATAGCCAAACAGCGCCAGCGCCAGCAAACCGATGTTCAGCAGCAGCGGCAGGAGAATGTTTTGCAACGTATCCAGCAGCAATGTGCCATAAGGAACCTGCCAAACCAGACGCATATCGGTGGAGTTTAGCGCCGAAGAGATTTCAATCTTCGAACTATTAAAGTGGATACTGACGCTATCCGTCGCTTCTTTCTCATTATTATTGGTTCCCGCAGCTGTCGCGTCTGGCTCCAGACGGAAACTATCCAGCGGCATACCCGGCGGGATCAAATCATTAATAGGCAGATCAAAAGCTACTACCGTCGCCAGATGCCCCGGCTGGTTAAAGGTGGTGCGCAGGGTAAAATAATGGCCGTTCTGCCAGGCCAGGCGGCGCAGGTTAGAAAAACTTTCGCGTTCATCCAGGGCGTTGGCCTGCTGCAACATCTCTGCGCGACGAGAATCAACAATGTCACTGACGGTCGACTCTTTAAATCCCGAGGTGAGATCTTTTAGCGGTAGGGTGGAGATCAAAACCAGGCTGTTATCCTGGCCGTTCAGATAGTACATCGACCAGGGTACATTCTCTGCGCCCCATAATGTGTCCAGATAAGTGGACATTCTTTGGGTCATTTCAAGCGTTGAGTTGTCGTGGGAACCAAAGATCAGGGCTTCCGTTTTGCGGCGCGGTTTTTCCAGATAATAGACATCTTGTTTCAGGCGCGTCTCCTGCAACCCTTCGCTGGAGGAGGTAGAGGCCGTCGCGGCAATGTTGTCGTAAATCTGCCAGGTCACATAACGCCATGTATCGACGCGCTTTTGGATGGCATGGGTAATATCAACAATCTGGTAGCTTTTATCTTTCAGCCAGGCGTTAACGGCGCTTTGTACCATTACACCCATCGTCACTAGTAACACAATGATCAACAGTAAAAAGAAGCGGGTAATGCTCCCCGGTAGGAGTGAAAAGCGGGTCGTGGCCGTTGTCTCTTTCTGACGCATTCGTGTTTATGACCTGTTAAAACTTCGCAAAGTGATAGGGCAGTATAAAGGGTACAGTGTGAAATTCCAGACTCTTACCTGATTGATGTTAAGGCATTAGCCGACGATATTTCACATTTTGCGCTGCGGTAAATAAATGTACAAATGCGTTGTTAATGTACAAATAACCCGCAGGCGTGAAGAAAATTATCTGGAAAATAGCGTAGATAGATTTTGTCGGTAATTATTGTCGTTTTTTACGAAATAGTTAACGATTGTTATGATTTTGCTACGGTAGCACAAGAAAATAAAAGAAGTGTAAAGAAGGGTAAAAAAAACCGGATGCGATGCATCCGGCTGAAATAGGGGTAAACAGACATTCAGAAATGAATGACGGTAATAAATAAAGTTAATGATGATAGCGGGACATATTTTAGTTGCGAGTGAAGAATTTGTTTTAACATTCAGTGCGGTCAAAGACTTAAGATTAAGTTATTGTTTTAAAGGTCGAAATAATCTTACTTGATGTTTAGTGCGTTATTTGCTCAACCATTAGAATTTGAAAAAGTTCCATCATATTTACATTTTGAAATACCTATGTGGATATTTGAAACATCTTAAAAGTTTTAGTATCATATTCGTGTTGGATTATTCTGCATTTTTGGGGAGAATGGACCTGCCGACTGATTAATGAGGGTTAATCAGTATGCAGTGGCATAAAAAAGCAAATAAAGGCATATAACAGAGGGTTAATAACATGAAAGTTAAAGTACTGTCCCTCCTGGTCCCAGCTCTGCTGGTAGCAGGCGCAGCAAATGCTGCTGAAGTTTACAACAAAGACGGCAACAAATTAGATCTGTACGGTAAAGTAGACGGCCTGCACTATTTCTCTGACGACAAGTCTGTAGATGGCGACCAGACCTACATGCGTCTTGGCTTCAAAGGTGAAACTCAGGTTACTGACCAGCTGACCGGTTACGGCCAGTGGGAATATCAGATCCAGGGCAACGCTCCGGAAAGCGAAAACAACTCCTGGACCCGTGTGGCATTCGCTGGTCTGAAATTCCAGGACATCGGTTCTTTCGACTACGGTCGTAACTACGGCGTTGTTTACGACGTAACTTCCTGGACCGACGTTCTGCCAGAATTTGGTGGTGACACTTACGGTTCTGACAACTTCATGCAGCAGCGTGGTAACGGCTTCGCTACCTACCGTAACACCGACTTCTTCGGTCTGGTTGATGGCCTGAACTTTGCAGTTCAGTACCAGGGCAAAAACGGTAGCGTAAGCGGCGAAGGCATGACCAACAACGGTCGTGGCGCTCTGCGTCAGAACGGCGACGGTGTCGGCGGTTCTATCACTTATGATTACGAAGGCTTCGGTATCGGTGCTGCAGTTTCCAGCTCCAAACGTACTGATGATCAGAACAGCATTGCTTACATCGGTAACGGCGACCGTGCTGAAACCTATACTGGTGGTCTGAAATACGACGCTAACAACATCTACCTGGCTGCTCAGTACACCCAGACCTACAACGCAACTCGCGTGGGTTCCCTGGGTTGGGCGAACAAAGCACAGAACTTCGAAGCTGTTGCTCAGTACCAGTTCGACTTCGGTCTGCGCCCGTCTGTAGCATACCTGCAGTCTAAAGGTAAAAACCTGGGTGTCGTTGCTGGTCGTAACTACGACGACGAAGATATCCTGAAATATGTTGATGTTGGTGCTACCTACTACTTCAACAAAAACATGTCCACCTACGTTGACTACAAAATCAACCTGCTGGACGACAACCAGTTCACCCGCGCTGCTGGCATCAACACTGATGACATCGTAGCTCTGGGTCTGGTTTACCAGTTCTAATCTCGATTTATATCGAACAAAGGGCCTGCGGGCCCTTTTTTCATTGTTTTCAGCGTACAAACGCAGTTTTTTGGTGTACTCTTGCGACCGTTCGCATGAGGATAATCACGTATGGAAATGAACTTTACCCGTGTGGCATTGCTGGCTGCCGCGCTCTTGTTTGTTGGTTGCGATCAAAAAACACAACCCGCCAAACCCCACGCTACTGAAGTTACCGTTCTTGAAGGCAAAACAATGGGAACCTTCTGGCGTGCCAGCATCTCTGGCATTGACGCCAAACGCAGTGCCGAGCTCAAAGAGAAGATTCAGACCCAGCTGGACGCTGACGATCAGCTGCTTTCGACCTATAAAAAAGACTCCGCGCTGATGCGCTTTAACGACTCGAAAAGTTTGTCGCCGTGGCCGGTAAGTGAAGCGATGGCCGATATCATCACCACTTCGCTACGTATTGGCGCAAAGACCGATGGCGCGATGGATATTACTGTCGGGCCACTGGTGAATCTGTGGGGCTTTGGTCCGGAACAACAACCGGTACAAATTCCGAGCCAGGAACAAATTGATGTAATGAAAGCCAAAACTGGTTTGCAGCACCTGACGGTCATCAATCAGTATCATCAGCAGTACCTGCAAAAAGATCTTCCGGATTTATATGTCGATCTCTCCACCGTCGGCGAAGGCTATGCAGCCGATCATCTGGCACGTTTGATGGAGCAGGAAGGGATTTCCCGCTATCTGGTGTCGGTGGGTGGTGCGCTGAACAGCCGCGGTATGAATGGCGAAGGCCAACCGTGGCGAGTGGCGATCCAAAAACCAACCGATAAAGAAAACGCAGTTCAGGCCGTGGTCGATATCAATGGTCACGGGATTAGCACCTCCGGTAGCTATCGCAACTATTACGAGCTGGACGGCAAACGCCTTTCCCATGTTATCGATCCGCAAACCGGACGACCTATCGAACACAATCTGGTGTCCGTGACGGTGATTGCTCCGACGGCGCTGGAAGCCGACGCCTGGGATACAGGTCTAATGGTGCTCGGGCCAGAGAAAGCCAAAGAAGTTGTTCGCCGGGAAGGGCTGGCGGTCTATATGATCACCAAAGAGGGCGATAGCTTTAAAACCTGGATGTCGCCGCAGTTTAAAAGCTTCCTTATCAGCGAAAAAAATTAAAGCGCAAGATTGTTGGTTTTTGCGCGATGGTGACCGGGCAGACTAAAGGCTATCCTTAACCAGGGAGCTGATTATGAAAAACGCCACACGCTTAACTGACGATCAACGCTGGCAATCGGTCTTAGCCCGCGACCCGAACGCTGACGGCGAATTTGTCTTCGCCGTGCGCACCACAGGCATCTTTTGCCGTCCGTCTTGCCGTGCCAGACATGCCTTGCGGGAAAACATTTCTTTCTATGCCGATGCCAGCGAGGCGCTTGCCGCTGGTTTTCGCCCCTGCAAACGTTGTCAGCCAGACAAAGCCAACGCCCAGCAACATCGGTTGGATAAAATCACCCACGCCTGCCGACTGCTGGAACAGGAAACGCCTGTAACGCTGGAAGCCTTAGCAGACCAGGTGGCGATGAGTCCGTTCCATCTGCATCGTTTATTTAAAGCCACCACCGGAATGACGCCAAAAGCCTGGCAACAGGCCTGGCGCGCTCGTCGCTTGCGCGAATCGCTGGCGAAAGGGGAGAGCGTCACCCAGTCTATTCTCAACGCTGGATTCCCCGACGGCAGCAGTTACTACCGCAAAGCTGACGAAACGTTGGGCATGACGGCCAAACAGTTTCGTCACGGTGGCGAAAACCTGGCAGTGCGTTATGCGCTGGCTGATTGTGAACTGGGGCGTTGCCTGGTGGCGGAAAGCGAGCGGGGGATTTGCGCGATTCTGCTGGGCGACGATGACGGGACGTTGATTAGCGAACTCCGTCAGATGTTTCCTGCCGCTGACAACGCGCCGGCGGATCCGATATTTCAGCAACATATACGTGAGGTTATCGCCAGCCTCAATAACCGCGATACGCCGCTGATGTTACCGCTGGATATTCGCGGCACCGCTTTTCAGCAACAAGTCTGGCAGGCGCTACGCACTATACCTTGTGGTGAAACGGTGAGTTACCAGCAACTGGCGAACGCGATTGGCAAACCGAAAGCCGTTCGCGCCGTAGCCAGCGCCTGCGCCGCCAATAGATTAGCTATTATTATCCCTTGTCATCGGGTAGTACGCGGTGATGGCACACTTTCTGGTTACCGCTGGGGCGTGTCGCGCAAAGCGCACTTGCTGCGCCGCGAAGCTGAACATGAGGAGAGGTAATGTTGGATCTGTTTGCTGATGCTGAACCGTGGCACGAATCGCTGGCTTCCGGCGCGGTGATTTTGCGCCGTTTTGCTTTTAACGTAGCGGAACAACTGATGCACGATATCAGTGGCATTGCCAGCCAGTCGCCGTTTCGCCAGATGGTCACTCCTGGCGGATATACCATGTCGGTGGCGATGACCAACTGCGGGCATCTGGGCTGGACGACCAATCGGCAAGGTTATCTCTATTCGCCCATTGATCCGCAAACAAATCAACCGTGGCCCGCCATGCCGCAAAGTTTTTATGATTTATGTCGGCGCGCGGCCACGGCAGCAGGCTATCCAGATTTCCAGCCTGACGCTTGCCTGATCAACCGCTACGCTCCGGGCGCGAAACTGTCGTTACATCAGGATAAAGACGAACCAGACCTGCGCGCACCGATTGTTTCTGTTTCTCTGGGCTTACCCGCGATTTTTCAATTTGGCGGCCTGAAACGAAATGATCCTCTCAAACGTTTGTTGCTGGAGCATGGTGACGTGGTGATATGGGGCGGTGAATCGCGGCTGTTTTATCACGGCGTTCAACCGCTCAAAGCGGGGTTTCATCCACTCACCGCCGACTGCCGCTACAACCTGACTTTTCGTCAGGCAGGTAAAAAAGAATAAAAATAAGAATTATTATTGCTGTGCGCGCGGAGATGTTTAAACTGCGGGCTGTAATTCATTGTCCGGGTTTTCTGCATGGAACTTCTTGTACTTGTCTGGCGGCAGTATCGCTGGCCATTTATCAGTGTGATGGCGCTAAGCCTCGCCAGTGCGGCATTAGGCATTGGCTTAATTGCTTTTATCAATCAGCGCCTTATCGAAACGGCGGATACCAGTCTGCTGGTGTTGCCGGAGTTTCTGGGTTTATTACTGCTGTTAATGGCAGTAACACTGGGATCGCAACTGGCGCTTACTACGCTGGGCCATCACTTCGTTTACCGACTGCGTAGCGAATTTATTAAGCGGATTCTGGATACTCACGTCGAGCGTATCGAACAACTCGGTAGCGCCTCGTTGTTGGCGGGGCTAACCAGCGATGTGCGCAATATCACTATTGCGTTTGTTCGTCTGCCGGAACTGGTACAGGGGATCATTCTCACTATCGGTTCAGCGGCGTATCTCTGGATGTTGTCGGGCAAAATGTTGCTGGTAACGGCTATCTGGATGGCGATCACCATCTGGGGCGGTTTTGTGCTGGTGGCGCGGGTGTACAAACATATGGCGACCCTGCGTGAAACCGAAGACAAGCTGTACACGGATTTTCAAACCGTGCTGGAAGGGCGCAAAGAGCTGACGCTGAACCGTGAACGCGCCGAGTATGTGTTTAACAACCTCTACATTCCTGATGCGCAAGAGTATCGCCATCATATTATCCGCGCAGACACCTTCCATCTTAGTGCCGTGAACTGGTCAAACATCATGATGCTGGGCGCTATCGGCCTGGTGTTCTGGATGGCAAACAGCCTAGGTTGGGCTGATACCAACGTTGCCGCGACCTATTCGTTGACGCTGTTGTTCCTGCGTACGCCACTGCTTTCGGCGGTTGGCGCATTGCCGACGCTGCTGACGGCGCAGGTGGCGTTTAACAAGCTTAACAAATTCGCACTCGCGCCTTTCAAAGCGGAGTTTCCGCGCCCGCAGGCGTTTCCCAACTGGCAAACGCTGGAGCTGCGTAACGTGACGTTTAGCTATCAGGATAATGCGTTTTCCGTTGGGCCGATTAACCTCACCATTAAACGTGGCGAACTGCTGTTTCTGATTGGTGGCAATGGTAGCGGCAAATCGACGCTGGCGATGTTGCTGACGGGGTTGTATCAGCCACAAAGCGGCGAAATCTTGCTGGATGGCAAACCTGTCAGCGGTGAAAAACCGGAAGATTATCGCAAACTGTTTTCGGCGGTGTTTACCGATGTCTGGCTGTTTGATCAACTGCTGGGGCCGGAAGGTAAACCTGCTAACCCGCAGCTGGTTGAGAAGTGGCTGGCGCAGCTGAAAATGGGTCATAAGCTTGAGTTAAGTAACGGGCGTATTGTTAACCTGAAGTTATCGAAAGGGCAGAAAAAACGCGTGGCACTGTTGCTGGCACTGGCAGAAGAACGCGATATTATTCTGCTGGATGAATGGGCGGCGGATCAGGACCCACACTTCCGCCGTGAGTTTTATCAGGTGCTGCTGCCGTTGATGCAGGAGATGGGTAAAACTATTTTCGCCATCAGTCATGATGACCATTACTTTATCCACGCCGACCGCCTGCTGGAAATGCGCAATGGGCAACTTAGCGAGCTGACGGGCGCAGAGCGCGATGCTGCTTCTCGTGATGCCGTTGCCCGGACGGCATAATATTTCGACGCTGACCTGGCGGACTGCTGCCGCCAGGTCAATATTCTAAAAATCCCTTCGTTTCTAATAACCCTATAATTAATCAACGAAATTATAATGTTTCTAAAATTAGAATATAATTTATAAACATTATTTAAATGTTGTTACTTAAGTGTTACCGTTGATGCCGCGCAAATCTCACCTGCAATAAAGCGACTAAAAGTAAGGCATTAACAAGATGAAAAAAGTGACTGCCATGCTCTTCTCGATGGCCGTGGGGCTTAATGCCGTTTCGATGGCGGCAAAAGCGAAAGCGTCCGAGGAGCAGGAAACTGATGTACTGTTGATTGGCGGCGGCATTATGAGCGCCACGTTGGGGACCTATTTACGGGAGCTGGAGCCTGAATGGTCGATGACCATGGTGGAGCGCCTGGAAGGTGTTGCGCAGGAGAGTTCGAACGGCTGGAACAACGCCGGAACCGGGCATTCTGCGTTGATGGAACTGAACTACACCCCGCAAAACGCCGATGGTAGCATCAGTATCGAAAAAGCAGTTGCCATTAACGAAGCATTCCAGATTTCCCGCCAGTTCTGGGCGCACCAGGTCGAGCGTGGCGTGTTGCGTACCCCGCGCTCATTTATTAACACCGTTCCGCACATGAGCTTTGTCTGGGGCGAGGATAACGTCAACTTCCTGCGCGCCCGTTACGCGGCCTTGCAACAAAGTTCGTTGTTTCGCGGTATGCGTTACTCCGAAGATCACGCGCAAATCAAAGAGTGGGCGCCACTCGTGATGGAAGGACGCGATCCACAGCAGAAAGTCGCGGCCACGCGTACAGAAATCGGCACCGATGTGAACTATGGTGAAATCACTCGCCAGTTAATTGCTTCCTTGCAGAAAAAATCTAACTTCTCGCTGCAACTCAGTAGCGAAGTCCGCGGCCTCAAACGTAATGACGACAACACCTGGACCGTCACCATTGCCGATCTGAAAAATGGCACTGTACAGAACATCCGCGCGAAATTTGTCTTTATCGGCGCGGGCGGTGCGGCGCTGAAACTTTTGCAAGAATCCGGTATCCCGGAAGCGAAAGAGTACGCTGGTTTCCCGGTGGGCGGTCAGTTCCTCGTCTCGGAAAACCCTGACGTGGTTAACCGTCATCTGGCGAAGGTCTACGGTAAAGCATCTGTTGGTGCGCCGCCGATGTCGGTTCCGCATATCGATACCCGTGTTCTGGACGGTAAACGCGTAGTGCTGTTTGGACCATTTGCCACCTTCTCAACCAAATTCCTCAAAAACGGTTCGTTGTGGGATCTGATGAGTTCCACCACCACTTCCAACGTGATGCCGATGATGCATGTCGGGCTGGATAATTTCGATCTGGTGAAATACCTGATAAGTCAGGTGATGTTGAGTGAAGAGGATCGTTTTGCAGCGCTGAAAGAGTACTATCCACAGGCGAAAAAAGAGGACTGGCGTTTGTGGCAAGCGGGGCAGCGCGTACAGATTATCAAGCGTGATGCCGACAAAGGCGGTGTACTGCGTCTGGGAACAGAAGTGGTCAGCGACCAGCAAGGGACTATTGCCGCGTTGCTGGGGGCATCACCGGGGGCGTCAACCGCCGCACCAATTATGTTGAATCTGCTGGAAAAAGTGTTTGGCGATCGCGTTTCCAGCCCGCAATGGCAGGCTACGCTGAAAGCGATCGTTCCGTCTTATGGCAGCAAGTTGAACGGTGATGTGGCAGCAACAGAACGTGAGTTGCAGTACACCAGCGAAGTGCTGGGGCTGAAATACGACAAGCCTCAGGCGGCAGACAGTACGCCGAAACCGCAGTTGAAACCGCAATCAGTTCAAAAAGAAGTCGCGGATATTGCGTTGTAATGGTGCGCCGCATCCGGCATTGAGTGTCGGATGCGGCGTAACCGCCTTATCCGACCTACGGGGTGCCGCGTTTCACAGCGGCGTAGGCCTGATAAGACGCGTCAGCGTCGCATCAGGCAACCGGTTCGGACGTTAGATGTCGGATGCGGCGTAACCGCCTTATCCGACCTACGGAGTGCAGCATTTCACAGTGGCGTAGGCCTGATAAGACGCGCCAGCGTCGCATCAGGCAACCGGCTCGGGCGTTGGATGTCGGATGCGGCGTAACCGCCTTATCCGACCTACGGGGTGCCGCGTTTCACAGCGGCGTAGGCCTGATAAGACGCGTCAGCGTCGCATCAGGCAACCGGTTCGGACGTTAGATGTCGGATGCGGCATGATCGCCTTATCCGACCGATGGGCGGTACGCTGTGTTTAGCGAACTACCGCGTTCTCAATTTTCTCTTCTGCCTTCCAGATGCGGTATTTCACATCCACATTGTCTGGCGTATACACCACGATCGGCAGCTTGCTGTTGTAACGCAGCATTCCGGCATCGCCCAGATACGCGGTGACAAATTTCTTCTCTTTCTTGCCATCCGGGCAGGCCATCATCGTAGAAACCGGGGAGCTAACTTTATCAAAGACATAATAATCATAGCCCCAGCCTTCCAGCGTTTTGCTTTCCAGTTTCCCGCCGAGACGATGCAGATTGCAGTCAACTTCCAGCGTCTGACCGATTAACAGTTCTACTTTCAGGGTAGATTCATCTTCTTGCGGGGTTAACTGAATCACCTGACGCTTCATCCCTTTTTCAGCTTGCGGATAAGGGGCGATTTTTTCCAGTGGCTGGACGCTGTCTGCCGCCCAGGCTGAGGTGGCGGCGAAAGCGGCAAACAACACTGCAGGTAGAATGGTCTTCATTTGTTTTCCTTCTTCATTTATAGGTTTTCACCGATGATGTCGCTGAAGGTTAACATATTCATCAGATTTATTAATTTGCTTTATGAATAATGCATAGAATATTCAGACAACTTTACCTTCTCTTTTGGAGTTATATGCTGATGGATGGCGAAGCCTGGAGAAATATCTTTGGTGAATTTATCGCTATGTAAAATTGTTTATAACCGGTTGAAATGTGAATAAAAGCCCATTTTTGCCAGCCTTCCCGCCACTCTTTTGATCCTGCTACAGGTTTTACCCCGATCGGGGTATGCATCTTTGACACATCCTTTAATATCTTAGCGCCTATAAAAATGGCTTATTAATTATGCGGTTTATTTGGTCGCTCTCAATTTTCAGAGCACGTTAATGATGGAAGGTCAATGTGAAGATTGATGCATCCCGTCGGGGCATACTGACTGGTCGCTGGCGCAAAGCCAGTAACGGTATCCGTCCGCCCTGGTCCGGTGATGAATCTCATTTTCTGACCCATTGCACCCGCTGCGATGCCTGTATTAATGCTTGTGAAAACAACATTCTGCAACGCGGCGCGGGTGGCTATCCGAGCGTTAATTTCAAAAATAACGAGTGCAGCTTCTGTTACGCCTGCGCGCAGGCTTGCCCCGAATCGCTATTTTCTCCGCGCCACACTAGGGCCTGGGATTTGCAGTTCACCATTGGGGACGCGTGCCTGGCGTATCAGTCAGTTGAATGCCGCCGCTGTCAGGATAGCTGTGAGCCAATGGCAATTATCTTTCGCCCGACGCTCTCCGGGATCTACCAGCCGCAACTTAATAGCCAACTTTGCAACGGATGTGGAGCATGTGCAGCCAGCTGTCCGGTATCAGCCATAACTGCGGAGTATCTCCATGCACACTAACTGGCAAGTTTGCAGCCTGGTCGTTCAGGCCAAAAGCGAACGAATTTCAGACATCAGCACCCAACTGAACGCCTTTCCCGGCTGTGAAGTCGCTGTCAGCGACGCGCCAAGCGGTCAGTTGATTGTGGTGGTGGAAGCAGAAGACAGCGAAACGCTGATCCAAACCATTGAGTCAGTACGCAACGTAGAGGGCGTGCTGGCGGTGTCGCTGGTTTATCACCAGCAGGAAGAGCAAGGTGAGGAAACACCATGAAACTCAGTCGTCGTAGCTTTATGAAAGCTAACGCCGTTGCGGCCGCTGCGGCGGCTGCCGGTCTCAGCGTGCCGGGCGTTGCCCGCGCCGTTGTTGGTCAGCAGGAAGCCATTAAATGGGATAAAGCGCCGTGCCGTTTCTGCGGTACCGGTTGCGGTGTTCTGGTCGGAACGCAGCAGGGGCGTGTGGTGGCCTGTCAGGGCGACCCGGATGCACCGGTTAACCGTGGCCTGAACTGC
Organism: Escherichia sp. E4742; assembly: GCF_005843885.1. Taxonomy (NCBI): domain Bacteria; kingdom Pseudomonadati; phylum Pseudomonadota; class Gammaproteobacteria; order Enterobacterales; family Enterobacteriaceae; genus Escherichia; species Escherichia sp. E4742. The sequence continues at coordinate 246,359 of NZ_CP040443.1, read as the reverse complement.
ATTAAGGGCTATTTCCTGCCCAAAATCATGTACGGTAAAGACCGTTTGACGCAGCCGCTTCTGCGTATGAAAAACGGTAAATATGACAAAGAAGGCGAATTTACCCCAATCACCTGGGATCAGGCCTTCGATGTGATGGAAGAGAAATTCAAAACCGCCCTGAAAGAAAAAGGGCCGGAATCGATCGGTATGTTCGGTTCTGGTCAATGGACTATCTGGGAAGGTTATGCCGCCTCCAAGCTGTTTAAAGCGGGCTTCCGTTCGAACAACATCGACCCGAACGCGCGTCACTGTATGGCGTCGGCAGTAGTTGGCTTTATGCGTACCTTTGGTATGGATGAGCCGATGGGCTGCTATGACGATATCGAACAGGCTGACGCGTTTGTGCTGTGGGGCGCGAATATGGCGGAGATGCACCCGATCCTCTGGTCGCGCATCACTAACCGTCGTCTCTCTAACCAGAACGTCACCGTGGCGGTGCTTTCTACCTACCAGCATCGTAGCTTCGAGCTGGCGGATAACGGCATCATCTTTACGCCACAGTCTGACCTGGTGATCCTGAATTACATCGCCAACTATATCATTCAAAACAATGCGATAAATCAGGACTTCTTCAGCAAACACGTTAACCTGCGCAAAGGGGCGACGGACATCGGCTACGGTTTACGTCCGACCCATCCGCTGGAAAAAGCAGCGAAGAATCCGGGTTCTGACGCCTCCGAACCGATGAGCTTTGAAGATTACAAAGCCTTCGTTGCCGAATATACGCTGGAAAAAACCGCCGAAATGACTGGCGTACCAAAAGATCAGCTGGAACAGCTGGCGCAGCTGTATGCCGATCCGAACAAGAAAGTCATCTCCTACTGGACGATGGGCTTCAACCAGCATACCCGTGGCGTGTGGGCCAACAACCTGGTCTACAACCTGCACCTGCTGACCGGCAAAATTTCCCAGCCGGGTTGCGGTCCGTTCTCCCTGACCGGGCAGCCTTCCGCGTGTGGTACTGCGCGTGAAGTGGGCACCTTTGCTCACCGTCTGCCTGCGGACATGGTGGTGACTAACGAGAAACACCGTGATATCTGCGAGAAGAAGTGGAATATCCCGAGCGGCACCATTCCGGCGAAAATCGGTCTGCACGCGGTAGCACAGGACCGTGCGCTGAAAGACGGCAAGCTGAATGTTTACTGGACCATGTGTACCAACAACATGCAGGCCGGGCCGAACATTAATGAAGAGCGTATGCCGGGCTGGCGCGATCCGCGCAACTTTATCATCGTCTCCGATCCGTATCCGACAGTCAGTGCGCTGGCCGCCGACTTGATCCTGCCGACCGCAATGTGGGTAGAGAAAGAGGGCGCTTACGGTAACGCCGAACGCCGTACTCAGTTCTGGCGTCAGCAGGTGCAGGCACCAGGCGAAGCGAAATCGGATCTCTGGCAGTTAGTCCAGTTCTCCCGCCGCTTCAAAACTGAAGAAGTATGGCCGGAAGAGCTGCTGGCGAAGAAACCGGAACTGCGTGGCAAAACGCTGTACGAAGTTCTGTATGCCACCCCCGAAGTGAGCAAATTCCCGGTATCCGAACTGGCGGAAGATCAGCTGAACGATGAATCCCGCGAGCTGGGCTTCTACTTGCAAAAAGGGCTGTTCGAAGAGTACGCATGGTTTGGTCGCGGTCACGGTCACGATCTCGCGCCGTTCGATGACTACCACAAAGCGCGCGGTCTGCGCTGGCCGGTGGTGAACGGTAAAGAAACGCAGTGGCGTTACAGCGAAGGTAACGACCCGTATGTGAAAGCGGGCGAAGGCTATAAGTTCTACGGTAAACCGGATGGCAAAGCGGTGATCTTCGCGCTGCCGTTCGAACCGGCGGCGGAAGCACCGGATGAAGAGTACGACCTGTGGCTCTCTACCGGACGCGTCCTGGAGCACTGGCATACCGGCAGTATGACTCGCCGTGTGCCAGAACTGCACCGTGCCTTCCCGGAAGCGGTCCTGTTTATTCACCCGCTGGATGCGAAAGCGCGCGATCTGCGTCGTGGCGACAAAGTGAAAGTGGTTTCTCGCCGTGGCGAAGTGATCTCGATTGTCGAAACGCGCGGTCGTAACCGTCCGCCGCAGGGCCTGGTGTATATGCCGTTCTTCGACGCCGCACAGCTGGTTAACAAACTGACGCTGGACGCGACCGATCCGCTCTCGAAAGAGACGGACTTCAAGAAGTGCGCGGTCAAACTGGAGAAGGTGTAAGCCATTATGTCCCGGTCAGCGAAACCTCAAAATGGTCGCCGCCGCTTTCTGCGCGATGTCGTTCGCACAGCAGGCGGGCTGGCTGCCGTGGGTGTGGCGCTGGGGTTACAACAGCAAACCGCACGCGCATCTGGCGTGCGGTTGCGCCCGCCCGGAGCCATAAACGAGAACGCCTTTGCCAGTGCCTGTGTGCGTTGCGGTCAGTGTGTTCAGGCTTGCCCTTACGACACCTTAAAACTGGCGACGCTGGCCTCTGGTCTGTCGGCAGGTACGCCGTATTTTGTCGCGCGGGATATTCCTTGCGAAATGTGTGAGGACGTTCCGTGCGCCAAAGTATGCCCCAGCGGCGCGCTGGATCGTGAGATCGAATCGATCGACGACGCGCGGATGGGGCTGGCGGTGCTGGTGGACCAGGAAAACTGTCTCAACTTTCAGGGGCTGCGCTGCGATGTTTGTTATCGCGAATGCCCGAAAATTGATGAGGCAATCACCCTGGAGCTGGAGCGTAACACGCGTACCGGTAAGCACGCCCGCTTTCTGCCGACGGTTCACAGCGACGCCTGTACCGGCTGCGGTAAGTGCGAAAAGGTGTGTGTGCTGGAACAACCGGCAATCAAGGTGTTACCGCTGTCACTGGCGAAAGGGGAGTTAGGTCACCATTACCGCTTCGGTTAGCTGGAGGGGAACAATGGCAAATCGTAAACGTGACGCCGGGCGCGAGGCGCTGGCGAAGAAAGGCTGGTGGCGCAGTCACCGTTGGCTGGTGTTGCGTCGCCTTTGTCAGTTCTTCGTGCTGGGGATGTTTTTGAGCGGCCCGTGGTTTGGTGTGTGGATCTTGCATGGCAACTACAGCAGTAGCCTGTTATTCGACACCGTTCCGCTGACCGATCCGCTGATGACGCTGCAAAGCCTTGCCAGCGGTCATCTGCCTGCCTCGGTGGCGCTGATCGGCGCGGTGATTATCACCGTGCTCTACGCCCTGGCAGGAAAGCGATTATTTTGCAGCTGGGTCTGCCCGCTGAACCCGATTACTGACTTAGCGAACTGGTTACGCAGGCGCTTTGAGCTCAATCAGTCTGCGACCATCCCGCGCCACATTCGGTACGTGCTGTTGGTCGTGATCCTGGTGGGATCGGCCTTAACCGGCACGCTCATCTGGGAATGGATCAACCCCGTTTCTCTGATGGGCCGTAGCCTGGTAATGGGATTTGGCAGCGGCGCGCTGCTTATTATCGCGCTGTTTTTATTTGATCTACTGGTCGTTGAACACGGCTGGTGCGGCCATATTTGTCCGGTCGGCGCGCTGTATGGCGTGTTGGGTAGCAAAGGTGTGATTACCGTTGCGGCCACCGATCGGCAGAAATGTAACCGCTGTATGGATTGTTTTCATGTTTGCCCGGAACCGCATGTGCTACGTGCCCCGGTGCTGGATGAACAAAGCCCGGTGCAGGTCACCAGCCGCGATTGCATGACGTGCGGTCGCTGCGTGGATGTCTGTTCTGAGGATGTATTTACAATAACTACACGATGGAGTTCGGGAGCGAAATCATGAAAAGCCATGACCTGAAGAAAGCGCTGTGTCAATGGACGGCGATGCTGGCCCTGGTGGTGAGCGGCGCGGTTTGGGCGGCAAATGGCGTCGATTTTAGCCAGTCGCCGGAAGTATCCGGGACGCAGGAAGGGGCCATTCGGATGCCAAAAGAGCAGGATCGGATGCCGCTGAACTATGTGAATCAGCCGCCAATGATCCCGCATAGCGTTGAAGGTTATCAGGTAACGACCAATACCAACCGCTGTTTACAGTGCCACGGTGTTGAAAGCTATCGCACCACTGGCGCACCGCGCATCAGTCCTACTCACTTTATGGACAGCGACGGCAAAGTGGGCGCAGAAGTGGCTCCGCGTCGTTATTTCTGTCTGCAATGTCACGTACCGCAGGCCGATACCGCGCCAATCGTGGGGAATACCTTTACCCCATCAAAAGGTTACGGGAAATAAGAGGTTATTATGGGAAATTCTGACCGTAAGCCTGGTCTGATTAAGCGCCTGTGGAAATGGTGGCGTACCCCCAGCCGTCTGGCGCTGGGGACGCTGCTGTTGATTGGTTTTGTTGGCGGCATCGTCTTCTGGGGCGGCTTTAACACCGGTATGGAAAAAGCCAATACTGAAGAGTTCTGCATTAGCTGCCACGAAATGCGCAACACGGTGTATCAGGAATACATGGATTCCGTGCATTACAACAACCGTAGCGGCGTGCGTGCTACCTGCCCGGATTGTCACGTCCCGCACGAGTTTGTGCCGAAAATGATACGCAAGCTCAAAGCAAGTAAAGAGCTGTATGGTAAAATTCTGGGCGTTATTGACACGCCGCAGAAATTCGAAGCTCATCGCCTGACTATGGCACAGAATGAGTGGCGGCGAATGAAGGACAACAACTCGCAGGAGTGCCGTAACTGTCACAACTTCGAGTTTATGGATTTAACCGCCCAGAAAGGTGTTGCCGCGAAGATGCACGATCAAGCGGTGAAAGATGGGCAAACCTGTATTGACTGCCATAAAGGGATCGCGCACAAGCTACCCGATATGCGCGAAGTTGAACCAGGTTTTTAACAGGATGTCATTGCGTGGGGATGCTTGAAGCCAGAGAATTGCTCTGCGAGCGGGATGAACGAACCTTGTTTAGTGGTTTGTCATTTACGCTGAACGCAGGAGAGTGGGTACAAATCACCGGCAGCAACGGTGCGGGGAAGACAACGCTTCTTCGTCTGCTGACAGGGTTGTCTCGCCCTGACGCCGGTGAGGTTCTTTGGCAAGGGCAGCCCTTGCATCAGGTACGCGACAGCTACCATCAAAACCTGTTATGGATAGGCCATCAGCCGGGGATTAAAACCCGGCTGACGGCGTTAGAAAATCTGCATTTCTATCACCGTGACGGTGATACCGCACAATGTCTGGACGCCCTGGCGCAGGCCGGGCTTGCCGGATTCGAAGATATTCCCGTAAACCAGCTCTCTGCCGGGCAACAACGCCGCGTTGCGCTGGCACGTCTGTGGCTGACCCGTGCCACGTTGTGGATACTCGACGAACCTTTTACCGCGATTGACGTCAACGGCGTCGATCGTCTGACCCAGCGTATGGCGCAGCATACGGAGCAGGGGGGAATTGTGATTCTGACCACCCACCAGCCGCTCAATGTTGCTGAAAGTAAAATCCGCCGCATTTCGCTGACGCAAACGAGGGGCGCATGATGTTTTGGCGCATTTTCCGTCTTGAGCTGCGCGTGGCGTTTCGCCATAGCGCCGAAATCGCTAACCCGCTGTGGTTCTTCCTGATTGTTATTACCCTTTTTCCACTTAGTATCGGTCCAGAGCCGCAATTGCTGGCGAGGATTGCACCGGGGATTATCTGGGTTGCGGCGCTGCTTTCCTCTTTGCTGGCGCTGGAGCGACTGTTTCGTGACGATTTGCAGGACGGCAGTCTTGAACAACTGATGTTGTTGCCATTACCCTTGCCCGCCGTTGTGCTGGCGAAGGTGATGGCGCACTGGATGGTGACAGGTTTGCCTCTACTCATTCTCTCACCACTGGTGGCATTGCTACTGGGAATGGACGTGTACGGTTGGCAAGTGATGGCGCTTACGCTGTTGTTGGGAACCCCCACGCTTGGCTTTCTTGGTGCACCAGGCGTGGCGCTGACGGTCGGACTTAAGCGCGGTGGAGTGCTACTCAGCATTCTCGTGTTACCACTCACCATCCCCTTACTCATCTTTGCCACCGCTGCGATGGACGCGGCTTCGATGCATTTGCCCGTGGACGGGTATCTGGCAATTTTAGGCGCGTTGCTGGCTGGCACCGCGACATTAAGTCCTTTTGCGACGGCGGCAGCGTTACGAATCAGCATTCAATAACGCTGGATTACTGATTTTTGTTCGAGTCTGGTATCGAAACTATGTGGAAAACACTACATCAACTGGCGATCCCTCCACGGTTATATCAAATCTGTGGCTGGTTTATACCGTGGCTGGCAATCGCCAGTGTGGTCGTGCTCACCGTCGGCTGGATCTGGGGATTCGGCTTTGCTCCGGCTGATTATCAGCAAGGAAATAGCTATCGCATTATTTATCTACATGTGCCAGCGGCAATCTGGTCGATGGGTATTTATGCCTCGATGGCGGTAGCGGCGTTCATCGGTCTTGTCTGGCAGATGAAAATGGCTAACCTGGCGGTCGCAGCGATGGCCCCCATTGGTGCCGTGTTTACCTTTATTGCCCTGGTTACTGGCTCCGCATGGGGAAAACCGATGTGGGGCACCTGGTGGGTGTGGGACGCGCGTCTGACTTCTGAACTGGTGCTGCTGTTTCTGTATGTTGGTGTGATTGCCCTGTGGCACGCCTTTGACGACCGCCGTCTGGCAGGCCGTGCGGCAGGTATTCTGGTGCTGATTGGCGTGGTAAATCTGCCGATTATTCATTACTCCGTGGAGTGGTGGAACACACTGCATCAGGGATCAACGCGGATGCAGCAAAGTATCGATCCGGCGATGCGTTCGCCGCTGCGCTGGTCGATTTTCGGCTTCCTGCTGCTGTCTGCCACGCTGACGTTGATGCGGATGCGTAATTTGATTTTGCTGATGGAAAAACGCCGTCCGTGGGTGAGTGAACTGATACTGAAAAGAGGCCGTAAATGACCCCTGCATTTGCTTCCTGGAATGAATTTTTCGCAATGGGCGGTTACGCCTTTTTTGTCTGGCTGGCGGTGGTGATGACCGTTATTCCGCTGGTGGTTTTGGTCGTGCACTCGGTGATGCAGCATCGCGCAATTCTGCGTGGCGTGGCGCAACAGCGGGCGCGTGAGGCGCGTTTACGTGCTGCGCAACAGCAGGAGGCTGCATGAATATTCGCCGTAAAAATCGGTTGTGGATTGCCTGTGCCGTGCTGGCGGGGCTGGCGCTGACCATCGGTCTGGTTCTGTATGCTCTGCGCTCGAATATCGATCTTTTTTATACGCCGGGGGAGATTCTCTACGGCAAGCGTGAAACCCAACAGATGCCGGAAGTCGGTCAGCGTCTGCGCGTGGGCGGGATGGTGATGCCGGGGAGCGTGCAGCGCGATCCCAATTCGCTGAAAGTGACCTTCACCATTTACGACGCTGAAGGTTCAGTCGATGTCACTTACGAAGGCATTTTGCCGGATCTGTTCCGTGAAGGGCAGGGCGTTGTGGTTCAAGGCGAGCTGGAAAAAGGCAATCATATCCTCGCGAAAGAAGTACTGGCGAAACACGACGAAAACTATACACCGCCAGAAGTCGAGAAAGCGATGGAAGCCAACCACCGTCGCCCGGCGAGTGTTTATAAGGACCCAGCATCATGATGCCGGAAATTGGTAACGGACTGCTGTGCCTGGCGTTAGGGATTGCGCTGCTGCTGTCTGTGTATCCGCTATGGGGCGTGGCGCGCGGAGATGCGCGCATGATGGCTTCTTCCCGCTTGTTTGCCTGGCTGCTGTTTATGTCTGTGGCAGGTGCATTTCTGGTGCTGGTTAACGCCTTCGTGGTAAACGACTTCACCGTCACCTATGTCGCCAGTAACTCCAATACCCAGCTTCCGGTGTGGTATCGCGTGGCGGCCACCTGGGGGGCGCATGAAGGCTCATTGCTGCTATGGGTGCTGCTAATGAGCGGCTGGACGTTTGCGGTAGCGATTTTTAGCCAGCGTATTCCGCTGGATATTGTGGCGCGCGTACTGGCGGTAATGGGCATGGTCAGCGTCGGCTTTTTGCTGTTCATTCTCTTTACCTCTAACCCGTTCTCTCGCACATTGCCGAACTTCCCGATTGAAGGGCGCGATCTTAACCCGTTGTTGCAGGATCCGGGGCTGATCTTCCATCCGCCTCTGCTTTATATGGGGTACGTTGGTTTCTCGGTGGCATTTGCTTTTGCCATTGCTTCTTTGCTGAGTGGGCGTCTGGACAGCACTTACGCGCGTTTTACCCGTCCGTGGACGCTGGCGGCGTGGATCTTCCTGACGCTCGGCATCGTACTCGGTTCCGCGTGGGCCTATTACGAACTCGGCTGGGGCGGCTGCTGGTTCTGGGATCCGGTAGAAAACGCCTCGTTTATGCCATGGCTGGTTGGTACTGCGCTGATGCACTCGCTGGCGGTGACTGAACAACGCGCCAGTTTCAAAGCGTGGACATTACTGCTGGCAATCAGTGCTTTCTCGCTGTGTCTGCTGGGGACTTTCCTGGTGCGCTCCGGTGTGCTGGTATCGGTACACGCGTTTGCTTCGGATCCGGCGCGCGGCATGTTTATTCTCGCCTTTATGGTACTGGTGATTGGCGGTTCGCTGCTGCTGTTTGCTGCCCGTGGACACAAAGTCCGTTCACGGGTGAACAATGCTCTGTGGTCGCGGGAATCTCTGTTGTTAGCGAACAACGTTTTGCTGGTCGCCGCGATGCTGGTGGTGTTGCTGGGAACGCTGCTGCCGCTGGTGCATAAACAACTTGGGCTGGGCAGCATTTCGATTGGCGAACCGTTCTTCAACACTATGTTTACCTGGCTGATGGTGCCGTTTGCGCTACTGCTTGGTGTTGGCCCTCTGGTGCGTTGGGGGCGCGATCGTCCGCGTAAAATCCGCAATTTATTGATTATCGCCTTCATCAGCACGCTGGTGCTGTCGCTGCTGTTGCCGTGGCTGTTCGAAAGCAAAGTCGTGGCGATGACGGTACTCGGCCTGGCAATGGCCTGCTGGATTGCGGTGCTGGCAATTGCGGAAGCTGCGCTGCGTATTTCACGCGGTACGAAAACCACCTTCAGTTATTGGGGGATGGTGGCGGCTCATCTGGGGCTGGCGGTAACAATTGTTGGCATTGCCTTTAGCCAGAACTATAGCGTCGAGCGTGATGTGCGCATGAAGCCCGGCGATAGCGTCGATATTCATGAATATCGCTTCACCTTCCGTGATGTCAAAGAGGTGACTGGCCCGAACTGGCGTGGCGGTGTGGCGACTATCGGCGTAACGCGAGATGGCAAGCCGGAAACGGTGCTGTATGCGGAAAAACGTTATTACAACACTGCCGGGTCGATGATGACCGAAGCGGCGATTGACGGCGGCATCACTCGTGACTTGTACGCGGCGCTCGGTGAAGAGTTGGAAAACGGCGCGTGGGCTGTGCGCCTTTACTACAAACCGTTTGTTCGCTGGATTTGGGCGGGCGGGCTGATGATGGCGTTGGGCGGGCTGCTGTGCCTGTTTGATCCTCGCTATCGTAAGCGCGTGAACCCGCAAAAAACTGCGCCGGAGGCTGTATGAAGCGCAAAGTATTGTTACTTCCTTTGATTATCTTTCTGGCGATTGCCGCGGCGCTGCTGTGGCAGCTGGCGCGTAATGCCGAAGGGGATGATCCGACCAATCTGGAATCGGCGCTCATTGGCAAGCCGGTGCCGAAGTTTCGCCTCGAATCACTGGACAATCCGGGGCAGTTTTATCAGGCGGATGTGCTGACTCAGGGCAAACCAGTGCTGCTTAACGTCTGGGCGACCTGGTGTCCGACCTGCCGTGCGGAACATCAATATCTGAATCAGCTTTCTGCGCAGGGCATCCGCGTGGTCGGCATGAACTATAAAGACGACAGGCAGAAGGCAATCAGCTGGCTGAAAGAGCTGGGTAATCCTTACGCGCTAAGCCTGTTTGATGGCGACGGCATGTTAGGTCTGGATCTCGGTGTCTATGGCGCGCCAGAAACGTTCCTCATCGATGGTAATGGCATCATTCGCTATCGCCATGCGGGTGATCTCAATCCTCGCGTCTGGGAAGAAGAGATCAAGCCGCTGTGGGAGAAATACAGTAAGGAGGCCGCACAATGAGGTTTTTATTGGGCGTGCTGATGCTGATGATCTCCGGCTCGGCGCTGGCGACCATCGACGTGTTGCAGTTTAAGGATGAAGCGCAGGAACAGCAGTTTCGCCAACTCACTGAAGAACTACGCTGCCCGAAATGCCAGAACAACAGCATTGCCGATTCTAACTCGATGATTGCGACCGACCTGCGCCAGAAAGTGTATGAACTGATGCAGGAAGGTAAAAGTAAGAAAGAGATTGTCGATTATATGGTGGCGCGCTATGGCAACTTCGTCACTTACGATCCGCCGTTAACGCCGCTGACCGTGCTGCTGTGGGTGCTACCGGTAGTAGCTATTGGTATCGGCGGTTGGGTTATTTATGCCCGCTCGCGGCGTCGGGTACGCGTGGTGCAGGAAGAGTTTCCTGAACAAAGCGTGCCGGAAGGTAAGCGTGCCGGATATGTTGTTTTTCTGCCGGGTATTGTGGTGGCGTTAATTGTGGCTGGCGTCAGCTACTACCAGACCGGCAATTATCAGCAGGTGAAAATCTGGCAGCAGGCCACGGCGCAGGCTCCGGCATTGCTGGACAGGGCGCTGGATCCGAAAGCCGATCCGCTCAATGAAGAAGAGATGTCGCGCCTTGCACTTGGAATGCGTACTCAACTGCAAAAAAATCCGGGAGATATAGAAGGCTGGATTATGTTGGGCCGCGTTGGGATGGCGCTGGGTAACGCCAGTATCGCGACTGATGCATATGCCACTGCGTATCGCCTCGATCCAAAGAACAGTGATGCCGCGCTGGGGTATGCTGAAGCGTTGACACGTTCATCTGATCCCAACGACAACCGCCTCGGCGGTGAACTGCTACGCCAGTTGGTGAGAACGGACCACAGCAATATTCGCGTGTTAAGCATGTATGCGTTTAACGCCTTTGAGCAGCAGCGATTTGGCGAAGCCGTTGCCGCGTGGGAGATGATGTTGAAACTCTTACCTGCCAACGATACTCGCCGTGCGGTGATTGAACGCAGTATCGCGCAGGCGATGCAGCATTTATCACCACAGGAGAGTAAATAAGAAGAAGCCCGATGGTGATGCCATCGGGCCAGACTGATGACAAAGTGCGCTTTGTTTATTCCGGATGGGGCGTAAACGCCTTATCCAGTCTACAAAATCGTGCGAATTCAATACATTGCTCGATCCGTGTAGGCCTGATAAGCGTAGCGCATCAGGCAGTGTTGCGTTTGTCATCAATATCAGCCCGATGGTAAATCCATCGGGCTATTTTTTTATTGCGCCCCGCGTTGTTGCAGGAACAGAATGGTGGCCGCCACGCGTGAGCGGACGTTGAGTTTACGCAGCAGATTGCGGATATGGACTTTTACCGTCTGCTCAGAAATATTCAGTACCGAAGCGATCTGCTTATTGGACAGTCCTTGTGCCAGTTCGTGCAGAACATCTAATTCACGCTCCGTTAGCACGCTGAAGGGGTCTTCTTCAGCGCCAAACATTTCACGCTCGCGTAAGTACTGACTGACGCGTTCACTAAAGACTTTGCTACCTTTTGCTCCGGCGCGAATCGCTTCCAGCAACACTTCCGGATCGCTATCTTTCAACAGATAACCGTCAGCGCCTGCGTCTATCAATGCAAAGATATCGCTGGAGGCATCTGAAACGGTCAGGATAATAATTTGCGCGGTAACGCCATCCCTGCGCAAGGCATTGAGGGTATCCAGGCCACTCATACCTTTCATATTGAGATCCAGCAAGATCACGTCGATATCCAGTCTATTCGCCAGATCGATAGCACTAGCGCCGTCGCCTGCTTCGGCGACCACTTCAAAGCCAGGGTCAAGCTCCAGTAACTGACGAACACCGCGTCGCATAAGTGGATGATCATCCACAATCAGCACCTGAAAAGGCGTTGCTTCAGGCATAGTAGTCTCCTGAGGTTTTATTAGAATCATTATGTTTGAGCGTAGCGTTGGTAACGCTACCAGGCGCGTGAATGTTACCCCATTTTATGTATGGGCATGTAGTGAAAACTGTAAGTGTGGGTAGAGGGGGATTGACGTAGATATAAAAAAACCAACCTTTGCGGTTGGTTTTCTTGGGATTTTTGGTCGGCACGAGAGGATTTGAACCTCCGACCCCCGACACCCCATGACGGTGCGCTACCAGGCTGCGCTACGTGCCGACTCGTGGCTGCTTATACTACCGTTTTCCACACCGATTGCAAGTAAGATATTTTGCTAACTGATTTATAATTAATCAGTTAGCGATAAAACGCTTCTCGTCTGTCAGCACCTGCAATAACAAACTCAACTGTGGTTTTTCGTCTCTCACTCTTTCACCACGTAAGTTGTAAGTGCGGTATTTACCGTTATTGTTCAGTACTAGCGTCATTTTCGGTGTGGTAATTGCCAGCGTATCGTTATCCGCGGCTGTTACCCAGTAATGACGGCGTTCAGGGTTGAACAAGTCCTGACCTTGTGAGTATTCGCTGGCAGGCGTACTGACGTGTAGCAGGCGTTGCATCAGCGTGGTCATAAGATCAGTATGATCGGTCAAGGCATTAATACGCTGTGCCGGTGTGCCTGGCCAGTGAATGACTAATGGCACCTGAAGATGGCCACGTGACCAGTCAAAGGTTTCTTCATCTTCGCTCAGCGGAATGCCGCGACCAGCAGTGATAATCACCACCGTGTTGTCCAGTTTCCCGGATTCACGTAACGCATTCAGGACGCGATTGATCTGGCCATCGACATTACCAGCCGCGCGGCTATATTTCCGGGCAAATGCTTGCTGATTGCTGTCGTCAATGTTGGTGCCATTGAAAGATACCCAAGAGAACCAGCGGTTATCTTCTTGCGCGTAGCGGCCAAGCCAGTTGATCCACTGCGTGGCGGTCTGCTCATCGGATTGTGTATGTACGCTCGGCATCGAGAAGTCTGACAACAATGCCTGGCGATACAGCGGACTGGTAAAGCCATCTGACGAGAATAAGCCCAACTGATAGCCTTGCTGGTTGAGCGCGGTAATTAACGCCGCAGGCGTACGGGTCGACAGAATACCGTCCATATAGCTTGGCGAGATACCATAGAACAAGCCAAAGATACCGTTGTCGGTGGTGTTGCCGGAACTCAAATGGCGCGTGAACGAAATATTTTCTTCGGCAAAACCCGCCAGTGCAGGCATCTGCTTCTCGTAGCGTGAGTAGTTCAGGCCATCGACAGTAATCAACAACACATTTTGCCCGGTGCCCATATCGCGGTAGCGCAATTCGCTTAACGGATACTGTACAGAAACAGCGTCTGGATTGCCTTGCTCGATCAGACGGCGTTGATACTCCTGCGCATCAAGCAGACCATGCTTCTCAAGAAAACGTCGCGCCGTCATCGGGTACGAAAGCGGCAGGTTAGCGCGCTGCATGGTGATAGGGCGATAGAAGTTAGCATCGGCCCAGATATACACCATGTGTGAGGCGATAAAGGCGATAAATAAGAATGCGGCCAGCGGACGGGCGAAGCGTCGACGACGCGTCAGACTGCGCAGCTTTTGCCAGCTCCACGTCGCAAACACCAGTTCAATCAATAAAATAACTGGCACGCTGATAAACATTAGCTGCCAGTCGCGTGCCATCTCATTCTCGTCCGGATTGATAACCAACTGCCAGACGATGGGATTAAGATGGAGATGGAAACGGGTAAAGACTTCGCTGTCGATCAGTAACAGCGTCATTCCCACAGTGGCCAGAATGACGGACAAAAACCTCATTAGCCTCTGTGAGCCGACGATAAAGGTCAGCGGGAAGAGGATCAGCAAGTAGGTGGCGAACACCAGAAAGCTGAAGTGGCCGATAATGCTTACATAGGAATAAATACGACCCGCAAGCGTTGTCGGCCAGTCGGCGATAAACAGGTAACGACTGCCAATGACAAGTGAGAGCAGAATGTTGAACAGTGCAAACCAGTGCCCCCAGCTGACCATCTGGGAGACTTTTTCACGGTAGCGCTGACGATGAGTTACCATAACCTGTTATCTGTTTCCCTTAGTGCGCTTTGTCTTCGTTGATCGAGGACTGCAAAGCGCGGGCAAAAGAGTTGGCAATCGCCTGGCGTTGAGCCGGGGCAATGCTGGTGTTGATAAGGTTGGTGACCATATTGCCTAACACCATCAGGGAAAGGTCGGTCGGAGCCTTATGTTTTTCCAGTACGTTGAGCAGCTCTGCGAGCAATTGTTCAACCTGTTCATCACTGTAGCGGGAAATTTGTGGCATAAATCGAAATCAGTTAGTTGATGAAAGGGCAACATATTACCGTAGCAACGGTTTTTTTTCTGCTTTTTTATGCTTTCAATCATTCTCCTTACGCAGCCTTCTGTAAAATGGCCGCCAACTTTTATTGCGTCGCTTAACCGGCGGTGGTTGAATACCGCCCGGTCTTAAAGGAGAGTTTATCATGAGTCTGGATATCAACCAGATTGCTCTGCACCAGCTTATCAAGCGTGATGAGCAGAACCTTGAGCTGGTGTTGCGCGATTCATTGCTGGAACCGACGGAAACCGTCGTTGAGATGGTGGCAGAGCTGCATCGGGTCTATAGCGCCAAGAACAAAGCCTACGGTTTGTTCAGCGAAGAGAGTGAACTGGCGCAGACGCTGCGCTTGCAACGTCAGGGCGAAGAGGACTTTCTGGCATTTAGCCGCGCGGCAACCGGTCGCCTGCGTGACGAACTGGCAAAATATCCGTTTGCTGATGGCGGTTTCGTTCTGTTTTGCCACTATCGTTATCTGGCAGTTGAGTATTTGCTGATTTGCGTGCTGAGCAATCTAAGCAGTATGCGCGTCAACGAAAATCTCGACATCAACCCGACCCATTATCTTGATATCAATCATGCGGATATTGTGGCGCGTATTGATTTAACTGAGTGGGAAACCAATCCGGAATCGACGCGCTACCTGACTTTCCTGAAAGGGCGAGTCGGACGCAAAGTCGCCGATTTCTTTATGGATTTCCTCGGTGCCAGCGAAGGGTTGAACGCCAAAGCGCAAAACCGAGGTCTGTTGCAAGCGGTCGACGACTTCACCGCAGAAGCGCAACTGGATAAAGCAGAACGGCAGAACGTTCGCCAGCAAGTTTATAGCTATTGTAATGAGCAATTGCAGGCGGGCGAGGAGATTGAACTGGAGTCGCTGTCAAAAGAGTTGGCGGGCGTCAGCGAAGTGAGCTTCACGGAGTTTGCTGCTGAAAAAGGGTATGAACTGGAAGAGAGCTTCCCGGCAGACCGTAGCACACTGCGTCAATTGACGAAGTTTGCCGGTAGCGGCGGTGGCTTGACCATCAACTTTGATGCGATGCTGTTAGGCGAACGGATTTTCTGGGACCCGGCGACCGATACGCTGACCATTAAAGGCACGCCGCCGAACCTGCGCGATCAATTGCAGCGCCGGACGTCTGGCGGTAATTAATCGGTTACATAATGAATGCCAGATGCGGCGTGAATGCCTTATCTGGCCTGAAAATAACGATACTGATAAGACGCACTGCGTCGCATCAGGCATAATCTGCAGATACAAAAAACCCCGCCGAAGCGGGGTTTTTTTACAACTTATTCAGCGATTAAGCGCGAACGAAGTCGATGTGCTGCAGCTTCGGTTTGTACGGATGACGCTGTACGTCCTGAGCTTTAACTTTGATTTCTTTACCGTCAACAACGATGGTCAGAACTTCGCTGTAGAATTCAGCTTTAGCTTGCATGTTCATGACTTTGTCGTGATCCAGCTCGATAGCCAGCGGCGCTTCTTTGCCACCGTAGATGATTGCCGGGAACTTGTTAGCGGCACGCAGGCGGCGGCTCGCACCCTTACCCTGCTCTTTACGTACTTCTGCGTTGATAGTAAACATTTCTTTCTCTCTTAAATGATTCCTGCTACAGGCGACCCAGCAACAGGTAAGTGATCTGCTTTGCGTATGCAAAAGCGGGCGAGATTCTATACTCAATCGCCTTATACATCAATCAAAACTACCATTAACCGCGTAATTCATGCGCCCGCCGAAAACGACCTTCGTAATCGAATATTTTTTCACGCACCTGCCAGTACTGGCCTTTCATTCGTGCGACGACGAAATCCGGATGGCGCAGCAACGCTTGTTGGGCGAGGATATCGGCAGCGGTTATCCAGCGCAAAGGGATGCCCGGTGTACGCGTATGCGGGCGGATAAAAAGCTGTTCGAAGGCAGTACGCTGGGCGGGCGTTTGCAGACGGAAACGCTCACTCACATCCGCGCCGTCTTCATCGTAATAGGTGATTTTCAGCCATTCGCCTTTTTCGTCGTGACCATGCTGCAAAGACATGCCGCTACAGCGTAATACCAGGGCGTCTTTCAGTCGTAGCGCCGCTTTTAACATGTCGTCTGGATCAACCAGTACCGTGTCACATTCGCGGCAGCGGCGGGCTGCAATATCGTTTTCCGCGTTACATTGTGGGCAATTTTTAAAACGGAAACGGAAGTCACACTGTTCGCGATGACCGTCGTCATCTTCAAACCATCCCTGACAGCGACGACCAAAGTGTTCAATCAATGTCCCGTCGGCGGTCGTTTTCCCCCAAAAGGTGTTGGCAAAGCCACAAGCAGGGCAGAAAACCTGCACCGGGACGTTGTCACTTTTGCCTTTCGGTGTACCAACTTCCGGTGCGTAGAGGTCATGAGGATTGCCCGCATAATCGAGAATTAAGCAATCTGTTTTACCCGGCGCCAGACGCAGACCGCGCCCGACAATTTGTTGGTAAAGACTCACTGATTCGGTAGGGCGCAGAATGGCGATAAGATCGACGTGCGGGGCGTCAAATCCGGTGGTCAGCACCGCAACGTTGACCAGATAGCGAAAACGCTGGGCTTTAAAATCTTCAATTAATACATCGCGCTCAGCGCCGGGCGTGTCGCCAGTAATCAGTGCAGCATCTTCTGCGGGTAGCAAACCGACAATCTCTTTTGCGTGTTCAACCGTCGCGGCGAAAATCATCACCCCTTTACGCTTTTCGGCGAACTCCATAATCTGGCTGATGATGTGTGGAGTAATACGTTGCTGTTTTTTCAGTTCCCGGTTGAGATCAGCTTCGCTGAACAGCCCATTGCTCTGCGCCTGCAAGCGACTGAAATCGTACTGCACAACCGGCATATCCAGCCGTTCCGGTGGTGTCAGATAGCCGTGTTTAATCATATAGCGCAGCGGCAACTCATAAATGCAGTCACGGAAAAGGGCTTTCTCGTCGCCGCGTACCATACCGTGATAATGAAACTGGTAAATCCAGCCTTTACCCAGCCGAAAGGGCGTGGCAGTCAGCCCAAGCAGGCGTAAGTGGGGATTCACTTTTGTCAGGTGAGTAAGGATTTGCTGATACTGGCTCTCTTCGTCGTCACCAATACGGTGGCATTCATCGACAATCAACAGCGAAAATTCACCCTGAAAGGCATCAAGATTACGGGCGACCGATTGCACGCTGCCAAATACCACTTTACCGTGGCTCTCCTTGCGTTTTAGCCCGGCGGCAAAAATATCGGCTTCCAGCCCCAACGCCTGGTATTTAGCATGGTTCTGCGCCACCAGTTCTTTGACGTGTGCCAGCACCAGAACACGACCACGCGCCAGCCGTGCCAGTTCGGCAATCACCAGGCTTTTACCTGCTCCGGTAGGCAGCACGATAACGGCAGGGGTTTTATGACGACGAAAATGGTTGAGCGTGGCATCCACGGCTTCTTGCTGGTATGGACGAAGTGTAAAAATCATGGTTTAGCGTAGGTAGATTAATCTGCTAATAGTATGCCACGGATCTTTTTCCCTTGAGGGAAGTTATTAGACCGCTATACTGGGCAGACAACAGTTCTGATTTTCGGGTCTATGCCCGACCTCCGTTTTTACAGGCAAAATCACACACATGCGACTTGATAAATTTATCGCACAGCAACTCGGTGTTAGCCGTGCTATTGCCGGGCGTGAAATCCGCGGCAATCGTGTCACCGTTGATGGCGAAATCGTCCGCAATGCAGCGTTCAAACTGCTCCCTGAACACGATGTTGCTTATGATGGCAATCCGCTGGCGCAGCAACACGGCCCGCGTTATTTCATGCTCAACAAGCCCCAGGGCTATGTTTGCTCAACTGATGACCCGGATCACCCAACGGTGCTCTATTTTCTGGATGAACCTGTGGCGTGGAAACTGCACGCGGCGGGGCGGTTGGATATTGATACCACCGGTCTGGTGCTGATGACTGACGACGGTCAGTGGTCGCATCGCATTACTTCTCCGCGTCATCATTGCGAGAAGACCTATCTGGTGACGCTTGAATCACCCGTAGCTGACGATACGGCGGAGCAATTTGCCAAAGGCGTACAGCTGCATAACGAAAAAGATCTCACTAAGCCAGCGGTGCTGGAAGTGATTACCCCTACGCAGGTCCGGCTGACCATCAGTGAAGGGCGTTATCATCAGGTGAAACGCATGTTCGCCGCCGTGGGTAACCACGTGGTTGAGCTGCATCGTGAACGTATTGGCGGTATTACTCTGGATGCAGATTTAGCCCCAGGTGAATATCGTCCATTAACTGCAGAAGAAATTGCCAGCGTCGGTTAACACTTTCATTTTATTCAGGAGCCCGTTGTGACCACTCGACAGCATTCGTCGTTTGCTATTGTCTTTATCCTTGGCCTTTTGGCCATGTTAATGCCGCTGTCGATTGATATGTATCTGCCCGCGCTGCCAGTGATTTCAGCGCAGTTTGGTGTGCCAGCGGGCAGCACGCAGATGACCCTGAGTACTTATATTCTGGGTTTTGCGTTGGGGCAGTTAATCTACGGGCCGATGGCGGATAGCTTCGGGCGCAAGCCGGTTGTCCTCGGTGGTACGCTGGTGTTTGCCGCGGCGGCGGTGGCGTGCGCGCTGGCGCAAACCATCGATCAGCTGATTGTGATGCGTTTCTTCCACGGTCTGGCTGCGGCTGCGGCCAGCGTGGTTATCAACGCTTTGATGCGTGATATCTACCCGAAAGAAGAGTTCTCGCGGATGATGTCGTTTGTCATGCTGGTGACCACCATTGCACCGTTGATGGCACCGATTGTTGGCGGTTGGGTGCTGGTGTGGTTGAGCTGGCATTACATCTTCTGGATCCTCGCTGTGGCGGCAATTCTGGCTTCGGCAATGATCTTCTTCCTGATCAAAGAAACGTTACCGCCGGAGCGTCGCCAACCGTTCCACATTCGTACCACTATCGGTAACTTTGCTGCGCTGTTCCGCCATAAGCGTGTCCTGAGTTATATGCTGGCCAGTGGTTTCAGCTTTGCCGGGATGTTCTCGTTCTTAAGCGCCGGACCGTTTGTCTACATTGAAATCAACCACGTTGCGCCGGAAAACTTTGGTTATTACTTTGCGCTAAACATTGTTTTCCTGTTCGTGATGACCATCTTTAACAGCCGCTTCGTTCGCCGTATTGGCGCGTTAAATATGTTCCGCTCGGGGTTGTGGATACAATTTATTATGGCGGCGTGGATGGTTATCAGCGCGCTACTGGGGCTGGGATTCTGGTCGCTGGTGGTTGGCGTTGCGGCGTTTGTGGGCTGCGTATCGATGGTGTCTTCTAACGCGATGGCGGTCATTCTGGATGAGTTCCCCCATATGGCGGGAACTGCGTCGTCGCTGGCAGGAACCTTCCGTTTTGGTATTGGCGCGATTGTTGGCGCACTGCTTTCGCTGGCGACGTTTAACTCTGCATGGCCAATGATCTGGTCCATTGCTTTCTGTGCGACCAGTTCCATTCTCTTCTGTCTTTACGCCAGTCGACCGAAAAAACGGTGATCTATTGCACAACGGGGAAGCTAAAAGGCTTCCTTTGTTGATGCATGTCAACCGCAAATCTATCATTCCCCCGATATATGTTTATTTTATGTAAACTCAATTTATGTAAAAAGTCACATCATTGTAGTTAAAAAGGTTGAGTTAGATCGCAGAAACGGGTACATATAGCCCCGCAAACGTGACCACGCCCGCAGATATCATTTAAATCAGAACAATAGCGGCCACGCAGGCGAGGCATCAATCTTTACGATCTGTTGAAGGACAGATTGTTGATGATGTGTTAAAATTAATGTAAATAAATTGTGAAGTAAGTGTGCTTCCGGGGAAAATAAGTGACTTCATTACAACTCTCAATCGTCCATCGACTGCCGCAGAACTATCGTTGGTCTGCTGGTTTCGCAGGTTCGAAAGTTGAACCGATTCCGCAAAATGGACAGTGCGGCGACAATAGCCTGGTGGCGCTTAAATTACTTAGCCCGGATGGCGATAACGCATGGTCGGTGATGTACAAACTAAGTCAGGCATTAAGCGATATTGAAGTTCCGTGCTCTGTTCTCGAGTGCGAAGGTGAGCCATGTCTGTTTGTGAATCGTCAGGACGAGTTTGCGGCGACGTGCCGACTGAAAAATTTTGGTGTGGCCATTGCCGAACCTTTCTCAAACTACAATCCATTTTAAGCGTCAGCTCAACGCCAGTAGCTGACGCGTATACTCCTGCTGCGGTGCGGCAAACACGCGCGCGCACGGCCCTTGTTCCACCACTTCTCCCTGTCGCAGCACGATAACCTGATGACACAACGCGCGGACAACGTGCAAATCATGGCTGATAAACAAATAGGCCAGTTGATGCTTTTGTTGCAATGATTTCAATAGCGTCAATATTTGCGCCTGTACCGTTTTGTCGAGCGATGATGTAGGTTCATCAAGTATGATCAGCGAAGGCTTAAGAATCAATGCCCTGGCAATCGCAATACGTTGCCGCTGACCACCCGAGAACTCCGCCGGATAACGGTGGCGCGTTTCAGGATCTAACCCCACTTCATGCATCACGGCTATCACTTGTTCTTCGCGTTGCACGGCAGAGAGCGTCGGCTGGTGAACCCGTAAGCCTTCCTCAATAATCTGCAACACGTTGAGTCGTGGGTTGAGCGAGGAGTTTGGATCCTGAAATACCACCTGAATGCGATGGCGAATAGGTAACAGCTGGCGGCGATTTAAATTTTGCAATGGCTGACCGTCAAAGACGATGCTGCCCTGAGAGTTAATCAACCGCAGTATCGCCAGCCCCGTTGTGCTTTTGCCGGAACCGGACTCGCCTACTAAACCCAGCGTTTCACCCGCCCGTAGCGTAAAACTGACGCTTTTCACCACCACGTTATGATCGACGACGCGCTTCAGGATCCCTTTGCGAATGGGGAAGGCGACCTGAAGCTGTTCAACATCAAGCAACGTTGAGGCCGGTTCTGGCAACGGCACCGGGTCGCCTGACGGTTCGCTGTTGAGTAGCTTTTGCGTATAAGGATGTTCAGGGGAGGCAAAGAGCGTAACGGCGTTATTTTGCTCCACACAGCGACCGTTTTGCATTACCGCCACACGGTGGGCCAGTTTTCTGACAATGCTGAGGTTATGAGTAATAAACAGCATGCCCATATTCAGCTCGCCTTGCAGTTCGCGCAAAAGCTGCAAAATCTGCGCCTGGACAGAGACGTCCAGAGCGGTGGTTGGTTCATCGGCAATTAATAATTCTGGTCGCGTTAACAGCGCCATCGCAATCATCACCCGCTGGCGTTCGCCGCCGGAGAGCTGATGCGGGTAATCTGTCAGCCGTTTTGCCGCCTGACGGATACCGACGCGATCAAGGCAGTTAAGAATTTCGCCACGCGCCGCTTCCCGACGCATTCCGCGGTGGAGTGAAAGCACTTCATAAAGCTGTTTTTCCAGGGTATGCAATGGATTTAATGACACCATCGGCTCCTGGAAAATCATAGCAATCTTATTTCCCCGCACGCCACGCAATGTTTGCTCGTTGGCATGAAGCAGCGATTCTCCATGAAAACGGATATCGCCAGAGAGATATTCAACCGGCGGGGAAGGGAGCAGACGTAAAATTGACAGCGCGGTAACGCTTTTGCCAGAACCTGACTCACCCACCAGCGCCAGCGTTTCGCCAGCCTCAATGTGTAGTGAAACATCATTCACTACGGTACGAACAGTTTGCTGATGGCGGAAACCCACCGACAAATTTTCAATCGCTAACAGAGTTTGCGTCATGTTACACCGCCTTATTAGGATCAAATGCGTCGCGGACGGCTTCACCAATAAAGATCAGCAAAGACAACAATATCGCCACCGACAAGAAGGCAGTGATCCCAAGCCACGGAGCCTGAAGGTTATTTTTCCCTTGTAGCAGCAGTTCGCCGAGTGATGGTGAACCGAGCGGCAGACCGAAGCCGAGGAAATCGAGCGAGGTCAGGGTGGTTATCGAACTACATAAAATAAACGGTAAAAAGGTGAGGGTCGCGACCATGGCATTAGGCAACATATGACGCAGGATGATACTGCGATCGCTGACACCAAGCGCCTGCGCCGCGCGGATGTAGTCGAAATTACGGGTACGTAAAAACTCCGCCCGCACCACGCCGACCAGACTCATCCAGCCAAACAAGACAGTAATTGCCAGCAGCCACCAGAAGTTAGGCTGTACGACGCTGGAAAGTAAAATAATCAAAAACAGCGTCGGCATCCCCGACCATACTTCAATAAAGCGTTGCCCCCAGAGATCGACTTTACCGCCGTAATAGCCTTGTAGCGCCCCCGCCAGCACGCCCATCACGCTGGAGCAGAGTGTCAACATCAGACCAAACAGAACCGAGATCCGCGTGCCATACAGAATGCGTGCCAGCACATCGCCGCCGTTGGCATCCGTTCCCAGCCAGTTTTGCCGGGAAGGTGGGGAGGGGAAGGGCTTGTCGGTGGAAAAGTTGATACTGGTAGCACCAAAGCGAATCGGCGCCCACAGTACCCAGCCTTTATCTTCCAGCCGTTGTTTCAGCCACGGGTCCTGATAATCAGCCTGGCTTGCCAGCGGGCCGCCAAAATCACTCTCACTGTAGTTTTTCAGCAACGGGAAATACCAGCTGCCGTCATAACGTACCAGCAATGGCTTATCGTTGGCGATCAGTTCAGAACACAAACTCAAACCAAACAAGATGAGGAAAATCCATAACGACCAGTAGCCGCGACGATTATGACGAAAACGCGCCCAACGGGCCTGATTGACGGGGCTGAGTCGCGACATTAGCGTCCCTCAAAATCAATACGAGGATCGACCAGCGTATAGCTGATATCACTGACAATATTCAGCAGCAGGCCAATCAGGGTGAAAATGTACAGGGTGCCAAACATCACCGGATAATCGCGCGAGACGGTCGCTTCGTAGCCCAGTAAACCGAGGCCATTGAGCGAAAACATCACCTCAATCAGCAGCGAGCCGGTGAAAAACATGCTGATAAACGTTGCCGGAAAACCGGCAATCACCAGCAGCATGGCGTTGCGGAACACATGTTTCCAGAGAATATTTTTCTCACTTACCCCTTTCGCACGCGCGGTCACTACGTATTGCTTACGCACTTCATCAAGGAATGAGTTTTTGGTCAGCATCGTGAGTGCCGCAAAGCCGCCAATTACCGTCGCCAGCACGGGTAGCGTGATATGCCACAGATAATCGGTGATTTTCTGATACCACGGCAGCGAATCAAAGTTAGCGGAAACCAGGCCGCGTAGAGGGAACAGGTCGAAATAGCTGCCGCCCGCGAAGAAGACAATCAGCAGGATGGCGAACAAAAAGGCTGGAATGGCGTAGCCGATGATGATAAATGCGCTACTCCAGACGTCAAAGCGGCTGCCGTTATAAACGGCTTTGCGAATACCCAGCGGAATCGACACCAGATAGATAATCAGCGTGCTCCACAATCCGAGGGTGATGGAAACAGGCAGACTGTCTTTAATCAGCGTCAGCACCGAAGCGCTGCGAAACAGGCTGTCGCCAAAATCAAAGCGAATGTAGTCCCAAAGCATTTTGAAGTAACGTTCGTGGATCGGCTTATCGAAACCGTAGCGATGGGTGATCTCAGCGATCACTTCTGGATCTAACCCGCGTCCGCCACGGTAATTACTGTCGCTGATATTGCCGACGCCCGTTTGCGCATGGCTGGCACGAACGCCTTCGCCGCCTGCGCCGGGTAATACTCCGGCATTACCAAACTCAATGGCGGCGATGGCCTGGTCGACGGGGCCGCCAGGTGCAATTTGCACGATGAAAAAGTTGATGGTGATAATCGCCCATAATGTTGGGATCACCAGCAACAGACGGCGAATCAGGTAAGCGCCCATCTACTCTCCCTGTTTGCTGGCGGACGGCAGTTTGGCCGCTTTATTGACGTCATACCACCAGGTATCGATACCGAGGCTATAGATGGGGCGCACGGCCGGCTGGGAGAATTTATCCCACCAGGCGAGACGGTCTTCCGCCATGTACCACATCGGCAACATGTAATAATTCCACGTTAATACGCGATCCAGGGCGCGCCCCAGAGGCAGTAATTTTTCTTTATTTCCCTGGGCGGCAATAATTTGGTTAATTAGCGAGTCGATAACTTGGCTTTGCACGCCGGGGGCATTATAAGTGGAGTTGATATATTCCGATGACCAGGAAATCTGTAAATCGGAACTGGGCCACGGCATCGCCCGCCACACGCGCGGCATCATGTCATAGTCGCGGCTGCGCATTCGGTTGGTGATTTGCGAGTTATCCACCTTGCGAATGTCCATGTTGATTCCCAGCCGTTGCAGGCTATGTTGGAACGGCAATACCCACTGACTATTGCTGCTTGCAGGAAGCAATAATTCAAAGCTGAGTGGCTGGCCTGTGGTGGCATTAACGCGTTGCTGACCTTTCAGCACCCAGCCTGCATCGTTGAGAAGTTTGTCGGCTTTTAACAGGTTGTCACGGTCGTAGCCATCGCCTTTGGACACTGGTGGCTGGTAGATTTGCGTGAACACTTCTGGCGGTAGATCTTTTTTCATTGGCGCCAGAAGCACCAGCTCAGCGGCGTCGGGGTAATTTCTGGCCGCGTATTCGGTATTCTGAAAATAACTGTTCGTGCGACTCCAGGCATTGTAAAACAACGCCTTATTCATCCATTCAAAGTCAAAGGCGAGGGTGATGGCTTCCCGGACTCGGCGATCGCTGAATACCGGTCGTTGAATATTAAACGCCAGCCAGCGCGTATCCTGGGCTGATTCGTTCTTTTGCTCATCTTTGATAATGTATTTTTTATCGAAATTCTTACCGGTATAGCGCGTGGCCCAGTTTTTGGCGTCGTTTTCCATGCGTAAATCAAAGGCGCCAGCTTTAAACGCTTCGAAGGCAACATTATCGTCGAGATAATAATCGTAGCGAATGGTGTCGAAATTCCAGCGTCCACGGTTTACTGGTAAATCGGCCGCCCAGTAATCTTTCACGCGGGAATAGACAATATTTTGCCCCATTTTCCAGGACGTAATGCGGTACGGACCACTGGCAAGCGGAGGTGTAGATAGCGGGTCGCTAAGTTTATGATCCTTCCAGTACTTTTCTGGAAATACCGGCAGCGAAAATAGACTCAGCATATCTTCTTTGCCTGGTTTGGCTAATTCAATACGCACGGTTAATGGCGCTATGGCTTTGACCGTTGTGCCTTTGTATACCAGGCGAAACTGCGGCACGCCCTCAGTCATAAATTTTTGAAAAGTAAACTCAACGTCGCGTGCGGTAATCGGCGAACCATCATGAAAACGGGCGCGCGGATTGATAGCGACTTCTACCCAGGAATAATCGTCAGCATAGCGTGCGCTTTCGGCAATCAGCGGATAATAACTGCCGGGTTCGTCATCGGAAGTGGTAAATAGCGTGTCGTACAGTTGCTCGGTGCGTGCGCCGGGGTTTCCGCGTAGTGCATAGCGGTTAAAATTATCGAAGGTACCAATGGAGGATAACGTTATTTGCCCGCCCTTCGGCGCAGCGGGATTCACATAATCAAAATGGTTGAAATTAAAAGCATACCGGGGTTCTCCCAGCACCGCAAAGGCATAGCTTTCCTTGATAGCTTGCGCCTGCGCACCGAAGGTGAACAGGGTGATAAACAGCAGCAGTATGCGCACAATCATCTGCAACGGATTTCCTTTTACTCATCATTAGCCGCAATCCGGCATGCTTCAACTATGAATAATAAGGGACACAAGCACACCTTACCACTGCGGCGTATGCGGTTTCTCCAGCCAGCGGACAAAATCATCTATCGGTAAGGGGCGGCTAATCCAATAGCCTTGCAGGAAATTAACACCGCGCTCACGTAGCCAGCGCGCCTGTTCCGGTGTTTCGACACCTTCAGCAACCGTCAGCATATTGAGACGTTTCGCCAGCATGAGCACCGCGTCAAGCACCGGAGATGTGACCGTTTCCGTACCTATAGCATTGATAAACCCACGGTCAATTTTCAGATACTCGAGCGTGAAGCGTTCCAGATAGATAAGCGCGCTGTGTCCGGTGCCGAAGTCATCAATAGCAATTTCCACGCCGACAGAGTGCAGCCAGGCGAACAGTTTTGTGGCCTCATGCTCTTTCAGCATATCGCGCTCGGTTATCTCCAGTACAATCTGGAAATGGTGCGCGGGTAGGGAGGCGAGCAGCCGATGTATATCCGCTTTAAAGCTCTCGCTGTGCAGATGGTCCGGTGCGATATTAATGCCAAACTTTATGCCCACCGGCAGTACGTTTTGTAATTCAGCTGCATCATGGGCTATAAGCTCAAACAGATGCTGGGTCAGCGGCACGATCATCTTTTGCGATTCGGCATATTGAATGAAGGCATCCGGCGGGATTTCACCTGCTACAGGGTGACGCCAGCGTAGCAGCACTTCCAGGCCCGTGACCCGCAGCGTTTGTGTATCAACCACCGGCTGATACACCAGGTAAAATTGCTCACGTTTGATGGCAGCCATAATTTCTCTGCCAGGGCGCATACGCACACTCATCAGGTAATAGCAGAGCAGGCCAACGACAGTTCCACTCATACCGCCCAGTAAAAACGCATACCACACATCGTTCCATGTCCAGTCATCAGCATAAAGACGCACAGTCAGCGGAATGCCTGTTATTTTGGTTTCGCGTACTGGTTTGCCGGATAACTCACGGACGTTCATCAAATGCGACGAAAATGTCGAAAGCACGGTATCGCCAATAATGAGTGCGATTCCGTCGAAATCTTGCTGACGAGAGCTATAGAGAAGATATGGCGTCAGGTGCAGGTTTAATGCTGCAAAAACGCCGCTATTTTTCAATAAAGGGTTGCGATACCAGATGACGATAGTGGGTTTGTTGGGCACCATTGGCGTGCCAGGCAACATCGCCATATCGACGTCTTTGTTAATATCGAGCGCCGGGATCAACTCATTGAGCGGTATATCCATCTCCCCCGTCGCTGATGAACAAAAGCTCTTTTTATCCTTCACCAGCACAAATGTGCGAACATTCATGCTAAACGCCGCGCGGGCAGTCAGTTCAGGGTTAGCCTGCTGACAGGTATCTAAGGTGAGCGGCTGTAGGCGGTCAGTGGTTAATTTCAGGTCGGCGAAGTAGGTATCGAGATACTTTTGTACGTCGGTAATCAGTGTGTCGTATTTGACTTCGTGTTTATGCCAGGCAACCAAAAACTGAAGACAGCTGACCAGTATTGCAATCATCACGCCCGCAATAATGCAGGTAAGCAGGATTTTACGTCCGGAAGAGGGAGCTCGTATGAACATGGTTCCGTTAATATTCCCGAGATTACGACAACGCTGAAGTGGAAGAGAATGACGGGACTATAGCCTGGTTCAAGGCACGGAAACATCATTTTCTATGATGAATGAAAACAAAAAAGCACTGCTTAAGCAGTGCCTTCAGTTAACTCGTCAGGATAGCCAAGGGATTGCATCCAAACGGTTTATTAGCTGCGGCTAAGAACCCGACGTGCTTCGTTGTAACGCTTTTTCCAGTACGGCTCATTCATGCTGGAAATAATAACACCACTGCTGGTGGAAGCATGAACGAACTGATTGTTGCCGATATAAATACCGACATGGCGTCCAGTTGAACCGGCACGGAACAGAACTAAGTCACCTGTACGCAAATTACTGCGGGAAACTGACTTGCCCATTTCCTGCTGTTCATAAGTTGAACGAGGAAGTTCTAAGCCAAATTGTTCGCGGAATGTACGCTGTACGAAACCAGAACAATCGATACCTTTTTTAGTGCTGCCACCCAGACGATAACGTACGCCTTTCCAGTCAGCATACTGATCCATAATTCGCGATTTTACGTCGACATTACGAACCAGATTTTCAAATTCATCCTGAGAAGCTTGCAGTGATGATGTTTCACTACCCACTGCACGTGTCTCAGGATGCATATTCTTTGCGGTGTTATTTGCACTACATGCAGAAAGCAGAACCGCTACTGCAATCGCGGGAATCCCGCGCAAGATATATCTCAAAATCGGTTGAGATTTGACCATGTTGTTTGTTTTCCCTTGAAGTCCTTAACGACAAATATCGTTATAAAAAAATGCCAAGCGACACGAGACTAATTACCTGGGCACGTTGAAACAATTCCTTAAGGCCAAATCTGTGGACTAACGCACAAAATTATATGCTGTGAGGATAATCTACCGCCGAGGCAAAACGTGTTCGAGATTACCCGATTGACGCGGTCTTGGCGAGCGGTTTTACATGATTTTTTATAAGAAAAAGTGATACAGAAAGTTAATAAACGGGATTGGTCAATTAAAGTACTATTGTCTAAAAGATGCGCAATCCATTCATTTGCTTAGAGAATGATCATTTCACTTAATGAACGAGAGCAAAGTCGCACATCATCAGGATTATCCCTACTATGAAAATAAACCTGATGATGTTAATTACTGTGAGTTATTTGTTTTATGAATGTTTATTTTTTCCAGGCAGTGATTTGTCAAAAAAGGCGATTAATTGATCACTTAAAGGTGTCATTAGCCACCAGGGCAAGCCAATCAATATCACCGTCATGGAACCGACAATGATATCGGTAAACCAATGTGCGCCAATCATCACTCTGGGAAATGCAAAAACCACAAATATAATAAGGGCGATTACTCCTGCGACTTTTCCGAAATATCGCCACATAAAAGCGGAAAAAATAAGCAGCATCATGCCATGATCGCCGGGAAAACTATCTCGTGAGGCATCTTTCGTTGGAACAGATAGCAGTTCGCTGACGCGGTTAATATCTGTGAAGGTCAATGTCGGACTGGCCCGTTTTACCGGAATAAATGCCTGGCCCAATTGGTTTAATACCACTGCGGTTAACAGCATGACCAGGCCAATAATCACAATACGCCGTCTGCCGGGTGCGTTTTCTTTCAGCCAGAAACTCAGCATCAGTATTCCCATCGCCAGCAGTGAACAACCGTCGAAGGCGCGATTATTAGTCAACGCTACCAGCCATAAAAAAGTCTTGCTTTCGACCAGTTTCTGATTAAAAAAATAAAAAATATTCGCGTCAATCGGCAACCAGAATCCATGATTGACGGGAATGTACCAAGAAAGAAACAGCGCGAGGCCGACAATATTTAACAGCACTATTTGCGGCAAATTTTTAATCATATTTTCTCTAATTATCTTACTGAAAAACGCAGGCAACCTTACGCGTTGGTCGCTAAACGAAGCTTCAACAGCGCGCTCTGTAAGGTGTTCCAGTCAGTTTCGTTGCTGGAAATCAGCTCAATGCGGCTATCTGGTGGTGCAACGTTTTGCGTTTCAATGTGCAGGTCATCGCCCTGACGGTTGATGCGCACAAGACCTTCTGGTATCCGCATCACGCCTTTTACGCGTCCGACCGGCGCAAGTCGCGCCCATTCCAGAATGCCAATGGTGTCGAACACGGTATCAGCGTCGAATATCCAACCGCAGGCCTGGTGTCCTTGTCCGCTATTCAGACTGCGACGCCAGCGTTGATGCTCTGGCAGGCTTAATGCCGCTAATCCTTTTTTCTCGTTATGTTGATGCGAATGGGCAGCGCTGGCGGGCAACTCAGTTAAATTTCGACGAGGTAAATCCAGAAGATGACCTTCAATTTGCCCATGATCGCTGTGAATTAATTGCCGTTCGCCACCGTTTTGTTGCCACCAGCGCTGTAACGCTTGCTCGCTTTCTGGCGTAGCACGGTCGGATTTATTGGCGACAATGATGTCTGCGGCTGCCAGTTGATCACGGAAGTTTTCATTGCTGACGCTTTTTTCGTCCAGCAGCAGGCGCGGATCGAGAATGCACAACGTGGCGCGCAGATCGATCCACGGTTCATAGACCGGCGCGGTTAACAGATCGAGGATCTGTTTCGGATGACCCAGTCCGGTCGGCTCTATCAGCAAGCGGTCTGGTTTCCCCTGGCGCAGTAAGGTATTCAACCCTACCTGCATGGGTAAACCATTAACGCAGCACATGCAGCCGCCGGGGATCTCTTTAAGCAATGCGCCGCTATCGGCGAGCAAAGCACCATCAATTCCGACTTCCCCAAATTCATTAACCAGAACCGCCCATTTTTCGTGGGGATCTTTGTGGGCTAGCAGATGAAGAATAGAGGTTGTTTTCCCGCTGCCGAGAAAACCGGTGATGAGGTTGGTCCTGGTCACAACGGCTCCGCAATAATCAGATGAGTTAACTGTGCGTTAATCCTGGCTAAAAAAGGCGGAAAAGAGAAGAGAGAGGGCGGACGAAGCGATGCTCCATCCGCTTTAACCGCAGAAATCGTTAAATTTTGAGGGTGTTTAATAGCGCCTGATGCGCGCCGAACTGCGCGATTTGTTGCCAGGCTTGTTCGATGGCCTGCACAAAATGCGGGTTATCTGGTAGGTCATCACCGAATACTTCGCGCAAAGAAAGCAGGGTAGTGACGCGTTGTTCACTGCTACTGCCCGCAACGAGGTTGTGAATTTTATCGTAAAGCGGATCGCGGACATCGATAGCTTTTCCGGCATCATCTACGCCGCTCACATAGCGCATCCAACCTGCGACGCCTAATGCCAGCAACGGCCAGTTTGTTTCGCGAGCCAGATGAATGCGAATCCCTGCCAACATGCGTTGCGGTAATTTTTGACTGCCATCCATCGCGATTTGCCAGGTCTTATGTTTCAGCGCCGGATTGGCAAAACGTTCAATTAACGTATCCGCATAGTATGTCAAATCGACATCTTTAATCCGTAGCGTTGGCGCTTGCTCATCCAGCATTAATGTTCTGGCGGCATGGCGAAATGCGCGGTCCTGCATGCAATCACTAATATGGGCGAATCCAGCCAGGTAGCCAAGATAAGCGAGAAAAGAGTGGCTGCCATTAAGCATGCGCAGTTTCATCTCTTCCCACGGCAGGACATCAACCACCATTTGTACACCTGCGATTTCCCAGGCTGGGCGCCCTGCGACGAAGTTATCTTCCACCACCCACTGGATAAACGGCTCGCAGCTAATTGCACAGGGATCATTCACGCCCAGATATTGGCTAATTTCTGCCAGTGATTCTTCCGTTGCTGCCGGGACAATGCGGTCGACCATGGTTCCCGGAAAGCTGACGTGTTCTTTTATCCACTCGGCAAGTTCTGGAGAGCGTTTTTCAGCCATCCCCAGCACCGCATTTTTCACCACATGACCATTGTCGGGAATATTATCGCAGGAAAGTACGGTAAACGGCGCAAGGCCACGTTCACGACGGCGTTTCAGCGCTTCGACAAGAATGCCTGGCGCGGAGTGAGGTTCTTCCGGGCTTTGTAAGTCATGAATAATCCGCGAATTATTGGTATCGAGCGCCCCGGTGGCCGGGTCGATACAATAACCTTTTTCGGTAATGGTCAGGGACACAATTGCCACCTGCGGTTCGCAAAACTTCTCAATAATCGCCGCTAAGGAATCCAGTTTTGCATTCAGGCATTCATGAACGGCCCCGACAATAATCGCCTGGTTGCCGTCTGCGCCTTTCTCCAACACGGTATATAAATGATCCTGTTCGCGAAGTTGGCTCATTAGCCGATCGCCGCTGAACAAGCTGATTTCACAGATCCCCCAATCGCTGCACTGGGCATTCAGCACACGGTCGGTCAGTAACGCCTGATGTGCGCGGTGAAAGGCTCCAAAGCCAAAATGAACGATACGGGATTTCAATTGCTGGCGATCGTAGCGTGGAGTGTGAATGTGAGGCGGGAACGTAGTGGAGGCAATTGTGTTCATAGAAGTCACGTCTTAGTAACGATTGATTAACAATGCTAGTGTAAAGTTATATGACAGCAATTGAAATTGGTCTGGATTGTTAATGCGATGAAGTGTGAGGATGATCAATTTACAAGTGAATATTGCAGGCGAAAGGTGTTCAGGAAGCGCAAAATGAAGGATTGGTATAATAAATTAAAAAAGGGACAGCCTGAGCTGTCCCTTTTCTGAATGTGGCTGAAGTTAGTCAGCACGCCCCATATAACGGCGTTCTTCGATATGGATACGAATTTTTTCGCCCGGGCTTAAGTATTCTGGTACCTGAATCACCAGACCGGTGCTCAAGGTCGCCGGTTTGTTACGGGCACTGGCAGAAGCGCCTTTGATGCCAGGAGCGGTTTCAACGATTTCCAGATCAACGGTCTGCGGCAGTTCAAGCGCCAGCAGTTGACCGTCCCAGGTCAGAACCTGCATGTCTGGCATGCCGCCTTCCGGCATAAACAGCAGTTCTTCTTCAATCTGATCTTTAGTGAAGGTATACGGGGTATAGTCTTCTTTATCCATAAAGACATATTCGTTGCCATCGACGTAGGAGAAGTCAACGTAGCGGCGGGTCAGCGTCACGGTATCAACGATATCATCGCCTTTAAAGCGTTCTTCCACTTTCAGCCCGGTACGGACGTCTGAAAAACGCATTTTGTACAGCGTAGCGGCACCGCGGGCGGTAGGCGACTGAATATCAATGTCCTTAACCAGCAGCAGTTTGCCGTTGTAATTCAGTACCATACCTTTTTTAATTTCGTTCGCTCTTGGCATCGAAAAATTCCTGTTGTCGAAAATGTCAAAAATATCGCGACAAACTACTCGCGACGGGCCTTTCAGGCAAGTGGTATTCGCACTTTTGCTGGTGCCAAAAAGGTGGTAATGTGCGCGCTCCTCAATCCGGTGGTTAACCTTAAGAGAACAACGTATGGAATGCCGTCCGGGTTGCGGGGCGTGTTGCACCGCCCCCTCAATCTCCAGTCCTATTCCCGGTATGCCAGATGGCAAGCCCGCCAATACGCCCTGCATTCAGCTTGATAAACAGCAGCGCTGTAAAATTTTCACATCTCCACTACGGCCGAAAGTTTGCGCAGGCTTGCAGGCCAGTGCTGAAATGTGCGGTAACACGCGTCAGCAGGCCATGACCTGGCTTATCGATCTGGAAATGTTGACCGCGCCTTAAACATCTTTAATCCGCAGCAAGCAAAACAGGGTGGCGATAATCATCACCATCGCAAACCAGAACACCGCGTGATAATTCCAGATCTCGGCGACGATGCCCGCCACTGATCCTGCGATGATCCAGCCCACGCGCGACGTATTGGTATAGAGCGTGGTGGCTGAACCTGCCTGACCGGGCATCAAATCCTGAAAATAGAGCATCCCGATGCCGCCCAGAATGCCGATAAAAATAGCATTCAGCAGCTGTAAGCCCAACAGAATGACAGGTGAATGCGCCATCAGCATACCTGCGTAAAAACAGATGCCACCTACGGCGGCAACGCGCATTAAGAAGCGCTTACCCAGACGTTTGGCAAAATATCCGGCAATCAACATGGTCGGAATTTCCAGCCCGGCTGCGGTCCCCATCATCACGCCCGCCAGTTTCTCAGGAAGATGCAGTTCGTTGATAATAAATAGCGGCATGTTGATGATGTACAGGCTGTTCGAGCCCCACATCAATGTACAAATCACAAACAGCAGCAGCGTATCGCGACGGTTACGGCGCGGCGCTTCAACCGTGCCGGTCGCCAGCGGAAGCTCTTTTTGCATCGACGGTAAAAACAACCACACCATCACGCCGCAGACAATAAACGCCACCGCCGCGCTGAGATACATTACCGTAAAGCTGAATCCCATCGCTAAGGCATACGCCAGCGGCGGGCCAATGACCCACGCTAACGATACCTGGGCGCGTAAAAAAGAGCTGAACATCACCGCTTCACGCCCGGTTTTGTCGGCATGTTCACGAGCAAGAGCAAACATTTGCGGGTTGGCGGTAGAGCCAAAACTGCTTAAAAAAACGCCGACGAATAACAAAACAAAGTAGTTGCGATTCCAGGCAAAAAGGGTACAGGCCAGCATGCCTAACAGGCAGCAAAAGACAATCAGCGATTTACGATCGCCGCGTTTATCAGAGCGTCCGGCGAGAAACTGACTGACCAGAATTCCGATAACGGCGCTGCCGGTAAAGAAGAATCCCACCATCGCCGGGCGCGCGTGCACTTCATCAGTGAGGAAAATACTTAGCGTCGGGGTTTGCAGGGCACCTGCAATTCCGGTGAGAAAGGCAACAATTAAAAATGCCGCTGACGTCAGGTCAAACGATTTCGCGCTGGAAACTGCGGGGGAGTTATGCATGCTGGTCGATCAGTGAAAGATGAAGACGCGGAGTTTACGCTGCCTGTCAGAAAATAAACAGTCAGTGAAATCAAACTCGCCACGAATAATCAAAATGGCATTTCACTCTTGCTGATCCTCAGCTGACGCCGCCGAAATGCTAATGCTGATAGCTAATTTCACTGTCAGCATTTCAGATTTTTGGCAAAAAAATGTGCAGCACATCAAACTTTTGGACATAATTTAGCGGCTTCCCTTGCGTGCTGAAGAAGAAGTATTATTCTTGATTGAAACGTTTCAGCGCGATCTTGTCTTTAATCCTAAGCCAGGTTGGCGCTTTTTTTCTCATAGAAGCTGAATCGTTTCAATTCAGCAAGAGAGGAGAACTATGTTCCAGTTATCCGTACAGGACATCCATCCGGGCGAGAAGGCCGGAGACAAAGAAGAGGCTATTCGCAAGGTCGCCGCTGCGCTGGTGCAAGCCGGGAATGTAGCGGAAGGCTACGTCAATGGCATGCTTGCGCGCGAACAGCAAACCTCAACCTTTCTCGGCAATGGGATTGCTATTCCACACGGTACTACCGACACCCGCGATCAGGTGCTGAAAACCGGCGTTCAGGTATTTCAGTTCCCGGAAGGCATTACCTGGGGTGAAGGTCAAGTCGCGTACGTGGCTATCGGTATTGCCGCCAGCTCCGATGAACATCTGGGCTTGCTGCGCCAACTAACCCATGTACTGAGCGATGATTCCGTTGCTGAACAACTGAAGTCAGCAACAACAGCAGAAGAACTTCGCGCATTGCTGATGGGCGAAAAGCAGAGTGAGCAGCTGAAGCTGGATAACGAAATGCTGACGCTGGATATCGTTGCCAGTGATTTGCTGACCCTGCAAGCGTTAAACGCCGCTCGTCTGAAAGAAGCGGGCGCAGTTGACGCTACCTTCGTCACCAAAGCCATCAACGAGCAGCCATTAAATCTCGGGCAAGGCATCTGGCTGAGCGATAGCGCCGAAGGCAATCTGCGTAGCGCGATTGCGGTAAGCCGTGCGGCAAATGCTTTTGATGTGGACGGCGAAACGGCTGCCATGCTGGTGAGTGTGGCGATGAATGACGATCAGCCCGTCGCGGTTCTTAAGCGTCTCGCCGATTTGCTGCTCGACAATAAAGCTGACCGCTTGCTGAAAGCAGATGCGGCAACGCTGCTGGCACTGCTGACCAGCGATGATGCGCCGACCGACGACGTGTTAAGCGCGGAGTTTGTGGTGCGCAATGAACACGGCCTGCATGCCCGTCCAGGCACCATGTTGGTCAATACCATTAAACAATTTAACAGTGATATTACCGTGACAAACCTTGATGGCACCGGCAAACCGGCAAACGGACGTAGTCTGATGAAAGTTGTAGCACTTGGCGTTAAGAAAGGTCATCGCCTACGCTTTACCGCCCAGGGACCAGATGCTGAACAGGCGCTGAATTCCATTGGCGACGCCATCGCCGCAGGTCTTGGGGAGGGCGCGTAATGAGCAGACGTGTTGCTACGATCACCCTTAATCCGGCTTATGACCTTGTTGGTTTCTGCCCGGAAATTGAACGCGGCGAAGTGAACCTGGTGAAAACCACCGGTCTGCATGCGGCGGGTAAAGGTATCAACGTTGCCAAAGTTCTGAAAGATCTGGGGATTGATGTCACTGTTGGCGGCTTCCTCGGTAAGGATAACCAGGACGGGTTTCAGCAATTGTTCAGCGAGCTGGGCATTGCCAACCGTTTCCAGGTTGTACAGGGGCGCACCCGTATTAATGTCAAGTTGACGGAAAAAGACGGCGAAGTGACCGACCTCAACTTCTCGGGTTTTGAAGTCACTCCAGCCGACTGGGAACGCTTTGTGACGGATTCTCTGAGCTGGCTTGGTCAGTTCGATATGGTCTGTGTCAGCGGCAGTTTACCATCAGGCGTCAGCCCGGAAGCCTTCACCGACTGGATGACTCGCCTGCGTAGTCAGTGTCCTTGCATTATCTTTGATAGTAGTCGTGAAGCGTTAGTGGCAGGTTTGAAAGCGGCACCGTGGCTGGTGAAACCTAACCGCCGCGAGCTGGAAATCTGGGCTGGCCGTAAACTGCCTGAAATGAAAGATGTGATTGAAGCTGCGCATGCGCTGCGTGAACAAGGTATCGCGCATGTCGTTATTTCACTGGGTGCCGAAGGCGCGCTTTGGGTTAATGCCTCCGGCGAATGGATCGCCAAACCACCGTCAGTCGATGTCGTAAGCACCGTTGGCGCAGGGGATTCTATGGTTGGTGGCCTGATTTATGGCTTGCTGATGCGTGAATCCAGTGAACACACTCTGCGTCTGGCGACAGCTGTTGCTGCCCTAGCGGTAAGTCAAAGCAATGTGGGTATTACCGATCGTCCGCAGTTGGCCGCAATGATGGCGCGCGTCGACTTACAACCTTTTAACTGACAGCAGGAGAGGCATAATGAAAACGCTGCTGATTATTGACGCTAATCTCGGTCAGGCACGCGCCTATATGGCGAAGACCCTGCTGGGCGCGGCGGCGCGAAAAGCAAAACTGGAAATCATCGACAATCCGAACGACGCTGAAATGGCGATTGTTCTCGGTGATTCCATCCCGAACGACAGCGCGCTGAACGGTAAAAATGTCTGGCTGGGTGATATTTCCCGGGCAGTTGCGCACCCTGAGCTGTTTCTGAGTGAAGCCAAAGGCCATGCGAAACCTTACACTGCGCCGGTCGCTACGACAGCACCGGTTGCTGCCAGTGGTCCGAAACGCGTAGTTGCGGTGACTGCTTGCCCGACCGGGGTGGCCCACACTTTTATGGCGGCAGAAGCCATTGAAACCGAAGCGAAAAAACGTGGCTGGTGGGTGAAAGTTGAAACTCGTGGCTCTGTAGGCGCGGGTAATGCCATCACCCCTGAAGAAGTCGCAGCGGCGGATCTGGTAATTGTGGCGGCAGATATTGAAGTCGATCTGGCGAAATTTGCTGGTAAACCGATGTATCGCACCTCTACCGGTCTGGCGCTGAAGAAAA
Source organism: Escherichia sp. E4742 (assembly GCF_005843885.1). Taxonomy (NCBI): domain Bacteria; kingdom Pseudomonadati; phylum Pseudomonadota; class Gammaproteobacteria; order Enterobacterales; family Enterobacteriaceae; genus Escherichia; species Escherichia sp. E4742. The sequence continues at coordinate 208,693 of NZ_CP040443.1, read as the reverse complement.
CCGCGCAGGAACTGGATAAAGCCGTTGCTGAAGCGACGCCTTACGAGCCAGCGGGCAAAGCTCAAACAGCGACCACTGAAGGTAAGAAAGAGAGTGCAGGCGCTTACCGTCACTTGCTGACGGGCGTCTCTTATATGCTGCCGATGGTCGTTGCAGGTGGTCTGTGTATCGCGCTTTCTTTTGCTTTTGGTATCGAAGCGTTTAAAGAGCCGGGTACGTTGGCAGCGGCGCTGATGCAGATTGGTGGTGGTTCAGCCTTTGCGCTGATGGTGCCGGTACTGGCAGGTTATATTGCTTTCTCTATTGCCGACCGTCCGGGCCTCACGCCTGGCCTGATTGGCGGTATGCTGGCGGTCAGCACAGGTTCTGGTTTCATTGGCGGTATTATTGCGGGCTTTCTGGCCGGTTACATCGCGAAGTTAATCAGTACTCAACTGAAACTGCCGCAGAGTATGGAAGCGCTGAAACCGATTTTGATCATTCCGCTGATTTCCAGTCTGGTGGTTGGTCTGGCGATGATCTACCTGATCGGTAAACCGGTTGCTGGCATCCTCGAAGCTCTGACTCACTGGCTGCAAACGATGGGGACTGCGAATGCGGTTCTGCTGGGTGCGATCCTTGGCGGCATGATGTGTACTGACATGGGCGGTCCGGTAAACAAAGCAGCGTACGCATTCGGTGTGGGTCTGCTGAGTACTCAAACCTATGGCCCGATGGCGGCGATTATGGCGGCAGGTATGGTGCCACCGCTGGCAATGGGTCTGGCAACAATGGTGGCGCGTCGCAAATTCGACAAAGCGCAGCAGGAAGGTGGCAAAGCCGCTCTGGTACTGGGACTGTGCTTTATTTCGGAAGGTGCAATTCCGTTTGCTGCTCGTGATCCGATGCGCGTGCTGCCGTGCTGTATCGTTGGTGGGGCGCTGACTGGCGCAATCTCTATGGCGATTGGTGCGAAACTGATGGCACCGCACGGTGGTCTGTTTGTTCTGCTGATCCCTGGCGCTATTACACCGGTACTGGGTTACCTGGTGGCAATTATTGCCGGTACGCTGGTGGCGGGTTTGGCCTATGCCTTCCTGAAACGTCCGGAAGTGGACGCAGTAGCGAAAGCCGCATAATAAAACGTGAACAACAGGGCAGAAATTTCCTGCCCTGTATCATTTGATGATCGCAAGGTGAATGACAAGTTCTTGAAGGTAACTATATGAATTTATATGGTTTATCTTTAAGTGAAAACCTGAAATCCGCATCGGACATCAACGTTATTTCCTCAAGGGCAGATTAATTTCTGCCCTTTTTTATTGTTCCTGTTCTGTGCATCCCATCACAAATTCCTCGTTTTTTTAATCCATGCATTTAATAGCGTTTTGTGAGCCTGTTCAAATCTGCCTATTTTGCCCATCTGGCGGCAATTTACTTTAAGTAAAACATGCATACTATGAGCACATGTTTAAATATGAACACATGTTTAAATATGAACACATGTTTAAGCATTATTTGCAGTACCTATATTCTTGTGGATTGACAGAGTTGGTAATTTTTTACCAGGGGACGTGCTATGCGCGAAAAGGAATATGTCGTAATTATAGGTTCGGCGAATATTGATGTCGCCGGATATTCACATGAATCATTAAATTATGCGGATTCAAATCCAGGGAAAATAAAATTTACTCCTGGTGGAGTAGGGCGCAATATCGCGCAAAATCTGGCGTTGCTGGGGAACAAAGTCTGGCTACTTAGCGCTGTAGGCAGTGATTTTTATGGCCAATCGCTCCTGACGCAAACCAATCAATCCGGTGTTTATGTCGAGAAATGCCTGATTGTGCCAGGCGAAAATACGTCGAGCTATTTATCATTGCTCGATAATACCGGTGAAATGTTGGTTGCTATAAATGACATGAATATTAGTAACTGTATTTCCGCAGAATATCTCGCACAGCACCGTGAATTTATCCAGGGGGCAAAGGTCATTGTCGCAGACTGTAATATCAGTGAAGAGGCATTGGTCTGGATTCTGGATAATGCCGCCGACGTACCTGTATTTGTCGATCCGGTTTCGGCCTGGAAATGTGTCAAAGTGCGCGATCGGCTAAGTCAGATCCACACCCTGAAGCCAAACCGTCTTGAAGCGGAAACCCTGAGCGGGATTGCGCTGTCAGGGCGTGAAGATGTCGCAAAAGTTGCCGCCTGGTTCCATCAACATGGCCTTAACCGCCTGGTACTGAGTATGGGCGGAGACGGCGTTTACTACAGTGAAATCGGCGGTGAAAGCGGCTGGTCTGCACCGATTAAAACCAATGTCATCAATGTTACCGGAGCGGGCGATGCCATGATGGCGGGGCTTGCTTCGTGTTGGGTAGGCGGTATGCCGTTTGCCGAATCTGTTCGTTTTGCACAGGGATGTTCGTCAATGGCGCTCTCCTGTGAATACACCAATAACCCAAATTTATCGATTGCCAACGTTATATCGTTAGTGGAGAACGCAGAATGTCTGAATTAAACATTTCCCCTGAATTATTACAAATTTCCCCGGAAGTTCAGGATGCTTTAAAAAACAAAAAACCAGTAGTTGCGCTGGAATCGACCATTATCTCTCACGGTATGCCGTTTCCACAAAATGCCCAGACTGCAATTGAAGTAGAAGAAACTATTCGTAAACAGGGCGCTGTACCTGCCACTATCGCCATTATTGGTGGCGTCATGAAAGTGGGCTTAAGCAAAGAAGAAATTGAATTGCTGGGTCGTGAAGGACATAACGTAACTAAAGTTAGCCGTCGCGATTTACCTTTTGTTGTTGCCGCCGGAAAAAATGGCGCAACCACCGTTGCTTCAACGATGATTATTGCGGCGCTTGCCGGAATTAAAGTATTTGCCACCGGTGGTATTGGCGGCGTGCATCGCGGGGCGGAACATACCTTCGATATTTCTGCCGATTTGCAAGAACTGGCGCACACCAATGTCACCGTAGTTTGTGCCGGAGCAAAATCTATTCTCGATTTAGGCTTAACTACCGAATATTTAGAAACTTTCGGTGTACCGCTAATTGGCTATCAGACCAAAGCGCTGCCTGCATTTTTCTGCCGTACCAGCCCGTTCGACGTCAGCATTCGTCTCGACAGTGCCACAGAAATTGCCCGCGCGATGGCGGTGAAATGGCAAAGCGGGCTGAACGGTGGCCTCGTGGTAGCGAACCCGATCCCGGAACAGTTTGCTATGCCGGAACACACTATCAATGCGGCGATCGATCAGGCGGTAGCTGAAGCTGAAGCGCAGGGTGTTATTGGTAAAGAAAGTACGCCTTTCTTGCTGGCGCGCGTTGCTGAACTGACCGGCGGTGACAGCCTGAAATCCAACATCCAGCTGGTGTTCAACAACGCCATTCTGGCGAGTGAAATTGCCAAAGAATACCAGCGTCTCGCGGGTTAATTTCTGACGGGCAGAAAGCCGTCGCCCGTACTGATCATACATACCGAAACCTGGCGCTGACGCCGGGTTTACTGGCATGAAGGGAAAATCATTATGGATATAATGAGAAGTGTTGTGGGGATGGTGGTGTTACTGGCAATAGCATTTGTGTTGTCGGTAAATAAAAAAAGTATCAGTTTGCGCACGGTTGGGGCCGCGCTGCTGCTGCAAATCGCTATTGGTGGCATCATGCTCTATTTTCCGCCGGGAAAATGGGCAGTAGAACAGGCGGCATTAGGCGTTCATAAAGTGATGTCTTACAGTGATGCCGGTAGCGCCTTCATTTTTGGTTCGCTGGTTGGGCCAAAAATGGATGTTCTCTTTGATGGCGCGGGCTTTATCTTCGCCTTTCGCGTACTTCCGGCGATTATCTTCGTTACCGCGCTCATTAGCCTGCTTTACTACATTGGCGTGATGGGGCTGCTGATTCGCATTCTTGGCAGTATTTTCCAGAAAGCCCTCAACATCAGCAAAATCGAATCTTTTGTTGCGGTTACCACTATTTTCCTCGGGCAAAACGAGATCCCGGCGATCGTAAAACCGTTTATCGATCGTATGAATCGCAACGAGTTGTTTACCGCAATTTGTAGCGGGATGGCGTCCATTGCTGGTTCGATGATGATTGGTTATGCCGGAATGGGCGTGCCGATTGACTACCTGTTAGCGGCATCGCTGATGGCTATCCCCGGCGGTATTTTGTTTGCGCGTATTCTTAGCCCAGCAACCGAGCCTTCGCAGGTGACATTTGAAAACCTGTCATTCAGCGAAACGCCGCCAAAAAGTTTTATCGAAGCGGCGGCGAGCGGTGCGATGACCGGGCTGAAAATCGCCGCTGGTGTGGCGACAGTGGTAATGGCGTTTGTCGCAATTATTGCGCTGATCAACGGCATTATCGGCGGAATTGGCGGCTGGTTTGGCTTTGCCAATGCCTCTCTGGAAAGTATTTTTGGTTATGTGCTGGCACCGCTGGCATGGATCATGGGGGTAGACTGGAGCGATGCTAACCTTGCAGGTAGCCTGATTGGTCAGAAACTGGCGATAAACGAATTTGTTGCTTACCTGAGTTTCTCCCCATACCTGCAAACGGGTGGCACGCTGGAAGTGAAAACCGTGGCAATTATCTCCTTTGCGCTGTGTGGTTTTGCTAACTTTGGTTCTATCGGTGTTGTCGTTGGGGCGTTTTCGGCTATTTCGCCAAAACGTGCTCCAGAAATCGCCCAGCTTGGTTTACGGGCGCTGGCGGCGGCGACGCTTTCCAACCTGATGAGTGCGACTATTGCCGGGTTCTTTATTGGTTTAGCTTGAGTGTCATTGCCTGATGCGCAAGCTTATCAGGCCTACATTTGCTTGCTGAAATTGCCTGATTTGTAGGCCGGATAAGACGCGTCAAGCGTCGCATCCGGCAACATTGTTACACCATCGGAACTAATGAAAGCGCGTTATCGGCAGACAGGGTAGGGTTGTTTAAGCTGCCGCTGGCGCGCGAAATTGCCGCGCAGGCCATCGCAAAACAGGCGCTATCACGGAAACTGCTTCCTTCCAGAAAGCTATACACCAGGCCCGCCATAAAACCATCGTCAGCACCAAAACTGTCTACTGTCGTATGTGTTGGCGCAGTCAGCAAAAATTGTTCGCCATCCTTTTCGCTGCAATAAACGGATTCATCAGGCAAATAAACAAACAGTCGTTGTACACCTTGCTGATGCAACGCATTCACTGCGGCATTACGGTCAGCATCGCTGGTGATCGCCTGTCCCCATAAAATTTCCAGTTCCGGTATAGTGGGTTTCAGGGTGTGAATATGCGCCAGCCAGTGTTTGATTTTGCCCGCTTTGAATTCTGAAACGGTATCGACAAACACCGGGATTTCATCAGCGAGGGTAAAGACCCACTCCAGCGCCTCGGCAGTCAGGTTACAATCTGCCAGCACCACGCCCGCATGACGAAGTAAATCGCGCGACCCGTTCAGCAGTTGCGGCGTTAACTGTTCCAGAAGATGGGTATCGTTAATCGCCAGCACGGTTTCATCGTCTCGATTGGCAATTGCCAGATAAGTCGATGTGCTTTGGCCGTGTAAACGAACGCAGCCTGAGACATTCACGCCGGCGCGGCGCGTTTCTTCCAGGAGCATTTCGCCATAAAAGTCATCGCCAATCACCGAGAGTAAATGGACGTCGCGGCCTAACAGCGCCAGATTGTGGGCGATGTTGCGCCCAACGCCGCCCGCCGAGCAATGAATCGTACCGGGATTCGAGGCCGCTTGCGGATAACGGATATCCGCCATCCCGCGAATATCCATATTGATTGTTCCCACCACCACGCAATATTCCTGCTCGGTGAGAATGTAACCTTTGCCTTTAATCCGCCCTTTGCGCATTAAATCCATAATATGCGCCGCAACGCGCGAACGGCTAATTTGCAGCATGTCCGCAATTTCGTTCTGCTGAATCAGCGGGTTACGCCGTAAAATTGCAAGGATCTCCTTCTCCCGGTTATTCATCTTCAGGCTACCGCTTTTTCAGTTTGTTGCGCTTTCAGCCAGGCGATCTCTTCTGCCCAGATATCCGGGTTGATGGTTTCGAGGATCAGCGGAATGCCGTCGAAACGGTCGTCCTGCATGATCCAGCGGAACGCATCATGACCGATATTGCCTTCACCGAGGCTATGATGGCGGTCAACGCGGCTGCCAAAGGCGCTTTTCGCATCGTTAAGGTGCATCCCGCGCAGATACTTAAAGCCGACAATACGGGCAAAATCCGCGAATGTTTTCTCGCATTCGGCTGGAGTACGCAAATCATACCCGGCAGCGAAAGCATGGCAGGTATCAATGCAGACGCCGACGCGGGATTTATCTTCCACACCGTCGATAATCGCCGCGAGATGTTCGAATTTAAATCCAAGGTTGCTGCCCTGACCGGCGGTATTTTCAATCACCGCGGTCACACCTTGTGTTTTATCCAGTGCAATGTTGATGGATTCGGCAATACGCGCAAGGCAATCCTCTTCTGAAATCTGCATCAGATGGCTGCCAGGGTGGAAGTTGAGCAAAGAAAGCCCCAGTTGTTCGCAACGCTGCATTTCATCTATAAAGGCATCGCGCGATTTTTCCAGAGCTTCAGCGACCGGATGTCCGAGGTTAATCAGATAACTGTCGTGGGGAAGAATTTGCGCCGATGTGTAGTGATATTTTTCACAGGCGGCTTTGAATTCATCGATGGTTTGCGTCGTGAGCGGTGCGGCACGCCACTGACGTTGGTTTTTGGTGAACAAGGCAAACGCGGTTGCGTCGATTTCGGCGGCGCGAATTGCGGCATTTGCCAGACCGCCAGCAGCACTAACGTGCGCTCCAATGTATTTCATGCGAGGACTCCTGTTAAACCCGCTGGAGGAAAACGGTAATGATAGCGGGTTAACAGGAGCAAGATGTAGTGGTTTATGCGATGACGCTTTGAATCACATAGTTAATTGCACCACCACCAACAATCAGCCAGGCAAACAGTACCAGTGCCATCAGCAGAGGTTTCGCCCCGGCTTTTTTCAGCGCGCTGACGTGAGTGGTCAGACCCAGCGCCGCCATCGCCATTGCCAGCAGGAAGGTATCCAGCGTTACCAGCATGTTCACCACGCTCTGCGGTAACAGGTGGAACGAGTTAAAGATGGCAACTACGATGAACAAGATGGCAAACCACGGAATAGTGATTTTGCTTTTCTCGCCGCTGTTCGCCCCAGACAGCTGTTTAACACGCGCCGCCAGCAGGATGAGGAACGGAGCCAGCATCATCACGCGCAGCATTTTGGAAATAACTGCTGCGTTTTCTGCATCCGGGCTGATGGCATGACCTGCCGCCACCACCTGCGCCACTTCGTGCACAGTGGAACCAATGTAGATACCGAAAGTTTCCGGGCTAAACCATTGAGACATCAGCGGATATATCGCCGGGTAGAGGAAAATCGCGACGGTCCCGAAGATAACCACGGTTGCAACAGCCACGGTTACTTTACTGGCTTCCGCTTTCACTACCGGCTCAGTCGCCAGTACCGCTGCAGCACCACAGATACTGCTACCGGCACCGATCAACCAGCTGGTGTGCTTATCCAGACCAAACACTTTCTGCCCCAGGAAGCAAGCCAGCAGGAAGGTACTGGACAGCGTCAGCACGTCAATGATGATCCCACTGATACCGACATCGGCAATTTGCGAGAACGTCAGACGGAAGCCATAAAGAATGATACCCAGACGTAATAAATATTGCTTGGCAAACAGCACGCCACCGTCACAGCTTTTCCAGATGTGCGGATAGATGGTGTTGCCTAAAACCATCCCCAACAAGATTGCGAGGGTGAGGGCACTAAACCCGGCACCCGCAATCGCGGGAATGGAACCACCCCACAGGGCGACCCCGGTGATAACTGCACTCAGGGCTAACCCCGGAATAAAATGCCACAGTGTACGATGTTGTTTCTGTAAGGTGATATTCGTCATAACCCTCTCCTTTAACCGGGCATAAGGTTACGACTAACTGGTTTAAAAATAAAATTGATTATATATTTATAATTAATCTTTATAAGTGGTAAGCGACTATGCACATCACCCTCCGGCAGTTGGAAGTTTTTGCAGAAGTATTGAAAAGTGGATCAACCACCCAGGCGTCGGTGATGCTGGCGTTGTCGCAATCAGCAGTGAGCGCAGCCTTGACCGACCTGGAAGGGCAGCTTGGCGTGCAACTGTTTGATCGCGTGGGGAAAAGACTGGTTGTTAATGAACATGGGCGGCTGCTCTATCCACGTGCGTTGGCACTGCTTGAACAGGCGATTGAAATCGAACAATTGTTTCGCGAAGACAACGGCGCGATTCGTGTCTATGCCAGTAGTACCATCGGTAACTACATTCTGCCTGCAGTCATCGCCCGTTATCGCCATGATTATCCTCAGTTGCCGATTGAACTGAGCGTTGGGAACAGCCAGGACGTGATGCAAGCGGTGCTGGATTTCCGCGTTGATATTGGCTTTATTGAAGGACCGTGCCACAGCACTGAAATCATTTCTGAACCGTGGCTGGAAGACGAGCTGGTGGTTTTTGCCGCGCCGACTTCGCCGTTGGCTCGTGGTCCGGTCACTTTAGAACAGCTGGCCGCTGCGCCGTGGATCCTGCGTGAACGCGGTTCCGGCACGCGGGAGATTGTCGACTATCTGTTACTGTCGCATTTACCGAAGTTTGAGATGGCGATGGAATTAGGTAACTCCGAGGCAATCAAACATGCGGTGCGTCATGGGTTGGGAATTAGTTGCCTGTCGCGAAGGGTCATTGAAGATCAATTGCAGGCTGGCACATTAAGTGAAGTTGCTGTCCCTCTGCCGCGCCTGATGCGTACGTTGTGGCGTATACATCATCGGCAGAAACACCTTTCCAACGCGTTACGACGCTTTCTGGAGTACTGCGATTCCTCCACTTTGCCGCGTTAATCCGTTGTACAGAAACCTACGGGGCTGTGTCGATTTTGTGACGCAGCACCACCGGTATACATTCGCCAGAAAAGAGATTGGTTGCTTTACTTATAATCCCAGGGCAATCATGAAGGTGTCTTATAAAAGCGTATTTCTACCGGAAGGATTGCAAATCGTCTGCTACAATCGCGCCTCATTTTTAAGATGGATAGCATTTTCGTATGGTTTCCGAAACTAAAACCACAGAAGCGCCGGGCTTACGCCGTGAATTAAAGGCGCGTCACCTGACGATGATTGCCATTGGCGGTTCCATCGGTACGGGTCTTTTTGTTGCCTCTGGCGCAACGATCTCTCAGGCAGGTCCCGGTGGGGCGCTGCTCTCGTATATTCTGATCGGCCTGATGGTTTACTTCCTGATGACCAGTCTTGGTGAACTGGCGGCATATATGCCGGTTTCTGGTTCCTTTGCCACTTACGGTCAGAACTATGTTGAAGAAGGCTTTGGCTTCGCGCTGGGCTGGAACTACTGGTACAACTGGGCGGTAACTATCGCCGTTGACCTGGTGGCCGCTCAGTTGGTCATGAGCTGGTGGTTCCCGGACACCCCGGGTTGGATCTGGAGTGCGCTGTTCCTCGGCGTTATCTTCCTCCTGAACTACATTTCAGTTCGTGGCTTTGGCGAGGCGGAATACTGGTTCTCACTGATCAAAGTCACCACGGTCATTGTCTTTATCATCGTCGGCGTGATGATGATTATCGGCATCTTCAAAGGCGCACAGCCTGCGGGCTGGAGCAACTGGACGATTGGCGAAGCACCATTTGCTGGTGGTTTTGCGGCGATGATCGGTGTGGCAATGATTGTCGGCTTCTCTTTCCAGGGAACCGAGCTGATCGGTATTGCTGCAGGCGAGTCCGAAGAACCGGCGAAAAACATTCCACGCGCGGTACGTCAGGTGTTCTGGCGAATCCTGCTGTTCTATGTGTTCGCAATCCTGATCATCAGCCTGATCATTCCATACACCGATCCGAGCCTGCTGCGTAACGATGTCAAAGACATCAGCGTCAGCCCGTTCACCCTGGTGTTCCAGCATGCGGGTCTGCTCTCTGCGGCGGCGGTGATGAACGCGGTTATTCTGACGGCGGTGCTGTCAGCGGGTAACTCCGGTATGTATGCGTCTACTCGTATGCTGTACACCCTGGCGTGTGACGGTAAAGCGCCGCGCATTTTCGCTAAATTGTCGCGTGGCGGCGTACCGCGTAACGCACTGTATGCGACCACGGTAATTGCAGGTCTGTGCTTCCTGACCTCCATGTTTGGTAACCAGACGGTATACCTGTGGCTGCTGAACACCTCCGGTATGACAGGCTTTATCGCCTGGCTGGGAATTGCGATCAGCCATTATCGTTTCCGTCGCGGTTATGTGCTGCAGGGGCATGATATTAACGATCTGCCGTACCGTTCAGGCTTCTTCCCGCTGGGACCGATCTTCGCTTTTGTGCTGTGCCTGATTATCACTCTGGGCCAGAACTACGAAGCGTTCCTGAAAGACACTATCGACTGGGGTGGCGTAGCGGCAACCTATATTGGCATCCCGCTGTTCCTTATGATCTGGTTTGGCTATAAGTTGATAAAAGGAACCCACTTCGTACGCTACAGCGAAATGAAGTTCCCGCAGAACGATAAGAAATAAGTTTTACCCCTTCCTTAATAAAGCCCTCTCAACCGAGAGGGCTTTTTCTTTTCCTTAGCATTCATACGGATATAAAATTTAACATTTGGATTGATAATTGTTATCGTTTGCATTATCGTTACGCCGAAATCAAAAAAGGCTGACAAATCAGAGGCTGTTCAGGCTTTTGGGATGATCACCTGCATACAAAAAAGTCTACCGCGATGCTGCCGTACGCAAGGGGACATGAAGAAGATGTGAGCGATAACCCATTTTATTTTCGTAGTTACCTCATGGAGATATGGAATGTTTAGGTTGAACCCTTTCGTACGGGTCGGGCTGTGTTTGTCCGCAGTTTCATGTGCATGGCCTGTGTTAGCGGTTGATGATGATGGCGAAACGATGGTAGTCACGGCATCTTCCGTTGAACAAAACCTCAAAGATGCGCCCGCCAGTATCAGCGTCATTACCCAGGAAGACCTGCAGCGAAAACCGGTACAGAATCTGAAGGATGTTCTCAAAGAAGTGCCGGGCGTACAACTGACTAACGAAGGGGACAACCGTAAGGGCGTCAGTATTCGTGGTCTGGATAGCAGCTACACCCTGATTCTTGTCGATGGTAAACGTGTTAACTCGCGCAATGCCGTCTTCCGCCATAATGACTTTGACCTGAACTGGATCCCGGTCGATTCCATCGAACGTATCGAAGTGGTACGTGGCCCGATGTCTTCACTGTATGGTTCCGATGCGCTCGGCGGCGTGGTGAACATCATCACCAAAAAAATCGGCCAGAAATGGTCAGGCACTGTAACGGTGGATACCACCATTCAGGAACATCGCGATCGCGGTGACACCTACAACGGCCAGTTCTTCACTAGTGGACCGCTGATTGACGGCGTGCTGGGAATGAAAGCTTACGGCAGCCTGGCAAAACGTGAAAAGGATGACCCGCAGAGTTCCTCTACTACCGACACGGGAGAAACGCCGCGTATTGAAGGATTCTCCAGTCGCGACGGCAATGTCGAATTTGCCTGGACGCCGAATCAAAATCACGATTTTACCGCTGGTTACGGTTTTGACCGCCAGGATCGCGATTCTGACTCGCTGGACAAAAACCGCCTCGAACGCCAGAACTACTCCGTAAGCCATAATGGGCGCTGGGATTACGGCACCAGCGAACTGAAATACTATGGTGAGAAAGTCGAGAACAAAAACCCAGGCAACAGTAGCCCGATTACTTCCGAAAGTAACACGGTCGATGGTAAATACACGCTGCCGCTGACGGCTATCAATCAGTTTGTCACGGTGGGTGGTGAATGGCGCCACGACAAACTTAGCGATGCGGTGAACCTGACCGGCGGCACCAGCACTAAAACGTCTGCCAGTCAGTACGCGCTGTTTGTGGAAGATGAATGGCGGATCTTCGAGCCGCTGGCGCTGACGACCGGCGTGCGTATGGACGATCATGAAACCTACGGCGATCACTGGAGCCCGCGTGCCTATCTGGTCTATAACGCTACCGACACCGTAACAGTGAAAGGGGGTTGGGCGACGGCATTTAAAGCGCCTTCTCTGTTGCAACTTAGCCCTGACTGGACGAGCAATTCCTGCCGTGGCGCATGCAAGATTATTGGTAGCCCGGACCTGAAACCAGAAACCAGCGAAAGTTGGGAGCTGGGGCTTTACTACATGGGCGAAGCAGGTTGGTTGGAAGGGGTTGAATCCAGCGTTACCGTTTTCCGCAACGATGTGAAAGATCGTATTAGCATCAGCCGCACGTCTGACGTCAACGCTGCACCGGGTTACCAAAACTTTGTTGGTTTTGAAACGGGGGCAAACGGTCGACGTATACCGGTGTTCAGTTACTACAACGTCAATAAAGCACGTATCCAGGGTGTGGAAACTGAGTTGAAAATCCCGTTCAACGATGAATGGAAGCTGTCACTCAACTACACCTACAACGATGGACGCGATGTCAGCAACGGTGAAAACAAACCGCTTTCCGACCTGCCGTTCCATACCGCTAATGGTACGCTGGACTGGAAACCGCTGGCGCTGGAAGACTGGTCGTTTTATGTTTCTGGTCACTACACTGGTCAGAAACGAGCCGACAGCGATACCGCTAAAACGCCAGGTGGCTATGTGATCTGGAATACCGGCGCGGCCTGGCAGGTGACCAAAGACGTCAAACTGCGCGCAGGCGTGCTGAACCTGGGCGACAAAGATCTGAGTCGTGATGACTACAGCTATAACGAAGACGGACGTCGTTACTTTATGGCTGTGGATTATCGCTTCTGATGAGGAGATGCCCGGCGCGAATACCGCCGGGCATAATGTTTTTAACATCTTGCTCTGAATTTACAATCGGTGGAATTTCGCCAGCAGGGCCAGTGAAAATGTCGTAAGCAAAATGGCTATGACCGCATAAATATATACGCCTGACCATTCCCAGCTATTTTTCACCAGAATTACCGGAACCCCTGCCATTGCGGCGCCTACATAGCTAAACAAACCCCTGAATCCCGTAATGGAACCTGCTGCATCTTTATGTGTTACATCCAGACACCCGACAGCGAATAACATATGCGGTCCATACAACGCAAATCCCATGATAGTAAAAAGAATCGCAGTTAAGGTGTAGGAGACATCCTGCACGAGCGGCACGAGAACGATGCAAACACATAAGGCGATGGCAAAGATTAATCCGGTCATCCAGCGGTTACTTTTAAACATAAAATCGGATAAGTACCCTGCCAATAACCCCCCAACCAGTCCGCCTGCTTCAAACCAGGATATAATGGAGTTTGCTTTAATCAGACTCCAGTTATGTACCTGAGAATAGTAAATTTGTGGCCAGTCATTAAGGATAGTACGCGCAATATAGACCGACATATCCCCGAGGATAATGATCCAAACTAATGGGTTGGTAAGAATATATTTAACGAAAATTTGCCAAAAACTTAGATTAACCGGGCTTGCTTTAACTTGAGCGAGTTCTGTCGGGTCCTCGCGCCATTTACCTACGTTAGGCAATCCTAATGTGCCGGGACGATCTTTTATCGTAAACAGGGCGGCAACCCCCATAGCCAGCGAGATTACACCCGGAACATAAAAGCCCATTTTCCAGCTACCACTAAACGCAATGGCAAAGCTTGTAATTAAGGGCGCAAGACTACCGCCTATATTATGCGCCGCTTCAACGACAGCCCACCAGCGCCCGCGTTCATTTTTTGAGAACCAGGAGGCCATGATTTTTGCCATCGGCGGAAAACTGGTGCCCTGAAGGATGGCATTAAGGCTATACAAAATATAGAACGCGGTAACGCTGTCTGAAAAACCAAAAAGGATGTTAACAATACCGACGCCAATAAGTACGGGGCCGGTCATTGCTCGAGGATTGATTTTATCAACTAACATGCCACCTACAAACTTCATGGAACCATAAAGAATGTAAAATATAGACGACATGATGGCGAAATCTTGTGCGGTTAATGAAGTATCCGTTAACATCGCCGGCATGGCCGCAGAGAAATTCTTGCGGGTTAAGTAAAACACGGCATAAGAGATAAAGACGGAGGTTATAATTTCAACACGAAATTTTTTATAGTCGTGATCAATGTCTTTTTTTTCTTTAACCACAGGTTGATCAGTCTGGCTAAAAATAAAGTTTTTCAAGTTCATCGTGAGTTACCTTTTCTGTGAACCTTATGGCGCTATAATTTTTCTTCAATAAAAAAGAGAAGCGACTCGAAACCATTAAAATTAATCTGGTTAGCAATTTTTTCCCGAGTTTTAGGCTTTGCTTTCCATGCCACGCCATTTCCGGCATGCAGAAGCATAGGAATATCATTAGCGCCATCTCCACAGGCAATGATATTTTCACGGGAAATAGTTAACTTTATCGCCAGATTTATCAGCGTTTGCTTTTTCTTTTCTGCATTCATAATGGGTAAGGCGATGGTGTCAGTTAAGACATCATTCTGAATACTAACGGAATTAGAAAATGAAAAATCGAGGTGATATTTTTCTTTTAATCGCTCAGTAAAGATATCTAATCCTCCAGATATGATTGCTGTCTTGAATCCTTTCTCTTTAAGAATGGGAAGAATAGTCGCAAGACCTGGTGACAAGGTCATTTGTTCACAAACCTGATGCAAAATATCTTTATGCGTTCCTTTAAGCATGCCAATTCGACGGGTAAAACTGGTATCAAAATCGATTTTTCCCTCCATTGCCTCACGGGTTAACGTTGTGATTTTTTCAGATATTCCCAGGATACGAGCTATTTCATCGACGCCTTCTTCTTCAACAAAAGTGGAATCCATATCAAAGGCAATAATCCCATGATTAGGTAAGACGGGAGGTTTGCGGAAGAAATCAAATCGTTGATCATCTGCGCAGAGTCGTAAACCAGCATAAAAAGCAGTACTGACAATATAATCAGGTAACGTAAGCTTTAAATAATCTTTATTTATCTGAACGCTGTGATGTATCGTTAACAAAAAAAACTGGGGGGGTATTTTTAAATATTGTAAATAATCTTGCAGGCATTTTTTGATGTTGCCGACGCCTGTTGGCGACAAGAAATAAATAATCGTCATTTACCGCTCCTTTTTCGCTACAAAGATTATAATAAGATTTTGTATATGCAAATGTATCCAACAATCACAGTTGTGAATGTTAAATAAAAGATAAAAAAGTGCTCTTTTTGATACCCTGGAATAATAAGGTGCTAAACGTATCGTTTTTGATATCTTTACTACGATATAACTAATGACTAATTTTCTGAGTTGAAGGAATCATTTGCAGAAATGGAAAGCTGTGTAGATATATTCAAAATAGTTCTGGGTCCATCCAGTTCCCGCACTGTCGGACCAATGCGTGCGGCTTATAATTTTGTTTCACAATTGAAACAGCGAGAAATGTTGCCGCTATTGCGGAAAATTGATGTCGAACTTTATGGTGCGCTGTCATTAAGCCGCAAGTGCCATAATGTTGATGTGGCGATTTATCTCGGTTTGCAAGGCCACTTACCTGACAGTGTGGACATCCGCATGGAAATGGCCGCCATCAGGCGTGCAGAAACCGAGGCGATGCTGGAAATTTCACCAGGTATAAATGTTGGTATTTCTATTCTTTCTAATCCACAGGCGCACCCGGGACATCCCTATGCGATGACATTTCGTGCCAAAGATGACTGGTTTACGCTTTATGAAGAAACCTGGTTTTCTGTCGGCGACGGTCAGGTGCAAAAAGCCGGAGAGGCGATTATTTCCTCCGCTACCGCGTCATATCCTTATGAATTCCAGAATGCAAAAGAATTGTTAATGCTTTGCCAGCAAAATGGGTTATCTGTTGCAGCATTAATGATGAAAAATGAACTGCAATTCCATGCTGCTACTTTTCTGCATGATAACTTCAATACAAAGTGGCTAGTAATGAAGGATGCGATTCATCGTGGTATGCATACAGAAGGATTACTTCCCGGTCCGTATAAAGTTCCCCGACGCGCCTGCGCTTTGTATAAATCATTGCAGGCGAAGGGATATACTAATGACTTCTTGACGGCGCTCAATTGGGTCAATACTTTTGCCATTGCGGTGAGCGAAGAAAATGCCGCCGGAGGACGAGTGGTGACCGCCCCCACCAATGGCGCAAGTGGCATTATCCCCGCGGTGTTGTGCTGGTATGATAAATTTTATCACGAGCTTGATACTTCCGCCGTTACCCGCTTTTTTCTTACCGCCGGCGCTATCGCCATTCTGTTCAAACAAAATGCATCTATTCTGGGCTCTGAAGTTGGTTGCCAGGGGGAAATAGGCGTTGCCAGTTCGATGGCGGCAGCAGGATTAGCAGAACTCATGGGCGGGTCAGTGGCGCAGGTGCTCAGCGCGGCTGAAATTGCGATGGAACACCATTTAGGTTTGACCTGCGATCCTGTTGGTGGACAGGTACAAATTCCTTGTATTGAGCGAAATGCTATCTCAGCCGTAAAAGCCATCAATGCGGCAACCATGGCGTTGAGTCGCATCAGTGAGCCATGCATCACCCTGGATGAGATTATCGCCGCGATGTATGAAACCGGAAAGGATATGAGCGCTAAATATCGGGAAACTTATCATGGTTGCCTTAGCAAATTACAGCCAAGAAAAAAGGATGTGTAGAATGAAATATAACACAATGAATAATGATGAAATTATTTTATCGCTATGCGCGCGTATTAAGGAAACGCGGCACTCATTATCATTGACCCAGCAGCAGTTAGCCGATCGCGCATTGGTGGGCGTTGCGACGATAAAGCGGATTGAAAAGGGGGGAAGTTTAAATCTTGATACCCTCATTTCTCTTCTGCGTGCACTTAATAAATTGCAAAATCTTGATGCGATATTGTTCGAAGCAGAAATGCGTAACTTCAACGATAATGCTTCCTGCGGCGAAGGAGCTGGGTGGCTTCCGGTTCGTCAGCAACAGACTGATTTGAACCAGAAGTCTCCAGCCCTGCACGCAGATGAACGTAATTTTAGTGCAGCGCTGGAAAATACCCTTTTCTGGTGATTATTCCCGTAAATACTGCGCATGGAAGCGCAGATGATCCTCTATAAAAGAAGCAATGAAGTAATAACTGTGATCATAACCAGGTTGAATACGTAGCGTCATCGGCCACGCTTTCTGACGCGCGGCTTCTGCCAGCACCGCAGGTTGAAGCTGGTCGGCAAGAAACTGATCGTTATCACCCTGATCGATAAGCGTCGGGATCGCATCCTGCGCATGACTGGCATACATCAGCGCGCAACTGTCCCATTCCAGCCATGCATTTTTGTCCTCACCTAAATAGGTGCTAAACGCTTTGATTCCCCACGGGACGCAGCACGGATTCACAATCGGCGCAAAGGCCGAAACGCTGGTGTATTTGCCAGGATTTTTCAGCGCCATAATCAATGCGCCATGACCCCCCATCGAATGGCCACTAATAGCACAGCGATCGCTGACGTTAAATTGCGATTGAATCAGCGTCGGTAATTCATCGCGCAGATAATCATACATCCTGTAATGCGTCGCCCACGGCGCTTGCGTGGCGTTGAGATAAAACCCCGCACCCTGGCCTAAATCGTAGCCATCATCGTTAGCAATCTGTTCGCCGCGCGGGCTGGTGTCTGGCATCACCAGCACAATCCCCAGTTCTGCCGCTACGCGCTGAGCGCCTGCCTTGGTGGTAAAGTTCTCGTCATTGCAGGTTAAACCTGAAAGCCAGTACAGCACCGGCGGAGGGGCGTTGTCGCGGGGCGGTGGGAGAAAGATGCTGAACGTCATCGGGCAATTTAAGGTACTGGAGTCGTGCCGCCAGCGTTGCTGCCAGCCTTCAAAACAGCGGTGCTCTTCGAGCATTTCCATGCGTGGCTCCTTGTTGTGTTGTTTGCATTTTAGCCATCATACCGTTTATTCAATGCGCTGTGAGTAACTTTCACTTCCGCATTTGCATAACGATGTTTTAACATCTAACGCTGAAAGGCAGCGGCAATTACAATAATTATCGCTGTGAATACTGGATTATGTGCGCCACCTCACGCACAATAATCGGGCTGCTAATCAGCTTAATAACTTTGCCCCCACGCAGGGCGGAGGCGTCACACCTGCAGGAGAAAACATAAATGCCATCACTCAGTAAAGAAGCGGCCCTGGTTCATGAAGCGTTAGTTGCGCGAGGACTGGAAACACCGCTGCGCCCGCCCGTGCATGAAATGGATAACGAAACGCGCAAAAGCCTTATCGCCGGTCATATGACTGAAATCATGCAGCTATTGAATCTCGACCTCGCTGATGACAGTTTGATGGAAACGCCGCATCGCATCGCTAAAATGTATGTCGATGAAATTTTCTCCGGTCTGGATTACGCCAATTTCCCGAAAATCACCCTCATTGAAAACAAAATGAAGGTCGATGAAATGGTCACCGTGCGCGATATCACCCTGACCAGCACTTGCGAGCACCATTTTGTCACTATTGATGGCAAAGCGACGGTAGCGTATATCCCGAAAGATTCGGTGATTGGCCTGTCGAAAATTAATCGCATCGTGCAGTTCTTTGCCCAGCGCCCGCAGGTGCAGGAACGTCTGACTCAGCAAATTCTCATTGCGCTGCAAACGCTGCTGGGGACCAATAACGTGGCTGTCTCCATCGACGCGGTGCATTACTGCGTGAAAGCGCGTGGCATCCGCGATGCAACCAGCGCCACGACAACGACCTCCCTCGGTGGTTTGTTCAAATCCAGTCAGAATACGCGGCACGAGTTTCTGCGCGCTGTGCGTCATCACAACTGATTAAAAGGCAGGAACCATGGAGCGCAACGTCACGCTCGATTTTGTTCGCGGCGTCGCCATTCTGGGGATCCTGCTATTAAACATCAGCGCCTTTGGTTTACCAAAGGCGGCTTATCTCAATCCCGCCTGGTATGGCACTATTACCCCGTCCGACGCCTGGACTTGGGCGTTTTTGGATCTCATCGGCCAGGTAAAATTCCTCACGCTTTTTGCGCTGCTGTTTGGCGCGGGCCTGCAAATGTTGCTGCCGCGCGGCAGACGCTGGATCCAGTCGCGGTTAACACTGTTAGTCTTGCTGGGCTTTATTCACGGTTTATTATTCTGGGACGGCGATATCCTGCTGGCTTACGGGTTGGTAGGCTTAATCAGTTGGCGACTGGTGCGCGATGCGCCATCGGTAAAAAGTTTATTTAATACTGGCGTGATGCTGTATCTGGTGGGTATTGGCGTTTTGCTGTTGCTGGGGTTGATTTCTGACAGCCAGACCAGCCGCGCCTGGACGCCCGATGCATCGGCCATTTTGTATGAAAAATACTGGAAACTTCATGGCGGCGTTGAAGCGATCAGTAACCGTGCCGATGGCGTCGGCAACAGTTTACTGGCACTGGGCGCGCAGTATGGCTGGCAACTGGCAGGGATGATGTTAATTGGCGCTGCGCTGATGCGTAGCGGCTGGCTGAAAGGGCAGTTCAGCTTACGTCACTATCGTCGTACCGGTTTTGTGCTGGTGGCAATTGGTGTGCTGATTAACCTTCCTGCTATCGCACTGCAATGGCGGCTGGACTGGGCGTATCGCTGGTGTGCCTTCTTACTTCAAATGCCGCGTGAACTTAGCGCGCCGTTTCAGGCAATTGGCTATGCGTCGCTGTTTTATGGCTTTTGGCCGCAATTAAGCCGCTTCAGGCTGGTGCTGGCAATCGCCTGCGTCGGACGGATGGCGCTAACCAATTATCTACTGCAAACGCTGATTTGTACCACGCTGTTTTACCACCTCGGTTTGTTTATGCAGTTTGACCGCCTGGAGTTGCTGGCTTTTGTGATTCCGGTATGGCTGGCGAACCTGCTTTTCTCTGTTATCTGGCTGCGTTACTTCCCTCAGGGGCCGGTGGAATGGCTCTGGCGTCAGTTAACCTTGCGCGCTGCCGGACCTGCATTATCTAAAACATCCAGATAACGATCTGGATCACATTCATTAACAAAACGGCTGTAACCGTTTCCATTGCTGTGACTCGATTCACGAAGTCCTGTATTCAGTGCTGACAAAATAGCCGCCAGCAAGCAGTAACCTACTGCATTCTCATAACAGGTAGTGAATATGATCACCATTCGTGATGTAGCGCGTCAGGCTGGCGTCTCTGTGGCAACGGTTTCCCGGGTGCTCAATAACAGCACGCTGGTAAGTGCCGACACGCGTGAAGCAGTTATGAAAGCGGTGAGTGAGTTGGATTATCGGCCAAATGCCAATGCACAGGCGCTGGCAACTCAGGTGAGCGATACCATCGGTGTGGTGGTCATGGATGTTTCAGATGCATTTTTCGGCGCATTGGTTAAAGCCGTCGATCTCGTTGCCCAGCAACATCAGAAATATGTGTTGATTGGCAATAGCTATCATGAAGCGGAAAAAGAGCGTCATGCCATTGAGGTGTTAATTCGCCAGCGTTGTAACGCGTTGATCGTTCATTCAAAAGCGTTAAGTGACGACGAGCTGGCGCAATTTATGGACAACATTCCCGGCATGGTGCTCATCAATCGGGTTGTGCCAGGCTATGCCCATCGCTGTGTTTGTCTGGATAATATCAGCGGTGCCAGAATGGCGACGCGCATGTTGCTGAATAACGGTCATCAACGTATCGGCTATCTCTCTTCCAGTCACAGCATTGAAGATGACGCAATGCGTAAAGCTGGCTGGATAAGCGCGCTGAAAGAGCAGGATATTGTTCCGCCGGAAAGCTGGATTGGCACGGGTACGCCGGATATGCCAGGCGGCGAGGCGGCGATGGTTGAACTACTCGGGCGCAATCTACAACTTACCGCTGTATTTGCCTATAACGACAATATGGCCGCTGGCGCTCTGACGGCATTAAAAGATAATGGCATTGCGATTCCGTTACATCTCTCAATCATCGGTTTCGATGATATCCCCATTGCTCGTTACACCGACCCGCAATTAACGACCGTGCGTTATCCCATTGCTTCGATGGCAAAATTAGCCACTGAACTGGCCTTGCAGGGGGCAGCAGGCAACATTGATCCGCGTGCCAGCCACTGTTTTATGCCGACGTTAGTGCGCCGCCATTCTGTCGCAATACGCCAGAATGCGGCGGCGATCACTAACTGAGCAAATCAGAGGATGTAACCGCTTTCAATTTGTGAGTGGTTTCACAGTATGTTAACAATGTGGTAGCTATGATTGCACCGTTTTAACGTTGTAACTTGTATGTAACAGCGGATGATCGCTTTTATCGAAGTTATGGCGTCATAACAACAATTAGAGCCGTTTTATGGAGCGTTACCGGGCATGGACGAACGGATTTTTAAAAATGAGCTTCGGCGTTCAGTAACACTTCATTAACCATACTGGCCCGCCGAGCATTTATCTCAAGCACTACCCTGCATAAGAAAAACCGGAGATACCATGAATAAGAAGGTGTTAACCCTGTCTGCTGTGATGGCCAGCATGTTATTCGGCGCCGCTGCACACGCTGCTGATACCCGTATTGGTGTGACGATTTATAAATATGACGATAACTTTATGTCTGTCGTGCGTAAGGCTATCGAACAGGATGCGAAAGCAGCACCAGACGTCCAGTTGCTGATGAATGATTCACAGAATGACCAGTCCAAGCAGAACGATCAGATTGACGTGCTGTTGGCGAAAGGGGTGAAGGCGCTGGCAATCAACCTGGTTGACCCGGCAGCTGCGGGTACGGTGATTGAGAAAGCGCGCGGACAAAACGTACCAATCGTTTTCTTCAACAAAGAGCCTTCCCGTAAGGCGCTGGATAGCTATGACAAAGCCTACTACGTTGGTACTGACTCCAAAGAGTCCGGCATTATTCAGGGCGATTTGATTGCTAAACACTGGGCGGCGAATCAGGGTTGGGATCTGAACAAAGACGGTCAGATTCAGTTCGTACTGCTGAAAGGCGAGCCGGGCCATCCGGATGCAGAAGCACGCACCACTTACGTGATTAAAGAGCTGAACGACAAAGGCATCAAAACTGAACAGTTACAGTTAGATACCGCTATGTGGGACACCGCTCAGGCGAAAGATAAGATGGACGCCTGGTTGTCTGGCCCGAACGCCAACAAAATCGAAGTGGTTATTGCTAACAACGATGCGATGGCAATGGGTGCGGTTGAAGCGCTGAAAGCACACAACAAGTCCAGCATTCCGGTGTTTGGCGTCGATGCGCTGCCAGAAGCTCTGGCGCTGGTGAAATCCGGTGCGCTGGCGGGTACCGTACTGAATGATGCCAACAACCAGGCGAAAGCGACTTTTGATCTGGCGAAAAACCTGGCCGATGGCAAGGGCGCCGCTGACGGCACCAACTGGAAAATCGACAACAAAGTGGTTCGCGTACCTTATGTTGGCGTAGACAAAGATAACCTGGCTGAATTCAGCAAGAAATAAGACTGAACGGGCGCAGTTGTTTACTGCGCCCTTATTGTATGGCCAACAAGGTAAAATTATATGGTCAGCTCAACGACTCCGTCATCAGGTGAATACTTGTTGGAAATGAGCGGTATCAACAAGTCTTTTCCTGGTGTTAAGGCACTTGATAACGTTAATTTAAAAGTCCGACCACATTCTATCCATGCGTTAATGGGGGAAAACGGCGCGGGAAAATCAACATTATTAAAATGCCTGTTTGGTATTTATCAAAAAGATTCCGGTACCATTTTATTCCAGGGTAAAGAGATCGATTTTCATTCTGCCAAAGAAGCACTGGAAAATGGTATTTCGATGGTACACCAGGAGTTAAACCTGGTATTACAACGTTCGGTGATGGACAACATGTGGCTGGGGCGATATCCCACCAAAGGCATGTTTGTTGATCAGGACAAAATGTACCGCGAAACTAAAGCGATTTTTGATGAACTGGATATTGATATCGATCCGCGTGCGCGCGTCGGCACATTATCTGTTTCGCAAATGCAGATGATCGAAATCGCCAAAGCGTTTTCCTATAACGCGAAAATCGTGATTATGGATGAACCGACTTCTTCGTTAACCGAAAAAGAGGTCAATCATCTGTTTACTATTATTCGTAAATTAAAAGAACGCGGCTGCGGTATTGTCTATATCTCGCATAAAATGGAAGAGATTTTCCAGTTATGTGATGAAGTCACCGTATTGCGCGACGGTCAGTGGATCGCTACCGAACCGTTGGAAGGGCTGACGATGGACAAGATCATCGCTATGATGGTTGGTCGATCGCTTAACCAGCGTTTCCCTGACAAACAAAACACGCCAGGTGAAGTGATCCTCGAAGTGCGTAACCTGACGTCACTACGCCAGCCATCGATTCGCGACGTGTCGTTTGACCTGCATAAAGGGGAGATCCTCGGTATTGCCGGGCTGGTGGGGGCGAAACGTACCGATATTGTTGAGACGTTATTTGGCATTCGCGAGAAATCTGCTGGCACCATTACGTTGCATGGCAAAAAGATCAATAACCATAACGCCAACGAAGCCATTAACCACGGATTCGCACTGGTCACCGAAGAGCGCCGTTCAACGGGAATTTACGCCTATCTGGATATTGGCTTTAACTCGTTAATTTCCAATATTCGCAATTACAAAAACAAAGTTGGCTTGCTGGATAATTCGCGAATGAAAAGCGATACCCAGTGGGTCATTGATTCGATGCGGGTAAAAACACCGGGGCATCGGACGCAAATTGGTTCGCTCTCAGGTGGTAATCAGCAAAAGGTGATTATTGGTCGCTGGCTGCTAACGCAACCAGAAATATTAATGCTCGACGAACCGACGCGCGGTATTGATGTCGGAGCGAAGTTTGAAATTTATCAGTTAATTGCCGAACTGGCGAAGAAAGGCAAGGGGATTATTATTATCTCCTCTGAAATGCCAGAGTTGTTAGGGATAACAGACCGTATTCTGGTTATGAGCAATGGCCTCGTTTCCGGAATTGTCGATACAAAAACAACAACGCAAAACGAAATTCTGCGTCTTGCGTCTTTGCACCTTTAAGATTAGGGGCTTCCCATGAGTGCGTTAAATAAGAAAAGTTTTCTTACTTACCTGAAAGAGGGCGGTATTTACGTCGTTCTTTTAGTTTTGCTGGCCATTATAATTTTCCAGGACCCAACGTTTTTAAGTCTGTTGAACTTAAGTAATATTCTCACCCAGTCATCGGTGCGTATTATTATCGCGCTCGGCGTGGCAGGGTTAATTGTCACCCAGGGGACCGATCTTTCCGCTGGTCGTCAGGTAGGGCTGGCGGCAGTGGTGGCAGCGACGTTATTGCAGTCCATGGATAACGCTAACAAAGTGTTCCCGGAAATGGCGACGATGCCGATTGCGCTGGTTATTCTGATTGTCTGTGCTATTGGCGCGGTTATCGGTTTAATTAACGGCCTGATCATTGCTTATCTCAACGTGACGCCGTTTATTACCACGCTTGGCACGATGATTATCGTCTACGGCATCAACTCGCTCTATTACGACTTTGTGGGGGCGTCGCCGATTTCTGGTTTTGATAGCGGCTTCTCCACCTTTGCCCAGGGATTTATTGCACTGGGGAGTTTCCGGCTCTCTTACATCACCTTCTACGCGCTGATTGCCGTGGCATTCGTCTGGGTGCTGTGGAACAAAACCCGTTTTGGTAAGAACATTTTTGCCATTGGCGGTAACCCGGAAGCGGCAAAAGTATCTGGTGTTAACGTCGGCCTGAACCTGCTGATGATCTACGCGCTGTCTGGCGTGTTCTATGCCTTCGGCGGGATGTTAGAAGCTGGACGTATCGGCTCTGCCACCAACAACCTCGGCTTCATGTATGAGCTGGATGCTATCGCGGCGTGCGTGGTGGGCGGCGTATCGTTCAGCGGCGGTGTGGGGACGGTCATTGGTGTAGTGACCGGGGTAATTATCTTTACGGTCATTAACTATGGCCTGACGTACATCGGCGTAAACCCGTACTGGCAGTACATCATCAAAGGGGCGATTATTATCTTCGCCGTGGCGCTGGATTCACTGAAATACGCGCGTAAGAAGTGATGTGATTGTGGGTATTGCCGGATGCGCCGCATCCGGCAATCGGTGCCAAATGCCGGATGCAACGCTGGCGCGTTTTATCCGGCCTACAATGAGCGCAACATACTGATCTATATGGTTTTATATGCCGGATAAGGCGTTCACGCCACATCCGGCGACAGGAGCCAAATGCCGGATGCAACGCTGGCGCGTTTTATCCGGCCTACAATGAGAACAACATATTGATTTATATTGTTTTGTAGGCCGGATAAGGCGTTCACGCCGCATCCGGCGACAGGAGCCAAATGCCGGATGCAACGCTGGTTTTACAACGTTACCGGGTGTTCTTTCTCTCCCTTCTTAAACTTCACTTCCCCGAGATCGATACAACCCACCGGGCAAACATGACCGCAAAGCAAACAACCAACGCATTTTTCGGTATTACAATGCGGCGTGCGCGTTTTCTCGTTCCATTCCATCGCCTGATGACCGCCGTCGTAACAGGAAATGTAACAGCGCCCACAGCCAACACATTTATCGAGATTGATATGGGGATAGACGATATAGCTGCGGTCTAAATCTTCTGCCGGAACAATATTATGATTCGCCAGGCCAACCATCTCCTGCAACGAATCAAACCCCTGATCGGCAAGATAATGCGACAACCCGCTCGTCATATCCTCCACAATGCGATAACCGTACTGCATGATGCCAGTGGTCACCTGTAACGTTGCCGCGCCGAGCAATAAAAACTCCGCCGCATCTTCCCAGGTTTCAATACCGCCGATACCGCTGATCGGGAAATCGCGCAGCTCTGGATGCGTGCGCATTTGCTGAATAAAGCGCAGGGCGATCGGTTTCACCGCTTTACCGGAATAACCGGAAATACTCGATTTACCGTTGACGATCGGCATACCAATTTTCTGATTAAGATCGATATTGGTGATGGATTTGACGGTGTTAATTGCCGCAATGCCATCTGCGCCGCCGCGTTTTGCCGCCAGCGCCACTTCGCACATATCACCGATATTCGGCGTCATCTTCGCCAGCATTGGCAGCGTGGAACCACGTTTCACTGCCCGACAATATTTTTCTACCAGCTCCGGGCTTTGCCCGACATCGCTACCCATCGCATGAGAAGTCATTTGCGGACAGGAGAAGTTACACTCGATCATATCGGCGCCAGCTTCTTGCACCAGACGCGCCAGATCTTCCCACTGCTGCTCATTTTCCCCCATAATCGAAGCGATCAATACTTTGTCCGGGTAATCTTCTTTCAGCCGACGCAGGGCGGCCAGATTCTCCTCCAGGGGATGTTCAGCAATCTGCTCCATATTTTTGAAGCCGATAAAACCGGTATCTTCTTTCACCAGATGATCAAAACGCGGTGAGACTTCATTAGCGATAAAAAAGCCGATCGTTTTGAACACCACTCCACCCCAGCCGGTGTCGTAGGCTTTGGCGCACATCTCGTAGCAATTGCCAACCGGCGAAGAAGAGAGGCAGAACGGGTTGGGAAACTTCACGCCGCAAAAGGTAATAGAAAGATCTTTCGTTAACATGAGCAAGCTCCCTCTAAATAATGATGAATCGCCTCGGCGGCTTCTTTCCCGGTTTTCACTGCATAAACCACGGTTTTGTCACCCTCAACAATATCGCCAGCGGCAAACAGTTGCGGGTCGCGGGTCTGGTAATTTTGCGTTTCGATTGTGTTGCGCTGTGGTTCCAGTGCGGAAAAAGCGGCAAGTTCGGCATGTTGACCTACAGCGAGAATAATTTTGTCCGCCGCCATCGTCAGTTCGCCCGGTAAACGAACATGTTTAAACGTCACTTTATTGCCGTCTACAGCCACTGGCGTAAAGCCATCGATAATCGATACCCCCAATTTTTGAGCGCTGGTGAACTCTTTCTTGCTTGCCGGAAACTCATCTAACTCTTCACGCGCAACGCAGGTCACCGCCGGGCAACCAAGAACTTTCAGCGTGCTGGCAACGTCCATCGCGACATCGCCGCCGCCAATAATTAATGCGCTCTGTGGGATGCTGATATTGCCCTGCGCCTGTCGTGCACGTTGCAAGAAGTCGACGGCAATCTCAACGTCGCTATGTTCAAACAGCGGCAGACCAGAACCGCTCGATAACCCCACGGTGACCAGTACCGCTCGGTTTTCCGTTTTCAATTGTTCCAGCGTGAGTGTTTTACCAATCTCGCAATTGCACTTTATGGTCACCCCCATTTTTTCGATACGGGCGATTTCTGCATCCAGCACCGATTGCGGCAAACGAAATTGCGGAATGCCATTACGCAGCCAACCACCTGGCAGTGCTTCTTTTTCATAAATCGTGACGTCGTATCCCCGGTTGGTCAGTGTCACACTAGCTTGTAGCCCGGCAGGGCCTGCACCAATAATCGCCACTTTGCCGAGCGTTTTACTGCCGGGCTGATAAATCTCCATTCCGGTTTGCTGTTCGAAATCAGTAACAAAACGCTGTAAGCGGCCAATATCAATCGGGTCGTCGACACCGGCACGTGTACAACCTCGCTGGCATAATTTTTCCGTAGGGCATACTCTGGCGCAAACGGCACCGAGCGCGTTATTTTCGCGAATTGTCTCGGCAGCACCTTTAAAATTACGAAAATAAATTGAGCGAATAAATTTTCCCGGATCGGTTTGCGCCGGGCAAGCCTGACTACAGGGCGCGTCGTGACATAATAAACAGCGAGAGGCTTCTTTAATCGCCAGTAAAGGCGTAAAAGCCGGAGTGAGTTCATCCAGATAATTTTGTTGCGGCATGTGATCTTCCTTAATGCTATAGGTAATTAAGGCGAGCGTTTAGTAAATAATAATGTACTGATATTAAGGCTAAGCGTGCGGGGAAATTTAAACTGTGAAAGGATTCACAAATAGCTGCGGTTAAGAATGTGATATCCGCAGCTTATCAGGTGAAGTAATAATTATTCTCAATAATTAACTGGAGAGGGGAATATTAACGATAGAAAATAAGATAAATAATCATGCCAATAGATAAAATTCCGAAACCACAATACGCCACCATATAAGCAAAGAAGAGCCCCGGATTTTTTTCGCGCCAGACATACACCGGTTCCGGCGAATTTTTAACTCGTTTATCAATCGCGCCAGCATGCCAGCCTTTCCACGCTTCGCGAAAACAAAATACAGGGATTAGGAAAAAAACGGCAACGACAAAAAACTGCTGTACATCCATAACTACTTTCCTTGTTTCTTTTGTAATTCAAGTAACTGCTCGGGCGTGACGGCGGGATAGCCCTGCGCATCTTCCGGCACTTGATGCATTGCCGGAATAGGGACCAATGGACCTAAAAAGCGCGGCTCACGTTTAAAAATATAAAGGTCAGCCAGCGCGCCGAAACGGGCGGCAAATTCGCGAATACGTACCGACCACATATCTTTTGGCGATGGTACGGCATAACACTGGGCCTGAATACCCATATGTAAAGCGATAAATAATGCCCGCTCACAGTGAAAACGCTGGGTGATAATAATGAAATCGTTAGTATCGAACACTTTGCGCGTGCGTACGATGGAATCCAGTGTTCGGAAGCCCGCGTAATCGAGAACAATATCAGAGGGGTCGACGCCAGCGGCTATTAAATCTTTGCGCATGGTCATCGGCTCGTTATAACTTTGCAACGCGTTATCGCCGCTAAGTAAGAGATAGTTCACCTTACCGCTGTTATAGGCATTAATCGCCCCCTGAATACGGTAGCGGTAATACTGATTAATGACTCCGGTGCGATAATACTTTGCTGTGCCAAGCACCACGCCGACCTGACGGTAGGGGAGATCCTGCAACTCGTCGTAGATATAAGGCGCAGTTTTCCAGCTCATCCAGCGATCGAGGCCGAGCACAGTCAACAGCAGCAAGCCGATCATGACTAACAGGCTGTAGAACAGACGCTTTAACATGCAGAAGACTCGATCTCGGGAAATTTTTATCAGGCTACTTTACCCGCTGCTTTTGCGCAAGAAACGGTAAACTGTTTGCCGGGATTTTCGACATCAGGAGAGCGCTGGCAAGCCTGATGCAACGCTTATAAGCGTGCCAGACTTGTAGGCCGGATAAGGCGTTCACGCCGCATCCGGCACCAGGCTTAAGCGAGAAGAACGCGGTCGATACTGTGACAGCCGAGAGCTTTCAGCGTTGCTGAGGTTGCATCCCATTGAATCAACGGCGCGTCGGCTTTTTCTGCCAGAACCGCGCGCTGGATATCCGGGTAATCATAACCCTTGAGATTCAACAGAATTAACGCACCCTGCAACGGCGGCAGTGTCGGGTTGAATGCGGCGTTTTCAGCGTAGCTTCCGCTGAAAATACGACCGTCTTTGCATTCCAGCGCTACACCGCTTGGTGACTTACTGTAAGGCATGTGCGAACGGTTTGCCGCTGCAATCGCCGCCTGAGAAAGCGTATCACCAGTTAACGCAAAGCCGTGATCCTGCTCGTCCATCAGCAGCGTTTTTATCTCCAGATCTTTTGGTCCAAAGGCATCCGGCAGATAGTCACGCAGTGCGTGCGCCTCGCGCCCCGGCAGATGAATACGCAGATCCAGACCGCTGTTCAGTTCATTCATAAACTGACGGCAGTGACCACAAGGCGTGTAGTTAACGGTGATGGCTGCTAGCGCTTTTTCACCGCTTAACCAGGCGTGGCTGATAGCACTTTGTTCGGCATGAACGGTTTGCTGCATTGTTGCACCAATAAATTCCATATTGGCACCGAAATACCATGTACCACTCACGCCACGTGCAATAGCGCCAACGTTAAAATTCGACAATGGCGTACGCGCGCAGGCCGCAGCCAGCGGTAGCAGTGCGAAAGCCAGCGCGTCTTCGTCCAGCCCGGTTGCGCTCTTAAGCGAAGAGACTTGCTCCCCGGTCAACAAAGCGGGGAAGTACTTGTCTGCCAGAATAGGTTCCAGCGCAGATTGCAAGTTATCCGCAAGTTGGGCAAAAGCAGTTTGAAAACGTGGATGCATGGCGTTGCCTCATAATCATGTAATGGGATAACAGTTTACGAACCTGTCATGGCTTTATATGTGATCTGAATCTCATTAATTATGCAACGCGTGAAACGTACATCAAAAATGCGCGACGCATCGCAAATTTTAGCCCATTACTGCCAGAATAATCGGGAAAAG
Organism: Escherichia sp. E4742; assembly: GCF_005843885.1. NCBI lineage: Bacteria > Pseudomonadati > Pseudomonadota > Gammaproteobacteria > Enterobacterales > Enterobacteriaceae > Escherichia > Escherichia sp. E4742. The sequence continues at coordinate 178,397 of NZ_CP040443.1, read as the reverse complement.
GAACGGCGCGATCAGCGAAGTAATAATCCCGCATAACACCAGCGCCAGCGAACTAAATGCACCTTCCTGATAATCCAGCTCAGCGCAGCGCGCCGTACCGAGGGCGTGGGAAGCCGTCCCCATCGCCAGACCGCGCGCCGCTTTGGTACGAATACGCATCGCATTAAGTAACGTATGACCAAAGACCGCACCGAGGATCCCGACGAAAATGACACAAACTGCGCTGATTGCCGGAATACCGCCAATACTGCCGCCGACAGCCATCGCAATTGGCGTAGTGACCGATTTCGGTAATATTGACGCAGCAATTTCCGGTGAAGCCCCCATCAACAAGGCCACGCAAGTCCCAGTCACCATCGCTACCACGCTGCCGATAAAACAGATGGTGATGATTGATTTCCAGCGGGCGCGGATCTGATGCAACTGTTCATATAAAGGATAGGCCAGTGCGACGACCGCCGGTTGCAGCAGATCGTTTAGCACTTCGCTACCTTTAAAGTAGCTGTCGTAAGAGATGCCGGTCAGCATTAAAAAAGGAATGATCACCACCATTGCCACCAGCAACGGGTTAAGCAAGGGAAACTTATACCGCGCCGCCAGCTTGCGGGCGGCAAAAAAGACAATCAACGTCAGCGGTAATGACCACCAGATATTTGCCATCATTCTTCTGATCCTTTCTGACCTACGACTTTACGTTCACCGTGCACCAGTTGAGAACTCCAGCTCACCACCAGAAAAACCACCAGCGTACTGACTGCACAGGAAACCACTACCGGGCCAAACTGCGCGCGTAGTAAATCAAAATATTGCATTACGCCTACGCCAATCGGCACAAACAATAGCGCCATATAGCGAATTAAAACGTAACACCCCGGATTGACCCACTTCGCCGGAAGAATTTGCAAGGCCAGCAGGACAAACAGGATCAGCATCCCGATGATGCTGCCCGGAATGGTTACCGGTAGCAGGGATGCAATGAAAATGCCTGCATACAGGCAGGCATAAATCAGGACGAAAGCGCGTAAATATTGCCAGATAATGTTCAGTGTCTTACTCATAATCAACACCCCAGATGAGATGGATTCATCATACAATTAATTCATAAAATGTGCTACAGATCACATTAAGAATTCATCGCTATTTTTCGCGCCTGGGTATGACGATGTGAGCAGCGAACTCAGGCAAATCTGCTTTTTCGCAACAGAAAGCGTGTTTGCCATAGATCAAGCATAGAGAGGGATTGCAGCTTTGCAGCAATCTCACTCGGCAGACCTTTAATCCGCTGACCGGAGGCGCTAACATAGCGCCTCATTTTTTTGCGGGTGATGATATGCGTGTGTTACTGGCGCCAATGGAGGGGGTACTTGACTCTCTGGTGCGCGAATTGCTGACCGAAGTTAACGACTACGATCTGTGCATCACTGAGTTTGTTCGCGTGGTGGATCAACTGCTGCCGGTAAAAGTTTTTCATCGCATTTGTCCTGAGCTACAAAATGCTAGCCGTACTCCTTCAGGTACGCTGGTGCGCGTACAGTTGCTGGGGCAGTTTCCGCAATGGCTGGCAGAGAACGCCGCCCGTGCGGTGGAATTAGGTTCCTGGGGCGTGGATCTTAACTGCGGCTGCCCGTCGAAAACGGTTAACGGCAGCGGCGGTGGGGCAACGTTACTGAAAGATCCCGAACTCATCTACCAGGGCGCGAAAGCGATGCGCGAAGCCGTACCGGCGCATTTGCCCGTCAGCGTGAAAGTGCGTTTGGGCTGGGACAGTGGCGAGAAAAAATTTGAAATTGCCGATGCTGTTCAACAGGCTGGCGCTACGGAGCTGGTGGTGCATGGGCGGACAAAAGAGCAGGGGTACCGCGCGGAGCATATTGACTGGCGGGCGATTGGCGAGATTCGCCAGCGGCTGAATATTCCGGTGATTGCCAATGGTGAAATCTGGGACTGGCAGAGTGCGCAACAATGCATGGCTATCAGCGGCTGCGACGCGGTGATGATTGGGCGCGGGGCGCTCAATATTCCTAACCTGAGTCGGGTGGTGAAATATAACGAACCGCGAATGCCGTGGCCGGAGGTCGTTGCATTGCTGCAAAAGTATACCCGTCTGGAGAAACAGGGGGATACCGGGTTATATCACGTCGCGCGGATTAAGCAGTGGTTGAGTTATTTACGTAAAGAATATGATGAAGCAACGGAATTATTTCAGCATGTGCGGGTGTTGAATAATTCCCCTGATATTGCAATGGCTATTCAGGCAATTGATATCGAGAAACTCTAAAAAACCATAGTGATGTTTTTTTGACAATGTGTTAGCTCTTTATCAATAGGCCGCACGGTTGTTTGGTGGCGTCAAAATCGCCGAGGCGTTCCCTGAAGGCCGGGGCAGCCCACATGGATGTGGGCTGAGGGCGCGTTTTACAGGGATGTTACCTCGCGCCCGACCCGGTAGCCGTAAGGGATAAGCCGAGGGCACCGCGCAGCGGCGATTTTGTTCGCCAGAGCCCGGGGGTGCAGGGGGCGGCGGCGATTGGCCGCCCCTTGCGCGCTCCTTGCGCCAGTGATTATATGAAGCAATGCACATGACAGGAGCGCAACAGGATGAGAGACTGAAATATTCTCGTTATTTTCGAATCTGATGACATTAATTAATTTTAAAATATCATCTTAAATACGCCAGTCACCACCAGTAGCCCAATCAGGAAAATAATCAATACTGCCCAGAGTATAATTTTCATTGGCGTTCCTTTATTTGTGAATGCTGAATAAGTATAGGAAAAAATGAAACTCTTTGCCGTCATTCATAAACGATTAAGATAAATCAGAGGATATCATTCACTTACTGTATATTTTTCTGGATATGTCGTTTTATTGCTGCTGATGTATTGCCACGCGAAACTAAAAAATACATTGCAACACACGGTAATCTCCGCGCACCTTTTCTTACCTGATTACTCCCCATGAATCGTGATTCCTTTTATCCAGCTATCGTCTGTTTTCCGCTGTTCCTCATTCTGGCTGGGTGTGCGCCTGTGCACGAAACTCGCCAGGCGTTAAGCCTGCAAACGCCTGCCACGCAAGTGGACACGGCGTTACCTGCGGCATTGAAAAACGGTTGGCCAGACAGCCTGTGGTGGCGGGAATACCACGATAATCAACTCACCTCCTTAATTAATAATGCAATACAGAACGCACCGGATATGCAGGTGGCTGAACAGCGCATTCAACTGGCTGAAGCCCAGGCGAAGGCAGTTGCCACTCAGGATGGCCCACAGGTAGATTTTTCTGCGGATATGCAACGGCAAAAAATGTCGGCTGAAGGGTTAATGGGGCCGTTTGCCCTGAACGATCCTGCCGCAGGAACTACGGGGCCGTGGTATACCAACGGTACTTTTGGTTTAACGGCGGGCTGGCATCTTGATATCTGGGGAAAGAATCGGGCGGAAGTTACTGCTCGCCTGGGGAATGTTAAAGCACGGGCGGCTGAACGTGAGCAGACCCGACAATTGCTGGCTGGCAGCGTGGCACGCCTGTACTGGGAGTGGCAAACCCAGGCAGCTTTGAACACTGTATTGCTGCAAATCGAAAAAGAGCAGAACACCATTATTGCGACCGATCGCCAGCTCTATCAGCGTGGAATTACCTCTTCGGTTGAAGGTGTGGAAACCGATATTAATGCCAGTAAAACCCAGCAACAGCTCAACGATGTCGCAGGTAAGATGAAAATTATCGAGGCGCGATTAAGTGCGCTCACCAACCATCAGAAAAGCGCATTGAAGCTGCATCCGGTCACGTTGCCGAAAGTGGCAAGCCAGCTTCCAGATGAACTGGGATATTCCTTGCTGGCCCGGCGGGCAGATTTGCAGGCGGCGCATTGGTATGTCGAGTCGTCGTTAAGTACCATCGACGCAGCAAAAGCGGCATTTTATCCCGACATCAATCTGATGGCCTTCCTGCAACAGGATGCTTTGCATTTAAGCGATCTTTTTCGTAGCTCCGCCCAACAGATGGGCGTCACGGCGGGGCTGACGCTACCCATTTTCGATAGCGGCCGTCTTAACGCCAACCTCGATATCGCGAAAGCCGAAAGCAACTTGTCGATTGCCAACTACAACAAAGCGGTGGTCGAGGCGGTGAATGACGTGGCGCGGGCGGCGAGTCAGGTTCAGACACTGGCAGAGAAAAACCAGCATCAGGCGCAAATTGAGCGCGATGCCTTGCGTGTGGTGGGGCTGGCACAGGCGCGATTTAACGCGGGCATCATCGCGGGTTCCCGCGTCAGTGAAGCCAGAATTCCGGCGCTTCGCGAACGAGCCAATGGCCTGCTTTTGCAAGGGCAATGGCTGGATGCCTCCATTCAACTTACCAGTGCGCTGGGCGGGGGCTACAAACGCTGAGGATATGCGCCTTCTATACTTAACGTTTAGTCAGCGTTAGGTGGAGAACTCAATGGCACAGGTCGCGATTATTACCGCTTCTGATTCAGGAATAGGTAAAGAGTGCGCTTTATTACTGGCGCAGCAAGGGTTTGATATTGGCATTACCTGGCACTCTGATGAAGAAGGGGCAAAAGATACCGCGCGTGAGGTAGTTAGCCACGGCGTCCGTGCGGAGATGGTGCAACTGGATCTCGGCAATTTACCTGACGGTGCCAGGGTGCTGGAGAAGCTCATTCAACGGCTGGGGCGTATTGATGTGCTGGTGAATAATGCGGGCGCAATGACCAAAGCGCCGTTTCTTGATATGGCTTTTGACGAATGGCGAAAGATTTTTACCGTTGATGTCGATGGTGCATTTTTATGCTCACAAATTGCTGCCCGCCAGATGGTGAAACAAGGGCAGGGTGGTCGAATCATCAACATTACTTCGGTGCATGAACATACGCCGTTGCCGGATGCCAGCGCTTACACAGCCGCTAAACATGCGCTCGGTGGGCTAACTAAAGCGATGGCGCTGGAGTTAGTGCGGCACAAGATTCTGGTGAATGCGGTTGCGCCTGGCGCGATTGCCACGCCGATGAATGGAATGGATGACGGCGATGTGAAGCCTGGTGCGGAGCCTTCGATTCCCCTGCGACGTTTCGGCGCAACGCATGAGATTGCCAGCCTGGTGGCCTGGCTATGTTCCGAAGGCGCCAATTACACCACTGGGCAGTCGCTGATTGTCGATGGCGGTTTTATGCTGGCAAATCCGCAGTTTAAGCCGGAGTAGTGCAATGAGGTGAGTGGCTATTTCAATGGGTAATATTTTGGTAGGCATGATAAGACGCGCAAGCGCCGCATCAGGCATGGAGCAGCTGTTGTCGGATGCGGCGTGAACGCCTTATCCGTCTACAGGCCGCATCATGAGGTAACTGCTTTACGCCTGATTATCTGGCTTTTTCTTCCCGCGCCGTTTCAGCCACCAGCGAACACCAACCACCAGAGCCACAACCAGAATTAACCAAACCCAGTGCTTCAAATGTTGGTCAAGATCGTGCAACCACGGCGCAATCACCTGGCCACCCGCGTAGCCAATGGTGGTAAAAATCAGCGCCCAGGCAAATGCGCCGAGAATATTCAGCGGTAGAAATATTTTCGGCGGTAGCTGACTGGCGCCAATCAGCGTCGGACCAATCACCCGAAAGCCATACATAAAACGTGTACCAATAACAAACAGATACGGATGACGTTGGATCAGCTTTTGTGCCCGTTCAATTTTATCCTGATGTTTTGAGAAACGGCGTAACAGTTTGCCGCCAAACCGCCGTCCGCACAGATAAAGCGCCTGGTCGCCAATCATGCCGCCAAGTGCCACAGAAAGAACCACCAGCGGAAACTTTAATAATCCCTGATGTGCCGCAACGCCTCCCAGCAAAGTCACGGTTTCACCCTCTGCCAGACTGCCAAGTACCAGCGCGGCATAACCATATTGTGAAATAAGCGTATTAAGATCCATAGGCCAGTCTGTCTCCCTTTGGTTGTCTGTAAGCATACACCCTGTGAATTGTTTGCGCAGAAAAAGGCGTTTCATCAGGCGACGCAAATTTCATGACAGGACAAAAAATAATCACAAGCTGACTTATACTTGAACTGTCAGGTTCATGAACTCACAACAAGGGGGCGGTATGAGCCATGTCTGGGGACTGTTTTCCCATCCCGATCGTGAAATGCAGGTGATTAATCGTGAAAACGAAACGATTTCTCATCACTACACCCACCACGTTTTGCTGATGGCGGCGATTCCGGTGATTTGCGCCTTCATTGGCACCACGCAAATCGGCTGGAATTTTGGCGATGGCACTATCCTGAAGTTATCCTGGTTTACCGGACTGGCGTTGGCTGTCTTGTTTTATGGCGTGATGCTGGCTGGGGTCGCAGTGATGGGGCGGGTCATCTGGTGGATGGCGCGCAATTACCCACAGCGTCCGTCGCTTGCGCACTGTATGGTCTTCGCGGGCTACGTCGCGACGCCGCTGTTTCTAAGCGGTCTGGTAGCGCTTTACCCGCTGGTCTGGCTGTGTGCTCTGGTCGGCACGGTGGCGCTGTTTTACACGGGGTATCTGCTTTATCTCGGTATTCCAAGCTTCCTGAATATTAACAAAGAGGAAGGTCTTAGCTTCTCCAGTTCGACACTGGCGATTGGTGTGCTGGTACTGGAAGTCCTGCTCGCCCTTACCGTCATACTTTGGGGGTACGGTTATCGTCTGTTCTAGAAAGTTCTTTTGAGTTGCATTGCTGGCGTAAATGTCAGCAATGCAGCATTTCCTCACGATTCTCCTTTGACGACCGCACTTTTTGCTCGTTATGATGGCTTCGCTAGCCTCAGTAAATCCTTACTCCGGCGGTGCGCAACCCGTGCGCGTGAACCACTATTTGAATGCTCATCATGCCGAAATTTCGAGTTTCTTTATTTAGCCTGGCCCTGATGCTGGCTGTGCCTTTTGCACCGCAGGCCGCTGCGAAAACGGCAGCCGCTACCACCGCTTCGCAGCCGGAAATCGCTTCCGGTAGTGCGATGATTGTTGATCTTAATACCAACAAAGTGATCTATTCGAACCACCCTGATCTGGTGCGTCCGATTGCCTCAATCACCAAATTAATGACTGCGATGGTTGTGCTGGATGCACGACTGCCGCTGGATGAGAAACTAAAAGTAGACATCAGCCAGACGCCGGAGATGAAAGGGGTCTATTCGCGCGTACGACTGAACAGCGAAATCAGCCGTAAAGAGATGCTGTTGTTGGCGCTGATGTCTTCGGAAAACCGTGCGGCGGCAAGCCTGGCGCACCATTATCCTGGTGGTTATAACGCCTTTATTAAAGCAATGAATGCGAAAGCAAAAGCTCTCGGGATGAGTAACACGCGCTTCGTTGAACCGACCGGGCTATCAGTGCATAACGTTTCGACTGCCCGTGATCTGACCAAATTGTTGATTGCCACCAAACAATATCCGTTGATCGGTCAGTTAAGTACCACCCGTGAAGATATGGCGACCTTCTCTAATCCGTCATATACGCTGCCATTCCGCAATACTAACCATCTGGTGTATCGCGATAACTGGAATATCCAGCTAACCAAAACGGGCTTTACCAATGCCGCAGGGCATTGCCTGGTGATGCGCACGGTTTTCAATAATAAACCGGTGGCGCTGGTGGTGATGGATGCGTTTGGCAAATATACCCATTTTGCCGATGCCAGCCGCCTGCGTACATGGATTGAAACCGGCAAAGTGATGCCCGTTCCGGCAGCGGCGTTGAGTTATAAAAAACAAAAAGCCGCCCAGATGGCGGCGGCAGGGCAGACGGCACAGAACGATTAAGTTTGCTTGCCTGTATGCCGGATAAGGCGTTTACGCCGCATCCGGCATTCGTTGCCCATGCCTGATGCGATGCTTGCGCATCTTATCAGGCCTACAAACGTGACGCGCCCGTAGGCCGGAGAAGACGTTCACGCCGCATCCGGCATTCGTTGCCCGCGCCTGATGCGATGCTTGCGCATCTTATCAGGCCTACAAACGTGACGCGCCCGTAGGCTGGATAAGGCGTTCACGCCGCATCCGGCATTCGTTGTCCGTGCCTGATGCGATGCTTGCGCATCTTATCAGGCCTACAAATGTGACGCGCCCGTAGGCTGGATAAGGCGTTCACGCCGCATCCGGCATTCGATTGAGCCATGCCTGATGCGATGCTTGCGTATCAGGCATTCAGCCGTATTTACTCCACTTATTGCCAGTTTTTCCGCTTACTGGTTTTACCGATCCCCGGATTCATACTGTTAGTCGGATCGTTTTCACGATAAAACTTTTGCAGCGTCTCCGGTGCTTTATACAAATGACCGACGTTATGCTCGGCAGGATATTGCGCGCCGCGCTGGCGTAACAATTCCAGCATCTGTTCCTTCAGCGCATGCACATCCACGCCTTTCTTGACGATGTAATCCTGGTGGAAGACGTAGCACATAAAATGCCCGTAATAGAGCTTATGCACCAGCTGGCTGTCGATTTCTGGCGGCAGATGTTCATACCACTCGGTGTCATTACGCCGCAGAGCGATATCCAGCGCCAGAATGTCTTCGACTTCATCGGAATGTACCGCCTGATAACGTATTGCTGCGCCTGCCGCCGCGAAACGGTGCAAAAACGCTTTACTGCCTTCTTCCGGCGTACAGACAAAGAAATCGCCTTCGGCCTGTTTGAAAAAATCTACCAGCCAGGATTTTGCTTCGCCCACGCCATCCCCCGCCATTTTTAACAGCAGATGATGTTCATATTTATCGCGCCAGCTTTTCATGCGTGGCGGCAAATGACTGGGGAACAAATGACTGAATTTCTGCATTGCGAGATCGGTAAAGTGTGGTCGGAAGAACTTCACCTTCTCCAGTATCGCATCGGTACGTCCCTTGATATTAAAGAATAACGGCATCTTGTCGGTGCCAAGTTTATCGATCATCAGGAAGGTGTCTTTGCCGTATTTTTCCGCGATATCGTAGATATCCCGATGCATATATTCCCCGGCAACCGGCAGATTTTCGAAATTAGCCAGAATATGGCGGCGGATCTCGGTCAGTACTTCCGGCTGGTTGGTGCCGATATAAAATACCTGCTGGTTTTTTTCCGCTTCAAAGGTATCCAGACGCACTGCGAAGACGGCCAGTTTGCCAGCGCAACCGGAGGATTCAAACAGGCGATCCGGGTCAGCGTTATAACGTGCGGGCGTGTCGGCTTCAATATCTCGTACGCGGTGAACATAGTCATAATCATGGGCGTGACGGCCATCGTGGCGCACATCATCTTCTTTGATGCGATCGTCATCCAGCTTGCTGAGGATCTGCTCCGGCGTTTCACCCAGATCAATTCCCAGATGGTTAACCAGCGTCAGCTTGCCGTTTTCATCTATGCGTGCGAATAACGACATTTCGGTATACGCCGGACCACGCTGCACCAGCGAGCCACCAGAGTTATTACAGATGCCGCCGATAACCGATGCGCCAATACACGATGAACCAATCACCGAGTGCGGTTCGCGGCCTAATGGTTTGAGAGCTTTCTCCAGCGAATAGAGCGTGGTGCCAGGATACGCCAGCACCTGTTCGCCCTTACCGAGAACATGCAGCTTGTCGAGGCGCTGGGTGCTGATGATCACGATATCGCGATCATAATCGTTACCATTTGGCGTGGAGCCTTCGGTCAGACCGGTATTGGCGGCCTGCATCAGAATAATTTTGTCGGCGGTGACGCAGGTTTTCAGTACTCGCCACAATTCCAGTAGCGAGCCTGGAAGAACAACGGCCAGCGCGTCACCCTGACCGGAGCGGAAGCCCTTGCGATAGCGGGCCGTTTTTGCGGGATCGGTGAGCAGGTGTGAAGAACCGACCAGACGGGCAAGTTCATTCAAAAAGGTTTTATTATCAGTTGTTGTCATGGAAGACATTTTCCACTCCTTGTGGTGGCGAAAAAACATCACAAACTAGAATAGCGCCTTGTATGACAATTCAGCGAGTGAATATTTTGAAAATTCAGACAATAAACTGAGCTTTCTTTTTCTCTCTCCATCAGGCTTATGGCAAACTACCGCTTTTGCACCATTTTCGCTGCCACGTCGGGCAACAGAGGAAGAATAATCCACATGAAATGGCTATGTTCAGTAGGTATCGCGGTGAGTCTGGCCCTACAGCCAGCACTGGCGGATGATTTATTCGGCAACCATCCATTAACGCCCGAAGCGCGGGATGCGTTCGTCACCGAACTGCTCAAGAAAATGACGGTCGATGAGAAAATTGGTCAGCTGCGTTTAATCAGCGTTGGCCCGGATAACCCGAAAGAGGCGATCCGCGAGATGATCAAAGACGGGCAGGTGGGGGCGATTTTCAATACCGTCACACGTCAGGATATCCGCGCCATGCAGGATCAGGTGATGGAACTGAGCCGCCTGAAAATTCCTCTCTTCTTTGCCTACGACGTGCTGCATGGTCAGCGCACCGTCTTCCCGATTAGCCTCGGTCTTGCGTCCTCTTTTAACCTCGACGCAGTGAAAACCGTCGGGCGCGTTTCTGCTTATGAAGCGGCGGACGATGGCCTGAACATGACCTGGGCGCCGATGGTCGATGTCTCGCGCGATCCTCGCTGGGGTCGCGCTTCCGAAGGTTTTGGTGAAGATACGTATCTCACCTCAACTATGGGTAAAACCATGGTGGAAGCGATGCAGGGTAAAAGCCCGGCAGATCGCTACTCGGTGATGACCAGCGTCAAACACTTTGCTGCTTACGGCGCGGTAGAAGGCGGTAAAGAGTACAACACCGTCGATATGAGCCCGCAGCGTTTGTTTAATGACTATATGCCGCCGTACAAAGCGGGGCTGGACGCAGGCAGCGGCGCGGTGATGGTGGCGCTGAACTCACTCAACGGCACGCCTGCAACTTCTGATTCCTGGCTGCTGAAAGATGTCCTGCGCGATCAGTGGGGCTTTAAAGGCATCACGGTTTCCGATCATGGCGCAATCAAAGAGTTGATCAAACACGGTACGGCGGCAGACCCGGAAGATGCGGTGCGCGTGGCGCTTAAGTCCGGGATCAACATGAGCATGAGCGACGAGTATTACTCGAAGTATCTGCCTGGGTTGATCAAGTCTGGCAAAGTGACGATGGAAGAGCTGGACGACGCTGCCCGCCACGTATTGAACGTTAAATATGATATGGGGCTGTTTAACGACCCATACAGCCATCTCGGTCCGAAAGAGTCTGACCCGGTGGATACCAATGCTGAAAGCCGCCTGCACCGCAAAGAAGCACGTGAAGTGGCGCGCGAAAGCCTGGTGTTGTTGAAAAACCGCCTTGAAACCCTGCCGCTGAAAAAATCGGCAACCATTGCGGTGGTTGGTCCACTGGCGGACAGCAAACGTGACGTGATGGGCAGCTGGTCCGCAGCCGGTGTCGCCGATCAATCCGTGACTGTACTGACCGGGATTAAAAATGCCGTCGGTGAAAACGGTAAGGTGCTGTATGCCAAAGGGGCGAACGTCACCAGTGACAAAGGCATTATCGATTTCCTGAATCAGTATGAAGAAGCAGTCAAAGTCGATCCGCGCTCGCCGCAAGAGATGATTGATGAAGCGGTGCAGACCGCGAAACAATCTGATGTGGTAGTGGCTGTGGTCGGTGAAGCCCAGGGGATGGCGCATGAAGCCTCCAGCCGTACCGATATCACTATTCCGCAAAGTCAGCGTGATTTGATTGCGGCGTTGAAAGCCACTGGTAAACCGCTGGTGCTGGTGCTGATGAACGGGCGTCCGCTGGCGCTGGTGAAAGAAGATCAGCAGGCTGATGCGATTCTGGAAACCTGGTTTGCGGGTACGGAAGGCGGTAACGCGATTGCCGATGTGCTGTTTGGCGATTACAACCCGTCCGGTAAGCTGCCAATGTCCTTCCCGCGTTCTGTCGGGCAGATCCCTGTTTACTACAGCCATCTGAATACCGGTCGTCCGTATAATGCCGACAAGCCGAACAAATACACTTCGCGTTATTTTGATGAAGCTAACGGGGCGCTTTATCCGTTCGGCTATGGTCTGAGCTATACCACTTTCACCGTCTCTGATGTGAAACTTTCTGCGCCGACCATGAAGCGTGACGGTAAAGTGACCGCCAGCGTGCAGGTGACGAACACCGGTAAGCGCGAAGGGTCTACGGTAGTGCAGATGTACTTGCAGGATGTGACGGCTTCCATGAGTCGCCCGGTGAAACAGCTGAAAGGTTTTGAGAAAATCACCCTGAAACCGGGCGAAACTCAGACCGTCAGCTTCCCAATCGATATTGAGGCGCTGAAGTTCTGGAATCAACAGATGAAATATGACGCCGAGCCTGGCAAATTCAACGTCTTCATCGGCACCGATTCCGCACGCGTTAAGAAAGGCGAGTTTGAGTTGCTGTAATGCTTTAGTAAGGGCGCGACGTTTGCGCCCTTTGCCTGATGCGCCGCGCTTATCAGGCCTACAGGATGTTTGCAACTTGTTCAATTTTCACCCTTTGTAGCGCCGCATCCGGCAAGAAACGCGGGGCAAGATATGCCCTTTAAGTATTTATCTGATTCTGCAACTGAATCTTTCCGCTCAGGATAACCCCGCCATTATCAACTATGCTTTTCTCTTAATTCGCTGAAAACAACAGTAAAAGAATGAGGAAAGCATCATGCCACTCTCAAAGCTCTGGACAGGTTCACTGGTTATGTTGGCAGCCGTGAGCCTGCCGCTACAGGCGGCTTCCCCCGTTAAAGTTGGTTCGAAAATCGATACCGAGGGCGCGCTACTCGGCAACATCATCTTACAGGTACTCGAAAGCCACGGCGTACCGACGGTCAATAAAGTCCAGTTGGGAACCACACCTGTGGTGCGCGGGGCGATTACTTCCGGCGAACTTGATATCTACCCGGAATATACCGGCAATGGCGCTTTCTTCTTTAAAGATGAAAACGATGCAGCGTGGAAAAATGCCGGGCAAGGCTACGAGAAAGTCAAAAAACTCGATGCAGAGCAAAACAAGTTAATCTGGCTGACGCCCGCACCTGCGAATAACACCTGGACCATCGCCGTGCGTCAGGATGTTGCAGAGAAAAACAAACTCACTTCGCTTGCCGACCTGAGCCGTTATCTGAAAGAGGGCGGCACCTTCAAACTGGCGGCCTCAGCAGAGTTTATCGAACGCGCCGATGCGTTACCCGCTTTTGAAAAAGCCTATGGCTTTAAGCTCGGTCAGGATCAGTTGCTGTCACTGGCCGGTGGCGACACGGCGGTGACGATTAAAGCCGCTGCCCAGCAAACTTCTGGCGTTAATGCCGCAATGGCTTACGGAACTGACGGCCCGGTAGCGGCGCTGGGGCTGCAAACCTTAAGCGATCCGCAAGGCGTGCAACCTATCTACGCGCCTGCACCAGTGGTGCGTGAGTCGGTGCTGAAAGAGTATCCGCAAATGGCACAGTGGCTACAGCCAGTCTTCGCCAGCCTCGATGAAAAAACATTGCAGCAACTGAATGCCAGCATTGCAGTGGAAGGACGGGATGCCAAAAAAGTGGCTGCCGACTACCTGAAACAAAAAGGGTGGACGAAGTAATTTCCCGTGTCTTATCTACGTATTAATCCTGTTCTGACGTTACTGTTGTTGCTGATGGCAATAGCAGTGGTGCTGCCGTTTATCAGCTACGCACCTAACCGTTTAGTCTCTGGTGAGGGGCGTTATCTGTGGCAACTGTGGCCGCAAACGATCTGGATGCTGGTGGGCGTTGGCTGCGCCTGGCTGACAGCCTGTTTTATTCCCGCAAAAAAAGGCAGCATTTTTGTACTCATTCTGGCGCAACTCGTCTTCGTGTTACTGGTGTGGGGCGCAGGAAAGGCGGCGGCACAACTGGCGCAAAATGGCAGTGCGCTGGCGCGTACCAGCCTCGGCAGTGGTTTCTGGCTGGCTGCGGCGCTGGCATTGCTGGCCTGTAGCGATGCCATCCGCCGAATCTCCACGCATCCGCTGTGGCGCTGGTTGTTGCATATGCAGATTGCCATCATTCCGCTGTGGTTGCTGTACTCCGGCACGCTTAACGATCTCTCGCTAATGAAAGAATACGCCAACCGTCAGGATGTATTCGATGACGCACTGGCGCAACATCTGACCCTGCTGTTTGGTGCGGTGCTGCCTGCGCTGGTGATTGGCGTGCCGCTGGGCGTCTGGTGCTACTTTTCCACTGCGCGTCAGGGGGCGATTTTTTCTCTGCTCAATGTCATTCAGACCGTGCCTTCGGTGGCGCTATTTGGCCTGTTGATTGCGCCGCTTGCCGCGCTGGTTACTGCCTTTCCGTGGCTGGGGAAGCTCGGCATAGCAGGTACCGGAATGACACCCGCACTGATTGCTCTGGTGCTCTATGCCTTGCTGCCGCTGGTGCGCGGCGTGGTAGTCGGCTTGAATCAGATCCCGCGCGATGTGCTGGAGAGCGCCAGAGCGATGGGCATGAGTGGGGCGCAGCGATTCCTGCATGTTCAGCTACCGCTGGCGATGCCAGTATTTCTGCGCAGCCTGCGGGTGGTGATGGTGCAAACCGTCGGCATGGCGGTGATTGCGGCATTAATCGGCGCAGGCGGTTTTGGTGCGCTGGTTTTCCAGGGGCTGTTAAGCAGTGCCATTGATTTAGTGTTGCTGGGGGTGATCCCGGTAATTGTTCTGGCGGTGCTTACCGACGCGCTGTTCGATTTGCTTATCGCACTGCTGAAGGTGAAACGTAATGATTGAATTTAGCCATGTCAGCAAACTGTTCGGCGCACAAAAAGCCGTTAACGATCTCAATCTCAATTTTCAGGAAGGGAGTTTTTCGGTGCTGATTGGCACATCTGGCTCCGGCAAATCCACCACCCTGAAAATGATTAACCGCCTGGTGGAGCATGACAGCGGAGTGATCCGCTTTGCCGGAGAAGAAATTCGCTCGCTGCCAGTGCTGGAGCTGCGCCGCCGGATGGGCTATGCCATTCAATCTATTGGCCTGTTCCCCCACTGGAGCGTGGCGCAAAACATCGCCACCATGCCGCAATTACAAAAATGGTCGCGGGCGCGGATTGACGATCGTATCGACGAATTAATGGCGCTACTGGGGCTGGAGTCAAATTTGCGTGAGCGTTATCCGCATCAGCTTTCCGGCGGTCAGCAACAGCGTGTGGGAGTGGCGCGCGCATTGGCTGCCGATCCGCAAGTCTTACTGATGGATGAACCTTTTGGTGCGCTGGACCCGGTAACGCGTGGCGCGTTGCAACAAGAGATGACGCGCATTCACCGTTTGCTGGGGCGCACTATTGTGCTGGTGACCCATGATATCGACGAGGCGCTACGGCTGGCAGAACATCTGGTGTTGATGGATAACGGAGAGGTGGTGCAGCAGGGTGATCCGCTGGCGATGCTTACTCGTCCGGCAAACGATTTTGTCCGCCAGTTTTTTGGGCATAGCGAACTGGGTGTACGCCTGCTTTCGTTACGTAGTGTGGCGGATTACGTGCGTCGCGAAGAACGGGCAGAAGGTGAGGCGCTGGCAGAAGAGATGACGCTACGCGATGCGCTCTCCCTGTTTGTTGCGCGGGGATGCGAGGTGCTGCCGGTGGTGAACATGCAGGGCCAGCCTTGCGGCACGCTGCATTTTCAGGATCTGCTGGTGGAGGCGTGAGCGTATGAAGATGTTGCGCGATCCGCTGTTCTGGCTCATTGCTCTGTTTGTTGCGCTGATTTTCTGGCTACCCTATAGCCAGTCGCTGTTCGGTGCTTTATTTCCGCAACTGCCACGGCCCGTTTATCAGCAAGAAAGTTTTGCAGCCCTGGCGCTGGCCCATTTTTGGCTGGTGGGAATTTCGAGTTTGTTTGCGGTGATCATTGGCACTGGTACCGGAATTGCTGTCACTCGCCCGTGGGGCGCGGAATTTCGCCCGATGGTGGAAACTATTGCCGCCGTTGGGCAGACTTTTCCGCCCGTCGCGGTGCTGGCGATTGCCGTTCCGGTGATCGGCTTTGGTCAGCAACCGGCGATTATCGCGCTGATCCTTTACGGCGTGCTACCCATCTTGCAGGCGACACTTGCCGGGCTGGGAGCGATTGATGCCAGCGTGACCGAAGTTGCCAAAGGCATGGGAATGAGCCGTAGTCAGCGACTGCGCAAAGTCGAGTTACCGCTGGCTGCGCCGGTGATTCTGGCGGGTGTGCGGACTTCGGTGATTATCAACATTGGCACGGCGACGATCGCCTCAACGGTAGGAGCCAGCACGCTGGGTACGCCGATCATCATCGGACTTAGCGGATTTAACACTGCTTATGTGATTCAGGGGGCGTTACTGGTGGCACTGGCGGCGATCATCGTAGACCGCCTGTTTGAACGGCTGGTGCAGGCGCTTAGCCAGCACGCAAAATAAAGGTGTAACCTGCGAGCATGACGCCACCGATACCGCCTAACGCCATAAACAGGAACAGGGCGATGACCCCAATTTTAGTTAGCTATGCGCATAATGCAGTCCTTATGTTAACGAAAGGATTGTACAGTAAAGCGCATTTGTTAACGAATCATTTAATGCCAAGCGGGAAAATATCATGCCCTTGTTCCTGCCAACTGGTGAGTTGCTGCTGCTGGGCGGGAGACTGGCTGTCGCCGCACCACACCAATAGCGTACGGCCTTCAAACAGTTCCGGGCGGAGCTGGTTGAGGGAATGGGCGAGGACATCAATGCGCCATCCCTGCTGGCTGGCAATCCAGCCTTCCAGCCACAGACGGGTGGTATCGTGAATATTCCAGCCAACCACCAGCGCATCTTTGCCCTGTTTTTTACGTGCCGAAGCCAGGCAAATGGCGATGTAGTTGATCAGTACACCATCAAGGATCGCCAGCAATGCCTGAAGAGTCGGTTGCTGACACTGAAGCCGCCGACGCAGAGGAATGAACAGATGTGTGGTGAGCGTCTGGGCGGGGTAGTCCTGACCACGCTCTTTGATCCACATTCGTAAACTCTGGAGATTACCGCTTTGCAGGTAATTAAGCAGCATTTCTTGCTGGTCGCGCCAGCCGTTCTGCACATCAATATTCTCATTACTGAGCAGCATTTTAACTTTGCTGACCTGCACGCCGTTGTCGATCCAGCGCTTGATCTCCCGGATCCTGTCGATATCCGCATCGTTAAACAGGCGATGTCCGCCGTCTGTTCGCTGCGGTTTCAATAACCCGTAACGCCTCTGCCACGCGCGTAACGTGACAGGATTGATATCACAAAGCAACGCCACTTCACCAATTGTGTAAAGCGCCATCGTTTCACCCTTGCTTGCGAGGTCCCAGCATAACTGTAGACGTTCTTTTATGAACCAGGTAGTTTTGGTCGTTTTTTGATCTCGATTAGGATGATTTTGTTTTTGCCTGGTTGTTTTGAGTGATCGTACTCACGATTTTTTATTTTTCTGCAACAGTTCAAAGAAAGTTGAACGCGAGCAATGTATGTTACGCGTTTTAAAGGGACGTGTGGTTTGCGGGTATGTACGATTTTAATCTGGTGTTGCTGCTGCTTCAGCAGATGTGCGTTTTTCTGGTCATTGCGTGGTTAATGAGTAAAACGCCATTATTCATACCATTAATGCAGGTCACAGTTCGTCTGCCGCACAAATTTCTCTGCTATATCGTCTTCTCCATCTTCTGCATCATGGGCACCTGGTTCGGGCTGCACATTGACGATTCTATTGCCAATACCCGGGCCATAGGCGCGGTAATGGGCGGCTTACTCGGTGGTCCGGTAGTGGGCGGACTGGTTGGTCTGACCGGCGGGCTACATCGATATTCGATGGGGGGCATGACTGCGCTAAGTTGCATGATCTCGACGATAGTCGAAGGATTGCTCGGCGGGCTGGTACATAGCATCCTGATCCGCCGCGGGCGTACCGATAAAGTCTTTAACCCCATTACCGCTGGTGCCGTCACGTTCGTCGCGGAAATGGTGCAAATGCTGATAATCCTGGCGATTGCCCGACCTTATGAAGATGCGGTGCGTCTGGTGAGTAATATCGCTGCGCCGATGATGGTAACCAACACCGTGGGCGCGGCGCTGTTTATGCGCATTTTGCTTGATAAGCGCGCGATGTTTGAAAAATACACCTCGGCTTTTTCCGCTACCGCGCTGAAAGTTGCGGCCTCGACGGAAGGCATTTTGCGCCAGGGCTTTAACGAAGTGAACAGCATGAAGGTGGCCCAGGTGCTGTATCAGGAGCTGGATATTGGCGCGGTAGCGATTACCGATCGCGAGAAACTGTTGGCTTTTACTGGTATTGGTGACGACCATCATTTACCAGGTAAACCGATTTCTTCGGCTTATACCTTAAAAGCCATTGAAACCGGAGAAGTGGTCTACGCCGATGGCAACGAAGTGCCTTATCGTTGCTCTTTGCATCCGCAGTGCAAGTTAGGCTCAACGCTGGTGATCCCTCTGCGTGGTGAAAATCAGCGGGTGATGGGTACCATCAAATTGTATGAAGCTAAAAATCGGCTGTTCAGCTCGATCAACCGCACGCTGGGTGAGGGGATTGCACAACTGCTTTCGGCGCAGATCCTCGCCGGACAGTATGAGCGGCAAAAAGCGATGCTCACCCAGTCAGAGATCAAACTGCTTCACGCCCAGGTCAATCCCCATTTTTTGTTTAATGCACTTAACACCATCAAAGCCGTGATCCGCCGCGACAGCGAACAGGCCAGCCAACTGGTGCAGTATCTTTCCACTTTTTTCCGCAAAAACTTAAAGCGGCCTTCGGAGTTTGTTACTCTCGCTGACGAGATTGAACATGTGAATGCTTATCTGCAAATTGAAAAGGCGCGTTTCCAGTCGAGATTGCAGGTCAACATTTCTATTCCGGAGGAATTATCCCGGCAGCAGTTGCCCGCGTTTACCCTGCAACCAATAGTGGAAAACGCCATCAAACATGGGACATCACAACTGCTGGAAACAGGGCGAGTGGCAATTAGCGCCCGACGTGATGGGCAACATTTGATGCTGGAGATCGAAGACAATGCCGGTTTGTATCAACCGGCAACCAATGCCAGCGGGCTGGGGATGAATCTGGTGGATAAGCGTTTACGTGAACGGTTTGGCGATGACTATGGGATAAGCGTCGCCTGTGAGCCTGATAGTTACACCCGAATAACGTTACGACTGCCATGGAGGGACGAGGCATGATTAAAGTCTTAATTGTTGATGATGAACCGTTAGCACGGGAAAACCTGCGTGTGTTTCTGCAGGAGCAGAGTGATATTGAAATTGTCGGCGAATGTTCAAACGCCGTAGAAGGGATCGGCGCGGTGCATAAACTGCGCCCGGATGTGCTGTTTCTCGATATCCAGATGCCGCGTATCAGCGGTCTGGAAATGGTTGGCATGCTTGACCCGGAACATCGCCCGTATATTGTTTTTCTCACCGCGTTTGACGAATACGCTATAAAAGCCTTTGAAGAACATGCCTTTGATTATCTATTGAAGCCGATTGATGAAGCGCGGCTGGAGAAAACACTGGTGCGTTTGCGACAGGAACGCAGCAAGCAGGATGTTTCGCTGTTACCGGAAAATCAGCAGGCGCTGAAATTTATCCCTTGTACCGGTCATAGTCGTATTTATTTGCTGCAAATGAAAGACGTGGCGTTTGTTAGTAGTCGAATGAGCGGTGTTTACGTTATCAGCCAGGAAGGGAAAGAGGGCTTCACAGAATTAACTTTACGCACCCTGGAGAGCCGTACACCGCTACTGCGCTGCCATCGACAGTATCTGGTTAACCTCGCGCATTTACAGGAGATTCGCCTGGAAGATAACGGTCAGGCTGAGTTGATTTTGCGTAATGGATTAACCGTCCCTGTCAGCCGCCGTTATCTGAAAAGTTTAAAAGAGGCGATTGGCCTGTAAAAGACTGCTAAAATGGCTTTTTGCCTCATTAACACCCGAAGGCCTCATGCTAAGTAACGATATTCTGCGCAGCGTGCGCTACATTTTGAAAGCCAACAATAATGACCTGGTGCGTATCCTGGCGCTGGCTAATGTTGAAGCCACCGCGGAACAGATCGCCGTCTGGCTACGTAAAGAAGACGAAGAGGGTTTTCAGCGTTGTCCGGACATTGTTTTGTCTTCATTTCTGAATGGTTTGATTTACGAAAAACGCGGCAGGGATGAATCCGCACCGGCACTGGAACCGGAACGTCGCATCAATAACAACATCGTGCTGAAAAAATTACGCATCGCGTTTTCGCTTAAAACCGATGACATTCTGGCGATCCTCACCGAACAACAGTTCCGTGTTTCGATGCCGGAAATTACTGCGATGATGCGTGCACCGGATCATAAAAACTTCCGTGAATGCGGCGATCAATTCTTGCGTTATTTTCTGCGTGGACTGGCAGCGCGCCAGCATGTGAAGAAAAGCTAAGACGGGCATGGCGGCCATGCGAAGAACATGGCCGCCGACAAATTATTTCACTTCTTTAAAGCCAGCAGCAGCCATGACCAGTTCAATCTGCTTCATGCTGACACCTTTGCTGGTATCTTCATCGCCCATCTTGATACCGGAAATGCCCTGCAGGGCTTTCAGATCAACTTTTTCCATATCGATATTTACATTTTCCTGCGCGTAAGTATCGGTATAGGTTAATTTTTCTTCAACGCCCGGAATGTTTTTGTATTTGGCGCTTAATGGCTCAAGTTTCTTAGCTGCATCTTCTTTGGTGGTTGCACCAATGGTTGCAAACTGAATTTTGGTTTCTGAAGATTGCTTAATCACTTTGTCGCCTTTGTAGACATAGGTAATGGCAATTTCAGTACCGTTCAGATTGGCACTAAATTTCTTTGATTCTTCTTTGTCACCACAGCCAGCGAGAGAGAAAACCAGAACAGATGCAACAACGAGGGAAAACAGCTTGTTGAAAGCCTTCATGTAAAACTCCATTTTATTAAGATCAAAAAACTGGTGACTCTCACCAGGGCGCTATAGAATATTCTTTATACCTCGTCTTGAGCAGTCCGGAAATGGAGTAGATCTCTTAATAAAAAGCATTTTTTCCTCCTTGTTGCTCAAGCATCAGCAACAACTGTTTGCAGAGTAAAACACAGTTATTCAATTCTTCTGCCAGTGTCTCGCCTTCCGAATTGCGCAATTGCTTCAACACATGCGCCAGCCGATAAAACCCCGTCGCGGTTAAATCTATTGCCAGCAACTCAGCCTGACTAATGATGCTCTGTTCCTGATAGCGCCAGCCGTTGTGTAGCAATTGAATGAGCAACGCCTGACAGCGCATCAGCAACTGATGAGCGGTGGACGGCACAGGAAGAACGCTGGCGGAAGGTAGTGGTGCCACAGGCGCAGTTTCAGCATCCAGCGCCCAGGCTCTGGTTTGGGTCATCATCACTCGAGGTTCCAGCGTTAACTGTCCTTCAACAAAACTGACGAATCCAGAAACCAGACACACAGGATCATCCTGCTGTTGTAAAAGTGCCGCCATGCGTTCAGTGGCAAAGGGCGCGCAGGCAGAGGCTGGCAGCGATAACGTCAGCACATTATTTTCACCTTCGCCGCTAATCACCTGCGCATCCAGCGTCTGGCGGCTGCTGTCCCATCCCAGCGAAATACACTCCGCCACTGGCAGAATAAATAAATTATCCACCTGATTAAGCGGCCGGACGCAGACTGGCGGGCGCTGGTGTAAGTATTCCCGCAGAGCCACAATGCCTGGCTGGCGCAACGGTGCCCCCAGCATTTGCCAGGCATCAGGCGACAGTGGGACAACACTGCTTAAGCGGTTGCGGGTAGCTAACAGCAGCTCGCCTTCGGCACTGCGACGCGCGGCTTGTGAAACAATTTGCCCACCTGCCAGTGCGCCAGCCTGAAAACTAAACAGCCGACGTGTTGCCGCAGGCGCGTTTTCTTGTTCACTTCTCGGCCAACTGCGCGAAAGGTGCAAAATACTGCCGGTGTCGGGATCGGTGAACCAGATGCGTAAACCATACTGCTCAATATCCTGCCAGCAACGCATACCTAAAGACACCAGTCGCAGATGATCAAGCTTTGCTTCTCCGGCAATGCCAGCGCCAACGACCGTGCGCCACGGCATAGGAGGAACTTCACCAACACTGTCGCGCCGCGCCATCTCTTGTGCGCAATTTAATCGACTGTTTAATGCCGCAAGCTGACGTAAGCATTCTCCGGCATGATAGTGGCTGGCGCGGGCGTGGAAGGCATCAACGCTGGCGTGCAGTTGTCGTAGCGATTCACTTACCCATCGCCAGTTGCAGGCCTCTGCCGCCTGCAATGCACGGCTGAATGCTGCCTCGTAATGGATGAGCGGCTGGCTGATGCCGCCCAGCCATAATGCCTGACTTAATTGCTGAACATATTGACGACACGCGTTGCCCTCGTCGTTGGCAAACGGATCGTCAGATGATGTGACGTGTTCGCTGCGCATCTGCCAGATCAAATGGTTAAATTCCGCTTGCTGCGCTTTGGCCTGGACAAAGGCCTGTACTGCCAGTACGACATGTTCGCAAAGTGTTCCTTCAATGCAATCACAGCGTGCGAAGCGAATGCTGCTGCGGGAATAAAAACGGACGTCACTCATCGGTAAACGGGCAGAGGGAATTTCGCCCGGCGTACAGAACAACTCAATGGTGATACCTTTAGCGACCAACACCTGTGCGCGTTTGCGGGTGGCATCGGGCAGGGTAGCCAGTTCTTCCAGCCAGATTGCCGGATCCCACTCTTCTTCTTTTTCCGTGGGCTGAACGGTGGCACAAAGTCGTTGATAACTTAATACCAGCATCACGCGATGACGGCACATGCCGCTGGCCCCGCAGCTGCACTGAGCCTCCTTCAGTGCATGACCGTTCGCCAGTTGGGTACGGACACCGTCACTGAAGATGGCGATTAAAGCGCCGTTCTCATGGCTGATTTCCGGGATGTTGCCATTTTCCAGTTCCTTAAGACTGCGCTTAACAAAACCGGCATTGCTTAACGCTGTCAGTGCCTGTGGTGTCAGTTCTAATAATTCCGGACGTAGTGAATTCATGACTGAAGATTCTCCGCAAGCCATGATGCCAGCTCGCCCGGTGTCATGGCGGCTATTTGTGCGCCGACATTAACCAGCGCCTGGGCCATATCGCGGTCATAGCAAGGTGTTGCGGTGCTATCGAGCGCTGCCAGTCCCAGCACTTTGATGCCGCTCTGGACACACTTTTTCACCTGATGCGTCAGCAATGATGATGAACTCCCTTCATAAAAATCGCTCACGAGGATAATGACGCTTTTTGCTGGTTGTTCAATAAGTTGCCGACCATACTCCACGGCACTGGCAATATTGGTCCCGCCGCCTAATTGTACTTTCATTAATAACTCTACCGGATCGGCAACGTCTGCCGTGAGATCAACCACGCTGGTGTCAAAAGCGACCAGATGGGTACGAATGCCGGGTAACTGCCATAAACAGGCCGCCATCACCGCAGAGTGGATCACCGAATCGACCATCGATCCGCTTTGATCAACCAGTAAGACCAGTTGCCATTGTTCACTGTGGCGCTTAATACGGCTGTTAAAGCGGGGGGATTCGATATACAACTTGCCATGTTGCGGGTGCCAGTGTTGCAGGTTGGCGCGCAGAGTACTTTTGAAATCGAAATTACGCGCCAGTGGAATAAATGAACGGCGACGGCGATCGCGGACACCAGAAAAAGCCTGACGAACTTCCTTTGCCAGTCGCGTCATAATTTCTTCAACAACCTGGCGCACTATCCGGCGGGCGGCAACCAGCACTTCAGGATTCATCAGATGTTTGGTGTGCAAAACGGCGCGTAGCAGGCTTTCAGAAGGCTGCATACGTTCCAGCACGTCGAGATTTGTCACCACATCTTCAATGCCGTAGCGCAGCACTGCATCGCTTTCCAGCCGCTCAATCACCTGTTGCGGAAACAGCGTGTGAATACTGTTGATCCACTCAGGGGTGGTGAGATTTGAGCTACCTAATCCACCGGAACGTTCACCACGCTGGAGCCGTTCAGGATCGCGCCCATACAGCCACTCCAGCGCGTGGTCTATCTGCCGGGCGTTGTCATCCAGCCCACAAAGCGTCGTTTCTGCTGCTTCGCCAAGAATTAATCGCCAGCGTTGTAGCTCACGGGTGGTCAGAAGATCGTTCAGTTCAGACATGGAAAACTCCCCATTGTTGCAGCGATGCCAGTGCCTGCTGTTCAAATTGTTGATGATGTGCAATGGCTTGCGGTGGGCAATGCAACGGCATCTGCAGCGCCGAAACGGGAAGTTGCGCCAGTTGATAATGCTCAAGCACCTGATGCGCCAGCGTCCCGCGTTCTCGTGGTGGTAGCCAGGCCATCGCCGCGCGTAAATCGGGCAGGGCATTGATAAAATCGGCATCACTCAGTTGATTTAAATGACTGCTGAAACCGGTGATAAATGCTGGCTGACAGGCCAGTTGATGACGGGCTAATGCCAGCAAACCGTGCAGCGCCTCGCCGGATTGTACCGGGGATAACTGCGCCAGCATCGCCAGCGCCGCTTCGGCACTGGCGTTGGGATGTTCCAGACGCATCAGTGCGCCAAGAGCCGCGCCGCGATCCAGTGCCGGGGCATGAACCGCCTGACTGCGGCGCTCCAGTAAGGCCACCGCCGCAGAAAGAGAAACGCCGGGGAGCTGCACACCGCTATGCAGATCGCGCAGGATATGACACAACGCTTGCCAGCTATGCAGGTGAGCGTGAAACTCCTTTTCATCCGGTCTGCCGTTAGATTCACATAGCCACAGCGTGCGATCGATAGCCGCGCATAACGTCGTTTGTAATATCTGCGCGCCTTGCATACCGCTAATTTCATCCAGCCGCCATAAGGCATATAGCACTTCCAGCGCCTGGCCCATTTCGGCAAAATGATTTTCCTGGGCGATTAATAATGTGAGCTGCTCCAGTAATTGTTGACTGAAGGACGCCAGACCCGCTAACGCCGCCTGGCTAAGACATGTGGTGATACTGCTGATTCCATCTGCGTCCAGCATATCGGCTTCTAATTTATGGCGTGCGGCTTCCTGGAGTGTGGCACCAAAGCAGGCGGCCTCAATCAATGCCGCATGCTGGCTAAGCGGGCGGGTTAATTTCCAGCGTTCTTCACCGTTACCTGCAAGTGTCAGTGTACTTCCCTGCTGGCGCACAATCCCAGGGATCTCGAGTATTGCCAGCCGATGTAACACCTGACTTTGCGCTAGTCCATCGGGGGTAAAGCGATTCAACGTCAGGTCGGATGGAAGAGTGATTTTGCTACGTTCCAGTTCGCAGGTGACATCTTTTGGCAGAGGCGGTTGTGGCGTGGAGGGGGCAAGTTTACCGAATCCGTCACCCGCTAATGTGTCTATCAACGTTAGCAGAATCGGATCGGTATCGGGATGAATAACGCCACGATAGCTCCACGGCAACGGCGCATTCAGGGCTTCTTTAATCAGCGATCCTGCTATGGCATCCAGCCAGTCAGTGCGTAACGGTAGTGTATGACCGCGCAACTGTGCCAGTGCCATCGCATGCAGATGAGCGGCAGCCATATCAGCGGTTGAGGCAGGCAAGTGGTGCTGGCGCAAACGGGTAAGAACCGTTTTTAGCAGTTGTTCTCCCGCCTGCTGCAAGCCACACTGCCAGCACCAGTTTTGCCAGACCGGGGCAGGCATACCGGAAAGGTATCCCGCCAGCACATCAAGGCGCTTTTCACTGTAGGGCGTGAGATAGCAACCTGTAACGGCTTCATCCTGTGCGGGCAATTCTGGCTTGTTAATTTCCTGCGGACATTCGCGCCACATTTTTGCCAGTGCAGGAGCGTGCCAGCCGCCGCAGACGACTAACACGTCGCCATTATTTTGCTGCATCGCCCATGCAAGCCAGCGGGCCATAAAGGCTTCGCGCTGACGATTGAGTGCATCGCCGGGGGAATCGCCGCGCAGTTGGGCAAAATAGTGCGCCAGTGCAGAGGGTAATGCAGTTTGCTGGCTTTCATCTTCGAACAAGTGATCCCACAGGGTGTCGCTGTTATCCATGCGGGTGGCACGCAGCAGCAAGGTCTGGCTTTCCTTTTGCGTATCAGGCGAATCGTCCTCTTCTTCACTCTGCGCCCAGCAAGGCAAATCGATGAAGTAAGTTTGTGCCTGAATACGACGTGCGGCTTGTAGCGCCTGCCACTTCGGCGAAAATTCAGCAAATGGCGTCCAGGCACCACGCCCGGGGGCCGCACCGTCCTGATACTGGCAATAACTGTAAATAGCGACCGGAAGCTGGTGGGCTAAAAACAGTTCGTCTACCCGGTCATTAAAATCAGCCGGGCCTTCAATCAACACGTATCGTGGCCGCTGGCTTTCGATTAACGATTTCACCAGCCGGGCGCAGGCCGGACTATGATGCCGGATGCCGACAATTAACGGCTCGCTCATGCATCTTTCCTCACGGCAGACGGTGGCGGGCTTGATAATAAGCCTGCCAGTGAGCTTCTTTATGTGTGGCGACACGCTGTTCGAAGTAACGGCGCAGACGAGCGCGATCTTCTTCGTTATCTTTGACGATGGTTCCGGCAATACAGTCCACCAGGTCGGCTGGCTCCCCTGCGCGATTCGCTAAAAACCAGGCGCGGACGCCCACAGCATGGGCCACGTTCACGGCTTCAGCGGTGGACATAATCGCTGTCAGTGTATCCATTGACGTTTTCTTTTCGCCGTTGGCACGCAGATCGCGGAAGGTGCGCACCAGTAACTCCAGTACCGCGTCAGGCACTTTATGCGGAATACCGCTATGGGCCAGC
This sequence comes from Escherichia sp. E4742, assembly GCF_005843885.1. Lineage (NCBI taxonomy): Bacteria > Pseudomonadati > Pseudomonadota > Gammaproteobacteria > Enterobacterales > Enterobacteriaceae > Escherichia > Escherichia sp. E4742. Next base: position 151,582 of record NZ_CP040443.1, on the reverse strand, counting down.
AAGCGCGCCGAAGCACTGGCGACCAGTTCCAGCTCCTGGGCGAAATCCATAATCGGAAAGACAGTTTCAAAATCGAAGCGACGCTTTAGCGCGGCACTCATCTCATTGACGCCGCGATCGCGGGTATTGGCAGTGGCAATAATATTAAAGCCTTCTCGCGCATAGAGCTGACTGGCTTCACCAGTGAGTTCCGGCACCGTCATTACCCTGTCAGAAAGCATACCTAACAGACAGTCTTGCACTTCCAGCGGTGTACGCGTTATCTCTTCAAAACGGACGATTTTGCCGTCGCGCATTCCCTGGTAAAGCGGGGCAGGGACCAGCGCTTCCGTTGATGGACCATGATTGATAAGCAGGGCGTAGTTCCAGCCGTACTTGATTTGATCTTCGGTAGTAGATGCGCCGCCCTGGATGGTTAATCCGGCATCGCCGCTAATAGCGGTTGCCAGTAATTCAGACAGGAGAGATTTTGCGGTGCCCGGTTCCCCCACCAACATCAAACCGCGTCCGGTGGCAAGAGTGACTAACATACGTTCGACAGCGGAGGGACTAATCACCACTTTACGGCTAATATTTTGCGCTTCGTCGCCAAGGATAAAAGCACGGGCCGCAGGCAAACTTAACTGCCAACCGGGCGGGCAAGGTTCGTTATCATTTTGTTTTAATTTTGCCAGTTCATCGGCGTATAAGACAGCAGCAGGCGGACGCTGCAGATGATTATTCTGCGGTGACATATATTCATCCCTGAAATGTATTAATAAAATAAACGATATTTTACGCGCAATAAATGTTTGGCGCATTAGTTGTTTGACAAAAAAATATCTGGAAAGCAGATCACAGTAAATAAAAAAACCTGCTGGTGAGGCAGGTTCTTTTATTTACTATTTTCAGGCCCAACACCGCAGCCTGTGCAACATCGTGTTCCAACGAACGAATTATAACCACCGGTGGACCCCGTTGCAATTAAGATAATGAGATTTATAATCCTGACTGTTGGGACGTTGCGCCGGATCGAACCTATTTCAAGTCCTGGCTACCGGACGGGTGGTGCTGCAGGTGGTGCCCTGATCCGGAGTGCAACATCGTGGTCCAACATACGTAAACCAGTATCGACAGGCAGTGTAAGGGTAAGGTGCTGGTGTTGCGCTCCTTAATAAGGAGAGCGGATGGACACGCTGACACAAAAGTTAACCGTGCTCATTGCTGTACTGGAGCTATTAGTAGCTCTGTTACGGTTGATTGATTTGTTGAAGTAACGGGCAAATTGAAACGCATCTAAGGGGGAAAACCGCTTCCCCCTTTAATAAAATGATTACTGTTTTTATTAATTCATCATATAACTCATTTTTATTTATAAATTCATCGATTTTATATTCAACGTACCATTTGACCGGGATGTGAATATCTATGGTGGGCTATTGGCAAAAAATATCTGGAAAGTAGATCGCAGAAAATAAAAAAACCTGCTGGTGAGGCAGGTTCTTTTATTTACTACTTTGATGTTAAGTTACTGATAGTGCAACATTTCGGACCAACGAATAAATTATAACCATATCCACACTCCATTGCAATTCAGTGAGTGAGATTTATAATTCTGCCCGTTGGGAGGTTGTGCCGGATCGGACCAATTTGAATTATTTAGAGTATATTATTCTATTTCTTGGTTGAATATATTCTGTAGTTCACGATTAAAAATTGCTATTACCATTTCAGGTGATTCACCTCGTAATTTCCGCTCATCACTACACTCATCTCTTATATAAATCAATGCATCATTTATTAGCGGATCAGCATCTTCTCGATCACGTTGATGAAATGTTGGACGTAGCCGGAATCGCTCCAGTCGATAGACGGAACCTGTAAATAATTCAGAGCATTTATGGATCTCAAGTCTGAAGTAAAACGGATCTTCAGGTACAGGGACCTCATAATCGTAAATAGCAACCAGCTCTTTTTGCACGATCATCGCTTTCCCCGCTGGTAAGTCGTGTTGATAACGGGCAGTTGCATCACTGCCCGCTGTGTTTTAATGGAAAATGACGTCAGGTGCGCTTAACGCCTCACTCAAATCAAACACATCAAGTTCGGCAAAAGTGACGGATTTATTGTCACGGTACACTCGAAGAGAACGGAAGCTCATTAGCGCTTTGCTATCAACATTGTAGTGGTTAAAACCGGGTGAAAACTTAAGGACCAGCCGGTACTCGCCCAAATCATAGACAAATGCGTCCTCATAGCCTGACTCCCAGCCTTTGTATCGCATTCCCATAAGTTGCCCAACGGTAGCGGATTTACCTTCCCAGCGAGTCAGGCTGTTACTGGTTGACTCGTCAGGTGTGAGCAGTACCGTGCGCCGCGCCAACTGGCGAAATGGCGGAATAATTTCGTAATCGGCAAAAAGTTGTTCAAATTCACCACGCATTTCTGTTGGCATTTCTAACGGGTGCGCAATGCCAATCAGGCAATCTGGAGGTAGATCAATAACATCGTCCTGGGCATTGCAGAATTCCCCCTCTGCGGCCACACGAAAGGCATTGAGTAAACGACGCGGTTCATTTGCCGGATAAACGCCCCATATTAATCGCTGGGTAACCAGACGTGTAAAGGGATGATTAACAAACAGAGAATGAAAATCTTCCAGCGACCAGCGTCGGGTGTTGCGCAGTGCCGATTCCAGACGCGGCAACAGATCTTTGCTGATCTGAGTAGCGTCTTTTCTCAATCCTTTCAGGCGAGCCAGTGCTTCAGGCGCTTTAAGTTGATCGTCATCGGCTCGCAACCGGGGAATACTTTTCTGGCGAACGTTTTGCTGATCGTAGATAACCGGGGTGAGGTTTTCATCGAAGCGAACGGTAAACTGCCGTGGACCAAAATCAAAAATCAACGCCTGCGGATCATCAAGGCCTAGTGATGGGACTAATCTGTCCGCTAACTCTTCCTGGCTTAGCCCGCGATTTTCTGCGACCACCTGAAGGAATTCCGCCGCGTTATCACGTAAGGGGCGGGATTTCGCCCGTTGCGATATATGATGCAGCTGTATCAGCGCCATATCATTATTCATCAGGGTAAGTATATTCAGACCACTGACAGCACGGGCAGATTTACCTTCTTGTGGCCAGGCGAGGATCTGTATCGTCAGATCCCGTGCCGTGCTTTCGTCGCCAAAGAGACTTAACGCCAGAAATGCCCAGTTATCTTTTGCGGGGGCGCCAGCTTGTTGCCAAGCGGTGAAGAGATCCCAGGCAAAAGCTGCCAGTGTTTGTGGCTGGCAGAACGTTTTCAGTTGTTCCTGCCCGCTATAAAAACGTCCACCCTGGGTAAAGCGCAGCATTTCGCCGATAATTTCCAGAGCGTCATTAGTAACAGGCTGATTATCCGTGATAAGTCGCGGCCTGGACCACATTGTCGGACGCCAGAAATCAGGAGCTTTTGGAATGCGCGGCGGGTAAATCTCTATTGGACTCTGTTTAAGTAATTGTTCCAGGGCAGGCCATACATCTGTAAGCTGCCAGCGGTTTGCCACGGTTTGCAGTAATTCACCATATCCCTGTTCATACAGTAAACGCAGGGCAAGTAATGCCGCTTCGCTGTTGTCGCTGGGTTTATCAAAGACTAGTGGAATAAGGGCGCTTGCCGTATGTTCCGGCCATTGTAAAATCCACTGGCGAGCCAGATCACGCTGCGCCGCGAAACGTCGCCAGATGCGAGCAACGGGCAGCGCCAGTTCGGTGGCGCCGAAATTTAAAATTAACGGAAATGTTTCTTTTGGACGATGTGAAAAAGCCAATAACAGACCGGGTAGCGCATCCAAACCAAGGATGCTGAGAAAATAGTCTTCACCCGCGAACAGATGTTTTTTCTCATTGATACGCAACCAGAAAGTCACTGCTATCTCGCGCGGAAGCTGTGCCAATAAATACAGATTCCAGACACTCTTTTCAGGACGATAACGCGAGTAGCTGTCAATATCCCAGGTGTTAATTAACGCTTCTACGTGACCGCTGCGAAGCGCCTGTTCTGCTAATTGTGCTTCCGGGGAGTTCCAGCCATTCAGGATCTCTTCAACCCGCCCCTGGTAGTAATGCCACTGAACAATGAGTGAATTGCGTGCAGCATCCAGTTTTCCGGGGAGTACATAATTCAGAAACAGCCATACATCATCCCCAAACCCCAGTTCCTGTAATACAACTCGCCCACTTTTTTGTTCCATGCGTTCCGCAAGAGATTCCGTGCTGAAATAACGGGCAGACTCAGTGGCGGCAAGCCTCTCTCGTTCGCCTGGTTGCCAGTAAACTTGCGGAGTTAATTCGAGCGGTGCCAAATCAAGACGTGGAGCTGTCATTTTTTTCTTACTACGCCACGGTGGTGAAACGAGGATTTCAGGCAGATTGCTGTTATCGGTGCCATCAATAACCTGTTTTGGCGGTGCCGATAAATAACTATTCAGCAATGCCCGGGCTTGAATACTTAACCACGGCATGACCTCTTCTGCCAGTTGTGGCTGCGATGCCATCAGCGTTTGTAACAGCGTATGCCAGAATTCATCACGAGCTTTTTGCTGTGCAGGCAGCTTTTTGTCTTCAATGATTGGATAACCGGGGCGCGCAGGTGGTTCTTTTAACGCCAGCAGTTCTGCCAGTGCGGCGAGCGTCGCATGGGGGAAGTTTTTACTGTATTTAGCCACACGTTGCAGGCTGGGTTTGTTTTTATCAGCAACTAACAGCAAGGTGCGGATGACTTGCGGATGGTTAATTTGTACCAGCAGACTGCCGCAATCTTCTTTATGGGCATACATTGCCAGGCGCGGAACGGCTGCCAGTCCTTGTTCGCGCAAAAGGGCGGCGCAGGCCGCATAGCCGAAACGGTTTTCATGCGACATGTAGCTGGCTTCGCGATCGCTAAATATATCCTGGCTCCAGTAGCGTTCGAGTTTGCTCACCGCCCGAGGGTCAGTAGCAACAACTTTTAACCACTCCTTAGAATGAAAATGAGTCCGCGGGCATTCAAGGTCTACCAACTCATTGGCGATTTCTGGTTTTTCCGGGAGGATCAGCGCAATAAAAGGGCGGCGAACTTTGGTTATTCCTGGCAGTGCGGCAATGAGTTTGTCGGCGCAACGCTGCCAGCAGCTTTCCTCTGCCAGAGAGAGATGCTTACGCAGTCGGAGATCGAATTCGTTATAGGTTTCTGAGCGGTAACCATAGCCATAATCCTCGTTCTGATACTGTAATGTGACGACCAGAGGATCACTCTCATAACACCGTGCAATAAACTGGCGTGCAATCACCACCTCAGTCGCATATTCCAGTCCCTCTTGTTGGACGATTTCGTCGAGCAACTGTTGGCTGTCATTTTGCGCGATACAGGCTAGCGCCGCCATTGTGCGGGCCGGGATTGACGGTTTATGCTCACCAATCAAATTGATCGCCTGCGTAATGGCGGACTGCCACTCCAGTGAAAAATTTTCATAACGCCAGACAATGTTTTTTTTCTTCCCAGCTTTTTGTAGCAATTCATCACCCAGTGTCTGGATGAGGTTTTCAGTGATAACAGGCACCGGTTCGCCCGGCCAATTGCGATGGCTGAGTGGTGTTTTGCCTTTTTTATATTTCAGTTCCACTTGGGCGTTATCCGCCAGCCACGGTAATTCCTTGTCCATGCTCTTTCCTTATTCAAACAGAGCTTCAATATCGTTAATCAACTCGCTGGCGGTGATGGCATCGAGTACGGAGAACTGCGCTTCCTGAGTTGAATGACTCCCCCAGCCATAGCTTTCTGCTTTGCCTTCCCATAGCCACAGCTTGCTTAAGAGTTGCTCGGCGCTAAGTTCGGCTGGCGACATACCAACTGCAAAGCCTTCATCGATTTCCATGATTAACGACCAGCGGCCCAGAGGTTTGATCATCCAGCCGATCCAGCCACCATCCTGCGGTTCACCACGCACCCAACCTTTATTCGCCAGTCCCATGACCCGACCGCTCGGGCATTTTCTGCCTGTCCAGCGGGTCAGTTCGCTGGCATTGCGTTCGGCTTCTGTCAGAGGGTAACTGTTACGATCAAGCTGGCGGAACGGCGGTAACAGTTCGTAGTCGGCAAAAAGCTGACCAAAAGCGGCGGCATCCGTCGGTGATATCTCCAGAACGTGAGGGATACCTATAGAAATGGCGCCTTCTGGCAGAGTGAAGAGATCATCGTCAGCGGTGCTGTAGCTGTTATCTTCCGCCACGCGGAAGCACGCCAGTAGCTGGTTTTCGGTGCTATAAACGCCCCAAATCAGGCGGCGGGTTAAGTGGCGTACCAGTGGGTGCTCAACCAGAAAGAGCCGGAAGTTTTCCTCTGACCAGCGGCGGCGCTGGCACATGGCGGATTCCAGCCTTGCCACCTGCTGGGCAGCAACGGTACGCGCATCTTTTTTCAGCAGTTTGTAGCGGTTAACGGCATCGGCAGCGAGCGTTTCATCATCGCTTTTGTTCGGTTTAAGAAGGTCTTTCAGACGACTACCGGAGGCATCGCGTACAAATGGTTTTAAGCCTTCATCAAAGCTGACGGTGAACTGACGCGAGCCGAAGTCCAGCAATAGTGAGCCGTTATCATCCAGGCCGAGATCCGGAGCCAGGCGATCTTCAAGTTCCGCTACCGTGAGCTCGCGGCTTTCGGCAATGTCGGCAATTTTTTCTTTTGCCCGCTCCTGCAATGCTTTGAATTTCAGCTTCTGGGCGATGCCATTAAGCTGCATCAGGGCGATATCGCTGCCGATAGCGGCGAGGATATCCAGCCCGACGGTGGCGCGTTTATGCTGGGATTCGCCAGGCCAGGCGCGGATTAATGGCGTGAGTTTGCGAGCGGTGTCATCGTTGCCGAGAACACCTAACGCACTGAACGCCCAACTCTCTTTCGACGGCGCGCCAGCAGTCTGCCAGGCGATAAACAGATCCCAGACAAATTCAGCCAGAGAGTCAGCGGTACAGGCGTCTTTCACCTGTAATAATCCCGGATACAGTGCCTCTTCCTGAGGGAAGCGGAGCATTTCACCGAGGTGGAGGAGGGCGTTATCTGGTAGCGATTGGGCGTTTGCTTTTAATAGCGGGCGCGTCCAGAGCGATGGCTGATAAAAGGCCGGAAGCGTAGGGATTTTTGTCGGGTGATTATCTAAGGGATCGAGCGCAAGCAGAGCATTCACCGCATCTGTTACTTCCGGCTGGTTATAACGCCGGGCGATTTCTTGCAGTAATGGCTGATGACCGTTTTCGGTAAGCATACGCAAGGCAGCGCGGGCGTTATCCTGTGCTTCACCGGCTTTGCCGAGCGCCGAAGGCAGCAGGCCGGTAATGGCGTGTTCCGGGTATTTCAGCAGCCAGCTACGGGCGTCTTGTCGTAATGTTTTGAGTTTGTTGAAGGCGCGGGCGACGGCGGGTGCCAGTTCCGTAGAGGCAAAATAATCAGCAACAGCAAAACCTTCTTGTGGGTAGCGTGAAAACGAGTGCAGAAAACCACTCATACCTGCAAGCTGCAAATAAAGCATGACAGGTTTCACCGCTGTATGTGGTTCTTTGCTGAGAAACTCCCATAGCTTGATTGCTTTTTGCAAGGGTAAAAAAGGAAGTGAGTTGAGATGCCATTCCCCCTGATACGGCGCGTGATGCGCTTTAAACATTTGAATGAGTGTGGCGAAGTCCTCTCGTTCCCAGGCATCAATTGCTGAGTCAGAAGCGCCAATATATTTAGATGTGTCAAAATCCCAGCGGCGATACCCCAGTGAGTAAAGGAAATCTTTAGCACCTTCACCAGGCTTATGCGGCTCCCAGTCCCAACGAGTTTGAAACTCTTTAGCTTCTGTGTCGGTTATTGTACATATGGATTCTAGGTTGAGCGGTGTTAAATCCAGCACTGGAGTCGCCGATTTTTTCTTTTTCACCAGCCAGGGGGGCGATACTAATACGGCAGGTAGTGTATCGGCGCTAGCATGGTTTGATGGTTGTGTCAGTTGTTGCTGGCATGATTTCAGCACTGTAGCTGCTGGTGACGTTAGCCAGGGAATTACCCGTTCTGCTAATGCTGGTTGAGAGATAAGCATTGTCATTAGCATCATGCGCCAACGCTTTTCATCTTTTTGTGCCAGAAGTTCCGCCAGAGCCGCCAGTGCTGCGTGTGGGAACGCAGTGCAGGCTTTCATCATCCGGTCATGACAGCGTTTAGTTTGCCCGGCTACACGTATAAGCAGTGTCAATGCGAACGGATGATTGATATGACGCAACACATCGCCGCAGTAGTCACTTGCGGCATACGGAGCAAATCGGGGCAGGGCAGCAACACCTTGCTCTTGTAATACGGTGGCTGTCCATATGGCACCATGATAGTAATTATCAAAAATTTTATATGGTTCGTAATAATTTTCTAATGAGGCAAGAATGTATTCATCAGTTGCCACTATTTTTAGCCACGCAAGAGCGGCCAATTTTTTTTGCCCAAGTAGACGCTGGGCAATTTCATGTGCAATTTCGGGTTTTTCTGGTAATAACAGGGCAATTAATGGCTGTCGCCATTCTGGAATATTTGGGATTGCGTTGATAAGTTTCTCCGCACATTTCTCCCAAAGAGACTCTTCAGCCAGTGATAAATGTTTACGCAGACGTAGTTCGAAACTGGAATATTGCTGCAAGTAATCAGGTGCAATTCCGGACGGCAGGATAACTATATTATTGTTGACGTAATCCCATTCAATATCAATCTGTTGAAGATGTATCGTTACTTCAGTAGCATATTCAAGACCGCCTTCCTGAACGATCTGATCCATAACTTCCTCACGCTCTTTATATCTCGTACAGTGCAGTTCAAGTGCCGTGAGTACAGCCATTACCGGTGATGGTAATTTTGTCGTTTTCGGGCTGTTAATCAGATCGATCGCCTGAGCGATGAAGTTTTGCCACTCTAAAGTACAGGCGCTGAAGTCAAATGTGGCTGTTTTGTTATCCCGTTGCGACACGCCACAGGCTAAGCGACGTAAGTGGGTTAATTTATCTACAGGTGTAACAGGATCTCCGGGAAAGCGGCGATGGCTTAAGGTGGTGGGTACGACTTCAAGCGGAAAAACGACAGCAATATCTTTTGCCAGCCACGGTAAAATAACGTCTGTATTTTTGTCAGCCACGTAGATTTCTGGTGTAACTGAGGGCTGCTCCTGAATGATGGTAGAAAAGTCAGATAATTCGAGAGATTTCGTTACCGTTTGAGTATGTTTCGAGGGAGCATTCTCCGCTTGTTCCACATACCCCTTTTTCGTTTTCTCCGCAATTAGCTTCAGTTCCGCTTTCTCCGCCGCCGCAGCGTCCGCAAAGTTTTTTACCTGGCTTTGCCCGTTGGTGCCAACTTTTCCCCAACTAATGTGCAACTCGTTATCCTGCTGTTCAACCGCCCAGAATTTATGTGATTTTTCGTCCTGATAAATATAGGTTTTCATTGCTAATTCCTTTTAATCAAAAAGTGATTCAATATCGTTAATCAACTCGCTGGCGGTGATGTCGTCGAGCGCGGAGAAGGGATAAACAGATTTGTGTGGTGTCTGTTTGTACAACTGAATGTGGTCAATTGCCTGGGTATCGCTGATTACGGTGACGAGCAATCCAACACTGAAGCCGGGTGTCACACTCAGTTCGATGTAGCCATCGTCCACGGACTTATAAAATGAGTAATAACCTCCGGCATCCAGAACATCGCCCCGTTGCCAGCCCTTATTCATCAGTCCGGCGACGCGCCCACTCGCTGCCTGGCGACCAGCCCAGCGCTGCAAATCGCTGCTGCTTTTTTCTGTATTAGAGAGCTGAGACCAGGGGCGATCAAGTTGACTGAACGGTGGCAGGAGTTCGTAGTCAGAGAACAGTTGGGCAAATTCAGCAGTCTGCATGGCCGGGATTTCCAGCACATGCGGGATACCGATACTGCCCTGCGCAAGGGTTAACGGGTTATCCTGACCGTCGCTAAAACTGCCATCCTCCGCCACGCGGAAACAGGTGATAAGTTGATTATCTGCATCGTATACGCCCCACATCAGACGTCGGGTGATATGACGAACCAGGGGATGCTCAACCAGAAACAGGCGGAACTGTTCTGCTGTCCAGCGGCGACGCAGACACATGGCTTCTTCCAGACGTGAAATCTGTTGTGCAGCTACCGTGCGGGCATCTTTTTTCAGTAGTTTGTAGCGATTGACGGCTTCAGTAGCCAGAGCTTCATCATCGCTGTTGTTCGGCTTGGGCAGGTCTTTCAGGTGGCTGCCGGAAGCATCGCTTACAAACGGTTTTAAGGATTCATCAAAGCTGACGGTGAATTGACGTGGGCCGAAATCCAGCAGCAGCGAACCGTTATCATCCAGACCGAGATCGGGCGCTAACCGGTCTTCCATCTCTGCGACGGTGAGTTGGCGGCTTTCGGCAATCTGGGCGATTTTAACTCTTGCCTCATCCTGCAAGGCTTTAAATTTTAGCTTTTGCGCAATGTCGTTGAGTTGCATCAGGGCGATGTCGCTTCCGATTGCAGCAAGGATATCCAGCCCGACAGTGGCGCGTTTATGCTGGGATTCTCCAGGCCAGGCGCGGATGAGCGGGGTGAGTTTGCGGGCGGTGTCATCGTTGCCCAGAATCCCCAGCGCGGTAAATGCCCAGTTATCTTTAGCTGAGCCACTGGCAGATTCCCAACTGAGGAAGAGATCCCAGGCAAAATCAGCGAGAGACTGCGGAGTACACGCCTCCACTACTTGTGTAATCCCTGGGTAAAGGGTGGCCTCGCGGGGGAAAGAGAGCATGGTGCAAAGATGTTGAATTGCCTGAACTGGTAGGATTTTATCATTGCTTTTTAATACTGGTTTGCGCCACTGGTCTGGCTGACACCACGCTGGCAATGGATTAATTTTATTTGGGATATTATTCAACGGATCTATGCTCAGAAGTTGTCTAACGGCAGCTATGACTTCTGCTTGTTGATACTTCTGCGCTATATCAAAAATGGCGTCATTGTAACCATTATCTATTAAAAAACGTAACGATAATTGGGCATTATCCTTTGTTTTACCCACTTTGCCCAATGCTGATGGAAGTAATCCAGCAATAGCATGCTGCGGGAATGATAATAGCCAGTTACTGGCTAACGATTTGAATGTTTTTAATTGGCTGAATGCGTGACTTATTATAACCGCTAGCTCTACAGCACCAGTATTTGCTATCAATGGCAAGATTTCTTTTGCTCCAACATAACCTGAGCAACGCAGCAATGCGGGAATAGTAGAAATACCAAAGTGATTAATTACATCTTCTGCACCCGTATGATAAAGGAAATAGTCCCCTATAATGATATTCCAGATTTTAATAGCTTTATCTTCTGGTAGATGGATAAGTGCAGATAAATTGATCAGGTTATATCTGCACTTTTTAATGACCTCACTATAATTACCTTTGTTCCAGGTGTTTACAATTTCTTCTGGGAAATATTTTTCAACATTATTTCTGTGTGCATATCTAAGACCTAAGTGCTCAAGAATCTCTGCTGTCGAAAGTGTACAGGTGATTTTTAATGCTGAAGATGTATTAACAACCGGACTCAATCGCAAAATATCTAATTTCAACACAGGTAGAGAAACATTTTCTTTAATAAACCATGGTGGTGAAACGAGTATGTTTGGTATCTCATTTGGTTCTGCTATTTCTGATTTTGTGATCAGCTGTGGGAAATGGCTGTAAATGAATTGCTTCTGTGTTTCACTACACCATTCAAGAAAGTTATGTACAGCTTGCCCATGGGTTAAAATGAGTTGGGTTAACTGTTTTAAAAAGGAAGTGTTTTTACCTTTCATACATAACTGTGTTAATGCCGAAAGTGCGGCTTCAGGATGATGCTCTGAATATAACAGAGGATCATCATCATAATATGAGCGTTTTTCCTGAGAGAGCAACGCGAGTATATGGTTAGTGTGCGGTTGCCAGTCAGGTACAGCAGGATCAATTTCCAGATTTAACCCCCATTTATGTAAACATCCAGTCAGCACTTCTTGTGCTGTGGGCGTCAGATGTGGAAATGTCCGGCGAACAACTGACATATCGCTTAAAGCAATACCTTGAATAAGTGTCTCATAAAGGGGATGCGAATCCTGGCATACGATAGCACAAAATGCAGCCAGCATAGCCTCCGGAAATTTCTGGATTAAGGATTCTAATTGATGTACCCGGTCAGTCTTGCGGATTACCAGTTCAAGACTATATGGATGATTAATCTGCAGCAAAGCATCAAGGACACGATAATGATCAGCCCAGGCAGACAGACGGGATAATCCACTTATACCTTGCTCCTGTAATAATGTGGCTATACAACTTTCACCAAAACTATAGCTTTCGAAAAGTTTCCAATGATTAAATTTTTCCAGTAATGAAAACGCTTGTTGATCGGTGACGAATATATTAAGCCATTCGAGCTCCGGAAAATCCAGATGAGATAAACTGAGTGCTATTTGATTTGTAATTTCAGGCCTTTCAAGCAATAACAATGCAATGACAGGCTGGCGGCGAGGGGCGATGTCTGGTAGTGCTTCAATGAGTTTGTTTATGCAGCATAGCCATGTTTTTTCCTCAGCATGAGAAAGATGTTTTCGTAATTGGAATTCCAATGGGCTTATGCCATATTCAAAACGTTGCTGAGTAATTGAATGCGAAAAATGAAATATAAGATCTGCATCAATACCAGGATCTTCGATATCAATTTGAATTTTCATTAAAGCAAGAATAATCTCTACTGCGTATTCCAGCCCTTTGTGTTGAACAATATAATCTAACAATGTTTCCTGTTTTAGGCTGACACGAAAAACTGGACATGCAATAATCAGGAAAACATCTGAAAGCAATGAACCTTCTTCAATGCTTTGTTCTGCACGTATAATTGCCTCGTTTAAAGCATTTTTCCATTCAGCATTACAGGTATTAACATCAAAATAACCGAGGATGGTTCTAAATGCGCCAGGGCATGTATTTTGTTGCCAGATGAATTCCAGGAATGAATCAGGGCCGTAAACAAAACTGATTTTCTCGCCAGGAAAGTTTCTTGAACTAAAAGCCTTTGAACGATATGGTTCATCTAAAATAATAGGGGAATTTTCTTGTAACCATGGTAATGAATCCGCTGATGTTATGATCGGTGAAAAAACCGTTTCCGAATATAATTCACAAGAAACGCTATCATTCTGTAGAATCTCATTGGTCATTTGTAACTCTGCGGAAGGAACATGTTCCACATACCCCTTCTTCACTTTCTCCGCAATCAGTTTCAGTTCCGCTTTTTCCGCCGCAGCAGCGTCCGCAAAGTTTTTGACCTGGCTTTGCCCGTTGGTGCCGACCTTACCCCAACTGATATGCAACTCATTGCCTTGCTGCTCAACCGCCCAGAATTTATGTGATTTTCCGTCCTGATAAATATAGGTTTTCATTGCAAAGTCCTTTTAATCAAACAGTGATTCAATGTCGTTAATCAGCTCGCTGGCGGTGATGTCGTCGAGCACGGAGAAAGTGGGTGAGGATTGTTTACCGTAGCGATCATAAGGTGAAGTGATTTTTACGCTTTCAACAGGTAGCAGGTCGCTATACCCCGTTTCGCCATAAATTAATGAAAAATGTTCTGTTTCAAGTTCGAGAGCGCCATAAGGGGTAGATTTGCGCATCGTATAGACGCTGCCGCTTTCTTCCAGACGTTGCCAGCCTCTGCGTTCCAGACCGACAATGCGTCCGGCCTGGCAGAGACGTCCGTCCCAGCGTGACAATTCATGGACATTACGCTCGTTATCAGCAAGGTGGTAACTACCACGATCGAGCTGTTGGAAAGGGGGAAGCAGTTCGTAATCAACGTAAATTTGCCTGAATGCAGCGGCGGATTCAGGGGGGATTTCCAGCACATGCGGAATACCGATGTTTCCTGCTGGCAGCGTGAATAGCTCATCCTGTGCATCGCTGTAAGTGTTGTCTTCTGCGACCCGGAAGCAAGCAATCAGCGAGTTTTCCTCAGTATATACCCCCCATAACAGTCGTCGGGTTAAGTGACGTACCAGCGGATGCTCCACCAGAAACAGGCGGAACTGCTCTGCCGTCCAGCGTCTGCGCTGGCACATAGCTTGTTCCAGACGATCAATCTGCTGGCTGGCTATGGCGCGTACATCTTTTTTCAACTGTTTGAAGAGGTTAACGGCGTCAGTTGCCAGTGTTTTATCATCGCTCTGGTTTGGTTTGGGTAAATCTTTCAGGACTTTGCCGTTTGCGTCGCGAACCATGGGTTTTAAGGTTTCGTCAAAACCAACGGTGAATTGACGTGGGCCGAAATCAAGTGTCAGCGAGCCATTGATATCAAGCCCTAAATCTGGAGCCAGGCGGTCTTCCAGTTCAGCCATAGTCAGTCCGCGATTTTCAGCGACCATGTTGATTTTGTTGCTCGCATGTTCCTGCAATGCGGCGAATTTAATTTTTTGCGCAATGCCATTAAGCAGCATCAGCGCAATATCACTACCGATACTGGCTAACACATCCAGCCCGTAAACTGCGCGTTTATGCTGGGATTCACCCGGCCAGGCGCGGATAAGCGGTGTTAATTTACGCGCGGTGTCGTCATTGCCTAAAATTCCCAGCGAGGTAAATGCCCAGTTTTCTTTTGCGGGTGCGCCAGCTTCTGTCCAGGCGGTATACAGATCCCAGCCAAATTCAGCCAGTGATTCGCGGGTGAAGGTTTCTTTGATGATCTCCAGCCCAGCGTAGGGGGTGATGTCGCGTGGAAAGCTCAGCATTATGCCGAGGTGGCGCATAGCGTCATCGGATAGAGGCTGGTTGTTATTTTTAAGCCGTGGTCTGCGCCATAAGGTGAACTGATAAAAGCCGGGCAGTGGGGCGATTTTTGCGGGATATTCTTCCAGTGGGTCGCTATCAAATAATGTTGCCAGCGCAGCTAAAACATCAGGTTGGTTATACCCCTGGGCGATTTCCTCAATCGTTTCTCGCTGGTTTAATTTCACTAGCAGGCGGAGCGCCTGGCGGGCACAATCACGATCTTTTCCCTGTTTGCCCAGTGCCACAGGAAGTAGCCCGGCGGCGGCATGGCGCGGGTAATCCGTTAGCCAGTTTCGCGCATCTTCATACGACATTTTTTTCTGAAGTCGTTGCGCCATTGGCAATGCCAGTTCATTGACACCAAGGAAGAAGGTGAAAAACCACAACCGTTGTGGCTCACGTTGCAGGCAGGTCATAAATGCAGGAATGGCGGCGCTACCAAAAATGGCCAGAATATATCCCTCACCAGAGTAGTTATCTTCTTTGACTATCTGGTTAAGAAAAGAAATGGCCTGTTGACCAGGTAGATAACAGAGGGCAATGAGATTCCAGCTTTTGTAAGCATTGTTATGGTATTGCGCAAATTCAGCATTGAGTGCTGGAAAATCGAAGCGTAGCAGGGCATCAACGGCACTTTGTGGCGCCGGAATTTTTTCGTATATTTTTTCTCCGCTCTCCCGCCATTTGTCAAAACCCAGACACCACAGAATTTGCTGTTCTGGTGTGAGGGGGACTAAGTGTCTCTCCCAGCTTGCTTTTTCCATCGGCGGCAGGTCGGTAAACAATGTTTGTTTTGTTGCCTGCTGTTGGGCTATTTGCTGGAAGCGGGTGACAAGGTATGTACGGGTTAGTTTTTTGGCAATCTCTGGAGTGACGTCAGAAACGGAAGGAACGGGAAGCACAGGAAGATCAAATACCGGCGTATTTTTCTTTTTCTCTTTGGTCATCCAGGGCGGCGAAACAAATAACTCCGGCAACATATCCGCAGTGGCATATTCACATTCATTAGTCACAGGTTGCGGACGACATTCAGATAAGATGTCTGCCGCTTTAGCATTAACCCAGGGAATGACGTCGCATACTAACTCTGGTGTGACGGTAACCAGTTTGACAAGCGCTTTACGCCACTCTTTATCTTCATGTATTGCCAGCAAAGTAGCATAAGCCGCAATAGCCGCAGCGGGATGTTTCTGACAGGCTTTGCTTAAGTATTCCAGGTGCTTTTTCTTGCCAATTACACCGAGGATCAAAATTTGAATCGCATCCGGGTGATTCGTTTTCCATAGCCATCTGACAAGATCTTCAGTCTCGCTGATATGCTCAAAGAGATAAGTGGGATTGTCAGAATGCTCTTCCGTAAACTCAGTAAGTATACGGCCTGCACCGCGAATTCCATTATTTGCCAGCAACATTGCCAGATAAGCGCGAAAATCACGATGTAATGGCGGGAAGTCGTATTTTTCCGCTGTAGTCAGAGCGGCATCATCGGTTACCACCAGTCTTAACCAGGTCATCGCCGGAACGTTTTGATCTGCATAACGTAGCGCCATAGCATTGGCGATATCCGGGCGTTCAGGGATCAGTAATGCCGCAAAAGGTTGCCGTGCTGGGGATAGCGAGGGAATAGCAGCAAGTACTTTATCTACACAGCGTTGCCACTCATCTTCCGAAACAAGAGAAAGATGATGACATAAATGTCGATGCCAATATGGTAGTGATTCCGCTTCAAAATCAGGAGGAAAATGAGTAGTAATTACAGATGCATTGTCACTCTTTGAAGCCAGTTGCAGAGAGAGTAAGGCTATCTCTACCGTCGTTTCCAAACCACGGCGAACAACTAAATCGTCAACCAATTCATCTGCGTGGTAGATGTGCCACAATAAAGCGGCGTCGGACTGCAGGCTGCCGTTTTTCTCATTGTGTTCAATTCGCCATTCCAGCTCGCTAAACGCCTGCTGCCAGTTTTCAGGATAAGAAATGTAATTAATGGAGGGAGCATATGCCCTGGGCGTTTTTGCAATGCGCTGCCATATTTGACCATCTTTGTGCAGATAATTGATCTCTCTGGGGCGAGAGCGATGAGGAAAAGCAAATCGATTAATATCGTCAGTTACCGGAATCGTCGCATCATCAGCAAGCCAGGGGCATTTATTCTTATTTACAGGAGGAGTTTCAACTTCAGGAGTGACTCTGGCTTTGGTGGCTGGCGGGAGATTCACATTTGCCGAAGCGTCTTCCGCATAGCCTTTTTTCGTTTTCTCTGCGATCAGCTTCAGCTCCGCTTTTTCCGCCGCCGCAGCATCAGCAAAACTTTTTACCTGGCTTTGCCCGTTGGTGCCGACTTTGCCCCAACTGATATGCAACTCGTTGCCTTGCTGCTCAACCGTCCAGAATTTATGTGATTTTTCTTCCTGATAAATAAAGTGTCTCATTCTGCATCCCTGTAATTTTATCCAGTTGAATGCAGATGCTACCAGTATTTATGCGGGTTAGAGAGAGACAAAATCGCAAGAAAGCAACTTTAGGAATTTATAAAGAAAAGGCGCTGTCGATGCAGCGCCTTGAAGGGGGATTATTTCACCTGATGGCCTGGTTTAGCACCAGCATCTGGGCTTAACAGGAAGATATCTTTCCCGCCAGGACCGGCTGCCATCACCATGCCTTCGGAGATACCGAAGCGCATCTTACGCGGAGCCAGGTTAGCCAGCATAATGGTGTGACGACCAATCAGCGCCTGCGGGTCCGGGTAGGCAGAACGAATGCCAGAGAAGACATTACGTTTTTCGCCGCCGAGATCCAGCGTCAGGCGCAGCAGTTTGTCAGAACCTTCAACAAACTCTGCGTTTTCAATCAGCGCCACGCGCAGGTCAACTTTGGCGAAGTCGTCAAAGGTGATGGTTTCCTGAATCGGATCGTCTGCCAGCGGGCCAGTAACTGGTGCGGCAGTGGCTTTCACTTCTTCTTTAGAGGCTTCCACCAGAGCTTCAACCTGTTTCATATCGATGCGGTTATACAGCGCCTTGAACGGATTCACTTTGTGGCCCAGCAGCGGTTGCTGGATACCATCCCAGGTCAGTTCCGTATTCAGGAATGCTTCTGCACGCTCGGTCAGTTTCGGCAGTACCGGCTTCAGGTAAGTCATCAACACGCGGAACAGGTTAATGCCCATAGAGCAAATCGCCTGTAGGTCGGCATCGCGGCCTTCCTGTTTCGCCACCACCCACGGAGCCTGCTCGTCAACATAGCGGTTAGCCAGGTCAGCCAGTGCCATGATTTCGCGCACTGCTTTACCAAATTCACGGCTTTCCCACGCTTCGCCAATCACTTCAGCGGCATCGGTAAAGGTTTTGTACAGCTCAGGATCAGCCAGCTCGCTTGCCAGCACACCGTCAAAACGTTTGTTGATAAAGCCCGCATTACGGGAGGCCAGGTTAACCACTTTGTTAACGATATCGGCATTCACACGCTGAACGAAATCTTCCAGGTTGAGATCGATATCATCAATGCGCGAAGAGAGTTTCGCAGTGTAGTAGTAACGCAGGCTATCGGCGTCAAAATGATTCAGCCAGGTGCTGGCTTTAATAAAGGTGCCGCGAGACTTGGACATTTTCGCGCCGTTCACCGTCACATAGCCGTGAACAAACAGGTTGGTCGGCTTGCGGAAGTTGCTACCTTCCAGCATGGCAGGCCAGAACAGGCTGTGGAAGTAAACAATATCTTTACCGATGAAGTGGTACAGCTCGGCGGTGGAATCTTTCTTCCAGTATTCATCGAAGCTTACGCTGTCGCCGCGCTTGTCGCACAGATTCTTGAATGAACCCATATAGCCAATCGGCGCGTCCAGCCAGACGTAGAAATATTTGCCCGGCGCGTTCGGAATTTCAAAACCGAAGTACGGCGCGTCGCGGGAGATATCCCACTGTTGCAGGCCGGATTCAAACCACTCCTGCATTTTATTTGCCACTTGCTCCTGCAACGCACCGCTGCGGGTCCATGCCTGCAACATTTCGCTGAAAGAGGGCAGATCAAAGAAGAAGTGTTCAGAATCACGCATTACCGGCGTAGCGCCAGAAACCACCGATTTCGGTTCGATCAATTCAGTCGGGCTATATGTTGCGCCGCAGACTTCGCAGTTATCGCCGTATTGATCCGGTGATTTACATTTCGGGCAGGTGCCTTTTACAAAACGGTCCGGCAGGAACATGCCTTTTTCCGGATCGTACAACTGAGAGATGGTGCGGTTTTTAATAAAACCGTTCTCTTTCAGGCGGCTGTATATAAGCTCTGACAGCTGACGGTTCTCTTCGCTGTGCGTAGAGTGGTAATTGTCGTAGCTAATGTTAAAGCCTGCGAAATCAGTCTGATGCTCCTGACTCATTTCGCCAATCATCTGCTCCGGTGTGATACCAAGCTGCTGGGCTTTCAGCATGATTGGCGTACCGTGGGCATCGTCGGCGCAGATGAAGTTGACCTCGTGGCCGCGCATTCGCTGGTAACGGACCCAGACATCAGCCTGGATGTGCTCCAGCATATGGCCGAGGTGGATTGAGCCGTTGGCGTACGGCAGTGCGCACGTTACCAGAATTTTCTTCGCGACTTGAGTCATAGTAGGCATTACTTCTTTGTAGTGAAAAGGGCTTAGATAGTACCAAATGGGGCATGGTTACGTAAGTCCTGTGCAAGCATCTTATGATGCATTATTAGGTAAGTACTTAGCTGTTAACTTCAGGTAAACTAATAGCGATAAGTTATCTTTATAAATAAGGAGTCGGGATGAACGAACAATCCCAGGCCAAATCACCAGAAGCCCTGCGCGCAATGGTCGCCGGGACACTGGCCAATTTTCAGCACCCAACCCTCAAGCATAACCTCACTACGCTAAAAGCGTTGCACCATGTTGCCTGGATGGACGACACGTTGCATGTGGAACTGGTTATGCCGTTTGTCTGGCATAGTGCGTTTGAAGAGTTAAAAGAGCAATGTAGCGCCGAATTGCTGCGTATCACCGGGGCGAAAGCTATCGACTGGAAACTGTCGCATAACATTGCCACTCTGAAACGCGTGAAGAATCAGCCGGGTATTAACGGCGTGAAGAACATCATTGCGGTCAGTTCCGGCAAAGGCGGCGTGGGTAAATCCTCCACGGCGGTAAACCTGGCGCTGGCGCTGGCGGCGGAAGGGGCGAAAGTTGGTATTCTGGATGCCGATATCTACGGCCCGTCAATCCCCACCATGCTGGGGGCAGAAAATCAGCGTCCAACTTCGCCGGACGGTACCCATATGGCACCGATTATGTCTCATGGCCTGGCAACCAATTCAATTGGTTATCTGGTCACTGACGACAATGCGATGGTATGGCGTGGTCCAATGGCCAGCAAGGCGCTAATGCAGATGTTGCAAGAAACCTTATGGCCAGACCTCGACTATCTGGTGCTCGACATGCCGCCAGGAACTGGTGACATTCAGCTGACGCTGGCGCAGAACATTCCGGTGACCGGTGCAGTAGTGGTAACAACGCCGCAGGATATCGCGCTGATTGATGCGAAAAAAGGCATCGTGATGTTTGAAAAGGTCGAAGTTCCGGTGCTCGGTATTGTCGAGAACATGAGTGTGCATATTTGCAGTAACTGTGGTCACCATGAGCCGATTTTCGGCACTGGCGGCGCAGAGAAACTGGCAGAGAAATACCACACGCAACTGCTGGGGCAGATGCCTTTACACATCTCCTTACGCGAAGATCTTGATAAAGGCACGCCAACGGTTATTAGCCGACCGGAGAGCGAATTTACCGCTATCTACCGCCAACTGGCAGACCGTGTTGCAGCCCAACTCTACTGGCAGGGCGAAGTCATCCCTGGCGAGATTGCCTTTCGCGCCGTATAACGCGTAATAACCTTTCTGGTTATTCTTTATTCACCGCATCAATGTTAAATTGATGCGGTGAATTTTTTTGCAGCCTTAATAACCCCTTTTTTAATGCTGCGAATATTCAGTGGATCTTAGTCCGAAACTGTACAAAGGCGATTGATTGTGCAAGCACTGTCTCTTTATCATCCCTCGTGGCTGTGTAGCGGATGTACAGCTATAGTTTGTTATGCACTCAATCTACCCGGCATAACCTTTACTACAGGGATAACGTTCAATGAATAAGTATTGGTTGTCAGGAGTTTTTTTTCTTGCTTATGGACTAGCATCACCCGCGTTCTCTTCTGATACTGCAACATTAACCATCAATGGCAGGATTAGTTCTCCTACATGCAGTATGGATGTTGTTAATAATCATCTTCAGCAACGTTGTGGGCGGTTGTTACAACGAGTTGAAACCAACTATCGCGCTTCTTCTGCTGCAAAAGGCGTTACGACAGAAGTGGTTGCTGTGGGTAATAATGACAAACGCAAAATCGTGTTAAATCGTTACGATTAATTTGGCAACACCGTTTTAAGCATATTTAGAAAGCCAAAATCATTCTCGTGAATGATTTTGGCTTTTTTATTTATTTAATAAATGTTATTTACGGTGATTTACGGTAATCAATCAGTTTCAAAAATATTTGTTATAGCGAATTATTTGTTGTAATTATATTGCATTGGTTAATTTGTTTTAAATCAACAAAACAAAATGTTTACATTGCGGCAACCTTTTTGGTGTGAGAAATTTGTTTCCAAGAGATACAGACTCTTAACATAACAAAATAAACTTATTAAGGAATGCATCATGAAAAATTCAATCATTGCTGCCGCTGTCTTATCTTCTGTATTGATGAGTGCTGGTATTTTCGCTGCTGAAGTAGATACCGCAACTTTAACCATTAAAGGTAATATTGCTGAGTCTCCTTGTACATTTGTCGCTGGTGGTGATTCAGTCAGTATTAATATGCCGACTGTACCAACCACTGTATTTGATGGTAAAGCGAAATATTCAACTTATGATGATGCGGTTGGTGTAACCAGCAGTATGCTAAAAATTACTTGTCCGAAGACTATTGATGGCGTAAAACTTTCATTGATCACCAACGAGAAAATTCTTGGTAATGATAAGGCGATATCCAGTAGTAATGACACAGTTGGATACTATCTCTATTTGGGTGATAGCAGTGACGTACTGGATATTTCCACACCGTTTAATATTGAAAGTTATAAAACTGCTGATGGACAATATGCCATACCATTTAAGGCAAAATATCTGAAGTTGACTGACAGTAGTGTTGCATCTGGTACTGTTAACTCTTCATTGGTTATGCGTGTTGCCCAGGATTAAACATTTAAAATAATTATCTTATTTTTTCAGCAAATTAAAATGGCCGCCATGTTCATGGCGGTCAGCATAAATATAAGAGGCATTAAGATGAAAGGATTATTATCTTTACTCATCTCTTCTATGATATTTCCTGCGCATGCCGGAATGGTTATTTTCGGGACACGTATCATTTACCCGGCAGAGCAGAAAGAAGTCATGGTACAACTGATGAATCAGGGAAACCGCTCTTCGCTGGTGCAGACGTGGATTGATGATGGTGACACGTCTCTACCGCCAGAAAAGATTCAGGTTCCTTTCATGTTAACGCCACCAGTAGTGAAAGTAGCGGCCAATTCTGGGCAGCAAATAAAAATTAAAATCATGCCTAATAAATTACCTGTTGATAAGGAGAGTGTTTTCTATCTAAACGTTCTGGATATTCCACCGAATAGTCCAGAAGATGAAGGAAAGAATGCGTTAAAATTTGCCATGCAAAACAGAATCAAGTTGTTTTACCGACCTGCAGGTGTTGCCCCAGTAAATAAAACGACCTTTAAAAAATTGCGGGTGAGTCGTAGCGGTAATAACGTAGTCATAAAAAATGACTCGCCAAATTGGGTAACGATTTCTGACGTTAAGGCTAATAACGTCAAAGTGAATTATGAAACTATCATGATTGCACCACTAGAAAGTCAGAATGTCAGTGTCAAAAATAATAATACGGATGGCTGGCAACTGACCATTATCGATGATCACGGCAACTATATTAGTGACAAAATTTAATTGCAGGAGCTTCCTATGTTGAGAATGACCCCGTTTGCATCAGCAATAGTCGCGTTATTGCTCGGCATTGAAGCACATGCAACAGAAGAAACCTTTGACACCCATTTTATGATGGGAGGAATGAAAGGTGAGCAGGTAACAAATTTGCGTCTTGATGATAATCAGCCTTTACCCGGCCAGTACGACATTGATATTTATGTCAATAAGCAATGGCGTGGAAAATATGAGATTATCGTAAAAGATAACCCAGATGAAACTTGCCTGACGCGTGAAATTGTAAAGCGGTTAGGTATAAATAGCGATAATTTTGCACGCGACAAACAATGCTTAACATTTGAGCAACTTGTACAGGGTGGAAGCTACGCCTGGGATATTGGAATTTTTCGTTTGGATCTTGCTGTCCCGCAAGCCTGGGTCGAAGAACTGGAAAATGGTTATGTTCCGCCAGAAAACTGGGAACGGGGAATTAATGCGTTTTATACGTCTTATTACGTAAGTCAGTATTACAGTGACTATAAAGCCTCGGGTAATAGCAAGAGTACCTATGTGCGTTTTAACAGTGGGCTAAATTTGCTGGGATGGCAGCTGCATTCAGATGCCAGTTTTAGCAAAACGGATAATAATCCAGGGGAGTGGAAAAGCAACACACTGTATCTGGAGCGTGGATTTTCTCAAATTCTCGGTACGCTGCGTATTGGTGATATGTACACGTCAGCCGATATATTTGATTCCGTTCGCTTCAGCGGGGTTCGGTTATTTCGTGATATGCAGATGTTGCCAAACTCGAAGCAAAATTTTACTCCACGGGTACAGGGGATTGCCCAGAGTAACGCGTTGGTAACTATTGAACAGAACGGTTTTGTCGTTTATCAGAAAGAGGTTCCACCAGGCCCATTTTCGATTACTGATTTGCAGTTAGCGGGCGGAGGTGCGGATCTTGATGTGAGTGTTAAGGAAGCCGATGGATCAGTTACTACATATCTGGTGCCTTATGCGGCAGTACCTAATATGCTGCAACCTGGCGTATCAAAATATGATTTTGCAGCGGGCCGTAGTCATATTGAAGGTGCGAGCAAGCAAAGTGATTTTGTCCAGGCAGGTTATCAGTATGGTTTTAATAACTTATTGACACTGTATGGCGGCACGATGGTTGCTAATAATTACTACGCGTTTACCCTGGGAACAGGTTGGAATACGCGTATTGGCGCAATTTCAGTCGATGCAACTAAATCGCACAGTAAGCAAAACAATGGTGATGTGTTTGACGGGCAAAGTTATCAAATTGCTTATAACAAATTTTTGAGCCAAACATCGACACGTTTTGGTCTGGCGGCCTGGCGTTATTCGTCGCGTGATTACCGCACGTTTAACGATTATGTGTGGGCAAATAATAAAGATAATTATCGTCGTGATAAAAACGATGTCTATGACATTGCCGATTATTACCAGAATGATTTTGGTCGCAAAAATAGCTTTTCCGCCAATATGAGTCAGTCATTGCCAGAAGGCTGGGGATCTGTGTCATTAAGTACTTTATGGCGTGATTACTGGGGGCGCAGTGGCAGTAGTAAAGATTATCAACTGAGTTATTCCAATAACTGGCGGCGGATAAGCTATACCCTCGCGGCAAGCCAGGCGTATGACGAGAATCATCATGAAGAGAAACGTTTTAATATTTTTATATCAATTCCCTTTGATTGGGGTGATGACGTTACGACGCCTCGTCGGCAAATATATATGTCTAACTCAACGACGTTTGATGATCAGGGTTTTGCCTCAAATAATACGGGATTATCAGGAACAGTAGGGAGTCGGGATCAGTTCAATTATGGTGTCAACCTGAGTCATCAACATCAGGGAAATGAAACGACAGCTGGAGCGAATTTAACCTGGAACGCGCCGGTGGCAACAGTGAATGGCAGCTATAGTCAGTCGAGTACTTATCGACAGGCTGGAGCCAGTGTTTCAGGGGGCATTGTCGCCTGGTCGGGTGGCGTCAATCTGGCGAACCGTCTTTCCGAAACGTTTGCTGTGATGAATGCGCCAGGAATTAAAGATGCATATGTCAATGGGCAAAAATATCGCACAACAAACAATAATGGCGTGGTGGTATACGACGGAATGACACCTTATCGGGAAAATCACCTGATGCTGGATGTGTCGCAAAGCGATAGCGAAACAGAATTGCGAGGTAACAGGAAAATTGCCTCCCCTTATCGCGGCGCGGTCGTTCTGGTCAATTTCGATACCGATCAGCGCAAGCCCTGGTTTATAAAAGCGTCAAGAGCGGATGGGCAACCATTAACGTTTGGTTATGAAGTCAATGATATCCACGATCACAATATTGGTGTTGTTGGCCAGGGAAGTCAGATATTTATTCGCACCAATGAAATTCCGCCATCAGTAAATGTGGCTATTGATAAACAACAAGGGCTTTCATGCACAATCACCTTCGGTAAAGAGATTGATGAAAGTAGAACTTATATTTGCCAATAAGCATCGGGTAGCTTTATGAAAATTAACATAGTGTTATTTATATTCATGATGATGGTTATACCTGCGAGCTATGCGGCATGTTATGGAGAGTTGTCAGCGCAGCATAATCTGGTTGTTCAGGGGGATTTTGCACTTACTCAAATGCAAACAGCGACATATGAACATAATTTTAATGATTCGTCATGTGTGAGTACGAATACCATTACCCCCATGAGTCCTTCAGATATTATTGTTGGGCTTTATAACGATACTATTAAATTAAATTTACATTTTGAATGGACTAATAAAAACAGCATCACATTATCCAATAACCAGACCAGTTTCACCAGTGGTTATTCAGTAACGGTGACGTCAGCGGCCAGTAACGCGAAAGTGAATGTTTCTGCGGGGGGCGGCGGAGCAGTGATGATTAATGGTGTCGCGACATTATCCAGTGCTTCATCAACAACGCGTGGAAGTGCTGCAGTACAATTTTTACTGTGTTTGCTAGGAGGAAAGTCGTGGGATGCATGTGTGAATAGCTACAGAAATGCATTGGCACAAAATGCAGGTGTCTATTCCTTTAATCTGGCATTATCATATAATCAGATAACGACGACCTGCAAACCTGATGATTTATTAATTACTTTAGAGAGTATTCCCGTTTCACAATTACCAGTCACAGGTAACAAAGCAACAATAAATAGTAAAAAAGGGGATATTATTCTGCGTTGTAAAAACTTATTAGGTCAACAAAATCAAACATCACGGAAAATGCAGGTGTATTTATCAAGTTCTGACTTGTTAACCAGCAGCAACACGATACTGAAAGGTGCGGAAGATAATGGCGTAGGATTTGTTCTTGAAAGTAATGGTTCGCCAGTCACACTTTTAAATATCACTGACAGCAGTAAAGGATACGCAAATTTAAAGGAAATTGCTGCGAAGTCAAAAATTACAGATACAACGGTCTCAATTCCGGTAACAGCCAGTTACTATGTTTATGATAAAAATAAAGTTAAATCTGGCGCACTGAAGGCTACCGCCTTAATCAACGTGAAATACGACTAATAACAAGTAAGACGAGCAAGTGGCTAATAATAAAAAATAATAAGGTGTCTGCATTTCCCCCTCATGATGAGGGGGCTTTTTTTAGCGATGGTAAAATATTTCGCCATCGTAGGCTTTAATGATTTTACCGTCAGTGTCGTTGATCAACACATATGCGCCACCCATATAGGTCCAGTGGGTTCCGGCGTCAGGTGCGGGCAGGTTACGCAACTGCCACTGCTTAATGTTGTACTCATCGGTGCGGTACATCTCTGGAACGGTATCGCCTGGCTTGAAATGCTTGAAGTCAGCAATGAAACTACTCAACTCATACTTTGAAATTCCAGAGGCATTGGTCGAACCCGCAGTGGCCGGCGCGGCCCACGCTACGCTGGTTGCCAGCAACAGCGCACCCAACAATAACTTATTTCTTATGGTCATATACTCTCCACGTTGGGGATCAGTAAAATCAGTCGCATATCTTTCCTGTCATACAATATAACCGACAAGCGATATTTTGTTAGTGATCCCATGATTTCGTAAAAAGTGTAAATGAAAGGATGCAGCAAAAGCATCCTCATTGAGCGAGAAGTGAGCGGAATAAGCTGATTTAAGAATCATCCTGGGCTAAAGGGATAACGAAGCCCAGGTGATTGTTTTATCTCATAATACCCATAAAGCCATGCACTCCCATATACAACCCGACTAAACCAATTAACAGACTGGAAAAATAGGGGGCGCGTTTAGCGAGAGTGTTAAATCCGCTCCAGCGTTTTGCAACCTGCTGAACACTGATTGCTGCGCCAACGCCTACGGTGACCAGCGTTATTGCCAGGCCGATGCTGAAACTGACGACCAGAGTTGCACCCAATGTGAGGGCTTTCAACTGAATGCAAATCAACAACACTGTTATTGCCGCAGGGCAGGGGATAAGCCCGCCGGTTAAGCCAAACAGCAAAATTTGCCAGTTGGTGACCTCTCTACCATCAAAGCGTCGTTTAATGTCACTGGCATGGGCCAGCGCATGAGCATCCTGATACTCGTCGCTCTGACCATGTTCGTGATGATGATCATGCTCGTGGTTGTGGTCGTGATGATGGTCATGATGGTGGTGCTCATGCATATTCTCCAGCCAGTTTTGTTCACCTCGCCAGGTGCGCCAGAACATCCAGAACGCGGTGCCAATAATGATCACCGCGGAAATCAACTGAAGCCACGGCTCCGCTGACTGTGCAGTAAAGCGTTTGCTGATCACCATCCCACCAAAAGCAATCAACCAGACTACTGCCGTATGCGAAATGGTTGCGGCCAGTCCAAGCATCACTGCCTGTTTAATCGTACCTTTAATGGCGATGATAAACGCCGCCATCATCGTTTTTGAGTGCCCCGGCTCCAGGCCATGAAGCGCACCAAGTAAGATGGCGCTGGGAATGAAAAACCAGGCGTTTCCTTGCTGAAGAAGAGTGGTAAATTCGGTCATGATAATAATTCTTAGTATTAATTCGGCGTCCTGATTCTACTCCCCCCCAGTACATGATACTACCCCCCAGTAGATTAATAGTGCTATGATTTTCCATGATCTTGTTAACCAGGTTTTGCCATGTCTCATACCATCCGTGATAAACAGAAACTGAAAGCGCGCGCCAGCAAGATTCAGGGACAGGTCGTCGCGCTCAAGAAAATGCTCGACGAGCCGCATGAATGCGCTGCCGTTCTACAACAGATTGCCGCCATTCGTGGTGCGGTAAACGGCCTGATGCGGGAAGTGATTAAAGGTCATCTAACGGAACACATCGTTCACCAGGGCGATGAGCTAAAGCGTGAAGAAGACCTGGATGTTGTTCTTAAGGTGCTGGATTCGTATATCAAATAGTTTCGTACCGTTATTGCAATACTGCTGTTTTTCCTCGTTTACAACGCGCGCGCCGGACATTAACATCCTCCTCTGCGATTCATTATCGCAACCAAACGACTCGGGGTGCCCTTCTGCGTGAAGGCTGAGAAATACCCGTATCACCTGATCTGGATAATGCCAGCGTAGGGAAGTCACAGACCATCAGGTCATTGCTTCTTCACGTTATGGCAGGAGCAAACTATGCAAGTCGACCTGCTGAGTTCCGCGCAATCTGCGCACGCGTTACACCTCTTTCACCAACACTCTCCCCTTGTGCACTGCATGACCAATGATGTGGTGCAAACCTTTACTGCCAATACTTTACTGGCGCTCGGTGCATCGCCAGCGATGGTTATTGAAACCGAAGAGGCCAGTCAGTTTGCGGCCATCGCCAGTGCCTTGTTGATTAACGTTGGCACACTGACGCAGCCACGTGCGCAGGCGATGCGTGCCGCCGTTGAGCAGGCAACACGATCACAAACGCCCTGGACACTTGATCCGGTTGCGGTTGGTGCGCTCGATTATCGCCGCTGTTTTTGTCATGAACTTTTATCTTTTAAACCGACAGCGATACGCGGTAATGCTTCGGAAATCATTGCATTAGCTGGCATTGCTAATAGTGGACGTGGTGTGGATACCACTGACGACGTAGCTAACGCGTTGCCCGCTGCACAAACTCTGGCACGGGAAACTGGCGCAGTCGTCGTGGTCACTGGCGAGGTAGATTATGTTACCGATGGTCGTCGCACCGTTGGCATTCACGGCGGCGATCCGTTAATGACCAAAGTGGTAGGAACTGGCTGTGCATTATCGGCAGTCGTCGCCGCCAGTTGTGCATTATCGGGTGATACGCTGGAAAATATCGCATCTGCCTGTCACTGGATGAAACAAGCCGGAGAACGCGCAGTCGCCAGAAGCGAGGGGCCGGGTAGTTTTGTTCCACATTTCCTTGACGCGCTCTGGCAGCTGACGCAGGAGGTACAGGCATGAAACGGATTAACGCTCTGACGATAGCAGGTACTGACCCGAGCGGCGGTGCAGGAATTCAGGCCGACCTTAAAACCTTCTCGGCACTTGGCGCTTATGGTTGCTCCGTTATTACTGCACTGGTGGCGCAAAATACCCGTGGCGTACAGTCGGTGTATCGCATTGAGCCTGATTTTGTCGCCGCCCAGCTTGATTCGGTGTTCAGCGATGTGCGAATAGACACCACCAAAATCGGTATGTTGGCGGAAACCGATATCGTTGAAGCGGTGGCAGAACGGCTGCAACGTTATCAGATCCAAAACGTGGTGCTGGATACCGTTATGCTGGCAAAAAGCGGCGATCCGCTGCTTTCACCTTCGGCGGTTGCCACGCTGCGCGGTCGATTATTGCCACAGGTTTCATTAATAACACCAAACTTGCCCGAAGCTGCCGCCTTGCTCGACGCGCCACACGCGCGTAACGAACAGGAAATGCTGGAACAGGGACGTGAATTATTGGCGATGGGCTGTGGCGCAGTGCTGATGAAAGGCGGTCATCTGGATGATGAGCAAAGCCCGGACTGGCTGTTTACCCGCGAAGGTGAACAACGGTTTACCGCACCGCGTATTATGACCAAAAACACCCACGGCACCGGTTGTACCCTCTCTGCGGCGCTGGCTGCACTACGCCCGCGCCATACAAACTGGGCTGACACCGTACAGGAGGCAAAAAGCTGGCTTTCTGCGGCGTTAGCGCAGGCAGACACACTGGAAGTTGGCCACGGGATTGGTCCGGTTCACCACTTTCACGCCTGGTGGTGAGCACCGTACTATAGCTGCTTTGGCATTTTTCAGCTTTTTCGCGCTGAAATTCAGGGATGAAACCAATGCAGCTAAGAATCGCCAGTCGAAAAAAATTCACCGCTTTGATATGCGCTCTGGGGCTAATTTCCATCGTTGCGATTCATCCCCGCCAGACGATGAATTATTTCTATTCGACAGCAATTCAGATTAAAGACTACATCCACTTTTATGGTTATCGCCCGGTCAAATCTTTCGCTATTCGCATTCCTGCCAATTACACCATTCATGGTATTGATGTTTCACGCTGGCAGGAACGGATCGACTGGCAGCGTGTCGCAAAAATGCGCGACAACGGTATCCGCTTACAGTTTGCTTTTATTAAGGCTACGGAAGGCGAAAAGCTGGTTGACCCGTATTTTTCGCGCAACTGGCAAAGGAGCCGTGAAAATGGCCTGCTGCGTGGGGCGTATCACTATTTTTCTCCGTCGGTATCCGCTTCAGTTCAGGCCAGATTATTTCTGCAAACGGTGGATTTTGCCCACGGCGATTTCCCTGCCGTGCTGGACGTAGAAGAGCGAGGAAAATTATCGGCAAAAGAATTACGCAAGCTAGTAAGTCAGTGGCTAAAAATGGTCGAAAAACGCACGGGAAAAAAGCCAATTATTTACTCAGGAGCCGTGTTTTATCACACGAACCTGGCGGGCTATTTCAATGAGTATCCGTGGTGGGTGGCCCACTATTATCAACGTCGCCCGGACAATGACGGCCAGGCCTGGCGTTTTTGGCAGCATTCCGACCGTGGACAGGTGGATGGCATTAATGGTCCAGTGGATTTTAATGTGTTTAATGGCAAGGCGGAGGAGTTGCAGGCTTTCGTTGATGGCATTAAAGAAACGCCTTAAATAACCAGCAGTGATATACTTCCTCCAGACTCCCCGGCAGGAAAAAGACAAATGGAACAAGCGCATACCCAGCTTATCGCTCAACTGAATGAGCGTATTTTAGCGGCGGACAACACGCCGCTTTATATTAAGTTTGCCGAAACGGTAAAAAATGCCGTGCGCAGCGGGGTGCTGGAACATGGCAATATTTTGCCCGGCGAGCGCGATTTAAGTCAGTTAACCGGCGTTTCGCGCATTACGGTGCGCAAAGCGATGCAGGCGCTGGAAGAAGAGGGTGTGGTGACGCGTTCGCGTGGTTACGGCACGCAGATCAACAACATCTTCGAATACTCACTGAAAGAAGCGCGAGGATTTTCTCAACAGGTGGTGTTGCGCGGGAAAAAGCCCGATACGCTGTGGGTTAACAAGCGAGTGGTTAAATGCCCTGAAGAGGTGGCGCAGCAACTGGCGGTCGAAGCGGGCAGTGATGTCTTTTTGCTTAAGCGTATTCGCTATGTCGATGAAGACGCGGTATCCATTGAGGAATCGTGGGTTCCGGCGCATTTAATTCATGATGTTGATGCCATCGGTATTTCTCTCTATGACTACTTTCGCAGTCAGCATATTTTTCCAAAGCGTACCCGTTCCCGTGTTAGCGCCCGAATGCCAGATGCTGAGTTTCAGTCACATATTCAGTTAGATAGCAAAATACCGGTGCTGGTGATCAAGCAAGTGGCACTTGACCAACAGCAACGGCCTATTGAGTACAGCATCAGCCACTGTCGCAGCGATCTATACGTTTTTGTGTGTGAGGAGTAGTTCCTCGCGCGTTGGCGCGCAATCACCGCCGCGATTCCCGACAACCCACGATGCCACTGCATTGCCCAGTAATACGGCATCCGCCAGTGGCAGACCGGATGCCAGCCCGGCCAGTACGCCACCTGCATGACTGTCACCCGCCCCAATGGTGTCTACAACTTGCGTTGGAAATGCGGGAGCGCAGCCTGACGTGTTGTCGCTGAAATACCATGCGCCTTCTTTATCGAGACGAACGATCAACGGCGCGGCAAATTTCTCCTGCCACTGCTTGCCAAGCGTTGTTATCTCTGCGGATAAACGAAAACGTTCGGCAGCAATTTCAGCCTCCTGACGATTGAGTGACACTAAAGGTCGACAGGCCATGAGCCGCGCCAGTAATGCATCCGGGATATCGCCAATACGAGGGCCAAAATCGATAAACGGCGTCACCTCTTGCAGCTCTTCCAGCCATTCCACTAACAATTCGCCGCAGGGCGAGGCCAGTTGATAACCGGAAAAATAGAGCAGGCTGCCAGGCGCAACGCTTAGTCGCGCCAGCCATTCGCGATTCCACTGATTTTCCACGCCGCTGAACGACATAAAAGTGCGTTCGCCATCCGGCTCAACCAGCGCCAGACACCAGCCGTTATCGCCTTCAGCGTTATCGATCAGGCTGATTAACCCCTCTTTCGCCATCCGGTTGCGAATAATCTCCGCCCACACCCCCTGACCGAGCGGCAGGGCATTACCCGCTTCGATGCCGAGGCGCTTTAACGCCACGGCAATATTCAGTGCGCAGCCGCCAACGTTAACGCTCTGCTGTTTCAGTTCAATATCGCACCCGCGCCAGGGCAGAGCGTAAGCGTCGGCGATCACATCAATGACCGCCGCGCCGACGACCATTACCGGCTGACGCGTGGTTAATTCAGGCAGCAGCGTGTGTAATCGAGCGCCGCTCATACCGCCTCCCGTTGTTGACGATATTTCGCCAGCGCCGTGGCATAGCGATTGAAATCAAGCTGATTTACCGCATCCAGTTCCGTCTTTAACGCAGGATCGATAGCGTTAACGCCATGCAATGCGCCACAAATTGCCGTTGCCATGGCGCCGATGGTGTCTGTGTCGCCGCCAAGATTGGCACACAGGACGGCGCAACGGTTCGGATCGCTTTGTGCCAGCTCAACCAGCGCAATGGCGCACGGCACGGACTCAATGGTGCTGGTGCCTGCGCCAACGACCTGATAAAGCTGTTCGCTGGCGGATTCGGTGCCATCGGCATTGCGCACAATTTTCAGCGCAATCTCCAGGCGCGCCGCCAGTGAGGCGCTGAAGGTAGTGATGCGTTTTTGTTGAGCATGTCGCGCAATCGAGGGTAGAGAATCAACAATCGCTGACCAGCTTTCGCCGTCAATGGCACGAGAAATTGCCCATGCAATAACCACCGCCCCCGCAATCGCCAGATCGGATTTATGGGTCGGGCTGGACGCCAGCGCCACATCATCAATAAAGGAATCAACATCACGCGCCGGAAGTAAACACCCCAATGGTGAGACGCGCATCGCCGCACCGTTAGTCACGCCGTTGTTTTCCAGTTCAGCAACGGGTTTACCGTCGCGAATGGCGTTAAGCGCAATCTTCGAGGTCGGGCCTAGCACGTTTTTGTTAAAGGCGTCGAAACGCAGCGCCCAGTCGAGAATATTACGCCCAATCAGATCAGGATCGATCTTGCCTTCACGTTCCAGCAACGCATCCGCCAGACACAGCGCCATCGAGGTATCGTCGGTGAATTCGGCGCGGTTAAAATAACAGGCCGCGTTATTCTCCTTTGGTCCAGGCAGAAAACGGTCAATCCAGCCAAAGTGTGCTTTAACGCGGCTGCGTGGCCAAAGCTCAGAGGGCATCCCCATCGCATCCCCTAACGCCTGCCCGTAAAGAGCACCGAGAATACGTTCTGTTTTCATTTAACTTCCCCTTGTGTCAACGCAATATCGCGATCATCGACCTTGATAGCCGTAATTTCGCTGTCGGATTCGCGGAAAAAAATCATGAACAGCACGGCGATAATGGCAATCATCACCGCGCCAAAAGTCCACATCCCGGCCCAGTTGAAGGTCAGCCCGTTTACCGGTTCCTGATAAGCAAACATCTTCTCCATCATCACTCCGCCAAGACGATAACCGAGCAAACTGCCGAAGCCCTGGCAGCAGAGCGTGATCAGCCCCTGCGCGGCGGTACGCATATGCACGGGGGCTTTTTTATCGACATAGATGTAAGCGGTAACATAGTAAAAATCGTAACTTACGCCGTGCAGCAAAATGCCGAGGAACAGTAACGCGTAGGTAAAATATTCATCCGCACTACCGTAAATAAAGAAGCCATAACGGATCGCAGCGGTGACCAGACCAAGCAATAATACCTTTTTGATACCAAAGCGTTTGGTGAAAAACGGCAATGCCAGCATAAAGAAGATTTCAGAGAACTGTCCGAGCGTCATCCAGCCGGTGGCGTTTTTCATGCCGACTTCAGTCAGATAACCGTTGGCAAAGATGTAATAGAACGCCAGCGGCATCGCAAACAGGAATGAACAGAAGAAAAAGACGAGGAAGTTTTTATCGCGCAGCAGGATAAGCGCATCCAGGCCGAGCATGACTTTAATATCCATTTTGCCGGTGCTTTTTGGCGGCGTATCGGGCAGGAAAAATGCAAACACACCGAGCAATGCGGAGCTTCCTGCGGTAATTAACAGCGGAATATTGGTCGGTGAGATATCGTCATATCCCAGCATCTGAGGCAGGAATCCGCAGACCAGGCCAGAGGCAATCCAGCCTATAGTCCCCAGTACGCGAATGCGCGGAAAATCACGCTCCACATCCGGGACGTTGGCAAACGCGATGCTGTTAGTCAACGCAATGGTAGGCATATAGGTCAGTGAGTAGGCCAGCAGTAACGGGAAGAACCCGGTAAAGGTGGTCTGTTGCGCGGCGAAATACATCAGTACCGCACCGGCGAACATCAACACAGCCAGTACTTTCTGCGCAGAGAAAAAGCGGTCAGTGATGGAGCCAACCAGAATAGGTGACAGGATCGCTGCAATGGCAGTACAGGCATACGACCAGCCAATTTCTCCGGCACTGAAACCGCTTTTACTTAGCCACAGCCACAATGGCACAAACCACGCGCCCCAGGTAAACCATTCAACAAACATCATGAACGACAGCTTTGCTGTTGTTTTCATCTTTTAATTCCTTCATGACAGGTAATGTAAGGTACGCGCTGACAATACCACTTAACAATACCTTTTAAATACCTTTGCGGTGAAAGCTTGACCGCTGTAACACTTTTTCTGATGAATCGTGCCAACAGAAAACGCTGAAAAAACATCCAAAAGATGGCAAAACCAGCCCGTAACGACCAGGATTATGATTGCCCGCAAAAGGTGGGCCAGGACAATCCATAGCCGATATCCAATCGGAATTTACGGGAGCATAGTAATGACAGATATTGCGCAGTTGCTTGGCAAAGACGCCGACAACCTTTTACAGCACCGTTGTATGACTATTCCTTCTGACCAGCTTTATCTCCCCGGACATGATTACGTAGACCGCGTGATGATTGACAATAATCGTCCGCCAGCGGTATTACGTAACATGCAGACGCTCTACAACACCGGGCGTCTGGCTGGCACAGGATATCTTTCTATTCTGCCGGTTGACCAGGGCGTAGAGCACTCTGCCGGAGCTTCATTTGCCGCTAACCCGCTCTACTTTGACCCGAAGAACATTGTGGAACTGGCGATCGAAGCGGGCTGCAACTGTGTGGCGTCAACTTACGGCGTGCTGGCATCGGTATCGCGGCGTTACGCGCACCGCATTCCATTCCTCGTCAAACTTAATCATAACGAGACGCTAAGTTACCCGAACACCTACGATCAAACGCTGTATGCCAGCGTGGAGCAGGCGTTCAACATGGGCGCGGTGGCGGTTGGCGCGACCATCTATTTTGGCTCGGAAGAGTCACGTCGCCAGATTGAAGAAATTTCTGCGGCCTTTGAACGTGCGCACGAGCTGGGCATGGTGACAGTGCTGTGGGCCTATTTGCGTAACTCCGCCTTTAAGAAAGATGGCGTTGATTACCATGTCTCCGCCGACCTGACCGGCCAGGCGAACCATCTGGCGGCGACCATCGGTGCAGATATCGTCAAACAAAAAATGGCGGAAAATAACGGCGGCTATAAAGCGATTAATTACGGTTACACCGACGATCGCGTGTACAGCAAACTGACCAGCGAAAACCCGATTGATCTGGTGCGTTATCAGTTAGCTAACTGCTATATGGGGCGCGCAGGGTTGATTAACTCCGGCGGCGCTGCGGGCGGTGAAACTGACCTTAGTGATGCGGTGCGTACTGCGGTCATCAACAAACGCGCTGGCGGAATGGGGCTGATTCTCGGCCGTAAAGCGTTTAAGAAATCAATGGCTGACGGCGTGAAACTGATTAACGCCGTGCAGGACGTTTATCTCGATAGCAAAATTACTATCGCCTGATGCGTTTCGTTTAGCTGGCCTGGGGCAGCACTGCCCCGTAGGTCGGATAAGGCGTTCGCGCCGCATCCGGCAACCTATACCTGATGCGACGCTGAAGCGTCTTATCATGCCTACACAGCACTACCCCGTATGCCCGATAAGGCGTTTACGCCGCATCCGGCAACCTATGCCTGATGCGACGCTGAAGCGTCTTATCATGCCTACACACAGCACTGCCCCGTAGGCCGGATAAGGCGTTTACGCCGCATCCGGCAACCTATGCCTGATGCGACGCTGAAGCGTCTTATCATGCCTACACAGCACTACCCCGTATGCCGGATAAGGCGTTTACGTCGCATCCGGCAACCTATGCCTGATGCGACGCTGAAGCGTCTTATCATGCCTACATACAGCACTACCCCGTAGGTCGGATAAGGCGTTCACACCGCATCCGACAACCTATGCCTGATGCGACGCTGAAGCGTCTTATCATGCCTACACAGCACTGCCCCGTAGGCCGGAAAAGGCGTTCGCGCCGTATCCGGCATAAAAACACGCGCACTTTGTTACGGCTTCCCCCCGGGAGGCCGTTTTTTTTGCCTTCATTCCTGTATTGGTTTTCATGTTGTCGTTTTTGTGATCGTTATCTCGACATTTAAAAACAAATAATTTCATTATGTTTTGAAATCGAAAATAAACGACAGGATATGAAAATGTACGTGGTATCGACAAAGCAGATGCTAAACAACGCGCAGCGCGGCGGTTACGCGGTTCCTGCATTCAATATTCACAATCTCGAAACGATGCAAGTAGTGGTGGAAACCGCTGCCAACCTGCAGGCACCGGTCATTATCGCTGGAACGCCCGGTACATTTACTCATGCTGGTACAGATAATCTGTTGGCGCTGGTCAGCGCGATGGCGAAGCAATATCACCATCCATTGGCGATTCACCTCGACCATCACACTAATTTTGAAGATATAGCTCAGAAAGTCCGCTCCGGCGTGCGCTCGGTGATGATTGACGCTTCGCATCTGCCTTATGCGCAAAACATTGTTCGAGTCAAAGAAGTGGTGGATTTTTGCCATCGCTTTGATGTCAGCGTCGAAGCGGAGCTGGGGCAGCTGGGCGGCCAGGAAGATGATGTGCAAGTCAATGAAGCTGATGCGTTGTACACCAACCCCGTTCAGGCGCGTGAATTTGCCGAGGCAACCGGGATTGATTCCCTGGCGGTTGCCATCGGCACGGCTCACGGTATGTACGCCAGCGCACCGGCGCTTGATTTTTCTCGACTGGAGAACATTCGCCAGTGGGTGAACTTACCGCTGGTGCTGCATGGCGCGTCAGGATTATCGACTAAGGATATTCAGCAAACCATCAAACTGGGGATATGCAAAATCAACGTTGCAACAGAGCTGAAAAATGCCTTCTCGCAGGCGTTAAAAAATTACCTGACCGAGCACCCTGAAGCGACCGATCCCCGGGATTATTTGCAGTCGGCTAAATCCGCAATGCGCGATGTGGTGAGCAAAGTGATTGCCGATTGTGGCTGCGAGGGCAGGGCATAACGCACCTGCCATTTAACAAGGAAAAAACATGGAAACGTTAATTGCCCGGCATAAAGCTGGTGAACATATCGGCATATGTTCAGTCTGTTCTGCACATCCCCTGGTTATCGAAGCGGCGCTGGCATTTGATCGCAACAGCACGCGCAAAGTGCTGATTGAAGCAACGTCAAACCAGGTCAATCAATTTGGCGGTTATACCGGAATGACACCGGCGGACTTTCGCGAATTTGTTTTTGCGATTGCCGATAAAGTCGGATTTGCACGTGAGCGTATTATTCTCGGCGGCGACCATCTGGGGCCGAACTGCTGGCAGCAAGAAAATGCGGATGCGGCGATGGAAAAATCCGTCGAGCTGGTAAAGGCATATGTTCGTGCGGGGTTCAGTAAAATTCACCTTGATGCGTCAATGTCCTGCGCGGGGGATCCCATACCGTTAGCGCCAGAAACGGTTGCGGAACGAGCTGCAGTGCTTTGCTTTGCTGCGGAAAGTGTGGCGACAGATTGCCAGCGTGAGCAACTGAGCTATGTCATTGGCACCGAAGTTCCGGTTCCGGGCGGTGAGGCCAGCGCCATTCAGTCAGTACACATCACCCAGGTTGAAGATGCCGCCAATACTTTACGCACACATCAAAAGGCCTTTATTGCCCGAGGTCTGGCAGAGGCGTTAACACGCGTGATTGCCATTGTGGTGCAGCCGGGTGTGGAATTTGATCACAGCAATATCATCCATTATCAGCCGCAAGAAGCGCAGGCGCTGGCGCAATGGATAGAAAACACTCGAATGGTTTATGAAGCACATTCTACCGATTACCAAACCCGGACGGCTTATCGGGAATTAGTGCGCGATCACTTTGCAATATTGAAAGTCGGCCCGGCATTAACCTTTGCTTTACGTGAGGCGGTATTTGCGCTGGCACAAATTGAAAAGGAACTTATTGCCCCGGAAAATCGCAGCGGTTGCCTGGCGGTAATTGAAGAAGTGATGCTTGACGAACCACAATACTGGAAAAAATATTATCGTACGGGTTTTAACGATTCATTATTGGATATTCGTTATAGTCTTTCGGATCGTATTCGTTATTACTGGCCGCATAACCGAATTAAAAATAGCGTCGAAACGATGATGGCGAATCTGGAAGGCGTGGACATCCCACTGGGCATGATTAGTCAGTATCTTCCCAAACAATTTGAACGCATTCAGTCCGGGGAATTATCAGCAATACCGCATCAGCTGATTATGGATAAAATTTATGATGTTTTGCGTGCCTATTGCTACGGCTGTGTGGAATAAGGACGGCATATGACAAAGCTCTTTGTTCGTAGCGGGATTTCTTTTGCCGATCGCAGTGAAGCACTGACCCATATCGGCAATGAAATGGTCGCGCAAGGTGTAGTTCATGACTCCTGGCCGCAGGCATTAATTGCCAGAGAGGCGGAATTTCCCACCGGGATAATGCTTGAGCAGCACGCCATTGCAATACCACATTGTGAGGCGATTCATGCCAGGTCGTCAGCCATTTATCTGTTAAGGCCAACAAATAAAGTTCATTTTCAGCAAGCGGATGATGATAACGATGTGGCGGTATCATTGGTTATTGCGTTGATTGTGGAAAATCCGCAGCAGCAATTGAAACTTTTACGCTGTTTATTTGGCAAGTTACAACAGCCCGATATCGTCGAGACACTAATCACTCTTCCTGAAACCCAGTTAAAGGAATACTTCACAAAGTATGTTTTAGATTCAGACGAATAAATCCCTCTGTAACAATAAAAAGGACTATTTATGAAACGCAAGATTATTGTCGCTTGCGGAGGCGCGGTTGCGACCTCTACGATGGCGGCGGAAGAAATTAAAGAGTTGTGTCAGAGTCATAATATTCCTGTTGAATTAATCCAGTGTCGGGTTAATGAAATA
Source organism: Escherichia sp. E4742 (assembly GCF_005843885.1). Lineage (NCBI taxonomy): Bacteria > Pseudomonadati > Pseudomonadota > Gammaproteobacteria > Enterobacterales > Enterobacteriaceae > Escherichia > Escherichia sp. E4742. The sequence goes on along the minus strand of NZ_CP040443.1, from coordinate 111,846 downwards.
GAAACCTATATGGATGGCGTGCATTTGATATGCACCACTGCCAAAGTGGATCGTAGTTTTGGCGATATTCCGTTAGTTCACGGCATGCCTTTTATTTCTGGTGTCGGTATCGAAGCATTACAAAATAAAATTCTGACTATCTTACAGGGGTGACCTATGTTTTCAGAAGTCATGCGTTATATTCTCGACCTCGGCCCTACGGTCATGTTGCCGATTGTCATCATTCTTTTTTCTAAAATATTAGGCATGAAGGCAGGCGATTGCTTTAAAGCGGGTCTGCATATCGGGATTGGCTTTGTTGGCATTGGCCTGGTGATTGGCTTAATGCTGGATTCCATTGGCCCAGCGGCGAAAGCGATGGCGGAAAATTTTGACTTAAATCTGCATGTGGTCGATGTCGGCTGGCCGGGCTCTTCACCAATGACCTGGGCGTCGCAAATCGCGCTGGTGGCGATTCCGATTGCGATTCTGGTTAACGTGGCAATGCTACTGACCCGTATGACGCGGGTGGTGAATGTTGATATCTGGAATATCTGGCATATGACCTTCACCGGCGCGTTGCTGCATCTGGCAACCGGTTCATGGATGATTGGGATGGCGGGTGTGGTAATTCACGCGGCGTTTGTTTATAAGCTCGGCGACTGGTTTGCCCGCGATACCCGTGATTTCTTTGAGCTGGAAGGCATTGCTATTCCACACGGTACGTCGGCGTATCTGGGACCAATAGCGGTACTGGTGGATGCCATTATCGAGAAAATCCCTGGCGTTAACCGAATTAAATTTAGCGCTGACGATATTCAGCGCAAATTTGGTCCTTTTGGCGAACCTGTCACCGTGGGTTTTGTGATGGGGCTGATTATCGGCATCCTCGCGGGTTACGATGTCAAAGGTGTATTGCAACTGGCGGTAAAAACGGCGGCAGTCATGCTGCTGATGCCACGGGTGATTAAACCCATCATGGATGGCTTAACACCTATTGCGAAGCAGGCTCGCAGCCGTTTGCAGGCGAAGTTCGGCGGTCAGGAGTTCCTGATTGGCCTTGATCCGGCATTGCTGCTGGGGCATACGGCGGTAGTATCGGCAAGCCTGATTTTTATCCCGCTCACCATTTTGATTGCTGTTTGTGTTCCGGGTAATCAGGTGCTGCCGTTTGGCGATCTTGCAACTATCGGCTTCTTTGTGGCGATGGCAGTCGCCGTGCATCGCGGAAACTTGTTCCGCACCCTAATCTCGGGCGTCATCATCATGAGCATCACCCTTTGGATTGCGACGCAAACTATTGGTCTGCACACTCAACTGGCTGCCAATGCGGGCGCATTAAAAGCCGGAGGTATGGTGGCTTCGATGGATCAGGGCGGTTCTCCCATTACCTGGTTATTGATTCAGGTTTTCTCCCCGCAAAATATTCCCGGTTTCATTATTATCGGCGCCATTTATCTCACCGGTATTTTCATGACCTGGCGTAGAGCGCGCGGCTTTACCAAACAAGAGAAAGCCGCTATCGCAGAATGATTTTTACCTGAGGGGGAGGTTATCCCCCTTAACAATCAGGAGTTTTTATGAAATCAGTGGTGAATGATACTGATGGTGTCGTGCGCGTTGTAGAAAAAGTTATTCCTGAAATTAATCATCAGGATGAGGTGCGGGTAAAAATTGCCAGCTCGGGGGTATGTGGTTCCGATTTACCCAGAATTTTTAAAAATGGTGCACATTATTATCCAATAACGTTAGGCCATGAATTTAGTGGCTATATTGATGCGGTGGGACCCGGTGTTGATGATTTACAACCTGGCGATGCAGTTGCCTGTGTGCCGTTATTACCCTGTTTTAATTGCCCGGAGTGTCTGAAAGGGTTTTATTCCCAGTGTGCGAAATATGATTTTATTGGTTCGCGACGTGATGGTGGATTTGCCGAATATATTGTCGTTAAGCGAAAAAATGTTTTTCCACTACCCGCGGATATGCCTATTGAGGATGGGGCTTTTATTGAACCGATTACCGTTGGCCTGCATGCTTTCCATTTAGCGCAAGGTTGTGAGAATAAAAACGTTATTATTATTGGTGCCGGAACCATTGGCCTGCTGGCAATTCAGTGCGCTGTCGCGCTGGGGGCAAAGAGTGTGACGGCTATCGACATTAGCCCAGAAAAACTGGCACTGGCAAAATCCTTCGGCGCGATGCAAACATTTAACAGTAGCGAAACGAGCGCGGCGCAAATGCAGAGCGTTTTACGCGAACTGCGCTTCAACCAGCTTATCCTCGAGACAGCAGGCGTACCGCAAACCGTCGAACTGGGGGTGGAAATCGCCGGGCCTCACGCACAACTGGCACTGGTGGGAACGTTACATCAGGATCTGCATTTAACATCCGCGACATTTGGCAAAATATTGCGTAAAGAGCTGACGGTTATCGGCAGTTGGATGAACTACTCCAGCCCGTGGCCTGGGCAGGAGTGGGAAACGGCGAGCCGGTTGCTGACAGAACGTAAGTTAAGCCTGGAGCCATTAATCGCTCACCGTGGAAGCTTTGAAAGCTTCGCCCAGTCGGTGCGTGACATCGCTCGCAATACCATGCCGGGTAAAGTGTTGCTCATTCCCTGAAACCGTGGGCCAGCGTGATGCTGGCCCGGTATTGTGCAAAACAGATCATTCACCAATGGTCCCCCTTCGTTTACACTAGTCACAATTGAATATGGGTAAATGACGATGAATTCATTCGAGCGAAGGAATAAGATCATCCAATTAGTGAATGAACAGGGAACCGTGCTTGTTCAGGATCTGGCGGGAATATTTGCTGCATCGGAAGCGACAATTCGAGCCGATTTGCGCTTTCTCGAACAAAAAGGCGTGGTCACGCGCTTTCATGGCGGTGCGGCGAAAATAATGTCCGGTAATAGTGAAACCGAGGCGCAGGAAGTCGGGTTTAAAGAGCGGTTTCAGTTAGCCAGCGCACCGAAAAACAGAATTGCGCAGGCGGCAGTAAAAATGATCCACGAAGGCATGACGGTTATCCTCGATAGCGGAAGTACGACAATGCTTATCGCTGAAGGGTTAATGACTGCTAAAAATATCACGGTGATCACCAATAGCCTTCCTGCTGCATTTGCCCTTTCTGAAAATAAAGACATCACTTTGGTGGTTTGTGGTGGTACGGTGCGCCATAAAACGCGATCTATGCATGGATCTATTGCTGAACGTTCCCTGCAGGATATTAATGCCGATTTAATGTTTGTGGGTGCTGATGGGATTGATGCGGTTAATGGTATTACGACCTTTAATGAAGGTTATTCCGTTAGTGGTGCTATGGTGACAGCGGCGAATAAAGTTATCGCAGTTCTCGACTCAACAAAATTTAACCGTCGTGGATTTAATCAGGTACTGCCAATCGAAAAAATCGATATTATTATTACCGATGATGCCGTATCAGAGGTCGATAAATTGGCATTGCAGAAGACACGGGTGAAATTAATTACGGTGTAGTATTGTTCTGTAGGCCGGATAAGGTGTTTACACCGCATCCGGCATAACTGATTTTCCCTAATTCAAGAGAGAATAATTTGATTAACGCAATAACGGACAATCCGGTGGTAATCGACAACGCAGCGCCGCCGGAAGTATTTCAATATGAAAGTTTTGTCCACTCAACGGTTCGCCATCCAGATTAAAGGTGATTTCATGCGGTGCTTGTATCTCGAACCATGCTGAAGCGCCATCAATAATATTCGGGTTTTCTTCGTCAGGTTTTAAGGTTGAGAAGAGAGCTGGAAGAATTTCATCGCCAGTGAAAATACGCAGTTGTAACAAACCATCATTGATCAGCGCATTTGGGCACAGTTGCTGACCGCCACCGGCCTGACGCCCGTTACCAATACCAATGACCAGGGCGTCACCTTGCCAGTGAAAGTTTTCACCGCGGATTTCACAACGATCTGGTTGTAACGTGTCCATGCGCATTAAGCCGTGAATGATGTAAGAGACGCCCCCTAGTGCGGATTTTAATTTTTCCGGTGTTTCGGTGGTGATGCGCGTACCAAACCCGCCCGTCGCCATGTTGATAAAACAGGTTTGTTTGTTGACCTGCGCCATATCAATCGCAATAGCGTTACCGGCAATCGCCAGTTTCAACGCCTTATCCAGCGCCTCAGGGATCCCCACGCTTGTGGCGAAATCATTCGCTGTACCTAGCGGCAAAATCCCCAAAGCAGGAATGTCATCGCCTTCACACTGAATCAACGCCGTTGAGACTTCATTAATGGTGCCATCGCCACCGCCTGCTATCACCGTCGCGACGCCAAGTTGGCACGCTTCAGTCACAAAACGCGCGGCATCACCTTTCTCCCAGGTGACCCGTACATGGATCGTTATTCCTTCCTCACGCAACAGCATAATCGCCTCGCGCAATGTTTCATTGTCAGCACTTTTGCCGTTAAGAATCAGCAAACTGGCGGGAAAATCGACCATCGTCGTATGCCTTTATTATTGATCTTTAGAAAGTGTAGAGCAGAAAAGAGAAGGTGGAGTCAGAACAGGATGAAAGTCGTGGTGCAAAAAAATAAGCCTGCGTAAGGGAGATTACACAGGCTAAGGAGGTGGTTCCTGGTACAGCTAGCATTTTATGGGTTATGTTTTTCAGCGAAACGGATGATAACCTTAATAAATGCAGCTGTATGTGATCGGTTTCTAAGAATTTTCTATCTGGGAAAAATACTTGAAATTAATCACTTGCCGTGCGGGTTACGCGTGGTTTCCCCAGAGAAATTACGCATCAGCAGCGCGTAGTTCAGTTCGAGATCCTGCGGGACCGGGATCCACACAGTATAACCATCGCCCGGCGCAACCTGCATCGCTTCGCCTTTGGCGTTTTCCATATGCTCAAGGGTAAAGTTGATATTGCCCTGTGGAGTCATCAGCTCAAGGCTGTCGCCAACGGAGAATTTGTTTTTAACCGCTACCGCCGCGAGGTCGCCTTTACGCTCACCGGTAAACTCACCAACAAACTGCTGGCGGTCAGAAACGGAATAACCGTATTCGTAGTTCTGATAATCATCATGCGTATGGCGACGCAGGAAACCTTCGGTATAGCCGCGATGCGCCAGACCTTCCAGCGTCTCCAGCAGGCTGGTGTCGAACGGTTTGCCCGCAGCGGCATCATCGATAGCTTTACGATAAACCTGCGCGGTGCGTGCACAATAGTAGAAAGATTTGGTGCGGCCTTCGATTTTCAGCGAATGCACGCCCATTTTAGTCAGGCGTTCAACGTGGGCGATAGCGCGCAGATCTTTCGAGTTCATGATGTAAGTGCCGTGTTCGTCTTCAAACGCGGTCATATACTCACCCGGACGCTGGGCCTCTTCGATCATAAACACTTTGTCGGTTGGCGCGCCGATACCCAGCGTCGGTTCAACGTTTTGCACCGGAATCGGCTCGTATTTGTGTACGATGTTGCCGACGTCATCTTCTTTACCTTCCTGGACGTTGTACTCCCAGCGGCAGGCGTTGGTGCAGGTGCCCTGGTTCGGGTCGCGTTTGTTGATATAGCCAGAGAGCAGGCAGCGACCGGAGTAGGCCATGCACAGTGCGCCGTGAACGAAGATTTCGAGCTCCATATCCGGCACCTGATTGCGGATCTCTTCAATCTCTTCCAGTGATAGTTCACGGGAGAGGATCACGCGGGTCAGGCCCATTTGCTGCCAGAATTTTACCGTCGCCCAGTTTACGGCGTTAGCCTGCACGGAAAGGTGGATCGGCATTTCAGGGAAGTGCTCACGCACCAGCATAATCAGCCCAGGATCGGACATAATCAGCGCATCCGGCCCCATTTCCACTACCGGTTTCAGGTCACGGATAAAGGTTTTCAGCTTAGCGTTGTGCGGCGCAATGTTGACCACGACATAAAACTTTTTCCCCAGCGCATGGGCTTCGTTGATGCCGAGCTGAAGATTTTCGTGGTTGAATTCGTTGTTGCGCACACGCAGGGAGTAACGCGGCTGGCCCGCATAAACAGCATCTGCGCCATAAGCGAAAGCGTAACGCATATTTTTCAGCGTTCCCGCCGGGGAAAGGAGTTCCGGTTTAAACATAATTCTCTCGTTCTGATGACAGGTCAGATCCGCTTCACCTGATGAAGCGGTTAGGGGAGTGTCCCCACTTTAAGGGCGGGCATTGTAGCGCAATCGGTGGGGTTGGCTCCAGTGCAAATGTCTGGTCGTTTTCTGGTTTTGGTAAGGATGCGAATAACGATAATTTCTTCGGCACTTGCAGGAAATAAATAACGTGGCGTTCAAAAAGAAGAACAAAAATTCTTTCACCTAATATGAAACTTATCCGCCCATTATTTTAATGGCGCGGATTGATCCTTAGCATCAATAAGTCAGTGTTTTTTAGAAATAAAGCCAGGCGCGTCATCCGCGCCCGGCACAATGATTAAGTCTTATCTTTCACCGTCTGGCTTACGCCATTGGTTTTTACAGAGGCAATTCCGACTTCGCGTGATTGAGCGGTAGCATACATCTGGCTGGAGCCAATTATCTGATGATTGGCCGCTTTCAGATTGAAATAAAACTTGCCGTTGCTCGCCGTCTTTTTCTCATAGCGTTCATCCTGCGGACTGTTGCTTTGTACCGAGGCGATGCCCTTTTCCGCAGAGGCTTTTGAGGCATACAATTCGCTTGTGAGAATGGTTTCTCCGTTCCCCGCTTTTAACACAAAACGGAACTGATTATCACTGCTCTTATTAAGTTCAAACCAACCAGCCATATTGACTCCTTGCTTGAAATTGCGTATCGAAAACAGTATGTAACGATTTAAGTATGGGTGATATTCAGGTGGTTGCCAATCAGGGGAATACCCTCTAATACATGGGGGAGATTACTGATAAATATGCTGAAATCTGAATACGAGCACGGCTTTATCCCTCTCTTTTTCAGAGAGGGTTATAATACTCAGTGGGCGACGGAACGGTCCGCGTTGTAGTTTGAGACTGCCATTAAAAGGAACAGGTTAAACAATACGGCAGGCGTCAGCTTCCCAACGGTAACCGACACCGTAAACGGCACGGATAAATGACTGCTCGGCGTCGAGAGATTCCAGCTTGCGACGCAGGTTTTTAATGTGGCTGTCGATAGTTCGGTCGGTTACCACGCGGTAGTCGTCGTAAAGATGATTGAGCAATTGCTCGCGGGAGAATACTTTACCCGGTTCATGGGAGAGCGTTTTCAGCAGACGAAATTCCGCAGGCGTCAGGTCAAGCATTTTGCCACGCCATGAAGCCTGAAAACGGCCTTCGTCGATAATCAACGGACTTTCGGCATCCTGTTGCTGCAACTCGCGCTGCGGTTTGCAGCGGCGCAAAATGGTCTTAACGCGTGCCACCACTTCACGCGGGCTGTACGGTTTACAGATGTAGTCATCGGCACCAATCTCCAGCCCCAGCAGGCGATCGATCTCTTCAATTTTCGCCGTCACCATCACAATTGGGACATCGGAAAAACGACGAATTTCCCGGCAAAGTGTCAGACCATCGGTGCCTGGCAACATCAGATCCAGCAGGATAAGGTCCGGCGGGGTCTGGCGCACGTAGGGCAGTACCTGATCGCCGTGGCTGATAAGCGTCGGCGCATAGCTCGCGGCACGCAGATAATCGATGAGCAACTGCCCTAACTTGGGTTCATCTTCCACGATCAAAATTCGTGGCGTGTTTTCGTCGATAGGTAATTCGGTCATACTTCTCTCTGTAAATCCCGTTCCAGCGGTAACTCTACTGTAATGCTTACCCCGCCAAAAGGCGAATGGGCAGCAATAATGCGGCCATTATGTGCTTCAACAATGTTCAGGCAAATCGCCAGCCCCAGCCCGGAACCGCCGCTGGCACGGTTGCGGGAACCTTCTGTGCGGTAAAAACGCTCAAACAGTTTTTGCAGCTGATCATCACTGACGCCCGGCGCGCTGTCGGCAAAGGTCAGGCGCACCGTTTTATCGTGCTGTTCGGCGGAGATTTGCAGGCTGCCGCCGCTGTCGGTGTAGCGCAGGCTGTTTTCCAGTAAATTATTGAACAACTGCATTAAACGGTCGCGATCGCCAAATACGGTGATGCTATCCGGCAGGGAAAATTGCAGTTTCAGGCCACGGCTGGCGAATCGTTCACGAAATGCGCCGCCCGCCACTTCCAGCAGTGGGATCAAATCTACCGATGCTTTTTGATAGGCGAGAGCGCCTTCATCAGACATCGACAACTGATGGAGATCGTCAACCAGTTTGGTCAGTGTACCGACCTCCGCCTGTAAAGACGCCACCGTCTCCGGCGTGAATTTACGCACGCCATCCTGAATGGCTTCCAGTTCACCGCGCAGCACCGCTAAAGGCGTGCGCAGTTCGTGAGAAATATCGGCCATAAAATCGCGGCGCATTTGCTGGTTTTTCTCCAGCGTGCTGGCGAGCTGGTTGAAGTCTTGTGCCAGTTTCCCCAGTTCATCTTCGCTGGTGGGCGTCACGCGAGTGGTGAAATCGCCCGCCGCCAGTTTGTGCGTGCCATCCACCAGTCGTTTCACCGGAGCCAGCAAACCGCGTGCCAGTGGAAATGTCGCCAGCGCCGCTAATAGAGTAGATAACGCCACAATCAGCCAGCTGGTTTGCCGCTGTTGCTTATCAAAATTGATATCGGTATTGCGGGTCAGTCGCTCGACTGGAGAGGCTATTACCGCGCCAACTTCAACACCATTGACCAGAATCGGCCGCCGTGTACCGTCCAGTGGAATGGGTGCGCGTGGGCCAACCAGCACTTTGTTGTTTTGATCAACTACCCAGAACTGGGTTCGCCAGCCGTGCGGCGGCATACCGGGGCCGGGCTTATCGTCGTTGCTATCGTGTTCAAGCGAACGCAGGATCTGAAATACGAAGCGATCGTTATTACGCAGAAACCGCCAGTTACCGTGCTGGGCGTATTGCTCGCCAAGCGCGTCGCCAAGCATTTGCAGCCGTTGCTCATTACCATGCTTGATGTAATCAATAAAACCACGCTCAAAACTAATACGTACCGCCCAGTGCATTGTGATCAGCAAGACGATGCAGGTGGCGAAGATCGCCAGAAACAGTTTGCCGGTAATGCCGGGTCGCCAGAACTTCATTGCGCGCTCCTTTTTCTCCGCGAAATAGCCACGTTTTGATGCGTATCGTTCGGCACTCTGGCAAAGATGAACGCCGGAAGGGCGATAAGAAACGCCATACTAAGCCAGGTGTACATAAAGACAGTTTGTGTCGTGCCGCTGTCAACGCTGACATGCTGCGAACCAAAAAGTCCCAGCAACAGCCCGGCGATGGTGACGCCGATACTCATCGACAATTGCATAATCATCGACAGCAGACTGTTGCCGCTGCTCGCCAGATTGTCTGGGAGATCTTTCAGCGTCAGGGTGTTCATGGAGGAGAAACGCGTTGAGTTGACCATTCCTTGTAAAAACAGAACAAATGGCAAAACGTAGTACCAGCCAAGCATCGCGGTGGTCATAAACAGTAATGTGACCAGCGACAGACCCAACGTGGTTGCCACCAGCACCCGACGATAACCAAAGCGGTTAACCACCTGCACCACAATACGCTTCATTCCCATGCTGCCGAGCACCATCGGGATCATCATCAGTCCGGCATGGAACGGTGAGAAACCAAGGCCAATTTGCAAGAAAACCGGCGTCATAAAGGGCAACATACCGCTGCCAATACGTCCGGCAAAACTCCCCGCCAGACCCAGCGAAAAGGTGCGGGTGCGGAACAGTTTCAGACTGAAAAGGGCGCGGTGGTTATTTCTGGCGTGCAGCAGATAAAGCATCAGTGCCACTACGCCAACCGCCACCAGGCCAGCAATCGTCAGCGGCGAAAGTCCTGTGCCTTTACTGCCATCCAGCGCCAGCGTTAACACTGCCATGCCAACCGCCAGCAACAGAAAGCCGGAGAGATCGAAGCGCCGCGTCTGCATGGTGTAGTTTGGCATTAACATCAGTGTGGCGATCGCACCGATAATCCCCACAGGAATGTTGATCAAAAAGATCCAGTGCCACGACGCGTACTCCACCAGCAGACCGCCGAGCGCCGGACCGAGCAGCGGACCGACCTGACCGGGCAGAGTAACGAAGGTCATCGCCGCCATATATTGCTCGCGCGGTACGATTTTCATCACCGTCAACCTGCCGACCGGCACCATCATCGCACCGCCAACGCCCTGTAACGCGCGTGCCAGCAACAGTTCGTTCAGCGTGCCGGAAAGCGCGCAAAACAGTGAACCGAGGGTAAACAGCACGATGGCGGTAAAGAAAATATTGCGCACGCCGACTTTGTCCGCCAGCCAGCCGCTGGCAGGCAACATCACCGCTACGGTCAGCACATAAGAGACAATGACCATGTGCATATGCAGCGGGCTTTCCCCGAGGCTTTGCGCCATTGAGGGAAGGGCGGTGTTTACGATGGTGGTGTCCAGCGACTGCATAAAGAAGCCGAAAGCCACAATCCACAATTGCCAGCGGGTGCTGTCAGGAAGATCTGTCATTTACTCGGTTACCGTTTCTTTAGATTTTCGCGAAAAACGCAGCCGCAGACGGTCGAAAAAGAGATACACCACCGGCGTGGTATACAGCGTCAGGAGCTGACTCATTACCAGACCGCCGACAATAGTGATCCCCAATGGTTGACGCAGTTCCGAGCCGTCGCCGCCAGATAACACCAGCGGCAGCGCGCCAAACAATGCCGCCAGGGTAGTCATCATAATCGGGCGAAAACGCAGCAGACAGGCCTGGAAAATGGCTTCCTGCGGCGTCAGATTTCCATTCCTTTGAGCTTCAAGCGCAAAATCGACCATCATAATGGCGTTTTTCTTCACGATGCCGATTAATAGCATGATCCCTATCAGGGCGATTAGGCTGAACGGGGCATTGAACAGCTCCAGCGCCAGCAGCGCTCCAACGCCCGCCGAGGGCAGAGTGGAGAGAATCGTCAGCGGGTGCACGTAGCTCTCGTACAACATTCCCAGCACGATATACACCGTGGCGATGGCTGCGATAATCAGGATCACCTGCGAGTTCATCGTCTCCTGGAACACCTGCGCCGTTCCGGCAAAACTGCCGCGCACCGTCGAAGGCACACCAAGCTGGGTCATTGCGCGATCGATCGCCGCACTGGCGTCCGAGAGCGATTTTCCGGTCGGCAGGTTGAACGAGATGGTCGAGGCTGCCGATAATCCCTGATGATTCACCGACAGCGGAGCGTTCGCCGGTTGCCATTTAGCGAAATACGACAGCGGGATCGCTTTGCCTTCGTTATTGATAACGAACATTTTTTCCAGCGCACTGATGTCCTGGGTATAGCGCGGATCCACTTCCATCACCACTTTGTACTGGTTCATCGGCTGGTAAATGGTCGAGATTTGCCGCTGACCGAAGGCGTTATTCAGCAGACTGTTAGCGGCCTGCACGTCGATTCCCAGCCGTGCCATGGTGTCACGGTCGTAAACCAGGTTCATCTCTGCGCCGTTGTCCTGCTGGTCGGAATTCACGTCCGCCAGTTCCGGCAACGTTGCCAGTTTTTTGCGGATTTTCGGCTCCCATTCGCGCAGCGCCGCCAGGTCATCGGACAGCAACGTGTACTGATAGCTGGCGTTCGACTGACGTCCGCCAACGCGAATATCCTGTACCGCCATCAGGAACAGATTCGCCCCCGGCTCTTTCGCCAGCTTCACCCGCAGACGGTCGATAATTTGCTGCGCCGTTTCGCTGCGTTCATCGCGTGGCTTGAGGGTGATAAACATCATTCCGCTGTTAACCCGCGAACCACCGGTAAAGCCAGTGACATTATCCACCGCCGGATCGTCACGGATAATTTTCATGAAGTCCTGCAACTTACCGCGCATGGCCTGAAACGAAATGCTCTGATCCGCCTGTATCCCGCCCATCAGCACGCCGGTGTCCTGCTCCGGGAAGAAAGTTTTGGGGATTGAGATATACAGCCAGATATTGAGCGCAATAGTACCAAGCAGCACCACGCCCACCAGACGGGTGTGATTGAGCACCCATTTCAGCGACTTACCGTAGCCTTGTTGCAGGGCAACCAACATGCGACCAAAACCACGCAGTCGCTTTTGCTCGCGCGGCTTGCTGGCTTTCAGCATCCAGCCACACATCATTGGCGTTAGCGTCAGGGAAACCAGCAACGAAATACCAATGGCCACGGAAAGCGTCACGGCAAACTCGCGTAACAGGCGGCCCGGCAATCCGCCCATCAACAGCAGCGGCAGGAACACCGCCACCAGTGACAGACTCATCGACAGCACCGTAAAGCCGACTTCACGGGTGCCTTGCAGCGCGGCCTGTAGCGGTTTCATCCCCGCTTCCAGATGACGGGCAATGTTTTCCAGCACCACGATGGCGTCATCCACCACAAAGCCTGTGGCGATGGTGAGCGCCATCAGCGACAGGTTATTGAGACTGAAACCGCACAGGTACATTGCCGCAAATGTACCAATCAGCGAAACCGGCACCGCAACGGCGGGAATAATAGTGGCGCGACCCGAGCGCAGGAATAAAAAGACCACCAGAATCACCAGCGCCACCGAGATAATCAGCGTTTGCTCGACTTCTTCCAGCGAGGCGCGAATGGTGGGGGAGCGATCCTGGGCAATTTGCAGATCAATTGCCGCCGGAATGGTTTCCTGCAACTCCGGTAATTTTGCCCGGATGCTGTCAACCGTCTGGATAATATTGGCTTCTGGCAGTTTGCGGATCATCAGCAAAATAGCCGGTTTGGCGTTGGTCATCCCGGCGTTGCGTACATCCTGCACCGAGTCGGTTACCGTCGCCACATCGCCCAGACGAACCGCGCCGCCATTGTTGTAATGAATAATCAGCGGCTGATATTCGGCGGCGGTTTTCAGTTCATCATTGGTCTGGATCTGCCAGCGGTGAGTGCCATCTTCCAGCGCCCCCTGTGGTTTACGCACGTTGGCATTGCTGATGGCGGTGCGTACATCGTCCAGCGAGACGCCCTGATTAAACAGCGCCTGTGGATTCAGCCCGACGCGTATGGCGGGCAGCGAACTGCCACCGACATCGACATCACCGACGCCGTCGATTTGCGCAATCGTCGGGGCAAGCTGTGTTGAGGCGAAATCGTACAGTTCACCTTGCGAATAAGTATCGGAGGTTAGCGTCAGGATCATAATTGGCGCATCCGACGGGTTCGCTTTGCGATAGGTCGGACGGCTGGGCATCCCGCTGGGCAGCAGACTTTGTGCGGCGTTGATCGCAGCCTGTACATCGCGCGCCGCGCCGTTGATATCCCGGTCAAAATCAAACTGTAAAATAATGCGCGTGCTGCCGAGCGAACTGCTGGAGGTCATTTCACTGACTCCGGCAATGCGCCCAAGCGAACGTTCCAGCGGCGTGGCAACGGAAGACGCCATTGTCTCCGGCGATGCACCGGGCAGCGAGGCGCTGACCATAATCACCGGAAAATCAACCTGCGGCAGCGGGGCGACCGGCAGCATACGGAAGCCCAGTATGCCGCACAGGGTAATGGCGACCGACAGTAAAATCGCCGCCACCGGGCGGTAAATGAAGAGGGCAAAAAACTTCACTTACGCCTCCTCTTCATGACGAGCAAAGCGGCTTTTGGTCCACAATGCCAGGCGGTCGAACAGCAAATAAATCACCGGCGTGGTAAACAGCGTCAGCACCTGGCTGACAACCAGACCGCCGACCATACCGATGCCTAACGGACGACGCAGTTCCGCGCCGACCCCGGTACTCAACATCAGCGGCAGCGCGCCAAGCAGAGCCGCCAGAGTGGTCATCAGGATCGGACGAAAACGCAACAGACAAGCCTGGTAGATGGCATCGCGCGGCGACATGCCTTGCTCGCGCTCAGCAGCCAGCGCGAAGTCGATCATCATGATGGCGTTCTTCTTCACGATACCGATCAGCAAAATAATGCCGATAATCGCAATCACATCCAGCTCACTACCGGCAATCAATAACGCCAGTAGTGCGCCGACACCTGCCGTGGGTAGCGTCGAGAGAATGGTGATCGGGTGAATAAAACTCTCGTACAGAATGCCGAGCACGATATACATCGCCACTACCGCCGCGACAATCAGCCAGACAGTGCTGCCCAGCGCCGACTGGAAGGCGAGGGTGCTGCCCTGAAACTGCGTGGTGATATCCACTGGCAGATTCAGCGTCTTCTCGGTGTCCATAATCGCCTGCACCGCATCGCCGAGCGAATAGTTATCCGGCACGTTAAAGGAGATGGTGGTGACCGGGAACTGATCCAGATGGTTGATGGAGAGCGGCGCAAAACGCTGCTCAATTTTGGCAATTGAACTTAGCGGCACCACGCCGCCGTCGCTGCTGGTCAGGCGAATGGTATCCAGCGCCGCAAGCCCTGGGGTATTTTCGGTGTTGTGTTCCAGCACCACGCGATACTGGTTAGCCTGAGTATAAATAGTGGAAATCAGTCGCTGACCAAACGCGTTGTACAGGGCGTTATCGACATCCGCCATGCTGATCCCCAGACGGCTGGCGCTGTCGCGATCAACATTGACATACGCCACCAGCCCTTTGTCCTGCCAGTCGCTGGAGACATCAGAAAGCTGTGGCAGCTGCTGGAGTTTTTCTATCAACTGCGGCACCCAGGTACTGAGCGCATCCAGTGAGGTGGCCTGCAAGGTAAACTGGTACTGGGTGCGGCTGACCTGTGTATCAATAGTCAGGTCCTGCGTTGGTTGCAGGAAGAGATCGACGCCCGGCACTTTATCCACCGCCGTTTGCAGACGGGCGATGACTTTTTGCACCCGATCATCACGTTCATCCAACGGTTTGAGGTTGATCTGCAAACGCGCACTGTTCAGCGACGGGTTAGTGCCATCAACGCCAACAAATGAGGTCAAACTTTGCACTGCCGGATCCTGCAAAATCACGTCCGCGACCTGGCGTTGCCGCTGGGCCATATTGGCAAAGGAGCTGGATTGCGGTGCCTGCAAAGTGCCCTGAATAATGCCGTTGTCCTGTACCGGGAAGAAACCTTTCGGAATGAACACCCACAATAGAACGCTTAGCAGCAGCGTGCTGAGCGCGACGCTTAAGGTCAGCCACGGGTGATTCAGCACTTTCGCAAGTCCACGACCATAGGCGGCGATTATCCTGTCGAACATTTTCTCCGAGGCACGGGAGAAGCGGTTCTGTTTACGCAACGACTCCTGGCTGAGCATCCGTGCGCACATCATCGGTGTCAGGGTCAGCGACACCACGGCTGAGATCAAAATCGCGACTGCCAGAGTAATAGCAAACTCGCGGAACAGTCGCCCGACGATATCGCCCATAAACAGCAGGGGGATCAACACCGCAATCAGTGAGAAGGTCAGCGAGATAATGGTAAAGCCGATTTCACCTGCGCCCTTGAGCGCCGCCGCCAGCGGTTTTTCGCCTTTTTCGATATAGCGGGAAATGTTTTCGATCACCACGATGGCGTCATCGACCACGAATCCGGTGGCGATAGTTAACGCCATCAGCGTCAGGTTATTGATTGAAAAATCGAGAAACACCATAACCGCGAAAGTGCCGATTAACGACAGCGGTACAGCAACGCCGGGAATGATGGTCGCCGGAATATTGCGCAAAAACAGGTAGATAATCATTACTACCAGCGCGATAGCCATCATCAATTCAAACTGGGTATCGTTAACTGAAGCGCGGATGTTGGTAGTGCGATCGGAAAGCACCGTCACCTTCACCGATTTCGGCAAACTCTCGGTGAGCTGAGGTAACATCTGACGAATACTGTCAGCGGTGGAGATAATGTTAGCACCTGGCTGGCGCTGAACATTCATCACAATGGCCTGTTCTTTATTCGCCCATGCGCCGAGCCAGCTGTTTTCTGCGCCTTGTTCTACGGTTGCGACATCGCCAAGACGAATCGGCGCGCCGTTCTGGTAGGCAATGATTAGCTGGCGATACTCTTCGGCGGATTGCATCTGGTCGTTCGCGGAAAGCGTGACCGCACGGGAAGGGCCATCAAGGCTACCTTTCGCCGAGTTAACGTTAGCGCCGGTAATGGCGGTGCGCACGGTTTCGCTGGTCAGACCGAGTGCGGCAATTGCCTGGGCGTTAAGTTTGACGCGAACAGCCGGACGCTGACCGCCGGAAAGTGTCACCAGCCCGACGCCGGAAATCTGCGAGATTTTCTGCGCGACGCGGGTTTCCACCATATCTTCTACCTGCGTCATCGGCATGGCTGTTGAGGTGACGGCGAGCGTCATGATCGGCGGATCTGCCGGGTTCACTTTGCTGTAAACCGGCGGGTTAGGCAGATCGCTCGGCAACAGGTTAGTGGCGGCGTTAATCGCGGCCTGCACTTCCTGCTCGGCGACATCCAGCGGTAAGGTTAGCTGGAACTGCAAGGTGATAACTGACGCGCCGCCGGAACTTTGCGACGACATTTGTTTCAGGCCGGACATCTGCCCAAACTGGCGTTCGAGCGGCGCGGTAACGGCAGAGGTCATGACATCCGGGCTCGCACCGGGGTAGAGTGTAACCACCTGAATGGTCGGATAATCCACTTCCGGCAGTGCCGAAATGGGAAGGGCGCGATAACCGATAATCCCGGCGAGTAAGATCGCCACCATCAGCAGCGTGGTGGCGACAGGACGCATAATAAACAGGCGCGACGGGCCGCCTGTGCTGCTCGGAGGTAACACCTGCATCAGGAGCGCGCTCCTTTTTTCGCGTATTCGCGGCTGGTGGCTTTCTCTTCCGGAGTGGTGGCGCTCTGGGCTTCCACCACTTCCACTTTCGCCCCTTCGGTCAGGCGATCAATGCCGTCCGTCACCACGCGATCGCCCGCAGAAATACCTGCGCGGATCACCACTTTCTGACTGTCCTGAATGCCCGGCGTCACCAGATGTTTGCTGACTTTGTTTTCGCTATTCAGTACCCAGACAAAATGGCCTTCGTTGCCCATTTGCAGGGCGGCGGTGGGGATCACCACGGCGTTTTGTTCGGTGTCGACTAACATGCGGGCGTTAACAAACTGATTGGGAAACAGCGCATCATCCTGATTATTAAAGCGTGCTTTCACTTTAATCGTACCGGTAGTGGCATCGATTTGGTTATCGAGACTTAACAGCGTGCCTTCACTTAATTTCTTCGAGTTGGTGCGATCCCAGGCTTCAACCACCAGCGGTTTTCCGGCTTTTTGTGCTTGTACAACGGTAGCGATATCGCTTTCCGGCAGGGTAAAGACTAAATCGATAGGATGCGTCTGGGTGATCACCACAATCCCGGTGGTGTCGCCACTGGAGATTTGGTTACCAACATCAACCTGCTTCAGGCCAACGCGACCATCGACTGGCGCAGTAATCCGGCTCCAGTCGAGTTGCAGCTGTGCGCTGGCGACGCTCGCTTCATCGGCTTTAATGGTGCCTTCGGTTTCACTGACCAGCGCCTGTTGGGCATCCAGTTCCTGACGAGATACGAGATTGGTTTTTGCCAGTTGTTGATAACGCGCCAGGTCACGGCGGGCGTTGGCAAGTGTGGCTTTATCTTTTGCCAGTTGGCCCTGGGCTTGTGCTAATGCAACTTTGAACTGGCTGGGGTCAATTTCTGCCAGCAAATCGCCTGCTTTGACCTGCTGGCCTTCCTGGAAATGTAACGCCATCAGTTGACCATCTACGCGACTGCGCACCGTAACGGTGTTAGCAGCGGTAATAGTGCCAAGCCCGGTGAGGTAACGCGGAACTGCCTGTTCTACGGCGGTCGCCGCCTGAACCGGGGCTAATGGGCCGGAACGCATTCCACGGCGACCACCCGCTGGCGATTGCTGCGCTTGTTTCGTCGCACCTGGGGCTGCGCTCTGGGATTCATTGCTGCCTTGCCAGAACCAGAATGCGGCGATGGCGGCGATAACCACCACGATTACGATTACCCAACGGGATTTATAACTGCCTTTCATCGTTAAGAGTTTCTCTTCCTGAAACGTTTCGCGGAATGATACTAGTGTAGCCAGCCAATAAGGGAGAAAAATGGAGGAATTATGAAACAGTTTCGGGAATCGTCTGAATGACGGTGCGCTTTGCGAGCATGCATCCAGTAATGACACAAGAAACTATTTTATACGCAGGTTAGCGATAGACTGCGTACATGGCAATAAGGAGGTAACCCGAAGATTTCAGCGGGATGCTGAAACGGGAAAGCCCCTCCCGAGGAAGGGGCCTTAAATAAGGTAAGTTGCATATTTAAAATTTCTTTAACTATCAATAAATTAACATGAACAGGTCATTATTAGTCAAAATAAAATCATTTGTCGATTTCAATTTTGTCCCATTCCCGTCCACGGCTGTCCCTATACCGCGCCGCCATTGAATCTGATTTATGCCCGAGAAGACGTTGAGCAAACTTATCGCCAATCTGGTTCCGGTATAGCCTCGCAGACAGGCTACGCAGTTCATGGAATGTTGGCGGGTCTCCATCAAATGAGAGTCCAGATGCATTTCTCGCCTTTGTAAAATACTTCGATACTGTTTTCGGGGAAAGTGGTTCGTGATGCGTTGATGCAATTATTGTTTCACTGCCGCTGGCCTTCCTGCATTTCTGTAGTGTATCAGCCAATGAGATATTGAGCGCGTCAATCCTTAGCGTCAGCGGAATGGCGAGCTTAGCCCCTGTTTTACCCTGTTCAATGTGAAGATGGTTGTCGTTTATGTCTGACCATTTCATTCTGCACAAATCGCCGACTCTCTGCCCTGTAACGACAGCCAAATCCATCGCCAGTCTTAGCCAGATTGGGAGAGGTTCGGCTGCATGGTAAATCTCGACATACTCATTAGCTGTCAGCCTTGAGCGCCTTACTTCTGACTTTGCTGTGCGGGTTGCTGTTACCGGATTCGTTGCTACATGCCCCTCGGCTATTGCCTCACGAAAAACGTCAACAAGGGTTGACCTGATTAATTTTGCGGAAGCCGCTTTACCTTCTGCTACGTAGGTGTTTAGCATTGCTGCCACCTCTTTCGTTGATATGTCAGCGAGCGGTTTGTCCGGCAATTTTCTTCGGATTGCCCTGATTTTGCTGGCGTAGTCGAGTAGAGTTTTCGGCCTGATACCCCTCTCGCTGAGGATTGTTTCATATCGGTCAAGCCACGCATGAAGAGTGATTACGTCAGCGCCTTTAATTCTGTCTATCAGTGACTCGCGCCCGCTGTCTGATAGCAACTCAATGTTGGCCTGTATTGCTTCAGTGATTGCTATCCTTCTGTCTCTTCCTAATCCGAACTCTTTACCCGTCCTTGGGTCCCTGTAGCAGTAATATCCATTGTTTCTTATATAAAGGTTAGGGGGTAAATCCCGGCGCTCATGACTTCGCCTTCTTCCCATTTCTGATCCTCTTCAAAAGGCTACCTGTTACTGGTCGATTTAAGTCAACCTTTACCGCTGATTCGTGGAACAGATACTCTCTTCCATCCTTAACCGGAGGAGGGAATATCCTGCACTCGCGTACCCATCGACGAACTGTTTCAAGGCTTCTTGGGCGCCGCTGGCGTGCGTTCCACTCCTGAAGTGTCAAGTACATCGCAAAGTCTCCGCAATTACACGCAAGAAAAAACCGCCATCAGGCGGCTTGGTGTTCTTTCAGTTCTTCAATTCGAATATTGGTTATGTCTGCATGTGCTATCTGCGCCCATATTATCCAGTGGTCATAGCAGTCGTTGATGTTCTCTGCTTCGATAACTCTGTTGAATGGCTCTCCATTCCATTCACCTGTGACTCGGAAGTGCATTTATCATCTCCATAAAACAAAACTCGCCGTAGCGAGTTCAGATAAAAGAAATCCGCATTAAGCGGCGTCGGTGAATTCAAATAAAAAACCGGCTTGCGCCGGCTCTCTCATCTTTCTGTCTACCCATGCTGATATCGATGGCGGGTGCACCTTTTCAATAGCAGCGCGAAGTACAGCTGTACGTGCCAGTTTGTCGGTAATCTCAGGAAATCGCTTCTCTGTCTTCGGTACGTTAACAGCAACATTAGTAGAATCCGCACTGGCGAACGGATACATACCAAGAACTCTCACGTCGAGCATTCGAAGACCATGAATTTTCACTTTCAAATTACGATTGATATAAAGCTCAGTGAAAACTTCATCCATTCTCTGTTCCCACCATTTAGAGCGTATGTGCCTGTGTGGGCCGCAGCATCCAATCGCCACCCATTCAAATTTGCCAGAAAGGCGTAAAAGACGTTCAATTGATTCGTCGGTATGCCAGACCGGAACCGCTTTTGATTTTAGCCAATCAGGAACAAACTCAATCTGCTCGTCGTTTTCTTCCTCTGTCCCTTCGATAACGTCGGGTATAAGAAACCATTCAATTCTGCTGAACCACTTCCCAACAAAGTCGTAGAATTTTGCTCGTCTCTTACTCCAGTCTACCGGAGTGCCTTTCTTTAATGCTTTCATCCAGTCGCTAAAAGCGCCGTTATCAAGGCGTATATCACAAGGGAACATGGCAATCTTTTTCATCTGCTCTGGTCTGGCAAATGAAACAAAAGCCCCACCATCACGGTAAAGGGCTTTAATCAGCATATCTGTAGGGGCATGCTCATCACCCCATATTGGGCTGCCGTGAAAGTGGATGGTCATATTATCCCCATATAAAAGAAATCCCCGCGAATGCGAGGATTGTTATTCACCTTTGACTGCAAGTTGCAGGATAGCCACGGTTAACCTCCTGCGGTGGTTACGGTAGCGGCATCCAGTGAGTTGAGCTCTCTACTTCGATGCCGTCTTTGTCCACAAAAGCCATCTTATTCCCGCCTCGAATGGGGCAAAAAACCTTATCCCAGGAACCGGGGAATACATTCCCGAGATCATCGCACAGAATCACATCGCAATATTCAGCAGGAACTGCATCACTACAGCTTATCCAACCATCTGGAGCTACCGGCGCTGGTTGGGCTGTATAAAGCGGTGTTATTTCTGCCCGAAAGTCACCTATTTCATGCAGTCGCACCCACCGTTCGACTTCTGCTTTGTCAGAATACAGAGCAGTGAACGTATTATATTCATTGTCAATTTGCGTGAAGGTTGCCTTCCACGCCACCGGCTCTGCTTCCAGCGATGCCAGTGCGATACGAAACACATTAGCAAGCAGACTGTTTGACGATTGGTTATCGTGCGCCGCGTCGCTCAGGAAGCCAGTGATGAATGATTTAATCTCCGCGCTTTCTCTCGTAATAGTGGTCATATCAGTTTTCCTTATACGGATTAATTTTATTGTGTAGTGCGTTGAACGACGCCCATACCACGTCGTTATACAATTCAATAACTGGCTCAATTATTTTCCCGATTCCCCATACCAGAATTAACGGGGATATCGGTATCATCAACACGATAAACAGAATGAGAAACAGGAATTCTGTTGCTCTGCTCTTTCGCGGATAATTTTTCCTGAATAGTGTAGTCATATCACTCCCATTTAATTTGCCTAGAACCGTGATTTCTCCAGCGGTTTTGTGCCGCACTTCTACGTCGCCTGACACCGTAAAAATGCGTTGGTAACCACCTGGCAAGGCCAGAAGGCGCATAACGAACAACAAGTCGATTTGAGATGCGGATAAGCTGCCCGGGCTTTGCTGTAAGCAGTTTTGCTTTACGGTTTTTCATCGCTTTGCTCTCCTGCGTTTCTTTGCTGCACGGCGTGCCGCTGCAATACCGGTACGACGTTTCGGTGCCGGGATGACGTTGTCAGCCACCAGGACATGCGGCACAACTGTTAACGACGACGCCCCGAACCGCACCAGATACGGCACTAAACAATTTTCCATCCGCGTTTCTCACCTCAATTGACCTGAATATCAGTAATTGTTTGTTGCAACCATTCTTTAGTTAATTCTGCCATTTTTATTACCGCCCTTTCGGGCGGCCTCCTGATGTTCTGAGGGTGCAGAAATCCCTCCGGTTAAGGATTAAATTTTATTTACAGTACTAAATTTAATTATTCTGGAGCGCGAAGCTGTTCCACACAATGCAGCAGAGCATCGGTCGCTTCTTTCACCGTAACGAGATCGCCATCGTCCAGTCCTGCAATTTTTGCGTTCCTGACAAACGCCGCGCAAAGGTCGTTAAACGCCCCAGCCCGCACATCCGCCAAGAAAGCGTTAGCAGCAGCCAATTCCTGGTAGTCAATCTTGCTCACTGGTTGCCCTCCTTCATAAAAATAATCCAGTGGGTCTTGTCACCCTTTCCTGTTCGTTGACCGATAACAGGCTTTCTGTCGGTCAGTGCCAATATCTGGCGAACAGGTATTTGTGTTTCATTCCATTTAAAAATCATAACGCCATGTGGCCACAACACACGAAAGGCTTCTTTAAATCCCTGCCGCAAATCATCACGCCAGGTATCTTTATTCAGCCGTCCATATTTCTTTCCCATCCAGGCTTTATCACCAACACGCTCAAGATGCGGAGGGTCGAATACAACAACCGGAAACGATGCGTCTGCAAATGGTAATGCTCGAAAATCTGCTATCAGGTCAGGACTGATAATCAGGCGTCGTCCATCACACAATGTGTGCTCTTCTTTTCTGATATCGCTAAATATCGCCCGGTCGTCATTCTTATCGAACCAGAACATGCGACTGCCACAGCACATGTCGAGGATTGTTGCATGTCCAGTCACTGGTTGCCTCCTTTGCGAAGCTGGGCGGCGAAATATACAGCTGCGGAAACAATAGCTGCATGTCGGTATTCACCATCAGAAAATAAAGAATCTCCCTTAAGTGCATTGACGATACTCTGATGATTTTTTGCCAGCATCTCCACGCCCTGCGCCCGTACTTCAGCCAGGAAAGCATCGGTGGCTGGAATGGGCTTTTGTGGTGATATAGCAATGCGAATTGTCTCAAGGTCCGGATCTGTTTCCGCTTTTGGCACCTTGATATACCCCAGTTGCACCCCTTTCATGATGAACCTGCGGCGGTCCTCACACATCACCTTCAGTCTCGCATTCTCCGCTGCCAGCGCCGCGCACTTGGCCTCTGCTTCAGCAAATTTACGCACCAGATATTCAGCGTTTGTTTCGTTAACCTTTAAATCACTTGGGATGCATTTACCTTTCAGAAATCCATCCATCTCAATTAGTGACATTTGTTTCATTTCTTCCCACTCCGCCACATCGCATTCAGATATTTGTTTTGATTCACTGATGGAACTTGCGACGGTTTGATTTAGGATTTCCATTACGATTCCCCCTGTTTCCG
This sequence comes from Escherichia sp. E4742, assembly GCF_005843885.1. Taxonomy (NCBI): domain Bacteria; kingdom Pseudomonadati; phylum Pseudomonadota; class Gammaproteobacteria; order Enterobacterales; family Enterobacteriaceae; genus Escherichia; species Escherichia sp. E4742. Next base: position 88,569 of record NZ_CP040443.1, on the reverse strand, counting down.
TAATTTAATTTTCTGCAATCGATTGGTGTGGGGCGCAGGTAACCATATATTTCTACTTGATATTTTGCTAGAGCATACGCATATTTTGCACCATCACATGTTGCATATGAGCCAAGGTGATGTAGTTTTCCATTAACACCTATGTATGCTCTCCATCCATAAGCACACCTTTCTGTGCCTATTTCAGTTCCTTTATTTCTACTTGTATTGCTATTGTTTTCCCTACTGGAGACATCTCGTAGGTTAATAAACCTGTTGTCAGCTTTATTTCTGTTGATGTGATCAATTACATTTACTGGCCATTTCCCGGTAACATATAACCAAGCTAGTCTGTGCGCTAAATACCATTTTTTATTAATATATATCCTTATGTATCCCATCGAGTGCGTACAGCCAGTTGGTTTGAAACCAATTATATCCCCATTATTTGATTTAATTATCTTCTTGAAAACCCCAGTTTCTTTATCGTAGTGAATGTTGCTAATGAGGTATTCATATGAAATGTCATTTTTTGACATAATCCTTCTTACTCCTCAAAATCATTTCAAGATATCTGTTGTCGTTAACAGAACCGAAACTATTTCTCTTAAGTAATTCCTCTCTTGATGGCATTGGCTTTACGCGTTGGCGAATAATCATTTCTGCCGGAAGAATGCCGGGATTGTATGCAAGTCCTCTCATGGTAAATTCCTCAGTCATTACTGATAGCGCCATAGCGTGAGCGGTAATTACGTAGGCGCGAGTCGATATATTCAGGGAAGTGGGTATATGTGGCTTTGCGGAATGGTCGGATTAATGTCTGGTAAATTCGCTCGCGTTCTTCTTTCTCTGCAAGCCATATACAATGGCGAAATTCCTTTTCCTCTTTCGTTTCCTGCGGTAGCGACATTATCAGGTCGTAGTTTTTTCTGAATTTATCCAGCACCTCCAATACGGAATTGCCGGAACAGCGGCGCGGGTCATCCGCACCATACAGAGGCGCTGGCATAATGGGAGCCTTATTTTCAATAATCAGAAAGGAGGGTAATCGTTCTGGCTGTAACCATAATCATCTGCATGATTCTGGCTTACGTTTTTAGAGCGATTGTCTTTATCTTTGAGGCTGGCAACCATGTTGGCGATAGTTTCTGGTTGCTTGCCTTCCGCCTTTTCTTTAAGGGTTTGACCTGTTTGTGCAATAAACGGGATGCGTATTTCCATCTGGTAGCTGTCTGCGCCAGTCTTTTTGTTTGTGGTTAATACTTTCTGGAGCACTAACCCGATTTTCTTTCCATGAAATTCAGGTGCAACAAATTTACTGGCGGAAACCATATGTTGCGTTAATTGCCCAATCCCGGCACACCCCATCATGGCGTGAACGACATTTGCGCCAAATTTGTTTTCCGTGCCGTCATTTTTCTGAACACAAACGCTAAGATATTGGATTTTACGTCCGTCGTCGGATTCTCCAGAAAACTCAATAAATTTGGCTCCTTTTTCTGATTGCTTTAGTTCTGCTTCAGTAATGGTAATAATATGAGCGCCAGTTTCATTAATAAAACCACCTTGTCCTGCGGTCAGTGCTGCTTCTTCGTTATAAGTAAAAATCACGTTGCTCATGCGGCGTTTTCCTTAATTTGATGAACATTATTGATGCCGTAGTAATCACAAACAGTGGCATCGACGAAAGAGAGATCGTTATCAATCTCATTGGAATCAAACATTCCCATTGGGGATTTAACAGTGTCTGCACCGTTGTTTTTCGTGGTGAAAAAGAACTGGTCATCGCGGGTAAGAGTGCGAAGAACTATAGTAAACATGCCTTCGACAGTGATTTTCTCGTCCAGCATTTTGCCGATAGTCTTCATTTTCACACGCCCCATAGGGGTTTCTTCGGTATGGGCAAGAAAATAGACTCTCAGGTCATCAGGCGCATCCTGTGCAGCCTTAATCACCTCCCATGCGTGGCGGCCTATCTCAGTAAATTTATCAAACGATTTTTCTTCTGAGCGGCGCATAAACTCATTGCTCATCACATACTGGAAGTCATCAACAATAACGATTCTTTTCCCGTATTCGTGAGCACGCTTAATTACGGCAACTATTACGTCCCATTTGTCAGTGGTAACTACGGTTCCTTTTTTTGCTCTGGCATCCCATGCAAGCCAGTCTTTTGATTTAAATGGTAGCGGCTTGCCTATTGGTTTTATAAGTATTGCTTCCTCGGGATTGATATTTCTCATGCTGGTTGATTTTCCGGTGCCAGACTCACCGAGTATTAATGTCGCAGTTCCCATAATTTGCCTCAGAATGGTAATTCGGATGGGGAGGAAAGAAACTCGCGCTCATTCATGCGCTCTCTTTGTGCCTGCCATAAACAAAGTTGTTTCTTTGATTTATCTCCCGCTTTACGCCAGTAACGAGCCTCAGCAATGTGATATTCTCTTTTTAATCGACTTAACTCTGGAGTTTTCGCCAGTTCTACCGGAATCATTTTGACCTCCATTTCCTGTAGGCTTCGACGGCCTCACGAAACATCTTTTCATCGCCAATAAAAGTGGCGATAGTGAATTTAGTCTGGATAGCCATAAGTGTTTTATCCATTTTTTGGAACTCCCGGCTGATTAAGTATGTCGATAAGGCGTTTCCATCCGTCACGTAATTTACGGGTGATTCGTTCAAGTAAAGATTCGGAAGGGCAGCCAGCAACAGGCCACCCTGCAATGACATATTGCATGGTGTGCTCCTTATTTATTTACACATAACGGAAATGCCTCGGGTGAAGCATTATTGGTATGCGGTAAAGCCGCTCTTGGCGGCTTATTTGAATACTTCTATGAAATCAAGAACTGATGATATTTCGTGGTTGAATGATTTTCTTCTATATCTTTCTATCGCAGAATCTACCTGGTGTTTATAGTCATCGTCGTTTGAGTATTTAACGAAGCATTCTATTGTCTCAGGCGTTACAGCTATGAGGCTCCACCAACCTTCATCAGATTGATATTCAAATCCCATGCTTTCAAGCCATCCAGCATATTTCCCTCCAGCATCTTGCCAGTGTGTCTTTTCTGCAAGGAAGCTGTTAACCGTCATATGTGCATCAAGGCATTTATCCAACTGTTTACCATTAAGTAGCCATGCGCTGACAGTTGCACATCCCAAATCAACCGATTTAGTAGAGATATTGAATTGGTCGTAATTATCTGGATTAACCAGAATATCTGTAATTTTCATAATTTCTCCGTCAAAAAAATTGCCCTCACACTGGAGGGCAAAGAAGATTTCCAATAATCAGAACAAGTCGGCTCCTGTTTAGTTACGAGCGACATTGCTCCGTGTATTCACTCGTTGGAATGAATACACAGTGCTTCTCTGTGCTAAATAATTAAGTCATATTCTGATTTGGTTGGTTTATAAGCACCTCCTCTGGTGTAATATGCAAATCTGTCTTTGCTTCCATCAGAATTGTATACCCATCCACCAAATGGAAAGATGGTGTCTATTTCTCCAATATCTTTTTCACAACTAAATGTCTTTCCATTTTTAGTTGAATATGACTTACCAACTGTCAACATCTTCGCTTCTGTTGTTTATGCCAAAATAATTTTAATCAGCAATAAACTCTTCTGGTAATTCATCAACCAGTTGATGCATTATTATCACCCATTTGCCATCATTCGTTTCGTATGCATATTTCCGGTCTTTTATCATCAGGTGTTCAGTTACTGCCTTAACTGCCTGTTCGGTTACATCTTCTTTTTTTCCTACCCACATTCCTTTTTCAGTGTTTAATGTTCCTTGAAAAATACGACCGCTTAATGGGCTTGCGCCCATAGTTTTTACTCTCATGTATCAGTCCTCAAATAAGTGGTTTGCTGCCTAATTTCATTTTCTGGCGACCGACACAGGTCACACCCATTTCACTGCGTGGCTTGCTGTAGTAAATACGGTTCTGTTTACGCTCGACTTCTTCTGCCTTCTTGCAGCGAAGGCTTCCGAGTGATATTGCTTTTTCAGAAAGGCTTAAACGCTTTCTTGGGGCCTCCTGAACAGGTTCCTCACTATCTGTGCCGAAGATAGAATCAATGATGTTACAGATAGCATCACGCTCAATAGCAAGCTTTCTGCGCCGCTCATGACGGCGAGTTTTGGCATTTCCTGCAAATGTTGATTTTCCGTACACGATTACCGTCATGATGTTTTCCTCATGTGAAATGGCTTTGGTGGTGATGCGCCAGATGCTGATCTTCTGGTTGCTGTCGTTGCAGCTGCAATTCACATCACCGCCAAACCCATCTCGTTTGGTATCTGTTTGCGCTTTGTCAGCGCCCCATCGAAGTTAAAGAGCATGCCAATCTGTTCCGTTTGGCTTCCAGCTTCCTGCTGATGGCGATAATAATGAACCAATAGTTCGACATTATCAAGAACTATTGGTACGAAATTTTTGTGGTTTATTAACTCTACGAAATATGATTTTGATATATAAGGAAATTTATTTTTGTAAATGTTGCGGATGAAGGTTATGCGGCAGGGATCAGAATTTCGTGGTTTAGCAAGTTGTATCTATCAATTTTTCAATAAATACAATTGGTTAATGTGTTATTAGGTGTGGGGAACGTGAGGCAAAGAAAACCCGGCGCTGAGGCCGGACTTTCTTATTTTTCTTTGTCGGATTTTGCTTCTAGAATTGCCTGTATTTTGAACAGGCTCGATGATGTTTCTTTGAAATTAGACTCCATCTTATCTTCGAGCCTGTCAATTCTTGCCGTGATTTCTGCTCGACTGGATTGGATGTTCCCAGTTAGCTCTTGTCTTGATGCATTAATCTTATCATTGATATTATTAGAAATTGTCCACGTTGCTCCTACAACAATGGAAAATATCCCAATAATGGCAGTGAAAATCCCTAGCCAAAACTCCCAACGTGACAGTGATTTTACGCTCATCTGTGACTCACCCTCTGCTGGTTGATCGCTTAACTTATGCGCAATAATAACCGGGATATCCTTACCAATGGTGCCTGGCTGATATGACGGAGTAGAGCGACCATTCCTGTGTGCTTCTATAACACCAAATTGCTCATATTTGTTATCATACTCCATTGGACGGAAGAAATCAGTCTTCTGATTTGTCATTTTCATCCACCATATCTATATCTTCTTTTTTTATATAATCCCCTGACTCAAGGTTTTCTTGGACTTTTTTATAATTAAAAAATGCCATGTATCCACAATTTCTGCATTGCATCAGGAGGACATCGTTGTTGTAACTTCTGAAGAAGAGATTTGATTTTTCAGGTCTTTTACTTGAAATAAGTGATCCTGGGATAGAACTTATTACATACCTATCCTCGTCTTCTGGAGGAAGCTTGTTTGGGGTGAAAAGCGTCCATGACTCTTCCATACACATTGGACAAATTTGTTCGCCGTTCAATGTGCTCAAATAATGAGCAAAGTCATCAAAATTAAGTACTTTAAACTCTTTATCGCTCATGATTTATTTCATCTTATATGGCTTGTTTATTATGTTTAAACGGTTTACCTACGCGTACCCATTGACCACTATTTCTAACTAGAAAACTCACTCTATGACTTTGATGTCAGGAATCTCTCAGCCACTCCCTTGCCTCGATGTCATCCAGATGGCGAGATTGCTTCAGAATACCAGCCACATACTCCACTTTGGCTACTTGATGATAAGGCAACGTTATTGGTCTGTGGTCCTGGTTGATGCTTGTAAATTGGTATTCTCCATCTCTGTCATAGCCAAGAACCTTGATCATGTTGTGTCCTTCGATGGTTCTGACAAACACCTCATCACCCGGGAATACTTTGGTGTTAGGCTCAATGAGTACATATTCTCCTGATTTTATTCTGGGCCACATGCTGTCTCCTTTCACACGAAGACCAAAGGCATCAGGATCATCGCTATAAATTTTGAGCCACCCATCGCGCTCTTCGGTCATCTCGATGGCACCATCAACACCAAGAATTGCCTCACCAACCACGCGCACTAACCCTTTTTTTAATTTGCCAACAAATGAAAGAGTATCTTCATCATTCGCTCCATTTAACGAAGTGCCGTGCTGAAGCCAAACAACATCAACGTTTAGAAATTTCGCAAGCGCATTCATTTTTTCCTGACGCGGTAAAGACTCAGCATTAAACCATTTGCTAACGCCTTTGGACGAAAGAGAAAGGGCACGGGCTATGGCCATCCCCCTACCATGTTCATCAAGACCAGCTTCTTTACAGGCTTGCGCTAGCCGCTGGGCGAATTCTTTGCGCACTTTTTCATTCTGAACCATGAGTACGATACTAAAGCACTTGCAAAAACTTTCAGTTCAATCATAATGCGTACTGAAAGTACGAAAAAGGATATTCCTATGCAAAATCTTGATGAGCCGATTAAAGGTGTCGGCATCCCTGAAGTTGCGAAGGCTTGTGGAGTTAGCGAAAGGGCTGTCTATAAGTGGCTCAAAAACGGCTTCCTCCCTAAGACTGAGTTTTTTGGGAAAACTAAATACGCATCAAAAATCGAAGAGATTTCTGGTGGCAAATATCAAGCAAGCGAAATGCTTGAAATAAGCAAAAAGAACCTTCTGGCTGCATAAGTAACACCGCTCTTTATCAATCTGCACCGCCGACAACGCGGTAACTAATTAAGCGCTCATCGAAAGATGGGTATTAGTGATTATTTACCTATGGAAATAGTAAGAAATGGAACAAACAAGCTGCAGCAAACTATCACAGCGCGACGTTGATCGCGCAGAAACAGATTTACTCATCAACCTGTCAACGCTTACCCAGCGCGGTCTGGCAAAGATGATTGGCTGTCATGAATCGAAGATAAGCAGAACGGACTGGAGATTTATTGCTTCGGTCTTGTGTGCTTTTGGAATGGCATCAGACATCAGTCCGATTAGCAGGGCTTTTAAGTATGCATTGGATGGACTCACCAATAAAAAACGCCCGGCGGCAACCGAGCGTTCTGATCAAATACAAATGGAATTTTAACAACATCCAACGAGGTAATTATATGCGAAACAAAGGCTTTAATCCACCTGATACACACAAAGAAGCTAAGCGTTTGCGCTTCCTTCGTTCCATTGATGAAAGAACTCAAATCTCTTTTGTGAAAGTTGCCAGAACTGAGCTTCTGAAGGCTGAGGCGAGGGCGTTGCTCCCGTCTCTACCAAAAGAGGAGGGATATACGTTCATTCCAAACGCATTTCTGGAAAAGCTTCTCAAAGAAGACATATCCGTAAGTCAGTTTAACGATGTTCTTAAGGTCTTTCGTCAAGGCAGGTAGTTATGAGCAATACAGCAAAAATCTACGATTTCAGCGCCGCACACGAGCGCAGGAGCAACAGGATGGAGAACCAGAAAACTGGTTACATTCCGTTGTACCGGAGCATTCTGAAACAGTCATGGGCGAAAGATGTTTATCTTCGCACCCTGTGGGAAAACCTTCTCCTGAATGCCGCCAGAAAGCCATACAAAGCGAATTTCAAAGGTCATGAATGGCATCTGCAACCCGGTCAACTGGTTGTGACAGCAGCTGATTTAGGTCTTCAGTTATGCGACAGGCATGGCAAGCCAGCAAGCCGTGATCAGGTTGAGCGGATGCTTCAGGTTTTTGTGAAAGAGGGGATGATCTCCATTGATGGAGAGAAGCAAAAAGGTCGTGTGATCACCATCACAAATTACCATGAATATGCTCAAAAAATGGACGATTCACCCGCACATGAAGCCGCACAAACAACCGCACATGAAGCCGCACATGACGAAGCCAGTAATGGCGCGGCTTTCAGGGCACATGCCGCACATGAAAGCGCACATGGAGCCGCACAAACAACCGCACATCATGAACAAGAAGGTATTAACAAGAATATAAATAATACCCCCCTACCCCCCAATGGGGGAGGCGATGGGCAGGTTAAACCTGAACGTCGCAAGGCAGAACGAATCGACTACGAATCCTTCCTGAACGCCTACAACACCGAAGTCGGTGACAGACTGCCACACGCTGTTGCGGTCAACGAGAAACGCAAACGCCGCCTGAAGAAAATCATCCCGCAACTGAAAACGCCAAATGTGGACGGTTTCAGAGCGTATGTCAGGGCGTTTGTGCATCAGGCAAAGCCGTTTTACTTCGGAGACAACGACACGGGCTGGACGGCAGATTTTGATTACCTGCTGAGGGAAGATTCGTTAACGGGAGTACGGGAAGGAAAGTTTGCAGACAGGGGGATTGCATGAAACAGGATATCGAAGCGAGCGTTATCGGTGGCCTGCTGATTGGTGGATTAACACCAACTGCCAGTGACGTTCTGGCAACGCTTGAGCCGGAAGCGTTTTCAATTCCGCTCTACCGGAAAGCCTTCGAGGTTATCCGGAAGCAGGCGCGAAACAGAAACCTAATCGACGCGCTGATGGTTGCCGAGGCGTGCGGAGAGGAGCATTTCACGTCAATCCTGATGACCAGCAAAAACTGCCCGAGTGCCGCAAACCTGAAGGGATATGCCGGAATGGTCGCGGATAACTATCACCGCCGTCTGGTGCTGGAAATCATGGATGAAATGCGTGAACCAATTCAGAGCGGAACCATCGACGCATCGAGTCAGGCGATGGATGAGTTTGTAAAGCGTCTTTCAGCCATCAGAAAGCCCCGTGACGAGGTTAAACCTGTACGGTTAGGGGAAATCATCACTGACTACACTGACACGCTTGACAGGCGTCTGAGGAACGGAGAAGAGTCAGATACCCTGAAGACCGGAATCGAAGAACTTGACGCCATCACCGGAGGGATGAACGCAGAAGACCTGGTGATTATCGCCGCTCGTCCTGGTATGGGGAAAACCGAACTGGCGCTGAAGATTGCCGAAGGCGTTGCAAGTCGTGTTATTCCTGGTTCTGACGTCCGGCGCGGAGTATTGATTTTCTCAATGGAAATGAGCGCATTGCAGATTGCAGAGCGAAGTATTGCCAACGCCGGGAGGATGTCGGTTAGCGTGCTGCGAAATCCTGCATCGATGGATGACGAAGGCTGGGCGCGTGTTGCTAACGGCATGAGTCAGCTTGCAGATTTGGATGTATGGGTAGTCGATGCCTCGCGGTTATCGGTCGAAGAAATTCGCTCAATCGCAGAGCGGCACAAACAGGAAAATCCAAACCTGTCACTCATCATGGCGGATTATCTTGGCCTGATTGAGAAGCCGAAAGCAGACCGCAACGACCTCGCAATTGCTCACATCTCCGGAAGCCTGAAGGCGATGGCGAAAGACCTGAAAACACCGGTTATCTCCCTGAGTCAGCTTTCGCGCGATGTTGAGAAGCGACCAAACAAACGTCCGACAAACGCAGATTTGCGTGATTCAGGAAGCATTGAGCAGGACGCAGACTCAATCATCATGCTCTATCGGGAAGCGGTATATGACGAGAACAGTAGCGCCGCGCCATTTGCTGAAATCATCGTGACGAAAAACCGTTTTGGCTCACTTGGTACGGTTTACCAGCGGTTCTGCAACGGACACTTTGTTGCATGTGACCAGGATGAAGCCAGACAGATTTGCACAGCATCAAATGCACCTGCTGCGCGTGGCAGACGATATGCACAAGGGGCTGACGTATGACCATCTACATCACTGAGCTAATAACAGGCCTGCTGGTAATCGCAGGCCTTTTTATTTGGGGGGGAGGGTAAATCGTGGCTGAGTTAATTTTCTCTGCATTGAGGATTCTCGGTGCTATGTGGATGGTGGCGACGTTCATTGTTGTTGCCAGCAGTTTTGTCCGGTTGGTAGGCGAAGGTAAAGACCTGGTGGGTGTGCTTTTCGGTAGCATTTTCCTGTGGGTGATTATCGGTGTTATGCCTGTCGCTGTAGCAAAAATGGCGTGGCGTTTTGTGAGTTGAACTGAGGGTAAGTATCGATGGACGAATCAAGAAAGCAGTTTGAAGAAAGTTGGTTGCGACGTGGAGGCGAATCCTCAGACCTTATCCGTTACCCTGAAAATCACCATGAAATTGGCAGTGGTGATATTGGTGGTCAATACGTGATGGACGATGTTCAAGGCCACTGGCAAACGTGGCAGGCATCGCGAGCAGCTATTGAACTGGATATTGACTGGCCCGAATCGAATGACGACTTTTGGAAAGATGGTGAAGAAGGTGCTTATGCGATGGGTTATGAGGATGGGAGAGACAAAACGGTAATTGCAGTAATGAAAGCTATCAGAGCCGCTGGAATTAAAGAGAAGAATTTCGATGAAGCAAACAATCTTCCTCCGAACTAAACAACAACAGCAAGCTGCAATAAATGCCATCCTCGCAACACCACTCGATAAAGACAAGCCAGTCACCATCCGCATTACTGACTACAAGCGCAACCTTGACCAGAACGCAAAATTTCACGCGATGCTGGCGGATATCGCACGTCAGGTTCAATGGTGCGATAAGTGGTTAAAACCAGAACAATGGAAGGTTTTGTTGATTAGCGGTCATGCAGTGGCAACAAAGCAGGAAGCTGATGTTTTGCCCGGCCTTGAAGGCGAATACGTCAACATTCGCGAAAGTAGCGCGCAGATGAGTGTGAAGCGTATGGCAAGTCTGATTGAGTACACGACAGCATGGGCTATTGGTCAGGGCGTCAGATTTACCGACAGGAGGTACGAATGAGACGACAGCGACGAAGTATCACCGACATAATCTGTGAAAACTGCAAATACCTTCCAACGAAACGCTCCAGAAATAAACGCAAGCCAATCCCAAAAGAATCTGACGTAAAAACCTTCAACTACACGGCTCACCTGTTGGATATCCGGTGGCTAAGACATCGTGCGAGGAAATGACAATGGATTATTCACAGTTAAGTGATTTTGAAATTAACAGACGAGTATGTGAGGCTTTAGATATGGAGGAGCATTTCTTCATACCTGATGACGAAGCAGACTTCGATTCTGAGATCCCCACTGACGAAAGAGGTCCTATTTGGCAGACGCAAAAAAGGGATATTAATGGCTTCCGTTCTTCAAACGGGAATTGCTTCAATCCTTGCAATAATCCTGAATACGCGTGGCCAATTATCACTGAAAGCAAAATCAGCACTATGTGGATGACAGCGGAAAAAGAATGGTGCGCATGGTCAGGAGGTGATTTAGAGGAAGGTTGTTGGGAATGGGAAAATATTCCTGGCTACTGCTTCTGTGGCGAATCGCCTCTCCGCGCCGCCATGATTGTCTTTCTCATGATGCAGGACGCTAATAATGCTTAGTCCATCCCAATCTCTTCAATACCAGAAAGAAAGCGTCGAGCGAGCTTTAACGTGCGCTAACTGCGGTCAGAAGCTGCATGTGCTGGAAGTTCACGTGTGCTCCGATTGCTGCGCAGAACTGATGAGCGATCCGAATAGCTCAATGTACGAGGAAGAAGACGATGGCTAAACCAGCGCGAAGACGATGTAAAAACGATGAATGTCGGGAATGGTTTCACCCTGCATTCGCTAATCAGTGGTGGTGCTCTCCAGAGTGTGGAACCAAGATAGCACTCGAACGACGAAGTAAAGAACGCAAAAAAGCGGAAAAAGCAGCAGAGAAGAAACGACGACGAGAGGAGCAGAAACAGAAAGATAAACTTAAGATTCGAAAACTCGCCTTAAAGCCCCGCAGTTACTGGATTAAACAAGCCCAACAAGCCGTAAACGCCTTCATCAGAGAAAGAGACCGCGACTTACCATGTATCTCGTGCGGAACGCTCACGTCTGCTCAGTGGGATGCCGGACATTACCGGACAACTGCTGCGGCACCTCAACTCCGATTTGATGAACGCAATATTCACAAGCAATGCGTGGTGTGCAACCAGCACAAAAGCGGAAATCTCGTTCCGTATCGCGTCGAACTGATTAGCCGCATCGGGCAGGAAGCAGTAGACGAAATCGAATCAAACCATAACCGCCATCGCTGGACTATCGAAGAGTGCAAGGCGATCAAGGCAGAGTACCAACAGAAACTCAAAGACCTGCGAAATAGCAGAAGTGAGGCCGCATGACGTTCTCAGTAAAAACCATTCCAGACATGCTCGTTGAAGCATACGGAAACCAGACAGAAGTAGCACGCAGACTGAAATGTAGTCGCGGTACGGTCAGAAAATACGTTGATGATAAAGACGGGAAAATGCACGCCATCGTCAACGACGTTCTCATGGTTCATCGCGGATGGAGTGAAAGAGATGCGCTATTACGAAAAAATTGATGGCAGCAAATACCGAAATATTTGGGTAGTTGGCGATCTGCACGGATGCTACACGAACCTGATGAAAAAACTGGAGACGATAGGATTCGACACCAAAAAAGACCTGCTTATCTCGGTTGGCGATTTGGTCGATCGCGGTACAGAGAACGTCGAATGCCTGGAATTAATCACATTCCCCTGGTTCAGAGCTGTACGTGGAAACCATGAGCAAATGATGATTGATGGCTTATCAGAGCGCGGAAACGTCAATCACTGGATGCTTAATGGCGGTGGCTGGTTCTTTAATCTCGATTACGACAAAGAAATTCTGGCTAAAGCTCTTGCCCATAAAGCAGATGAACTTCCGTTAATCATCGAACTGGTGAGCAAAGATAAAAAATATGTCATCTGCCACGCCGATTATCCTTGTGACGAATACGAGTTTGGAAAGCCAGTTGATCATCAGCAGGTAATCTGGAACCGCGAACGAATCAGCAACTCACAAGACGGGATCGTGAAAGAAATCAAAGGCGCGGACACGTTCATCTTTGGTCATACGCCAGCAGTGAAACCACTCAAGTTTGCCAACCAGATGTATATCGATACCGGCGCAGTGTTCTGCGGAAACCTCACATTGATTCAAGTACAGGGAGAAGGCGCATGAGACTCGAAAGCGTGGCTAAATTTCATTCGCCAAAAAGCCCGATGATGAGTGACTCACCACGGGCCACGGCTTCTGACTCTCTTTCTGGTACTGATGTGATGGCTGCTATGGGGATGGCGCAATCACAAGCCGGATTCGGAATGGCTGCATTCTGCGGTAAGCACGAACTCAGCCAGAACGACAAACAAAAGGCTATCAACTATCTGATGCAATTTGCACACAAGGTATCGGGGAAATACCGTGGTGTGGCAAAGCTTGAAGGAAATACTAAGGCAAAGGTACTGCAAGTGCTTGCAACATTCGCTTATGCGGATTATTGCCGTAGTGCCGCGACGCCGGGCGCAAGATGCAGAGATTGTCACGGTACAGGCCGTGCGGTTGATATAGCAAAAACAGAGCAGTGGGGGAGAGTTGTTGAGAAAGAATGCGGAAGATGCAAAGGCGTCGGCTATTCAAGGATGCCAGCAAGCGCCGCATATCGCGCTGTAACGATGCTAATCCCAAATCTTACTCAACCCACCTGGTCACGCACTGTTAAGCCACTGTATGACGCTCTGGTGGTGCAATGCCACAAGGAAGAGTCAATCGCAGACAACATTTTGAATGCGGTCACACGTTAGCAGCATGATTGCCACGGATGGCAACATATTAACGGCATGATATTGACTTTTTGAATAAGGTTGGGTAAATTTGACCCAACGATGGGTTAATTCGCTCGTTGTGGTAGTGAGATAAAAAGAGGTGGCGCTTACTACCGATTCCGCCTAGTTGGTCACTTCGACGTATCGTCTGGAACTCCAACCATCGCAGGCTGAGAGGTCTGCAAAATGCAATCCCGAAACAGTTCGCAGGTAATAGTTAGAGCCTGCATAACGGTTTCGGGATTTTTTATTTGGGTCAGTCGTATAAAGGTCATTACGGAAGGCTGTTAACCTTCTTATCGTGGTTCGAGTCCACGCTGTCCCGCCAAATATGCTGGTTTAGCTCCAGTGGTGGAGCAGTCGCCTTGTAAGCGAATGGGTAGCGGTTCAAGTCCGTTAACCAGCACCATAACTGAGCCGTAGCCACTGGCTATCCTGAATTCATCAGTGATAGTTACGCTGCGGCCTTCTTTTTTCCCCTTCCCAATATAAGAACTACGCAATCCGTTACTGGCGGAGGCGTTGCTATGAAATCAATGGACAAAATCTCAACTGGCATTGCCTACGGAACATCTGCTGGTAGTGCAGGATACTGGTTTTTGCAGTGGTTGGATCAGGTCAGTCCGTCACAGTGGGCTGCGATTGGAGTGCTTGGAAGCCTTGTGTTGGGTTTTCTCACTTATCTGACAAATCTGTATTTCAAAATCAGAGAAGACAGACGAAAGGCTGCGAGAGGTGAATAATGCCTCCATCATTACGAAAAGCCGTTGCTGCTGCTATTGGTGGCGGGGCTATTGCTATAGCATCTGTGTTAATCACTGGACCAAGTGGTAACGATGGTCTGGAAGGTGTCAGCTACATACCATACAAAGATATTGTTGGTGTATGGACTGTATGTTACGGGCATACAGGAAAAGACATCATTCCCGGTAAAACGTATACCGAAGCAGAATGCAAAGCCCTCCTGAATAAAGACCTTGCCACGGTCGCCAGACAAATTAACCCGTACATCAAAGTCGATATACCGGAAACAACGCGCGGCGCTCTTTATTCGTTCGTCTATAACGTGGGCGCAGGCAATTTCAGAACATCGACGCTTCTTCGCAAAATCAACCAGGGCGATATCAAGGGCGCATGTGACCAGCTACGTCGCTGGACATACGCTGGCGGTAAGCAATGGAAAGGGCTGATGACCCGTCGTGAGATTGAGCGTGAAGTCTGTTTGTGGGGGCAGCAATGAGCAGGTTAACCGCGATTATCTCCGCTCTGATTATCTGCATCATCGTCTGCCTGTCATGGGCTGTTAATCATTACCGTGATAACGCCATCGCCTATAAAGAGCAGCGCGACAAAGCCGCATCCATAATCGCTGACATGCAGAAGCGTCAACGTGACGTAGCAGAACTCGACGCCAGATACACAAAGGAGCTTGCTGATGCTAACGCGACTATCGAAAGTCTCCGTGCTGATGTTTCTGCTGGGCGTAAGCGCCTGCAAGTCGCCGCCACCTGTGCAAAGTCAACGACCGGAGCCAGCGGCATGGGCGATGGAGAAAGCCCAAGACTTACAGCAGATGCTGAACTCAATTATTACCGTCTCCGAAGTGGAATCGACAGGATAACCGCGCAGGTTAACTACCTGCAGGAGTACATCAGGACGCAGTGCTTAAAATAATTTTAATTTCACTGAAATTTAACAAGTGACTTTCAGGAAAATGCCTCGCAGATGCGGGGCATTTTTGTACCGGTATTTCACCGCGCACCGCAGCGCACAATAAACACCGAACCTGACCCTTTGGAATGGGCCTTTGAGGATACCAGTTAGTGCTGGCGAGCCTCGGTGGGCTGGTTTCCTGTGCGGCAAAGGTTCATTTCAAAGAGTAGGTACACGCTATGAAATCATTAACCCTCTTCAATCAACCAATTCGTATCGGTGAAGATGGCATGATCTGCCTCACTGATATGTGGAAAGCCAGTGGTAAAAGTGAATCTGAATCTCCGTACCACTACCTGCGAAACAAGCAGACCAAAGAGTTCTTAGCCGAGCTGGAGAAAAACCACGAATCTGTGGTTTTTACTGAGCGCGGTGTACACGGTGGAACATATGGCGGGAAGTTTGTTGCTTATGATTATGCAGCATGGCTAAACCCCGGATTTAAATATGCAGCCTATAAAGTCCTGGATGACTACTTCACCGGAGAACTTCAGCATCGCAACAGCTTAAGTGCGCAGCTCAACATGAAATGTCATGAGTTTGACCAGAAGAAAGACATGGCGAGCTTCTGCGGACAAGGGCTGGCGGCATGGCGCTATACGAAGCCAGTGTTGGTCGCTGAGATTAACTCCCTGGCTAACCAGCATGCAAAACAGCAGATCGCACTGGAGTCACAGAGAGCCCAGGAAGATATCAAAGTGGCTGTTGCGGATGATGATTGCGCTGTTCGTATCGTTCCTTCTGGCGCAGTTAAGCGGTTGCACGAATACGCGAACGGTATACGTATCGGTGCCGGTCGTTCCGTTACCAGCCAGTCTGACGGATGAAACACCCCAGCCAGATTTACCCGACCCGTTTACGTGGGGAGCCAGCATTAACCTGAATGTTGCGTTGTTGTCAGCGTTAGCACAGTGCAACAGGGATAAGGCTGATATCAGGACTTTTGAGAAAAACAGGGCAGCACAAACTAATGGCACGATTAAACGTTGAAGTTATCCCACCAGACAGCGAAACGATGAACGGGATTTTTGCAGAGATTGAACGTAAATATGCGCATCAGCCGATGACGCCAAAAGTTATCGATGAAATGCAACGCGAAGCGGCGCGCCTTGTACGGCGAGCGACAAACACGAAGGTTACGTTCGTTCGGGACTGACATTACAGAAGCTCCTTTGATAAGGGGCTTCGATAATGTCACTAAGAGGAAAAATTCATGGCAAAACCGGACTGGGAGGCCATCGAATCGGCATACCGGGCCGGAGTCCTTAGCCTCCGTGATATAGGCGAGAAATACGGCGTAACAGAAGGGGCTATCAGGAAGAGGGCTAAAAAGCTTGGTTGGGTACGCAGTGGCGGTACGCAGGTTTGCAAAAATGGTACGCAAAAAAGAAAAGTGCGTACCAGCAGAAAGCCTGCCATTACTGGCCTTACACAAAAAGGTACGCAACCAAAAACAGAAGCTACACCGGATACGAAACCGATACGCGGAATGCGTACCGATCCCCCGACTAACCCATTCCAACCCGGTAACCAGCAGGCATTAAAACACGGTGGTTATGCCCGTCGCCTTCTGCTCAAAGATGAGGTGATAGAGGACGCTAAAGCGTTGACGCTCGAGGACGAATTATTTCGCCTTCGTGCTAACAACCTTGTCGCTGCAGAGAATATTGGTCGGTGGCTGGTGTCGCTGGAAGATGCTAATGGGGACCAGGAAAGGAAGATGCTGATGGAAAATATCAGCGCCGCCGAGAAAGCAATGATGCGCAATACAGTTCGTATTGAGTCCATCGTTGGCACGCTTGCGACGGTAGGAAAAATATTTGCTGATACAGCCTACCGCAAGGCCGCCACTGATAAGGTGTCTCTGGAGGCTGATCGTCTTCGCCGTGATGCAGGTATTGATGATGGCAATGGAGAGCGTGACCTCAATGACTTCTACTCTGACATCCAAACCGACGCTTAATCCGGCTTTACGTAGTTTCTGGACTACGCGGGCACGTAACAAAGTGCTTTATGGTGGCCGGTCATCGTCAAAATCATGGGATGCCGCTGGCATTGCCATATTTCTGTCGAATAAATACACCCTGCGTTTTTGTTGTGCCCGTCAGATCCAGAATAAAATCGAAGAGTCGGTGTATACCCTGCTCAAAATTCAGATAGACAGGTTTGGCCTGCGGCACCGTTTCCGTATTCTGAACAACAAAATCATTAACCGGGTTACTGGCTCGGAATTTGTTTTTTATGGATTATGGCGCAACATCGAAGAAATTAAGTCACTGGAGGGGATCGATGTGTTGTGGCTGGAAGAAGCCCACGCACTGACGGAATACCAGTGGAAAATTCTGGAGCCAACGATCCGTAAAGAGGGTTCAGAATGCTGGTTCATATTCAACCCCGGACTTGTTACTGATTTTGTCTGGCGCAACTTTGTTGTTGATCCGCCCGAAGGCACTCTCATCCGCAAAATTAACTATGACGAAAATCCGTTTCTGTCTGACACCATGCTTAAGGTTATCGACGCGGCGCGACGCCGTGATCCGGATGGTTTTAAACATGTGTATGAGGGCGTTCCGGAGTCTGATGATGATGCGGCAATCATCAAACTGTCCTGGATAGAAGCCGCAGTGGATGCGCACAAAACGTTAAATTTCGAACCCAGTGGAAGAAAGCGTATTGGCTTTGACGTGGCTGACAGTGGTACAGATAAGTGCGCTAACGTTTACCGTCACGGATCCGTTGTTTTCTGGGCCGACGAATGGAAGGCCAAAGAAGATGAATTACTGAAGAGCTGCCAGCGTACTTATCAGGCGGCGCTGGAGCGTGAAGCAGATATTGTTTACGACTCTATCGGTGTTGGTGCGTCTGCCGGTGCTAAATTCTCTGAAATTAACGCTGACCGGAAGAGCGAGAATGCATACGCGAGACGTGTGAATTACCAGAGGTTTAACGCCGGTGCTGGTGTGCATGAGCCAGATGACGAATACAACGGCATCCCCAACAAAGACTTTTTCGCAAATCTTAAGGCTCAGGCATGGTGGCTGGTGGCTGACCGTTTCAGAAATACGTTTAACGCCATTAACAACGGAGAACAGTATCCTGTGGATGAGCTGATCAGCATAGATTCTCGTTGTCCGTTGCTTGAAAAGCTGAAACTGGAACTGACAACACCTCATCGCGATTTTGACCGTAACGGACGTGTGATGGTCGAAAGTAAAAAAGACCTCGCAAAACGCGAGATACCATCACCAAACGTTGCTGACGCATTCATTATGGCCTTCGCGCCAATTGATACATCGCTGGATATCTGGGAACAACTGGGGAGACAGGCCTGATGGCACGAAACAAACAAGCCCTGCGGCGAACTGCGCAGGCCACAGCTGATGGTTATGAGAATTTTATTGCCCGCGTAGGGATGCAGACACCTAACCAGCACTCAGCATCCACCTACCGGGCTAATTTCACCAGTCGTAACCGCATGCTGGTGGAATGGTCCTATCGTTCGTCCTGGATCATCGGCGAAGCAGTCGATGCTATCCCGGATGATATGACCCGCAAAGGCATTCGCATCACTTCGGAAATTGATGCAAAAGATCGTGGCATTCTCGAATCACAACTGGATGAGTTGCAAATCTGGGATGCGCTGAATGACGTGCTGAAATGGTCGCGCCTCTACGGCGGCGCGGTGGGTTTCATCATGATTGAGGGGCAGGCACCAATGACCCCGCTGCGACCCGAAACCATCGGTAAGGGCAAGTTTAAGGGGATTCTTCCGCTCGACCGCTGGATGATTGACCCGGTACTGACCCGCCGCATTAAAGATATGGGGCCGGACCTGGGTAAACCTGAGTTTTATGATGTGGTGACCACAGCAACGGGAATTCCTGCCTGGCGCATTCATCACAGTCGCCTGATTCGCTTTGATGGCGTCACGCTGCCATTTCAGCAGAAGATGACCGAGAACGAATGGGGAATGTCGGTTGTAGAGCGTATCTGGGATCGTCTTACCGCGTTCGACAGCGCTACTGTCGGTGCGGCGCAGCTGGTCTACAAGGCGCATTTGCGTACCTACAGCGTGGAGAAGCTACGCGAGCTTATCGCACTTGGTGGTCCTGCGTATGAAGCGTTGCTGAAGAATATTGACCTGATTCGACAGTTCCAGAGCAATGAAGGCATGACTCTCATGGACTCGCGGGATAAGTTTGAAACCCATCAGTACAGCTTCAGTGGTCTGGATGACATCCTTTCACAGTTTGCAGAACAGATTAGTGGCGCTGTTGGTATCCCACTGGTGCGGTTGTTCGGACAGTCCCCGAAGGGATTTTCTACCGGCGATGCAGACCTTGCCAACTATTACGACCGGGTAAGTTCGTTGCAGGAGAGGCGTTTACGTCTTCCGGTGCGGCGGATACTGGACATCATGCATCGTTCGGAACTTGGCAAGCCGCTCCCGGATGATTTTACATTTGAGTTTAACCCGCTCTGGCAAATGTCTGATGTCGATCGTTCAACGGTGGCATTAAATACCACCAACGCAATCAGTACAGCGCTGGGTGATGGTCTGATGACACTGAAAGCTGCTATGACTGATTTGCGCGAAAATTCTGACGTAACCGGCATCGGGGCATCCATTACCGACGAGGACATCGAGAATGCCGAAGACGAAGCGCCGCCCGGCATCGGCGAACCTGATGACGAACCGCAGGAACCGTCAGGCGGAAATCCGCTATCGAACCAGCCTACGCAGGATAGCGCGGGCGGTCGGGGACATCGTAAATGGTCGCTACGATGGTTCAAATGACAGTATCACGGAAATTATTGAGGCGCTGGAACGCTACAGTGAAATCATCACCCCCTGGGCGACAAAGGTCGCGGAAAACTTTACCGCCGACATTGTGCGCAAGAATGATGAGCAGTGGCGTAAACACAGCAAAACCATCAGCCGTGAGCTACGCAATCTGGTAAACAGTGCCCCTCCAGGGCAGGTGATGCAATCCATCATCGCCGAACAGGTCAAGTACATCAAATCGCTACCCCTCGAGGCGGCTGACAGGGTGTACGACATCCAGAATCGGGCGATAGAAGCTGTTGTTACCGGTGGGAGAGCGGAACATTTTGCTAAAGAAATAGCCGCATCGGGTGATATAGCAAAGTCCAGAGCTGACCTGATTGCCCGTACTGAACTTGGACGTGCAACCGGCGCGCTGGATCAGGCGCGTGCGCTGTCAATTGGTTCGAATGGTTATATCTGGCGTACAGCCGAAGATGGTGACGTCAGGCATTCTCATCAGGAAATGGAAGGTAAATTTGTCGAATGGGGCAAACCTCCAACGCTTGATGGCATGACAGGTCATGCTGGCGAGCTCCCGAATTGTCGCTGTTATAAAGAAATCGTTTTTCCCACCTCCCAATCTTATCCCGCCTGAATCGCAGGTAACCCATGAAATATTTTTTCAATACCCGGCTGGGAGAAACCCGCTACCAGCTGGCTGACGGCTCGTTGCTGTGCAAAGACGTGCCGATAGGACGAACAGGTAAGCAGCTCTATGGTGCTGATGACCTGCCAAAACTGAAACCCGATAAGTTCGGTGAAATAGTCGTCACGCGTTCTCCTGAGCAGGTATTCCATCCCGCCACGCTTGCCTCATTCGAAGGAATGAGTATCACGGTGTTGCATCCCGAGGATGAAAACGGGGATGTGCGGCTGGTGAATCCAGAGAACTGGAAAGAGCTTGCTGTCGGGCACCTCCAGAATGTCCGGCGCGGGACGGGTGAGCAGTCTGATTTGATGCTGGCTGACCTTATCGTCAAAGACGAAAGCGCCATTCAGCTTATCGAAGATGGCCTGCGCGAAGTGTCGTGCGGCTATGACGCGGAGTATGAGCAGACCGAGCAAGGTAAAGCCGAGCAGGTCGATATTACCGGAAACCATGTGGCTCTTGTCCCTAAAGGCAGAGCCGGAAATCGTTGTGCAATTGGAGACAGAGACACAATGGCAAATCAAAAGAAAAGCTGGTGGACCCGCATGCGCACGGCCATCAAAACGGGTGACGCTGACACCATGAACGAACTGGTGGAGTCGGCTCCCGCATCGGTTACAGGAGATGAGGGGGATTTGCCGCAGGGCGTTAATCTCAACATCAACCTGTCCCCGCAGCAACCGCTACCGGACAAAGCACCAGAGATGGGCGGAGGTCCAACCGGCGACAGTGATGATGACCTCAAAACATTACTGAAAGCCCTGCTGGCTAAGCTGGAAGGAAATGCGACGGGCGATAACGACAATAAGCCTGACGATAATCCGACCGGTGACGGCGAGGACGATGAAGAGGAAACCACGATTACTGGTGACTCAGCCTGGCGTGCCGAAGTTATCGTTCCGGGTATCGATCTGAGCCGTAAGATGAAACCGACCGCGTTCAAACGCGAGGTTCTGGCTTCTGCTGACAAAACGCTGGTTCGCCAGATAGTCGGTGACGCGGATATCCGCAAATTACCGAAACAATCGGTCGACATGGCGTTTAATGCCGTGTCTGAGATTGCCAAAGGGCGAAACACCCGCGCCACCACCGGCGATGCACAGCGCCCAAACATGGGCATGACCAGTATCGCTTCCCTGAACAAACAAAACGCTGAATTCTGGGCAAACCGTAAAGGGTAAAAAATGAATAATGTATTTCTGTACCGGATGCCTGTTGGCATTGCCGGGGCTGTCTCTCGCCCGCAGGACTTAACCGTCGAACCGGTGGTCCTTAAATCCGATAACGCCTTCGCTGCCTATGGCCTGGCTGGTAAATACGATGATGACGGTTTTTTCGTGCCGCTGGCAGATGGTGATACTGCAGACAAGGTAAAGGGGATCTACGTGCGCCCTTATCCGACCACGTCGCAGCCGGACATGGTTCGCCAGGTGGGAACAGGCAAGAACTTCCCGGGCGACGCCATGAAGCGTGGCTACGTGACTGTTAATCTCGGTTCTGATTTTGATGCCAGCACCATCAAAAAAGGCGACCCGGTATACGTTGTCGTCTCCACTGATGAATCCATCAAAGTGCCGCTGGGTGGATTCATGTCCACGTCAGTCAGTGGCAAAAATGTGGTGCTGACCAACGCTGAATTCACAGGTGCCGGTGATGCTAACGGCAATGCAGAAATTTCCTGGAAGATTTAAGGAACAGACGAATGATTACTTTTGATCAGGCAACCGTTGACAGCTCTGGTGCCTTTCTCATCGGGGAGCTGGAGCGACTCGACCAGACGCTGAACCTGCCACTGGTGGGGTACACCTGGACCCGCGATATTCAGTTGCGTGAAGATGTCTCTATCGCAGATGACATTTCCAGCTGGACGAATACCAGCTTCGCCGCTGCGGGTACTGGTGCAAATCCGAATGGCAAAAACTGGGTAGGCAAAGACTCAACCGCTATTGCTGGCGTGAACGTGGATATCGGCAAATCTGGTAACCCGCTGAACCTGTGGGGGATGGAACTTGGCTGGACGGTCATAGAATTGCAGGCTGCTCAGCAGGTCGGCCGCCCGATTGATACGCAGAAGTATGACGGTATGCAACTGAAATGGCAGATGGATAACGATGAACAGGTATATGTTGGCGATTCCGCATTAAACCTGAAAGGCCTTGTTACCCTGGACGGCGTGCCTGTCAACAACGCTGCCAAAACGTGGGCAACCTCAACACCGGACGAAATCCGCGCAAGCATTAACCAGGTACTGTCTGATGCGTGGGCCGCTTCTGGTTACTCTGTGGTTCCGCGTGATTTGCTGATCCCGCCTGAGCAGTTTGCTCTGTTGTCCAGCATCATCGTTTCATCTGCGGGTAACCAGTCCCTGTTGACGTACCTTCAGACCAACACCATCAGCTATCACCAGAACGGTGTTCCGCTGAATATCCGCGCGGTTAAATGGCTGAAAGGCCGTGGTGTGGGGAATAAGGATCGCATGGTTGCGTACACCAACGATAAAAAATACGTCCGCTACCCGCTGGTTCCGCTTCAGAGCGTGCCGGTGCAGTATCGCGGTCTGTATCAGATCGTCACTTACTACGGCAAGCTGGGTGCAGTCGAGCCAGTGTACAAAGAAACCATTTCGTACGTTGATGGCATTTAACAGCCATATGGCCCCCTGGCGGGGCCATTAAGGATGACCCGATGGCAAAAAATAATGCAGTAATACACGTACATACCCCGTTTGTGCTCACGCTTCCCGACGGTTCACGGCGCGAGTTTGTTAAAGGCCGTCATGCTGTGGAGGAAGACGTTGCCACGCACTGGTTCACTCGTGCGCACGCGGAAGTATCCGTTGGCAAAGCCACAGACGCGCGTAACGAGGTAAAAAATGCCAAAGAATCAAAGTCTGCCAGCGGTAAGTGATTTTCGCCGCGACTTCCCGCAGTTTGCTGACCCTGCCAAATATCCCGAAGCGCAAATCCAGTTTCGTCTGAATCTGGCCGATGAACTGCTGAGCGAAAACGTCACCGGCAAAAAGTTGTTTCCGTACTTTGCCGGGTTGTTCGTTGCGCACTACATGACGCTCTGGGCGGCAGACAGCCGGGCGATGCTGGCTGGCGGGCCGGGCGGTTCAACCAATGGTGTTCAGTCCTCAAAGTCCGTGGATAAGGTAAGCGTCAGTTATGACACCAGCGCGACGCTGAATCCTGATGCAGGTTTCTGGAATAACACCCGATATGGTGCTGAATTTTATCAGTTGATCACGATGTTCGGTGCAGGCGGTCGCCAGCTATGAGTTTCAAAAGCGGTGTAACAACGAGGGTGGATAACGCTAAGGCCATTCTGGATGCGCTCAGGTCGTTAACCAAAAAAGATGTGCTGGTCGGCATCCCTTCGGAAGACAGCGAGCGGGATGATGTTCCGTTTGGTAATGCGGGCATCGGTTACCTCAACGAATACGGCTCACCAGCGCAGAACATCCCGCCACGACCTCACCTGGTCCCCGGCGTTAAATCGGCAGAGGAGCAGACGGTGCCGCAGCTTAAAGCCGCGGCGCAGGCTGCACTTGATGGTAATGCTGCGGGAGCAGAAAGTGCACTCAACCGTGCCGGAACGCTGGCCGTTAATGGTGTCAGGCGTTACATGACCATTACCGGCTTTACGCCGCTTGCTGACAGTACTGTTGAAGCCCGGGCTCGTCGGGGGCGCAAGGGGGCAACAATGGAACTTGCCCGGCGTGCTGCTGGCGAATCTCCGGGAACCGAACTGGCGAAACCATTAATTGACACCGGGCAATATCGCAGAGCGATTACCCATGTAGTGAGGGATAAAGATGCCGACTCTTGATGTAACAGATGTGCTTTTTGACCCCGATTTTTGCGACTTCAATTTGTGGGTAACACGCCGAGTGCAAACGGTGGATGAGGACGGGATCGGCAGCGACAGTGAAGTTAAAAAACAGTTTGCCGGAGTCGTAACTGTTGATCGCTCTCTGGAAAACCGCCGTATGCAGGCAGGGCAGGTAATCAGCGGTGCAATTCTGATTGTGACGACTGAGCGACTGACGCAGGGACAGACTGGCCGTGATGCCGATATCGTGACGTATCAGGGCCGTGATTATCGTGTGACTTTCGTCGACCCGTATACAGCGTATGGTGCCGGATTCGTTCAGGCGCATTGTGAGTTGCTGCCGTTTGATGGGGGAATTCCGGTTGAGCAATAACACCAGCACAGAGCGCGGATGGCTGATACCAACCAGTGGCGATCCGGATTATGACGAAGCGCTCGACAGGCTGTTAAGCCAGTGGATGCGTAACGTTTCCGGTCTGTCTGCCGGGATGGTTCGTCCGCGCTGGCAGAAAGAGCAACCGCCACTGCTACCGGCTGAAACGAACTGGTGTGCGTTTGGGGTTATCGGATGGTCAGGTGATGACAGTCCGGCATTCACCAGACAGACCGATGATGGCTCTCAGCTCTGGCGGCATGAAACGATTGAGTGTATGGCTTCGTTTTATGGTCCGGCGGGGATGGTGTATGCGTCCCGGTTTCGTGACGGTATATCTGTACCGCAGAACAACGCAGCACTGAATGCGCTGGGGCTGTCTCTTGGCGATTACACAGGTCTGACTCCCTTCCCTGAACTTATTAATCAGCAATGGGTCCGCCGCTACGATATGACGGTGCGTCTGCGCCGGAAGGTTGTGCGCGAGTACGGTATTAAATCGCTGGTGGAAGCACCAGTCATCTTTTTCGGAGATTAAGCTATGGCACAGGGCTTGCCTGTATCAAACGTTGTTAATGTTGATGTGATCATGTCGCCGCGTGCAGCATCAGGGCGAAATTTTGGTGCATTACTCATTCTCGGCCCGTCCACAATCATTCCGGTAAGTGAGCGCATTCGTCGTTATTCTGCGGCGGAAGATATTGGAAAAGATTTTGGCGTGGAATCACCAGAATATAAAGCTGCGCAGGTGTTTTTCTCACAATCACCGAAACCTCAGGAGGTTTTTGTTGGTCGTTGGGTGAAAACGAAGGGAGACAGCGAACAGGCCACGCCTGAGACGCTGGAGCAGGCTGTGAATGCCATGCTCGATTATACTTCATGGTATGGGCTGGGGATTGCAGGCGATGAAGATATTCCGGATGCAGACTGGCTGAAAGTGGCTGCGGCGATCGAATCCTCTTCTGTAAGCCGTATTCTGGCGATTACGACAAGCGATGAGAAATGCCTGCAGACTGCATCCAGCGATGATTTGGCATCAAAACTGAAAACCGCCGGATATTCACGCAGTTTTATTCAGTATTCATCGGGTAATAAATACGCTGCGTTATCTGCATTTGGCCGGGCATTCACGGTTAATTTCAATGGCAGTAATACCGCGATTACGCTCAAGTTTAAGCAGGAGCCGGGTGTCGGGTATGAAACACTGACAGTCAGCCAGGCATCGGCACTTGATGCAAAAAACTGCAATGTGTTCGTGTACTACCAGAATGATACAGCTATCCTCCAGCAGGGAGTGATGGCTAACGGCGATTTCTTTGATGAACGCCACGGCCTGGACTGGTTACAGAATTATGTGCAGACCAACCTCTATAACCTGCTTTATACCAGCACCACGAAAGTTCCCCAGACTGAAGCCGGTATTACCCGACTGTTATCAAATGTTGAAAAATCACTGGATCAGGCCGTTCAGAATGGACTGATTGCTCCGGGCGTATGGAACGGGGGCGACCTTGGTCAGTTGTCATCAGGTGACACGCTGCCCAAAGGTTATTACGTATACGCCCAGCCGCTGGATGAACAGGCACAATCAGAGCGTGAAGCCCGTAAGGCTCCGGTGATTCAGGCTGCAATAAAACTTGCAGGCGCGGTTCATTACGCTGACGTACAGATTAACGTTGTTCGCTAAGGGGAAGTGAATGTCTACCTATTCTTTTATGGATGTCACTGCGACGCTGACCGGGCCGACCGGTTCGATTGACCTCGGGTACGGTTCGGCAAGTTCTGAAGAGGGGATTGTGGTTGCGATGGGCGGTCCTAAAAACACCATGACCATCGGTGCTGATGGCGAAGTGATGCACAGTCTCCATGCAGATAAAAGCGGGACGATTACCGTTAACCTTCTGAAGACATCACCGACAAATAAAAAATTGTCGCTGGCGTATAACGCACAGAGCCAGTCTTCTGCCACATGGGGGAATAACGTTATCGTGATCCGCAACAAGGTCAGCGGCGACATCATCACGGCACGCAGTGTTGCGTTCCAGAAACAACCGGATAACGCCAACGCTAAAACCGGTAATACGATGCCGTGGGTGTTTGACTGCGGCAAGATTGACCAGGTTCTCGGGGAGTTTTAATACATGGAATTCGAAATCAAAGGCGTGAAATATCGCGTGGCAAAACTCAGCGTTTTTGACCAGCTGAAAGTGACCCGCAAACTTCTGCCGGTACTGGCAGGAATGATGTCAGATTTCGGGAGCATTCGCTCCCGTTTGCCTGCTGACGGCAAAATCGACACCGTGAAATTCGAGCAGTTAAAACCGGTGTTTGAAACCATGCTCCCGCGTATCGCTGAGGAACTGTCTTCCCTGACCGAAGATGACACCGATGCGATTATTCATCCCTGTCTTGCGGTGGTGTCGCGGCGTCATATGGATGGATGGGTGCCGGTATTTACCCAGGGCGAACTGATGTTTGATGATATTGATTTGCTGGTCATGCTTCAGCTGGTGGCGCGGGTGGTCGCCGATTCGCTGGGAAATTTTTTGCAAGGACTCCCTACCAAAGAGACGCCCATCCCGCCAGCGGAATAACCTTCAATAGCCTGCCGGGTGGTGAAGATTTTATTCTTCGTCCGGCGCTTGCCTTCCATATTGACCAGAAAGATCTTAACAGTGGTGCGGTAGATCTCTGTCGCATCGCGCTTCTTAATGACTACCTTGATATGTGCGAGGACAACGATGTCCGGGTAGAAAAATGGAGAGAGGATAATGAACGCCGAGACTATTAAAGATTTCCTCGTCTCGCTTGGCTTCAGTGTGGATGATGCAGGAGCGAAAAAGTTCGGTTCTGTCCTCGCCGGTACAACTGCAAATGTCATCAAAATGGGGCTGGCTGTTGAAGGAGCTGCGCTGTCCGTGGTGGCCTTCACGGCTAAGATCGCCTCCGGCCTGGATAATCTTTACTGGGCGTCACAGCGCACCGGCGCGACGGTCCAGGGAATTCAGTCTATTGGCTATGCGGTTTCGCAGGTTGGCGGCAGTGTGGACGCTGCGCGATCTTCTCTGGAAAGTCTCTCCCGGTTTATTCGTAACAATCCCGGGGCGGAGGGATTTCTGAATCGCCTGGGCGTTCAGACACGGGATGCCAGCGGCAACATGCGTGACATGGCCGCTATTTTTACAGGTGTAGGCCAGAAGCTCAGCAGCATGCCGTACTACCGGGCTAACCAGTATGCGCAGATGCTGGGCATTGACGAAAATACCCTCATGGCGATGCGCTGGGGTGTCGGCGGTTTCTCCGGGCAGTACAGCGCAATGGCGAAGGCTATCGGCTTCAATGCTGACGAGGCGGCCAGAAGTTCCAACAAATTCATGACCTCACTGCGCGAGTTCGGCGCGATGGCAGGCATGGCCCGTGACAAAATCGGCTCTAATCTTGCTGGTGGTCTGGCGGGTTCGCTGGACACGCTGCGCCGCCACATCCTGGATAACTTTCCGCGCATTGAGCAGACCCTGACGAAAGCCATAAAAGGCATTCTGGCGCTCGGGGACATTATAGGGCGGCTGTTCTTCAGACTGATTGAAGGAACATCAAGCCTCATCACCTGGTGGCAATCGCTGGATAAGCAAACGCGGGAGTTGATCTCGCTGTTTGGCGCACTGACGATTGCGCTGCGCATTCTGAACAGTACGTTCTGGATGTCGCCGATTGGCCTCATTACCGCGCTGGCGGCGGGGATTGCCCTCCTGTGGGAGGACTATCAGACCTGGAAGGAAGGCGGCGATAGCCTGATTGACTGGGGCAAGTGGAAGCCGGAAGTCGACGCCGCGGTGAAGATGGTTCGTGACCTTAAAACGACCGTTAACGACCTGGTGAAAGCGCTGGCGAAACTGCTCAATATTGACCCTAAATCATGGTCCCTGAAGTGGGATTTCAGCAACTTCATCGACCAGATGGGCGAATTCAGCAAAATGCTGAACATGATCGCCGACCTGCTCAACGCTATCAAAGATGGCCGCTGGGCTGATGCCGTCAGCATTGGCAAACAGATACTTAATCAGGGCAGCGAAAATCCGTCAGCGATGCCGATGGTTACAGACAGCGCTAACAGTACTGCCGACTGGATTAAAGAGCACTGGGGATTCGATCCCCGCAGCGTGGGCCGGACGGTACGCGGCTGGTTTGGTGATGATGAGCCGGAACAATATGCACAGGCTACGAAGCGAGGAGAACGGAATAACAATCCGGGAAACCTTAATTTTGCTGGTCAGGCGGGGGCTTCTCTTGAACGACCGGGCGGGCGATTTGCCAGATTTGAAACTGCCTTTGATGGATTACGGGCTCTTGCTCGTCAGTTAATGCTGTACGCCGGACGGGGAATAAACAGTGTGGAGAAAATTATCTCTACCTGGGCGCCTGCGTCTGATAATAACAACACAACCGCGTATATCAGGGCTGTATCGCAACGACTGGGAGTGGATCCCCGGGCTGCCCTGAATATGAGCGATCCGCAAACCATGTCAGCATTGATGAGCAGCATTATCCAGCATGAGAATGGAAGAAATATCTATTCTCGAGAGCTGATTAATAAGGCTGCCGTGGCGGGAATTAGTGGCAAAGTGACAGAGGTTAACCAGCAAAATACCTACCACATTTACGGTGGCGGAGATCCGCACGCTGTCGGTAATGAGGTTGCACGTCGGCAACAGTCTGCAAATGCTCAGGTCATGCGAAGTAATCAGGTGAGGGTGGGTTAGTGGATATTCTCTCTACACTTTTTCATCAGCAGAGCAGAAAAATAGGAATGATTGTTCCCAGTGTTGTTATTTCAGAGAAGCATACAGATATGCTTGAAATAACAGAGCATCCGGTAGAGGTCGGGGCCGCTGTCGCTGATCATGCCTATAAAAAACCGTCAGAAGTGGTGATGGAGGTTGGTTTCGCCGGTGGCGGCGCATTGCTGGATTTTGCCAGTAATCTGACGGCTACCAGCCTGCTCGGCCTGAGTCCTCAGCAGACGTATCAGGAGCTACTGGATCTGCAGGAAAGCCGTATCCCCTTCGATGTGGTAACCGGTAAACGGCTGTACAGCAACATGTTAATTCGGGCGCTGGAAGTGACGACGGACAAGACAACCGAAAACGTCCTGTCCGCCGTCCTCACCCTGAGGGAGGTCCTTATCTCCCGGACACAGCAGATCACCGTCGCGGATAAAACCAACATGAAGGAAGGGGCCAGCACGTCGGCGGTACAGAACAGTGGCAACAAAACCACAAAGCCTCCAGATACTTCACTGCTGAAAAGCATCACGGGTAACGTGGCGTCATTACTGGGAGGCGGCTAATGACAATTCAGGAAATTCCGCTGACAGCGGATAACCAGCAGTTCAGTATCGTCCTGGGCGGTGTCACCTGGCGGATTAACATCATATGGCGCGATCTTTACTGGATTATGGACCTGCAGAACGACAGAGGGGAGCCGGTAATCTCCGGTATTCCTCTCGTCACTGGTGCTGACCTGCTGGCGCAGTACGCCTGTATGGGGCTTGGTTTTAAGCTGGTGGTGGTCTGCGATGACAACACACAGGATTATCCCACGAAAACTGACCTGGGCGGCCGCAGTCATTTACTGGTATCAACGGAGTAAGCATGTCACAGAACTGGATGAGACATTTCGAGCTGCAGCTTGTGGACGGGAACGGTCAGGGAATTGAGCTAAGTGATTTCAAAGTCACCTTTACGATCGACTGGTTCAACATCAGCAGCGCGTCCCGGGTAGGGACTATCAAAATTTATAACCTCTCGGCAGATACTGTGAACCGAATTACCGGGCAGGAGTTTTCGAAAGTGCGTCTGATTGCGGGTTACGACGGTATCGCGCCGGAGGTGTCGGCAAGCGACGTCGGGACCGTGCGGGAGGTTGATGCGGCGGACGTGGGCCAGAGTGATGGCCGCAACTACGGACTGATTTTCAGCGGTGAAATTCGCTACTCGGTCACAGGAAAAGACAGTCCGGTTGATTCCTACGTCCTGATTCAGGCAGCAGATACTGATCTGGCTTTTGCCACCAGTATAACCTCACAGACGCTGGCTGCCGGTTACACGGTCGCTGATGTGAACCGTGCGCTGATGAAAGACTTCGAAGCCAAAGGTGCGACCGAAGGCCTGACGCCTGAAATGCCTGCTACTGTATTCCCCCGGGGGCGGGTGCTCTTTGGCATGACGCGGCATCTAATGGATAACGTAGCCGGGCAATGTGGCGCAACATGGCAATTCGTGGACGGTCAGCGCCAGATGGTGGCGAATAATGAATATGTTCACGAAGCGATTGTGCTCAACAGCGCTACCGGGCTTATTGGCATGCCGCAGCAGACCATCGGCAACGGCGTAAACGTCCGCGCGCTTATTAATCCGAACATCCGGGTTAATGGGCTCATTCAGCTGGATCAGGCTTCTGTATATCGCACCGCGTTGTCGAACAACGATATCGCTATGGCTGGTGGTCAGATCACCGACCAGAACACGGACGGAAATATTACGCTCAGCGGCACCACATCACAGCCTGCCAGCATCGCAATGGATGGCGTTTATATTGTGCGCGGGATTATGTACACTGGCGACACAAGGGGCCAGGCGTGGTACATGGATATGATGTGCGAAGCGCGTGGCGCGGCGGATCTGTATACGCAATCGGCTTTGCAAAGGGGATGAGCAATGAGGGGGATTATTTTTCTGTTAGCTGTCTTTTCTGCGTGCAGCGCGTGGGCGGATGGCTTCACGGTTAAATGCGGTGGCTACACTATGGTTGCAAACCAGGGCGAGTTATCGACAATCAACGGTGAAAGAGTTACCTCTCAAAAAATCACCGAACTGGGTACCAATGGTTTGAAAGTAGACATGGGGCTTATGCCAGCCAAAGACGGTAACAACTACGGCTTTGAATACATTCGTCGCCCTGGTACCGAAACGCGATTCCTGAATGTGCAACTGCTGCAGAACAGCATGGATGCGCCGAAAATCATCGGCTCCTTTCCATGCAAAAAGATTGTTGATTAATCACTCGTAATTATAATGTGATACTTCTACTTTCACGATAAGGAATTTGTCGCATGTTCGGATTTGATAAATTAATAACTCCAAAAATCATCAACGTTCTGTATGGCATCACAATGTTACTTCTGGTTGTTGCCGCCATTATAACGTTTGTTAATGGGAAGGCTGCTGGCGCTTTAGTGCTTTTGTTATGTGCTGTATTTTGCCGAATATTCTTTGAGTGCATCATGGTTTCATTTAAAAACAATGAGTATCTTCGCCGAATAGCTGAAGCGTTAGAAGCAAACAAGCAGTAATGAAACTTCAATAATGAACCCGCCACCCGGCGGGTTTTTTGCTTTCTGGAGCCTACTAAATGGCAGTATCTGACCAGACCCGCAGCGGCGACCTTGCCGAAACATTCAAATCTGAACGGGAAACAACAAAGAACCAGATCCGTGTCGCCTTGCCTGGCATTGTTCAGTCATTCGAGCCCGACGCGGTGACGGCGGTTGTGCAGCCAGCTAT
This sequence comes from Escherichia sp. E4742, assembly GCF_005843885.1. Taxonomy (NCBI): domain Bacteria; kingdom Pseudomonadati; phylum Pseudomonadota; class Gammaproteobacteria; order Enterobacterales; family Enterobacteriaceae; genus Escherichia; species Escherichia sp. E4742. Next base: position 56,096 of record NZ_CP040443.1, on the reverse strand, counting down.
CCGTTCGGTTGAAAAGGATAACGACGGTAACCGCATTACCAAAAATTACCCGTTGCTGGTGGATGTGCCAGTGGTATTTCCGCGCGGCGGAGGCTGTACGTTGACTTTTCCGGTTAAAGCCGGGGATGAGTGTCTTGTCGTTTTTGCCGATCGTTGTATTGATTTCTGGTGGCAGAGCGGTGGGATACAGGAGCCGGTCGATGACAGAATGCATGATTTATCGGATGCGTTTTGTATTGTCGGTCCCCAGTCGCAGGCGAGAACGATTAGCGGTATTAATACCAGTGCCACACAGTTGCGTAGTGACGACGGTAGCACCTATTTTGAGCTTAATCCTGATACCAGGAAAATTAAAATTGTCGCTCCGGGTGGTCTTGATGTGGTTGCCCCTCTGGCTGATTTTTCTGAGAAAGTAACCATTCATGGCCTGTTAACCTGGTTGGGGGGCATGGTGGGGTCTGTTGTTTCTGGTGTGGCTTCAAAAATCACTGGTGCTGTTGAGTTTTTGGGTAGCGTGAAGGCTAACGGCAAGCCAATCGATGATACGCACACTCATGGCGGTGTTCAGCGCGGTGGAAGCAATACCGATGGGGTAAACTGATGCGATACAGACGTGAAGACGCCGATGGCGATTACACCTTTGGCAGCGGTGATGACACCTGGCTGATTAACTCGCCTGAGGCCGTAGCACAGGCTGTGAAAACGCGATTCGAATTGTGGTATGGGCAATGGTTTCTCGACACCACCGAAGGGACTCCGTGGATCCAGTCCGTGCTCGGTAAGCAGAAGCCGGAAACCTACAACCTGGCGATCCGTAAGCGCATCCTCGAAACGCGGGGCGTTAAATCAATCCTCTCTTTCAATACGACAGTGGATACCACGACCCGACGTGTCATGTTTTCCGCTGAAATCGACACTCTTTATGGAATAACGACTGTTACATCGGAGGCGTAATGGCTCTGAACCTTGATTCTCTCGGTTTATCTGCAAAGGTAACCGCGGAGGGGATCAGTGCGCCTGATTATCAGACGATACTCAGCACCCTGATTAGCTATTTTCAGCAGATTTATGGCAGTGATGCCTACCTCGAACCGGACAGCAAAGACGGCCAGATGGTGGCTCTGACGGCGCTGGCGATTCATGATGCCAATAATATGGCGATAACTGTCTACAACTGTTTTTCACCGGCAACCGGCTATGGGGCTGCACTGACCAGTAACGTGAAAATAAATGGTATTTCACGTAAAGGCGCGACGAACTCTACGGTTGATTTGCTTCTTACAGGAACTGCCGGAACAACCATCATTAATGGCAGCGTGAAAGACAGTAATAATGTGATATGGCGTTTGCCTGCTTCAGTGGTGGTCGGCGTGGATGGTACAGTGATGGCGACCGCAACATGTTCCGTCAGTGGTGCAGTGGCGGCGCTGGCTGGAACTATCACTGAAATTAATACGCCAACCCGTGGCTGGGTTTCGGTAACTAATCCTGCTGCGGCTACTGTTGGCTCTCCGGCAGAAACTGATGCTGAGTTACGTATCCGCCAGTCGCAAAGTGTTGCGTTGCCATCAATAACCCCATTTGAAGCACTGGATGGTGCTGTTTCTAATGTTACCGGTGTAACCCGCCACAAACTCTATGAAAACGATACTGGTTCGGAGGACGGTAACGGGTTACCGCCACACTCTGTTGCTGTAATTGTGGATGGCGGTGATGTGACGGATATTGCTCAGGCTATCAGAGGGAATAAAGGCCAGGGGACAGCCACTCACGGTACAACATCCGTTACGGTTCCGGATAAATACGGCAATCCCCATGTAATCAAATTCTCGCGTTCCAGTGATGTGCCTGTTTATGCCCGGATTAAATTAAAAGTTTTTACGGGTTATACCTCACAGATAGGGCAGCAGATCCAGCAGGCTATTTCCGACTATATCAATAGTCTGATGATTGGTGATTCGGTCCTTTTAAGTCGCATTTACTCACCGGCGAATCTTGGCGTGGTGAGTGGCGGGAATGCACGCTATTACGATATTCAGGAACTGACGATTGGGAAATCCCCGGGGGCTTTGTCGTCATCAAACATTGATATCAGATACAACGAATCTGCGTCCTGTACCCCGGAAAATATCGTTATAACGGTGGAGTCATGAGCAAATACACCGAACTAATCACGAACTACCACGCCACCAAACCTAAATTTCTTGCACATGTTGATCTGATGACCCGGCCGCTTATTGATGTTGCGGCGGCCACCAGAGGGCTGATTACTGCATTTGATATTGACTCTGCGGTTGGTGTGCAACTTGACATGCTGGGATTGTGGATCGGACGTAGCCGTGTTGTCAGCCAGCCTATCTCAGGTGTCTATTTCAGCTGGGATACCGACGGGCTTGGATATGATCAGGGGGTATGGCAGGGGCCATATGATCCTGATTCCGGATACATGTATCTCAGCGATGAAACTTATCGTGTCATTCTTAAAGCGAAGATTGCGATTAATAACTGGGATGGACGGAATGATTCGCTTCCGGCAATTCTTGACGCTGCAACAGCAGGATCCGGGCTGCGAATGCAGATAGTCGATAACCAGGACATGACGATATCGGTCTGGGTCTTTCCTGATACTGATATTTCAGATGTATCGCGTGAGTTAATTGCGGCAATTAAACAGGGGTATCTCACAGTAAAAGCCGCCGGGGTATGGGCGGGTGGCATTGAAACACCTTCGGTGGAAACCCCATCGGAAGGCTCAAAATTTTTTGGTTTTGATATGGATAACGAATTCATCAGTGGTTTTGATGTAGGAGCATGGGGAGTATTACTCTGATGGCGAAAAATGACTTTAAAGCGTTTGCAACGGATCGAAATGCCAATGTTATATCGCAGGAGGAATGGGAAGCGTTGCCCGCGCTTTTATCCGGATTTACAGCAGGGAAAGCCTCCAGTGCGCAAGTCAATAAGGTTATTCGGCAGGCCAGCTTTATTGCTGCAGCTCTGGCCCAGTTTGTAAGTGATAAAACGCAACGGGATGTGCTTGATAATGGTGATCTGCCCGGTTTTGTTGAATTGCTGGGATCGGGATTTGCTGTTGAATACCTGAGCCGCAAGAATCCGTTTGGCGATATCAAATCGGATGGCACGGTGAAAACGGCTCTCGAAAACCTTGGTTTGGGAGATGGAACAGGAAGACTCATTGCAGTGTACCGGATTGACACATCCCGGCAAATTACACTGCCGAAAGATGCCAGGTTTGTTGTGGCAGATATGATTGGTGGCGGAGGCGGCGGTGGCAGTAACTCCACGACCGTACAACCCGGATATGCGTCAGCAGGACAGGGCGGGAATTCAGGTAGCCGTGTGGTAGCAAAATTCACAGTTGATGCCAGTCAGAAAATTAATATTACTATTGGCGCAGGTGGTGCGGGGGGCGTGCCAACTCCCGCAACCGGAGCTAATGGAAGTGACGGTGGGGCTACGATTATCGACGGTATTACAGCTACTGGTGGGCGAGGTGGAGCTAAGGGGGCAGCATTTAATGTTCTGCCAACCGGCGGGCCTACAGCGTCTCCGAATGCTAATAACACCATTCCTGGTGGAGCAGAATTGATAGCACAGCATATCGGGTATGGTGGAAGCTCTGGATTTCTGTTCTCGGATAAAAATGCGCTTGGCGGGAAAGGGGCTGACTCTGAATTCGGAGTGGGCGGTGTGGCAGTCGGAATTAGCTCAGGAGTCAATGCATCGGCGGGGAATCATGCCCGAGGTAATGGCTCTGGCGGAAGCGGCGCGGTCTCTATTTACGGCTCAGGCTCTACCGGGGTGTCTATGTCTGGTGGTGCAGGTGCTGACGGTCTGGCGATTTTGTGGGTATACGGATAATGAACAGATATGCACTAATTAAAAACAATATTGTTGTTAACATCGTTGTCTGGGATGGTGCAGGAGATATGTTTGCCGATTTTAAGGCAGTTAATATCTCTGGTGTTGCAGTTGATATTGGATGGATCTATGACGGAAATAATTTCACAGCCCCTCCCGAACCAGAGAAAACTAAAGAACAGTTAATCCAGGAAGCAGAACTCGAAAAAGAAGGACGCATACGTGCTGCAAATGATTTTATTAACAGCAGGCAGTGGCCCGGTAAAGCGGCTATTGGTCGTCTGAAAGGTGACGAACTGGAGCAATATAATTTGTGGCTGGATTATCTGGACGCACTGGATGCTGTAGATACTTCAACTGCACCAGAAATAGACTGGCCTCAGCAATCAACCATTGTTAGCTATGCTGTCACCTTGTAAACAAGATGGTTATGTGACATCACCATCGATCCAGTCCGCCCACCACTGCATCATTTCTCTGCGCTTATCGAGATACTGAGCATGGTTGTAAATTCAACTAACCCAGCGAGTTGACAAAAAATTAGCGCAAGAGGACAAAAAATCACCTTGCGCTAATGCTCTGTTACAGGTCACTAATACTATCTAAGTAGTTGGTTCATAGTGACTGGATATGTTGTGTTTTGTCGCATTTTGTAGTCTGTTATTTAACCGCGGAATCGTGTAATGCGATGATTTTTAAGTGATTAATATTATTTTGTCATCCTTTAATAAGGAAAGGGTCATGATGAAGGTACTCATCATCGTGGTGCTCTTAGTCATTAGCTGGCCAGCTTACTAAGACTACCAGGGCGGGGGAAACCCCGCTCTACCCTCATTCCTGAAAGTATGCCTTCACGGTTAGATTGTCAATCCGCAGGCTTTGCAGTCTGCGATCTTGCCAGCAAATATTCTTTGCGAGTCATTACGCAATAATCACAGGAGAAACTATTTTGTTCACGCGTTAGCTATAGACTGCTTGCAGGGCAAAAGGATGTAAGCCGACGATTTCAGCGGGACGCTGAAACGGGATACCCTCTCCCGGAGAAGAAGGGTTAAAAAAGGAAAGGGTTATGATGAAGCACGTCATCATACTGGTGATACTCTTAGTGATTAGCTTCCAAGCTTACTAAGAACACCAGGGGGAGGGGGAAACCTCTCCCTAACCCTCACTCCTGAAATTATGTCACTCCGCCCTTAGTGTCAATCGAGGGCTCTCCGTTCTTGCGAGGCGAATAGCAAAATTATCTGCGCCGCCGGGCCTAATTCTGAAAGTTTCTTCGTTTGTTCTTATTTCATTATTGCAATCGGTATGATACCGGACCTCAATAATTCTCTAAGAAAGGATTTCTTATGAGCGAACAAATCACGTTTGCTACCAGCGATTTTGCCAGTAACCCGGAACCACGTTGCCCCTGCATTTTGCTGCTGGATGTTTCTGGCTCGATGAGCGGCAGACCTATTAATGAACTTAACGCCGGACTGGTTACCTTTCGTGATGAACTGCTTGCTGATCCGCTGGCTTTAAAAAGAGTGGAACTCGGCATTGTGACGTTCGGCCCGGTGCATGTGGAACAACCCTTTACCAGCGCCGCTAATTTTTTCCCCCCTATCCTGTTTGCTCAGGGGGATACGCCAATGGGCGCCGCCATTACCAAAGCCCTGGATATGGTTGAAGAGCGGAAACGTGAGTACCGCGCAAATGGCATTTCGTATTATCGTCCGTGGATTTTCCTGATCACCGATGGCGCACCAACCGATGAGTGGCAGGCTGCCGCCAACAAAGTGTTTCAGGGGGAAGAAGATAAGAAGTTTGCCTTCTTTACCATCGGCGTTCAGGGGGCGGATATGAAGACTCTGGCACAAATCAGCGTTCGTCAGCCTTTGCCTCTGCAGGGATTACAATTCCGTGAACTGTTTAGCTGGTTATCCAGTTCGCTGCGTTCGGTTTCCCGCTCCACGCCGGGAACGGAAGTTGTGCTGGAAGCGCCAAAAGGCTGGACGTCAGTGTGACCTGGCGTCTGGTTTATGCATCAGCCGTTGGAACGTCGCACATTAGCGCTGATTTACCTTGTCAGGATGCCTGCCAGATGCAGGTTGCCTGGTTAAACGATCAGCATCCATTACTGGTGATGTTTCTTGCTGATGGTGCAGGCAGCGTCTCGCAGGGTGGCGAAGGTGCGATGCTTGCCGTCAATGAAGCGATGGCTTATATGTCGCAAAAAGTGCAGAACGGTGAATTTGGACTCAATGATGTCCTCGCCACGGATATTGTACTGACCATTCGTCAGCGACTTTTTGCCGAGGCGGAAGATAAAGAATTAGCGGTTCGCGATTTTGCCTGCACATTTCTGGGACTAATTTCATCAGCTAATGGCACCTTGATTATGCAGATTGGCGATGGCGGCGTGGTGGTGGATTTTGGTCACGGTCTGCAATTGCCGCTCACGCCGATGGTGGGTGAATATGCCAACATGACGCACTTCATTACCGATGAAGATGCCGTTTCCAGACTGGAAACTTTCACCAGCACTGAGCGTGCGCATAAAGTTGCAGCATTTACGGATGGTATCCAGCGGCTGGCGTTAAATATGCTGGATAATTCTCCGCATGTGCCTTTCTTTACCCCGTTTTTCAATGGACTGGCGACAGCAACGCAGGAACAACTCGATTTATTACCTGAATTGTTAAAGCAGTTTTTGTCCAGCCCAGCGGTAAACGAGCGTACCGATGATGATAAAACATTAGCACTGGCTATGTGGTTACCATGAAACCCACTTTATATACTGCTACTGGTGAGTGCGTTATGCCAGGCCGTGAACTGGGCAAAGGTGGCGAAGGTGCGGTTTATGATATCGAGGAGTTTGTCGACAGCGTCGCCAAGATTTATCACTCGCCGCCACCCGCCTTAAAACAGGACAAACTTGCCTTTATGGCTGCGACAGCTGACGCGCAGTTGTTGAATTATGTCGCCTGGCCACAGGCAACCCTTCACGGTGGACGAGGCGGAAAAGTTATCGGTTTTATGATGCCAAAAGTTTCAGGTAAAGAACCGATTCATATGATCTATAGCCCGGCACATCGTCGCCAGAGTTACCCTCATTGTGCGTGGGATTTTCTACTCTATGTTGCGCGCAATATTGCTTCATCTTTTGCTACGGTTCATGAGCACGGGCACGTCGTGGGTGACGTAAACCAGAACAGCTTTATGGTAGGCCGTGACAGCAAAGTGGTGTTGATCGATAGCGACTCCTTTCAGATTAACGCCAATGGCACACTGCATTTATGCGAAGTCGGTGTGTCGCATTTTACGCCGCCAGAGCTACAAACCTTGCCATCATTTGTCGGCTTTGAACGCACCGCGAATCACGATAATTTTGGCCTTGCGTTGCTGATTTTTCACGTCTTGTTTGGTGGGCGTCATCCTTATTCCGGTGTGCCGCTTATTGCCGAAGCGGGTAATGCGCTGGAGAAGGATATTGCCCATTTCCGTTATGCCTATGCATCAGACAATCAGCAACGTGGTTTAAAACCGCCGCCACGATCTATTCCGCTATCGATGTTACCGGATGATGTTGAAGGCATGTTTCAGCAGGCATTCACCGAAAGTGGCGTGGCAACCGCGCGTCCGACGGCAAAAGCGTGGGTAGCGGCACTTGATTCCCTACGCCAACAGTTAAAGAAATGTCCCGTTTCGGCAATGCATGTTTACCCCGCTCATTTGACCGACTGCCCGTGGTGTACGCTGGATAATCAAGGCGTTATCTATTTTATTGATCTCGGCGAAGAGGCCATTACCACCGGCGGGGATTTTGTGCTGGCGAAAGTCTGGGCGATGGTAACGTCGTCAGTAGCACCGCCACCGCTAAAGTTACCATTACCCGCTCATTTCCAACCTGGGGGCAGGCCGCTTCCTTTAGGCCTGTTACGGCGCGAATACATCATTCTGATTGAGATCGCACTGTCAGCGTTATCTCTACTGCTTTGCGGCCTTCAGGCAGAACCGCGTTATATTATTTTGGTTCCTGTGCTGGCGGCTATCTGGATTATTGGCAGTCTGACAAGCAAAGCGTACAAAGCAGAAATCCAGCAACGCCGTGAGGCATTTAATCGTGCGAAAATGGATTATGACCATTTAGTCAGCCAGATCCAACAGTTGGGCGGACTGGAAGGTTTTATCGCCAAACGGACGATGCTCGAAAAAATGAAGGACGAAATTCTCGGGTTACCGGAAGAAGAGAAACGCGCTCTGACAGCACTTCATGACACCGCGCGGGATCGTCAGAAACACAAATTTCTGGAAGGGTTTTTTATTGATGTTGCCTCTATTCCCGGCGTTGGCCCTGCGCGTAAAGCGGCGTTACGGTCCTTTGGTATTGAAACAGCGGCAGATGTTACCCGGCGCGGCGTTAAACAAGTGAAAGGATTTGGCGACCATCTGACCCAGGCAGTTATCGACTGGAAAGCGAGTTGCGAACGCCGTTTTGTGTTCAGGCCGAACGAAGCGGTAGCGCCAGTAGACAGACAAGCAGTAATGGCGAAAATGGCCGCCAAACGACATCGGCTGGAAGCCGCATTGACAGAGGGCGCGGTAGAGTTGCAGCGATTCCATCTCCATGCCTCTGCACGGACCATGCCGTTGATGGAACCGTTACGTCAGGCGGCAGAAAAACTGGCTCAGGCGCAGGCTGATTTAAGCCGTTGCTGAGCCATTTTTCAATTAACGAAACACCACTTCCGCCCAGCGTGCCAGCCCGGCAGTGACGGAGCCAAAGTCATCGCCGCCTGCAATTGGAATGCCCGGCAACTGTTCTGCCAGAGCCTTTTTAATCAGTGGTGAACGGGCGCTACCGCCGGTCAGATAGATGACATCCGGTTTTTCCTGAGCGTTATCCAGCGCCAGTTGCACCTGTTCCAGAATCCGCGCCAGCGGTTGGCTGAGGGCGCTTTCCAGACCCTGCTGGCTAATCAGCGTAGCCAGTTCATCGCTGATAAACGGCAGCGATGCGAGGGTTTCCGCTGCGCTGGAAAGCGCAATTTTGCTCTCTTCCGCGCTGCGCACCAGTCGATAGCTTAAACGCTGACGCCAGACTTTCTGTAACAGGGCCACTTTTTCCGGTTCGCGGGCATCGCGTACCAGATCGTTAAGCAGGCGACCGTTGGCACTACTGTAGAAATCACTTTGCGCAGGTACGTCGTTGATGGCAACCGCATTCCACCACGGCAAAATCGGCAGGGCGATGCCTTTTTCGGTTTCGCCTCCCATGCCCAGTAAAGGCATCAGGTTTTTAAACGCCAGTGCGATATCCAGATCGTTACCACCAATACGGCAACCACTGTGGCCCAGCAGGCTGGCTTCACGATCGAGACGCGAACGCCATTGCGGCCCCATCAGCAGCAATGAACAGTCAGTCGTACCACCGCCGATATCCACCACCAGCACCCGTTTTTCTTCCTGTAAGGTGGCTTCGTAATCCAGCCCAGCCGCTACCGGCTCGTACTGGAATACCACATCCTTAAACCCGGCACGCTTCGCCGCGCGTTCCAGAATCCCCTGCGCCTGGGTGTTTGCTTCATCGCCGCCCAGACCCTGGAAGTTGATCGGGCGACCAATCACCGCCTGAGTAATTGCCTCCGGCAGTTGCGCCTGTGCCTGTTGGCGAATGTGCAACATCATTGCGCAGACCAGATCCTCAAACAGCGCAACCTGCTGCGGTTTTAAGCCGCTGGCACCGAGGAACGATTTTGGTGATTTCACAAACCACACTTCTTCTGGATCATCAATGTACTGTGCCAGTGAGGAAAGACCAAACTGCACGCTTTTCGCCGTAACATCGATATCTTCTTCGCGGTTATAACGAATCGCCCGACGTAACAGCGCCTGCGTTTCATCGTCGTCTGCCGGAACATCATGATGGCGGTACAGCCATTCGCTTACCGCTTCACGCGTTGGCGCGCAAAGCATTGAAGGCAGCAACGTGCTGTCGTTTTCCATTTTTAGCAAGTGCGGTTTACCGTCACGCATGACCGCCACTGAACAGTTTGCTGTACCGTAATCAAAACCAATAAACACGAAATAATCCCCATGCCGGTGAAGAAGGGGCGTGACTTTAGCGAAATGTTGCCGTCGCGACAACCGGAATATGAAAGCAAAGCGCAGCGTCTGAATAACGTTTATGCTGAAAGCGGATGAATAAGGAGATGCGATGTATACCCTGAACTGGCAGCCGCCGTATGACTGGTCGTGGATGTTGGGATTTCTCGCCGCCCGTGCGGTGAGTGGTGTGGAAACGGTCGCTGACGATTATTATGCCCGTAGTCTGGCGGTGGGCGAATATCGCGGCGTGGTGACTGCTATTCCGGATATCGCCCGCCATACTCTGCACATAAATTTAAGTGCAGGTTTAGAACCCGTTGCCGCGGAGTGCCTGGCGAAAATGAGCCGCTTATTTGATCTGCAATGTAACCCGCAGATTGTGAACGAGGCGTTGGGCGAGTTAGGGGCGGCGCGGCCTGGATTGCGTTTACCTGGCAGCGTAGATGCTTTTGAACAGGGCGTGCGCGCTATATTAGGCCAACTGGTGAGCGTGGCGATGGCGGCGAAATTGACGGCAAAAGTGGCGCAGCTTTATGGCGAACGGCTGGATGATTTTCCGGATTATGTCTGCTTCCCCACGCCTCAGCGGCTGGCAGCCGCCGACCCGCAGGCATTAAAAGCGTTAGGCATGCCGTTGAAACGGGCAGAGGCACTGATTCATCTGGCAAATGCGGCACTGGATGGCACCTTACCGATGACAATTCCGGACGACGTGGAACAAGCGATGAAAACGCTGCAAACTTTTCCGGGTATCGGGCGCTGGACGGCGAATTATTTCGCCTTGCGTGGCTGGCAAGCGAAAGATGTTTTTCTGCCGGATGATTATTTGATTAAACAGCGATTTCCAGGAATGACGCCAGCACAAATCCGCCGTTATGCCGAGCGCTGGAAGCCCTGGCGTTCTTATGCGTTGCTGCATATCTGGTATACGGAAGGCTGGCTACCAGAAGAAGCATGACGCTGGTTGCCGGATGCGGCGCGGCCTACGGAACGGACGAATTGTAGGCCTGATAAAACGCATTAGCGTCGCATCAGTCGATGGGAAAGTGCTCCTCAGTTAATTGCAAAATAACTGCTATTAACCAATGATTCCAACGGTTGACCCTCGGCAATGACATCGCCATAAATCAGATCAACACCAATGTCAGAAAGCGTATCCAATACCAATGGCAACGCTACTGGCCCAGCGATGGTTTTCACACCCAACCGCTGGGCATGCCCCTGAATAATCGAAATCAGCATCTCATCCATTAAATTGCCCTGTACGCTGGCGCATAACTCGGCGTCAAGCAGTAGATAATCCGTCATATTTGCTTTGAGCGTATTGAATATTTGCAGGTCGCGCCCTACCTGGCTGAGTACGATCCGGCATCCGGCCAGCCGCAGTTTTTGTATAGCCAGTCCGTGGTCGAAAATTGCTTCTGCCGGAATGACCAAATGGAACAACCGTGGTGGTAATGAACTTTGTTCCAGTTGCTCAAGCAATTCGTCTACCAGAGTGACGCTGCCTGGCCCCGCAACGGAAAGGGGGAGGGCGATGCTTAAACCTTTATTGGCAACCGCTTTTGCTGTTTGTTGGAAAAATTCACGTAATACCCGGCGGTCAAGCGCGTGGCTGAGTGCCGGATCGCTGAAGCTACGGCGGAATGCCTGTTCATCAATCAACTCGCCTTTGCTGCTCCAGAGCTTAAGCGAAATCAACCACAAATTCCGCGTTTCCGTTATTCGCGGCGAAGCGATGCCGTGGGCAATCATCATAAGCGGATTCTCTTTAGTCATCCGCCACTGTTCATCGAGCGACATCACTGTCCGTTCATTATGTGCAGTTGCCTGCTGTGGTTCATAAACTGTGACCTGACCACGACCACCATTTTTCGAAGCATAACAGGCGATATCGGCCTGGGACATAACTTCTGTTGCCTGGTGATTACTGTCGTTTATTAACGTCATCCCGGCGCTTGCTCCTACCCGATGTAACCGACCTTCCCACATAAAGTGATAATCATTAATCGCATTGATAATGCGTGTCGCGATAAAACGGGCACTTTCGACATTACAATCTGGCAGTAACAGACCAAATTCATCACCACCGAGTCGTGCCAGTAGATCGCTGGAGCGCAGCATACTCAGCATCAACGAAGACAGTTCGCGCAGCAAAGCATCGCCGGCCGCATGCCCGGCGCTGTCATTTACCGCTTTAAAGCGATCAAGATCGATAAATACCAGTGCATGTTGCTGATGCGTACTGTGAACGGTTTGCAGCAGTATTCGCAGTTGTTTCTCAAAACTGGCACGGTTCGCCAGATGCGTCAGGGTATCGTGAGAGGCGCTATAGCTAAGCTGACGTAGCATTTTGCGTGCTTCGGTGACGTCCTGAATCACCAGCACCGAACCAATGCTACTACCATCCAGGGTGCTTAACGGCGTAATACTGTAATGAACGTCATAGCTGCCACCGCTACGACAGTGGAGAACCACGTCCTGTTCAATAGCAGAACGTGAGGTGTCGGCACTGTAAATGTTCTCAATTAACGGCCCGGTGTCACCAGTTGTAAGATGCAATACCGTCAGCAGCGGAACGCCCAACGCCTCTTCTTGCTTCCAGCCGCTCATTTTCTCCGCGACTGGATTCATAAAGGTGATTTTCATCGCCATATCAATACAGACCACGGCTTCACCGATAGAGTCCAGGGTGATATGCAGACGTTCTTTTTCCTGGAACAGCGCCTCGTTGAGTTGTTTTACTTCTGTCATATCCATATTGATGCCAAGCAGGCGTTCGACTTCGCCTTCTTTATTCAGAACCCGATTGGCGAGTGCGCGGATATGACGAATACCGTCTTTTACCGTAATGCGAAATTCCAGTTTAAAAGGCAAACGAGCCTGCAGCGAATCGCGGATGACTTTCTCGGTGTGTTCTCGATCTTCCGGCAGCACGCAGTCATACCAAACCTGCCAGTTTGGTTTGATATGCGGGGAAATTTCGTAAAGTTCAAACATCCGCTTATCCCAACTGAAAATATCCGGCTTCAACTCCCATTCCCAGATACCAATCCCGCCTGCTTCGTTAGCCAGCGTGATGCGTTCCATCAGTTGCTTATTCACCTGCTCGGTGCGTTTTAGCTCGTTAATGTCTTCTATCTGCGCAATGAAGTAGAGTGGCGTGCCATCGGTGTGGCGCACCAGTGAGACGGCAAGCAGCGCCCAAACTACGTCGCCGTGGCGGTTGTAGTAGCGTTTCTCCATTGAGTAGGTATTGATTTCACCGCTAATCAACTTCTCAACGTGTTGCAGATCTTTATTGAGGTCTTCCGGCCAGGTCAGCTGCTGAAAGGTGAGAGCACGCAGTTCTTCCTGGCTGTAGCCGAGAAACTGGCACAGGGCTTTGTTGCTTTGCAGCCATTGCCCCTCAGTACCCACCAACGCCATGCCGATAGCAGAATATTCCATGGCGTTCCGAAAGCGTGTTTCGCTTTCGGAAATATGCTTACGTTCCGTGCGGAAGGCGTACATCACCATGGTCATGATGTTGGCGGGAAGCAGAATCAGCAAAAATGGCAGCCACGGCATATGGCTCATCAGGTACGCTCGCGGCGTGGCAAGCAGAGTGGGGTCGGCAGCCATCATTAACGAAACCATCATCACTGTCGTGAGGAAGATCAAAAAGGCTTCCATTCGTGGCAGGCGCACGGCGCTCCACATCAGCAGCACAATAATGAAAGTAAAAGGCCACGGCAGATACAGCATCGAAAGCCAGCTTAATGTCAATGTGATCGCTAACGTCAGCAGCGTTTCAAACAACAGTCGTGGGTTACGATGGCGTAATAGATAATGCGGTTTAAACAACAGGCCCAGCGGTACCAGCGCCAGGGCGCCGATGGATTCTGAAAGTACCCATATCAAAAAAGCCCTGAGAGGATCGTCTCCGGGCGTCAGCAGGACAACCAGAACGCCCCCCAACAGAGGTGGAACGATGGCGCTGCCAAATGCAAGACGAAGCCAGTCAGCCAGATTTTGTAGCGGGTTATACCACGGTAATAATTTTCGCAGCAGCATTGCGCCCACGACGGCTTCAATAATGTTGATAGCCGTCCAGGTCATATTGAGCGAACTGGTGGAAAAGAGCAGCACGGATGCGGCTATGTTTCCCAGTGAGCAGGCTAACGCGATACCAGGCCACATGCGTCCGGCATGGCGGTAAAACGCCACCATCATAATGGAAGTGGGGAACCATAGCGGCGCAAGCTGAGTGCCAAATTGCGAAAGCTCAAGCGAGAAAAGGGTAAAGATAAACGAGACTAAACCTAAACTGACGAGGTGAAGCAGAGGATGAGGCAAGGTAATTAAAACACGCTGTGATGGTTTACTCATTACCGCTCTATCCGCATGGCCAGGCCGTCAGTATTGGTATCTGTGTTTATGCTAGTACAAAAGTTTTACATTTTATATGCAAATTGCTCATAAAGTGACGTAATGGCGGATAATTTGCGCAACTATGCATAACATTTTTCACTTTGCGTCATAACTGAGCAATTAAATTTGCATCAGGGAATTGATCGTCAACAATTAACTCTGAGAGCAAGGCAACGCTATTCGACTGGTATCACGCGGATGAAATCCCTATAATTGCCGCGTTTGGCGCTTCGGCGCCCCCTTCCTAACATCCAGGTTATTCAGGTCGCTAAATTTATGACTGATCAGTCTCATCAGTGCGTCATTATCGGTATCGCAGGCGCATCGGCTTCCGGCAAGAGTCTCATTGCCAGTACCCTTTATCGTGAATTACGTGAACAAGTCGGTGATGAACACATCGGCGTTATTCCGGAAGACTGTTACTACAAAGATCAAAGCCATCTGTCGATGGAAGAACGGGTTAAAACTAATTATGACCATCCCAGCGCGATGGATCACAGCCTGCTGTTGCAACATTTGCAGGCGCTGAAACGCGGTTCGGCTATCGACCTGCCGGTTTACAGCTACGTTGAACATACGCGTATGAAAGAAACGGTGAAGGTTGAACCGAAGAAAGTCATTATTCTCGAAGGCATTTTGCTGCTGACGGATGCGCGTCTGCGCGACGAGCTGAACTTCTCGATTTTTGTGGATACACCACTGGATATCTGCCTGATGCGTCGCATTAAGCGCGATGTTAATGAGCGTGGTCGCTCGATGGATTCTGTAATGGCGCAATATCAAAAAACCGTGCGCCCGATGTTCCTGCAATTCATTGAACCGTCTAAACAGTATGCAGATATCATCGTGCCGCGCGGCGGTAAAAACCGCATCGCGATCGATATATTGAAAGCGAAAATAAGTCAGTTCTTTGAATAAGCTTGGTAAATTGTGTACCGTTCAGTGATAACCTGGTATGCCCTTGACGTAACTGGCGTTAAGGGAGTGATGCGCGAAAGGAGAAAATGCCATGCGTCTGTGTGACCGAGATATTGAAGCCTGGCTTGATGAAGGCCGTTTGTCGATCAACCCACGTCCACCGGTGGAGCGTATTAATGGCGCGACGGTAGATGTGCGCCTGGGCAATAAGTTTCGTACCTTCCGTGGTCACACGGCAGCGTTTATCGATCTGAGCGGTCCCAAAGATGAAGTGAGCGCCGCGCTCGATCGGGTGATGAGCGATGAAATCGTGCTCGACGAGGGCGAGGCATTTTATCTCCATCCGGGAGAACTGGCGCTGGCGGTGACGCTGGAGTCGGTTACGCTGCCAGCCGATCTGGTGGGCTGGCTGGATGGGCGTTCCTCACTGGCGCGTCTGGGACTTATGGTGCACGTCACTGCGCACCGTATCGATCCGGGCTGGTCTGGCTGCATTGTGCTTGAGTTTTACAACTCCGGTAAATTGCCGTTGGCGCTGCGTCCGGGCATGTTAATTGGCGCATTAAGTTTTGAACCGCTTTCCGGCCCGGCGGCGCGACCATACAACCGCCGTGAAGATGCGAAATATCGCAACCAGCAGGGCGCAGTTGCCAGCCGAATCGATAAAGACTAATTCAGGCCCATTGAGGATACCATGAGACGATTTCTGACGACGCTGATGATACTCCTGGTCGTGCTGGTGGCTGGGTTATCTGCGTTAGTGTTGCTGGTGAATCCGAATGATTTCCGTGACTATATGGTCAAGCAGGTTGCTGCACGTAGCGGTTATCAATTGCAGCTCGACGGGCCACTGCGTTGGCACGTCTGGCCGCAGCTTAGTATCCTCTCTGGTCGCATGATATTAACGGCCAACGGGGCCAGCCAACCGCTGGTACGTGCCGATAATATGCGCCTTGATGTGGCCTTGTGGCCTTTATTGAGTCATCAACTCAGCGTTAAGCAAGTCATGCTCAAAGGGGCAGTCATTCAACTGACACCGGAAACAGAAGCAGTGCGCAGTGAAGACGCCCCAATAGCCCCGAAAGACAATACGTTACCTGATGATGCGGAAGATCGTGGCTGGTCGTTCGATATCGCCAGTCTGCGGGTCAGTGATAGCGTGTTGGTGTTCCAGCATGAAAATGACGAACAGGTTACGGTACGTGATATCCGCCTGCAAATGGAGCAGGACCCACAACATCGCGGTTCGTTTGAATTCTCTGGTCGGGTAAATCGCGACCAACGCGATCTCACGTTAGCGCTCAAGGGGACTGTTGATGCTTCTGATTACCCGCATGATTTAACGGCAGATATTCAACAGATTGACTGGCAACTGCAGGGCGCTGATCTCCCGAAGCAGGGGATTCAGGGCCATGGTCAGTTCAGGACTCAGTGGCAGGAAGCGCAAAAACGTCTCTCCTTTGAACAAATCAATTTAACCGCTAACGACAGTAATCTGACCGGTCAGGCGCAGGTAGCGCTGCTTGAGAAGCCAGAATGGCTGCTCAGACTGCAATTTGCCCAGTTAAATCTGGATAATTTGCTGCCGATGAATGAGGTGATGACTAAGCAAAATGGCGTTGCTCAACAGGGGCAAAGCCAACCGACGCTGCCACGTCCGGTAATTTCCTCACGCGTTGATGAACCTGCGTATCAGGGGCTGAAAGGCTTTGCGGCAGATATTTTGTTGCAGGCCAATAACGTGCGCTGGCGTGGAATGGATTTTGCCGATGTCACTGCGCAAATGACCAACAAGGCGGGGCTGCTGGAGATTATCCAGTTGCAGGGCAAACTTAACGACGGTGTCGTGTCGTTACCGGGTACGCTGGATGCAACAGCCTCACAGCCACGGATAGTCTTCCATCCTCGGCTGGAAAATGTCGAGATTGGCACCATTCTGAATGCCTTCAACTACCCCATCTCATTAACGGGGAAAATGTCGCTGGCAGGGGATTTCTCTGGTGCTGACATTGATGCCAACGCATTCCGCCACACCTGGCAAGGACAGGCGCATGTCGAAATGGCTGATACGCGCATGGAAGGCATGAACTTCCAGCAGATGATCCAACAAGCGGTAGAACGTAATGGCGGTGATGTGAAGGCCGCTGAAAACTTCGATAACGTGACGCGGCTTGATAGCTTTACCACCGATCTGACGTTGAAGGATGGTGTCGTGACGTTAAACGACATGCAAGGTCAATCGCCAGTGCTGGCGCTTTCAGGGGCTGGCACGTTGAATCTGGCAGAGCAAACCTGCGACACCCAGTTTGACATTCGTGTGATTGGCGGTTGGAACGGGGAAAGCAAACTGATTGATTTCCTCAAAGAAACGCCGGTTCCTCTGCGGGTTTATGGCAACTGGCAACAACTTAATTACAGCCTGCAAGTGGATCAGTTACTGCGTAAACACTTACAGGACGAAGCCAAACGCCGTCTTAACGACTGGGCCGAGCGGAATAAAGATTCCCGCAATGGCAAAGATGTGAAGAAGTTGCTGGAGAAGATGTAAGTTTCCAGATGACATAATTTGTAGGCCTGATAAGACGCGTAAAGCGTCGCATCAGGCAATCACGTAGATTACTTTCAGCAAAGATGAATCATCAGTAAAAGTAAGGTATTTCAGCGAGGGTGTTGGTCCGGCTGTAAATCGCCGAATCGTTTCCTGTAGGCCGGGGCAGCCCACATGGATGTGGGCTGAGGGCGCGTTTTACAGGGATGTTACCTCGCGCCCGTACCCGATAGCCGAAAGGAATAAGATGAGGGGACCGCGCCAGCGGCGATTTACCGCCGGGAGCCCGGGTTGCCAGGGTGGTGGCGATTGAGCCACCCTGGCACGTTCACCGACTTGAGCGTTCCATAGTAGCGAGGAACATAAAGCGAACGGAACAGCCTTCAATGTCACATACTCTCCCGGTTGAACGAAACGCCTGATGCGACGCTTTACGCGTCTTATCAGGCCTACATGCCATCACACCTCGTACTCCAACTCGCCATCTTTACGCAGCGGAATAATCTGCACCTTCTGCACACGATGGCTTTCCACCTGCAACGTTTTGAGCAAATAATCCCCTACCTGAACTTCTTCGCCAGGTTTTGGAATACGCTGCAAATATTCCATCAATAGCCCGGCAATGGTGTGATATTCACGTTTTTCATCCAGCGGCAGCGGCACATATTGCACCAGATCTTCCAGCGGCATATGACCATTCGCCGTCCAGGAACCGTCCGCATTCTTCTGAATATCATGGCGGGCGTCGATCTCTTCCACTTCGTTCGGTAAGTTACCGGCAATGGTTTCGGTGACGTCACTTAATGTCACAATCCCTTCTACCGAGCCAAACTCATCCACCACAAAAGCAAAGTGCGTGCGGGCATTACGGAACTGCTCCAGGGCAGGTAGCAACGGCAAGGTTTCCGGGAACACCAGCGGCTGGCGTATCAACACTCGCAGGTTGAGCGGTTCGCCGCGCAGCGACTGTTGTAGCAAGTCGATAACGTGAACAACACCGAGCAAATCTTCCGCGTCATCGCCGTCAGTAACGACCAGCCGCGTGTGCTGATTTCGCTCCAGCAACTGGCGAATCTCGTCTTCCGGCGCGTTGAGATCGATATGCTCAATATCGTGGCGCGACGTCATAATGCTGCTGACGGTACGCTGGTTAAGATTAAGTACTCTCTCAATCATCCGCCGCTCCTGCGGATTAAAGATTTGCTGATTATCATGATCCACCAGCATTGATGCGGTTTCGGCGTCCAGTTCCGCATCTTCTTTTTGTCCGCTTAACAGGCGCATTACCGCTTCGGTAGTCCGCTGGCGCAGTGTCTGGTTAGCGGAAAGAAAACGTCGCCGGTTAAAGATAGCCAACTGATTGAGCGCCTCGATCATCACCGAGAAACCAATCGCGGCGTACAAATAGCCCTTCGGAATGGCGAATCCGAAACCTTCCGCCACCAGGCTAAAGCCAATCATCAACAGGAAACTTAAGCAGAGTATGACGATGGTCGGATGGCTATTAACGAACTGGGTTAACGGTTTACTTGCCATCAGCATCAGGCTGATAGCAATAACAACGGCGGCCATCATGACCAGTAAATGATCAACCATCCCGACGGCGGTAATCACCGAGTCGAGTGAGAAGATAGCGTCCAGCACCACAATTTGCGTCACCACGCCCCAGAACTTCGCGCCTTTGCGTTGTGTGGGGTTATTGCTGTCTTTCCCTTCCAGCCGTTCGTTCAGCTCCATCGTGGCTTTGAACAACAGGAAGAAACCACCAAACAGCATGATTAAGTCGCGGGCGCTAAAGGTAAACGAGCGGAAGCTGAACAGCGGTTGAGTCAGGGTGACCAGCCAGGAGATTGACGCCAGCAGTAACAGGCGCATTAACATTGCCAGCAGCAGCCCGGTAACCCGTGCGCGGTCACGCTGCTTCGGCGGTAGTTTTTCGGCGAGGATGGCAATAAAGACCAGGTTATCAATGCCGAGGACCAGTTCGATCACAATCAGCGTGATTAACCCGGCCCAGATAGACGGATCGGCAATCCATTCCATAGTAAGTACAAAACCTATTCGTTGTATGACAAATGTCACAATTCGATCATGGAT
Source organism: Escherichia sp. E4742 (assembly GCF_005843885.1). Taxonomy (NCBI): domain Bacteria; kingdom Pseudomonadati; phylum Pseudomonadota; class Gammaproteobacteria; order Enterobacterales; family Enterobacteriaceae; genus Escherichia; species Escherichia sp. E4742. The sequence goes on along the minus strand of NZ_CP040443.1, from coordinate 36,145 downwards.
AAATCAGGGCAAAAATGCAATGTTGCAGCACTATTTATCTCACATTATTTGAGGATTATAACATTGCATTATCCCTGAATTAAAAGTGGTAATAATAAAATATTATTTAAGAAATATCGCATGTGGAGACACTATATTAAATATTGTCAACCTAAAGAAACTCCTAAAAACCATATTGAATGACACTTAATATAATTCTTAAAAATAGCCAATTGCCGAATTGTTACCTTGCCTGCTATTCCGTTAGCTGTAACACTTCCTCCTGCATTATTGGAGCGCCAATATTCAAATACCATAATGCCACCTTATATCTGGAAAATTAATTCACGGAATAACACTTTTTCATAAACGACTGCATGATGAAAAAGTTAGAAAATCTAAACTAAATCAGTGTATTGGTAGCTAAAAAGCCAGGGGCGGTAGCGTGTCTGGATGCCTGAAAGACCAGTCTGAATTATTCTGTCAATAGCCTGCGGATGAAATCAATTTTTTTAGGACTGATGCCAGTTAAATTTTTATTCAATTAACTGCAAGGTAAATGTGCATGGCGACATTGCTATTAATAGTGCACAGGATAATTACTCTGCCAAAGTGATAAATAAACAATGATGAAATCCAAAATGAAATTGATGCCATTATTGGTGTCAGTAACCTTGATAAGCGGTTGCACAGTACTTCCGGGCAGCAATATGTCGACGATGGGTAAAGACGTCATCAAACAGCAGGACGCTGATTTCGATCTCGACAAAATGGTGAATGTTTATCCGCTGACCCCGCGTCTGATTGATCAATTACGTCCACGACCCAACGTAGCGCGCCCCAATATGACGCTGGAAAGTGAGATCGCGAATTACCAGTATCGCGTCGGGCCGGGGGACGTTCTTAATGTCACCGTCTGGGATCACCCGGAACTCACCACGCCAGCCGGTCAGTACCGCAGCTCCAGCGACACCGGCAACTGGGTACAGCCTGACGGCACCATGTTCTACCCGTATATAGGCAAGGTTCACGTAGTGGGGAAAACGCTCGCTGAAATTCGCAGTGATATTACCGGGCGCTTAGCGACATACATCGCTGACCCGCAGGTGGACGTTAATATCGCCGCCTTCCGCTCGCAAAAAGCTTATATCTCCGGTCAGGTGAATAAATCCGGTCAACAAGCGATCACCAACGTACCGCTGACCATTCTCGATGCCATCAACGCCGCAGGTGGCCTGACCGACACCGCTGACTGGCGTAACGTGGTGCTGACACACAACGGTCGTGAAGAACGCATTTCTTTGCAGGCGCTGATGCAAAACGGCGACCTCAATCAGAACCGACTGCTTTACCCGGGCGATATTCTCTACGTGCCGCGTAATGATGATCTGAAAGTGTTTGTGATGGGTGAAGTGAAGAAACAGAGCACCCTGAAAATGGACTTTAGCGGCATGACCCTGACTGAAGCCCTGGGCAATGCTGAAGGCATCGACATGACCACCTCCAATGCCAGCGGCATCTTTGTCATTCGTCCGCTGAAAGGCGAGGGCGGGCGTAACGGCAAAATTGCCAATATTTACCAGCTGGATATGTCTGATGCCACGTCGCTGGTGATGGCGACAGAATTCCGCCTGCAACCTTATGACGTGGTTTATGTCACCACAGCCCCGGTTTCCCGCTGGAACCGTCTGATCAATCAGTTGCTGCCAACTATTAGCGGTGTCCGTTACATGACGGATACAGCCAGCGACATTCATAACTGGTAATCGTCATGTTTAACAACATCTTAGTTGTCTGTGTCGGCAATATTTGCCGTTCCCCGACGGCGGAACGCTTACTGCAACGTTATCACCCGGAGCTGAAAGTGGAGTCCGCTGGACTCGGCGCGCTGGTCGGTAAGGGCGCTGATCCTACCGCTATCAGCATCGCCGCAGAACATCAACTGTCTCTGGAAGGCCACTGTGCACGACAAATCAGCCGCCGCCTGTGTCGCAACTATGACCTGATTTTGACCATGGAAAAGCGCCATATCGAACGCTTATGCGAGATGGCACCCGAGATGCGCGGCAAAGTGATGCTGTTTGGTCACTGGGATAACGAATGTGAAATCCCCGACCCGTATCGCAAAAGCCGGGAAACGTTTGCAGCGGTGTACACATTACTTGAACGGTCTGCCCGCCAGTGGGCGCAGGCATTGAACGCAGAGCAGGTATAAGAATGACAGAAAAAGTAAAACAACATGCCGCTCCGGTAACGGGCAGTGATGAAATCGATATTGGTCGCCTGGTCGGCACCGTCATTGAAGCGCGCTGGTGGGTGATTGGCATCACCGCCGTATTCGCCCTCTGTGCTGTGGTTTACACCTTCTTCGCTACGCCGATATATAGCGCCGACGCACTGGTACAAATCGAACAAAGCGGCGGCAATTCGCTGGTGCAGGACATTGGTTCGGCGTTAGCCAACAAACCGCCAGCCTCGGACGCCGAGATCCAGTTGATTCGTTCGCGTCTGGTGCTTGGTAAAACGGTGGACGATCTCGACCTCGATATTGCGGTGAGCAAAAACACGTTCCCGATTTTCGGTGCGGGTTGGGATCGCCTGATGGGACGTCAGAACGAGACGGTGAAAGTGACCACCTTTAACCGCCCGAAAGAGATGGCGGACCAGGTATTTACGCTTAATGTGCTGGACAACAAAAACTACACTTTGAGCAGCGACGGCGGCTTTAGCGCTCGTGGGCAAGCGGGTCAGATGCTGAAAAAAGAAGGCGTCACGCTGATGGTTGAAGCCATTCACGCCAGCCCGGGCAGTGAGTTTACCGTCACCAAATACTCCACGCTGGGGATGATCAACCAACTGCAAAACAGCCTGACGGTAACGGAGAACGGCAAAGACGCTGGCGTACTGAGCCTCACTTATACCGGTGAAGATCGCGAGCAGATCCGCGACATTCTTAACAGCATCGCCCGCAACTATCAGGAACAAAACATTGAGCGCAAATCGGCGGAAGCGTCAAAAAGCCTCGCCTTCCTCGCGCAACAATTGCCGGAAGTACGTAGCCGTCTCGATGTCGCCGAAAACAAACTGAATGCCTTCCGTCAGGATAAAGATTCTGTTGATCTGCCGCTGGAAGCAAAAGCGGTGCTGGATTCGATGGTGAACATCGACGCGCAGCTGAACGAACTGACCTTTAAAGAGGCGGAAATTTCTAAGCTGTTCACCAAAGTTCACCCGGCGTACCGTACGCTGCTGGAGAAACGTCAGGCGCTGGAAGACGAAAAAGCCAAACTTAACGGTCGCGTAACGGCGATGCCGAAAACCCAGCAGGAAATTGTGCGTCTGACCCGCGATGTCGAGTCTGGTCAGCAGGTCTATATGCAACTGCTGAATAAAGAGCAGGAGCTGAAAATCACCGAAGCCAGCACCGTCGGCGATGTGCGCATTGTTGACCCGGCAATCACCCAGCCTGGTGTGCTGAAACCGAAGAAAGGGCTGATTATCCTCGGCGCGATTATCCTTGGCCTGATGCTCTCTATCGTGGGTGTATTGCTGCGCTCGTTGTTTAATCGCGGCATCGAAAGCCCGCAGGTGCTGGAAGAACACGGTATTAGCGTCTATGCCAGCATCCCGCTGTCGGAATGGCAGAAAGCGCGCGATAGCGTCAAAACCATCAAAGGGATTAAACGCTATAAACAGAGCCAGCTACTGGCGGTGGGGAATCCAACCGATCTGGCAATTGAAGCCATCCGCAGTCTGCGTACCAGTCTGCACTTCGCGATGATGCAGGCGCAGAACAATGTGTTGATGATGACCGGGGTTAGCCCGTCAATCGGTAAAACCTTTGTCTGTGCCAACCTTGCGGCGGTGATCAGCCAGACCAATAAACGGGTGTTGTTGATCGACTGCGATATGCGCAAAGGCTACACCCACGAGCTGCTGGGCACCAATAACGTCAATGGGCTGTCGGAAATTCTGATTGGTCAGGGCGATATTACTACCGCTGCTAAACCGACCTCTATTGCCAAATTTGACCTGATCCCGCGCGGTCAGGTGCCGCCAAATCCTTCTGAACTGTTGATGAGCGAACGCTTTGCCGAACTGGTGAGCTGGGCGAGTAAAAACTACGACCTGGTGTTGATTGATACGCCGCCGATTCTGGCAGTGACCGATGCAGCAATTGTCGGGCGTCATGTCGGAACCACATTAATGGTGGCGCGTTATGCGGTCAACACATTGAAAGAAGTGGAAACCAGTCTGAGCCGCTTTGAGCAAAACGGTATTCCGGTGAAAGGGGTGATTCTGAACTCCATCTTCCGCCGCGCCAGCGCGTATCAGGATTATGGCTATTACGAATACGAATATAAGTCGGATGCGAAATAACGACGCCTGCATTCGCACCACCCCGTAGGCCGGATAAGGCGTTCACGCCGCATCCGGCAAGCAAACCAGCTCATAAGCCGGGAGAACAACCTATGAAAGACAATCCTCTGATCTCAATTTATATGCCGACCTGGAACCGCCAACAATTGGCGATTCGGGCGATAAAATCGGTCCTGCGCCAGGAGTACAGCAACTGGGAGATGATCATCGTGGATGATTGCTCCTCCTCCTGGGAACAACTGCAACAGTACGTCACCGCCCTCAACGATCCGCGTATCACTTACATTCACAACGACATTAATAGCGGGGCGTGCGCGGTACGTAACCAGGCGATTATGCTGGCGCAAGGGGAATACATCACCGGGATCGATGATGATGATGAATGGACACCCAACCGCCTGAGCGTCTTCCTCGCCCATAAACAGCAACTGGTCACTCACGCCTTTTTGTACGCTAACGACTACGTATGCCAGGGCGAGGTCTACTCCCAGCCGGCAAGTTTGCCGCTGTATCCCAAATCGCCGTATTCACGCCATCTGTTCTACAAACGCAATATCATTGGCAATCAGGTCTTTACCTGGGCATGGCGTTTCAAAGAGTGTTTGTTCGATACCGAACTGAAAGCGGCACAGGATTACGACATCTTCCTGCGGATGGTGGTGGAGTACGGCGAACCGTGGAAAGTGGAAGAGGCGACGCAGATCCTGCATATCAATCACGGCGAAATGCAGATCACCTCGTCACCGAAAAAATTCTCCGGATACTTCCACTTTTACCGCAAGCACAAAGACAAATTTGACCGCGCCAGCAAAAAATATCAGCTGTTTACCCTCTACCAGATCCGCAATAAACGCATGACCTGGCGCACTTTGCTGACGCTGCTGTCGGTGCGTAACGGCAAACGTCTGGCTGATGGAATCCGGGGGCGCTAAAGATGCTGGAAGATCTGCGCGCCAACAGCTGGAGTTTACGCCCGTGCTGCATGGTGCTTGCCTATCGCGTCGCTCATTTTTGTTCAGTGTGGCGCAAAAAGAACGTCCTCAACAATCTGTGGGCGGCCCCGCTGCTGGTGCTGTATCGCATTATCACCGAATGCATTTTCGGTTATGAAATCCAGGCCGCCGCAACTATTGGTCGCCGCTTCACTATTCATCACGGTTACACCGTAGTGATCAATAAAAACGTGGTAGCGGGGGATGATTTCACCATTCGCCACGGTGTCACTATCGGCAATCGTGGCGCCGATAACATGGCATGTCCATACATTGGCGACGGTGTCGAACTCGGTGCCAACGTCATTATTCTGGGTGATATCACGATTGGTAACAACGTCACCGTAGGTGCGGGCAGCGTGGTGCTCGATTCTGTCCCGGACAACGCGCTGGTGGTGGGAGAAAAAGCGCGAGTGAAGGTAATTAAATGAATATTTTGCAATTTAATGTGCGACTGGCGGAAGGTGGAGCGGCAGGTGTGGCGTTAGATCTCCACCAGCGCGCGCTGCAACAGGGGCTGGCGTCACATTTTGTCTACGGCTACGGCAAAGGCGGCAAAGAGAGCGTCAGCCATCAAAACTATCCGCAGGTAATCAAACATACGCCGCGGATGACGGCGATGGCGAACATTGCGCTGTTTCGTCTGTTTAATCGCGATCTGTTCGGCAATTTCAATGAGTTGTACCGTTCCATTACCCGCACATCGGGGCCGGTAGTCCTGCATTTTCATGTGCTGCACAGCTACTGGTTGAATCTTAACAGCGTGGTGCGCTTTTGCGAAAAAGTGAAAAACCATAAACCGGACGTCACTCTGGTCTGGACGTTACACGACCACTGGAGTGTTACCGGACGCTGCGCCTTTACCGACGGTTGCGAAGGCTGGAAAACGGGCTGCCAGAAATGCCCGACCTTAAATAATTATCCGCCGGTGAAGATTGATCGCGCACACCAGCTGGTGGCGGGCAAACGCCAGTTATTCCGCGAGATGCTGGCGCTGGGCTGCCAGTTTATTTCCCCCAGCCAGCATGTGGCTGATGCTTTCAATAGCCTGTACGGTCCAGGGCGTTGCCGGATCATCAATAATGGCATTGATATGGCAACTGAGGCGATTCTGGCGGACCTGCCTCCGGTGCGCGAAACTCAGGGCAAGCCGAAAATCGCGGTGGTGGCGCATGACCTGCGTTACGACGGCAAAACTAACCAGCAACTGGTGCGCGAGATGATGGCGCTGGGCGACAAAATCGAACTGCATACTTTTGGTAAGTTCTCGCCGTTCACCGCTGGTAACGTGGTTAATCACGGCTTTGAAACCGACAAACGTAAGTTAATGAGCGCACTCAATCAGATGGATGCGCTGGTGTTCAGTTCTCGCGTCGATAACTACCCGCTGATTTTGTGTGAGGCGCTATCGATTGGCGTGCCGGTGATTGCCACCCATAGCGATGCGGCGCGGGAAGTGCTGCAAAAATCCGGCGGTAAAACCGTCAGCGAAGAAGACGTGATGCAACTGGTGCAGTTAAGCAAACCGGAAATCGCGCAGGCGATATTTGGTACCACGCTGGCCGGGTTCAGCCAACGCAGCCGCGCCGCCTACAGTGGACAACAGATGCTGGAGGAGTATGTCAACGTCTATCAGAATCTGTAGCTACCTGTTGCTGCCGCTGATTTACCTGCTGGTTAACGTCAAAATCGCCCAACTTGGCGAAAGTTTCCCCATCACCATCGTCACTTTTTTACCTGTTTTGCTGCTGCTGTTTTTAGAGCGCATCAGCGTTAAAAAATTGATGATTGCCTTAGGGATTGGTGCGGGACTCACTGCGTTTAACTATTTGTTTGGTCAGTCTTTGGATGCCAGCAAATATGTCACTTCAACTATGCTGTTTGTCTATATTGTGATCATTATTGGCATGGTGTGGAGCATTCGCTTTAAAACCATTTCGCCACACAACCATCGCAAGATATTACGTTTCTTTTATCTGGTTGTCGGGCTGGTGGTGGCGCTGGCGGCGGTGGAGATGGCGCAAATTATCCTCACCGGCGGCAGCAGTATTATGGAGTCGATTTCGAAATATCTGATTTACAGCAACAGCTATGTACTGAATTTCATTAAATTCGGCGGCAAGAGAACTACGGCACTTTATTTCGAACCGGCATTTTTCGCTCTGGCATTAATCTCAATTTGGCTCAGTATCAAACAGTTTGGTATCAAAACGCCTAAAACTGATGCTATGATTCTCGCAGGGATAATATTATCCGGATCGTTTTCAGGGGTTATGACCTTTATCCTGTTTTATTTGCTGGAGTGGGCATTTCAGTATCTGAATAAAGAGGCGATTAAGAAAAAGTTACCGTTAGCATTGATTTCTCTGGCTGTATTCCTGGTTGGTGTGGTAATCGCGTTTCCTTATATTTCCACCCGTCTGGGCGATTTAGGTACAGAAGGATCGTCATCATATTATCGTATTGTCGGTCCGCTGGTGATGGTCGGTTATTCTTTGACCCATATTGACGGTGTGGTCAGATTTGGCTCACTTTATGAATATGTCGCATCATTCGGAATATTTAACGGTGCGGATGTCGGAAAAACCATAGACAATGGTTTGTATCTGCTGATTATTTATTTTTCCTGGTTCGCGGTGTTTTTATCGCTGTGGTATATGGGGAAAGTGATAAAAATGATGATCAACGCTTTTGGCGATAATCGCAATTTTCGCGTGCAGCTCTATCTTTTTACTCCGGTATCGCTGTTTTTTACCGGTTCGATATTTAGCCCGGAATATGCATTTTTAATCGTCTGTCCGTTTATTTTGCGAAAAGCGTTAAATATTACGAGGTAAGAATAAGAACATGTTGCTTAGCATAATCACTGTCGCGTTTCGTAATCTTGAAGGGATTGCTAAAACACATGCCTCGCTGGCGCATCTGGCGCAGGCAGACGATATCAGCTTCGAATGGATTGTTGTCGATGGTGGTTCCAACGACGGCACTCGTGAGTATCTGGAAAATCTCCGTGGTATCTATAACCTGCGCTTTGTTAGTGAGCCAGATAATGGTATCTACGATGCCATGAACAAAGGTATTGAAATGGCGCAAGGCAAGTTCGCGCTGTTTCTTAACTCGGGCGATATTTTCCATCACGATGCGGCGCGTTTTGTACGCAAACTGAAAACGCAATCCGATAACGTGATGATCACCGGCGATGCGCTGCTGGATTTTGGCGACGGGCATAAAATTAAACGTAGCGCCAAACCTGGCTGGTATATTTATCACAGCCTGCCCGCCAGTCATCAGGCGATATTTTTCCCTGTATCCGGTTTGAAAAAATGGCGTTATGACCTGGAATATAAAGTTTCTTCCGATTACGCGCTGGCAGCCAAAATGTATAAAGCCGGTTATGCATTTAAAAAACTCAATGGCCTGGTGTCTGAATTTTCTATGGGTGGGGTATCTACCACCAATAATATGGAATTGTGTGCTGACGCCAAAAAAGTCCAACGGCAAATATTACATGTGCCTGGTTTCTGGGCAGAATTATCCTGGCATTTACGCCAGCGCACGACAGGTAAGACTAAAGCCTTATATAACAAAGTCTGAATATACTCGTCATACTTCAAGTTGCATATGCGTTAGCCTTCCTGCAACTCGAATTATTTAGAGTATATAAGGAATACCAATGCAAGATTTAAGCGGTTTCTCGGTGCCGAAAGGGTTCCGGGGCGGCAACCCTATTAAAGTGCAATTGTGGTGGGCAGTACAGGCAACATTATTTTCCTGGTCTCCACAAATATTGTATCGCTGGCGGGCATTTTTATTACGTTTATTCGGCGCAAAAATAGGAAAAAACGTAGTTATTCGCCCGTCAGTAAAAATTACCTATCCGTGGAAATTAACCTTAGGTGATTACGCGTGGGTCGGCGATGACGTCAATTTATATACCCTCGGTGAAATAACCATTGGCGCACATTCGGTGATATCGCAAAAAAGTTATTTATGCACCGGTAGCCACGACCATGCAAGTCGACATTTCACCATTAACGCCACGCCCATTGTGATTGGCGAGAAATGCTGGCTGGCGACAGATGTTTTTGTTGCCCCTGGCGTCACGATCGGCGACGGCACCGTCGTGGGTGCGCGAAGCAGTGTTTTTAAATCGCTTCCGGCAAATGCCATTTGCCGGGGGAATCCCGCAGTGGTGATACGCGAACGCGTTGAAACTGAATAAATTCAAAAAATACAGAGGAATAAGACATGTCAAAAGTCGCTCTCATCACCGGTGTAACCGGACAAGACGGTTCTTACCTGGCAGAACTGCTGCTGGAAAAAGGTTACGAGGTGCATGGTATTAAGCGTCGCGCATCGTCATTCAACACCGAGCGCGTGGATCACATTTATCAGGATCCGCACACCTGCAACCCGAAATTCCATCTGCATTATGGCGACCTGAGTGATACCTCCAACCTGACGCGCATTTTGCGTGAAGTGCAGCCGGATGAAGTGTACAACCTGGGCGCAATGAGCCACGTTGCGGTTTCTTTTGAGTCACCGGAATATACCGCAGACGTTGATGCGATGGGTACGCTGCGCCTGCTGGAGGCGATCCGCTTCCTCGGTCTGGAAAAGAAAACCCGTTTTTATCAGGCTTCCACCTCTGAACTGTACGGTCTGGTGCAGGAAATTCCGCAGAAAGAGACCACGCCGTTCTACCCGCGATCTCCGTATGCGGTCGCCAAACTGTACGCCTACTGGATCACCGTTAACTACCGCGAATCCTACGGCATGTACGCCTGCAACGGCATTCTGTTTAACCATGAATCCCCGCGCCGCGGCGAAACCTTCGTTACCCGCAAAATCACCCGCGCAATCGCCAACATCGCTCAGGGGCTGGAGTCGTGCCTGTATCTCGGCAACATGGATTCCCTGCGTGACTGGGGTCATGCCAAAGACTACGTGAAAATGCAGTGGATGATGATGCAACAGGAACAGCCGGAAGATTTCGTTATCGCTACCGGCGTTCAGTACTCCGTGCGCCAGTTCGTGGAAATGGCTGCGGCACAACTGGGCATCAAACTGCGCTTTGAAGGTACGGGCGTTGAAGAGAAGGGCATTGTGGTTTCCGTCACCGGGCATGACGCGCCGGGCGTTAAACCGGGCGATGTGATTATCGCCGTTGACCCGCGTTACTTCCGTCCGGCTGAAGTAGAGACGCTGCTCGGCGACCCGACCAAAGCGCACGAAAAACTGGGCTGGAAACCAGAAATCACCCTCAGAGAGATGGTGTCTGAAATGGTGGCTAACGACCTTGAAGCGGCGAAAAAACACTCTCTGCTGAAATCTCACGGCTACGACGTGGCGATCGCGCTGGAGTCATAAGCATGAGTAAACAACGAATTTTTATCGCTGGCCATCGCGGGATGGTCGGTTCCGCCATCAGGCGGCAGCTCGAACAGCGCGGTGATGTGGAACTGGTATTACGCACCCGCGACGAACTGAACCTGCTGGACAGCCGCGCGGTGCATGATTTCTTTGCCAGCGAACGCATTAACCAGGTCTATCTGGCGGCGGCGAAAGTGGGCGGCATTGTCGCCAACAACACGTATCCGGCGGATTTCATCTACCAGAACATGATGATTGAGAGCAACATCATTCACGCCGCGCATCAGAACGACGTGAACAAACTGCTGTTTCTCGGATCGTCCTGTATCTACCCGAAACTGGCAAAACAGCCGATGGCAGAAAGCGAGCTGTTGCAGGGTACGCTGGAGCCGACCAACGAGCCTTATGCCATTGCCAAAATCGCCGGGATCAAACTGTGCGAATCTTACAACCGCCAGTATGGACGCGATTACCGCTCAGTCATGCCGACCAACCTGTACGGACCGCACGACAACTTCCATCCGAGTAACTCCCATGTGATCCCTGCATTGCTGCGTCGCTTCCACGAGGCGACGGCACAGAATGCGCCGGACGTGGTGGTGTGGGGTAGCGGTACACCGATGCGCGAATTTCTGCACGTCGATGATATGGCGGCGGCAAGCATTCATGTGATGGAGCTGGCGCACGAAGTCTGGCTGGAAAATACCCAGCCGATGCTGTCGCACATTAACGTCGGCACCGGCGTTGACTGCACTATCCGCGAGCTGGCGCAAACCATCGCCAAAGTGGTGGGGTACAAAGGTCGGGTGGTTTTTGATGCCAGCAAACCGGATGGCACGCCGCGCAAACTGCTGGATGTGACGCGCCTGCATCAGCTTGGCTGGTATCACGAAATCTCACTGGAAGCGGGGCTTGCCAGCACTTACCAGTGGTTCCTTGAGAATCAAGACCGCTTTCGGGGGTAATGATGTTTTTACGTCAGGAAGACTTTGCCACGGTAGTGCGCTCCACTCCGCTTGTCTCTCTCGACTTTATTGTCGAGAACAGTCGCGGCGAGTTTCTGCTTGGCAAAAGAACCAACCGCCCGGCGCAGGGTTACTGGTTTGTGCCGGGAGGGCGCGTGCAGAAAGACGAAACGCTGGAATCCGCATTTGAGCGGCTGACGATGGCGGAACTGGGGCTGCGTCTGCCGATAACAGCAGGCCAGTTTTACGGTGTCTGGCAGCACTTTTATGACGATAACTTCTCCGGCACGGATTTCACCACTCACTATGTGGTGCTCGGTTTTCGCTTCAGAGTAGCGGAAGAAGAGCTGTTACTGCCGGATGAGCAGCATGACGATTACCGCTGGCTGACGCCGGACGCACTGCTCGCCAGTGACAATGTTCACGCTAACAGCCGCGCCTATTTTCTCGCTGAGAAGCGTGCCGGAGTACCCGGATTATGAAAATACTGGTCTACGGCATTAACTACTCGCCGGAGTTAACCGGCATCGGCAAATACACCGGCGAGATGGTGGAATGGCTGGCGGCACAAGGCCACGAGGTGCGGGTCATTACCGCGCCGCCTTACTACCCGCAGTGGCAGGTGGCGGAGAACTATTCTGCCTGGCGTTATAAACGAGAAGAGGGAGCAGCCACAGTGTGGCGCTGCCCGCTGTACGTGCCAAAACAGCCGAGCACGCTGAAACGCCTGTTACATCTCGGCAGTTTTGCCGCCAGCAGTTTTTTCCCGCTGATGGCGCAACGTCGCTGGAAGCCGGATCGCATTATCGGCGTGGTGCCAACGCTGTTTTGCACGCCGGGAATGCGCCTGCTGGCGAAACTCTCTGGTGCGCGTACCGTGCTGCATATTCAGGATTACGAAGTGGATGCCATGCTGGGGCTGGGCCTTGCCGGAAAAAGCAAAGGCGGCAAAGTGGCACAGCTGGCGACGGCGTTCGAACGTAGCGGACTGCATAACGTTGATAACGTCTCCACGATTTCGCGTTCGATGATGAATAAAGCCATCGAAAAAGGCGTGGCGTCGGAAAACGTCATCTTCTTCCCCAACTGGTCGGAAATTGCCCGTTTTCAATATGTTGCAGACGCCGATGTTGATGCCCTTCGTAACCAGCTTGGCCTGCCGGATAACAAAAAAATCATTCTTTACTCCGGCAATATTGGTGAAAAGCAGGGGCTGGAAAACGTTATTGAAGCTGCCGATCGCCTGCGCGATGAACCGCTGATTTTTGCCATTGTCGGGCAGGGCGGCGGCAAAGCGCGGCTGGAAAAAATGGCGCAGCAGCGCGGACTGCGCAACATGCAATTTTTCCCGCTGCAATCGTATGACGCTTTACCCGCACTGCTGAAGATGGGCGATTGCCATCTGGTGGTGCAAAAACGCGGCGCGGCAGATGCCGTACTGCCGTCAAAGCTAACCAATATTCTGGCAGTAGGTGGTAACGCGGTGATTACCGCAGAAGCCCACACAGAACTGGGGCAGCTTTGCGAAACCTTTCCGGGAATAGCGATTTGCGTAGAACCGGAATCGGTGGAGGCGCTGGTGGCGGGGATTCGCCAGGCGCTCCTGCTGCCCAAACACAACACGGTGGCACGTGAATATGCCGAACGCACGCTCGATAAAGAGAACGTGTTACGTCAATTTATAAATGATATTCGGGGATAATTATGGCGCAGTCGAAACTCTATCCAGTCGTGATGGCAGGTGGCTCCGGGAGCCGCTTATGGCCGCTTTCCCGCGTACTTTATCCCAAGCAGTTTTTATGCCTGAAAGGTGATCTTACCATGCTGCAAACCACCATCTGCCGCCTGAACGGCGTGGAGTGCGAAAGCCCGGTGGTGATTTGCAATGAGCAGCACCGCTTTATTGTCGCGGAACAGCTGCGCCAACTGAACAAACTCACCGAGAACATTATTCTCGAACCGGCAGGGCGCAACACCGCCCCCGCCATTGCGCTGGCGGCACTGGCGGCAACACGTCATAGCCCGGAGAGCGACCCGCTAATGCTGGTGCTGGCGGCGGATCATGTGATTGCCGATGAAGACGCTTTTCGCGCCGCCGTGCGTAACGCCATGCCGTATGCCGAAGCGGGCAAACTGGTGACCTTCGGCATTGTGCCGGATCTACCAGAAACCGGTTATGGCTATATTCGTCGCGGTGAAGTGTCTGCTGGTGAGGAGGATGCGGTGGCCTTTGAAGTGGCGCAGTTTGTCGAAAAACCGAATCTGGAAACCGCCCAGGCCTATGTGGCAAGCGGCGAATATTACTGGAACAGCGGCATGTTCCTGTTCCGCGCCGGACGTTATCTCGAAGAACTGAAAAAATATCGCCCGGACATCCTCGACGCTTGTGAAAAAGCGATGAGCGCCGTCGATCCGGATCTCGATTTTATTCGTGTGGATGAAGAAGCGTTTCTCGCCTGCCCGGAAGAGTCGGTGGATTACGCGGTCATGGAACGTACGGCAGATGCCGTTGTGGTGCCGATGGATGCGGGCTGGAGCGATGTCGGTTCCTGGTCTTCATTATGGGAGATCAGCGCCCACACCGCCGAAGGCAACGTTTGCCATGGCGATGTGATTAATCACAAAACCGAAAACAGCTATGTGTATGCCGAATCTGGCCTGGTGACCACCGTCGGGGTGAAAGATCTGGTTGTGGTGCAGACCAAAGACGCGGTGCTGATTGCCGATCGCAACTCGGTGCAGGATGTCAAAAAAGTGGTCGAGCAGATCAAAGCCGATGGCCGCCATGAGCATCGGGTGCATCGCGAAGTGTATCGCCCGTGGGGCAAATATGACTCTATCGACGCAGGCGACCGCTACCAGGTGAAACGCATCACCGTGAAGCCGGGCGAGGGATTGTCGGTACAGATGCACCATCACCGCGCGGAACACTGGGTAGTGGTCGCGGGAACGGCAAAAGTCACCATTGATGGTGATATCAAACTGCTTGGTGAAAACGAGTCCATTTATATTCCGCTCGGGGCGACGCACTGTCTGGAAAATCCGGGGAAAATTCCGCTCGATTTAATTGAAGTGCGCTCCGGCTCTTATCTCGAAGAGGATGATGTGGTGCGCTTCGCGGACCGCTACGGGCGGGTGTAAATGTCGCATCAGGCGCAGTTTGTCGGATGCGGCGTGAACGCCTTATCCGACCTACGGTTCGGATTTGTAGGCCTGATAAGACGCGGTAGCGTCGCATCAGGCGCAGTTTGTCGGATGCGGCGTGAACGCCTTATCCGACCTACGGTTCGGATTTGTAGGCCTGATAAGACGCGACAGCGTCGCATCAGGCGCTGTTTGTCGGATGCGGCGTGAACGCCTTATCCGACCTACGGTTCGGTGTTTGTAGGTCTGATAAGACGCGACAGCGTCGCATCAGGCAATGAATGCGAAACTGCGATGTAAATAACGACAAAAACAAAATTGGCCGCTTCGGTCAGGGTCAACTATTGCCTGAAAAAGGGTAACGACATGAAAAAATTAACCTGCTTTAAAGCCTATGATATTCGCGGAAAATTAGGCGAAGAACTGAATGAAGATATTGCCTGGCGCATTGGTCGCGCCTATGGCGAATTTCTTAAACCGAAAAGCATTGTATTAGGCGGTGATGTCCGTCTTACCAGCGAAACCTTAAAACTGGCGCTGGCGAAAGGTTTACAGGATGCGGGCGTCGATGTGCTGGATATTGGCATGTCCGGCACCGAAGAGATCTATTTCGCCACGTTCCATCTCGGCGTGGATGGCGGCATCGAAGTCACTGCCAGCCATAATCCGATGGATTACAACGGCATGAAGCTGGTGCGCGAAGGGGCTCGCCCGATCAGCGGCGATACCGGGCTGCGCGACGTCCAGCGTCTGGCAGAAGCCAACGACTTTCCTCCCGTCGATGAAACCAAACGTGGTCGCTATCAGAAAATTACCCTGCGCGACGCTTACGTTGATCACCTGTTCGGTTATATCAACGTCAAAAACCTCACGCCGCTCAAACTGGTGATCAACTCCGGGAACGGCGCGGCGGGTCCGGTGGTGGACGCCATTGAAGCCCGCTTTAAAGTCCTCGGTGCACCACTGGAATTAATCAAAGTGCAAAACACGCCGGATGGCAATTTCCCCAACGGTATTCCTAATCCTTTGCTGCCGGAATGTCGCGACGACACCCGGAATGCGGTCATCAAACACGGCGCGGATATGGGCATTGCCTTTGATGGCGATTTTGACCGCTGTTTTCTGTTTGACGAAAAAGGGCAGTTTATCGAGGGCTACTACATCGTCGGCCTGCTGGCAGAAGCGTTCCTCGAAAAAAATCCCGGCGCGAAGATCATCCACGATCCGCGTCTTTCCTGGAACACCATCGATGTGGTGACTGCCGCAGGCGGCACGCCGGTAATGTCGAAAACCGGACACGCCTTTATTAAAGAACGTATGCGCAAGGAAGACGCCATCTACGGTGGCGAAATGAGCGCGCATCATTACTTCCGTGATTTCGCCTACTGTGACAGCGGCATGATCCCGTGGCTGCTGGTAGCCGAATTGGTATGCCTGAAAGGGAAAACGCTGGGCGAACTGGTGCGCGACCGCATGGCGACGTTCCCGGCAAGCGGTGAGATCAACAGCAAACTGGCGCAACCCGTTGAGGCGATTAACCGCGTCGAACAGCATTTTAGCCGCGAGGCGCTGGCGGTGGATCGCACCGATGGCATCAGCATGACCTTTGCCGACTGGCGCTTTAACCTGCGCTCCTCCAACACCGAACCGGTGGTGCGCCTGAATGTGGAATCGCGCGGTGATGTGCCGCTGATGGAAGCGCGAACGCGAACTTTGCTGACGTTGCTGAACGAGTAATGTCGGATCTTCCCTTACCCCATTGCGGGTAAGGGGCTAATAACAGGAACAACGATGACAAATCTAAAAAAGCGCGAGCGAGCGAAAACCAATGCATCGTTAATCTCTATGGTGCAACGCTTTTCAGATATCACCATCATGTTTGCCGGGCTATGGCTGGTTTGCGAAGTGAGCGGACTGTCATTCCTCTACATGCACCTGTTGGTGGCGCTGATTACGCTGGTGGTGTTCCAGATGCTGGGCGGCATCACCGATTTTTATCGCTCATGGCGCGGTGTTCGGGCAGCGACAGAATTTGCCTTGTTGCTACAAAACTGGACCTTAAGCGTGATTTTCAGCGCCGGACTGGTGGCGTTTAACAATGATTTCGACACGCAACTGAAAATCTGGCTGGCGTGGTATGCGCTGACAAGTATCGGACTGGTGGTTTGCCGTTCGTGTATTCGCATTGGGGCGGGCTGGCTGCGTAATCATGGCTATAACAAGCGCATGGTCGCGGTGGCGGGGGATTTAGCCGCCGGGCAAATGCTGATGGAGAGCTTCCGTAACCAGCCGTGGTTAGGGTTTGAAGTGGTGGGTGTTTACCACGACCCGAAACCGGGCGGCGTTTCTAACGACTGGGCGGGTAACCTGCAACAACTGGTCGAGGATGCGAAAGCGGGCAAGATTCATAACGTCTATATCGCGATGCAAATGTGCGACGGCGCGCGCGTGAAAAAACTGGTCCATCAATTGGCGGACACCACCTGTTCGGTGCTGCTGATCCCCGATGTTTTTACCTTCAACATTCTCCATTCCCGTATCGAAGAGATGAACGGCGTACCGGTGGTGCCGCTGTATGACACGCCGCTTTCCGGGGTTAACCGCCTGCTCAAACGTGCGGAAGATATTGTGCTGGCAACGCTTATCCTGCTGCTGATCTCCCCGGTGCTGTGCTGTATTGCGTTGGCGGTGAAACTCAGTTCACCGGGGCCAGTTATCTTCCGCCAGACTCGCTACGGCATGGATGGCAAACCGATCAAAGTGTGGAAGTTCCGTTCGATGAAAGTGATGGAGAACGACAGCGTGGTGACCCAGGCGACGCAGAACGATCCGCGCGTCACTAAAGTGGGGAACTTTCTGCGCCGCACCTCGCTGGATGAATTGCCGCAGTTTATCAATGTGCTGACCGGTGGGATGTCGATTGTGGGTCCACGTCCGCACGCAGTGGCGCATAACGAACAGTATCGCCAGCTCATTGAAGGCTACATGCTGCGCCATAAAGTGAAACCGGGCATTACCGGCTGGGCGCAGATCAACGGCTGGCGCGGCGAAACCGACACGCTGGAGAAAATGGAAAAACGCGTCGAGTTCGACCTTGAGTACATCCGCGAATGGAGCGTCTGGCTCGATATCAAAATCGTTTTCCTGACGGTATTCAAAGGCTTCGTTAACAAAGCGGCATATTGATATGAGCTTACGTGAAAAAACCATCAGCGGCGCGAAGTGGTCGGCGATTGCCACGGTGATCATTATCGGTCTCGGGCTGGTGCAGATGACCGTGCTGGCGCGGATTATCGATAACCACCAGTTCGGCCTGCTTACCGTGTCGCTGGTGATTATCGCGCTGGCAGATACGCTTTCTGACTTCGGTATCGCTAATTCCATTATTCAGCGAAAAGAAATCAGCCACCTTGAACTCACTACGCTGTACTGGCTGAACGTTGGGCTGGGGATCGTGGTGTGCGTGGCGGTGTTTTTGTTGAGTGATGCCATTGGTGACGTGCTGAATAACCCGGATCTGGTGCCGTTGATTAAAACATTGTCGCTGGCGTTTGTGGTGATCCCCCACGGGCAGCAGTTCCGCGCATTGATGCAAAAGGAACTGGAGTTCAACAAAATCGGCATGATCGAAACCAGCGCGGTGCTGGCGGGATTTACTTTTACGGTGGTTAGTGCTCATTTCTGGCCGCTGGCGATGACCGCGATCCTGGGTTATCTGGTCAATAGTGCGGTGAGAACGCTGCTGTTTGGTTACTTCGGCCGCAAAATTTATCGCCCTGGTCTGCATTTCTCGCTGGCGTCGGTGGCGCCGAACTTACGTTTTGGTGCCTGGCTGACGGCGGACAGCATCATCAACTATCTCAATACCAACCTTTCAACGCTGGTGCTGGCGCGTATTCTTGGCGCGGGCGTAGCTGGGGGTTACAACCTGGCCTATAACGTGGCCGTTGTGCCGCCGATGAAGCTGAACCCAATCATCACCCGCGTGCTGTTTCCGGCGTTTGCCAAAATTCAGGACGACACCGAAAAGCTGCGCGTTAACTTCTACAAGCTGCTGTCGGTGGTGGGGATTATCAACTTCCCGGCGCTGCTGGGGTTGATGGTGGTGTCGAATAATTTTGTGCCGCTGGTGTTTGGCGAGAAGTGGAACAGCATTATTCCGGTGCTGCAATTGCTGTGTGTGGTGGGGCTGCTGCGTTCGGTGGGTAACCCGATTGGCTCGCTGCTGATGGCGAAAGCGCGGGTCGATATCAGCTTTAAATTCAACGTATTCAAAACCTTTCTGTTTATCCCGGCGATTGTTATTGGTGGGCAGATGGCGGGCGCGATAGGCGTCACGCTTGGCTTCCTGCTGGTGCAGATTATCAACACCATTCTGAGCTATTTCGTGATGATTAAGCCGGTGCTTGGTTCCAGTTATCGCCAGTACATTCTGAGTTTATGGCTGCCGTTTTATCTCTCGCTACCGACGTTGGTGGTCAGTTATGCGCTGGGCATTGTGCTGAAAGGGCAACTGGCGCTGGGGATGCTGTTGGCGGTGCAAATAGCCGCGGGCGTGCTGGCGTTTGTAGTGATGATTGTGCTGTCGCGCCATCCGCTGGTGGTGGAAGTGAAGCGTCAGTTTTGTCGCAGCGAAAAAATGAAAATGCTTTTACGGGCGGGGTGAATGGTTGTTTTCGGTTCCGACGACGGTTGCCGGATGCGGCGTAAAACGCCTTATCCGTCCTGGGGGGCTGGGCTTGGATCTTGTAGGCCTGATAAGACGCGCCAGCGTCGCATCAGGCACTGAATGCCGGATGCGGCGTAAAACGCCTTATCCGTCCTACGGTTCTGGGCTTGGATCTTGTAGGCCTGATAAGACCCGTCAGCGTCGCATCAGGCACTGAATGCCGGATGCGGCGTGAACGCCTTATCCGTCCTACGGTTCTGTGCTCGGATCTTGTAGGTCTGATAAGACGCGTCAGCGTCGCATCAGGCAAAAAGCGGCAATGAAAACAACAAACACAGCCTCACCTGGCATCAAATTTATGAGGAAAAAATGAAATTACTTATTCTGGGCAACCACACTTGCGGCAATCGTGGCGACAGCGCTATCTTGCGCGGCTTACTTGATGCCATCAACATCCTCAATCCACACGCCGAAGTGGACGTCATGAGTCGCTATCCGGTCAGTTCTTCCTGGCTGCTTAATCGCCCGGTGATGGGCGATCCGCTGTTCCTGCAAATGAAACAACACAACAGCGCAGCGGGCGTTGTCGGGCGCGTTAAAAAAGTCCTCCGTCGCCGCTATCAACACCAGGTACTGCTTTCCCGTGTGACCGACACCGGCAAGCTGCGTAATATCGCCATTGCCCAGGGATTCACCGACTTCGTGCGCTTGCTGTCAGGCTACGACGCCATTATTCAGGTCGGCGGATCGTTTTTTGTCGATCTCTATGGCGTGCCGCAGTTTGAACATGCGCTTTGCACATTTATGGCGAAAAAGCCGCTGTTTATGATTGGTCACAGCGTCGGCCCCTTCCAGGATGAGCAGTTTAACCAACTGGCGAACTACGTTTTCGGTCACTGCGACGCGCTGATCCTGCGCGAATCGGTCAGCCTCGATTTAATGAAACGCAGCAATATCACTACCGCAAAAGTGGAACATGGCGTCGATACCGCGTGGCTGGTCGATCACCACACAGAAGACTTTACCGCCAGCTATGCCGTTCAACACTGGCTGGACGTTGCCGCACAACAGAAAACGGTGGCAATTACCCTGCGCGAACTGGCACCGTTCGACAAACGTCTCGGCACCACTCAACAAGCGTATGAAAAAGCCTTTGCCGGGGTGGTCAATCGCATTCTCGACGAAGGCTATCAGGTTATTGCGCTCTCCACCTGTACGGGCATCGACAGCTATAACAAAGACGACCGCATGGTGGCGCTCAATCTGCGCCAGCACATCAGCGATCCTGCCCGTTACCACGTGGTGATGGATGAACTTAACGATCTGGAAATGGGCAAAATCCTCGGTGCCTGTGAACTCACCGTTGGTACGCGTCTGCACTCCGCCATTATCTCCATGAACTTTGCCACTCCGGCAATTGCCATCAACTACGAACATAAATCCGCCGGGATAATGCAACAACTGGGGTTGCCACAGATGGCGATTGATATCCGTCATTTATTAGACGGCAGCCTGCAAGCGATGGTTGTGGATACCTTAGGCCAGCTTCCGGCGCTGAACGCACGACTTAACGAAGCCGTCAGTCGCGAACGTCAGACGGGAATGCAGATGGTGCAGTCTGTGCTTGAGCGCATCGGGGAGGCGAAATGAAGGTCGGCTTCTTTTTACTGAAATTTCCGCTGTCGTCGGAAACCTTCGTCCTCAACCAAATTACCGCGTTTATTGATATGGGATTTGAGGTAGAGATTGTCGCGCTGCAAAAAGGTGACACCCAGAATACCCACGCGGCATGGACGAAATATAACCTTGCCGCCAGAACCCGCTGGTTGCAGGACGAACCTCAAGGCAAAGTAGCGAAACTGCGCCACCGCGCCAGCCAGACCTTACGCGGCATTCATCGCAAAAATACCTGGCAGGCGCTTAACATAAAACGCTATGGTGCCGAGTCGCGGAACCTGATTTTGTCTGCCATTTGCGGCCAGGTCGCAACACCGTTTCATGCCGATGTCTTTATTGCTCATTTTGGCCCTGCGGGGGTAACCGCAGCAAAACTACGCGAACTGGATGTCATTCGCGGCAAAATCGCCACAATCTTCCACGGCATTGATATCTCCAGTCGGGAAGTGCTCAGTCATTACACTTCGGAATATCAGCAACTGTTCCGCCGTGGCGACCTGATGCTACCGATAAGCGATCTGTGGGCCGGAAGGCTGCAAAAAATGGGCTGCCCGAGGGAAAAAATCGCCGTATCGCGCATGGGCGTGGACATGACGCGCTTTAGCCCGCGTCCCGTGAAAGCGCCCGCAACACCGCTGGAAATCATTTCCGTCGCACGCTTAACCGAGAAAAAAGGCCTGCATGTGGCGATTGAAGCCTGCCGTCAGTTGAAAGAGCAGGGCGTGGCATTTCGCTATCGCATCCTCGGTATTGGCCCGTGGGAACGACGCCTGCGCACCCTCATCGAACAATATCAACTGGAAGATGTGGTAGAGATGCCGGGCTTTAAACCGAGCCATGAAGTGAAGGCGATGCTCGACGACGCGGATGTCTTCCTGTTGCCATCGGTTACAGGTGCGGATGGTGATATGGAAGGCATTCCGGTGGCGCTGATGGAGGCGATGGCGGTCGGCATTCCGGTGGTTTCTACTCTGCATAGCGGTATTCCGGAACTGGTGGAGGCCGATAAATCTGGCTGGCTGGTGCCGGAAAACGACGCCCATGCACTGGCGCAACGGCTTGCGGCGTTTAGCCAACTGGACACCGATGAACTGGCTCCGGTTGTCAAACGTGCGCGCGAAAAAGTCGAACACGATTTTAACCAGCAGGTGATTAACCGAGAACTCGCCAGCTTGTTGCAAGCTTTATAGAGGAGAACGCATGTCATTTAAAAAAATCTCCCGACGCACCTTCCTGACGGCGAGCTCCGCGCTTGCCTTCCTCCATACCCCTTTTGCCCGTGCACTTCCCGCCCGACAAAGCGTTAACATCAACGACTACAATCCACACGACTGGAACGCCTCATTTAAACAAGCCTTCAGCGAAGGGCAAACGGTCGTCGTGCCCGCCGGATTGGTTTGCGACAATATCAACACCGGCATCTTCATCCCTCCTGGCAAAACGTTACACATCCTTGGAAGCCTGCGCGGCAATGGCAGAGGGCGATTTGTCTTACAGGACGGCAGTCAGGTGACAGGGGCGAAGGGTGGCAGTATGCATAACATCACCCTTGATGTGCGCGGCTCTGACTGCATCATCAAAGGGCTGGCGATGAGCGGCTTTGGCCCGGTAACGCAGATTTATATCGGCGGCAAAAATAAACGTGTCATGCGCAACCTAACTATCGATAACCTGACCGTTAGCCACGCTAATTACGCCATCTTACGCCAGGGATTTCATAACCAGATTATCGGTGCCAACATCACCAATTGTAAGTTCAGCGACTTACAGGGCGACGCCATTGAATGGAATGTAGCAATCAATGATCGCGACATTTTGATATCCGACCATGTCATCGAGCGCATCAACTGTACTAACGGCAAAATCAACTGGGGTATTGGCATAGGACTGGCAGGAAGTACTTACGATAATAACTACCCGGAAGACCAGTCGGTTAAAAACTTTGTCGTGGCGAATATCACGGGATCGGATTGTCGGCAACTGATTCATGTTGAGAACGGCAAACACTTCATCATTCGTAATATCAAGGCTCATAATATTACGCCAGCTTTCAGCAAGAAAGCGGGTATTGATAACGCCACGGTAGCGATATATGGATGTGATAACTTTGTTATTGACAATATAAAAATGACCAATAGTGCCGGAATGTTAATCGGTTACGGGGTCATTAAAGGTAAGTATCTCTCAATACCGCAAAACTTCAGATTGAATAATATTCATCTTGATAACACTAACCTTGCCTGGAAATTGCGCGGAATCCAAATTTCCGCAGGGAATGCCGTCTCATTCGTGGCGTTGACCAACATTGAAATGAAGCGTGCTTCGCTGGAGCTTCACAACAAGCCGCAACACATTTTTATGCGTAATATCAACGTAATGCAAGAATCCACTGCGGGTCCAGCATTGACCATGAATTTCGACCTGCGAAAGGACGTTCGTGGTGTCTTTATGGCAAAGAACGAGACGCTACTGTCGCTGGTAAATGTTCATGCAGTGAATGAAAAAGGACAAAGTTCAGTCGATATCGACAGGATTAATCACCATGTCGTTAATGTGGAAAATATTAACTTTAAGCTGCCGGAGCGGGGCAGGTAGATTTGCGACCATTCCTGGAAAAATAGAACCATACTTAGGAATAACGCTACTGCAATCTTGAGCGAAGCGGCGTAACATCGGAAGTAAATCAGTAATCAATTCAGGGGAATTGATGCTGGCGAAAAAAATCGAACAAGCTATAATTCAGCAACCATTTTACAGGTGGATGAAATAATGACGAATTTAAAAGCAGTTATTCCTGTAGCGGGTCTTGGGATGCATATGTTGCCTGCCACTAAGGCGATTCCTAAAGAGATGCTACCCATCGTCGACAAGCCAATGATTCAGTACATTGTTGACGAGATTGTGGCTGCAGGGATCAAAGAAATCCTCCTGGTAACTCATGCGTCCAAGAACGCAGTCGAAAATCACTTCGACACATCTTATGAATTAGAATCTCTCCTTGAACTGCGCGTGAAGCGCCAGCTTCTGGCGGAAGTACAATCTATCTGCCCGCCAGGTGTGACCATTATGAACGTGCGGCAGGGAGAACCTTTAGGTCTGGGCCACTCTATTTTGTGTGCCAGACCAGCCATTGGCGATAACCCGTTTGTCGTGGTGCTGCCGGATGTTGTTATCGACGACGCCAGTGCCGATCCGCTGCGTTACAACCTGGCCGCAATGATTGCGCGCTTCAATGAAACTGGCCGCAGCCAGGTTCTGGCAAAACGCTTGCCGGGCGATCTCTCTGAATACTCTGTGATCCAGACTAAAGAGCCGCTGGATCGTGAAGGTAAAGTCAGCCGCATTGTTGAATTTATCGAAAAACCCGATCAGCCGCAGACGCTGGACTCAGACATCATGGCAGTAGGGCGTTATGTGCTTTCTGCCGATATTTGGCCTGAACTGGAGCGCACTCAGCCAGGTGCATGGGGGCGTATTCAGTTGACTGACGCCATTGCTGAGTTGGCAAAAAAACAAGCGGTTGATGCAATGCTGATGACTGGGGACAGCTACGACTGCGGTAAAAAAATGGGTTATATGCAGGCGTTTGTAAAGTATGGACTACGCAACCTGAAAGAAGGGGCTAAGTTCCGAAAAGGCATTGAGAAGTTGTTAAGCGAATAACGAAAATCTGACAGGAAGTGTCGGTCAGTAAGAAATTAAAACGGCAGTGAAGATTCATAGCATAAGTTTTGCGCATTGAATCTCACTGCCGTTGTCGTTTTTATAAGTACAATAAAAACAGCATGTTAGCTTGCAATCATAGTTCAAATTTTTCCAGGATTTTCCTTGTTTCTACAGCTGTTTGGTAAGACAATTAGCGTTTGAATTTTTCGGATTTGGCACGAGTGGGTTACGCTCGTCACATCGTGGAAATGTACGCAGTGCTCTGGTAGCTGTTAAGCCAGGGGCGGTAGCGTGCATTAATGCATCTATTAATCAAATCTGGAGCAGTCTATTTCACAGCATGCTCTCTGGCTATATGGAATAAAAAAGTGAAGATACTTGTTACTGGTGGCGCAGGATTTATTGGTTCTGCTGTTGTTCGTCACATAATAAATAATACGCAAGATAGTGTTGTTAATGTCGATAAATTAACATACGCCGGAAACCTGGAATCACTCGCTGAAATTTCTGGTTCTGAACGTTATTCATTTGAGCATGCAGATATCTGCGATGCCGCAGCGATGGCGCGTATTTTTTCACAACACCAGCCCGATGCGGTGATGCACCTTGCGGCTGAGAGCCACGTTGATCGCTCAATAACTGGCCCGGCGGCATTTATTGAAACTAATATTGTAGGTACTTACGTACTTTTAGAAGCTGCGCGCAATTATTGGTCTGGTCTGGATGATGAAAAGAAAAAAGGCTTCCGCTTCCATCATATTTCTACTGATGAAGTGTATGGTGACTTACCCCATCCGGATGAAGTAAATAATAACGAAGCGTTACCGCTATTTACGGAAACGACAGCTTACGCGCCAAGTAGTCCGTATTCTGCTTCTAAAGCTTCCAGCGATCATCTGGTTCGCGCATGGAAACGTACTTATGGTTTACCGACAATTGTGACTAATTGCTCGAACAACTATGGTCCATACCATTTCCCGGAAAAGCTTATTCCATTGGTTATTCTTAATGCATTGGAAGGTAAGGCATTACCTATTTATGGTAAAGGAGATCAGATCCGCGACTGGTTGTATGTAGAGGATCATGCTCGAGCGTTGTATACCGTAGTTACTGAAGGTCAAGCGGGTGAAACCTATAACATTGGCGGACACAACGAAAAGAAAAACATCGATGTTGTGCTGACTATTTGTGATTTGTTGGATGAGATAGTCCCGAAAGAGAAATCTTATCGTGAGCAAATTACTTATGTTGCTGATCGCCCAGGGCATGATCGCCGTTATGCAATCGATGCCGATAAAATTAGCCGTGAATTGGGCTGGAAACCGCAAGAAACGTTTGAGAGCGGTATTCGTAAAACGGTGGAATGGTATCTGGCTAATACAAATTGGGTTGAGAATGTGAAAAGCGGTGCTTATCAGTCGTGGATTGAACAAAACTATGAGGGTCGTCAGTAATGAATATCCTGCTTTTTGGCAAAACAGGGCAGGTAGGTTGGGAATTACAGCGTGCTCTGGCACCGCTGGGTAATCTGATTGCGCTTGATGTTCACTCCACTGATTATTGTGGCGATTTCAGCAACCCCGAAGGTGTGGCTGAAACTGTCAAAAAAATTCGCCCTGATGTTATTGTTAATGCGGCTGCTCACACTGCAGTAGACAAAGCGGAATCAGAACCGGATTTCGCACAATTACTTAACGCGACAAGCGTCGAAGCGATTGCAAAAGCAGCTAATGAAGTCGGAGCCTGGGTTATACACTACTCCACTGATTATGTTTTCCCAGGCAACGGTGACACGCCATGGCTGGAAACGGATGCAACAGCGCCGCTAAATGTTTACGGTGAAACCAAGCTAGCTGGGGAAAAAGCGTTACAAGAACATTGCGCAAAGCATCTTATTTTCCGTACCAGCTGGGTATACGCTGGTAAAGGAAATAACTTTGCCAAAACGATGTTGCGTCTGGCAAAAGAACGCGAAGAACTGGCTGTGATAAACGATCAATTTGGCGCACCAACGGGTGCTGAATTACTGGCTGATTGCACCG
This sequence comes from Escherichia sp. E4742, assembly GCF_005843885.1. NCBI lineage: Bacteria > Pseudomonadati > Pseudomonadota > Gammaproteobacteria > Enterobacterales > Enterobacteriaceae > Escherichia > Escherichia sp. E4742. The sequence goes on along the minus strand of NZ_CP040443.1, from coordinate 9,258 downwards.
CTCATGCCATTCGCGTGGCAGTAAACAAACCAGAAGTTGCTGGTTTGTACCATCTGGTTGCTGGTGGTACAACAACCTGGCACGATTATGCCGCTCTGGTATTTGAAGAAGCGCGCAAAGCAGGGATCAACCTTGCTCTTAACAAACTCAACGCCGTGCCAACAACGGCCTATCCCACACCAGCCCGTCGTCCCCATAACTCTCGCCTCAATACAGAAAAGTTTCAGCAGAACTTTGCGCTTGTCTTGCCTGACTGGCAGGTGGGCGTGAAACGTATGCTCAACGAATTATTTACGACTACGGCAATTTAACAAATTTTTGCATCTCGCTCATGATGCCAGAGCGGGATGAATTAAAAGGAATGGTGAAATGAAAACGCGTAAAGGTATTATTCTGGCTGGTGGTTCCGGCACTCGTCTTTATCCTGTGACGATGGCAGTAAGTAAACAACTGCTGCCGATTTATGATAAACCGATGATTTATTATCCGCTTTCAACGCTTATGTTAGCGGGTATTCGCGATATTCTTATTATCAGTACGCCACAGGATACGCCGCGTTTCCAACAATTATTGGGGGACGGGAGCCAGTGGGGGCTTAATCTTCAGTATAAAGTACAACCTAGTCCGGATGGCCTTGCGCAAGCGTTTATCATTGGTGAAGACTTTATTGGTGGCGATGATTGTGCACTCGTGCTTGGCGATAATATCTTCTATGGACACGACTTGCCGAAATTAATGGAAGATGCTGTTAACAAAGAAAGCGGTGCAACGGTATTTGCTTATCACGTTAATGATCCTGAACGTTATGGTGTCGTGGAGTTTGATAATAACGGTACGGCAATTAGTCTGGAAGAAAAACCTCTGGAACCAAAAAGTAACTATGCGGTTACTGGGCTTTATTTCTATGACAATGATGTTGTGGAAATGGCGAAAAACCTTAAGCCTTCTGCCCGTGGCGAACTGGAAATTACCGATATTAACCGTATTTATATGGAACAAGGACGTTTGTCTGTCGCTATGATGGGGCGTGGTTATGCATGGCTGGATACAGGAACTCATCAAAGCCTTATTGAAGCAAGTAACTTCATTGCAACAATTGAAGAGCGTCAAGGGTTGAAAGTTTCTTGCCCGGAAGAAATTGCTTATCGTAAAGGATTTATTGATGCAGAGCAGGTGAAGATATTGGCCGAGCCGCTTGTCAAAAATCAATATGGTCAATATTTGCTGAAAATGATCAGCGAATAGCATGTGGGAACTCAATAATGGATATTAAATTAATCTCTTTAGAAAAACATGGGGATAAGCGCGGTGCATTAATTGCGCTTGAGGAGCAAAGGAATATACCTTTTGAAGTCAAAAGAATATATTACATACTCGAGACACTTAATGATGTAAGACGCGGATTTCATGCACATAAGGTTACCCGTCAGTTGGCTATTGTGGTTAAGGGAGCTTGTAAATTTCATCTGGATAATGGTAAGGAAACAAAGCAGGTGGAACTTAATGATCCAACAATAGCCTTGCTGATAGAACCTTATATATGGCATGAAATGTATGATTTTAGTGATGATTGTGTGCTGCTTGTAATTGCTGATGATTACTATAAAGAGTCTGATTATATCCGCAATTACGATGATTTTATTAGAAGAGTAAATTCAGTTGAGAATTCATAAGTTAAGTGACGTCCAGACGACATCAATTGGTGATGGAACGACTATCTGGCAGTTTGTCGTGATACTCAAAGGTGCTGTAATTGGTAATAATTGCAACATTTGTGCAAATACCTTGATTGAAAATAATGTTGTGATTGGTAATAATGTCACAATTAAAAGCGGTGTGTATATTTGGGATGGTGTAAAAATAGAGGATGATGTATTTATTGGTCCTTGTGTAGCATTTACAAATGATAAGTATCCACGTTCTAAAGTCTATCCTGATGAATTTTTGCAAACAATAATACGCAAAGGAGCATCTATAGGCGCTAATGCAACTATCCTACCTGGAGTTGAAATTGGTGAAAAAGCAATCATTGGTGCGGGCAGTGTCGTAACCCAAAATGTACCACCTTGCGCAATCGTAGTAGGTAATCCAGCTCGATTTATTAAATGGGTAGAGGATAATGAATAAAATTGATTTTTTAGATCTTTATGCAATTAACCAGCGACAGCACAAAGAATTAGTCTCTGCTTTTAGTCGAGTGCTAAATTCTGGTTGGTATATTATGGGGGAAGAGCTTAAGCAGTTCGAGAAAGAGTTTGCAGAATACTGTGGAGTTAAGTATTGCATCGGTGTAGCAAATGGCCTTGATGCTTTGATATTAGTATTGCGGGCATGGAAAGAACTCGGCTATCTAGAAGATGGTGATGAGGTATTAGTACCAGCAAATACTTATATTGCTTCTATTCTTGCTATAACAGAGAACAAACTTGTTCCTATTCTAGTTGAACCAGATATAGAAACCTATAATATTAATCCTGCTTTAATTGAAAATTACATTACGGAAAAAACTAAAGCAATTTTACCGGTTCACTTATATGGTCTATTGTGCAATATGCCAGAAATTAGTGAAATCGCAAGAAAATATAATCTGTTGATTCTTGAAGATTGTGCACAAGCACATGGTGCAATACGTAATGGTCGCAAAGCCGGTGCTTGGGGGGATGCAGCCGGATTTAGTTTTTATCCAGGAAAAAACTTGGGAGCTTTGGGGGATGCGGGTGCTGTTACTACAAATAATGCAGAATTAGCTTCTACTATAAAAGCTTTGCGAAATTATGGGTCACATAAAAAATATGAAAATATTTATCAAGGATTGAATAGTCGATTGGATGAATTGCAGGCAGCCTTATTGCGAGTAAAAATCCATACATTAGCTGAAGATACTGCGATTCGGCAAAGAATCGCTGAAAAATATATTCGTGAAATAAAAAATCCTGCGATTATGTTGCCAGTGTTCGAAAGTCAGGGGGCGCACGTTTGGCATTTATTTGTAGTAAGAACCGCTAATCGCGAAAAATTCCAGTCATACTTATCAGAGAAGGGGATTCAAACCTTAATTCACTATCCATTGCCACCCCATAAGCAGCAAGCATATCAGGATATGTCCCGTCTTAACCTTCCAATTACTGAGCAAATTCATGATGAAGTAATTTCTTTGCCAATAAGCCCGGTAATGAGTGAAGATGATGTCGATTATGTAATCAAAATGGTCAATGATTACAAGTAATGAAAAAATTTCTTCAGGTAACTATATTATCCGCTATCTATACATTCATTAAAATGATTGCGGGTTTTATCATCGGTAAGGTAGTAGCAATTTATACAGGGCCTTCGGGGGTCGCAATGCTTGGCCAGGTGCAAAGCTTAATCACAATAGTTGCAGGTACTACCTCAGCTCCTGTAAGCACAGGCCTTGTTCGATATACTGCGGAAAATTGGCAAGAAGGAAAAGAAGCATGCGCGCCATGGTGGCGCGCATGCTTAAAGGTTACTGTGTTATTATTCTTGCTTATTATTCCTGTTGTTGTTTTTTCATCTAAAAATATTAGCGAGCTACTTTTTAGCGATGGGCAATATTCATGGTTAATCATTTTTGCATGTTGTATATTGCCATTTTCAATTTTAAATACATTAATCGCTTCAGTTTTAAATGGTCAACAATTCTACAAGCAATATATATTGGTTGGGATGTTTTCTATATTCATTTCTACTATATTTATGATTTTGTTGATTGTAGCTTATAATCTTAAAGGTGCATTGATTGCCACAGCTATAAATAGTGCTATTGCTGGTCTTGTATTGATTTTATTTTGTCTCAATAAATCTTGGTTTAGGTTTAAATATTGGTGGGGTAAAACGGATAAAGACAAAATTATAAAAATTATTAATTACACTCTTATGGCTCTGGTTTCTGTTATCTCCATGCCAGTAGCATTGATGTGTATCAGAAAAATATTGATTGCTAAAACTGGTTGGGAGGATGCGGGGCAATGGCAGGCCGTATGGAAGATATCTGAGGTCTATCTCGGTGTTGTGACAATTGCTTTGTCAACATATTTTTTACCAAGATTGACAATTATAAAAACAAGTTTCCTTATAAAAAAAAGAAGTAAATAGTACTATATTATATGTAATATTTATTACTTCATTCATGGCACTGAGTATCTATTTATTCCGCGATTTAGTAATAAAAATTTTGTTTACTGATGAGTTTCGCTCTGCGCGTGAATTATTTTTATTACAACTTGTAGGGGACGTAATAAAAATTGCTGGGTTTCTTTACGCATACCCTCTTCAAAGCCAGGGTCATACTAAACTATTCATCAGCACAGAAGTGCTTTTTTCTATTCTCTTTATTATTACTACCTATATTTTTGTTGTAGATTATGGAGTACATGGTGCTAACATAAGTTATGTCATTACATATAGTTTATATTTTTTGTTTGCATTTGTGTTTACTAATTTTATTAATGTCAGAAGAAATAATTAAAAACAGAGGTTGAATTTTGAAAATAATTATACCTGTCCTAGGATTTGGCAGGGCTGGTGGTGAAAGAGTTCTTTCTAAGCTGGCAACTGAATTGATGAGTTATGGACATGATGTAAGTTTTGTTGCTCCAGATAATAAAACTAAACCATATTATACTACCACAGCAAAAATCGTCACAAGTAAGAGTAATCAAAGCCGCGTAAAAATATTTAGAATTATTAAAGTGTACTATAATCTTTGGCGTAAATGCATAGAGTTAAAACCTGATGCGGTAGTTGCTAGTTTTCATTTGACAGCCTATCTTGTTGCATTATTACCAATCAAACGTCATAAAAAATTTTATTATATTCAGGCGTATGAGGCTAATTTTTTTGATAATAAAATATGGAAGTTAATAGCGAGGTTAACATATTGTCTACCGCTTAATAAAATATTAAATAGCCCTAACTTGCTTCCTCGTAAATATGATGATTTTAGGGGTAGTTCCTGCAGGAGTAGATTTAAATGTTTTCTATCCAAGATCAAAAAATAAGTTATTAAATGGTTACACATCAATTGGGATTATTGGTAGAAAAGAAAAGCACAAAGGAACTAGCGAAATTATTTCAGTATTGTGTGCACTGGAAAATAAAATTGGAATTATAATTAATATTGCGATATATTTAGAGGAAATTGATAAGGAGCGTTTAATTTCTGCAGGGTTCCAAGTTAATTTTATTCCGATTACATCTGATTCAGAATTGGCATCCTTTTATCGAAGCAATGACATCATGATTGCTGTTGGGTTAATTGAAGATGGCGCTTTCCATTATCCTTGCGCTGAAGCAATGGCTTGTGGCTGTCTTGTTATTTCAAATTATGCACCACTTACTGAAACTAACAGTGTACTTAAATTAGACAAGTTTGATGCTTGCAAACTTGGTGAGGTAATTAATCTTTGTATCACTCTCGACCTAGAAGAAAAAAGCAAAGAAATCCAATCTAATATTTCCGTATTGAAAAAATATGGCTGGGAAATTGTTGGTGAAAAATTCAATAATTTATTGTCAAATGCAAATAAATAAATACTATACATTGATGGGAAAAATATGAATATTCTTAAAACTGATATTCCAGATCTGATCGTTCTAGAACCAAAAGTGTTTAGTGATGAACGCGGATTTTTTATGGAGAGTTATAATCAGATTGAATTTGAGAAGGCAATAGGCAGGCACGTAAATTTTGTTCAGGATAATCATTCAAAATCTAGCAAAGGCGTCCTACGGGGGTTGCATTACCAATTAGCGCCGTATGCACAGGCTAAATTAGTTCGATGTGTTGTAGGTCAGGTATTTGATGTTGCTGTTGACCTTAGAAAAAATTCACCAACGTTCAAAAAATGGTTTGGGATAACCCTTTCTGCAGAAAATAAACGACAATTATGGATTCCTGAAGGATTTGCTCATGGTTTCTTGGTGACCAGTGATGAAGCAGAGTTCATTTATAAAACGACTAACTATTATGCTCCTGGTCATCAGCAAGCAATTATTTATAACGATCCTGTTTTAAACATCGATTGGCCTTTCTGCAGTAGTACCTTGGCATTATCGCAGAAAGATCAAGAAGCAAAATTATTTTCAGAATTATTGGACAGTGAACTGTTCTAATAAAGTGTGCCACCTTATCCTTCTGAAGGAAAGGTGGCCGCTTATATTCTTGAGTATGTTTGTATAATGATAGAAAATAGTCCGAAGTATAAACACGATAAAAACTTAATAAGTTTTATCTACTTATTTTTTGTACTTTCACTTATTATAGGATTTATTCTCGCAAATACGCAGTTTCTGGGGAAAAGTAGAGACTATAATAATTATATACAGATCTTTTCTGGTGAAGAAGGGGGGGGGGTTCTTGAGTTATTTTATCGTGGATTGATGTTAATAACTAACAGCTATGAAGCTATCATTTTTATAATTTTAACATGTTCTTTTTTTATTAAGGAAAGGTTTCTTGCTAACTATTCGCGAAATTTTTCTGGGGTGACTTTATTCTTTATTTATTATGTTTGTGTTGCACTTTGGGTTTTAGATTATACTCAGTTCAGAAATGGTCTATGCATTTCTATTTTAATGTTTTCTGTATATTATTTGTTTATAAATAAACCGATTTATTTTTATTTTTCGGTATTCTGTGCCATTGCAACTCATTGGTCTGCTCTACCTTTTTTGTTTTTACCCTTTTGTCTATTCACCAAAAATGAGACGCTTTGGTTATTTTTGTTTCAGTATTCTTGTGTTACTTGCAATGTCAGGACAAGGAAAAGAGTTTATATATTTAATAAGAAATTTTGGTGTGGGACAAAAAATAGGCAATGAAGCTGGGGTCAATTTAATAAATTCATTATCCCTTACCGCTATTACTTGGTTTATTATTAGTTACATATCAATTATCATAAATGAAAGGCCATTTTTAAGGTTTTTCTTTTGTTATGGTATTATGCAATACGTGACTTTTAGCCTTTTCTCTCTTCCTGTTATGGCTTTTCGTATTTTGGAAATGTATTTTTTCCTTATGCTAACTATTGGGGTATTTATTAAACAAAAAACGAACTATTATTTTATTTTTTTCAAACTGTTAATTTTATTGTATCTAACATACTATTATCATATGGTTTTTGGAGTGCTTAATGTGTCAGACTAAGGTGTTAGCTATAATTGTTACTTATAACCCGGAAATTATTCGTTTGACGGAATGTATTAATTCTTTAGCTCCACAAGTTGAGAGAATAATTCTTGTAGATAATGGCTCAAATAATAGTGAGTTGATAAAAAACATTGTTGTTAATAACCTTGAAATTATTTTACTTTCTGAAAATAAAGGCATTGCATTTGCTCAAAACCACGGTGTCACGAAGGGCTTGGAAGCAAAAGAGTTTGACTATTTATTTTTCTCAGATCAGGATACTTGCTTTCCTACCGATGTTATTGAAAATCTTAAGAGTACGTTTACGAATAATAAAAAACAAGGTAAAAATGTTGCTTGTGCTTCCCCTTTTTTTAAAGATCATCGTTCAAAATATATGCACCCATCAGTCAGTCTAAATGTTTTTACAAGTACAAAAGTTGTATGTAGTGAAGTTGACGATGATCTTTACCCCTCACATGTTATTGCTTCTGGGATGTTAATATCACGTGAAGCATGGAGTGTAGTAGGGCCATTTTGTGAAAAACTCTTTATAGACTGGGTTGACACAGAATGGTGTTGGCGTGCATTAGCTAAAAATATGATTATTGTCCAAACTCCATCAGTTATTATTTCTCATGAACTTGGATATGGGCAGAAAACTTTTGCTGGTCGATCTGTAACGATACATAATTCTTTCAGAAATTTTTATAAAATACGCAATGCAATATACTTAATGCTGCATTCAAATTATAGTTTTAAGTATCGTTATCATGCCTTTTTTCACGCAGCAAAGAATGTTGTATTCGAAATTTTATATTCAAAAGAGAAGTTAAATTCATTGAAGATTTGTGTTAAAGCTGTGCGTGATGGTATGTTCAATAATTTTTAATAATAAAATAGTTAGGCTCAAGGTGTTTAAATGGAAGCAAATAAAATGAAGACGGTCGCTGTAGTTGGCACAGTGGGTGTTCCTGCTTGTTATGGTGGATTTGAATCACTGGTTCAGAACCTAATCGATTATCAATCTGATGATATACAATATCAGATATTTTGCTCTTCAAAAAAATATGAAAAAAAATTGAAAAATTATAAAAAGGCAAAATTAATTTACCTGCCTATAAATGCCAATGGTGCCGCTAGCATAATTTATGATATTATGTGCTTAATTATTTGTTTATTAAAAAAGCCAGACGTTACTTTAATATTAGGAGTGTCTGGTTGTTTATTTCTACCAATTTATAAACTATTTTCAAAATCTAAGATTATTGTTAATATTGATGGGCTTGAATGGCGTAGAAATAAATGGGGAGTGTTTGCTAAGAAATTCCTTAAAAAATCTGAAGCGATTTCTATTAAATTAGCTGATGTTATAATTTCGGATAATCAAGCAATAGCTGATTATGTAGAAAGCAGGTACAAGAAAAAAAGTACAGTTATAGCTTATGGAGGAGATCATGCAACTAAACTTAGTATATCAAAAGATGATCTTCAAAAAAAGATGATTATTATTTGGGGCTTTGCAGGATAGAACCTGAAAATAATATAGAAATGATTCTGAATGCCTTCGTTAATACAGATAAAAAAATTAAATTTATGGGTAATTGGGGAAACAGTGAGTATGGACGTCAGCTAAAAACTTATTATTCCAATTATCAAAACATCACATTACTTGAGCCTAACTATAATATTAAAGAGCTTTATAAACTAAGAAAAAATTGTCTTGCATACATTCATGGACATTCTGCTGGTGGAACAAATCCCTCTTTAGTTGAAGCGATGCATTTTAATATTCCTATTTTGCCTTTGATTGCAATTTTAATCGTTACACAACTAATAATTTAGCACATTATTTTAGTAATTCTGAACAGCTTAGTTCATTAGTAGAAGGTTTGTCTTTTGGAAATCTTAAATGTCGAGTATTTGATATTAAAAAATATGCTGAAGATATGTATAACTGGAGAAATATAGCAGCCATGTATGAATCTACTTATTAAAAATAATGTAATTAGGTTTACATTGTGATTTTCTAAGCTGCAATCTCTTGAGTGTTATCTCGAATATACTTCCTTTAGAACTAATGATTAGCCTTTAAGGCTATACCATGA